>CAYRES010000022.1:0-7221 GCA_964423425.1 uncultured Gaiellales bacterium | reverse complement strand
CTCGGGGGTGCGGGCCCCCCGGTGCCTGGTATACCACACCCGGGGGGGGGCCCGCCCGGGGGGGGGGGCGGGGGTGGGGGCCCCGCCACCAGAGGAGGCCGTCCTTCCTCGACCACGCCTGCTGTCTGGCGGGCTGCGTCATTCCTCCGGGTCCGCATGGGCATCCCGTCTGCTGCCGTCATCCTGGGTTCAGGGCTTGGTGACGTGGCCACCCGGCTGGGAGCACAGGTCGTGTGCCGCGCTACAGATGTCCCGGGTTGGCCGCGAGGCGATGTGGAGGGCCACGACCACCTCATCGAACATGCCCGCGTGGGTGAGAGGCCTACCTGCTTCGTCAGGGGAAGGGTTCACGGGTACGAAGGGGCTTCCAGGTCCGAGCAGGAGTTCGCCGTGAGGGTGCTGGCCGCCCTTGGTGTCGAGTGCGTGCTCATCACCAATGTCTGCGGTCTCCTTCCCCAGGTTGGAGCTGCGGGCGGCACGGCTGTGATACCCGGCCTGCCCGCGCTTGAGGAGTCCGCTTGCCCCGCGCCGCACGTGGGTGGCTGCGCCCTTGTGGAGACCGTGCTCGACCTCCAGGGAGACCCTGCGCTCAGCCTCGAGTGGGAGTGGGGGAGATCGAAGGGATTCACGGCAGGGAGCGGGGCCGTGGGACTTGTGCCCGGGCTGCCCCGGGTGCACTACGCGGCGGTGCCGGGGCCCCAGTATGAGACCCGGGCCGAAACCCGTCTTCTCTCCGCACTCGGGTGCCATGTGGTGGGCATGTCCGCAGCGGCGGAGGTGGCAGCGGCTCGTCGCAGGGGTCTCGAGTATGCCACTCTCACGGTCGTCACCAACGTCTCCGGGCAGTGCCGACAGAGCGCCGCTGACGGCCACCGGACAGTCCTGGAAAGGGCGGCGCGAGGGGTCGAAGAGATGGCCGCTGTCGTCGAGGCGATCCTTCGCAGACCAGCAGCGCCCCCATACCACCGGTGCCGGCAAGCGTTCGACTGAATCCCCGGGGTGCCGCACGTGTCCTATACTGAAGGCCGTATGAAACAGCAGAACGGCAACATCCGGGCTCGCACCGTCATCACCACCCATCAGAACGCGGACTTCGACGCGTTCGCTGCCACGCTGGGCGCCGCCCGACTGTATCCGGAGGGCCGCATCGTATTTCCGGGATCTCTCAACCGAAATGTGCGCGAATACGCATCGCTCTATGGCGAAGAGTTGCCCATCGTTCCCCTGCGCAGCGTGCAGATGTCGTCCATCGAGCGCCTGGTCATAGTTGACACGGCTGACTGTACGCGGATCGGCGACTTCGAGGAGCTCTGCGGGCGCGATGGGGTAGAGGTGGTTATCTTCGACCACCACCAGGGCGAGGGCCCGGTGAAGCCTTCCTTCGTACGGGGTGAGAACTGGGTCGTCTCGGCGGAAGGCTCGCAGTCCGCCTCCATGGTTCGCATCCTGCTGGAGAGGGAGATGGCCATCAACCCCTTCGAAGCCAGCACCTTCGCCCTTGGCATACATGAAGACACCGGCTCGCTCACCTATCCCCAAACGACGGTACGCGATGCCGAGATGCTTGCCGTCTGCCTTCGCCTGGGCGCCTCCCAAGCGCTTATCGAGCGCTACCTTCACAACCCCCTCACTGATGAGCAAACGGATCTGCTCTTGCGGGTGATAGACAACGCCAGTGTCGAGCGCGTGCAGGGCCAGGACATACACGTAGTGGCCCTGACCGTGGAGAAGTACGTCGACGGGCTGAGCGTCATCGCCCACAAGGCCATGGAACTCCTGAACTGCGAGATACTGCTGCAGGCGGTGGAGATGCTCGACCGGGTATTCGTCACCGCCCGCTCCCGTTTCGGCTCCGTCGACGTCTCCGAGATACTTCATGCTCTGGGGGGCGGTGGCCATGCCCAAGCCGCATCGGGAGTGGTGAAGGGCATGTCTCCGGAGGAAGTGGTGGCCCGCATGCTGGCCGAGCTTTCCCGCCTCTTGGCTTCCATGCCCACTGCGCGGGACATCATGAGCCGCCCCGTGCGGTTCATCGGCGCCGATACCCCTGTGTCCGAGGCGCTGGTGGTCTCTCAACGTTACGGCCACTCAGGCATCTCCGTACAGGAGCACGGCTACGTCGTGGGCATCGCCACCCGCCGCGATATGGACAAGGCGGTGCGGCACGGCCTGGGGCATGCACCGGTCAAGGGCATCATGAACCGCAACTTCGTGGTGGCTCCGGAAGCGGCCACCGTCGAGGAACTCCGAAGGCTCATGGTGGAGGCGAACGTGGGCCGCATTCCGGTGGTGGCGGACGAGGCGTACGCAAGGGTCCTTGAGGAGGGACGGGCCCCGGTGGGAGACGTGCGCGGTATCGCCACCAAGACCGACGTGCTGGCCGCCTATCAGGAACAAGAGGCACGGCAGCAGCGCACGGAGCCACGAGGACCTGGATTTGACGCCTGTGTGCTGCGGCCCCTGGCCGACTTGCCCTTCTTCGGGCGCATCTTCCAGGCGGCGGCGGCGCTTTCTTCCGACTTCGAGGGTGTGTACCTGGTGGGAGGCACGGTGCGGGATCTGTTGCTCGGCGAGCTCACGATGGATATCGACATCGCCGTGGAGGGTGATGGAATCGATTTCGCCGCCCGGCTGGCGCGCGAATTGGGCGGGCGCGTACGAGAGCACCGCAAGTTCCAGACCGCAGTCGTGGTACTCCCGCCCGACGTACTCGAAGAAGCTCCCTCGTGGGTACTGGAGCAACGAGAAGAGCCCTTCCATATCGACGTAGCCACGGCTCGCGCCGAGTTCTACGATTTTCCGGCTGCACTCCCCAGCGTGGAACACGCCTCCATCCGGCAGGATCTGTTTCGCAGGGATTTCACCATCAACGCCATGGCCGTCTCACTCAAGCCGGAGCACTTCGGCAACGTGGTCGACTTCTTCGGCGGCCTTCCCGACCTGCAGGCCAAGAAGCTGCGGGTGCTGCACAATCTCAGCTTCATCGAGGACCCCACCCGCATCTTTCGGGCCGTGCGCTATGAGAATCGCTACGCTTTCCGCATGGACGAGCAGACACATGCGCTGGCGCGTGCGTGTGTGGACATGCATCTGGTCGGTGATCTCTCGAGCGCCCGGTTGCGTGATGAACTCGTAGCGCTTCTCTCCGAGACGCGGATCGAGTGGACGCTCGGGCGCCTGTATGAACTCCAAGTTGCCCGTCAGGTACACCAGCGGTTGGCCACCGGGCCCCGTACCGTCGAGCTCATCGACCTGCTGGATGCCGTCGTGTCCCGGCTCAACCTGGAGCAGGAGATTGTTCGCTGGCGGCTCCGCCTGGCCGCGGTCACGCGCAACATGGCGCACGATGAGCTCTACCTGTGGCTGGAGAAACTCCGTCTCCGCCACGCCGACCTGGAGGTGGTGAGGAACAGCGTGGTCATGGCCCCCCGCCTGCGCGACCAGATGATCGACCCGGCCCTCTCCGACTGGGAGGTGTTCGAGGTGTTGGACCGCCTGCCGGTGGAATCAGTGGTGTTCCTGCACGGCGTGAGCCAGGAGGCCCGGGTCAGGGAGCGGATTGAGCGCTTCTTGGGCGACCTGCGACGTCGCCGACTTGAGATTGACGGAACCGATATCATAGTGCTTGGCGTGCCCGAAGGGCCCCGCGTGGGAGGCGTGCTACGTGCGGTGCGGAGGCTGGCAGTGGAGGGTGCCGCCCGCACTCGAGACCAACAGATGGATGCGGCGAAAGACATCATCGCAGCCGACACAGATAGGACTTGAATCGTGAGCACAGAGCGCATCATCGGCCTGATATTCCTTCTCCCCATCCTTCTGCTGTCGATGATGGCGCACGAGGTGGCCCACGGGTGGGTGGCCGGGCGCCTGGGCGACCCCACGGCGCGGCAGCACGGGCGGCTCACCGCCAATCCACTCAAGCACCTCGATCCGGTGGGCACGCTCATGTTTGTCATCACCTACGTTCTCGGCGGCTTCATCTTCGGCTGGGCCAAGCCGGTTCCCGTCAATCCCTACTACTTCAAGAACCGCCAACGAGGCATGATGGTGGTGGGGCTGGCCGGCCCGGTCACCAACTTCCTCACTGCCATCGTACTGGCGGTCATCCTCAACCTCATCAAGCCCCTGGTTCCCACCGAAGCCCTCTTCGGGCAACAGGCCATGCCTATGTGGTTCGAGGTCCTCTTCCTTGCCTACCAGGTCAACATCGTGCTCGGCCTCTTCAACCTGCTGCCCATCCCCCCCCTCGACGGATCGCGGGTGGTGGGCGGCTTCCTCTCGGGGAAGGCCTACGCCACCTGGGTGTCGTTCGACCGGTATGGCATCTTCGTCATCCTCGCCTTCTTCTTCCTCTTCCAGAGGCCGTTCTTCGCTATCCTTCGCGGCGCGTTTCAGGCCGTGAGTAGGCTTCTTCTTCCCGCCTACTTCTAGGGGCGACCACAGTTGCTCTTCCCGACGGCCGAGTTCGCGGTATTCTTTCTCGCCGTCTTTGCACTCAATTGGCTCCTCATGCCTTATCCGCGCCTGTGGAAAGCGTTCATGGCGGCCACGGGCCTGTTCTTCTACGGATTGTGGGACTATCGGTTCGTAGCTTTGCTGGTGGCGTCCATCCTCGCCAACCAGATGCTGGTGGTTGCGGGCAGCCGGCCGGGTGCCTCACCACGAGCGCGGAAGGGCTGGGTGGCTGCGTCGGTGGCGGCCAACCTGGCCGTATTGGCCTTTTTCAAGTTCTACGGCTTCTTCGTGAACTCGCTTGCCGACGGGCTTGGTGGGTTCGGAGTGGAGGCCTCTCTCCCCCTGCTCGAACTCATCGTGCCCGCGGGCATCTCCTTCCTGACCTTCAGAGCTATCACCTACGCGGTGGACGTGTACCGGGGTGAGGTAAAACCCGTGCCGCTCGCCGATGCGGCCGTGTACTTCTCGTTCTTCCCCTATATGCTGGCCGGTCCCATTGTGCGGGCCTCCGAGTTCATGCCCCAGCTGGCCTCTCCTCGCGACGCGAGGTCCATCGATGCCAGTCGGGCCTTCTTCCTGATCACGGTGGGGTTGGTGAAGAAAGTCGTCATCGCCGATTTCTTGGCCCGCTCCCTGGTAAACGGTGTGTTCGACAACCCCGCCGCCTACTCGAGCGTGGAGACCTTGGTCGGCATGTATGCCTACGCGGTGCAGATATTCTGTGATTTCAGCGGTTACACCGACATCGCCATCGGGCTGGCGCTCCTCTTGGGCTTTCGTCTTCCCGACAATTTCAACGCTCCCTACACGGCCACCAGCCTGCAGGACTTCTGGCGGCGCTGGCATATGACGCTCTCACGCTTTCTGCGCGACTATCTCTACATACCGCTGGGCGGCAATCGTGGGTCGGAGTGGAGGGTCGCCCGTAACATCATGATCACCATGCTGCTCGGCGGTATGTGGCACGGCGCCGGCTGGACGTTCGTCGTCTGGGGCGGCTTGCACGGAGTGGGCTTGGTGGCGGAGCGCTTCTTCCGCCGCAGAACAGGCTCGCTGTCGAAGGAAGGGGCAAAGGTCGGAGGAGAACGATGGAGACGATTGGCAGGCCGCGTGGCCGTGTTCCACTATGTCTGCCTTCTGTGGGTGTTCTTCAGGGTCGAGACCCTGGAAGGTGCGGGCAGGGTGTTCGCACGCGTGGCGGAGGGAGTCGGCGGTCTGGGAGCGATCACACCGGCAGTCGTGCTGGCCGTCCTCGTAGGGATAGCCGGTCAGTACACCCCTCGGCCCACACTTCAGTTAGTGCAGGCCCGCTTTTCACGCCTCAACCTCATGGTGCAAGGCCTCGTCCTCGGTGTGGCGGTCTTTCTCATCGACGCCTTCGGGCCCGAGGGCGTGGCGGACTTCATCTACTTCCGCTTCTAGCTCTATAGTTGTCATATGCGTACGACGACACAAGGCAGTTCTTTGGAGATATCGGACTCAGATGCCCGATCTGACGGGCGCCGCCGGCACTGGAGCGCCGAGGTGTTGCTTGTCTTAGGGCTCGCGCTGGTTCTTGCTGCCCTGCTCGCTTCCGCAAGCCTCCACCGAGCCGCCATGGTCCTTCCGCAGGGGCCAGTGAGGAGTGCTGGGGAAGAGGTGGCCCGTTCCATCCACAGGGTCAGCGCGACGCTGCATCTGGACGTGCCGGCGCGGTCCTTGGCCGGCCTCCTCGGCCGCTCTGCCGAAACGAGCGCAGAGACAGCGGCCCTCGGGGGGAGCACAGACGGGGCATCGCCAGCATACACCGCCGACACCAAGGCGGCGACGGGGGAAAGAGAGGATTGGCTCGACGACAGCGCGCGTCTGCGGGACCTCCGCAGGGGCTCTCCGTCGATCCGCGTCGTGACACCGGCCCTCCCCGTAAGGGACAGGGAGAGACCCCTCGTTGTCTGGGCGGCCGGAGAGGATGAGGCACGCTGTGCGTGAAATGGAGCCGGACGCCGTGATCGTGATGTTCGGCGGCAACGACAGCCAGGACATGAACGAGGCCGGACGCCACCTCGAGCGTTTCTCCCCGGAATGGATCGACGCGTATCATCGTCGCGTGGGCGAAGCCATGGACATCCTGGTGAGAGGTGGAACTCGGGTCTACTGGGTGGGCATGCCCATCAGCCGGCCGCAACGCTTCAGGGAGTGGTGCGCACTCATGAACGGAATCTACCAGCAGGAGGCCGAAACGAGGGACGCCGTTCGCTTCGTGGACTGCTGGACGCTCTTTGCTGGCGACAACGGCATGTACGCCGCCCACCTGCCCGACGGGCAGGGCAAGCGACGCCTCATGCGTACGGAAGACGGCATCCACCTCACGAGCGCCGGTGGAGATCGGCTGGCCGCCCTGGTCTGGTCTGCCATGCAGCAGGACTTCGACTTGAGGTTCGAATGAGAACCCTCAACCTCGACTTGGATGTCTATCAGGGGCCGCTCGACCTCCTGTTCACGCTGATAGTCAAGGAGGAGATCGACGTCCTCGAGGTTCCCGTCCTCGAGGTCATCGTGGAGTACCTGGAGGTGTGGGCCGCGCGGCCCGACGCGGGCTGGGGGGAGTTGAGCGAGTTCCTGGTCGTGGTGAGCGCCCTGCTGGAGATGAAGTCGAAGGCTCTGCTCCCCGGTCGGCCGGTGGAGCAGGAAGAGGAGCTGAAGCCCGATGAGGCGCGGGGGCGTAGCCCCCCCCAGCGCGCGCCCGACCACACCAAAAAACCACCCCCCCGCCAAAATGGGGGGGTG
>CAYRES010000021.1:0-11088 GCA_964423425.1 uncultured Gaiellales bacterium | reverse complement strand
TCGCACCGTGGGGGGTTGTGTTTTTTTGGGGGGGGGCCCCCCCCCGGGGGGGGGGGGGGGGGCGGGGGCCCGGGGGGGGGGGGGGGGCCCGGGGGGGGGGGGCCCCCCCCGCCCCGGTCCGCATATCCAAGCCGGCGAGTATCTTCTCGGGCGTGATGGGCAGGTCCATACAGCGGTAGCCGGTGGCGTGATGAACCGCCTCGGCGATGGCGGGAGCGGTGGGCGACACCAAGCCCTCCCCCGCCTCCTTGGCTCCGAAGGGCCCTTCCGGCTCATAGGTCTCGATGGTGGCCGACTCCCCTGGCGGCATGTCGAGGCTGGTGGGGATCTTGTAGTCGAGGAAGGTGGTGTTCAGCGTGTGCCCGTCCTCCATGACCAACTGCTCGCTCAAGGCATAGCCGAGACCCATGTGGATGGAGCCCTCGAGCTGCCCCTCGACCCCCATGGGGTTGAGGGGCACTCCGCAGTCGTGAGCGGTCCACATCCTCTCGACTCTCACCTGGCCGGTGTCGCGATCGACCTCCACCTCGGCTACCTGTGTGCCGAAGCTGAAGGCGGGTGTGACAAGCCCCTTGCCCCGAGGCGTGTAGTAACCGCGGGCCACCAAGGGCTCCCCCCGGCGCGCTTTCTGCACCAGGGCCACAGCCTCTCCAAAGGTCATGCCCCGTTCCGGCCGGGCCTTCACCTGCACGCGCCCGTTCCGGCATTCAAGGTCGTAGATCACATTTAGGTTGAAGCGGGCCGAGAGCGCCCCGAAGAGTTCATCCTTGATACGGCGCGCCGCCTCGAGCACGGCGTTACCGGCCATGAGAGTGACCCGACTGCCCCATGAGCCCAGGTCGGCCTGCGGAGCCATGGCCGTGTCACCGGCGGTGAGGCGGATGTCGGCCGGGCTGAGGCCCAACTCCTCGGCCAGTATCTGTACGAGCACGCTGTCTGAACCCTGACCGATGTCGGCGGCCATCGTGAGCAGATGAACGGTGCCGTCGGCGAACGCCCGGACCTCGGCCGCCGAAAAGGGGTATTGGGTGTTGAACCAGTTGAAGACCCCACCCGAGATGAAACTGTAGCAACCCACGCCGATGCCGCGCGCGGTGGGAGGCGAGGCGGCATCCGCAGCCGGCGGTGCAGACGGCGGAGTGTCTCCCCCTGCCTTGGGCGACCCAGCCGCATAGGCCCGACGCTTCTCGGCCCAGCCGCTCATCTCCCTGGCCTTCTCGAGTGACTCGACGAAGCCGCAGCTCGAGATGGTAGCCACATCCGGGATGACGTCGCCGGTGCGCATGGCGTTCTTCAGACGGATGTCGATGGGATCGAGGCCGAGGGCCTCCGCGGCCATGTTCATCTGGGATTCGCTCACGAACAACGACTGCGGCGCACCGAAGCCCCGCATGGCGCTCGCCGGTGGTTTGTTGGTGTACACGTGGCGGCCCAGGTACCGGTAGGCGGGATAACGGTAGAGCATGGCGCCGAAATTGCCCGACAGGAAAGTGGCCGTCGGGCCCATGGCGTTGTAGGCGCCGCCATCGAGCAGGATGTCGAGATCCTTGGCGGTGAGAGTGCCGTCCTTGGCAAAAGCCACCTTGGAATGGATCTTCATGGGGTGCCGCCGGCGTCCGAAGGCAAGCTCCTCCTCCCGGGTGAGTGTGAACTTCACCGGCCGTCCGGTCTTCCGGGCCGCAAAGGCGGCGCAGAACTCCCAGGCCCGAAGCTCCATCTTCCCCCCGAAGCCTCCGCCCACTGCCGGCTTGATGACGCGGACGTCGTTCTCTCGTAACCCCAGAGTGGCGGCTAAGAGACACTGGGTGATGTAGGGAGTCTGAGTGGAGGTCCATATCGTCACCCGACCATCGGACTCGGCGCGGGCCAGCACGGAGCAGGGTTCAAGGTAGGCGTGGCTCACCGCGTGGACGGTGAAGACGTTGTCGAGTACGAGTTCCGCTTGGGCGAAGCCCGCCTCCACATCACCGAAGAGAATCTTGCGTTCCACGCTTATGTTGCCGGGGACTTCCTGATGCAGAGCAGGGGCGTCGAGTGCAGTCGCCACATCGACATCGTAGACGGAGGGCAGCTCTTCGTAGTCGACCTCGATGAGACCGAGGGCTTCCTCCGCGGTCTCTGGGTCGATCGCTACCACGGCGGCCACCTCGTCGCCCACGTAACGCACCCTGTCGACACACAGGGCGTGCTGGTCCTGCGTCTCGGGCATGAGCCGCCAGTTACCGAACCTCACCGCCGGGATGTCCCGCCCGGTGACGATGCACTTCACACCGGGAAGTGCCGCCGCCCTGCCCACATCGATGCCGCGTATGAGCGCGTGGGGCAGAGGGCTGCGCAGGAGCCGGCCGTGGAGCATGCCGGGCAGAGTGAGGTCGTCGGTGTAGAGAGCCGCCCCGGTCGCTTTCTCCCGCCCCTCGATACGGGGAAGATCCTGCCCGATGAGAGAGTCGACGCTCATGACCTTACCTCCCCGTCTGCCTGAGCTCGGACCACAGCTTCGAGAAGAGCCCTTTGCACGAGCGTCTGCACCATTCGCCTCCGGTAGCCCGCGGAGGCACGTACGTCGGAGATGGGGCGAGCCGCGCGGGCGGCCAGCGCCGCCGCCTCAGCGAACACACGCCGCCCGACCGGCGCATCGGCGAGATGGGCGCCCGCCTCCGCCACGAGTAGGGGCGTAGGTGCCACACCTCCGAGCGCTATGCGAACCTCACGCACCCGTGCGTACTCCTCGTCGAGGGAGACGAAGGCCGCCGTCCCCACGGCGCTCAGATCTACCCGCCCCCGAGCAGACAGATGCCGGTATGAGGCACCCGAACGCGCCGGCGGTACCGGCACTTCGACCGCCGTCACAATCTCGCCGAGGCCGAGAGCGGTCTCTCCCGGCCCTCGGAAGAACTCCGCAAGCGGCAGCACGCGCTCACCTCCTTCGCCGGCCACCCGCACTTCGGCCCCCAACACCAGAAGCGCAGGCGCGTTGTCGGCGGAGGGAGCCGCATTGCAGAGATTGCCGACCACTGTACCCATGTTTCTCACTTGAGGCGTGCCTGTCTCGCTCGCCGCATAGGCCACCGCCGGGTAATGCCGGAGGACATCGGGATGGGCAGCCACGTCGGCCAGACAGGCGGTGGCTCCGACCACGAGCCCTCTGCCGGAGTCGAAGCCGAGAGTGGCGAGCTCACGTATTCCCCGCAGACCGACCACGAGCTCCGGCCCGGAGGGGCCCTCCCCCGACGCGGGTGGCGCCGGAAGCAGCGGCCGGGCGACCGACTTGAGCTTGACGAGAAGATCGGTGCCCCCCGCCATCACCCGCCCTGCACCGCCGGCGTCCCGCAGCAAGCGGCAGGCCTCTGCGACGCTCCCGGCGGCTTTATACTCGAACCTCGGTAGCACGATCATGCCCCCCTCATCCAACCGGAGGCCAGAGGGCGCAGGGCCTTCCTTGGTCTCCGTCCGAAGCTCCGTCCGCAGCAGTATTCATGGGCTCTTCCGCCATGGCACCGGCTGCGGTGGCCACGGCTTCCACGATCTTGTTATAGCCGGTGCAGCGGCAAAGGTTGCCGGCCAGCCCCGCCCTGATCTCTTCCTCGGTGGGATGAGGGTTGCCCTGAAGCAGGGCGAGCGTGGACATCTCCATGCCCGGCGTGCAGAAGCCGCACTGGATGGCGCCCTTCTCGATGAACGCCTGCTGAATCGGATGGAGTTGCTCGCCGGATGGTGCCAGACCCTCGACTGTCACCACCCTCCGACCGTCCGCCTCCACCGCCAGCGTGAGACATGAAGACACAGCGCGTCCGTCGAGCAGAACGGTGCAGGCTCCACAGTCGCCGGTGCCGCAGCCGATCTTGGTGCCCGTCAGCCTGAGTTCTTCGCGCAGCACCTCAGCCAGGGTGCGGTGGGGGTCGATGGCAAGGACATACTCCTCACCATTCACAGTGAGAACGACGGAATGCTTCACACGGGGCCTCCTCGGCGGACGGCTCTACGCCCGGTCCGGCGTGGCAAGGGCCGGAAACCGGGAGCTGCCCCCGCGAGCCGGACGTGTTGTCACCGCCGCCATCCGCAGAGCTCTCGCCCGGTCCCTGTGGCGCGGCAGTTCACTATGGCCTGTTTACCATACCTTTATTGGACTGATTATTACACCATTTATGACGTGTGTCAAGCGGCCTCTCGACCCGACACCTTTGCTCGTCAGCCGGCCGCCGCGGCCGCTGCCCGGGACGCCGCCTTGGCGGCTCAGCCTACGGCTCCTGCCGCCGCGCCCTCCTCGTCTCCGCGGGCACACGCTCCCACCCTCTCCTTCCCGCAACCGGCGTGTGCCGCCTCGAGGGCCTCCAGTATCTTCTCCGGCGTTATGCACAGTTCCCGCATCCGCACACCCACCGCGTGGTAGACAGCGCTGGCGATGGCGGAGGCGGCGCTTATCATCGTCGCCTCGCCCAGCCCTTTGGCCCCGAAGGGACCGGTAGGCTCCCCACTCTCCACCAAGACCGGGGTGATGTGAGGAGCATCGGGAGCTCGAATGATCTTGTAATCGGTGAAATTCGGATTGAGCACACAGCCGTCCTCGATGATGAGGCCTTCGGTGAGCGCGTAGCCCACTCCCATGGTGAGACCCCCGGTGATCTGCCCTTCACAGTGCATGGGATTAACCGCCCTACCCACGTCGAAGGCGCCCACCATATTGAGCACCTTGACCTGACCGGTATCGGTGTCGACTTCCACCTCGGCAAAGGTGGCGCCGAATACGGCGGGCTGGGCATCGGTCACCCCGGACGCGTCGCCGATGACCTGATGGCAACGGGAGAAGTCTCCCACCTGGAAATGGCGCATGAGATCACTGAGAGACACACTGCCGCCGGTGCCGGCGGAATCATGCACCACCCCGTCGCTGATGGTGAGCCTAGAGGCGTCGTCCACCTCCAGGTACTCGGCACCCAGCGCGAGCACCTTGGCCCGCGCCTCTGCGGCAGCCCGCATGACAGCGACTCCGCTGCAGTAGGTCTGGCGGCTGCCGTGAGTGCCGCCGTCGAGGGGAGCGATGCCTGTATCGGTGTCGGAGACACAGATGTCCTGCAGCCCCACCCCAAGCACCTCCGCACAGATCTGGGCGAGCACAGTGCGGTTGCCTTGGCCGTCGTCGGCGCAGGCGGTGAGAAGGTTGACGGAGCCGTCCGCATTCAGCCTCACCGTGGCGGAAGAAGGATCGGGAAGGCCGAAGCGAGCGCCGGTGCCATGTTGATGGGCGGCCATACCCACACCACGTTTCATGGTGCCGGACGCACCACGTGGCCCGGCATTGGCCGACGTGGGGGGCCGCGGAGACCACTTCTCGCCCCACCCGAGGGCTTGGGCGCCCCGGGTGAGGCAGTCCGCCAAGCCACAACTCCCCACGGGATCGTTGAAGACCGGATCCATCTCCCCGCTGCCGCGGTAGTTCTTCAGACGCAGTTCCACCGGATCCATGCCCAGCTTCTCGGCCACCTCGTCCAGCTGTGACTCCTGGGCGAAGTTCATCTGCGGATTGCCGTAGCCCCGGAAGGCTCCCGAGAGCGGCTTGTTGGTGTAAACACAGGTGCCCTCGAGCGTGTAGTTGGGGATTCTGTAGATGCCGACTCCGGTACCGAGGGCATCAGCGAGGACGCTCACGAAGTGGGTGCCGTAACCGCCCACGTCCATGACGATATGAGCCTCGTTGGCCACCAGCAGCCCCTCCTTGGTGGCACCCGTCTTCATGCACACGTGAAAGGGGTGACGCGACTCGGTGGCGGTGAAGTCCTCCTCCCGCGTGAAGGCCAAGCGTACGGGCCGGTTGACCTTGGTCGCCAGATAGGCGCACATGAGCTCCAGACCCCAGATGACTCCAGCACGACCTCCGAACGAGCCCCCTACATACGGCCGGATGACCCGCACCTTGGCCATGGGTATGCCCAATGCCAGCGATACGTACATCATCACCCAGTGCGGCACCTGCGAGGTGGAGTGAATGGTCAGGACACCGTCCGCCGAATAGGCGGCGATGCAGGCTCCTTGTGGTTCGAGCGACGCGTGGATCTGTTTGGAGGTGCTGTACGAGTTCTCAACCACGACATCGGCTTGAGCGAAGCCGGCTTCCAGATCCCCGTACTCCTTGAAGATGTGAAAACCGATGTTGCCCCGTTCGTGGATCCTGACATCAGAGCGCTCCATGGCCTCGAGAGGATCGAACACCGGCTCGAGCACCTCATACTCCACCCGAATGAGCGCGAGTGCCTCTTCCGCCGTCTGTTCATCGTCGGCCACCACGGCAAGAACCGGGTCGCCGATGAACCGTACTTTGTCGTCCTGCAGGAAGAGCTTCTTTGTCTCCTTCTCACTACGCAGGTTGAACCAGGTGCCGACCACCCGGGGCACCTCACTCGCGCGAACCACGGCACGCACGCCGGGCAGAGCCAGGGTGGCCGACGAATCGACTCCCACCACACGAGCGTGCGGATGAGGGCTGCGCAGGAGCTTGGCGTGCAGCATGCCGTCGAGAACGACGTCGACGCCGAAGCGGGCCCGGCCGGTCACCTTGTCGAGTGCGTCGATCCGCGTGACCCGTTCGCCGACTACCTTCTCCTGCCCGCTCATCGCCCCTCCCTCAAGACCGCAGCCGCCCGAAGCACCGCCCTCACCGGCTTGTCGTAGCCCGTGCAGCGGCAGAGATTGCCCGCCAGTGCCCCCCGCACTCGCGCCTCCGAAGGGTCGGGCTCCCGGTCGAGCAGGCCCTTGGCCGCCATGATCATGCCCGGAGTGCAGAAGCCACACTGGATGGCGCCTTCCTCCACGAAGGCCTGCTGCAGCGGATGGAGCCGGGCGGCATCTCTTCGCGCTGCCTCCACGGGTACCGGCGCCGCGCCGGTGATACCGAGCCGGTCGGGCGCGGAAGTGGCCGCGGAAGTGGCGCCGGCCGCCGTGCCCGTGGCGGGACCGTCCGTGGAAACGGCGGCGGTCGCGGTAGCGGCGGCGGCCTCTCCATCCAGCCCCTCGATGGTCTCAATGTTCGCCCCCTCCGCCTGGACAGCCAGAGTAAGGCAGGAGAGCACGGCCCGGCCGTTCATCATGACCGTACAGGCCCCGCATTCACCCTCACCGCACCCGATCTTCGTGCCCAGGAGGCCCAAGCGTTCACGGAGCACATCCACCAGACGGTCCCCGGGCTCCACCCGAAGCGCGCGGCGGGACCCATTCACGTTCATCGTCACGTCGACAGTCACGGCTCACACCTCCCGAAGAGCGGTCTCGAGTGCCCGGCGGACCAGCACCGCCGTCATCTTGCGCCGGTAGACGGCAGACGCGCGCACATCGTCGATGGGATGCACGTCGGCGGCAGCGATCGCACCGGCCTCCCGCATAAGAGCCGGGCTGAACTCCCTCCCCACGAGCGCCTCCGTGGGGGCATGAGTGAGCACCGGTGTGGGCCCCACCGCCCCCAAGGAGATCCTCACGTCACGGCAGACGCCATGGTCCGCCACGAGCAGGCAGCCGACGCTCACGGTCGCAATGTCGACGGAGCTCTGATGGCGGCCCAGCTTCAAGAAGGCCGCTCCACTGCCGGCGGGTGTCGCCGGAACACCGATCTCCATGAGCACCTCGTCTACGGCCAGCACCGTCCGATTGGGCCCCAGAAAGAATTCAGAGAGAGGGATGCGCCTCACTCCGGAAGTGCCGGACGTCACCGCATACGCGCGAAGTGCCAGCAGCGCCACCGACAGGTCGCCCGCGGGAGAGGCGTTGCAGAGATTGCCTCCCAGGGTGGCACGGTTACGGACCGCGGGTGTTCCAAGCAGGCGGGCGGCTTCAGTGATCATGCTCCAGGGACCGGACAGGGCGTGGTGAGCCTCTGCCAGGTCGGTGACCGTCACCGAAGCCCCTATCCGCAGAGCCCGGCCGTTCCCCGTGCTCTCGCCGTTCTCCGCCCCCTCGCTCGACCCGTCGGTGACGATGTGATCGAGCCGGAGATCGACGAGATCGATGAGAGCCTTGACGTGCGCAGGCTTCTTGACCAGAAGATCGGTACCTCCCGCGATGACCGCACCCTGCCCACCGAAATCCGCGAGCAGCGCGGACGCCTCCTCGACAGTCCGCGGCCGCACATACTCTGCCGGACGAAAGCTCACCGTCATACCGAACCTCCTTCTTCCTCCGCGTTCCCTTTGCCGCGAATGCCCTCGCCCGCACTCGACGCCGCCGGGGTTCTCCCCAGTTTGCGGCAGAGGTCGCCGAGCTGTTGCCGCTCATCCGGCGTGAGAGCAGAGAACTCCCGGGTGAGCGTGTGCAGATAGACAGGCAGGATGCCGCGGATCCACTCCCGCCCCTTGTCGGTGATGCTCACCACGATTCTGCGCCTATCCTCTTGGGAACGGGTACGAACCGCCAACCCATCTCGCTCCAGGTTGTTCACCACCACCGTCACGTTGCCGGTACTCTTCAGAATCTTCTCGGAGATCTCGCGCTGGTACATGGGCCCGAGGTAGTCGAGAGCCTCCAGCACGGCAAACTGGGCCAGACTCGTGCGCGCCGGCAGCCCCCGAAACACACGGGCCGACACTGCCATCTGCGCCCGGCAGAGCTTCACCCATACATCTGCGGCCTGCAGCGTGTCGGCCCCGTAGATGCTCATGTCTCGCGGCACGCCGTGCCCCTTTCCGGTCAGGAGAATCGCGTCCGCCTCTGGCGGTCGTGCAGCGGCCGGCCGGCTCTCACGTGAGGAAGGACCGTCCTTCGTCCGCGCCCAAACAGTTTAAGTTTCAACTGTTCCAATTTCAAGGTTCTTGTGGGCTCGGGGGGCGGGTCCGTAGCCGCACCGAGAAGGTCCCCGCCCGTTCACCCGAAGGAAACCCCGTGAGTCTGCGTCTTACCACATGGAGCACCAGCAACTGCCAGAGATGCGAGGAGCGGAAGCGCACATGTGCGGATTCCTTGGTCTGTACAGAAAAGACTCACACGCCACATTGGATGGAGCCGCCGTCATGCGCGCCCTTGGGCACAGAGGTCCGGACGCCTACGGTGAAGCGGAGCACGGAAGAGCAACCTTCGCCTTCTGCCGGCTTGCGATTGTGGGAGTGGACGATGGAACCCAGCCCCTGTTCAACGAACGGGGCGACGTGTGCCTGGTCGCCAACGGAGAGATCTACAACCATCGAGAACTCCGGCGCGGGCTGGAAGCCAAGGGCCACGTGTTCGGTTCGAAGAGCGACTGCGAGGTCATCGTCCATCTGTACGAGGAATTGGGCGAGCGATGCCTCGAGGAGTTGCGCGGCATGTTCGCCTTCCTCCTCCACGACCTGCGCAGCGATACCCTCTTCGGTGCACTCGACCGCTTCGGCATCAAGCCTCTCTACTACGCCGAGACACCTCACGCCTTCGCCGCCGGCTCCGAGGCCAAAGCCCTGCTCGACCTGCCCGGTTGCGAGGGGCGTCTGGACTTCCAGGCACTCTCGGACTACCTCACCTTCCAGTACGTACCCGAACCGCGTACCATGTTCGCCGGAATCTCGAAGCTTCCGCCCGGCTGCTCCTTCCTCTACAGGCGGAACCGCCTGCAGATCACCCGCTACTTCACTCCCCGTTTCGAGGCGGTCACGACCGCCCACCGGGATGCGAGAGACATCGAGGAGGAGCTGCGGGCCCTTCTGCGGGAGAGCGTTCTTCTGCATGCCCAGGCAGAGGTACCCGTGGGAGCCTTCCTCTCCGGAGGCATCGATTCCACCATCATCGCCGCCCTCCTCCGGGAGATTGGACCTCTTCGCACTTTCAGCCTGGGCTACGCGGAGTCCGCCTACTCCGAGCTGCCCCAGGCGGCCGCGACCGCCCGCTTCTTGGGGACCGAGCACGAGGAGATCATCATGGGCCCGGAGGAGTTCTGGGCGGCTCTTCCCCGGGCGGTGTGGCATCTCGATGATCCGGTGGCCGATCCGTCCGCTGTGGCCCTCTACGCGTTGGCCCGAGAAGCCGGGCGGCATGTGACCGTGGCCCTCTCGGGAGAGGGGGCGGACGAGTTGTTCGGGGGCTACGGCATCTATAGGGAACCGGCGGCGCTCGCCCCGCTGGCCCGGTTGCCGCACCCTTTGGTGCGGGCCCTAGCGGCAGGCGCCGCCTGCCTGCCTCGCGGAGTGAAGGGACGGGATTACCTGCTTCGGGGAGCGACCACCCTGCGGGAACGCTACGTCGGGAACGCCCGCCTACTGGGAGAAGACGCCAAGCTGGATCTCCTCGCCCTCGACGCCTGGTCGCGCGACCACTCCGGGGGGAGCCGGTCACCAAGTTCTCCCCTACCCGCCACTGCCGTGACCTCTCCCCTCTACGATTTCGGAGAGAAGTTGGCGTACGACGACATCACGATGATGCAACATGTGGATATCCTGAGTTGGCTGCCGGGTGACATTCTCGCCAAGGCCGACCGGATGACGATGGCACATTCTCTGGAGTTGCGCGTGCCCTTCCTTGATCATGAGGTGTTCCGCCTAGCCGCCTCCCTGCCCAGCCACTTGCGGGTGGAAGGTTCGGTCACCAAGCCCCTCCTGCGGCGGGCCTTCCGGAACCAGCTGCCGCCGGACGCCTGGTCACGTCCGAAGCGGGGCTTTCCCGTGCCCACCAGGAAGTGGCTGCGCGGACCGCTGGCGAAGGAGCTCACGGCACTCCTTGGAGATCCACACCTCGGCCGTTACTTCAACCGCCGAGAAGTGGAGGGAATGCTGCGCACCCATCTCTCCGGGCGGAGGGACACAAGCCGGCCCCTGTTCGCCCTCGCCATGTTCGCCCTCTGGGAAGAGACGTTTTTGCGGACGCCCGCCCCCCGGCCTTCCGTAAGGGCCCGACGAGAACGGACCCCGCCCGTGCTCACGCCCGTGACAGCCCCGGCGGGTGGGTGGTCGTAGACGAGGCAACGGCGCTTAGCGGGGCGTCGATGGGGCGGCGGCGGGCGATGCGCCCGCCGCCGCCCGAACCGGAGTCCAACGCTCCTGGATGCAGCGGGGCCGCCGGCAAGAGCCGGCGGCCCCGCAGGCCCCGCTCACACCCCCGGGGGTTTCTACGCCCCCCGCGTCAACGTCACCATGCGGGCCCCCA
>CAYRES010000020.1:0-29654 GCA_964423425.1 uncultured Gaiellales bacterium | reverse complement strand
TGGTGGTTCTTCTGGGAAGGCCTTGGGGCCTCACGGCGGCGGCGGTCGCGGTCGCGCTGCCCACACTTTGCCCACAAAAAAACTCGAAACTGTGTTTTGGCCCGTCTTGGCCCGTCTCGGCCCACCACAGGAACCCCCCGCAAATAACCCTATTTGGCCGACGAACTGAGACACGCCGTAATCCCCCAAAACCCCTGTGAAGGAACTACGAATCCGAAGGTCGCAGGTTCGAATCCTGCTGGGCGCATCACAGAAAACACCTGCAGAAGCGGGTGTTTTCGTGTCTTCTGGGAGCCCTTTGGGAGTGCCGAGAAAGGCCTTTGGCGGCCAAAATGTGTGCGGTCCCGATACATGCTTCTCACATTGGCTCCGGTAAGCGCGTGACACTGGGGACACAGCGCCCGCAGACGTGGAGCCCACTTGACTCCGGCACACATGATTCTCTCGGTGCACTCGCAGGAAGTAAGTAGACGACCCCACCCTCCAAGAGTCGTCGATAATACGGGGATCTCCGCGAGCCGGCCGGCTTCTCCATCGGCGAATACAGTCCCCTGCTCAACCTGTGGCCGGGGAAGAGAGCCGTCGCACCTATACCACTGACACCGAAGTGACTGAACCAGCGTGACTCGGCCTTTCGCTCACGAAGTCAACCGCTCTGTGCTGATCGGCGCTTTGCCGTTGCCACCGGTCTCCGTCCAGCCGTTCATCACACTCTGCGGGAACAGTAGGTCAACAAAGCGCTGGGCCGTGGGCTGGGGCTCGTGATTGGCGAGCCCGGGCCTCTCGTTGGCCTCGATGATCACGTATGAAGGGCGATCGACGGCCTCAACGAGAAGATCCAGGCCAACCACCGGGATATCGAGGGCGACCGATGCGACGCGCGCCGCTTCTTCCAGCGAAGGGTGAAGTCGGGGAGTCACGTCGTGAATGGTGCCCCCCGTATGCAAGTTGGCGGTCTTCCTTACCCGCAGCCGCTCATGTGCCGGAAGAATGGAGTCGAGAGTGTAACCTTCGCGGCGGATGCAGCGCTCCGTCTCATCGTCAACCGGTATCGAGCTCTCACCTCTTGTGGCTGCCGTCCGGCGACGGCTCTGCTTCTCGATGAGCTGGGCAATCGACAAGGTGCCTGTTCCAACCACTTCCGCAGGACGCCTCACTGCCGCGGCAACCACCTCATGATCGATGACGATGACACGCAGGTCATCACCCTCGACATACTCTTCCAGAAGCACCTTCGGGTCATGGATACGCGCACGTTCGACGGCATCGGCGAGTTCCGTAGGTTCATCGATGTCAACGGCGATGCCGCGACCTTGTTCGCCGCAGGCCGGCTTCACCACCAACCTGCCTTTTGCGCGCAAGAAGGCCTCGTTGGCATCCGGATGTCCGGCCAGACACTGTGCGGGTACTTCAAGACCGGCCCGAGCCAGGATTCGGGTGGTCACCTGCTTGTCCGCGCACGCACTCATTGCCACGGCACTCGTCAGTTCCGACAGTGATTCGCGACAGCGTACCTTCCGTCCACCCAGCCGCAGGTTGAAGTAACCGTTGGCGGCGTCCTCTACTTCCACCACGATGCCACGCCTTCGCGCCTCGTCCACTATGATCTGTGCGTAGACGTTGAGCTCACCACCCTCGACAGGGCCCACGTAGAGCGGTTCGTTGATGGGATTCTTCTTCTTGAGGCAGAAGAGGTGCAACCGCTTGAAGCCCATCTTCCTGTATAGGGGTACGGCCTGCGAATTCCCGTGCATGACGGACAGGTCCAAGAACTCTCTTCCCAGACGCTGGAACCTTGAGGCAAGTGCGTCGACAAGCATCTCCCCCACGGCTGCATGCGATGTGCGTGGGTCTACCGCAAGATTCCACAGGCTTGTCCCTCTGCTCGACCCTCCCACAGCCAACGGATGGTCGATGCCGGTCACGACTCCGGCAACTTCCCCCATCCGGCGATCAACCGCCACCAAGTGCACGAGACCGGCTTCATGGTTCGATTCCTCGTAGAAGCTCTCGTCCACAGTGACCATGCGCCTCGAGTCGAATATCCGGTTGACGGCAGCCACGTCCTGTGAGCGCAGAGGTCGTGTCTCAAGTGTCTGGTTGGGGGGCTCCGGCTTGTACGTGGTGAGTTCGAGCCGGTAGGTATCGGACGGATCCAAGAAGACCTCTTGCGGCGCCGCCGCTATGACCACGTGCGGATCATGCACGTAGAAGGCGATATCACGCCTTCCCGGCTCTTCCGCCCGAAGCGCGTCGCACAGAGCAACGGGGTTCGGATAGGTGTGCCCGAAGAGCACCCGGCCCCATCCGCAATCGACAGCGACGCCGGCACCCTCCTTCCCCAGCAGCGGCTCGGAAGGCTGGACTCCCGGCACGGGCCCGCCGCGAGGTGTTTGTGTGCTCTTCACACCAGACAAGATGTCTCCTTTCTGGGGTAGTGGGTGCTTGGCTCGCGATCGCTGCGCGGAGCCGTCATCAGAGATCGTTGGCCTGCAACCAGAGCTCGAGCAGCCCAAGTTGCCACAGCTTGGATCCCTGTAGAGGAGTGATGTGCTCCAAGGGATGGGCGCACAAATCTTCCACATATTCGGGCCTGAACAATCCGCGCTCACGCGCCGTCCGCCCGCAAAGCGCATCGGTCACCAAGTCGAGAAAGGGCCCCTGCAGATACTTGAGCGACGGCACGGGAAAATAACCCTTGGGCCTGTCTATGACGGAGGCAGGAATCACCGAGCGAGCGGCCTCTTTGAGCACCCACTTTCCCCCGTCTGCGACTTTGTGCTGAGCCGGGATACGGGCAGCCAACTCGACGACTTCGTGGTCGAGGAAGGGCACCCGAGCCTCCACCCCCCAGGCCATGCTCATGTTGTCCACCCTCTTCACCGGGTCTTCAACCATCATCACGCGGGTATCCAAGCGCATGGCCTTGTCGACAGGCATACCGGCCCCGGGCAGGCTGAAGTGCCGGGACACGAACCGGCGGCTCACATCACCGGTACCCAGATCGCGTGCAAGCACTTCTTCCATCTCCCGATGGTCGCGATCGAAGAACTCGGCGGCATAGTCATCGAGTGGTGCCTTGCTCTCAAGAAGCGGCGGATACCAACGATAACCCCCGAACACCTCGTCGGCCCCCTGTCCGCTTTGCACCACTTTGAGTTCCTTCGATACTTCGTGCGCCAGCATGTGAAAAGCCACCGCATCGTGGCTCACCATGGGCTCAGACATGGCGTGAATGGCTGCGTCCAGAACCGAAAGCAGATGCTGGGAGTCCGCGAACACTTTGTGGTGCTCGGTGCCGAACCGAGCAGCAATCTGGTCAGAGTAGAAGAACTCGTCCCCAGCCTCCTCGTTCACGTCCTCGAATCCCACGGAATACGTATCCATACGTTCCAGCCCCGCTTCCGCCAGGAGTCCCACAATCAAACTGGAATCAAGGCCTCCGGAGAGCAGAACCCCCACGGGCACATCGGCCACGAGACCCCGGTCAACCGCCCGCCGCAGGGCTGCGAGGACCAACTCCTGCCACTCGCGCGCACTCCTTCTCTCCTCCTCCTCGCTGCGGTCGAAGGAAAGCGTCCAGTACTCATCGCACGCAAGCGTCCCGTCCTCGACGATCGTCATGATCGTCGCCGGTGCGAGCTTCCTCACTCCCCGAAGAATCGTGCGCGGAGCCGGCACGACGGAATGAAAGGTCAGGTAATGGTGAAGAGCCACCGGGTCGATTTCCGTGTCAACGTCGCCCGAGACCAGAAGAGCAGGGAGATGTGAGGCAAAACGGAAAGCGTGGGGAGCCGTTGTGTAGTAGAGGGGCTTGAGCCCCAACCGATCCCTGACCAGCGTCACCTTGCCCGAGTCACGTTCCCAGATCGCGAAGGCGAACAGGCCGTTGAATCGCTCTGCGCACCGAGGCCCCCAGGCGTGGAACGCCTTGAGCACAACCTCGGCGTCACCGCGTGAGAAGAAGCGATAGCCCTTGCCCTCGAGTTCTTTGCGCAGCTCACGAAAGTTATGGACGGCTCCATCGAACACGATCCCCATGCCGAGGCTCGGGTCGGAGAGGGGTTGCTGGGAAGTCTCGCTCAAGTCTACAGTCTTCAAACGTGTGTGGCCGAAGCCCAGACGACCTTGAATAACGATGCCCGATCCATCGGGCCCTCGGTGTGACTGGCTCCGTACCATCTCCTCAATCGAGGCACTTCGGACTGCATTGCCGTCGAAGCGGATTTCGCCGCAGATGCCACTCATGATGTGTCGATCTCCTTGTCTTCTATGGGAGCCCAAGCACAGCAGCACGCCGGCGGCTACGTGCGCCCACGGCAAAGGCATGACATGCCGAAGAACGGTTTCTCACAGATAACACGGAGCAGAGGGGGAGCCGGCCGGGGCTCTGGTATGGGAAGGACCCGGAGTATGGGCCCAAGATTGACCTTGAACGGTGTGCCCTGGAGCAATGGGCTCTGGTATCACAACCTTTCTGGCATACGTGGGTCGGGCTGCAAACCTTCGGGGCAGAAGCCAAGCTGAACAGCTCAGCGTGGACGGCGCCTCGTCTCAGCCTGCGACCCGGTTATGTTAACACACGACTGTCCGGCCGCCTGCTCGCGAGTCCAACCGCTACTTCGCGAACTTCGCGAGCACTTGACACGACGGTGTCTGAGAGGAAAGGTGGAACAGACGATGAGAAGCCGTCAATTGTTGTCCTCGTTCTCGCGACGCTCGCGCTTGCCCTCCTTGCCGTGCGTATGCCGCCGCACAGGAAGCTCCAGTTGCGAAACCTCCTTGAGCAGGTGCCGTCTCTCCCGGCTCGGTACATGGTCTAGAATCCAACCCGGCACCGAGCAGGGCGCGTGGTGCGTGCAACACTGGGGCCCGGCACAGTGGGCAGTGAGGACGCTCTGAGCTCATAAAGGACAGACTGCAACCCCTTAAGACCAAGAGCCTGAAGACGCTCTTCATCGAGCGCTTCGAGGAGTTGATCCTCTCCGGCGAGGTGGCCGCCGGAGAGAAGCTCCCCTCTGAACGAGAGCTGGCGAAGACCATGGGAGTGAGCCGGCCGGTCGTGCACGAGGGCCTCCTGGAGCTGGAGGCACGCGGACTGATCACCATGAAGCCGCGGTCGGGCGCCGTGGTCAACGACTACCGGGTGGACGGCTCGCTCTCCATGCTGTCGACCCTTCTCTCTCACAACAAGGGCGCGCTCGCCCCCTCGCTTCTGGACAGCATGTTCGACATGAGGCTGCTCTTCGAGCTGGAGACCGCCCGGCTCGCAGCGGAGCACCGCACTGCGGAGCAACTCGCGGCTCTGCGAGCGGCGCTCAAGGCCGAAGAAGAGGCGGTGCGAGAGGACGTGGCCACCACAACACTCCTCTACTTCCGCTTCCACCACCTCATCGCTCTTGCCTCAGGCAACCTTCTCTACCCGCTCCTCCCCAACTCGTTCCGCCGGCTGTACATCACCATCACCTCACTGTCGTTTGTGGACCACGAATTCCTACCGCTGATATACGCGAGTCACAGAAGCATCGCGGGCGCGATGGAAGACAAGAAGCCCGCGGCCGCCGCCGACGCCATGCGGGATCTCATCACCCGTGGTCAAGACCATCTCCGGGAGGTGCTTGAACGGGAGGAGCTGGAGGTGCCTGGCGTGGAGAGCCGGCGTATGGGACCGCACTGAGACCATAATCTGGGTGGCACGGCCGGACCGGCAGGCACTGGGGCCGCACGAGGCACGAGCGCGGCGGGCACGGACGGCGCGTGCCTCCCGACCGCGCATAGTATAATTGTGCCGCCACTGGGGCTTTCTGAATGCATGTCGGCGAAGGGGGGCGGCATGGTCATCGAGCGGGCGGTAAAGGCCGATGCAGCGGTGATTCTCGGCCTGCAGTACCGGGCGTATCAGAGTGAAGCCGACCTCTACCACAATCAGCGCATCCCTCCGCTTCTTCAGACCCTGGATGAGATCACGACCGAGTTCGACGACCACATCTTCCTGAAGGCCACGGTGGATTCTCAGCTTGTGGGCTCCGTGCGGGCACACGTGAAGGACGATACGGGCTTCATCGGACGCCTCATCGTTGAACCCACGTATCAGCGCCGGGGTATCGGCACTGCGCTCATGGCTGCCATCGAGAAAGAGCTGCCCGAAGTTGCCCGCTTCGAGCTCTTCACGGGCACCAAGAGCGAGCAGAACCTCTCCCTCTACCGCAAGCTCGGCTACGAACCCTGCCGGGAGGAGCAGATCGCCCCCGGACTCGTCTTCGTCTACCTGCAGAAGCCCCACGCAGAGGTGTAAGAACCCGCGCGGCGCGGGTGGTGTGACGTGTGTACCGCTCACTCCCCCCACAAGGAACGGCGGTCCCCAGGGAGGTTGCCGATGTGAAGGAGAATCCGGCCGCACCAACGCCCGATCACCCATCCCGCAACCAGGTGCTCGGCTGGGAATCGATCACGGGGTCGCAGGCGCGCATGCTCGCCCTCGAGCGCAAGCCCAGCGTCATCTGCTCCAACAGCTATCTACTCGCGTTCCCCTCGCTGGTCGTCGTAGTCGACCCGGGTGCAGATGAGGAACAAACCGCTGTACTCAAAGCGGCCGCACTCGCGGCCGCAGGTCGATCGGCAACGGTGCCGGGCGGGCGGGCGGGCGGCACCGCGACGTCGCACGCAGAAGAGCCCGCGACCGCGACGTCGCACGCCGGAGAGCCCTCCACAGCCGCCGCACCCTCTACCCCGCCCCAGCCCCTCCCCATCCTCGTACTCATCACCCATGCCCACAGAGACCACGCGCTCGCCGCTCTCGACTGGGTGGACGGGTCGGTGCCTGGAGTCACGCTGGCACTTCACGCCCGCGGTGCGGATGCCCTCCGCGCAGGCGACGCCCGCTACACCCAATCCGACCTCACCGGTCGCACCTTCCCTCGTATCCCGGTCGGCCTCGACTTGTTCACCCCCGGCGATATCGCTCCCTCCGAAGGGGCGAGAGGCACCGGGGGGCGCCGGTCGCTCAAGCTCACCGGCGAAGAGAGCTTCGGTCTGACCATCGGACTCCACGACATCTCCGGCCTGCCGAACCTCACGGTTCACCTTCCCGGAGGAGAGATGGTGGACCTCCTCCACACCCCCGGGCACAGCCCCGACAGTCTGTCTCTGCGCGTGGGCGACACCCTCTTTGTGGCCGATGTCTTCTTCGCCGCCAATCCCGGCCTCGCGGGCATCGTGGGATGGGACAGGGGCGACCTCGCCCTCACTCTTGCCGGGCTGGTACGACTGCTCGAAACCGGGACAATATCCACTCTGCACCCCGGGCACGGACACAGAGTCGACACCACGGAGGCTCTTACTCTCCTCACGAAGGCCCGAGACCGCGTTGCCCGCCTGCAAGACGTGGTCGTGCTCGACCGCGCACGAGCGCAGTTCCTCAATCGCTACGTGCGGGCGCTTCTCTTCCGGGCCATGATTCAGTTCTCCATCATCACCGGACGTCTCCTCACCGTGGCGGCCTGGCTCGACGAGCTCGAGGAACCGGAGCGTGCCAACCGCATCACAGCGGCCCTCGACATCGACACGGTTGAAGGCTATCTCCTCGAATTCCGCGGCTTCGTCGAGAGCTTCGTGGAAGGCACATCCGCACTCACGGTGCCGCTCAAGGGGCTGCAGATAGCCAAGCACATCGAACGGAACTTCGGCCGGGAGGGACTTCAGGGAGTAATCGATCCCGATCTGCTGCGCAGGTTTGGTGACCTCATCACCGACTACGTCGATGCGGTGAACGGCTTCCCCATCGAAGCATATGCCGAGACCATCGTGTTGAACGACGCCCTCGAAGTGCTCACCGCACGCCTCATGCGCCATCCCGGTTCGGACGCGGAATTCCTCGACTCGAGTGATGACGAAGAGGCATTCGTGCGACAACTCATACTTCGTCTCGGCCACAAGAACCTCTTCGAAGAGATCGTGCTGGCCGCCGACCTCGAGCCTGAACTGCCCAAGGTGCGCGTGGACCGGGCCAGGTTCAGCGACGTCACTTCGGGCCTGCTCGAACGGCTGGCGCTCAACCGGGCGGGCATGATTGAACTCGAGACCTACGAGGAAGAGCGAGAGGTGCAGCTCGCCGTCATTCCTCACCCCCACGGCCATGCGAGCCGCACGGAAGGCCTTCTCCAGTTCCCCCCGCACGAGTGGGAGTACTTCACGCTCACCGTCGAACTCTACGGCGGTGCACTCTCCCGGGGAACGCGCCGCGGACACGAGGCGCTCCTCATGAGCCTGCCACACGCCTGACGCCGGCCGGATTGGCACTTATCCTTCTTGTCGCGCCCCTCATCGCCCGCTCCATCACCCGGCCCCTCGTCCGCCTCTCCGCCGCCACAGACACGCTGGCCCAAGGCGACCTCGAGGCACCGCTGCCCGGGAACGCATAGAAAGCGAGCTGCGAATCGCGGCCGACATCCAACAGAGCCTGGTGCCGAAGACCTTTCCTGCCTTCCCAGAGCGAGACGACATCGACGTTTGGGCCGCTCTCCATCCTGCCCGAGAGGTGGGAGGCGATTTCTACGACTTCTTCTTCCTCGACCAGTCGCGGCTGGCCTTCGCGATAGCCGACGTCTCCGGCAAAGGCGTCCCCGCCGCTGTGTTCATGGCGGCAACCCGCTCCTACCTGCGCTCCTTCCTGCGTGAATCGGGCAGCCCGGGCACGGCGCTGTCCCTGGTCAACAACGAACTGGCGGTCGACAACGACAACTGCATGTTCGTCACCATCTTCTGCGCCGTCCTCGACACGGCCACCGGCCTCTGCACCTTCGCAAACGCGGGCCACAACCTCCCCTTCCTCCTCCGGGCCGGGACGGGGACCGCGAGTGAGGTCGACTCCCTGCGTGGGGTGATCGTGGGCCTTGAACCCGACATGGAGTTCCCGGAAGTGGAAGTGCAGCTCTCGTGCGGAGACGGACTATTCCTGTTCACCGACGGGGTCACTGAGGCCATGGACCAGTGGGGAGAACTCTTTGGAGCCGTCCGACTCGTGAAGGTTCTCGAGGCCGACACAGGCGCCGAGAGCAGGACGGTCACCGAGCGTGTGCTTGGGGCGGTCACCAACTTTGCGGGCAACACGGAGCAATCCGACGACATCACCATGCTGGCAATACGGTATCGCAGGGCATAGCCGGGCCGAAGGAGTCCAGCCAGCAGTCGAGCGTACACTTGAAACAGATTGTCGAAGCGTGCAGGAGGTGTTTCGAATGAAAGCAATTGTCGTCTACGAGTCGGTGTGGGGAAACACAGAGAGAATCGCCCGAGCCGTCGCGGAGGGTCTCGGGCCGGACACAACCCTGCTCTCCACCGCCGAGGCAAATCCCGCCGCGCTGGCCGGAGCCGACCTCCTCGTGGCAGGGTCTCCCGTCTTCGGCTTCAGCGTGCCTTCCGACCAAGCAATAGATGGCATCCGTGCCAATCCCGGTAACGGACCGGCGCCCGATGTCTCTCAGCCCTCCATGCGTTCGTGGCTCACTACGGTTCCCCAGGGGAAGGGCCGGGCCGCCGCCTTCGAGACGCGAATCTGGTGGTCGCCGGGCGGAGCTACGAGCGGCATCCTCCGCGCCCTCGAGAAGGCCGGGTACGAGCCCGTGGCGAAAGGGCAACGCTTCATCGTGAAGGGCAAACACGGCCCCCTGCGCGACGGAGAGGTCGACCGCGCCCGCAGGTGGGGAGAGGAACTGGCCGCCAAAGCCTCCTGAACGCAGCGCCACAAGCAAGAATGCAATAGAATTGTCCTAGACAGAAGACAGCGCGTGCACTCCGGGGGCAACCTCTGTCGACACCGGCGCGTGAACAAGAGTCTGGGGGAAGGCACCATGAGCGACAACGGCCGGGATCCCGAGCAACAGGTGGAACCCTCCTTCGGCTACCACATGACGGCCGAGGAGTTCCGCATGTTCGGCAGGATGGCAATCGACTGGATCGCCGACTACTGGAGTGAAGTGGAGTCCTTGCCGGTTCTGTCCCAGGTGAAACCGGGAGAGATACGGGCGCAGCTGCCCCCTCACCCACCCGAGGAAGGTGAACCGTTCGAGCTCATGCTCGCCGACGTCGATCGCATCATCATGCCCGGTATCACCCATTGGCAATCGCCCAACTTCTACGCCTTCTTCCCGGCCAACACCTCCGGACCGGCCATTCTGGGCGAGCTGCTCTCCGCCGGACTGGGCATCCAGGGCATGCTGTGGGCCACCAGCCCGGCCTGCACCGAACTGGAGACCCACGTGCTCGACTGGATGGCCCACATCGTCGACCTGCCGCCCAAGTTTCTGTCTTCGGGTCGAGGAGGCGGGGTGATTCAGGATTCGGCCTCGAGCGCCACCCTCTGCGCCCTGCTCGCCGCCCGCGAGCACGCCACGGGTGGCGCCGGCAACCTCAAGGGTTGCGACGGCCGCCTCACCGCCTACACGTCCAGCCAAGGCCACTCCTCCATCGAGAAGGCCGTCATGATCTCCGGCCTGGGCAGGGAGAACCTGCGCTTCGTCGAGGTGGACGACACCCTCGCCATGCGCCCCGACCGCCTGGAGCGCATGATTGAAGCCGATATGGCAGCGGGTCTGCTCCCGGCCTTCGTGTGCGCCACCATAGGCACCACCTCCTCCAACGCCATGGATCCGGTGGGCGAGATAGGCCGGGTCTGTCAGCGCCACGGCGTATGGCTCCACGTCGACGGAGCCATGTCCGGCACAGCCGCCGTGTGCCCCGAATTCCGGTACCACTTCGCCGGCCTCGAGCTGGCAGACAGCTACGCCTTCAATCCCCACAAGTGGATGTTCACCAACTTCGACTGCAACTGCTTCTGGGTGTGGGACCGGGCCATGCTCATTCAGGCTCTCAGCATCCTGCCGGAATACCTGCGGAACCAGGCCACCGAATCGGGTGCGGTCATCGACTACCGCGACTGGCAGGTGCCTTTGGGCCGACGGTTCAGGGCGCTCAAGCTGTGGTTCGTCATCCGGCATTACGGAGTGGAGGGGCTGCGCTACCATGTGCGCCGGCACGTGGAGCTGGCGCAGCGCTTCGCGGGCTGGGTGGAGGAACACCCCGACTTCGACCTGGCCGCACCGACACCGCTCAATCTGGTGTGCTTCAGGCACCGCGGGGGCGACGCGGCAAACCAAGCCCTCATGGACGCGTTGAACTCGAGGGGAGACCTCTACCTCACGCACACCCGCATCGACGACCAACTCACCCTGCGACTGGTGGTGGGGCAGACCCACACAGAAGAGCACCATGTGGAACGGGCTTGGGCGCTCATTCAGGAAGAGGCGGGCCGGCTGAGCGCCTAGCTGTAATGCCCGTACACCCAGTCGACCAGAGGTAGTGGCCCACGAAGTACTCCCTGCCCTCCCGCATGGCGAAAGTCTGCCGGCAGGCGAGCAAGAACAACCGCCACTCCGCAAGAGCGGTGTCGGCGGAGCCTTTGCCGTACACCCCGGCCAACACTCCTGCCGCCTCCCGGCGATGTGCGTCGAGATTGTCGAGCCAAGCCTGGAGGGTGCGGGCGTAGTGCCTTCCATTCACCATCCACACCTTTTCGAGCTGAAGGTCGTGGTTCATGGAGGGGAGCAGGGCGAATGAGGGCATCGTGCCCCCGGTGAAGAAACGGCGGGCCATCCACGCCCCTTGATCGCCGGCCTTGAACTCGTAGGCGTAACGCCGGTGGCAGAACACATGCACGAAGAGGCTTCCGCCAGGGTTGAGCCAGGCGGCGATGCGGGAGAAGAGTTCCGAGTAGTTCTTCATATGCTCGAACATCTCCACCGACACGATACGGTCGAAGCTCTCCTCGGGCTGAAAGTGCCGGGCATCGGCGAGAATCACCCGGAGGTTCTTGAGACCACGCTCGTGCGCGCACGCACGTACGTACTGCGCTTGCCCGCGGGAGTTCGTCACCGCCGTGAAATCGCTTGCCGGGAAACGTTCCGCCCCCCAGAGACTGAGCGAACCCCAGCCGCACCCCAACTCGAGTATTCGCCGCCCCGGCCCCAGCCCGGCCCTCTGCGCCGTGAGTTCCAGCATGGCTTCCTCGGCTCCGCCCAGGTCGGCCACTGTCTCCGGCCACAGACACGCGCTGTACTTGAGGCGTGGTCCCAACATGAGGCGGAAGAGCTCATGCGGGAGCTCGTAGTGCTGCTCGTTCGCCGCGTCGGTCGCCACCGCGATGGGGGCGGCTGCCAAGGTGGTTTGAAGTCTTGAGTCGTGGGCTGCGAGCTCCTCCCATGTGAGGCAATCGAAGCGGGACAGTACGCGCCGGATGCGGGCGTCTATCGCCGCGGAGAGCAGGGCGTCGGGAACGAGGCCTCTCGCCACCGCCCACGCGGCTCCTCTCGGCAAGGCATTCTGCGTGCCGGCATTCCGGCGTCGAACGATCGCACCCACCCATGACCTCCTCTGTTCTTCACGGGAGCGCGGCGGCCTCTGCTTCGCACAACCCCTCACCGGGTACCATGCGATGAGACCTTGCCGCCGACCGTTCTCGAGGTGCAGCAGTGACCCGAATCGCCATAGTCACCGATTCTGCGGCCAACATACCCGCAGACATCCGCCGCGACACCGGCGTCACCGTGGTGCCGGTGAAGCTGCACCTCGACGGGCAACTCTATCGGGACGAAATCGACATGAGCGCCGGCCGCTTCTACAGCCTACTCAGAGCCTCGCCCGACATGGACATCAAGACGGCCAGTCCCTCGGTGGGTGACTTCGCCGGTGTCTACGGGGAGCTCGCATCCCGGGCCGACGCCATCGTCTCCATTCACGTCGCCGGCGCACTGAGCGGCACCTTCGCCGCCGCCACACAAGCGGCGGCGCTGGCCTCCAGTTCCCTGGAGGGGATGCCCATTCGCGTGATCGACAGCCGCTCGGCGAGTATGGCCTGCGGATTTGCCGTCCTCGCGGCAGCGAAGGCGGCGGCAGCCGGGAGTACTCTTGATGAGGTGGTGCAACGGGCAGAAGAGGTGGCATCAAGAGCTCTGGTTGTAGCCGCCCTCGACACAGTGCGCTACGTGCAGAGGACCGGCCGGGTGCCGGCCATCGCCGGGCTTGCCGGTTCGGTGCTCCACATCCGTCCCTATCTGTGCATCAATCGCGGACGGGCTGTGCTGCTCGGCGTCAGGCGCACCATGCGCCGCGCACTCGAGCGCATTCTCGATCTCACCGAGACGCGGGCTGGCGGCCGCGCTCTCCATGCTGCGGTACTCCACGCCGACGCGCCCGACAGCGCCGCCTTCCTGCACAGTGAGTTGGCCCGCCGCTGCCACTGCCGCGAGCTTCTCACAACTGAGTTCACCCCGGTCATGGGCGCAGCGGCAGGCCCCGGCCTCGCCGGCGTCGCCTACTACCCGGAGGACCCGGCCTAGACGCACCCCGCACCCTCGCTGTGGCCACTCGCCGGAGACCTGTGGCACTCGCGGGCGGCGCCGGTGGGACGGAGGGCGGCGCTCAGCGCCGCCAGAAAGCCGCTGTGAAGGGCAGGAGAATGGCAAAGAGTTCCAAGCGGCCGATCACCATGAGCGCCGTCAGCACGATCTTAGCGAAGGGGTCGAAGAACGCGTAGTTCATGCTCGCGCCTACCGCCCCAAGCCCCGGTCCGATGTTGTTCAGGGTAGCCGCCACCGATGTCGCCGCCGTCACCAGATCGACGTTGCTCGCCGCCACCAGGAGTGTGCCCACCGCGTAGATGCCCACGTAGAGCACGAAATACCCCAGCACGTTGAGCCGCACCGATTCCGGGACCACACGGCCGCCGAGCTTGAGGGGCAACACCGCCTGGGGATGCATCTGCCGGGTCAACTCGTGCCGCGCACTTTCGAACAGCACCATGATGCGGGCCACTTTGAACCCCCCGCCGGTGGATCCCGCCGAGCCCCCCACGAACATCAAGAGCACCAAGAGCACCTTGGCAAACGTGTTCCATAGATCGAAGTCGGCGGTGACGTACCCCGTGGTGGTCTGGATCGACACCACCTGGAAGAGCGCTTCCCGGAAAGCGTGCCCTGCAGTGAAGTGGCTCTTGCTCGCCATGAGGCTCACGGCCACCGCCGCCACACTCACCCCCATGATGCCTGCGTAGACTCGGAACTCGGGGTTCTTGAAGAGCCGCACCGGCTCGCCCCGAATCACGGCGAAGTACAGCGCGAAGCTACCTCCGGCCACGAACATGAACACAACGATGATGAGTTCGAAGGCCAGGTTGTTGTACGCTGCGATGCTCGCGCCCAGAGGAGAGAAACCACCTGTGGCCATGGTCGAGAAGGTGTGACAGAAGGCCTCGAAGGCATTCATGCCGAAAGCCATCAGCAGAACGACCTCGAGCAGCGAGAACCCCACGTAGATGAGCCACAGGTTGCGAGCGGTGTCGCGGATCTTGGGAGTGAGCCTCTCCGGCACCGGGCCGGTGGCCTCGGCGGAGAAGAGTCTCATCGCACCCGCCCCCAAAGGACGCAGAACCGCAATGAACAGAACAACGATTCCCACCCCCCCGTACCACTGGGTCAGGCTGCGCCAGAACATAAGACCGTGGGGTTGGTCGAAGTCGTTGAGAACACTGGCTCCGGTGGTGCTGAACCCGGACATGCTCTCAAAGAGTGCGTCCACCGGCCCAAAGAGGCCATAGGCGAGATAGGGCACGGCCCCGAACACCATGGCCGCAATCCACCCCAGTCCGACCGAAAGAAAGCCCTCCCGATACCCAATATAGGTGCGGGCCTTCAGACGGGTGGCCAAGAAGAGAGGCCCTCCCACAGCCAGCGCCACCGCCGCAGAGAAGAGCAGCGCCCACACGTCGGGGTCGCCATAGAGGGCCGACACACCGGCGGACACCAAGATTCCGGCACCCACCGCCACGATGACGAGCCCCAGCAGATGTCCCACGAAACGAAGGTTCATGATCCTTCAGTGCAGCATGGTGTGATCAGCGCGCCTCGAGCAGCTTTTCGACCGCCGTGACAGAATCCGTGGCGGCGAACACAATGGCGATGTCTCCCGGCTCCGGCACTGTGTCGCCACCGGCCACGTGCACGGTGCCGCCGCGAACAAGCACTCCCAGTATGGCCCCGCGGGGGAAGCGCACCTCACGCAGTGGAACTCCCGCGATGGGGCTTCCTTCCGCTACTATGAACTCGAGTACCTCGCCCGCCGATTTGTCGAGAAGGGCGGCGCTCACCACCTCTCCCGCCCGGACGAAGCGCAGTACCGCCGAAGCCGTAAGACGGCGGGGACTGATAGCCACGTCAACCCCCATGGCCTCCAGGATGTCGGAGAACTCCGCCCGCTCGACTATGGAGATGGTGCGTTCGGCGCCCAACCGCTTGGCTTGCAGCGAGGCAAGGATATTGAGGCGGTCGTCGCCGGTGGCGGCGATGAAGAGATCGACGTCCTGAATGCCCTCGGAGAGGAGGATGCTCTCGCCCAAACCCTCATCGTGAAGGACGAGTGCCCGACTCAAGACCGAAGCCGCTTCCACCGACCGCTCGTAGTTCTTCTCGAAGATGGTGAGCCGCATGCCCCGCGCTTCCAACGCCCGGGCCACCCGCAGGCCCATCTCACCGCACCCGAGCAGTATGGCGCTCTTGGGAGTCTTCATCTTCAAGGAGAGCAGGCCCGCGGCTTCACGGACGGCCGCCGGCTGACCGGCGAGAAACACCCGGTCGCCCGCGGACAGCACCGTGTCGCCACGGGGAATGGTGATGGTGTCGCCTCTCAACACCCCGGTGACCAACACCTCGCGGGGCAGGCCCATCTCGACTATCGCCTTACCGGCGCCGGAGCTCTCCTCATCGACCTGGATCTCGAGCATCCTCACCTGGCCGCCGGCAAAACTCTCCACTTCCAGCGCCCCCGGGAAATCCGCCAACTTGCCGATCTCCTCCGCCACCGCAGCCTCCGGCTGGATAACGTAGTCGATGCCCGTGAGCTCCGAGGACACCGCCTCCGCCGATTCCAGGTAGTCGGCGTTCCGTACCCGCGCGATGGTGAGTGGCACCCCCACCCGCTTGGCCACCATACAGGCGATCATGTTGACCTCGTCGGAATCGGTGACAGCGATCAGGATGTTCGCGTGCGTGACGTCCGCCTGCAGGAGCACACGCTTGCTGGCCCCGTTGCCCATGACGGAGAGGGCGTCGATCTCCTGGGCCGCCTTGCTCAGACGGTCGAGGTCGCGCTCGATGAGCGCGACGTTGTGCCCCTCTTGACTCAGGATGGCGGCGATGTGGAGGCCTACTTCGCCCACACCCACGATGACGACGTACATGGCTCGGTAGCATAGCAGGAGCCATGCACAACATGGCACAAGACTGCGGGACAATCCGTGCGGCCGGTACTACTATGAGAGACGGCAGCCGGAGCGAGAAGCGCCGGTTGACGTTCAGGGACATGGCGCACTATGGAGGAGGCCCGGCGGGGCATGAAGCGCAACCTACCACGTAGTGAGGGCCTGAGGGAGAACCTCCAGGTCCTCCTGTCCCGGCGCACACCCCAGGGCCTCCTCATACTGTCGTTCGCCGGGCTCATCCTGCTGGGGAGCGTGCTTCTATCGTTGCCCATCGCCCACGCGAGCGGCGCCGTCGGTTACGTGGACGCGCTGTTCACCGCCACCTCAGCCGTGTGCGTCACCGGCCTGATAGTGGTCGACACCGCCACCGACTACACGCTATTCGGCCAAATCGTCATCTTGGTGCTGATTCAAGCCGGCGGTCTCGGGGTCATGACCTTCGCCGCCCTCGTCTTCCGCCTCATGGGCCGACGACTCTCGCTCTCCTCGCGGGCGGCCCTGCACGACGCCTTCTTCCAGGAGGACCGGGCGGGTGAGTTCAGGCGCCTGTTCGCCCGCATCCTCCGCATAACTCTCTTGATCGAGACGGCCGGCGCTCTTGCCCTCTTCCTCGCCCTCGTGCGCCGCACCTCCGCCGGTGACGCAGCTTACTCGGCCGTCTTCCACTCCATCTCCGCCTTTTGTAATGCCGGCTTCTCCATATACACCGACAACCTCTACGAGCTACGGGAGAGCGTGGTCATCGTGTCCGCCGTCATGGTGCTCATCATCCTCGGAGGACTGGGGCACACGGTACTCCAAGAGCTCTCCAGCCGTCTCGGGGCGTGGACGAAGCGCGGGGGGCCTAGGAGGGGAAGTGTAGCGAGGAGTGTGGACCTCGGCGGAAGAACGCCGGACGGCGGGACGGCCGCCGATCCCCCGGCACCCGGTGACTCACGCCGGCTCCGCCCACTGAGTCTGCACACCCAGGTGGTACTCCGCGCGACCCTCGTGTTGATCGTCGGCGGAACCATCCTCCTCTTCCTGTTCGGGATGACGGGAGAACAGACCTCTTGGAGTTCGAGGCTCTGGACGGCCCTCTTCCAGTCGGTGACCGCAAGGACGGCCGGCTTCAACACCGTGAGCATTGGGATGCTTCCCTACGCTTCGTTGCTGCTGCTCTGCATCTTGATGTTCATCGGCGGTTCCCCCGGCTCCTGCGCCGGCGGCCTGAAGACCACCACCGCCGCCATCTGGGTGGCCCGTCTCCGCGCGAGGCTGGCCGGCGACGACGAGCCCCGTCTGCTCGGCCGACGCGTGCCCAACGAGGTGTTGCGCAGAACCACCATCCTGGTGGCCCTCGCCGTGATCTGGAACACCGTGGGTGTGTTGCTGCTTCTTGCCACAGAACTCGGCACCACCGGACCGTTCGCCTTCGGACTCCAAGATGTACTGTTCGAGCAGCTCTCCGCGTTCGGAACGGTGGGATTGTCCACCGGCCTCACCCCGGTACTGTCGACCGCAGGGCGGGTGTGGATCATCGCTACCATGTTCGTCGGCAGACTGGGACCGCTCACGCTTGCTACTTGGATGGTGAGCCGGGATACCATACGTGTGCGCTACCCTGAGGGAAAGGTCATGATCGGATGAGCCGCAAGAAGCAGATATGCGTGATAGGACTGGGGCACTTCGGCAACGAACTCGCCCTCTCCCTGGCTGAGGATTCCGAAGTCTTGGCCCTCGACATCTCCGACCAGAAGGTGAATGATGCCGCCGGACAGGTGCAGCGGGCACTGTGTCTCGACGCCCGGGACTTCACAGCACTCTCCTCGGTGGTCTCTCCGGACTTCGACGAGGCCATCGTCAGCATGGGAGAGAACCTGGAGGCCAGCATCCTCTGTACCCTACACTTGAGCCGCATCGGCGTACCCGTCATCCGCGCCAAGGCGGTGAGTGAAGACCACGCCTCCATCCTCAGGATGGTGGGCGCCTCGTACACCATCTTCCCCGAGCGGGAAACCGCCCGCCGGGTGGCGGCCGAGATCCTGAACCCCAACATGCTCGACTTCGTTCCCCTGGAGGGTGAGTACCTCGTGCGCGACGTGACCTTCCCTCCTGCTCTGCACGGCATCAGCCTGGGGCAACTCAACCTGCGCGCACTGCTCGACGTATTCGTGCTCGCGGTGAGAAGGCAGACGGAGCCGCGCTTCACCTTCTTGCCCGGCCCGGGCTATGTGAACGTTCCCGGCGATGTGATGGTCATGATCGGCCGCGGGGCCGACCTGGAGAAGATCGAGAAGATGACCGAGCCACCCCCTCCTCCCATGCCGCCTCCCTGTAACGAGACCCCGGCCCCGTGAGCGCCGCAAGCAAGGCGGCGGCCCCGTGACGGCCGGCCGAGCCGAAGACGAGCAGTTCATGCGCCTCGCCCTGGAGGAGGCGCGGGCGGCAACCACCCACGGCGACGTCCCCGTGGGCGCGGTCCTCGTGGGCCGGGGCGGCCGCCTCCTCGGCTCCCGCGGCAACGAGCGGGAACTGCGTCACGACGCCACCGCTCACGCGGAGATGCTCGTGCTGCGCGACGCGGCGGCGTTACTCGGCGGCTGGCGCGTGCTCGAGGCCACCCTCTATGTGACCCTGGAACCCTGCCCCATGTGCGCAGGCGCTCTCGTGCAGGCCCGTGTCTCGCGGTTGGTGTACGGGGCGCCCGACCCCAAGGCGGGCGCCGCCGGCTCAGTGATGGACCTGGTGCGGTATCCGCTGCTCAACCACCAGCTGGAGGTGCAGGGCGGCATACTCGCCGAGGAGTGTGCGGACGTCCTGCGGGAGTTCTTCGCCGCCCGGCGGTAACCCCGGTGGTCCCGCTACGCGGGTCGCTGCGGTGGGGAACCACGCCGATCCACCACGCCCGACCAAGACACGGGGTCGCGCCGTTGTCCTGTAGCACCGGCCCTCCTACTCCATCCGTTCGCCCCCGTACAGGTTGTTGATCAACCGCTCGGCCAAGGCCACGCTGGTCTCCTCGAAGTCCAGCTCGGCGTAGACCTCGGGGCTGAACTGGATACGCAAGCACACATCCCCCCTCAACACGAGGATGGCCACCATGTCGTCAGCTCCCGCGGCCATCCCCCCAAGAAGAGCCTTGTCCCAGAACGGATTGGACACTTCCACCGCGTCGTTCACATACCCGGACACCCGCTCGAAGTTCGCCTCTCCGTCGTTCGTGTAGACGAGAAAGTTGATCTTGGAGAGCGCCAAACTGCCGTCGTACCAGCTACCCTGGGGCTTGCCCGCGGCGGGGTCGTTCAGCGACTCGTACCAGTACTCGTAGTCACTCCGCCCGATGATAGCCTCGACTTCGGCTGCACTGATGGCATCCGATATCTCCCAGCCCTCGGGGAGCACAATGGCGTCGCTCAGAGTGATCTCGGGCTCGGGTTCCTCTTCGGGCTCGGCTGATACCCCTGACGACGTGGTCTCGGTGGACTCACCCCCACCGCCGGCCGAGGAGTCACCTCCACACCCCGCAAGAAGGACCATCGACACCGACAGAACCAAGAGTATCGCGAACCACCGGTTTCTCATTCCATCACCTCGTGATTGGGTACTGCGACTTCGTGACGTCGCCACTGTAACTCAGACACGGCTTTCTCGATAGAGAGAGGCCCACGCGGGAATCGTGTCTCACGCGCCTCACGCGGACCCGCCAGGGTAGGCCGGTCATCCGGCGTTCAGACCTCGGTCAGTCCCTGACGGGCGCCGAGCGAGGCTGTCTGGCCGCGGCCCAACTCGCGCCGGCCGCAGCAGCGGTCACAGCTACAATCCCCCCAATCTCACGCAGAGTCAATTGTTGCGCCAGGATCACAAAACCCCAGATCGCGGCGATACCCGGCTCGAGGCTCAACAGCACCCCGTACGTGGCCGCCCGCACACGCTTGAGCGCGACCATCTCCAAGACGTAGGGGAGTGCCGACGACAAGAGCGCGACAGCCAGTCCGAGGAGTATCGTCCGGCCCTGGCCCGCGACCTCCGCTCCCGTGGCAAGCAGCAGGGGCGTGAGGAGCACCGAGGAGGCGATGAGCATAAGCGTGGTGATGCGCAGCGGCTCCAAAGTTGTCACGGCCCGCTTGGCGAGAAGCAGGAACGCGGCCCAGCAGGCGGCGGCTCCGAGGGCGAAACCCAGCCCGCTCCACGACACCGACCCGGACGGGTCGGCAAGAACATACACGCCCGCACCCGCGAAGATCACCCAGATGGCGTCGAGCGGACGGCGCGAACCGGCCACGGCGACACCGAGCGGCCCCAGGAATTCCACCGCCACCACGATACCCACGGGAAGACGGCTGATCGCTTCGTAGAAACACATGTTCATCGCGAGCAGGGCAAGGCTGAGCGCAGCAAGAATCGCCCGGTCACCCACCGGGGGCAGGCGAACCAGGCGAGGCCTCGCCAGCGCAAGGATGGCGGCCGCGAAGAAGGTCCTCAGCCATAGGGCTTCCACCACACCCACGGCCTCGATGACGAGTACCGAAAGGGCCGATCCGGCCTGCATCAAGACTCCGACAACAACCACCAGCATGACGGCAGTGGCAGAGTCGCGGCGCGCGCTCGGCTGAGGGGTAAGTGCCTCGGGGGGCGACACGGAGGATGGCTGCACGGGATCCATCATGTGAGAGTAGCGAACCAGAGGGACAAGAGCCAGCGACTGGGCGGGCCGGCCGGAGGCCGAGAGGACGACTCTGCCGTTCCGTGCTGAGCCCGATCCTCCGCCTAAAGGTTGCGCCGTCGCTCCGCCGGCCCGAGTGGGAGATTGGCCCGCATGAGCGACTTCGGCTAGAATCTACCTCTACCGTGGAGAGGTGGCAGAGCGGCTTAATGCGGCGGTCTCGAAAACCGTTGGTCAGGATTTACCTGGCCCGGGGGTTCGAATCCCCCCCTCTCCGTAGGGTCTTCCGCGAACAAGTACGACGTGGCTCCCAGCAGGGTCTGGGGGGATTCCGAACCCGCGAGGGCACGAGCGTCAGCGAGACAGTCCCTTTGGACTGTCGAGCAGCGAGCGGTCCGAGTCGAGCCGGACGGCGAGACGAGGACGGCAGCTTGCGGAGCAAGATGCGGCGAATCCCCCCCTCTCCGTAGGGTTTTCCGCGGACGAGTACGAAGTGGCTCCCAGCAGGGTCTGGGGGGATTCTGGGTCCGCGGGCGGCAGTGTGCGGAGCAAGATGCGCGAATCCCCCAGCCGACCCCCGCCTTGTCTGAAGCCAGCTTTCGCCACGCGCTTGTGAAGGTGTCGGGACGCCACAGGGTACCGTCCGTGGCCGCGCACATCAGCCCATGGTCCTACCCGTGTCTGTCCCCTCTGCGGGCACCCCTCCCAACCGTCCTTGGAGCGCTACTCACGGCCTTCAAGGGTCTCCTCTCCACACTGGTCATCTCGATTTCACTACTGAGGGCTGAGGTTGTAGACTAGCGGCTGGGTTTGCTCGACTCTGAGCGCATGGGGCGAGCACTTCCATGACAACGAGGTCTGATCGAGGCATGCGGAGGAGTCCATGGCCCAGTACGAGCTCATCCCCTCCGAACCACCCGCGCCCAAGCGCCGGGGCCGCCCTCCGGGCTCAGGGGCAGAGAAGAAGGGTCGGCCCCAGGCATCTGCAAAGAAGAACAATGGGGCCACGGTGGGGTATGAGACCCAGCTCTGGCAGATGCTCGAACCCTACCGGGGCCGCGTGTATGATCCCTGCTGCGGCTCCTCCGGCATGTTCGTGCAGTCGGTGGAGTTCATCCGGGCCCACGCCGGCGGGGACGGCAACGGCGGCAGCACAACCTCAGCTTCTGCCCGGCCAAAGACCGACATCTCCATCTACGGCTAGGAGTCCAACTACACCACCTGGCGCCTGGCCAAGATGAATCTGGCCATCCGCGGCATCGACGGCCAGATCGCCCACGGCGACACCTTCCATGCCGACCGCCACCCCGATCTGAAAGCCGACTTCATCCTCGCCAACCCTCCCTTTAACGTCTCCGACTGGGGCGGCGAGCGCCTACGTGAGGACAAACGCTGGCAGTACGGGGCGCCTCCCAAGGGCAACGCCAACTTCGCCTGGGTGCAGCACATCGTCTACCATCTGGCTCCCTCTGGGGTGGCGGGGTTCGTGCTCGCCAATGGCTCCATGTCCTCGCAGCAGTCGGGCGAGGGGGAGATCCGCAAGAACCTGATCGAGGCCGATCTCGTGGATTGCATGGTGGCGCTCCCGGGGCAGCTTTTCTACTCCACGCAGATCCCGGCCTGTTTGTGGTTTGTGGCCCGTGACCGCCAGGACGGCACCTTCCGCGACCGCCGGGGCGAGATCCTCTTCATCGATGCCCGCAAGCTTGGACGCATGGTGGACCGCACCCACCGGGAGCTCACCGACGAGGACATCGAGCGCATCGCCCGCACCTACCATGCCTGGCGGGGAGAGGCGGACGCGGGAGAGTACGAGGACGTCGCCGGCTTCTGCAAGAGCGCGACGCTTGAGGAGGTGCGAAAGCACGGGCACGTACTCACCCCAGGCCGCTACGTCGGCGCCGAGGCGCAGGGGGACGATGGCGAACCCTTCGAGGAGAAGATGAAGCGGCTGGTGGCCCAACTGCGAGAGCAGCAGGCTGAGGCCGCGAAGCTCGATGCTGCCATCGCTGCCAACCTAAAGGAGTTGGGGTATGAATTGCGCTAGACTACTATTAAACACAGAGGCATATTGAGTTAATAGCGCGAGGCACTATTAAGCGAGTGCTACACAGTAGGCGGTCCCATGAAACGCGGCCCGACCGGAGATTACCAAACCATCACGATCGCCGAGGAGACCATCCGGGCCTTCATCCCGCGTGCACTTCCGCCTGAACCTCCCCTGGAGTTTGGTACCCAACGCCAGCGGCTTCTTGAGCGCGCCACTCTCGCGCTTGGACGGCTGGATAGTGTGATGCTGCTCCTACCACAGCCCGACCTGTTCCTATATGCGTACGTGCGGCGCGAGGCGGTGCTTTCCTCGCAAATCGAGGGAACCCAGTCGACTCTGGATCAGTTACTGCTCTTTGAGTTGGAAGAAGCTCCCGGCGTTCCCTTGGATGATGTAGTGGAAGTGTCCAACTATGTGGCAGCACTCAATCACGGCTTGAAGCGTTTACGGGAAGGGTTCCCACTGTCTAATCGCCTGACTAGAGAGATGCATGCTGTCTTGCTCGCGAGTGGCAGGGGCAGTGAGAAGACACCGGGCGAGTTTCGCCGCTCTCAGAACTGGGTCGGGGGCACCCGCCCAGGCAACGCCCACTTTGTGCCGCCGCCGCCCCAGCATGTGGGAGACTGCATGTCGGCCTTGGAGCGGTTCTTGCATGGAGAGAGCAACCCGTACCCGGTGCTGATAAAGGCTGCTCTTGCTCATGTTCAGTTCGAAACCATCCATCCCTTTCTGGACGGAAACGGCCGTATCGGACGTCTGCTGATCGCGTTTGTTCTGCACCATGACCGCGTCCTTTCTCAGCCGCTCTTGTACCTAAGCCTGTACTTCAAACAGCACCGGGCTGAGTACTACCGGCTGCTGGATGAGGTGCGGATTAACGGGGACTGGGAAGCTTGGCTGGATTTCTTCCTAGAAGGTGTCGAGTACACGGCCAACAACGCCGTCGAGATCGCCAAGCGGCTTCTCGCACTGTTCCGGCAGGATGAGCAGGCTATCCAACGCGCACAGAGGAGCCCGTCCACCGTCTTGCGGGTATTCCAGGTACTGCGTGAGCGGCCCCTGACGACGATCAAGGATGTCTGCCGGCGAACTGGTCTCTCCTTCCCGGCAGCGGCGAAATCCATTGAACGCTTGGAACAGGCGGGAATTGTGCGCGAAATCACCGGTCGTAAACGCGACCGGGTGTTCGCCTACGAGGCTTACCTCAAGATTCTGGGCGAAGGAATCGAACCGGTATGAGGAACCGAGCCTCGTATCAAGAGCAGAATGAGGCAGCTAGCCTCCGCAGGGGCTCCGGCGGGCAGGCGAAGCTGGATGCAGCGATCATGAAGAGCCCGGAGGAATTGGAACATGGGGGGTGAGTGGCAGGAGGTCACGATCGAGACCATTGCGAGCCACATCGCAATGGGTCCCTTTGGCTCTGACATCAAGACTGAGAATTTCGTGGCCAACGGCGTGCCTGTCATTCGTGGAACGAACCTGACCACGGGGCGCTTTCGGGCTAGGGACTTCGTGTTCCTGAAGCCACGGAAAGCTGATGAACTCAAGAATTCGAACGCCTTTCCCGGTGACCTGGTGTTTACGCATCGCGGAACACTTGGCCAGGTGGGCATTGTGCCTGAGGGGCCTTTCGAGAGGTATGTCGTGTCGCAGAGTCAGATGAAGCTCGCATGCGATTCAGCGAAGGCGAATTCGATGTACGTCTACTACTTCTTCAAGTCAACTCTCGGACAGCATGCTCTTCTGATGAACACCTCACAAACAAGGGTACCCGCAATCAGTCGTCCTGTCAGCTCGCTAAAGGCCATCAGATTGGCCCTGCCACCCTTGGGTGAGCAGCGCGCCATCGCTCACATCCTCGGTACCCTGGACGACAAGATCGAGCTCAACCGGCGCCTGAGCGAGACGCTGGAGGCCATGGCCCGGGCGCTGTTCAAGTCATGGTTCGTGGACTTCGACCCGGTGCGGGCCAAGATGGAAGGACGGGACACCGGGCTGCCCACGCACATTGCCGACCTCTTTCCCGACCGGCTGGTGGATTCGGAGTTGGGGGAGATTCCGGAGGGGTGGGATGCAGGCACGTTCCGTGATGTTGTCGAGCAAGTGAAGGAGCAACAGGACCCTGCGGTTTCGCCAGACATGCTCTTCCATCACTTCAGCATCCCCGCTTTTGATGAGGGCAGGTGGCCGAAGCCAGACCTGGGTCAGGATATCAAGAGCCTGAAGTCTAAGGTACAGCCGGGAACTATTCTGTTGTCCAAGCTCAACCCCAGGATCGAACGCGTTTGGCTGACAGATGTGGAACCGACAGATCGGGCGATTTGCTCGACAGAGTTCCTCGTCCTACATCCTCGGCACCCCTTTCCCCGCTCATACTCTTACTGCTTGTCGCGATCATCTCCCTTCAGGTCTCAGATGAATGCTCTGGTGACAGGAACTTCGGGGAGCCATCAACGCGCTCAAGTCGACGCCATAATGCAGCTAGGTCAGGTCCTGCCTGCCGAGCCGCTCGTTGCCGCATTCGACGCCGTGGTCTCCCCACTTCTGTGTCGGAGTCTCGCATGTCATCGTGAGTCCCGTACCCTCTCGACCCTCCGCGACACCCTCCTTCCCAAACTCATCTCCGGCGAGCTACGCGTTGACCCCGACCGCATACTGTCAGCAGTACCCGAGGAAACTCCACAGTCGGCACAGCATGTAGTCGGGGCATCGGCATGAGCGTTGACCACCCGACCAAGACCTGGAGCACCCAGGACATCGATCGGATGCTCGAACTCCTGGGACCCATCTTCGCTCCGGGATTCGAGCTTGCCACCTGGGTGTATCCAGACCCGATAGAGAAAGACGGCAAGTTGGTCCATGTCCTGGGGTGGCCCGACTACCATCCGATCGTGCATGAGTTCATCCAGTTCTGCTGCGACAGCAGCACTTTCATCGACCCCTATGCCCTTCTGCCCGAGGACCCACCGGTGCGCGGAGAGGGGGAACCAGTCACGCCGCGGATACTGACGAGTCCGGAAGACATGCGGATGGCCACCCTCAACCAGATTCGCAGGTACTTCGTAATCCTCACCCGCGGGGAGTACTGGTGCGAAGGCTACATCGCCCAGCAGTTCGAAGACGGTCTACTGCAGGCAGCCGTGCGCCGTGTGCGGGTGTTGCGAGAAGCCATGGAGGAGTCCACATGACAGGAGCCTTCACCGAGTCTCTCGTGGAAGAGGTCGCCCTCGCCTGGCTTCAAGGTGTGGGCTGGTCCATCCGCCTCGGGGCAGACATGGCCCCGGGGACGCTTCTTGGTGAGCGCGGTGACTACAGCCACACCATCCTCGAAGGCCGCCTGCACGACGCCCTGGCTCGCCTGAACCCCGAACTCCCCACCGAGGCGAGGGAAGAGGCGTTTCGCCGGCTGACCCGCCCCGAGGGGGCCGACCTGGTAGCCCGTAACCGCCACCTCCATCGTCTCCTCACAGACGGGGTGACGGTGGAATACCGAGCCCCGGACGGCTCCATCCGCGGCTCCCAGGCCCAGGTCATCGACTTCGATCACCCTCTGTCAAACGACTTCCTGGCCGTCAACCAGTTCACCGTGGCCGAGAACAAACACACCCGCCGCCCCGACGTGGTGCTCTTCGTAAACGGCCTGCCCTTGGTCGTCATCGAACTCAAGAACGCCGCCGACGAGAACGCCACCATCTGGACAGCCCACAACCAGCTCCAAACCTACAAGGCCGAGATTCCCACCCTCTTCTCCTCGAACGAACTCTTGGTGGTCTCAGACGGCGTTCAGGCCCGGGTGGGGACCCTCACGGCCGGCCGGGAGTGGTTCAAGCCGTGGCGGACACTCGGAGGGCACGATTCGGGCGACACTCACATGCCTGAGCTGCAGGTGGTGATTGAGGGACTGCTGGCCCCCAGCCGCTTCCTCTCCCTGGTACGAGACTTCATCGTCTTTGAGGACGACGGGGGAGGTACCCCCCTCAAGAAGATGGCAGGCTATCACCAGTTCCACGCCGTGCAGGTGGCGGTGGAAGAAACGCTCCGGGCCGCCGCCCTCCAACGAGCAGAGGAGAAAGCCCCGCCCGGCGCAACAGTCGAGGATCGCCGCCCCGGCGGTGCCCCCGGCGACCGGCGAGTGGGGGTGGTCTGGCACACCCAAGGCTCAAGCAAGAGCCTCACCATGGCCTTCTATGCCGGGCGCATCATCCGCGAGCCGGCCCTGGAGAACCCCACCGTGGTGGTACTCACCGACCGAAACGACCTCGACGATCAGCTGTTTGGCACCTTCTCCCGCTGCCGTGAGCTCCTGCGCCAGCCCCCGGTACAGGCAGAGAGCCGCACCCACCTGCGCGATCTCCTCTCGGTGGAAGCCGGCGGCGTCATCTTCACCACCATCCATAAGTTCTTTCCCGAGGAGCGGGGCGATCGCCACCCCGCCCTTTCGGATCGCGCCAACATCGTGGTCATCGCCGACGAGGCCCACCGCAGCCAGTACGACTTCATCGACGGCTTCGCCCGCCACATGCGCGACGCTTTGCCGCACGCCTCGTTCGTCGGCTTCACCGGTACCCCCATCGAACTCCGCGACGCCAACACCCGGGCGGTGTTCGGCGACTACATCAGTGTGTACGACATCCAGCGCGCCGTCGAAGACAAAGCCACCGTCCCCATCTACTACGAGAGCCGCCTGGCCGCCCTGGCCCTCGATGAGGCCGAACGCCCCCACATCGACCCCGACTTCGAAGAGGTGACCGAAGGGGAGGAGGCAGAGCGCAAGGAGAAGCTGAAGACCCGCTGGGCCCAGCTTGAAGCCATGGTGGGCACCACCCGCCGGCTGGAGCTCATTGCCCGGGACATAGTGGAGCACTTCGAACGCCGGCTGGAGGCTCTGGAGGGCAAAGCCATGGTGGTGTGCATGAGCAGGCGCATCTGCCTGGAGCTCCACGACGAGATCGCGAAACTGCGGCCGGAGTGGGTGCATGAAGAGGACGAAGAGGGTGCGCTCAAAATCATCATGACCGGAAGCGCCTCCGAGGGTCCCCGCTACGCAGCCCACTCCCGCAGCAAGGCCCGGCGTGAGTATCTGGCCACCCGCTTCCGCAACCCGGCCGACCCCTTCAAGATGGTGCTCGTACGCGACATGTGGCTGACGGGCTTTGACGCTCCGAGCCTCCACACCATGTACGTGGACAAACCCATGCGCGGCCACGGTCTCATGCAGGCCATCGCCCGGGTGAACCGGGTCTTCAAAGACAAGCCCGGCGGCTTGGTGGTGGACTACTTGGGACTCGCCCCTGAGCTCAAAGAAGCCCTTGCCACCTACACCGAGAGCGGGGGCACAGGAGATGCCGCTCTTAACCAGGAACAGGCCGTCGCCGTCATGCGGGAGAAGTACGAGATATGTCTGGGTCTCTTCTTCGGCTTCGATTGGTCGGCCTGGACCGCCGGGTCGGCACAGGAGCAACTTGCGCTGCTGCCCCACGCCCAGGAACACATCCTGGCGCAGAGAGACGGTAAGGACCGGGCCCTTGAGGCTATCGGCGCTCTCTCCCGGGTCTTTGCCCTCTCCGTACCCCACAAGGAGGCCCTTGCCATCCGCGACGACGTGGCCTTCTTCCAGGCCGTGCGGGCCCAACTGGTGAAACGTGCCCCCCAGGAACGAAAGACCGACGAGGAGCTCGACGCGGCCGTGCGCCAGATCGTCTCCCGGGCGGTGGTCTCCGACGACGTGGTCGACATCTTCGCCGCTGCCGGTCTCAAAAAGCCCGATATCAGCATACTTTCAGACGAATTCCTGGCCGAAGTGAAGGGCATGCCCCAACGCAACCTGGCGGTCGAATTGCTGCAAAAACTGCTCAAGGGGGAGATCAAGACCAGGTCGCGCAAGAACGTGGTGCTGGCCCGCTCCTTCGCCGAGATGCTGGAGGGGACTCTGCGTCGCTACCAGAACCGGGCCATCGAGGCGGCTCAGGTGATCGAGGAGCTCATCAAGCTGGCCAAGGATCTGCGCGAACTGGAGGAGCGAGGCATGGCGCTCGGCCTCACCGACGACGAGCTCGCCTTCTACGATGCCCTGGAGGCCAACGACTCCGCCGTCAAAGTACTCGGGGACGAGACCCTGCGCGAGATTGCCCGCGAGTTGGTGGCGGCTGTGCGGAAGAACGTGACTATCGACTGGACGCTTCGCGAGAACGTGCGGGCTCATTTGCGAGTGATCGTGAAGCGTATCCTCCGCAAGTACGGCTACCCACCCGATAAGCAGGAGAAGGCGACGCTTACCGTGCTGGAGCAGGCCGAGGTGCTGAGTGAGGAGTGGGCGGCGGCGTAGCGACACAGAGACTCCGCAAACGACCCTGATGTATCGCGTGAGCCGAGGTTCGACCTGTCGTTTGTGCGCGTTGCCCTGCCACTATGGTGCTTGTTTCGAGTGAGACGCTAGAGGCACTGTCAAGAACCGTCCGCAACTGCCCTCCTTCTGCAAACCAACTGGTTAGCAAGAGGAGGGCAGAACTCGGATTGCGTGACAGTCGACCTGACTCAATCCCGCACCGATAGAGGGTTCTCCGGACGCCGCCAGACTGCCCGATACCGGCGCACTAGGCCGAAGTTTTCGCCCTCCCCCGTCGCGTTTCCGCACTCCCACCGGGTTTCTTGCG
>CAYRES010000019.1:29355-30714 GCA_964423425.1 uncultured Gaiellales bacterium | reverse complement strand
CTTCCCATTCCGAACAGAGAAGTTAAGCCTCTCAGCGCCGATGGTACTGCACGGGTGACTGTGTGGGAGAGTAGGACGCCGCCGGGATTTTTCTTGGCCCGCCGGGAAGGCGGGCCATTTTTTTGCCATTTCCCGGGCTCGCCGGCCGGTCATCGGGAACCCGAGGGTGGAGAGTAAGTACTCTGACGCCCGGCTCGAATATAATGGGGTTCGAAGTGGAGACAACCCGGCCTTCCGTTGCGATGGTGTGAGCGGGGAAGGTATCGGCATGACACTGGAGTGAGGCAGTGCCGTGCGGGTCGGCGCGCGATCGGCCCGCCCAACGCGAGAGGTGAGCCATGCAGAAGGTGGAGTGGGGACTTGAGGGCGTCGTGTTACCCATAGTGACGCCCTTCCACGAGGACTTTTCGGTGAATTGGGAGGGCCTTGCCGACCTCGTGGAATATGCCATCACCGAGTTGAAGTGCGAGGGCATATGTGCCGTGGGTACGACCGGCGAGTCGCCCACGCTGTCCCATCAAGAGCACGGTGAGGTGGTGAAGGTGGTTGCGCGCCAGGCCCGGGGACGGGTGGCCGTCATCGCGGGTGCAGGCTCCAACGCCACCCGTGAGGCAGTGGAGTTGACCCGGGCGGCCCGTGAGGCCGGTGTTGACGCCACTCTCCAGGTGTGTCCGTACTACAACAAGCCCACGCAGCATGGCCTCTACGAGCACTTCAAGGCTGTGGCCGATGCCGCCCACCTTCCCATCATCGTGTACAACATTCCCGGCCGCACGGGCAGGAACATCGATCCGGCCACGATCATCAGGCTGTGGGAGGATGTTCCGGAGGTGGTTGCGCTGAAGGACGCTTCCGGTGACCTACACCAGACGATGGAGGTGATCAGGGCTACGGATCGTGCCACGTTCAAGGTGTATTCGGGGGAGGACATCCTCACGTTCGCCATCACGTGCCTGGGAGGCTCTGGAGCCATCGCGGCGGTGGCCCACGTGGTGGGGAAAGAAGTGTCCGCCATGGTGCGGGCGGTATGGTCGGGAGATCTGGAAGAGGGAAGGCGCATCAATTACCACATCATGCCGGTGGTTGAGGCGCTCTTCGCGGAGCCGAATCCCATTCCCGTGAAGCAGGCCCTGGAGTGGTTGGGCCTTCCCGCCGGTCCGCTCCGTCCTCCTCTCGGCCGCATGTCGCCCAAGGCGCAGGCCGTGCTTCGCACGGCGATGACGGAAGGCGGCTGGCTCGACGCGTAAGTGGTAAGACACAAGCGTTCAACGCCTGAACGAGTAGCGGGGGGGGGGGGGGGGGGGGGGGGGGACCCCCCCCCCCCGGGGGGGGTGGGGCCCGGGTGGGGGCCCCCCGGGG
>CAYRES010000019.1:0-29345 GCA_964423425.1 uncultured Gaiellales bacterium | reverse complement strand
GGTTTTTTTTTTTTAACCACACTGTTTTACCGCGCGTTCTGTTGGGGGGGGGGGGGGTCGGTGGTTCCCCCCACCCCCGCCCCCGCTGTTCATAGGCAGCCCTTGGTCTGCCCACCGGTCGGCTTGATGCCCTTCTGCCCTACATCAGAACCACACAGTGGCTTATTGTCGAGGAAGGGCGTAGAATGAGGTGGAACATACCCCTACGGGTATATGTATGTCACTGAGCTGTTTGAAGGAGCGGGGGAGACATGAACGAGGGTCAGAAGCACCAGTTGGAGGCTATTGCGGGGACGGAGCTGTCCTTCGACCGCGTTGAGCGGAAGCTCTACTCCCATGACGTCGGAAGTGTGCCGGGTATGGTGCGCCCACTTATGGGGACCGGAATAGCCGGTGCCGTGGTACGTCCGGGCAGCGAAAGAGAGCTGCAGGAGCTGATCAGCCTGGCCATGGTCAATAACCTGGAAGTCGTTCCACGAGGAGCGGCCACCTCTGGGTATGGCGGCGCGGTACCGCACGAGGGAGCCCTAGTGGTCGACGTGAGGCGCATGGACCGCATTCTTGCCCTGGACGAGGAGGCCCTCACGGTCACGGTACAGGCGGGAGCCTTGTGGCGGGTCATCCAGGAGAAGCTTGCCAAGAGAGGACTCACGCTGGCCCTCTACCCCTCCAGCTTACCCTCATCCACGGTGGGAGGGTGGCTTGCCCAGGGAGGAGCAGGTTTCGGGAGCTTCGCTCACGGATGGTTCAAGGACGTGGTCGTTTCTGCACGTGTGCTCCTTCCCAACAGTGGGATCAAGGTGTTCGAGGGCGATGATCTGGAGCTCGTGGCAGACGCGGAGGGTATCACCGGCTTCATCACTGAAGTGACGTTCAGGGTTCTCCCTTTAGCCGAGGAAGTGGTTGCGGCCGCCGCGTTCGAACGGGCGGATGATCTGCAGAAGGTGCTCGAGGAATTGCGCGTCCGCAAAGAGGAGCTGAAGTTGTGGTCCGTCTCCTTCTTGAATCCGCCCGCCATTCGTCTGGCCAAGCGTCTGCCTCGCAAGCTCCATCACGGGCACGTCGTCGAGACGGTGACCGAGTCGCCGGAGCTCCCGGAGGCGTACATCATGCTGTGTACCTGGAAGGAAACCCACGCGCATGAGCGGGCCCTGCTGGAGAAGATTGTCACGGGCGGCGGCGGTTCCTTGCTGCCGGATGACGTCGCTTCGCACGAGTGGTCGCTTCGCTACGCGCCCCTGCGTCTGAAGAGAATCGGGCCTTCTGTCATACCCACGGAGGTTGTGGTGCCGGTAGGGGGCCTCGGTGCCACTCTTGAGGGCATCGAGGAACGCATCAAGCAGCCCATGGTCATCGAGGGCATGGTGGTGGGGGGAGACGAAGTGGTGCTTCTAGGGTTCATCCCTCACGATGAGCGCACGTTCGGCTTCAACGTGGCATTCGGTCTTTCCCTCTCCGCCATCAAGGTAGCCGCGGAGAACGGCGGGCGCGCGTATTCCACCGGCATATACTTCCGGCGATACGCGGAGGAGGTTCTGGGTAAGGATCGCCTCAACCGGCTCATGAGTTTCAAGAAGGAGGTGGACCCCCACCAGCTTCTCAATCCGGGAAAGGTGTACGGGGAAAGCGCCCTGAACTCGTTCATGGCCACCGCCGAAGCCCTCGAACATGTGGTGAGGGCCTTCGCCAACCGCTTCGACACCGAGCTCGAGGAGAGCTTCAGCGGGGGCAAGTACGGTATTCCCGACGACGTCGCCACCTATGCGTACGCCTGTGCCCAGTGCGGCTATTGCGTGGATCGCTGCGAAGAGTACAGCTCCCGGGGTTGGGAATCGCACTCCCCCAGAGGCAAGTGGTACTTCCTGCGTGAAGTCCTGGAGGGCCGAGAGAAGATCACGCAGGAGTGGGTCACCAAGTTCTTGATCTGTACTACCTGCGAGGTCTGCGAGAACACCTGTCCGCTGGACCTTCCCATCGAGCCCTCCTGGCTGAAGCTGCGGGGCAAACTCGTCAACGACGACAAGATGATGACCTTCCCTCCGTTCGAGATGATGGCCGCCTCTTTGGAGAAGGAAGGGAACATCTGGGCCTCCTACCGTCAGGACCGCTCTGCCTGGCTGCCCGCCGACCTCAAGGACAAGCTGCCGGATAGGGCCGACATCGCCTACTTCGCCGGGTGTACGGCAAGCTACGTGGAGCCGGACATCGGGCAGGGGAGCGTGCGGCTCTTGGAGGCAGCCGGCATTGAGTTCACGTATCTGGGTGATGAGGAGAACTGTTGCGGTATCCCCATGCTGATGGCCGGCAAATGGGACCTGTGGGTCGAGAACATGAAGCACAACATCGCTGCAGCCAAGGCGAAGGGGATAAAGACGGTCGTAGCGTCGTGCCCGGCCTGTCACCTGGTCTGGAAGACCTACTACCGCGACTGGTGCGCCAAGCTCGGCATTCCGTACGACATCGAGAGTGTGCACTACTCGGAGATTGTGGCCGACAAGGTCCGTGCGGGAGAGATCGAGTTCACACGCGAGGTGCCCCTGACTGTGACCTTCCACGACTCCTGCCACATTGGCAGGGCAAGCGGTGTGTACGAGCCACCGCGTGACCTCCTGGCGGCCATCCCCGGCATTGAGATGAGGGAGATGGAACACAACCGTGAGGACGGCCTGTGCTGCGGTTCGGTGCTCACGCTCATTGGAGAGCCTCCGGTTGCCCACAAGATCGGCGATACACGGCTGAAGGAGGCGGTGGACATCGGCGTCAAGGACATCGTGGCCCTCTGCCCCTGCTGTGAATTCCAACTGCGGGTGAGCGCCGACCGTGTGGGCAGGGACATCCGTGTCCACGATCTCAGTCATCTCGTGGCCACGGCCCTCGGCCACGAACTCGACGACCCCACGCCACATGCGCTCAGTATGTGGGCGGTCTTCGAGAAGATGGTGTATTTGATGGAGCCGGCGGCCATGGCGGCACTCATGGAGGAACTCTATCCACAGATGCTGGAGGCGATGCCCCTGGGCATGGGAAAGATGATGCGCGGAATGGCGAAGGTGCCTGGGGCCCTCGATGCCATGAAGACGCTCATGCCCAAGCTCTTTCCCCTACTCATGCCGAAGATCATGCCGAAGGTCATGCCCGACATGATCGAGGCGGTAGGCAACCGCATCGAGATGCCCGAGCACATGCTGGAGCAGATGCCCGACCTGCTGCCCAAGACCATGGAAAATCTCATGCCGAACATGCTGCCTCTGCTCATGCCCTACGTGGTGCCCAGCCTCGTCGCTCACCTGAAGAACGGTGCTGGGGGGGAGTAAGGAGAGTCCAGCGGGGCGGCATAATCCGTGACTTGGCACGAGAGCCGTTCTCTGTTCCGGGGTGGCGCCCGAGGCTTGGGCGCCACCCCGGAACGCTGTGTGCGGGAGAGGCCAAGCCATCTTCGGACTTTAGTTGCGTGGGCTTCCAGCCGAAGAATCGATAGACTGCTCCACGCAGAGAGGGCAGGGCGGCTAGGGCAGGAGGTGAAGGCAGGCAATGATGGGTACTTCGCAGCTGGAGGTGTCTCTCTCCGTCGGAACGCTCCTACTCGCCTCCGTCTGTGCATTCGTCTTGGGCGCCGTCATCGGTTCCTTTCTCAACGTGGTCATCTACCGTGTGCCGCGGGGGGCATCGATCGTGCGCCCGCCCTCGGCCTGCCCCGTGTGCGGGCACAGTATTCGTTGGTATCACAACCTTCCTGTTGCGGGCTGGCTGGCGCTCCGAGGGCGCTGCCGCGATTGCGGCGAGAGGATCTCTGTGAGGTACCTTCTGGTCGAGGCCGCCACCGGTGCGCTCTTCGCCTTGGCCGTGGTGGTCTTCGGCCTGAGTGCTGAGTTGCCCCTGGTACTCGGCTTCATCTCGGTGCTGATAGCCGTAGCCTTCATCGATCTGGACTTCCACGTCATCCCCGACCGTATCGTCCTTCCCGCCTCTCTCGCGGCACTCATCTATTCCATCGCGCTCGACCCGTCGCGATGGTGGCAGTATGTGGTCTGGGGGCTGGGGGCAGCTCTCTTCCTCTTCGTCATCGCACTCGTGTGGTCAGGCGGTATGGGCATGGGCGACGTGAAGCTCGCTTTGTTGCTGGGTTTCGTGCTCGGTCCGCAGGTGGTCGTCGGGCTGTTCGTAAGCTTCTTTCTGGGCGGCCTGACGGGGGTGGTGCTGCTTGCCACCGGCCGGAAGGGTCGCAAAGACCGTCTCCCCTTCGGTCCGTTCCTTGCCGTAGGAGCCCTTCTCGCCCTGTTTGTCGGCACGCATGTCACCGACTGGTACCTCGGGCTCTTGTAGATGAAGGAGCAACGCAGGGCAGGGTCACTCGTATCCAACCACAGACAATGTGCGTTCATACTGGCGGGCTGTGCAGATGTGGGGCGGTCGTGAGAGAATTGGCGTTGTGCGCTTTGAGAGCCGGGCACTTTGAGGAGGAGACGGTGCGAGTGCGCACAGGTGAGAAGACCGCGCAGACGGGTGTGCCCTCTCATCGGGAAGGGTAACTTGGTGACTTCGTCGAATAAGCCTTACTGCAGGGTTGAGCCTTTTCCTGGCAACCCGCAACGGCAAGTCGAGGGTTGGAGCCATGGGGTTTCTTGGCGGTAGACGCGAGCCTATAGGGCTTCAGATAGGGAAGGCCAGTGTGGTGGCTGCCCAGCTCAGCGGGCGGCCTCACGAGCCGGTGCTCCGCACGTTTGCCGAGCGGCTCCTGCCGCCGGGCATAGTGTTCGAAGGCGAGGTCTTGGATCCCGAGAGCCTGGCGGTCGAGTTGAAGGCTCTCTTCAAGGAATCGTCGCTCAAGGGCAAGGTGGTGAGAGTCGGGGTTGGCAATCAGAAGGTGGTCGTGCGTAACATCGAAGTTCCCGATATGGATCCCGAAGAGCTGCGGGGCGCCATCGAGTTCCAGGCTCAGGACTACATCCCGCTGCCCATCGAGAACGTGACGCTCGATTATCAGGTGGTGGGCCGGCAGGTGGACGAGGACGGCGTCGTCCGGCAAAAGGTGTTGCTCGTTGCCGCACAGACCGACATGATCCAGCAGTTTCTCACGGCGTGCCACAAGGCGGGGCTGGTGGTGGAAGGCATCGATCTGAACGCGTTCGCTGTTCTCAGGGCCCTCACGCCACCCATACCGTTCCTTGAGCAAGGGGCCGCTCCTGAGGAGGCCACGGGGTTTCTGAACATCGAGTCCTCGGTCAACACGCTGGTCGTGGCAGCAGCGGGTATACCGATGTTCACCCGCATCAGCAGCTTTGCCTATGACAACTTCCAGAGTGTTCTCGTGGAGCACCAAGGGGTCCCCCCGGAGGATGCGAGGGCGCTCACTGAACTCATCGGGGTGCCCGGCCCGCTGGCGGCCTTCGAGGAGAGCTACTCCGCAGCCACGGTGACCGATGTCAGGGGCACACTCGAACGTGTGGCCGACCAGTTCTCCGCCGACATCAGGCGCTCCCTCGACTATTATCTGAGCCAGGAGTACGCGGTTCCCGTGGCGGGCTTGGTGTTGAGCGGCAGGGGTCCCCTGCTGCGCAACCTCGACTCCTACCTGAGTGAGAGCTTGGGCCTCCCCGTGGAGATAGGCAACTCCATGGTGCGAATCGTAGCCAACAAGACTGGTTATCCCGATGAATACGTCGCCGCCATGGCGCCACGCTTGGCCGTGCCCATCGGACTGGCTCTGGACGAGGTTGAGTGATGGTGCGGCGTATCAACCTGGTCCCTGCCAGCGAGCGCAGGCGTACCGAGACCGACGTGGGCATGTTGGTGCTTATAGTCATCGCCGTGGTCGTGGTCGCCGCTGTGGTCGGCAGCTACGTGTTCCTGAGCGGAGAGAGAACGGCCAGGCAGGAGGAGTTGAATCGCCTCCAGGCCGAAATACGGCAGATCCAGACAGAGCTTGCCGGGCTGGCAGGGTTCGAGAGGCTGCAGGCGGAAAAGGATGCGCTTGAGAAGACGGTACAGCAGGCGTATGTAAGCCGCACGCTGGTGTCGGAGATTCTGGGTGATCTGAGTTTGGTTATCCCCGAGACCGCGTGGCTGGGTTCGTTGTCGCTTGAAAGCCCGCCTGCAGTGGTCGTGGGCGCGCAGGCGCCGGACCCGGAGAGCAAGACTGTTCCCCTGGGGACGTTCACGGTGGAGGGCAACACGTACTCGTTTGAGGAGGTGGCGGGCGTCTTGGTGCGCTTCGAGACCATCCCGGCACTGGTGGAGGTCACCTTGGGGAACGCAGGCGATCCGCGGGGTAGTGTGGACCCGAACGTCGAGGTGCGCGGCTTCACGATAAGCGCGGGGGTCAAGAACGCGCAGCCGGATGACACGCCCCTGCCGGTCAGCCGAGTGGAGGTCTCGCCGTGAACCGCCGAGTCGTATATCTGCTCGCCGGCGTTGTCTTGGTCGTCGTCGTGGTGGTGTACTGGTTCGTGCTCTTGAACCCCCTCATGAACGACATCACCGACACGAACGCGCAGATAGAGCAGAGCGAGCAGACGCTCTCAGGCCTCAAGGTACGGCTGGCCCAGAGCGAGCAGACCCGCCGCGAGGCGGGCATGAACCAAGGGCGCCTCATCGAGTTGGCCAAGATGGTACCGGCAGGCGAGGAGCTGCCCAGTCTACTTCTGCAGATACAAGATCTCGCCACGGAGTCGGGCATCGACTTCATGAGCATCAGCCCGGGGCAGAGTTCACCTTCGCCCGGCTTCCAGGTCATTCCTCTGCAGTTGCAGTTCACAGGGTACTATTTCGATCTCAACGATTTCATATACCGCGCCGAACAGCTGGCCGCCGGTCCGGGCCGCCTGCTGGGCGTCCAGAGCCTGCAGCTGGCCCTCTCCGGGGAGCAGGTGGGCCGAAGCTCACCAGAGCTCGAGATCACCATGACCATGAACGCCTATCAGAGGAACCCTGCACTGGAACCGGCGCCTCCCGCGGCGGCCCCCACGGAGACACAGCCGGTGCAGGAGCAGTAGGAGAGACGCATGAAGACATCCATTGCACGCCATATCGTGTGTGTCGCAGTGCTTGCGTTGGTATGTCTGGCCGTGGGGTTGGCGGCGTGTGGGGGCGAGGAGGCCGCATCGCCGACGACGATGCCGGCGATGACGGGCCAGGGTACCACCACCACCATCGCCGTCGCTGCGCTTGTCATCGATCCGTTCTCTCTCTACAAGGCCAAGGATCCCTTCATACAGCAGGCCCTGCCACCCACGACTACGACCACGAGGGTCACCACTACGGGTACGGGCCCGACGACCACCGGTACCGGCACCACCACCACGACCAAGAGCGGCACCACCACCACGACCAAGAGCAGTCGTACCACCACGGCGCTACACAGCCTCAAGATACTTGCCATCGACGTGGTCAACGGCGTGCCCACAGTGACCTTTGAGGTCGATAGCGTCATCTTCTCCGATAAGAAGAAGGGTGATGTGGCGAGCACGACTTGGGGACAGATCAAGGTGGTGGATATCAACGCGGGCACACAGACGGTGATCCTCCTGCACGGCAGCGAGACACGCGTCATGCAGGTGGGGCAGTCGATCCTCAAGTAGCGAGCGGACCGTACCGCCGATATTCCATGCCAGCACTCAGGTTCACCACCGCAGGAGAATCGCATGGGCCGGGAGAGGTCTGTGTCCTCACCGGCGTGCCTGCGGGTCTGTCTCTGCCGGTCGAAGTCGTTGACGCGGAGTTGGCCAGAAGGCAGCGTGGGTACGGCCGGGGTGGACGCATGAGGGTGGAGCGAGACCGGGTGCGTATCCTCTCCGGGGTGAGGTGGGGGGAAACGATAGGTACGCCGATCGCGATGCTCGTCGAGAACCGCGACCACCTCAATTGGATTCCCGCCATGCAGGTGGAAGAGCCGACGACAGAGGAGAGGGCGGCCGTGCGGCAGGTGACGGTACCCAGGCCCGGCCACGCCGACTTCGCTGGTCTCGCCAAGTACGGACACGAGGATGTGCGGAACGTCCTTGAGCGGTCGAGCGCCAGGGAGACGGTCGGAAGAGTGTGTGCCGGCGCAGTGGCCAAGCTGGTGTTGAAGGCCATAGGGGCGGAGGTGCGGGGCAGAGTGATCTCCATCGGCCCCGAAGTGGACGACACGCCGGTCGACTACACCGAGCCCCACAGCGTCGACTGGAAGGCGGTGGAGGCGGGCGAGTGCGCATGCCTGGACGGGAGCGCCGAACGCCGCATGCGGGCGGCTATCGATGAGGCCAAGGCGGCCGGGGAGTCGCTGGGTGGTGTCATAGAAATATGGGCCTGGGGTCTTCCGCCGGGCTTTGGTGGGTACGGATTGCCGGGAGAGAGGCTCGACGGGCTGCTCATGGGCGCCATCGGAGGCATTCCTGCTCTCAAGGGTGTGGAGATCGGCACCGCCTTCGAGAACGCGAGCCGCGTGGGTTCGGCGGTGCACGATCCGTTGGTCCTCTGCGCCGAGGTGGGAGGCGGGGTGATCACGAGGCCTTCGAACAGGGCCGGCGGCATCGAAGGTGGCATGACCAACGGTATGCCCATCATCGCGCGGGCGGCCATGAAACCGATACCCACACTCACGACGCCGCTTCCCTCCGTGGACGTGAGCGGTCTGCGGGCAACTTCCGCGCACAAGGAGCGCAGCGACGTCACCGCGGTACCGGCAGCACGGGTGGTCGCCGAGGCCATGGTCGCGTGTGTACTCGCCTCCGCGTGCTTGGAGCAACTTGGAGGGGACAACATGCAGTCTTTTCTCGCCTCCTTCGAGCGGTACGTCGCCGGGCTCGAGGCGCGCGGGTTGTGGGCCCGGTAGTCGCCCTCTCCGGGTTCATGGGCAGCGGCAAGACCACTGTGGGCAGCTTGGCCGCTGCCCGCCTCGGATTCGCCTTCCTCGATCTCGATGAGGAGGTGGAGCAATCGGCCGGCATGAGAATCGAGGAGATCTTCTCGCGGGAGGGGGAAGAGGCCTTCCGGACCCGTGAAGCCGCCGTGCTTCACGAACTCCTGCGCCGTCATCGAGAGGTGGGAAACCGGTCCGGCCTGATAGTATCTTTGGGCGGCGGGGCGGTGACCGTGCCCGCTGTGGCCGAACTACTCAAGCGTGAGGCAATCGTGATCTTCTTGAAGTCCGACGTGGAGGATGCCTGGAAGAGGGTCCAGGGTTCCACGCGACCTCTGGCGGCCTCCTCCTCTGGGTTCCGCAACCTCTTTGCGCGGAGAGCCCACGCATATGCGGCCACGGCCGACGCCACGATAGAGACAGGCAGCCGGTCGGTGGAGCAGGTGGTGTCGTCGGTGGTCGAGACCATCCGCGGCGCCGCGGAGGCGAGGGCGTGATGTGGTCTGTGAACCTCGTTCAGACTCAGCGCCGTTCGTCCATAAGGGGCGGGCCGGACGCCGCATCGGTGCTCGGCGAACGAGCGGCCCGGGTGGCGGCGGCGGGACGTAGGCTCTTCGTGATCACCGACCGCAACGTGATGGGGCTCTGGGGTGCCGAAGTCATCGGAACCCTGGGTGAGGCGGCGGGAACGAGCGGAGTCAAAGTCGTCCCACCAGGCGAGAACAGCAAGAGCGTCGCCACGGCAGAGTCGTGTTGGCAGTGGCTTGCTTCGGTGGGTGCGCGGCGTGACGACGCGATAGTTGCCTTGGGTGGTGGCGTTATCGGGGATCTGGCCGGGTTCGTAGCGGCGACATACCTGAGAGGCCTGGAGCTGTGGCAGGTGCCGACAACCCTTCTCGCCCAAGTGGATTCCAGCGTTGGCGGCAAGGTTGGGATCAACCTTGCGCAGGGCAAGAACCTGGTCGGCTCCTTCTATCAGGCGGATCTGGTGGTCATCGATCCTTCTTTCCTGTCCACTCTTGCCCAGAATGAGTTCGCCGGAGGCCTGGGTGAAGTGGTCAAGTATGCCCTGCTCGCTGATGACGACCTGCTCGAATACCTCGAGGGTAACCCTGAGAGCATCGGAGGGAGGTCGGAAGAGGTCTTCTCCACTCTGGTGCGGCGCTGCGTACAGCTCAAGGCCGATGTGGTCATCGCCGACGAGACGGAGCATGGGCCGCGCGCAGTACTCAATCTCGGCCACACGACCGCCCACGCCCTGGAGAACGCGCTCGGTTACGGAGAGATCGGCCACGGAGTGGCAGTGGGGCTGGGGCTGCTGGTGGCGCTCGCAGTGGGCGAGGTGAAGTGCGGGACTCCGCGCGAGCTCCGACCCCGGGTGGTTCGTCTCATGGATCGTCTGGGCCTGCCCACCCGGCTGCCTCTTCCTCCCGCCGAGAAGCTGCTCGAGGCGGCCCGGCGCGATAAGAAGATCAGCTCGCGAGGAAGCGGCTTCGTGTTGCTCGAGAAGCGAGGCAGGCCGGTGTTCGACGTCGACGTCACCCCGCTCGAGTTTGCTGAAGCCCTCGACGTCATCAGGGAGTGAGACGAGGCGGGGAATGGATGCGGTCGCTGCACAACCACTGCTCGTGGTGCTCCATGGGGTCAACCTCGATCTGCTGGGGGAGCGTCCGGTCGAGCATTACGGCACAGTCACGTTGGCCGGGGTGGAAGAGCTTGTGCGCGAAGAGGCGGAGCGGTTGGGTTGGCGGTGTCGCTTCCACCAGACGAATCACGAGGGCGAGTTCGTCGAACTGCTGCATGCGGCCCGCGGGGCGGAGGCTCTCATCGTCAACCCCGGGGCGTGGACGCACTACAGCTATGCCATACGAGACGCCCTCGAGCTCGTGCGAGGCAAGGTGGCGGAGGTGCACCTCTCGGCCATCGACAAGAGGGAGACATGGCGGGCGCAGTCGGTGATCCGCGACGTGGTGGACATCTCGATTTCTGGTGAGGGGCCGGAGGGTTATGGCCGGGCAGTCCGGGAGCTTGATCGGTTGGCCCGGGAAGGGGAGTGGCTCGTGTGAACGACCAGGCCGCTTCCGTTCAGAGCCTCCGGATCGAGAGGCTCAGAGCCCGCATGGAGGTTGCGGAGATCGATGTGCTCCTGGTGTCTTCACCCTCCAACCTTCGCTACCTGAGCGGTTTCTCGGGCGGCGAGGGTCTGCTGCTGGTGAAGCCGGACGACGTGCTTTTCGCTTCCGACTCCCGCTACACCCTACAGGCGGAGCAAGAAGCCCCGGGGGTGCGGTTCATGGAAGTCAACGATCCCATGCCACAGGTCTTGCCGACTCTGCTCGGAAAGGAATCGACCGTCGTGGGTGTCGAATCGGGATGGGTCACCCTCGCTACGTGGAAAGAGCTGGAACCCGCCCTCGAGGGCCGCCCCCGGCGGCTCATCCACGGCATGGTCGAGGAGTTGCGCAGAGTCAAAGACGACGAGGAGATACCGCACCTGCGTAGAGCGGGGGCTTTGGCGGCTTCCTCGCTCGACTATCTTGCCTCACGTGCCGTCCTGGGGCGTACTGAGGCTGAATTGGCCCTCGAACTGGAGTTCCATGTGCGCAGCAGAGGCTCAGAGGGGGTGCCCTTCGCCTACATCGTGGCGGGCGGTGAACGGGGAGCCATGCCGCATGCCCTTCCCAGCGAATACCGACTGCGCGAGGGTGATCTTATCGTGATCGACTTTGGTGCCGTGGTCGGCGGCTATGCGAGTGACATGACCCGCACATTCGGTGTGGGAAGCCTGAGCGAGGAGTGTAGGCGGATGCACCACGCGGTGCAACAGGCACAAGCTGCGGCAGTCGGCGCCGTCTGTGCCGGAGTTCGTTGTGCGGAGATCGATGCCATTGCGCGGAACCACCTGGAGAAGGCAGGCGTGCCGGGGGTGTTCCGGCACAGCGTGGGTCATGGTGTGGGACTCGAAGTGCACGAGGCCCCTCGCCTCAGTCAGAGCACAGACGACGTACTGGAGGCGGGGATGGTGGTCACCATCGAGCCGGCCGTCTACGTGGCCGACGTGGGCGGCGTGAGGATCGAAGACACGGTGTTGGTCACGCCGGACGGGTGTGAGGTGCTGACGGAGTGGGAACGGGGACTGCTCACGCTGACCTGAGCGCCTCAGCACTTCGACAAGCCGCTCTCTTCACGCGAGGCGGCATCGTGGTGTAAAATTCCTGGCTCATTACACGAGAAGGCGGGAACGATTGTTCCCTGCGCCCTTCCGCCGGCCTTCGAGGAGGATTGGACTCAGTGATCTCCACCAACCAGTTCCGCAACGGCATGACGATTCGTTTCGAAGATGACTTGTTCCAGATCATCGAGTTCCAGCATGTCAAGCCGGGTAAGGGTGGAGCGTTCGTGCGTACCAAGCTGAGAAACGTGGCCACCGGAGCGACCATCGACCGCACCTTCCGTCCGGAGCAGAAGTTCGAGCAGGTGCGCACGGAGAAGCGGGCCATGGCCTATCTCTACGACGAATCGGACCACATGGTGTTCATGGACAACGAGACATACGAACAGGTGTCGTTGCCCAAGGGCCTGTTAGAGGACCGTCTCGACCTCATGAAGCTCAACATGGAGGTCGATGTGGTGTACATGGACGACCAGCCGTTCAATGTTGAGTTGCCCATCCTGATGGAATTGGAGGTTGTCGAGACCGCCCCGGGTGTCAAAGGCGACACCGTGAGCGGCGGCAGCAAGACGGCGGTCTTGGAGACCGGGGCTGTTGTCCAAGTACCTCTGTTCGTGGAAGTCGGCGACGTGCTGAAGATCGACACCCGGACGAGGGAGTACAACGCCCGCGTGTAGGGCGTTGGTGGGCGGCGGCGGAGAGCCGCAGCTGAGAGGTTCCTCATATGAAAGCACGCCGTATCAAGATCACCGACACGACACTGCGCGACGCTCACCAGTCATTGTGGGCCACGCGTATGAAGATGGGCCACATCGTGCCCATCCTGAGCAGCATCGACCAGGTAGGCTTCCACTCACTCGAGATGTGGGGTGGAGCCACCTTTGATGCCTGCCTGCGGTTCCTCGACGAAAACCCCTGGGAGCGGCTTCGCACCATCCGCCATCACTGCCGGCGTACTCCCCTGCAGATGCTGCTTCGGGGGCAGAATCTCGTTGGCTACCGGCACTACGGCGATGAGATAGTCCGTGCATTTGTTGCTCAGGCCGCCGACTCCGGCATCGACGTGTTCCGGGTCTTCGACGCCCTCAACGACACCCGCAACATCAGAGTGGCGGGGGAGGCCATCAAAGCTTCAGGCAAGCATTTCCAGGGGGCTGTTGTCTACACCATAAGTCCGGTGCATACGCTCGACCACTACATCGAAGTGGCTCACGAGCTCAGCGAGATGGGCGCCGACAGCATCTGCATCAAGGATATGGCTGCACTTCTCTCTCCTTACTTCGCCGAGCGGCTCGTGAGCAGGATGAAGAGGGAGATAGACCTTCCCATACAGTTGCATTGCCACTACATTGGTGGCCTCGCACCCATGACCTACCTGAAGGCGGTCGAGGCCGGTGTCGACATCATAGACACGGCTACCGTTCCTCTTGCCTTTGGGGCCAGTCAACCCGCCACCGAGATGATCGTCACCGCTTTCAAGGGAACCCCCTACGACACCGAACTCGATCTGGAGACGCTTTTCGAGATTGCGGAGTACTTCGAGAGGGTGAGGGAGGAATCCGGCCACGAGCGGGGAGTGACGTCACTCGACCACATGCGCGTGTACGAACACCAGGTGCCGGGTGGCATGATCTCCAATCTGATCTCCCAGCTGAAGGAACAGAAATCCGAGGAGCGCCTGCGGGAGGTGCTCGAGGAGATCCCAATCGTGCGCGCGGAGGTGGGGTATCCGCCTCTGGTCACTCCCACCAGCCAAATAGTGGGCACGCAGGCGGTCATCAACGTTCTCACGGGCAAACGCTGGCAGGTCGTGCCCGACGAGATGAAGGCCTATCTACGCGGCAAATACGGTAAGGCCCCGGGGCCGGTCGAGCCCGAGATCATGCGGCGGGTGCTGGGCGCCGAAGAACCGATCACCTGCAGGCCGGCCGACCTCATAGAAGAGACGCTTGACCAGTATCGTGAAGAGGTGGGTCCATTGGCCCGCAGCGAAGAAGATGTCCTGAGCTACGCTCTCTTCCCCAATGCAGCCAGGAGCTTCTTTGAGCGGAGGCATGTGGGGGCCGAACAGAACGTGTTTCTCACGGGAGAATCTGAGGAGGAGCTGGTGGGCGAAGGCGGCGCACTCAATACCCAACGTCTGCGGGAGCTGGTTGCTATCGTGGAGGCGGCGAACGTCGAAGAGCTGACCATCGAAGACGGTGGCATGCGCATCAGCGTGAGAAAGAAAGGTGTGTCGGCCGGCGACGTCACCTCGCCCGCTGCACCTGCGGCACCGAGTTCACCGGTGGCGTCAGGGGCTGCTCCCGCTCCTGCGCCGGTGGTACCCATGGCGGCCCCTTCGGCAGGTGTGCCGCCTGCCGGCGCAGAGACTACAACTACCGAGCCGGCCGTGGCGGCACCGTCCAACGGCTACCATCAGGTGGTCGCGCCCATGGTGGGCACCTTCTACACTGCGCCGTCGCCCTCGAGCGACCCCTTCGTTGCTCTGGGTACGCACGTGGACGAGGGGGATGTTCTCTGTATCCTCGAAGCGATGAAGCTGATGAACGAGGTGGCCTCAGAGGTGAGTGGCACCGTAAGGGCCGTGCACGTGGAGAATGCTTCCGCGGTGGAATACGGGCAGCCCTTGTTCTCGATCGAGCTCGACCCGGCGTAAGGCGGCGCCGTGTTCAGGCGGATACTGATTGCAAACCGGGGTGAGATAGCGCTTAGGGTCATCAGGGCATGCCACGAGTTGGGGGTGGAAGCGGTGGCGGTGTACTCGACCGCTGACAAGGACTGTCTCCACGTCAAGCACGCCGACCATGCAGTGTGTATCGGTCCAGCGCCCCCGCAGCACAGCTATCTTTCGGTTCCCTCGGTGATCGCCGCAGGTTTGACCACGGGGTGCGAAGCGGTGCACCCCGGCTACGGTTTCCTGGCTGAGAACGCGGTATTCGCCCGCACCTGCGACGAACAGGGTTTGGCTTTCATAGGGCCGACGCCGGCCAGCATGGACAATTTGGGCGACAAGTCCCTCGCCAAGCACATCATGAAGGAAGCGGGTCTTCCCACCATTCCCGGCAGCGACGGTCCCACAGCTGATGTCGCTGCCGCGCACGCCGTGGCTGATGAAGTCGGATATCCGGTGATGGTGAAAGCTGTCGCCGGCGGCGGCGGCCGGGGTATGCGCCTCGTTGAACAGCGTGATCTGCTGGAGCGTGCCTTCATGGCGGCATCGGCGGAAGCCGCAGCGGCCTTCGGCAATGGAGACCTCTACCTCGAGAAGGTCATCATCGACCCCCACCACATCGAGGTGCAGATCTTGGGCGACCGGCACGGCGGAGTCCTCACCCTGGGTGAGAGGGACTGTTCGGTGCAGCGTCGCCATCAGAAGGTGGTGGAGGAGTCACCCTCACCACTTCTCGACGCCGGTACGAGGGAGAGTCTGCAGGAGCTTGTGCGGCACGCCTGCGAGAAGGTGGGGTACGTGAGTGCCGGCACCCTCGAGTTCTTGGCCGACGCGGAGAAGCACTTCTACTTCATGGAGATGAACACCCGGGTGCAGGTGGAGCATCCGGTGAGCGAGATGGTGACCGGTGTGGACGTCATCCAGGAGCAGATCCGCATCGCGGCGGGGGAGCCCCTGTTTAGGACCGGCTCCCTCACCCCGGAGGGTCACTCGATGGAGTTCCGCATCAACGCCGAGGATCCGGGCAACGGCTTCCTGCCCCGGGCCGGTCGCATCGAGCGGTTGACCTTGCCCGGGGGACCGGGAGTGCGCCTCGACACGCACGTGTATCAGGGCTACGTCGTTCCTCCCTATTACGATTCGCTGCTCGCGAAACTGGTAGTATGGGGCAGAGACCGGAGATCCTGTATAGCCCGAGGCCTGCGGGCCTTGGGCGAACTGGAGATTGTCGGTGTGCCCACCACGAGGGACCTTCATCGAGACATACTCCGCCATCCCGCTTTCACGGATGGGCGCTTCGCGACGTCGTTCCTCGAAGAAGCGCGAGATGAGTTGCCGACGCTGAGAGAAGGGTGATCTCCCATGACCGATGAACAGATGAGCGTCGACTATCAGATTTCCGAGAATGTGCTCGAGGCTATCGTCCGTGGCGCTCTCGAGGGGGAGAGGCGGGCACGTATCCATGGCGGTGGCACCCTGGGGCGTGGGCGAGGTGTAGACGTCGACGTGGCTGAGCAGACCTGCCGCGTTACCGTGCTGCTCGACGGCCAAGTGGGCGAGGACCTCATCGAAGTGGGCATACTCGCACAGGACCGCATTGCCCGCAGTCTCACCCGGATGACGGGGCTCACCGTCGGTGCCGTCGATGTCACCTTCGCGGGTGTGTATCCCGTCACGCATAGCGAGTAGTTTTGGCGGGAGGACGCCGAAAGGCGCGGCGGGAGGCCTTGTTTCTTCTCTACCAAGCCGATCTCATGGGGGTTCCCGTGAATGAGGCCATCCGCCGGGCGGAAGCCGGGGGAGGGGCTCTCGATCCCTACTCCTTCGAGTTGGTCACCGGTGTGTCGAGTTGTCTCGAGAGGCTCGATCGGCTCATCTCCGAGCATCTCGAGGGGTGGACGATGACACGGGTGGCCCCGCTCGAGAGGAGTATCCTCAGGCTGGCTGCGTTCGAGATGACCGTCCCGGGAGATGTGCCCGCGGCTGTTGCCATCGATGAGGCGGTCGAGTTGGCCAAGCGTTACTGCTCAGACGAGGCGGCTGCCCTGGTGAACGGCGTGCTCGGCGCAGTGCAGCGGGCAGGAGAGGAGCAGGCTGCGCGTGAGGACGGCGCCTGATCCGGGTATTCGCTTCCCGTTCCGTCTGGTGGAACCGGCGTATAATTGCAACAACCTGACGCATGAACACTATGAGACTCATTGATGACCTTTCCCTCCCTGAGTCCGTAAGCGCGCTCGACGCAAGGCAGCTGGAACAGCTCGCCCGGGAGATCAGGCAGGAGATCATCGACACCATATCGGAGTGCGGGGGCCACCTGGGTGCGAGCCTGGGTGCCGTGGAGATCGCCATCGCACTCCATGCCGAGCTCGAGAGCCCTCGTGACCACATCATCTGGGACGTGGGCCATCAGGCCTACGCCCACAAGATCCTCACGGGCAGACTCGCCGAGTTTCGCAACGTCCGCAGGTTCGGTAGCATCTCCGGCTTCCCCAAGCGGTCGGAGAGCGACCACGACTGCTTCGGGGTGGGGCACGCCAGCACCTCGGTGAGTGCGGCCGTCGGCTTCGCCGAGGCCGCCCGCCTTCGCGGCGACCCGCACCCTCCCCGGGTGGTGGCGGTCATCGGCGACGGCGCCCTCACCGGAGGGTTGGCCTACGAGGGCTTGAATCAAGCGGGGCACCTGCGTACCCCTCTCGTGGTGGTGCTGAACGACAACAACATGTCTATCAAGCACAACGTGGGCGCCATGAGCGGATACCTGAGTCGCCTGCGCACCGATCCCACCCTCTACAGACTCCGCAAGGATATCGAGCGCCGGGTCCAAAAGCTGCCCGCTATCGGGGCGCAGATGTATGCGGTCGGCGGCCAGCTCAAGGAGGGCATCAAGGCGGCCCTGGTGCCGGGGATGCTCTTTGAGGAGCTCGGGTTCACCTACATCGGGGTGGTTGACGGACACGACATCGAAGAGATGCGGGCCAATCTGCGACGGGCATTCGATATTGGCGGCCCTGTCCTGCTGCACGTACGCACCACCAAGGGAAAGGGATATGGTCCGGCAGAGACCAAGCCCGAGAAGTTCCATGGGTGTGGAGCCTTCTGTGTCCGCACCGGCACCCTCCAGAGTGGTGGTTCCGGTGCCATCTCCTACACGGAGGCTTTCGGTCGAGCCATGGTCGAGCTCGCCCGAAGAGACGACCGTGTCGTGGGTATCACTGCCGCCATGGCCGGAGGGACGGGCCTTGACCACCTGGAGGAAGCCCTACCGGATCGCTTCTTTGACGTGGGCATCGCCGAGGAGCACGCCGTCACCTTCGCTGCGGGGCTGGCCGCCGCTGGGCTCAGGCCCGTGGTAGCCATGTATTCCACCTTTCTGCAGCGGGCCTACGATCAGCTCATCCACGACGTGGCCCTGCAGGGTCTCCCGGTTGTGTTTGCGATCGACCGGGCCGGATTGGTGGGCGAAGACGGCCCCACCCACCACGGCAACCTCGATCTCTCCTTTCTCAGGGCGGTGCCCGGCCTCACCATCTTCTGCCCCAAGGACGAGGCGGAGCTGCAGTGTCTGTTGGCGACGGCCCTCGAGATGGATGGACCGTCGGCCATACGCTACCCCCGAGGTGCGGGCGTCGGGGTTCCGCTTCCCCCGACCATCAGTCCGCTGCGCGGCCCGGGCATTGAGGTGCTCAAAGAGGGCCGCGGCGTGCTCGTCGTCGCCTGCGGCACCGGCGTGGCGAAGGCACTCGGGGCGGCGACTCTCGTGGCCGAAGAGGGCATGGAGGTGACGGTCGCCAACGCGCGTATTCTGAAACCCCTCGACTCAGACGCCATCATCCAGCTGGCCTCGGCTCACGAAGGGGTGGTGACCGTGGAGGAGAACAGCATTGTCGGAGGTTTGGGTGCGGCGGTGCTCGAGGTGCTTTCCGACGCGGGTCTCAACCTGTCTGTGGCCCGGGTGGGACTTCCCGACGCGTTCGTCGAGCACGGGCGGGTGGACGTCCTGCACGAGCAGGTGGGTTTCACGAGCGCTGCCGTGGCCGAACAGATTCGTCGTGTAGTCGAGGAGGGACGGCCTTGTGCCGGTGATCTGCGCCCTATGGCGATGCCCTCCTCTGGGTCGATGTCATAGCCTCATCGTATTGCTCGCTGGCGTGGCTTCCCGAAGTAGACTCGATGAGTTGATCGTCTCGCTCGACCTGGCGCCCACGCGCAGCCAGGCCCGGGCTCTCATCATGGCCGGTAGGGTAGAGGTTGACGGGCTGGTGCTGGACAAAGCGGGCACCCAGGTGCGTCAAGGAGCTACCGTCCGGGTGAAGAGCGGTCCCCGCTTCGTCTCCCGTGGCGGAGACAAACTCGCCCACGCTCTCACCGTGTTCGGCCTGGATGTAGGAGGGGTGAACGCCCTCGATGTGGGAGCGAGTACGGGAGGATTCACCGACTGCCTCCTGCAGGCCGGAGCGTTGCACGTCGTCGCTCTCGACGTCGGCAAAGGGCAGATCCATGCGCGACTCAGGGACGATCCCCGTGTTACCGTCATAGAGGCGATGAATGCGCGTTACCTCGCCGAAGACGCCCTTCCCTACCGGCCTGACTTCCTCACCGTGGATGTGTCGTTCATCTCTCTGCGTACGGTGTTGCCGGCATTGGATGGCATACGTGCCCCGCGGTTCCGGGCGCTCCTGCTGGTCAAGCCCCAGTTCGAAGCCGGCCGGCACCTCGTCGGTAAGAAGGGAGTCGTGCGCCGGCCCACCGTTCACCGGGAAGTACTCCTGCGCCTGACCGGCTTTGTGGCCGATACCCTGGGCTGGGAGGTACACGGCCTCACGGACTCCGGTCTGCCGGGGCCCGCAGGCAACAGGGAGTTCTTCATCTGGGCTGCACAAGGTAGTGGCGGAGGCGTTTCGCCTGATACTCTTGCGGGCATGGTTCAGGCGGTAGTCGACGGTGAAGCAGGCGGCACATGAAAGCGAGGCACATGCGGGGCACGGCGGGGGCAAGGGGGCGCAGACGGTGAAGGAACGGGTCACGTGCGCGGCGCTCATGACTCATCTGGTGCCTGCTGTTTCGCACGATTCGGTCGGGCGAGTCATGAAGGTCTTGGCTGAGCGCGGGGTGAATGTCCTCGTCCCGAAGAGCGAGATCGACAAGCATGGCCCGGTGTTTCTACCGTATGGGTCGCTTGTCGAAGCTGTGGGTGTATCTGAAGTGGGCCGGGCGGAAGTCTGCCTGGTATTGGGAGGGGACGGCACCATGTTGCGGGCCCTCCGGGTGTTTGGGCCTCATCAGGTACCGGTTGCAGGTGCGAATCTGGGCCGAGTGAGCTTCTTTGCCACCATAGAGCCACTGCACGTGGAGCAGGGGGTGGAACGGGTACTCGAAGGCGAGTACCGGATATGTGAGCTTCCTGCCTTGGATGTGGAGAAGCAGGGGCGTCGCTTCAGTGCCTGTAACGATGTAGTTGTGAGCCGGGCCTCAGGAGCCACCGTGGCGGAGTTGTCATACAGCATCGGGGACGTTCAGTTCCCCACGGTTCGCTGCGACGGTCTCATCGCTGCCACCCCTGCAGGCTCCTCGGCCTACAACCTCTCGGCCGGTGGTCCTTTCCTGGGCCTGGGATTGGAAGGGTTCGCCGTCTCGTACATATCGCCACACAGCCTCTCCACCCGTCCCCTCGTCGCCGCTCTGGGCGACCCGTTCTTGATAGAGAACCGCTCCCTCCGCGAGGTGGCCGAGCTGTTGGTGGACGGCGAGCAGGTGGGTCATCTCTCCCCTGGTGGCTCCCTGGCTGTCACGATGCGAAGGGGAGCGGCTCTTCTGGCCCTCCTGCCCGGCACCAGCCTGTATCGCAACTTCCGTGATCGCTTCGTGGGTGGAGCAGGGGCCGGAAGGGAAGGATGACGGCCCCCCGGCCGGCGTAGGTGGACAAAGGAGCAGTGGGTGCTTGCCTCGCTCAGCATACGTAACTTCGTGCTCATCGAAGATGTGGCGGCAGAGTTCAAGCCGGGTCTCACGGTGCTCACGGGGGAGACGGGAGCGGGCAAGACCTTGCTCACCCGGGCTCTGGGGCTGCTCATGGGAGAGCGGGCCCCCGAGGGCTTGGTGGGTGCCGGGGGGGAGGACGCCCTGCTCGAGGCCGTGTTCGAATTGTCGGAGGGTGACACCCTTCGTGTACCTGCCGACCTGGCCGACATGGCCGGGGTCGGGGCGGGAGATGTCGTGGTGTCACGCCGGTTGTCCCGTTCAGGACGCAACCGCTGTTTCGTGAACGGAGTCACCGTGCCCCTCGGTCGACTGGAAGCCGCCCTCTCGGGTTTGATCGCCTTCTCGGGGCAGCATGAGCACCGGCGCCTGTTGCATGCACACTACCAACGCGACGTGCTCGACGCCTTTGCTGGGATAGAGGAGCCGGTGAACGAGCACCGCGCGCTCTATCGACAGACCATCGAAGCCGGGCGCCGTCTCGAAGAAGCGAGGGCCCACAGCGAGGAGCGGGCCCGGGAGTACGAGCTGCTCAGGTTTCAGGAGTCCGAACTCGTCGAAGCTGCTCTCTCTGTGGGGGAGGAGGGGGCCCTCCTTGCCGAGCAGCGAATGTTGGCGAGTGCAGAGGAGATGAAGTCCGGGCTGGCAGCGGCCGCGCGTGTCCTCAATGCGGCGGAAGCGGATGCGGCGGAGGGAGAAGACTGTCTCGCGCTGGTTGCCAAGGCGAAGGCGTGTGTGTCCAGTTTCGAAGGTATGGATGCGGCACTCGATGGGCATATCGCCGGACTCATGGACATCTACTACCGTATCCCCGAGATCGCCCGGGCTCTGCGCCGCTATGCGGAAGGAATCGTGGTTGATCCCGGGCGTCTCGCCGAGGTGGAGGCACGGCTACGCGTATGCACGGATCTGGGCCGCAAGTACGGAGGGTCGACTGAGGCGGCGGTCGGCTTCCTCGCCACCGTGCAGGAGCGTCTGGAGCTGCTTCGCGGGGAAACCGGCGACCTCAGGCGTGTGGAGACGGAGTACGCCACCGGAAGAGAGCGTTGCCTGCTTCTGGCCCGCGCCTTGAGCGACCGCCGACACGAAGCAGCCGCGGGGCTGGAGCGCGCGATTCAGGAAGAGCTGGCCGATCTCGACATGGGAAAGAGCCGGGTGGCCATCCGTGTCACGACCGGGAGTGACTGGCAGGGGCTCAGTGAGTGCGGAGCCGACACGGTGGAATTTCTCCTCGAATCGGATCCGGCCATGCCACCCCGCCCGCTGGCGAAGGTCGCCTCGGGAGGTGAACTCTCGCGAACGCTGCTGGCAGTGAAGTGCGCTCTTCTCGGTGTGGAGGGACCGGAGACCCTGGTCTTCGACGAGGTCGACGCGGGCGTGGGTGGGATCACGGCACTGGCGGTGGGCCGGAAACTCAAGGAACTCGCCGAGGCCAACCAGGTCATCGTGGTCACCCACCTTCCGCAGGTGGCGGCTTTTGCTGATCACCACTATCGTGTGGAGAAGACCGCAGCGGCAACGGGTGCGGTGACCAAGCTGACCCTGCTCGCCGAGGGGCAGTCGGTCTCGGAGCTTTCCCGCATGATGGGAGGGAGGCCGGGCGATGAGGGAGCGCACGCGCACGCGCAGGCGCTCAAGGACAGGGCCGCATCCGGCTTGCTAGACTAGAGAGGGCGCCCTTGGCCTGACATCGTGACCCGGGGACGGCTCCAGCCGTACTGGTACACCGTGGAGAGAAGGTTGAGGGATGGCGAAGCACATTTTCATCACCGGCGGTGTGGTCTCCTCGTTGGGAAAGGGTATTACGGGCGCGTCTTTGGGCCGGTTGCTCAAGAGCCGTGGTCTTCGTGTGGTCATGCAGAAATTCGACCCCTACCTCAACGTCGACCCCGGCACCATGAGCCCCTTCCAGCACGGAGAAGTGTTCGTGACCGAAGACGGGGCGGAGACCGATCTCGACCTCGGTCACTACGAACGCTTTATCGACGAGAACCTCACGCGCGATGCCAACGTCACCTCGGGCTCTGTTTACTACAACGTGATCCGCAAGGAGCGTAGGGGGGACTACCTGGGGGGCACCGTCCAAGTCATTCCCCACATCACCAACGAGATCAAGGAGCGTATCGCCCGGGTGGCGCGCGATCCTCTGGTCGATGTGGTCATCACAGAGATCGGCGGTACGGTGGGCGACATCGAGAGCCTGCCCTTCTTGGAGGCCATCCGCCAGTTCCGTAACGACGTCGGCCGCACAAACGTGCTCTACATCCACGTCACACTCATCCCCTTCATCGGGGTCTCGGGTGAGCTGAAGACCAAGCCCACGCAGCACAGTGTGAATACGCTGCGTGGCATCGGTATCCAGCCCGATATCGTCGTGTGCCGCTCCGACAGGCCCATCAACCAGGAGCTCAAGGACAAGATAGCCCTGTTCACCGACGTGGAGCCGCGCGCGGTCATCTCTGCGGTTGACGCGGCGAACATCTACTTCGTCCCGCTCAGTCTACGGGATGAGGGCCTGGATCAGTTGGTCGTCAGCAAGTTGGGTATCGACGCCGGAGAACCCGACCTCACCGAGTGGAATCAACTCGCGAGCAGGATAGGGGAGCGTTCGGGGGTGGTGAGGATCGCCCTCGTGGGCAAGTACGTGCAACTGCAGGACGCCTACTTGAGCGTCGTCGAGGCACTCAGCCACGCAGCCGTTCACCAGGGCTGTGGCCTCGAGACGATGTGGGTGGACGCCGAGACCCTGAAGCCGGATGAGATCCGCGCCCGGCTCGAACTGGCCGACGGTATCCTGGTGCCGGGGGGTTTCGGCGTGCGGGGTATCGAGGGGAAGATCCTCGCCGTGGAGTACGCACGGGAAAACAAGGTGCCCTTCCTGGGCATCTGCCTTGGCCTGCAGGTTGCACTGGTCGAGTTTGCCCGGCACGTGGTCGGCATGGTGGGTGCCAACTCCTCCGAGTTCGATCCCTCCACCAACTACCCGGTCATCGATCTTCTGCCCGAGCAGAAGGATCTGGTCGACATGGGCGGCACCATGCGCCTGGGGTCGTCACCCACCAAGGTCGCTCCGGATACGAAAGCCTTCGCTGCGTATGGAGAAGAGGTCATCTACGAGCGCCACCGGCATCGTTACGAGGTCAACAACATCTTTCGCAGCCAGCTGCACGAAACCGGCCTCGTGGTGAGTGGTGTCACTCCCGACGACCGCTTGGTCGAGATCATCGAACTGCCGGACCACCCCTGGTTTCTCGCCTGCCAGTTCCACCCGGAGTTCAAGAGCCGTCCCACCAAGCCCCACCCCGTGTTCCGTGATTTCGTCGAGGCGGCCGTCAGCTGCTCGTGTGGCTCGGCTTCGCCCGCGGATGCGGCCCGGGTGGAGGAGAGAGAGGCCGGATGAGTGCGGGCGTGAAAGAGCCGCTGCCCGCTTTGCCTGATCCTCAGCCCCAGAGGTTGGCCGGCCTGTTCGCCGAGTTGGCCCGTTTGGTCACGCCCTCCAGGAAGGAGCGGCCGGTTGCCGACTTGGTGCTGAGTTTCCTGCGGTCACTGGGGTTGGCCCCCTGGGAGGACGACGCCGCCACGATGGTGAACGGCGTTGCCGGCAACGTTCTATGTTCCGTACCGGGGCAAGGCAATGCCGGCGGGGAAGACGGTATTCCCCGCCTGGCTCTCGGAGCCCACATGGACACGGTGGCTTGCTCCGGGGACATACACCCGGTGCTCGAGGACGGCGTGTTTCGTAGCAGTGCAGGTACCATTCTCGGCGCGGACGACAAGGCCGCAGTTGCCGTGCTGCTCCATGCCTCTGAGCTCCTCCTCGGTGCCGGTCTGACGGTCCCTCCCTACGAGCTCTTCTTCACCGTAGCCGAGGAAGTGGGTCTGCGGGGGGCCAAGGCCATGAAGCCTGGGGTGTTTCGCAGCCGGCGGGCGCTCGTACTCGACGCTTCGGGTCCGGTGGGAGGGGTCATCGTGCGGGCACCCGGCCAGAACACCATCTCCGCTCTCTTCACCGGCAGGGCGGCGCACGCCGGGGTGGAGCCGGAGAAGGGCATCAACGCCATCGCCGCAGCGGCCAGGGCAGTGGCCGACATGCCGCTGGGAAGGCTGGACGACGAAACCACCGCCAATATTGGCCTCATAAGTGGCGGCTCTGCCCGAAACATCGTGCCGGAGAGCTGTCGGGTCGAGGGCGAGGTGCGTAGCCACTCGGAAGAGAGACTCGCCGATGTCACGCAGCAGGTGATCGAGGCCTTGAACTGGGGCGCGGCCGTGGGCGGTACTGATATCGAGATAGACGTGAGCGAAGAGTACAGGGCCTATGCTCTCTCCCGGGAGTGCTCTGTGGTCAAGTTGGGCAGGCAGGCCCTTCAGGCGGCCTCTCTGGTCCCCCGCATCGAGTCGGCAGGCGGGGGCTCGGATGCGAGCATACTGAACGGATGGGGCGTGGAGACCGCCAACATGGCCATCGGCATGGAGGCGGTACATACGGCGGAGGAGCACGTGAGCCTCAAGGACATGGTCGCCCTCACCCGGGTGGTTATGGCGGCTATACTTCTCTCTGCCGATGAGGCGCCCTCGAAGGAGAGTTCTCGTGAAGGAAGCTGAGAAACCACGCGTGGTGGCACGACGGATTGCCTACAGCGGAGCCTACCTCGGCCTCCGGGTGGACGATGTGGTGATGCCCGACGGCTCGATGGTGGTCCGGGAAGTCGTGGATCACCCGGGGGCGGTCGTCATCGCTGCGCTCGACAAAGCGGGAAGAGTGGCTCTCGCCCGTCAATACCGACACGCAGTGGAAGACGACCTGCTCGAATTACCGGCGGGGGTCATCGATACCGGGGAACAACCCTCCGTGGCGGCGGCCAGAGAACTCCGGGAGGAAGCCGGCGTGGCCTGTGCCCGCCTCGACTCCCTGGGCAGCTTCTTCTCGTCACCGGGCTTTCTCCACGAGGAACTACACGCCTTCCTGGCGCGTGAGCTGGCGCATGTGGGAACCGATCCAGACGACGACGAAGATATCGAAATCGAATGGCACGACTTGGCCGGTCTCCTAGGCGAGCCCGGCCGGCTGCGCGATGCCAAGACGCTCGCCGCCCTGCTCTTGGTGGACGCCTTCCTACGCCGGGAGGAGACGAGCGGCGCCTGAGGTCTCCGGCCCGTGACCGGTTCACGGCCGGCTCGTGATACGTTCACGCGAGGCACCGCCCGCGTGACGGTGCCAAGACATGCTGCATACACTGGAAGCTACGTGAAAGGCTGAATGGACACTTCATGCGAATCGGAGTGCTGAAGGAGATAAAGCCGGAGGAGTACAGAGTGTCGCTCACGGCGGCAGGTGCGAGAGAGCTGACCTCCCGTGGCCACGATGTCTTCGTGGAGCAGGGCGCAGGCCTCGGCTCGAACATCAGAGATGAGGACTTTGCGGCATCAGGGGTAACCATCGTACCCGACGCCGCCGCCGTCTTCGAGGAAGCGAAGCTCCTGCTCAAGGTCAAGGAGCCGCTGCGCGAGGAGTACGAACGTCTGCGGCCGCACCATGTCCTCTTCACGTATCTGCATCTCGCCCCCGACACGGTGCTCACCCAGGCCCTCGTGGACAGCGGCGCGGCCTGCGTGGCCTACGAGACTGTCCAGAACGACAACGGCCGCCTTCCTTTGTTGGCTCCCATGAGCGAGATTGCCGGACGCCTGGCCACCCAGGTGAGCGCGCAGTACCTGGAGCGCACCAACGGAGGCAAGGGCAAGCTCATCGGCGGCGCGACGGGCGTCGAGGCGGCGCGGGTCCTTGTCATGGGCGCCGGGGTCGCCGGTGGCAACGCAGCCGCCATTGCCGTGGGGATGAAGGCCAAGGTGAAGGTGCTCGACGTCAATATCGATCGCCTCGCGGAGCTCGAGATGGCCCTTCCTCACGTGGAGTGCCTCATGAGCAACCAGACCACCATAGAGGAGCAAGTAGCCAAGGCCGACGTTCTCATAGGGGCCGTCCTCGTGCCGGGGGCAAAGGCTCCAGCGCTGGTGTCGGAGGAGCTGGTCATGGCCATGGAACCCGGGTCGGTCATCGTGGACCTGAGCGTCGACCAGGGCGGGTGTGTGGCAACATCACATATGACCACCCACACCGACCCTGTGTATCTGCGAAACGGAGTGGTCCACTACTGTGTGGGCAACATGGCCGGAGTGGTCCCCGTCACCGCGACGGTGGCGCTCACCAACTCCACCCTTCCCTATGTCATGCGCGTCGCCGACCTGGGCCTCGAGCTGGCTGCCCGGTCGGGGGCCGCGCTTGCGCGTGGCATCAACGTCTATGAAGGCAAGGTGGCCAACGCCGCAGTGGCGGAAGCCACCGGGTTGCCCTACGTGCCCATCGAGAGTCTCCTGCCCATTGACTTCGGGTAGGGTGTTCTGTGGTGTCCGGCGGCGACCTTTCGGCCCTGCGTGAATACCTGGTGGCTCTCACCCTCGAACAGGGTCTGAGCCGTACCACTGTTGAGGCGTACCGCCGCGATCTGGGGCAAGTGAGCGCCTTCTTGGAGACGAGGGGGGTGGGGCTGGCGGAGGCGGGTGCCGATGATCTCAGGGATTTCATGGCGGCCCACGAGTGGCGGCCGGCCACCAGAGCGAGGAAGCTGGCCGCGCTGCGGTCCTTCTATCGGTTCCGGGCGCAGAACGGTCTTTGCAGTACGGATCCCACTCTACGGCTGGCCTCGCCGCGATCGGAGACTCGGCTTCCCCGGCCGCTCACCGTGCAGGAGGTGAGCGACATGATGCTGCTGACCCCTGCCACACCTCTCGGCCTCCGTGATCGGGCGGCGCTCGAGATGCTCTACGGGGCCGGCTTGAGGGCCTCGGAGGCGGTATCGGTCCGCCTGCAGGATATCGATGCTGAGATCGGGTTTGTTCGGGTGATTGGAAAGGGGAACAAGGAACGCGTGGTGCCGCTGGGGCGGGAGGCCCTCAATGCCTTGGAGACCTACCAGGGCCGCGGACGTCCCCAGCTGGGTGTTCCCGGCACCTTGAAGCCGCCGTATGTACTCCTCAACGCACACGGCAGGCGGCTCTCCCGTCAGAGCCTGCACACCATCGTGAAGAAGTACGCCGCGCAACTGGGCCTCGCGGATGTCACCTCGACCCACACATTGCGCCACTCCTTTGCCACCCACCTTCTCGAGGGAGGGGCCGACTTGAGGGCCGTCCAGGAGATGCTGGGCCACGCCGACATCACGACCACCCAGGTCTACACCCAGCTCAGCAGGGCGCACCTCCGCCGCGTGTATGAGGATGCCCACCCCCGCGCCCGGGAGGGTTGAAGCGGTGCTCGGGAAAGGTCGGGTGGGCCGCTCCCCCTCCGAGAGCCGGGTGTTGTTCGTGATACTCGACGGCGTGGGCGTCGGTGCACTTCCGGATGCAGCACTCTACGGTGACGAGCAGACCAATACCCTGGGGCACGTCACCGGCACCGTGGCTGTGTCGCTACCCCGCCTCACCGGAATGGGTATCGGTCTGGTTGCCCCGCTGGCCGGGTGCCCACCGGTGGCCCACCCTACGTCGGTGGTGGGCCGCCTTGCAGAACGGTCACCGGGCAAAGACTCGACCACCGGCCACTGGGAACACATGGGACTGATACTCGAGCGGCCCTTCCCCACCTTCCCCGAAGGTTTCCCCGCGAGCTTCAGCGAAGGCTTGGAGCGGCTCACGGGGCGGCCCGTTCTCGGCAACAGAGTCGCCTCCGGCACCGATATCATGGAGGAGTTGGGGGTTCTGCACCTCCGTACGGGGGGGCCCATCGTCTACACCTCAGCCGACAGCGTATGCCAGATCGCGGCGCACGTGGAGGTCATTCCCCTGCAGGAGCTGTTCTCCATCTGTGAGACTGCGCGGGAGCTGCTCTCGGGAGCACACGCCGTGGGCCGCGTCATCGCCCGGCCGTTCGACGGTCCCCCCGGGGCCTTCAAACGCACGAAGGACCGCCGCGACTACTCGGTCGCTCCCCCGGGGCCGACGTATGTGGATGAACTGTCGGCTCGAGGCATTCCCGTGGTCGGCATCGGCAAGGTGGGCGACGTGTTTGCCGAGAGGGGCTTCACCAGCCTCCAGAAGACCGACTCCAACGCCGAGGGCATACGCGCGGCCGTCACCGCGCTTGCGGAGGCGCAGCAGGGGCTCATCTTCCTCAACCTGAACGACTTCGACACCATGCACGGCCATAGGCACGACGTGGAGGGCTTCGCCCGCTGTCTGGAGGCGTTCGACCGGCAGGTGGCGCTGTTGCAGCATGCCCTCCGCCCCGGTGATCTTCTCATCATCACCGCTGACCACGGCTGCGACCCCACGGACCTCAGCTTTGATCACAGCCGTGAATACGTCCCGCTCCTCGTATACCCGGGGAGCGGGGTGAGACCCACCCGGCGCCGGGGGGCAAACCTGCATAGAGGCCCACTGTCTGACAGCGGCGCCACTGCCTTCTTTCACCTCACGGGTGAGCGGCCCCCCCTGGCAGGGAGTCCACTCCAGAGCGCGGGGCCTCCTCTGGTGGCGGGGCGCCCGGGGGGGGCCCCCCCCCCAGGGGGCCCGCCATACACGCCCACCCCCGGGGTGGGGGGGTGGGGGGCCTCGCCCTGGTGGTGGCGGCCCTCCGCCTCTACCGGGTGCTTGTCAGATCCGTGGTCCTGGTACATAGTGCGGTC
>CAYRES010000018.1:0-38499 GCA_964423425.1 uncultured Gaiellales bacterium | reverse complement strand
GGCCCGAACCCGCGTCAACAGCGGGATCGGGCCTCAGTTAAGGCAAAAACTTCCGGCTAGCTATCGATTGTGGAGCCCGTTTCGCTCATTGTAGTACAAGACGGCAAAATGCGCTCGGGGTCACCCGAAGCAAGGCCCTCCAAGACCCTCCGTCTGATGACCTCCCGGAAAGCCGGGTCCTCGTACACAGCACTCCAGAAGGTTGGCGGTCCGAACAAGATCCTCTTAGCGCCTTCTTGTGGTCAGAGATAGACACCGAGCCACGTCTGCTGCTATTCGAAGAACACCTCGAAGCGTTCCGGGTGACCGCCTGCAGCTACTCGGCCGTATGCTCGAAGCGACCCTGTGTCAGCACCGAGGGACCCGAGAGCCACCTCGGAAGCCCTCCGGCCGGCCACATCATGCAGTCCCGTGAGAACCCCGAAGGCCTCGTTGACGAACAGGTTGATCACAGCACGTCGAACCGATCCAGATTCATGACCTTGTTCCATGCAGCGACGAAGTCACGGACAAACTTCTCCTTGGCGTCGGCGTGGGCATAGACCTCGGCCAGCGCGCGTAGACGCGAGTTCGAACCAAAGATGAGGTCCACGCGCGTGCCCGTCCACTTGAGGTCGCCCGTGGTGCGATCACGCCCTTCGAAGGTGTCTGCGGCCTCGGAAGTCGGCTTCCAGACGGTATCCATGTCGAGCAGGTTGACGAAGAAGTCGTTGGTGAGCACGCCCGCCCGTTCGGTGAACACGCCGTACTGCGCCCCTCCGACATTGGCGCCCAGCACGCGCAGTCCACCCACAAGCACGGTCATCTCCGGTGCGTTCAGGGTCAAGAGCTGGGCCTTGTCCACCAACATCTCCTCGGCCGAGATGGTGAACGCCTTCTTCTGGTAATTGCGGAACCCATCGGCTTCTGGTTCGAGCACGGCGAAGGCTTCCACGTCGGTCTGTTCCTGGGAGGCGTCCGTGCGGCCGGCAGAGAACGGCACCTCGATGTCGTGGCCGGCCGCCTTGGCCGCCGCTTCCACCGCCGCACACCCGCCCAGCACGATGAGATCGGCCAACGATATCTTCTTCCCGTCGGTCTGAGCGTCGTTGAAGCCTTGTTGAATGCCTTTGAGCGTGCTCAAGACTCTCGCCAACCGTTCCGGCTCATTGGCTTTCCAATCCTTCTGCGGAGACAGGCGGATGCGCGCCCCGTTTGCCCCACCTCGCTTGTCCGAGCCGCGGAACGTCGAGGCCGAGGCCCAGGCGGTGGAGACCAACTCCGCCGTCGAAAGACCCACCTCGAGTATCTTGGCCTTGAGGTCGGCGATGTCCTTCGCGTCAATCAAGGGATGATCCACAGCGGGGACCGGATCCTGCCAGATCAGATCCTCTTCCGGAACCTCCGGACCCAAGTAGCGGACTTTGGGACCCATGTCGCGGTGGGTCAGCTTGAACCACGCCCGGGCGAATGCGTCGGCAAACGCTTCCGGGTTCTTATGGAAGTGGCGGGAGATGGGCTCATAGATGGGATCGAATCGGAGCGACAGGTCGGCCGTAGACATCATGGGCGGGAATTTCTTCGCGGGATCGTGTGCGTCGGGAATCAGATCCTCCGGGTCCACGTCCACAGGCGTCCACTGCTGAGCGCCCGCCGGGCTCTTCACCAGTTTCCACTCGTACTTGAAGAGCATGTCGAAGTAGCCCATGTCCCACGTGGTGGGGTTGGGCTTCCAGGCACCCTCAAGACCGCTGGTGGTCGTGTCGCCACCCTTGCCGATGCCGTGACGGTTGGTCCAGCCCAAGCCCTGCTCTTCGAGGGATGCCGCCTCCGGCTCGGGACCCACCAGAACGGGGTCGCCCGCCCCATGGGCCTTGCCGAACGTGTGCCCACCGGCAACGAGCGCCACCGTCTCCTCGTCGTTCATGGCCATGCGGGCGAAGGTCTCGCGTACGTCACGGCCCGAAGCCACCGGGTCGGCGACTCCGTTGGGTCCTTCCGGGTTCACGTAGATGAGACCCATCTGTACGGCGGCCAGAGGTTCCTCGAGTTCGCGGTCACCGCTGTAGCGCTCATCACCCAGCCACTCGGTTTCCGAGCCCCAGTAGATGTCTTCCTCGGGCTGCCATATGTCCTCGCGGCCGCCGCCGAAGCCGAAGGTCGAAAAACCCATCGTCTCGAGCGCCACGTTGCCGGCCAAGATCATGAGGTCGGCCCAGGAGATATGGTTCCCGTATTTCTGCTTGATGGGCCACAGCAGACGGCGCGCCTTGTCCAGGTTGGCGTTGTCGGGCCAGCTGTTGATGGGCGCGAAGCGCTGGTTGCCGGTGCCTCCACCTCCCCTTCCGTCCGCGGTGCGGTAGGTGCCCGCGCTGTGCCAAGCCATCCGGATCATCAAGCCCCCATAGTGGCCCCAATCGGCGGGCCACCACTCCTTGGAGTCGGTCATGAGGGCGGCCAAGTCTTTCTTGAGTGCGTCATAGTCGAGCTTCTTGAATTCTTCGGCGTAGTCGAAACCGGGATCCATGGGGTTGGGGGCGGGGGGATGCTGATGCAGGATATCGAGGTTGAGTTGGTCGGGCCACCACTCGCGGCTGCCGGTGCCCCTGCCGCCGGAGTGGCCGGGGTTACCGCCGGTCTTGCCCGTAACCGGGCACCTGCTGTTCTCGTCCATGCTTACGTTCCCTTCATGAGCAAAGACTTGCCGGGGTTTACTTCCCACGGTGTCGGACACACGACCCTGTAACAAACGACTCCGTGCGGACTGCCTTTCCTGCGTACTTCCCGGTTGTTTCTGCCTTGAAACGAACATATGCCTGGTCCGCGCCCCCAGCTGTCGCCCGACGAGGCTGCGTGCGCAGCGGGCTATTCCCAGAAAGGCTGGGGCCGACGCACCCATTCGTTGGCTACGTCGAGATCGAATTCCTCTGGTGAGAAGTACGGATACTGCTCACGCAGCCATTCCAGCCGTTCGGCTTCCTCCTCGTCGCCCGCGCCCCCGGACAGAGCCACGAGGATATCCTCGAAGCCCCATACGCCGCCGCAGTCCTCGGGGGGAGCCGAGCGGCGTCCGTGTGTCACCCGCGGGTACACCACGCCTTCGGAGGCCGGTGACACCTGCTCGACCTTCACGTCGAACTCCCAGTCGTCACCGAAATCGTAGCGGTAGACGAGCCGGCCCCCGGATTCCAGCACATCGGCCAGCCGTACCGTGCGGTCGTCCTCCACGGGCGGTCTATGCCGCTATGCGCGTGAGCTGTTCGTCCCACCTGCGCGTGACCGTTCGATGGATGAGATAGAGGAAAGGCAATCCCATGTTGGTCTCCAGTAGCGAGTTCACCACTATGGTGTTCCAGGCGAGATTCCGTATGCCGGTGACAGCCAGGACCGCCTCCCAACTGAACTGCACAAGTATGCCGATGGCCAGTATCCACAACAGGGGAGCTCTCTTGGCCGAGTCCTTCTGCCTGATGTTGTACACACAGAGAATGCCGTACCCGATGAACAGCAGCGCAGCCATGACGCCATGGTACGAGGCGGTACCACGCACTATGGAGATCTGATGCGTGCCGGAACCGAACGTGGTACTCATGATCGCGACCATCAGCCAGCCCGCCACAATGAAGATGGACCACTCCGCCGTGCGGCGGTCACGATCGAGCCACAGCCAGATCCAGACGAGATTGGTGAACCCGTAGCTGACGGACAACCAGAGCAGGAACCACAAGGTATCGGCCCCTTCGACGACTCGGGTTTCGAGAAGAAGATAGAAGACCCCGTAATCGACGAGGAAGTAGAGCGCAGCTCCGAACATGCCGACGATAACGGCCTGGTACCGCTTGGTCCAGAGCAGTACGAACAGGAACAGCAGCAGGAACCCGAGGTCCAGCCAGATATGCAGAGCGTTCATGGTGCGGGCTGCAATGATCTCAGTGGCAGCTGACATCGGCCCTCCTCGTACAGCACGGCACGGCTGGTGGTCTGATCGGTCTGATCGGCACGGGCGCGGTCAAGGGCCACATTCCTGAGGACCGCACCATCGGCTCCCGCCTGAGCCCACATGCCAAGCAGACTCACGAAGAACGAGCACTCACATGTTCGACACTCGAGTGTTCGAAGTTGATCAGCATATCATGAGCGCCACGCGGCTCGGACACGCAGTGCCACCAGTCCCCGTGCGACGAGACGGAACCGCCACCCGCGACAGCATCCATCCTTCCCCAGATGAACCACCTACCTGGCCAGCCGCTTGAGCAGAGCGCCCGTGGCTCCGCTGAAGACGCGGTCGAGATGGGCCTCGGCCGCCAACTCCAGAGTGGCAACCGAATAGGTGGGGTACGCGTGGACGGTGGTGGCCAGAGCACCGACCCTGAGGCCGTGGTCGATGGCCAAAGCCCACTCGTGGATGGCTTCACCCGCCCGTCCCGCCACCATGGTGGCCCCCAAGATGGTGCCGTTCTTCAGATGGACGAGTTTCACGAATCCGTTCGTATCCATGTCTGTTCTGGCCCGGTCGACCTTCGTCATCGGCCACATCGCTACCTGCACCTTGGCGCCGTACCGAGCGCGGGCTCGCTCCTCACCCAAGCCCACGTGGGCCACCTCGGGGTCGGTGAAGGTCACCCAGGGCAGTGCTCCTTTCGCGGCAGATGTGCTCCCCGGCAGGAGCGCGTTGCGCGCCGCGACAAAACCCTGCCGGCCCGCCAAGTGCGTGAACTGGTACCCTCCGGTGCAATCGCCCGCCGCATAGATGTCCCGCTGAGTGGTTCGCAACGTGTCGTCCACCACGATCCCAGACTCCGAGAAACGGACATTCGCCTTCTCGAGGTCGAGGCCGTCGACATTGGGTGCCCGGCCCACGGCGTAGAGAACCGCATCGACCACCATCCGTTCTCCGGCTATCGTGAGCTCCACCCCGCCATCGCGAGGAAGAAGCTCCCCCACGCGGCTCCCCAGCCTCAGCGTGATGCCCTCCTCAGCGAAGACCTGGGCCAGCACCGCCGAAGCCTCCGGCTCGTCACGGGGGAGCAGGCGATCCGCCCGCCCGATGACAGTCACCTCCGCTCCCAGCCGCGCGAACACCTGCGCCATCTCGCAGCCGAGCGGCCCGCCCCCCACCACGGCCAGCCTCCGGGGCAGGTCGCGCAGATTCCAGATGGTCTCGTAGGTGAACACCCGCTGCGGCTGCAGGTCCTGCGGCTGCGGCTCTCGCGGCGGCCCCTGTGGGCCCCGGCCCCCGGGGGATGCGCCGGTGAGGCCCATTCCGGCAGCGTCCGCCCACGTGCCTCCCCCTTCGACAGGAGGCACCTTCGAGTGAGAGCCGCTCGCGATGATGATCTTTCGGGCCGTGAGGGTCCTTCCCTCCACGGCCAGTTGGTGGGGAGATAGGAACCTGGCCTGGCCAAAAATGACGTCTATGCCCAAGTCTTGAAGCGCCTCTGCCGTCTCTCCCTCACTCACGCCCGCGATGACGTCGCGAACGTGAGCCATGACGGCAGCAAGATCCACAACCGGCTCAACTACCGGCAGGCCGAAGCGGTCGCCTTGCCGTGCCCGGTGCACCAAAGCGGCCGTCCTCACAATTGACTTGCTGGGAACACAGCCGGTCCAGGTGCAGTCTCCCCCGAGGCGAGCCCGCTCCAGAAGCGCAACGCGAACCCCCAGCCGGGCGGCGAACCGCGCCGCGGTGAGGCCGGCCGACCCGGCTCCGATCACCACGAGGTCGTAGTGGTCTTGCCGATTCCTGCTGTTATTCGCACGCGCCATCAACTGCCGTCCCCCGAGATTGTGTGAGCGCAAGGCTCAAGCCTCTCGAGCAAGAAACGCGAAAAGAAAGTCTCCCATGGAGTCTGCACAGCTTCCTTGTGGTGAAGTTCATGTGCTTCGGCCAGCAGGCGCCCGAGTGCCTCCGCGCCGATCTCTCCGCCCACGAGCCCCCCGAGGGCCGCGCCTGCCTGCCTCCCGTACCACTGCGCCCATTCGGAGTCGACTCCGTCGGTGGCGGCATAAGCTCGGTGATGGGCATGTGCCGTGGCCCGGAGCAGACCGCGGAGGGACACTTCCACGGCCAGGGGAACGGGCCTTGCCGTGCCCGACAACTCGACAATGTCCTTCTGTGCGAAGAGAACGGGGGAGCCGAACCCGAGTGCAGGCTGTTCCGGCACGTGGGGCGGCACGCTGATGTCGCCCACATACAACTCACCCACGTACTCCGCCGCGCCAATGGCGAGGAGGCCCGTCTTCGGGTACGCGAGCGTGAGAGTGGCCCGGGCCTTGACAGTGGCCGGGCTCGGTACACCGAAGGTGGCATCGAGGCCGGATGGGACATCCAGGCTGAGGACGGGAGCACTGTTGGCGAGTGCCCACCGGATGAGATCGGCCGCCGCGTCTCGAGGCTCGGCTTCAAGCCCGTAGCCGATGATGGCGTCGAGGATGACGTCCGGTGCAACATCCGCCCGCGGGCCGTCGGTCCGGCCGGCACCGGTCCGGCCGGCGTCTTCGCGCGCTGCCTTCACACCCGGGAACTCGGCCGAGATCGAGACCGGGATACCGAGGCGCAGCACGGCGTCCAGTTGTTGCGCAGGCACGCCCTGGTAGGCGGCGCCTGGTTTGGTCAAGATGACCTCTACCTGGGCCCCCCAGCAATGAAGCCGCCTGGCCGCCACCAGGCCTCCGCCGCCATTGCCGCCGGTGCCCGCCACAACCACCACCCGGCGCCCCTGCGGATCACCCCCCAGAAATCGTTCGCGGGCCAAGGAGGCCAACAGCCGACCGGCGTTTTCCATCATCTGCACCAGATCGATACGCAGGTCATCCATCATCACGCGGTCGACCTCGCGCATCTGGTCCGCCGTGAGAACCGGTATCTCGGTCATGTCCGCCATCCTTGTCCACGCTTCCACAAGCGTCCGTGACTGCGCCGTTCGCCGATGCAGTCCTCGAAGCCGTTGATTCCCACGACCGACATCCCCGACACCTGCAGCACGCGGACACCTGCGGCCCGTCTCCCCCTCTTCCCCGCGTTTGCATTCTCTCTATCCGGGGGATCAACGCGCAACAGACAGACCGACCGAGCAGCAGCCTGAACCAGGAGGACGATGCCCGCCAGAGAAGACACGATACTTCGGCCTCCCGAGGTGGGTGATCCCGCTCCCACCTTCACCCTTCCCACGTTGGACGGCGGCCTCATCGCCCTCGAGGACGCCCTCCGGGACGGCCGTTTCCTACTCCTCGTCTTCCTCCGGCACCCGGGTTGACTGCCCTGCCGCGAGCACGTCGCGCAGTTGCGCGACCACCAATCCGAGTTGGCCGAACTGGGAGCGAAGGTTCTCTTGATCTCCTTCTCGAGCGCCGCCAAGATGCAGCAGTGGCAGCGGGAGACGGGGGCCCCTTTCCCCGTCGTGCTCGACCAGCATCGCGAGGCCTACAAGGCCTACGGGCTACGGCGCTCGTATCTGCACTCCTGGAACGCCCGCACCATCCGGACCTATGTCGAGCTGCACCGGGCCGGACGCAAGTGGCGAGGCGTCCAGGACGACTCCGCTCAGCTCGGGGGCGATTTCATCATCGGCGGCGACGGGCGTGTGCTGTTCGCCCATACCAGCAAAGACCCGGTCGACCGGCCCGATATCACCGAGCTGCTCAGTATCCTGCGCACGTCAACCTAGTGCGCCTCCTTGCGCAGCTGGCGCTCGCGCAGATCGTCCTTGTCCCAGCGGTAGGGTAGGTCCACGATGGTCCCCGGGGGAAGCTCCTCCTCCGCCCAGCGCAGGCACTCCCGCAGAATGGCCTCGTGAGTGTCACGGTCGCCGACTGCCCCCAGGGTGAGCCCGAAAGGATGCTGCAGATAGAGGGCCTTTGAAGGCTGCACCAGTTGGGTGATCTCGCGCACCAAGGTGAGAGAGACGGTGGGGATACCGGCTTCGTCCAAGACCCGCTGAATCAGCCCCACGGACTGATTGCAGACCGGTCAGGCCGGTACGAGAATTGCCAAGTCAACGTGATCATCGCGGAAGATCCGGGCGACTTCCGGCCCTATCTCCGTCAGCAGCCGCGCGGTCTTCGGTATGTACCCCATGAAGGCCGCATGCCGGGGGGCAACGCTCCCGATCATCTCCTGCGCAGCAAAGTCGCGCAGGAGGTTCAAAGGAAATACCGTGTCGAGATCTTCGGCGGCGCGGCGGATATCGTACCCCACGTGTGCCAAGGAGATCTCGTCCCGGGTCGCCTCTCCCGGTATCACGCGAAAACTATCGTCGCCCAGCGGGCTCCTCAAGACGAAGGGCTCCTGGGTGGCCGGAAGATACGCACCCGCCGTCGACACGAGAGCTACGCGCGCCTCCCGCACGCCCACGGCCAGAGGCCGAGGCCGGGAGGGCTCGTCGAACTGGTTCCATTCGAAGTCGGGCACCGCCCTGTCTCGCAGGTACTCCGCCTCCACCACAGAGAAGTCCATGTCAACCTCGCCTCAGTCTCTGTCGCCGGCCGACCTCGCCCGGGCCTGCCGATAGCGACGAATCAGGGTGTTCGTGGAATCATCGTGAGTGAGATCGGCGTCGCCTTCCTCTTCGATCTCCGCGACGATGCGGGATGCAAGTATCTTGCCGAGCTCCACTCCCCACTGGTCAAAGGAATCGATTCCCCAGATCACCCCTTGAGTGAAGACGCTGTGCTCATAGAGCGCCACCAGACTCCCAAGCGTCCGGGGGTCCAAGCGATCGGCCAGGATGACGTTGGTGGGACGGTTGCCCTCCATGACGCGGAAGGGGATCTGGGCGGCATCCACTCCCCGCGCCGCCAGCTCCTCCGCAGTGGAGCCGAAAGCCAACGCCTCCGCCTGCGCGAACAGGTTGGCCATGAGGAGATCGTGTTGGCGCACGAGGGGGGACAGCGGCTCCAAGAAGCCGATGAGGTCACACGGAATGAGCTTGGTGCCTTGGTGGATCAGCTGATAGAAGGAGTGCTGGCCGTCGGTGCCCGGTTCGCCCCAGATGACCGGTCCGGTCTCGTAGTCCACCGGGCGGGCCTCCAAGTCGACGTGCTTGCCGTTGCTCTCCATCTGCAGCTGTTGTAGGTAGGCGGGGAAGCGGGCGAGGGCACGGGCATAGGGCAGGACGGCGATGGTCTGTGCCCCGAAGAAGTTGTTGTACCAGACAGTAAGGAGCCCGAGCAGCACGGGCAGATTCTGCTCGAGGGGCGTGTGTGCGAAGTGCTCGTCCATGGCCCGGAAGCCGGCCAGCAGGTCGTGGAACCGCTCGGGCCCGACGGCGATCATGGTGGAGAGGCCTATGGCCGAGTCCATGGAGTAACGTCCGCCCACCCAGTCCCAGAAACCGAAGGTGTTCGCGAGATCGACACCGAACTTCTGCACCTCGGCCTCGTTGGTGGACACGGCCACGAAGTGCCGGCCGACCGCCGCCTCGCTCCCCAGGGCATCCACCACCCACGCCCGGGCCGCCCGCGCGTTGGTCATCGTCTCCAGGGTGGTGAAGGTCTTCGACGAGATGATGAAGAGGGTCTCGGCCGGATCGAGGCCGGCAGTGGCTTCGGTGAAGGCTGCACCATCCACGTTGGCCACGAAGCGGAACTCCATGTCTCGCTCACTGTAGGGCCTGAGCGCGTGGTAGGCCATCTCCGGGCCCAGATAGGACCCGCCTATGCCGATGTTGATCACGTTCTTGATGCCCCCTCCGGTAAAGCCTTTCCACTCCCCGGAACGCACCTGCTCGGCAAATGCCGCCATACGGTCGAGCACCTCGTGCACACCGGGCATCACGTCGTGGCCGTCCACCATGATGCTCGCCGTGCGTGGCGCCCGGAGTGCGGCATGCAGGACGGCACGGTTCTCGGTGGTGTTGATCTTCTCGCCCCGGAGCATGGCGTCGCGGCGCTCTTCGACTCCCCGCTCCCGGGCCACCTCCACGAGCAGGCGCATGGTCTCGTCAGTGATACGGTTCTTGGAGTAATCGAGTGACAGCCCCGCTCCCGCGGCAACGAAGCGCTCCGCCCGCGAGGAGTCTTGGGCAAAGAGCTCACGGAGGTGCAGGCCACGGACATCCTGATAGTGGGCCTGCAGGGCCTTCCAGGAATTTGAATCGGTCAATCTGGGGGCCTCCCGGCTCATCTTTCCGCCTCCTTCGCCTTTCTGGCCCCGGCTTTCGCGGCTATGGATTTCGCAATTCTCGGTTCACACAGCGCGTGCAGGTCCCGTGGGCCGTCCATGACGTCCTCCCTTCGCGTATCGGTCAGTCAAGTTCGTCCGTTCAGTCAAGAATCCACCGGAACGGACGGATCGAGCCAGGGCCCGTGCTCGCCCATGAGCCGTCGCGCTTCGTCGGGGCCCCAGGTTCCGGGTTCATAGCTGTAAACGGGCGTGACGTCCCCGAGTATGGGGGCCACAATACGCCACGATTCCTCCACTCCATCCTGCCGGGCGAAGAGTTCGGGATTGCCGGCGATGGCTTCCGAGAACAGGCGCTGGTAGGGAGGGTCACCCTCCGCGGGCAGAGAGGTGAGCGACAGTTCCACATCCCTGCCGATCATCTGCTCCCCGGGGACTTTCACCCGCAGCCCCAAGCCGATATCGATGCCCGGACCAATTCTCATGCGCAGATGATTGGAGGCCGGAGCCACATCTTCTCCGAACGCTTCCCGTGGCAGTCGCTTGAACTCGACGAAGACTTCCGTGGCCGTAACCGCAAGCTCCTTGCCGGTCCGGATGTACACCGGCACTCCAGCCCAACGTTGATTCTCGATGCTCAGCCGCAGTGCCGCATACGTCTCCACCACGGAATCGGGGGCCACGCCCTTGACTGATCGGTAACCCTCGTACTGGCCCCGAACGACGTCGGCGGCCTCCAACGGGCGAATGGCCTTGAGCAGTCTCACCTTCTCGGTCCGGTAGCCATCGGGTTCGCCTCCGGTCGGCTCCATGGCCACGATGGCGAGAACCTGTAGGAGGTGATTCTGCACCACGTCCCGGATGGCCCCCGCCTCTTCGTAGAAGCCGCCCCGATCTTTGACCCCGAAGTCCTCTGCCATGGTGATCTGGATACTGCGTATGTGATCACAGTTCCAGATCGGCTCCAGTATGGGGTTGGCAAAACGCGTGTAGGTGACGTTCTGTACCGGCTCCTTGCCCAAGAAGTGGTCGATGCGGAAGATCGATTCCTCCACGAAGTGCTTGTGCAGCGTCTCGTTCAGTGAGCTGGCCGAAGCAAGATCTCGTCCGAAGGGCTTCTCCACCACCACGCGGGCCCCCTGGGAGCAACCGGAGGCGGCCAAGGCATCGGTCACTACCGGGAACACACTGGGCGGAACCGCCATGTAGAAGACGGGGTGCTGGGCATCGCCCAGTGCTTCCCGGATACGGACGTACGTCTCCGGAGACCCGTAGTCGCCCGAGACGTACTCAAGCAGGCCCGCCAGCGTCTCGAAGGCCTCTTCGTCAAAGATGCCCTTGCGCTCCAGACTGCTTCGGGCCCGGTCCCTCAATTGAGCGATCGTCCACGGTGAGCGGGCCACTCCGATGAGCGGTATGCGGACTCTGCCGTCCCGAACCAGTCCCTGCAGCGCGGGGAAGATCTCCTTGTAGACGAGATCTCCGGTAGCCCCAAAGAACACGAGTGCATCCGCATGTGGTTTGTCCATCGTCATGCTCCTTCCCTCCACCCGGGGCCTCCAAGCCCCGTCTCTTTCCCGCCTCGGCCCTGCGAGGCCAGCACGTAGGTCTCAACCGCGCGGGCAAAACCTTCCTCTTCGTTCGATGCGGTCACCTCGTGCGCTGCCGCCTTCACTTCGTCGCCGGCGTTACCCATGGCGATGCTGAGGCCACTGCGGCGGAACATGAGTACATCGTTGGGCATGTCGCCGATGGTGGCGATGCGGGCGAAGGGGATGGCCAGTATCTCCGAGAGCCGGGTGACAACCATGCCCTTGTGGGCGTCCGGGTGGGTGATGTCCACGTAGTAGGGTTGGGAACGGCTTGCCGAGGCGCTCGCGCCACACGCTTCCTGTGCATCCTTCTCGGCGAGGGCCACCGCATCGTAGTCGTCGCTCACTCCCACGATCTTGACCACCCGGTCGAGCACATCATCGAAGCCGGGTAAGACGACGGGAGAGAATCCAACGGTGTGGGCCTCCCTCTCCACATGAGGTGCATCAGCATCGCGGATGTACCAATCCGTTCCGCAGTAGACCCAGACATCGAGGCCGTGCTCAACGATGGTGCCGATGGCTCTGGCGGCTACTTCGGCCGGTACCAATGCCTGGGAGATGATCGTCAGGTCAGGCTCGAAGAACACGCCGCCGTTGAAGCCGGCTACCGGCGCGGCTATATCGAGGGCCTCGATGAGCGGCACCAAGCCGCGAGGCGGACGCCCGCTCGTGACTGTGAAGACGATGCCGTTCTCTTTCAGGGTCTTCACCGCCGCCAGGGTCTGTTCTGTCAGCTGCTTGCTGCGGGTGACCAACGTGCCGTCCACATCGGCCAACAACAGATCGATGCGTCTCCCGGTGGAAGAAGCTCCACTCATGGGGTCAACCTCCTTCGAATGTGTGCGGCAGACTCTTCGTCGAGGTGCCACACGAGCGAGCCGCTCCGCGGCTTGATGAGTTGGGCCGGCAGACGCTCCGGGTCCGGCGGCCCCTCTAGCACTTCTTCCACCACCTGAGCCTTGGCCGAACCGCTCACCACAAAGACCACCACCGCCGCCCGGTTGATGAACGGAGCCGTCAAGGTGAGGCGCCACAGGTCTTCCCCGGCGGCCGTGGTGCCGGCGCCCGCTTCCTTGTCCACGAAGGCGGCGACCACCCGGCGTTCCGTGGCCCAGAGAGCGTCCGACCCGGGGAAAAGAGAGGCTGTGTGTCCGTTGTCACCGAGCCCCAGGATCACCAGGTCGAGACCGCGCTCGCCGAGCTCCAGCGGGGCTCCGGCGTGGGGCCGGGATCCGGCTTCCGGCGGCCGCTCTTCCTTTGTCCGGGGGAAGTAGGCGTTCAGCAGTTCCTCGTACTCAGTGGCCGCCCGGCGGGCGGCCACCTCGGGGAGCGCACCTTCGCCGGTGAGACCGGGTACAAGGGCGCCGCCCGCACCGGACACCCCTGCGGCAAGCGCACCTGCCACGCCGGCACCGACGCCGGCCGCCCCTTCTGCGGCTACACCTTTGCCGGCACCGCCACCACCGCCAGGGCCTTCGCCCCTGCAGCGCATGGGGTGAATCCGGCCGGCCGGGAGAGGCACGTGATCCAAGAGGGCTTCGCGGGCCATGTGTTCGTTGCTCCGCGGGTCATCCGGCTCCACACAACGCTCGTCGCCGAAGAACACATCCACATCCGCCCAAGGGACCAACTCCGAGAAGGGTGGCCTCGCCAAGAGCTCGTACGCCCACCTGGGGGTCGACCCTCCGGCCAACGCAACCCGGAAGCCTCCGTGCGCCCTCACGGCTCGACGGGCTTCTTCCACAAAGAGTGTGGCAAGCGCGAGCGCAAGGCTTTCGGCATCGGGGTGAACCACCACCTCCGGCCACGGCTCGCCGCTTCCGCCACGCACACTACCGGTATCCGGCATCTCGACGCCCCTTCATCGCCTATCGTCGCCGGACGGCCACTCCGTGTGGAAGATGCCGTCCCGGTCGATGCGCCGGTACTTATGCGCTCCGAAGTAGTCGCGCTGAGCCTGGATGAGGTTCGAAGGCAACCAGGGCACCCTGTATGCGTCCAGGTAGGCAAGGGCATTCGACAGGCCCGGCAGAGGGACGCCTGCCGTCGCACCCGCGTGTATGACCTGCTCCAGGTGAGGACGTCGCCGGGCCACCTCGCGGGAGAGATGGGGGTCGAGCAGCAGATTGGGCAACTCCGGCTGCCGCTCAAACGCCGCTCTGATATCACGCAGAAGTGCGGACCGAATGATACAGCCGCCCCGCCACACACCGGCAACATCGTGCAGCCGCAGGTCCAGGCCCATGGAGCTCGAAGCGGCCTGCAGATGGGCAAAACCCTGCGCATACGTCATGATGACGGCCGCGTAGAGGGCGCCACGTACGTCTTCGACCGCTAGGGACAGGGTTTCCGGCCGCGCAGCACCGGCCTGCGCGCCGCCGCCCGCCTGGCCGCCGCCGGCCTGCCCACCGACTCCGGCCCCGGCTGCATACTCGGCTCCTTCGGCCGACGCGAGCAGTTCTGCCGCCGTCCGCCGCTGCTCCCCGAGCGCGGAGAGATTGCGCATGGCCACAGCTATGTCGATGTTGGGAGCCGGGACCTGCAGGTCCATGGCGCTCTGCGATGTCCACATGCCGGTGCCGAGCTGCTCGGCTTCTCCCCTGATGAAGTCGATCAGGCGCCCATCGGTCAGTTCGTCGCGGTGCCTGAAGATGTCTGCAGTGATCTCGACCAGGTAGGAACTCAATTCCGCGCCGTCCCACTCGGCGTAGACTTCAGCCAGTTGGTCGTTGGAGAGGCCGAGCGCCTGCTTGAGGAGAGCGTAGCTCTCGGCGATGAGTTGCATGAGGCCGTACTCGATGCCGTTGTGTACCATCTTCACGTAGTGCCCGGCGGCTCCCGGCCCCAGGTATGCGACACACGGGTCTCCTTCGGCCCGGGCGGCGATGGCCTCGAAGATGGGCTGCACCGCCGGGTACGCCTCTCTCGGCCCCCCCGGCATCATGCTCGGCCCCGTTCTCGCTCCGAACTCCCCTCCGGATATGCCCACACCCAGGAAGTGGATGCCCTTCGTGCCCAGTGACTGCTCCCGGCGCTCGGTGTCGCGGAAGTAGGAGTTTCCCCCGTCGATCACGATATCTCCGGGTTCCAGCAGATTCTCGAGTTCGGCGATCACCGCATCGACCGGCTTGCCGGCCTTGACCATGATCATGGCCCTGCGTGGCTTCTTGAGACGGCCGACGAACTCCTCGAGCGAGTAGCAGGGACCCACCTCTTGCCCGGGCTCGAGCTGCGCAACGAATTCCCGGGTCACCGCCTCTGTCCTATTGTAGGCGGCCACGCCGAAACCATGATCCGCCATGTTGAGAACGAGGTTGCGGCCCATCACCGCCAGCCCGATCATACCGATGTCGTGCTGGTGTTCAGTCATGTCAATTCCTTCCTCTGGGCTGTGCCCCCGTACGGGATTTCCAGGGCCGACACCTTGGCCAACCTCCTCCGATGGCGCTCACCACCGATGAACGAAGCCCTCAGGAATGCCTGAACCAGCTCCCAGGCGAGGGACGGCCCCACCACTCGGCCACCCAGGCAGACGACGTTCATGTCGTCGTCCTCCACTCCTTGGTGTGCGGAGAAGACATCATTGATGAGCGCAGCCCTCACTCCCACGACCTTGTTGGCGGCCACGCATGCTCCCACGCCGCTGCCGCACACCGCCACTCCGCGTTCGACCCGGCCGTCGGCCACCGCTCGAGCCAGCGGGATGACGAAGTCGGGGTAGTCGTCCCCGGCCTCCACGTCATGAGCACCGAAGTCCTCTACCTCATGGCCCGCATCCCTCAGTGCCGCCTTCAGGTCGGCTTTGAGGTCAAACCCACCGTGATCCGCCGCCACCCCCACTTTCACGGACGCTCCCTTCTTCCCGCTACGACCTCCAGCGCTTGAGCGCACACATTGTCGACGGTGAAGCCGTACTCACGCATCAACCTCTCCGCCGGAGCCGAGGCACCGAAGCGGTCGACCCCTATCACCGAACCGTCCTCTCCCACGTAGCGGTGCCAGCCCTGCTTCACGCCTGCTTCGACAGACACGCGGGCTTTCACGCCCGCCGGAAGCACCGACTCCTTGTACTCTCCGCCTTGGGCCTCGAAGAGCTCCCAACTGGGGAAGGACACGACTCGAGCAGATACGCCCTCCTGCGCGAGACGCTCCCGCGTGGCCAGAACCAGCGGCACTTCCGAACCACTGGCCATGAGAATGACATCGGCCCGCCCGCCTGTTTCCGCGGCCAGCACATAGGCACCCCGGCGCACACCTTCAGCCGCGGCGAGAACGCTCCGGTCGGCCGTGGGTACGGCCTGCCGGGTGAGCACCAGAGCCACCGGCCCGTCATTCCTCTCCATGGCCACCTTCCACGCGACGGTCGTCTCGTTGCCGTCTGCCGGCCGTAGAACCACCAGGCCGGGCACCGCCCGCAGATTGGCCAGTTGCTCGACCGGTTCGTGCGTGGGCCCGTCCTCTCCCACGGCGATGCTGTCGTGCGTGAAGACGTAGACCACGTGCAACCCCATCAGCGCGGCCAGCCTCATGGGAGGACGCATGTAGTCGGAGAACACGAAGAAGGTGGAGGCGAAGGGTATGGTTCCCCCGTGGGCCGCCAGTCCGTTGACGATGGCACCCATGCCGTGTTCACGCACACCGAAGGCGAGGTTGCGCCCGGTGCGGCCCCACACACCTCCTACCGCTCCCTGACCGTCGGCAGGTTGCTGCAGTGGATCGTGGAAGTCACCTCCCCCCTCGAGCGCGGTCTTCGTGGAGGGATTGAGATCGGCGGACCCACCCAGAAGCTCGGGGATGCGTGAGGCCAGGGCGTTGAGCACCTTGCCGGAGGCGGCCCGAGTGGCGAGGCCCTTGGGGTCAGGGGCAAAGTCGGGCACTCCGGCATCCCAATCGTGAGGCAACTCACCGGTGAGAGTCCTCCGGAACTCCTTGGCCTCCGCCGGGTAGGCAGACTCGTACTCCGACACCACCTGCTCCCAGTGTTGCTCGGCTTGGGCTCCGCGCCCCACCGCCGCCCGGAACACCGAGAGTGCCCCTTCCGGGATCAGGAAGGGCGGCTCGGTGGGCCAGCCCAGATTCTGCTTGGTGCGACGCACCTCTTCTTCTCCGAGCGGCGAGCCATGGGCTCCGAAGGTGTCTTGCGTGCCGGGGGAGCCATAACCGATGTGCGTGCGCACCAGTACGAGAGAGGGGCGCGCGGTCTCTGCGCGGGCCTCCTCAATGGCCTGCTCGATGCCCGCCAGGTCGTTGCCGTCTTCCACGGCGACCGTGTGCCATCCGTACGCCTCGAACCTGAGCGCCCTGTCTTCGCGGAAGGTGAGATCGGTGCTCCCAGCCAAGGTGATGCGGTTGTCGTCGTACAGACAGATGAGCCTGCCCAGCCCCAGATCCCCGGCCAGCGAGGCCGCCTCCGCAGACACCCCCTCCATGAGGTCGCCGTCTCCGGCCAACACGTAGGTGAAGTGATCCACCACGGGCAATCCCTCGCGGTTGAAGCGACCGGCCAGGTGGGCCTCAGCCGCCGCCATCCCCACAGCGTTGCCGAATCCCTGGCCCAGCGGGCCGGTGGTCACCTCCACCCCCGGCGTGTGGCCTCGCTCCGGGTGACCCGGAGTGAGGCTCCCCCACTGCCGGAATCGCCGCAGTTCCTCAAGCGGCAGCTCGTAGCCCGTGAGGTGGAGAAGCGCATAGAGAAGGGCCGAACCGTGTCCCGCCGAAAGTACGAAACGGTCGCGATCGGGCCAGCGGTGATTGCCTGGGTTGTGCTTGAGAAACCTCGTCCAGAGGACGTACGCCATGGGGGCCGCTCCCAGCGGGAGCCCGGGATGGCCGCTGTTCGCCTGCTGCACCGCGTCCACCGCGAGAAAGCGGAGCGTGTTCACACATAGTTCGTCGATCTCGTCCGCCGCGTGGGCGGTTGCGTCAAAGGACTCCATCATCATCCTCCATCTCCAGATTCGGCCTGGTGTATGGCCCAGACGGCGTTCACCAGTCCGATGTGGCTGAGACCCTGCGGATAGTTGCCGAGAAGCTCGTCACGCTCGGGATACACCTCCTCGGCGAGGAGCCCTAGATCGTTCGCGTAGCCGGTCACCTGTTCGAAGAGACGCCGCGCGCGGTCCACCTGTCCCGACAGGGCCAGGCATTGGACCAGCCAATAGGTGCAGAGCAGGAAGGGCCCCTCCTGTCCGGTGAGCCCGTCATCGGAGCGATAGCGGTAGACCAAGCCCCTCGCATCGGTGAGGTCCTTCTCCACAGCCTCGATCGTGGAGAGAACGCGGGGATCCGTGGCCGGCAGAAAGCCCACGATGGGAAGCATGAGGACAGACGCATCGAGCGCCTCGGTATCGAAGGCCTGCACGAAAGCTCCCCGGCGGGCGTTCCAACCCCTGGTCTCTATGGCCTCCCGTATCTGTTCGCGAACCTGCTCCCACTCCGGCTTTCGTTCCGGCACACCGAGGTGAGCGGCCATCGTGGCCGCCCGGTCGAGCGCCACCCAGCACATGAGCTTGGAGTAGACGTGGTGACGCGGCTCTCCCCGCATCTCCCAGATGCCTTGGTCGGGCTCCCGCCAGACCAAGGCGGCGTACTCCGCCACCTTGGCGAGCAGCTGCCGGTTGGGGGCATCGAAGATGTCCACCGAACCGGCCAACTGGTGGGCGGCGTCCAGGATCTCTCCATAGATGTCGACCTGCTGCTGGGAGTAGGCGCCGTTTCCCGTTCTCACCGGCCGGCTGCCACGCCAACCGGAGAGGTGCGGCAGCTCACGCTCCACGAGGTCTCGCTCGCCTTCGACCCCGTAGACGATCTGGAGAGGCCTTTCCTGCTCCACGTCGGCCTCGGTGGCCTGGGCCATCCAGGAGAAGAACATGGCTGCCTCATCGGGGCAGGCCGCCACCCACAGAGCCTGCATGATCATGCTGGAGTCGCGCAGCCACGCGAAACGGTAGTCCCAGTTGCGTGTACCCCCCTCCTCTTCGGGAAGCGAGGTGGTGGGAGCGGCGATGATGGCACCGGAGGGCCGGTAGGTGAGCCCTTGAAGCACCCGGCCGCTCACGCGCACCAAGTCCTCCCAGGGCCCCTCATAGCGTTGATGGAGGGCCGACCAGGAGCGCCACCCCTCGGCGGTGTCCTCGAGGAGGTAGAGGGCGCGGGAGTCGGCCTCGGCGGCGGGGGCATCAGCCTCGACGGCGGAAACGTCCGTCTCGGCCGGCGCCTTGGCTACGAGGGTGTCTGCCCGCGCCTCGCGCCGTTCCGTCGGCTCATCGGGCTCGGGTCCCCCGGCCTGGTAGGCGAAGACGAACGATGCAGCCTGCCCCTCGTCGAGAGTGAACCTTCCTACGATAGAGTCCTCCACGGCGGTGAGCGGCACGGTGGAGTGCAGCACAAACGTCTCCGAACCTGCCGACACCTCGAAACGCCTACCGCCACCTCTCAACTCGGGCTCGACAAGACCGTACCCCGGGCGGGCGGAGAGTTCGAACTCCACGCCGATGGACCCCTGCCCGCACTCCACGCGCCGCACCAAGACATGGGGAGAAGCGAGACCGATGTCGTGCTCCCGCTCCCCCACCCCCAGGCAAAGCGCATCGGTGAGTACGGCCGCGCCCTCCGCGCCCTCAAACGTCGTCTCCAGCACCAGCGAATCCTCCACGTACCGCCGACTCCGGCTGCGGATTCTTCCGGAAGGCCGTATCGACCAGTGACCGGCCCCGGAATCGAGGATGCGGGCGAAGACTGAGGGTGAATCGAAGCGGGGCAGACACAGCCAGTCGAGAGAGCCATCACGACTGACCAGTGCGGCCGACTGACAATCGGAAAGAAGACCATAGTCGCTTATCGGTCCAACCGCAGGCATACTCGTCAATTCCCCACCAGCCTTTCTCTGAGCTCTTGCGCACACTTCTTCGTGGGCACTCGAACCGCCCCTCAGTCCTTGTTTCTACCATGATGGTCCACCCAGCAAACCGCTGATGTGCCGGCATCCAAGAACTCGTGGGGAAATCCGGGCGTCCGAGTCAAGAAATCGTGCCATCGATAGCCGCAGACCCGTTTTGCAGCCTCGCGCCCCGGGAAGAATCGCGGCACCATGCAGCGTGGGGCGACTCCTTCGGGCCCGGCGGCAAGCTGCATGAGCCTGTCGACCGGCGGGGCAGGACGGCCGCAAGAATCACGCCTTGCAGCACTTGAGACATGGAGAGGAGTGCACGTGGACGGAGCACAGCGGGGACGCGACGCTTTCGGGTGGCCGGGTGTCCAGCCCCGTTGGACGCAGGGCGGCAAGGACGGTGTCGGTACCGCCTACTCGGGCGACAGTCTGGTCTGGTTCACCCTCTGGAACGGTTGCCTCACCGAGATCTTCTATCCCACCGTCGACCGGGCCCAAGTACGCGACCTGCAGTATCTCGTGACGGACGACACCGGATTCTTCCACGAGGAGAAGCGCGATCTACGCTCGACCACAGAGAGGATGGGTGGCTGGGCCCTCGGCTATCGGGTTACGAACGAAGACCCCGAGGAGCGCTACCGCATCGTGAAGGACATCATCTCCTCACCCCACCTGCCCTGCGTCCTCCAGCACACCCGGGTGGAGGCTGTCGCCGGTGTCCCGGCCGGGCTTCGCCTCTACGTGCTCTGCGCGCCTCACCTGCAGGTGGGCGGCTGGGGCAACAACGGCCGGGTCATCGAGGTGGGAGGACGGCTCCTGCTGGTGGCCGACAAGGGAGGAGTGTGGCTCGCGCTGGGGGCGACCATCCCGTTCTCCCGCGGATCGGCCGGGTACGTGGGCCGCTCGGACGGCTGGACCGACTTGGCCCTGAACCACCAGATGGACTGGGAGTTCCACCGGGCCCTCGACGGCAATGTGGCCCTCACCGGCGAACTCGCCCTCACGAAGGACCGCGAGTTCACCTTGGGACTCGCCTTCGGCAACAGTCTCCACGCGGCCGTCACCACTCTCTTCCAGGCTTTGAGCACGCCATTCGCCGCCCAGGCCCAACGCTTCGAAGAGCAGTGGCAGCGGCCCTGCGAGCGAATGCTGCCTCTCGACTCCACCTCCCATGACGACGGCCGCCTGTATCGGAGCAGCTATGATCTTCTGCTCGCCCACGAAGACAAGGTCTTCCCCGGAGCGCTCATCGCTTCGATGGCGATTCCCTGGGGGGAGGCCCGGGGTGACGACGACGTGGGCGGCTACCATCTGGTCTGGACGCGCGACATGGTGAACAGCGCCACCGGGCTGTTGGCTGCCGGCAACGCCGACACTCCGCTCCGCGCCCTCATCTACCTCGCCGCCAGCCAACACGAGGACGGCGGTTTCGCGCAGAACTTCTGGGTGGACGGCCGTCCTTATTGGAGCGGCATCCAATTGGACGAGGTGGCCTTCCCGGTCATGTTGGCCCGGCGCCTGCACAAGGAGAACGCACTCGCCGACTTCGACCCCTATCCCATGGTCCTCAGGGCCGCCGCCTACATGGTGAGACACGGACCGGCAACCCAGCAGGAACGGTGGGAAGAGGCCTCGGGCTACTCCCCCTCCACTCTGGCCTCCAACATCGCCGCACTCGTCTGCGCGGCCCTCTTCGCCCGCGAGAGAGGAGACCACGCCACGGCGGCGTTCTGCGAGGATTACGCCGACTTCCTCGAGTCCCACCTCGAAGCCTGGACCGTGACCACCTCGGGCACCCTGTGTGCCGACATCCCACGCCACTTCATTCGCATCCTCCCCGTGGACATAGATGATCCGAGGCCGGAGGAAGACCCCGACCGAGCGGTGCTGCGCATCAAGAACCTGCGGCCGGGCGACCAATGGGATTTCCCGGCCAAGGAGATCGTCGACGCCGGTTTCCTGGAGCTGGTGAGGTACGGTATCCGTGCACCTGACGATCCCCTCATCGTGGATTCTGTTGCCGCCATCGATGAGGTGCTCAAGGTGGAGACGCCGGCCGGCCCCTGCTGGCGCCGGTACAACCACGACGGGTACGGCCAACGGGACGACGGGGGACCCTTCGAGGGGTGGGGCCGGGGCCGGGCCTGGCCGCTTCTCACCGGGGAACGCGGCCACTACGAACTCTGCCGGGCAAACGATGTCTCGCCGTTCATTCGCACCGTAGAACGCTTTGCCTCCTCGAGCGGGCTCCTGCCTGAGCAGGTGTGGGACGAAGCCGACCGTCCCTCCCTTCACATGTATCTGGGCAGGCCCACCGGTTCGGCCATGCCGCTCATGTGGGCCCATGCCGAATACATCAAGCTCCTGCGCTCGGCCCGCGACGGCACCATCTTCGACCGGGTGGAGGCGGCGCAGGAGCGCTACCTTGTTCGCAAGAAGGGAAGGCAGGACCTCGAGATCTGGAAACCCAACCGGCAACCGCGCACGGTGGCCCGCGGATGCACGCTTCGCGTGCAGACGCCAAAGCACTTTCGCCTTCTCTCGACCACCGATGACTGGAAGACACAGACCTTGACGGAATCCTCGCGCACAGCGCTCGGGATCGACTATACGGATGTGGCCGTCGCCCGCGAACAGGAAGGTCCGGTCCGCTTCACCATGTATTGGACTGACGAGAACCGGTGGGAGGGCCGCGACTACCATGTCACCGTGGTGCCCGGCCCCAATGCAGGCCGGCAGACGTGATGGGGGCCGACCTGATGGCAGTGCCTTGCACTCACACGAGGTAGAACCAAAGGAGGTTGACTCATGCCTGTCACCATCATCACCGACTCCAGCAGCCTCATGCCCCCCGAGCTTGCCCGGCGCTATGGGATCACGGTGGTTCCTGTGACCGTCGTCATCAACGGAGTTGAGTACGTGGATGGCATCGATATCGATGCCGATTCCTTCTACGCCTTCTTCGCCGACGGCGCCACCCCCGTCCTCTCCACCAGCCAACCCAGCCCCGGCCGGTTCGCGGCCGCCTACCAGGAAGCCGTCGCGAATGGAGCTTCGGAGATCCTGTCGATTCACGTCTCGTCGGCCGTCTCGGGAACGCTGAACAGTGCTTCCCTCGCCGCTGCCGACTCCCCGGTTCCCGTCCAGTTGGTCGACACCGGATTGGCCGGTTTCGGCATCTCCTGTTGTGTGTGGGAAGCGGCCGAAGCCCTACGTGCCGGAGCCTCGTTGGAGAACGCCGCCACGGTTGCCGAAGCAACGGCGGCAACGGTGGGGAACGTGTTCATCGTCCACGCGCTCGAACTCATGCGCTCAGGTGGACGCGTAGCCATCCCCGAGAACGCGGCCACTGCGGGCATTCCCATCTTGTCCTACATCGGCACCGAACTCAAAGTGGTGGGAACGGCCGGCGACGTGGAGGCGGCCGCCCAGGCCATGGCGGCCTTCTGCACGCGCCCGGAACTGGGAAGCCCGCTTCGCGCGGCCATCGGTACCGCCGACCGCGCCACCGCTCCCCTCTCCCAAGCCTTGGACCGGCTCCTTGCCTCCCATCCCGCCGTGTCGGATGTCGTTCACTATCGGATCGGCCCCAGCATGGGAGCGAACACCGGCCCCGGCACCTCGGGAGCCTTCTTCTACCCGGCGCGCATCTGAGCCGGGTCCTGGACGGAGGCGGGGCCGGACGGGGGCCACGGTCGCAGGCCGGACGAGGTCGTGGACCTGCCAGCGGCGCGAACCGGGCCGCACTTGAGCCGAGGGGCGCCGCTTACTTCTGCAGAAGCTCGTAGCCGGCCCGCTCCCAAGCCACGAACCCACCGTCCAGATTGTAGAGGTTCGTGTAGCCGGCCCTGACCCACGCCTCGATCGCGATGCGGCTCATGCGATCGCTGCGGCAATACACGACGATCTTGGCGGCCTTGTCGGCCGGAAGCCGGCTCAGCTGCTCGGCGGCCTCGTCGAAGGGGATGAAGAGGTCGGTCTGCTCGATCTCCCCCTCGTAGGGGATATGCGTGTTGATGAAGAGAAAGTCCTTGTTCTGGAGCATGGCAGCCAATTCATCCGGGGTTATGTCGATGTAGGTGCCGGCGCCGTCGGACGTAGCGACCACCTTGCCCATGCCGTCGGGCCCCGGCACACCTGTGGGTGAGGGGGGCTCAGCTTCACTCTCATCGGCGCCGCAGGCCACGAGAGACAGGCAGGCGACAACCAGGAGTGCAGCGAGCAGGCCGAAGAGCCCCGTGACTGCACCCCGGGACGGGGCGGCCCGTTGGGGGGCGGCCCGGCGGGAGGCGGCCCATGCGTCCGGCTCCACGGTGTCGCGCCGCCGGTCAGACAGTACCACCCTCCGCATCTCCAACCTCCACATCACTTCGGTTGAGGCCATGCTCCCCGAACATCCTCAGGGCGAGAGCTGCTCCCCCTACGACCCCTGCATCTCCATGAAGCTGCGCCGGCACGATCTCCAGCCCCACAGTGGCGGCTCGGAGGGCCCGCTCCTCAACCTTGGGACGCACTCTCTCCACCAGCTCCGGCAGGCCTTCGACGACACCGCCGCCCATAATGATCCGGCAGGGATTGAAGGCGTTCACGAGTCCGACGATGCCGGCCGCCAAGGCCTCGATCACCCTCTCTATCAGCCGCCCCGCGAGCGGATCGCCTTTACGAAAAGCCTCCACCACCGTCCGCGCCGTGATCTGATGCCGGTCTCCTCCGGCCAGTTCCAACAAGAGCCGGCTCTCTTCAGCGCCGGAGGCCACGGCTGCCTGAGCATCGCGGGCAATTGCCCAACCGCCGGCCAGAGCTTCGAGACATCCCCGGTTACGGCAGTGGCACTCGGGGCCGTCCATGAGAACGGTGAGGTGGCCGATCTCCCCTGCGGTGTTGGCGCACCCCTCCACCATCCGGCCTCCGCTCACAATGCCTCCGCCCACGCCTGTGCCCACGAACATACAGATGAGATCGTCCGTGCCGCGACCGGCCCCGTGAAGCCACTCACCCCATGCGGCGGCCCTCACGTCGTTGACCACGACCGCCGGCAGAGCCAACGCCCGGCTCAGACCCTCCTGGAGCGGCACATCACGCCAATCGAGGTTGGGAGAGAACGAAACCACTCCCGTTCCGGCCTCGATCTGGCCGGCCACCGCCGCGCCCAGCCCCACAGGTGAAGTCGCCGCCTCATCCAGCAGAGTGCGTGCCGCCCGGGTGATCTCCTCCTGAATGGCCTCGGCTCCGGCCTCCACTTCAGTCGGGCAGCGCACTCGTCTTCCCACCTCGCCACCGGCGGAGACCGCGGCGACAAGCACCTTGGTGCCGCCAAGATCCACGCCCAGGGCCCAAGGCTCTCCAGGCTCCGGGGCCGAGGAACCCGAGCCGGGGACTTGTCGTGTCAGAGTGACCACCGGTATGACACCCTCCTCCGGCAACCTTGTCAACCGGCAAACAGATTGTTGAACGATTCGGCCAAAGTGGGGTGGGCGAATATGCCTTCGCGAAGCTCCGAAGCCGTCACTCCTCCCAGCATGGCGATCTCGATGGCGGCCATCAACTCGCCACCCTCGATGCCCAATGCAGCGAAGCCCAGAATGCGATCGGTTTCCCCGTCCACCACCGCCTTGAGCAGGCCCCGTGCTTCATCCAGTTCGAGAGCGCGGGCGACGTAGCTCATGGGCATGGAGTAGACCTTGACGTCGAGCCCCTTCTCGCGGGCCTCCCTTTCACTGAGACCGATACGGCCCAACTGAGGATCGATGAAGACCGTGTACGGCACCGGCCGGTCCGTGATGGCGGCGGCGCCATCCTCGAGCAGGTTGGTGCGGACCACCCGGAAGTCATCGTAGGAGATGTGGGTGAAGACCGGTCCGCCCTTCACGTCGCCAAGCGCGAAGATGCCGGGCACGTTGGTCTCGAGGCGCTCGTTCACCACGATGAATCCGCCTCGGCCCACCTCCACTCCGGCGGCCGGCAGATTGAGCGAGTCTGAGTTGGGAGTCCTTCCCACAGCCACGAGCAGATGGGAGCCGGTCACGGTACGCAGCCCGTCCGCGGTCTCCACTTGGAGCTCCACACCTCCATTCGCTTCGCGTCTCACGCCCTTGGCCTGCGCTTCGAGAACCAGGGTGATACCGTCCTCCTCCAATATCTCCGCCACCTTCTCGGAGACCTCCTGATCCTCGCGGGCAAGGAGGGTTCCCCGCCGCTGCACGATGGTGACCTCACTGCCGAAGCGTCTGAACATCTGGCCGAACTCCACGGCGATGTAGCCACCGCCCAGGATGACCAGGTGCGCGGGTGCCTCCTCGAGTTCCATGATCGAGGTGGAATTGAGATAAGGGACCTCATCCAGACCCGGCAGGTCGGGTACGGCCGGACGGCCCCCGGTGTCGATGAAGATGTGCTCGGCGTCGAGAATCTGGACGCCTCCCCCGGGCAGGCGCACCTCGAGCCGGTGCGGCCCCACAAAGACCGCCTCCCCCATGAGGAGATCGAGGTTCGAAGTGGCCCGCAGCCTGTTCTCACTGCCGCTTCGCCAGCTCTCCACGATATCGCGCTTGCGCCGTCTCACTGCGGCCATGTCGACCGCCACCGGGCCCGTCTTCACCCCGTAATCCGCCGCTCTGCGGGCCAGGTATGCCACGCGCGCCGAGGCGGCCATTGTCTTGGTTGGGGTGCACCCGTCGTTGATGCAGGTGCCTCCCACATGCTCGCGCTCCACCAGCGCCGTCTTCCACCCCTCACCTGCCAGCGTCCGCGCAAGCGGTACTCCGGCCTGTCCTGCTCCAATGATGATCGCGTCGTAAGTCCTTATGTCCGCCATGGCCTCTCGCGTGCTCCTCTCCTGCTCGGTCACCGTTCCCAGCCGCATGCCGTGACCCAGTCTTGTGTTTCTACGTTCCGCTCCGCCAAGGCCAGCGACCTTCGATTTCGGCCGTGATGGTGAAGCTGAGGAAGGTCCGGATGACGACCACCCCCGCCAAGAGCCCGAGGCTCTCGAAACTGATGGTGCCGACCACCGTGCGAATGATGTCGCCTGCGACCAAGAATTCCAGACCCAACAACAACGCCCGCCCCACGTCTCGACGGACCACGGCCCACCCACCGGCCTCCCGCCGGCCACGCGCCAGGCGAACCAATTGCATAAGGAGCGGCCCGAGGGAGCCAAAGGCGATGATCGCCACACCGACTGACTCGATGACGGTTCCGACTACCCCCACCACGCTCTCGAAATCCACGACGCCCCTCTCCCGGCTTCTACACAACTGCCCCCACACGTACCCGGAGAGCGTGATGCGAAACGTGACCGGAAGAGCGGCCACTTGGCGCGACGGTATCCTCAGGCAGTGATGGGGGTTGGTTGACGCCTCCGCCGCTCTCGCGTCGGGCGGGGCCGCGCCCAATACGCCGCCCGTGGCCTACCCACAGTCGGTCACCACCACCCCGAACACCCCAGTGCCCATCACGCTGGCCGGCAGTTACGTCGGCGGGGACGATCTCACCTATGCCATCGTCCCCGCCGACGAACGGCTCACTTGCCCTCGACGCCGACTTCGCGACCAACGGCCTCCTCACGAACAACGCCGGCCGGGTGACGGTGGAGTCGAACAAGTTGAAGAAACCGCGGTCCGGCACGACCTTTACCATCACGGTGACCGGGGTCGTTCTGAGTGGCTGGACCTACGACTCCGCGGACAAGGGACAGACGGCAGGCTCGATCTCGGTCCCCTGATAGCAGATACCCACCTAACAGCCGCACGGGCTGGGGAAGGATACGACGGCGCTGCGCTGAAACGAGGGCGAGACTGCCGCCAAGATCACGACGCGGCTCATCCCGAGGTAGGCATCAGCCTCCCGTAATATCGCGTCTTCTCTGTAGGAACTCCTCGCGGTCGATCTCACCGCGAGCGTATCGTTCTTCGAGGATTTGCAGGGAGGTCTTGGGTCCCGCTCCGGCAGGCGGCGGTCCCTGGGAGTAACCCGCCTGTCCGTAGTCACGTCGGCCGGAGAGGCCGCGGACCAGAAGGATGACTCCCACCACGATCAAGGTCGACACGGCCAGCATGACCACGATCCAGATCACGGCTCCGGCAAAACCACCATTCCACATCATGTGAGCGCCTCCTCACGACTCAGTGTTCTCGCGCCGGGGCAAATACCGCCTACTCATACCAAGCTCGATACCATGCTCGCATCTGGTCGATCTCGTTGGTCTGCGTCCTGATGATGGAGCGCGCCAACTCCTCGATCTCCGGGCGGTCGGTGTGGGAAAGGACCATGCGGGCCATCATCACCCCCATCTGGTGGTGAGGGATCATCTGACGGATGAACTCCTTATCGAACACCGTGGCGGCTTGAAGCACCTCCATGTCGGCTCCATCGTGCATCATGAATCGGCCCATCATGCCCTGACCCATCCCATGTCCACGGAACCCATGTCCACGGAACACGTCGTCACCCGCGGGGGGATCCACTCCGTACCAGGAGCGATACCAGGCCCGCATCTCTTCTATCTCTCGGGTCTGATCCCGGTTAACGGTCTCCGCGAGCTGCTTCAACTCCGGGTGCTCCGCCCGGGTGAGCGCCAGCTCGGACATGGCCACGGCATCTTCGTGGTGCGGGATCATCTCCTCGATGAAGTGGCGATCCATGTCGCCGACCGCGAACCCAGCGCTGGGTCCGGAGTACCAAAGGACCGAAAGGAGCACGAGCACTGCCACACCCACGAGGATGCAGGCTATCCCGGAGATGACGAGTGTCTTCTTCATGATTCCGCTCCCGGCCCAAGAGGGGTTCTCTCGGACTCAGATGATTGGCGAGCTGTTCTATTCAAATACCCGAAGAACTGTCAGCCTGAACTAATCTCGTCGTCGCCAATTGTGGCCTTTGGCCTCGGCGATCAAGTTGTTGAGAGCGCTCACCGCTGCCGCTTCCTGGTCTTGGGCCAGCGCCGCCGAGGCGGTATCGACGTAGCTTCAGCAGGCGCGCCGCCAGCGTCACGTCGATCTCCTCGTCATCGGACGGCGAGGCGAGGAAGAGGCACAGTCTGGGAAGCGTTTCTCGACCTCACTACGGACGCGGCGGGCCGGACCGGGAGTAGCCTAGTAGACCGAGTAGTCCTTGCCGCCCATCACCGAGATGTCTCCCCGAATAACCGGCCAGAGAGACCTCAAGTAGGTATCCGGGTTCGTGTCCGGTGCATAGCGATAGGACATCCCGTAGCTGGCAAACACCATCAGAACCGTGCGTTGGAGGGCGCGCAGGTAGAGGTGATAGGATGCAATATCACTTCCTCCCCACGGAACGACAGTCCATCTGTCGGGGTAATGACCCACGGTTCCATCCGAGTCTGTGTAACCTTGGGCGCCGTCCCAGCCGAGGAACAGGTAGTACTCACCCACGGCAGGGACTCCCGCTCCACCGGTCGAGGCCACCACGGGCCCGCACATGCCCACCGCCGCGCCCGCGTCGACCCAGCCGCCGGGCAGGCCAATCGGGTAGTACTCAACACTGAAGTAACCTTCGACGCTCACCGTGAAGGCCTGCTGCACCTGGGTTCCGTCGGGGAGCAACTGCGAGGAGGCAAGCGAGATGGTTCCGGCGCCGAGGGGGAGTTCATCGTTCGCCACGGCGTCCACCTGCACCAGCCACTCAGTACCGTTGTCGTCCAGCCCGGTGAAGTCCGCGTAAGTTACGGGCACAGACGGGGCCGGTGCCCCCAGTGCATCGATCAAGCCATTGGCACCGCTGGTTATGGCTGCCGCCGCCTCGGGCGAGATGGCCTTGGCCGTCTGAGCCAGCACTTGGTTGATGAGGGCCCTGAGGTCGTTCATGGCCACCTTGGCGTCATTCTTGTTGCCCCGATTGAGGGCGGCAAGAGCCGCATCCAGCTTGGCCAGCAGACTGCCCTTGATGGTCAGGGCTATGCCCCCCTTGGTCGCCGGGTCCTCCGGAGCGCCCACGATCTCCCCAACCAACCTGTCGATCGTCTCTGTCGGCCCCAGCACCGTCACGAGGAAGGAATCGGTGCTGGTGTTGCCCGCACTGTCCGTGGCGGTGACCCAGACTGTTGTCTCGCCAATGGGGAAGGCTAGGCCGGAGGCCGGCGCGGTTCGAGGCGTCACGGTGCCGTCCACCAGATCGGTGGCTGAGACGCCGAAGGACACTTGGGTTCCCACGGATCCCGTCGCATCTACCGTCACGTCGGCCGGAACGGTCAGGTTGGGAGCAGTGGTATCCACGACGTGCAGCGTGAAGCCGCGATATGACTGGTTGCCCAGCCTATCTCGGACGTAGAGCTCGAACACGGTGTCTCCCAGCCTGCAGTCGTAGCTGACACTGTAGCCATGCCAGTCGGCGAGAGTGCTGGAATATGCCACCCGCACGCCGTTCCTGTACAGCCCCCACCACTCAATGATGTCAGGGTCGTAGACGCTCCAGGCGACACGGTAGGACGCCCACCCGGTACCATCACGATGCATGGTGGCTTCCACAGTGACGTCGGCGGGTGGGAAGCTTTGCACGTAGGGCTCAGTTGCCGCCGCAGTCGCGGGCAGCACCAGACCCACGACCAGCAGTGTCAGGGTGAGCACAAAGATGGAAAGTCCCCCATGCCTCTTCGGGCTGCGATGTGACCCGTGCACGTCAAACCTCCTCGCTTGCCTACTTGGTTGATACTTCCCTGTCGACAGCGCCCTGTTCGCTCCTCCCCGCAGGTCCTATGCCGGCCTCGATGAGCGCCACGAGATCCCCCATCGACAGCTCGCGATATTGGCGGCCGGACCACACCCGTATGACGTTGGCGTCGGGGCTGATTCCCAGGATGGTCAGGTCCGGATGGCTCTCGAGCGCGGAGAAGGCGGCCGCCGCGCCCGGCGCCTCGATGTCGAAGATGATCACGTCAGGCTCCTGCGCCTCCAGATCGCTGCTGTCCGGTAGAGACCGAGAGGCACGGACCACCTCGTACCGCCCCTCCGCCCGCAGACCGGCGCCGATGCCCCCCAGCAGCACGGAGTTGCCGTAGAGCAGAATGCGCGTGTTCATGGTCGTGTTCGTGACCGTCGCCTCCGGCTTGATTTCCCTCTGCCCCTAGTGTGAAGGTGGAGGCCCGGAGCTCACAATGTCCCTTGGGACAGTCGAGGGACAGTCATTACCCGAAGGACTGTCCCCAAGTCTGTCCCGGTGGACAGTTCCCTCTTTGCGCTCTCCGCCGCACAATCGACATAGGCAGCAAACCGGCGGACCGATGCGCCTGGTCACGCATGCGGTGTCCCAGTTCGTCGGTGTTCGCGCGTTTCGAAAAAGAAGTAAGGAGGAGTCGTGAAGAAACGTTACCTTATGGTCCTTCTCGCGGGGATCATTGCCGCGTTCGTTCTTGCCGTGCCGGGAGCCGCCCTGGCGGCAACAACATTCACGATCACAGACAACGACGGAGACTCCATCCCCGACGTGATCGACGGCAGCGACGGCACCATTCACGAAGACGTCGCCGACCTCATCGGGCTGATGGCCTCGGGCGACATCCTTGTCGTAGCCATCGACGCGCCGACGACCTGGCACCTGAAGGATCCGACGGGAGCAGTCCGTAGCTCCGTCAGCATCGCGGGCTACGAGAGCATCACCTTGGGGGACGACGTGAGCCTGGTGGGCGGTTCGGGTGACGATACCTTCGTCTTCGCGCCCGCCGCCACGCTCAGCGGCACGCTGGACGGCGGCGGCGGCGTCAATACCCTGGACTACTCCGCCCGCACGGATAAGGTCACGGTCGACCTCCCTACCGGCAGCGCCACATCGACCAATGGGGTCGGCAACATTCAGAACGTGACCGGTGGGAACGAAGCCGACTTTATCACCGGCGACGGGCAGAACAACGTGTTGACCGGCGGCCCGGGCAAAGACACGCTCACCGGCGGAGACGGGCTCGACACGCTGGTTGAAACCAGGAACGCCAACTTCACCTTGTCCAATACCGAACTCGATGTTAATGGCACCAAGGATAACCTGTCCGGTATCGAAGCCGCCCGCCTGACCGGCGGCCCGGGTGACAATACCCTCGATGCAAAATTCTTCAGTGCGGGCCCGGTGGTGCTCGACGGCGCCGGCGGAAACGATACGCTCATTGGTGGTACTGGAAACGATGTACTGATCGGTGGCGAGGGCGACGACATCCTCACCGGCGGCCTCGGCAGCGATGAATACCGGGGTGGCCCCGGGATGAACACCATCACCGAACTCGCGGGGGGCGGAACCGACGACACGGTGGTCGAGACCTGCGACGGGGACTTCACGCTGAGCGTGACGCTGACGGAGACGACCTTGGCGTGGAGCAACAGCTCGGGCCCCGTGGGCAGTGACGACTCCCTGGCCAACATCGAGAACGTTCGCCTCATCGGTGGAGACGCAGACAACGTCTTCACCATCTCCCCGGATGTCCGCTCCTCGATCTGGGTCGTTGGCGGCGAAGGTTACGACAGCCTCGTGCTGGGACCCTATGACGTCGAGCCGACGTTGGACGCCGATGGTACGGAGGCCGGTAGCATCGTGGTCGAAGACGCTGATGGGCTCCAGTCCGTCTACTACGAGTCCGTCGAGAGACTGACCATCGGCGGCCAGGTGATCAACCATGCCCCCATCCTCGCTGCCCTCACCGGCCCGGCCACGCCGATTCCGCTCGGTGCGTCGGTCACCATCTCCGGCCGGCTGTCCGACCCCGATGAGGGTGACACCCACTCCGCCACATGGACTTGGGGGGACGGAACCGTGGAGGCAGATCTGATCACGTGCGGCGACTTCAGCCGCACGCACGACTACACCGCGGCCGGTGTCTACACGGTCGAACTGACGGTGAGCGACGGCACAAGCGGCGGCACCGATCAAGCGAGCGCGACGTTCTGCTACGTGGTGGTCTACGATCCGAGTGCAGGCTTCGTCACCGGCGGAGGCTGGATCACGTCGCCGGCGGGCGCCTATGCGGCAAACCCTGAACTGGTGGGAAAGGCCACCTTCGGCTTCCAGTCAAAGTACAAGAAGGGTGCCACCGTGCCAAGCGGAAGCACGCAGTTCGAATTCCTGGTCGCCGATCTGTACTTCCAGTCAGTCGAATACGACTGGCTGGTGGTGGCAGGCGCGAAAGCTCAGTACCAGGGTACGGGCACGATCAACGGTACCGGGCTCTACGGATTCATGCTCACGGCGGTCGACGGCGACCTGCTCGGCAAGGGCAAGCCGGATCTCTTCCGAATCAAGATATGGGACAAGACCTCCGATGACATCATCTACGACAACCGCATGGACGCCGCGGATGATGCCGAGCCGACCACGGCCTTGGGCGGCGGCTCCATCGTGGTTCACAAGGCTTCCAAGTAGCGAGCGTGACAAGCGGCCGCGACGTGCGGCGAGCAGGGCGTGAGATGTAGAGGGAAGGGCCGCGAGGCCCTTCCCTCGTCTTCCGTACATGCGCCTGTCACCGGCACCGAGGCGGCGCCGCAGAAGGTGCCCGGAGGTCAGACGGTGGGCTCCTGTCGTTCTGTCGGCGTACCCGTGCGGCCCACATAGGCGAGCACCTGAGCACGATTCGTAAGGTGCAGCTTTCGCATGATCTCAGCCATGTGGTACTTGACTGTGCGGGGAGTCAGGCGGACGCGGGCGCCCACTTCCTTGTAGGTGAGCCCTTGGGCAACGAGGGTAAGGATCTCGCTCTGGCGCAGGCTGAGCGGCTCCTCCTCAGTGTGGGTGCCGGCGGAAGAACCGGACGGTGGAGCCTGTGTGAGATCGACCGCGGCACCGACCGGCTCAGCTCCCGTTCCTCGCGGCTCCGGTGGTTGCGGCCCCTCACTCATCGAGGACGTCGCTCTGCGGGCGAACTCGTTCAACAGCTTTGAGGCCAGCCCCGGAGCGAACGGAGGGATGTCCTGCTCGATATCGTGCAGGGCCTCGACAAGAGCGTCGGCATCCATGCTCTTGAGCAGGTAGCCGCAGGCACCCGCCTTCACGGCCTCGAACAAGTCTTCCTCTTCGGTGGAGGTGGTGAGCATGACGATCTTGCTCTCCGGCATGCCGGCCTTGATGAGGCGAGTAGCGGCCAGCCCGTTGCACACGGGCATGCGGATATCCATGAGAATCACATCCGGTCGGAGTGCCTTGGCCTGAGCGACCCCTTCCTGCCCATTCCGCGCCACCCCGATCACTTCGATTCCCTGTTCCTCCAGAAGGTTCTGCAGCCCCTCCAGAAGCAGAGCATGATCGTCAACCAGTAGTACTCTCACCGCCGTCCCCTTCGCGTGGAGCTCCCGCAGCCAAGGGAGCCGTGAGTATTATCCGCGTTCCCGCCCCCGGTTGGGAATCGATCTCCACGTGCCCACCTACCTGTGCCATCCGCTCGCGCATGAAGGTGAGTCCGAAGTGTCCACTCTCTCCTGTGCGCAGGTGGCCGGGGTCCAGGCCGGAACCGGGATCGAAGCCGGAGCCGTTGTCTTCCACCATTATCCGCGCCACCGAGTCCTCGCGTTCGATGCTCACGCAGACAGAGGTGGCTGCCCCGTGCCTGCGGGCGTTGGTGAGAGCCTCCTGTACCACCCTGAACAGCTGGACCGCAACCGTGGCCTCGAGCGTGGTCTCATCGATGTCAGGACCGACTGCCAGCTCCGTGCTTATTCCATGGTCGAGACGGAAGCCTTCAAGGTATCGCTCGAGCGTGGGAACGAAGGACCATTCCTTCGCCGAAGCCGTCTTCAGATCCGAGATGGAGGCGCGCACGTCCTCGTGGGCTTCCTGCGCCACTTCGACAAGACGGGCGAGCAGGGTGTCGGCCTTCTCCCCGTCACCGGCGCGCAGCCGACTCCGCACGGTCTGCGCCTGCATGCTCATGAAGCCGAAGACCTGGCCCAGGCCGTCGTGGATTTCGCGGGCCAGACGTTCTCTCTCCTCGAGGACGGCCACCACCCGCTCCTGTTCCAGCAGAAGTGCTTGGGCCGTCTTCTGCTCGGTCACGTCTTGGAACAGAAGCATCGTGCCGAGGTCGCGATCCCGCCTGTCTTTGAGGAGCGTGGCCTCCAGAGTGTAGTGTCGTTGCCGAGCGCCTTCCCCAAGGCTCAACTCCGATCGTGCCGGTACCTTCCCGAACGTCGTGTCCACGGCGAGACCGCCTTCGGGGAGGAGTTCACCCACCGCGCGCCTGCGCAGACGCGAGATCGATTCTCCCAGAGTCCTTTGCGCGGCCGGGTTGGCATCGACGATGAGCCCCTGCACATCCAGCACGATCATGGCTTCGCGCATGTGATCGATGGCGGCCGCACGCGCCACCGGGACCGGATCGAAGACGTGGAATCGGAAGAGCGCAATCGCATACATGCCGAAGGTGAAGAGCAGCACGAAGGGTCCGTAATCCCAGTGACTGGGGAATCCGAGGCGAAGCCCGAACTCGAAGACAAAACGAGCCCCCAGATGGGCGACGATCAGCAGGAGCGCCGGCCAGCGATACCGGGGAAACCTGACCAGCAGCCACAGAAGCACGCTCACATTGAACAGACCCAGCAGATAGCTGTAGACCAGTGCGCCCGTGTTGACCGGTCCGCGGAGGGGGGTGACGCCGTCGTCAATTTGTACGAACCCCGTCCACATGAGGTGATGGAGATCGTTGGTCAGTATGAATCCGGCCAACAAGAGCGGTGGTATCGCAAGTAGGATGATGACGCGCCTCGTCAGCCATCTGCCGAGGCCGGCGAACTGCAACACGAAACCGGTTCCCGCGGTCACGACAGGCAATTGCCACACGGTCAGGAACCGGAGCCAGAAGATCTTGGTATCGGGATGGACGGCCGCCGTCTGCAGCATGGAGCCCACCGACCACGCCACCGCAAAGGCGGCGGCGACGGCAAAGGGCAGGGCACCGGCGATCCACCGGTGACGCCAGCCATACCATCCCAGCGAGGCGACCAGGAGGGTCGAGATGAACGCCGGCCAGAGATAAGGGCTGTATGCGTACGCTCCCATGCTCACCACGCGAGTCGCCAAACAGGATCTCGGTCAAGTGCGGGTACTTCACCGCGACCGTTGCAGCCCGGCCCGGTCTTGCCTCCACCAAGGCGGACGTGTTCATGGTACAGCGCCAGGCCGCAGCGTGCACGGGACAGAGGTAGTGTGCTGACTTGTGTGCAAGAGCTCTTCGAAGAAGGACTAAGCCGGAATCCACCGCCCCCGCCACCATGATGACCACCGGCGTTGCGTTCTGAACCCCGAGAAGCCCGATGACGTGAAGACCAAGGCCGGCACCAACGATCGGGGCGGAGGCAGGGACGCTCTCGGATGCATCCGGCCCTCTCTCCCAGAAATATGCGCAGCCTGACGCCCGAGAGGACCTGCAGTGTGGTGTCTGGAGGAACCCGGCTCGCTTTAGGCGAGAGGTGTCGACGCGCCCGCATTCGAGTTGAGCACTGACACTTTCTGCTCAGGAATGAACACTATGTGTAGATGTCGAACCCCACCGACGGCGCCTCAGATCCCGAGGGGTGCACGTGACATGCCCTGCAGCAGCCTACTTCAGTAGGCGCTTCAAGTCATCCAGACGCCGGTATACCTCTTTGCGATCAGCCACCTTGACGACGAGGATCCTCGCGACCTCGTCCTTCACCTGATAGACGATGCGATGATCTCTGCCGACCATAATGCGATAAACCCCGTACTGCGCCAGTTCTTTGACCTTCTCGCAGCTGGCTGGTCGCGGATCTTCTGCAAGTTCTTCCAGCTTGTCCAAGACTGCGGCCTGAACCCGAGTGGGCAGCTTGCCGATGGCGCGCTCGGCGGCCGGCGCTATCTGTATCTCATAGGACACTGCCTGTCAGCGACCCAGCTTCTTGCGCAGCTCGCCCAGACTGATGGTGCCATCGCGCTCGGCCTCCTCGATGGCGGCCAGTGCGTCGTGAACGTCAAGCATCTCTTCGAGACGATCAAGTAGACGAGCGTCCTCAATGGAAACAACCGCAGCAACTTCCTTGCCATGACGAGTGACGGCCACGCGTTCATTGCCATATTGGACACGGCTGAGCACCTCTGCCGAGCTTTCCTTCAACTGCTTCGCGGTGACTGTGGTCATCGCGTTCCCTCCCGTAGAATCAGAAGTGCCAATATGGCCATTATGTACCTTTCGTACCCTTTGTCAAGACCCCCGCGACGCCGCCCAGAGAGAACTTGGCCCGGCTGAGCCGATGGAGGGCCGGTCCTTCCAGTGGAGGCGTGGGAGGAAGATGGGAAAGGAAGCCCATCTTCCAGGCAGCGCTTTCCTTTCGGGAACGATGACTGTGGCCAAATGGTGCTGCTGAACCGCCCCGGGTTCAGTGGAGACTCGATTGTTTGAGTCCGGCCTCTTCGGCCAAGGCCTGCTCACGATAGTACACGTCTTCCAGTTCTGCCGGGGGAATGTAGCCGATCGGGCCGAGCAGCCGGCTGTTGTTGAACCAATCGACCCACTCCAGAGTGGCGTATTCCACATCGTCTAGGTTCTTCCAGGGGCCTCGCTTTCTGATCATTTCTGTCTTGAACAGGCCGATGATGGTCTCGGCCAGAGCGTTATCGTACGAATCGCCACGAGACCCCACCGAGGTGACGGCACCGGCTTCGGCCAGGCGCTCGGTGTAGCGGATAGACAGATATTGAACGCCGCGGACGCTCTCATGTTTGTCAAGGGGCATTTGGACTGGTGAGGGCCCGGTAGACCTCGCGCGCCACATAGCGTTTCAGGCAGCGCATGATTTCTCGCTTGGAGAGACCCTCTTCAGTTCTGCGTGCCACGTAGTCCTTGGTGCGCTGTTCCGCACGCATACGGGAGACCACTACCATGTGCAAGGCCGAGTTGGCTTGGCGGTTCCCACCGCGGTTGAGGCGGTGGCGCTGGGTCTTGCCGCTGGATGCCGGCAGCGGAGCCGCCCCGCAAAGCATGGCGAAGCTGGCTTCCGAGGTGAGCCGTTCGGGGTTGTCCCCGGCCGCAACCAAGAACTCACCGGCGTTCTGCGTCCCCACCCCCGGGAGAGCGAGGAGGCCGGGGGCGAGCTCCGCCACCAAGCGTTCGATTAGTCGATCCAGGTCGGCCACCTCATCACCGAGCTCTAAGATGCGTCGGGCGAGCGACTTGAGCGCGATCTTGGTGGCCACGGCCGGATCGCGGAAGGCGATGGCGTCCGGGCGCCAGGCGGCACAGGTACGGACAAGCTGCATGCGGGTCATGTAGCGGACCAGATCGCGGATCTCTTCCGGCGCAGCCACGATAGTGTTGTGGAGCTGCTGCAGGGTGGCGCGGCGGCACTGGACAGCCGTCTTGCGGGTGGTGCGCAGCACCCGTAGGGCCTCCACCGCTCCAGAGCGATCCTTGGCCACGCTCACCCGCTGGCCGCTCCAGTGCAGCTTTGGCCGCCGCAATAGCGTCCAGAGCGTCGTCCTTGCCGCTGCGGCGGCGCAGGGCGGGATCGGGTCCGGTCACTTCCAACACCGGGATTCCGGCCAGTGCCAGGTGACGGGTGATCCCGGCTCCGTAGGTGCCAGTGGCCTCCACGCCGACACGGAGCAGGGCACCATGGTGGCGAAACCAGGCCAGCATGGCCCGATAGCCTGCTCGAGTGGTGGAGAAGGCCTCGGTACCGAGAAGCTCGCCATCGGTGCTCACCACCGCTGCCATATGCAGGTCCTGGTGAGTATCCACTCCGCCTACGATCTCACGTTCTCCCTTGACGCTCTGCGCCATCTCGTCGCCCCTCTCACTCGTTGCAGGCCGAGCGCCGGCTCGGAACCGACGGTCGGACGCGACAGTGAAGGGACGCATTTCGTCAGGCTCTCATGAAGTCACGATATCGGTCGAGGGCGGCGCCTCAGCCGGAAGCCTTGGGGTAGTGCCCCGGGACGTGGTGTAAAAGCCGCGATGTTCTCGCAGGGTCTTCACA
>CAYRES010000017.1:0-39896 GCA_964423425.1 uncultured Gaiellales bacterium | reverse complement strand
CACAGCGTTGGCAATGGCTGAGGCGGCGGTAGTAGCCTGAGCGGCTCACGTCAGCGCCTCGAGGAGCAGCGTGGTAAGGGTGGCGGGGGGTGGGGTGTCCTGCTCCGAGACACCCCACTGGTTGCCAGCGTAGTAGCCATCGGGCCTCGCGATCTCCCCCCGCGCCTCATGCAACCGTTGCCGGCTGATCCCCAAGTCGGTGAGGGTGGCGGGAACGGTGTCCGGTGTGATGACACCGCTTGGAATGTTTGCTCCCCCACGTTCCTTGGTCGCGATCTCCCCCCGCGCCTGTCCGACGTCTACCAGTTCGGCCCGGGAGTTTGTTTGTTTGTTTGCTATAGAGAGAGGAGAACAAACAAACGTTCTCCGTCCTCCTCTCGTTTGCGCCAACGTTTGTGTTTGTTTGCGCAAACAAACTTCAGCCTTCATTCTCACACCCCCCCACCAGCCGATAGACGCCCCGGCTCACATCCTCCACTTGGCCCGCTTGCTTCAGCTTCATGAGATGCCAGCGGACGGTGGCGGGCGGAGCTGCTGCCGCCTCTGCCAGCTCTGCAATGCTCGCTTGCCCCCGGCTGAGCTCAGACTTGATGACGTCGCGCGTCGCGCCCTGCTCCGTGCTCACGTCGCTCACCCCGGCCAGCTCCACCGCGATCGCGTCTCGAGAGAAGGAGAACTGGAGCCCCACCGGCTCCGGGCGGCCCATGTTGCACTTGCGGGCGAAGATGCCCAGGCGGAGGGAGCTGTCGCGGTTCGTCTCCTGCGGCCGGAGCTCCCAGGTCATGCGGGCCAAGTTCTCGAAGTAGACGCTCCCGATAGGCAAGCGCCGGCCGTTCTCTTCGCGGCGGTCCGCCTTGGTGGTATGCGTGAGTATGCAGGTGGTGGCGTTGGTCGCGGCCGTCACCTTGCGGAGCGTGTTGAACATCTGTACCGCCAGTTCCCCGCTCATGATGTCACCGCCGCAGGCAGCCCCGGCCGAGTCCACAATCACCAGTCCGATGTCGTGCTTGGCGATCACCTTGGCGATCTCGCTTGCGTCATCTTGGAGGGCGCCCATGCACCGGCGGTACAGAGGGAAGTCGAACGACGCGCCGATGTGGGTTTGCCGGAGACCGTTGGCAAGAAGCGTGCATCTCCGAGCCGCCTCTTCTCGCGTGACTTCCCAGTCCATGTACAGGACGTTTGCGCGCCGCGTGCGTTCACCGAAGAAGGTAATGCCGTTCTGCACCAGGAGCGCCGCGTACAGGGCCAAGAGGCTCTTGGCGGAGCCTCCCGGGGCGTACCAGACCACGGGCAGCCCCTCGAGCAGCAGGGGCCGCATGAGGAATTCAACGTCCACGTTGGCCGTGGGCTCGAGGGGCTCCACGGGTGAGCCCTCGTCTTCGGCCTCCATGATGGTACGACAGGACTCCTCCACAAGCCGGTCCCAGTTCAGCCCGTCGTGGGGAAATCTCCCCTCGAGATCCCGGGAGAGTTCGCGTCGGCTCCGGCCGGCCGCCAGGTTCAGCGTCCCGTGGTGGAGGTTCAGCGGGTCCGCATCGGCCACAGTCGCCGTCACCCGGACCCGGGCCTGCATGCGGCCGTCTTTGTGGTTGCGGAGGCGGTCCGCCTCGAATCCCACCCGCACGCCGTCATACGCCCAGGTCACCAAGTAGGAGCCGTAGGCGTTCGTCACCTGCGGCGTCATCATACCCATGACCTCGGCCGCCACGTGCGGGCCGCGTGCTCAGTGGCCTTGCCGGCGTCCTGTTCGGGCATTTGTGCCCTAACTGGAGCGTCGGTGCGACGTTTCAACAGACCGATCAGCCGCTCGAGGATCAGCATGAGGCGCTCATCGGCCCACTCCCCCACGGGCAACTGCTCCCCATCTGGGAGGTGGAAATGGTGCCGCGGATTGTCGTGCACGATCTGGGCCGTCTGGGCCATCTCGTACACGAGCTCGTGCAGCGTTTTGTCGGCAATGTCTTCGTTGTAGATCCGGGCCGCCCCGTCACTGTGGGTGTAGACGCTGGGCGGATCTGTCCGGTGTTCGTGCTCCTCTACGATGGGGTCCTCGACCCACGGGGGGGTCAGTGAGCTGCCGTGCTTCCGTGGCATCACGACGGTCATGATCGACTCCTGACCGTGCGTGCTTCCCGCTCCAGGGCCTCAAGTGCCCGACGCGGTACGCGGTCGAGTCTCCCTACTTTCACCCGGGGAAGCCGGCCGTCACGAATCATCCGCCGGACGGTCTGAGGTGCGCACCCGAACCACGCCGCGGTATCGTCCACGGTGACCAGATCGGGCATGTCATCAAGCCGCGGCCTCATCGTGCCTTCTCCACCGGCCGGAGCAGGGTCTCCACTGCGGCTCGCTCAATCCGCAGGGATCGCGTCCCGACTCTCATGGCGGGCAGCTTGCCGTCGCGAATCATGCGGTAGATCGTCTCTCGGTCTACACCGATTGCCTCCGCCGCCTCGCGGGGGGTCAGTATCTCGCCCTTCTTCACCACTTGGCACCTCCGAAAAGTTGCAAAGGTCCGTAACTCGTTCTATACTGATCCTTAGTTTATGTCGCTGTTACTCTGGAGGTTAAAGTGACACCTCGGAACCTGGAGGATGCGCGGACGGACATTGAGCATTCGTTCGACCCGCCCCTGACCGCCGCTGAGTGGGATTACTTGGTCCAGGAGGGGTACGCTCAGGAAATCGCTGACGGGTATGAGGGCGCGATTGTCGGCGCTATCTCGGCCGTAGAGAAAGGACGGCGTGCTTTTGGGCGAACGGCGGCCGCGAGTCACGAGTATCGCCCGCGATTCCTGTACAGTCGGTTCGCCAAGGAGCGGAGGGAAGCTCTCGCACTGTTGGTTGCCGAAGAGGCAGCCGGCCGCAAGGACGTGCAGACATTCCGCCACGAAGTCCTTGGTGGTGAGCTCCTCACCTTCGCGGGTGTGGCTGAGTGGGTCGAAGGGATGGCCGCGGCGGACGGGAGACCGACCCATTACGTAACAGCGCCAATCCCTGAAGAGCGACAGCTCGGTGAACCGATGGCACTCTCGGAGGCCCCACAGTCCGGCCGCCTCGAGCTGCTGCACTATCTCATTGAAGGCTCAGACTGGATACACAAGAAGCCCACCAAGGCCGGCGGAGTACTGGATCGCCTGCGGCTTCTCTCGGAGACAGTCGCGCGAGTGTTCGACTGGTGGCCGGCTCAGGGCTCGGTATTCGTCCTCACAGGCCTCCCTCCCGAACGAGCCTCTGTGCGAATGTCGGTCAAGACAAGCGTGGTCATGCCCGCATTGTCGAGAGTGGATCTCGAGATCGACCCTACCACCTCACCATCTGAGGTTGCGCAGGTCTACCGGACCATACAGACGGACGTGCTGGGCGGCCGACAGTTCAGGAGCCAAGGAGAGAAACACCTAAACATGGCCGTGTTCGTTCACCGGCATCGTCCGCGGCCGACATGGGCCAAGCTCATGAAAGCGTGGAACCAAGAGCACCCGGAATGGGCATATGAAGATTGGCGACGGTTTCAGCGCGACGCCAAGGCGGCGCACGAGCGCCTTATCGAGCCCTTCCCCTGGGCGGCCCCCATGAACGCGGCGTTGTCGCTGACGTGCTCAAGCGATGAGGGTGACGAGTCGTGAGTATTCGCAAACGTGGTCACAACTACTGGGAGATCTGCATCAACGAAGGGGTAGACCCGGAGACCGGCAAGCGGATCCGGACCTACCACAGCTTCCGAGGGACTGAGCGCCAAGCGCACCGCATGCACACGGACCTCCAATATGCGCGTGATCATGGTATGAGCGTTCAGCCCTCACGCCTGACCGTGAGTGAGTACCTAGAGCAATGGCTTAACGACTATGCCCGACTGCATGTCTCCCCGCGTACTCTCCAGGGATACCGGGACATGGTCAAGCTGCATATCGGGCCCGAGTTGGGCAAGATCAAGCTGAGCAAGCTGCGCCCCGCGCACCTTCAGCGCTACTACTCGAACCGCCTCGATAGTGGCCGCAAGAAGCCCAAGGTGCGCCAGGTGACAGAAGAGGACGGCACGACGACAGAAGAGGTCGTCAAGGGACTCTCCCCGCAGACCGTTCAGCATCACCACCGGCTTCTCTATGAGGCGCTGAGCACGGCCGTCAAGTGGGGCCTCTTGCATGTCAATCCCGCCGACGCTGTGACGGCTCCCAAGGTGAGACGCAAGGAACCTACGGTACTTACGGAGGAGCAGACGGAGATGCTACTTACGGCCGCCCGGGGTTCGCGTGTGTACCTGCCGGTCGTGCTCGCTGTAGGCTCCGGCTTGAGGCGGGGGGAGCTGCTGGCGCTCAGATGGTCAGACATCGACCTCGAGACCGGGAAGGTTACCGTACTCAGAACACTGTCTGAGACTCGGGAAGATGGACTCACCTTCAAAGAGCCGAAGAGCGCCACGAGCCGGAGGGTAGTCACCCTGCCGGCGTTCGCTGTGGAGGCGCTCAAGGAACACAAGAAGGCTCAGGCCGCCCATAGGCTCCAGGTCGGACCCGGCTACAAAGACCACGACCTGGTCATGCCGAACGAAGACGGCAGCCCGTGGGCTCCTAACCTGCTAACCGGAGCATTCGGAGACCTCATCAAGAAGCTCGATCTTCCCCGCGTTCGCTTCCATGACCTGCGGCATGGCCATATCACCCACCTACTACTGCGCGGCGTGCCGCTGAAAGTGGCAAGCGCTCGGGCGGGTCACTCCGGCATCGCGATCACGGCTGACCTCTACGGCCATCTTCTCCCCGGCGCAGACGAAGAGGCGGCGTCCCGACTCGATAGCGCATATGGCGGCGGCAGTCGGGCGGCAACTGACGGCAGTAAATGAGCAGGGCGGCAATAGGGCGGCAACTAGACCACATGAGTCGAGATACTGAATTCAGCTCCTACAAGAAATCCCTGCAAATCGCCCTATGCCGGAGGCGGGATTCGAACCCGCACGGGCAAAGCCCTACGGTGTTTAAGACCGTTGCGTCTGCCATTCCGCCACTCCGGCAGGAGTAGGACCCTCCCTAATGTAACAAGCACACGCGGAGAAGGGCAGTGCAGGGCCCCGACCGACCCCCAGAAGGGCTGCGATGGCCCACGCGGTTGAGCCGGCAGCTCCAGCTGTGAGCAGCAATTACCGGGTGCAGCCCACCCCTCTGCCGCCGTAACCGCCGCCTGAGCCAACGCTTCCGCGGCCTGGCAGCCGCTCGCTCCGCTACTGGGTGGCGAGGATCACCCCATCCAAGATGTCCCGCTCCGAGACGAGAACAAGGTTGTAACCCAGTGCGTCCATCGCCGCGAGGATGATCTCCGCCCCGGCCACGATCACATCGGCCCGCCCCGTCTGCATGCAGGGCAATGCCGCCCGCTCGGCGAGGGTGAGCGACGCCAGCCGCTCCAGCTGAGCGGTCACCTGCCCCCGGTTGAGCATGGTGAGATGGACCACGTAGGCATCGTAGGTGGAGAGTCCCAGAGAAAGGCAGGCGAGGGTCGTAGCCGTTCCGGCGACCGCGACCAGAGTCTCCGCCCCACCGAATGCATCCGCAAGCGGTTCGAGCAGGGCAAGCGCCTGCTCGCGTACACGTCCGCGCTCGCCGGCCGTGGGAGGGTCCTCATGCACGAAGGCCTCGGTGAGCGACACACAGCCGAGGTCGAGGGACCGGGCACGCAGTCCTTGGCCCTGCGGCACACCGCGCACGAGCTCGGTACTCCCTCCACCCACATCGAGCAGCACCGCCTCCCCGGGTACATCCAGCGTAGCTCCCGAGTAGGCGAGCGCCGCCTCCAACTCCCCGGAGAGCACCCCCGCCGCGATACGATGGTAGCGACCCAGGGAGCTGATGAACTCGGTGCCGTTTTTCGCCCGGCGCGCCGCGCTCGTCGCGAACAGCGTGGTGTGCTCCGCTCCCTGATCCCTGGCTTCTTCCACATAGCGGTCGACCGCCGCCCGCGTGCGCGCCATGGCGACCTCACTGAGAGCCGGGGTCTCGGAGTCCACACCCTCCCCCAGACGAGTGACCTCGGCCCTCCGCACCACAGGATCCGGCCAGCGTCTGCCTCCCACCTCCCTCACGTCGGCAACCAGCAGCCGCACGGAGTTCGTGCCCACGTCGATGGCCGCCCGCCTGCCGGCCACGTGTTCGAAGGCCCGGCAGCGCGCCTCGGTGCACCACAGCTCTCCCAATGAGGCCAAGAATGTGCGCCAGTGCTCCTCCTCCGCCGGCGACACACCATCACGCCGCCCCGCCCCCCACTCCCCAAGGACGGCGAGAACCGCGCCGCTGTACGCATGAAGACAGGAGGCCCGCTTCGGCTCCACCGGGCCGCCTATGCCGGCCTCGAGAACCCGGAGCCCGTCGCGCGGGAGCCCGTCCGGCTCCGGGTCGAAGCCGCCGGCGCCGGGCTCCGCCCCCTCTCCGACACCGTCCTGCGCGCTCCCTCTTCGGCTCTCGTAGAGCTCCCGTCTTCTCGCCTTGTAGAGGGAGGTGAGGCGGCGGAAGGCCCCTTCCACACCGGTGTCGGCACGAACCCAGGCGCGGAATTGCTCCACCCCTCCCTCTTCCTCCACCGTGCTCACACGAGCCACCGCTGAAGGGCAGGTGAGATAGAAGAGCGTCGGAAACGGGGTGCCGTCCTCCAGGTACGGAGTGGTCTCGACGACCGCGGGGCAGCCGTGCGGACACAACGCCGCGACGGAGGCCAGTCCTCGTGGGGGACGGCCGAGCTGTCGCTCCACCACACGCTCCACCCGTCCACCGGACAGGACGGGAGTTTGAAGCAGGCCGGAGGGTTCCTCGGGCATTCTCACTGTAGTAGGCGGGCGAACTCTACCACCGGGACGAAGGGCCGCATACGGACACGGGGCAACTCGAACGGCGCGTCCGGCTTGGCTTCTTTGCCGGGTTTCGTGGTGACCGCCGCGTGGTAGCCGGCCCTCTCCACCGCTTCGATGACCGTACCGTTGAACGCGCCGGAAGGGTAGCAGAACGCGGTCGGAGCGGTTCCCACCCGGCGAAGGATCTCCTCACACGATTCGTTGAGCTCTTTGTCGAGCCGCTCCACCCCCACTCCGGTGAGATCGGGGTGGGACACGGTGTGGGAGCCTATCGTCATGCCTGCGGCGTCCATCTCCTTGAGCTGCTCCCAGGTCATGTACCCCTCAGTACCCACTTTGCCGGTGATGACGAAGAAGGTGGCGGTAAACCCGTGGCGGCGCAGGATGGGAAAGGCAACCGTGTAGTTGTCGGCGCCGCCGTCATCGAAGGTGAGTATGACCGGCTTCTCCGGCAAGGCCGCCCCCTGCTGTGCGGCCGTCAACTCGGGGAGGCTGATGACCGTATAACCGTTCTCCGCCAAGAAGGCCATCTGCTCCTCGAACTCATGAGTGCGTACGGTGAGGCTGTCGGCGTAAGGACCGGCAGGTGGTGGCTCCTTGTTGACGTAGTGGTACATGAGAATGGGTACCTTCACAGTTGTGGGTACCGCAGGCGACGGAGGCACGGCCAACTCCGCAGAGGCCACGCCGTCGGAGGCCGGGCCGTCGGAGGTCGAGCTGTCGCTGCCGGTCGGCGTGGAGGTGCCTCTCACCGCAAACGGGTCGGCGCCCCTCGATGTCTCACCTGTGTCTGGTCGGCCGGCGGGAGCCTCTCCGGAAGGCGACCCGGACGCCGTGGCGATGACGGCACCATCCGCCGCCGAGGCATCCACACCCGAGGGCAGAGCCACGCCGAGCACAGCCGTAACACCGGCAGCCAGGAGGAAGACCACGAGGGCGAACAACCGGCCCCCCGCCCACACCTGCGGGCGGGCACCGTCCTCCACCCTATTGGAAGACGCCGAAGACCATCTCGACGAAGCGCTCAATTGGCCCTTTCTGCCGCTGGGACTCCTCTTCGCTATACGCGCCCCCGTTCAGCCACGCCGGCTCCTCCTGGTCGTCGCGTCCCGAAGATGGGCCCGACCCCGGAAGCCGTTCATCCGTCCCGCCGGTGATGATGAACAGGTCCTCTCCCGGCCTCGCGTAAACGAACTCCGAGCGGGCGATCACCTCCAGGCTGTCGTCGGAGCCGAGACGCTTCACGTGCTCCTTGTAGCTCTCCAGCTGCTGCTCCATCTCCTCGACGACCTTCGCCTTCTGCTCAGCCCGAGCACTGGCGTGCAGATAGTCGGTGAGAGGCCCGTGGTTCGCGGCTACCGCAACCGCCACCACAAGCATAACAAGTACAGTGGTGATGAGTCGGCGGCGGCGGCGCCGGACGCGGGCCGTGCCGCTGCTTCGAGACGAGCGGCGTGCAGTTGTGGCGGTGTGTCGGCTCATGATCGTGGTGTCGCGGTTCAGCGTAGCGGTGTGGTGGTGTCGCGGCTCATGCCAAGCCCTTCAGGGTGTCTGGACTTATTCGGTCCGCCACCGGATTCCTCCTGCCTTCGAACCTTCCCTCTACGCGCCGACCCGCTCGACCTTGATGAGGTTCGTCGACTCGGGGGTGTTCACCCTGGCCCCGCAGGTGATGACCACCGCGTCGCCCTCGGAGACAAGCCCGGCTTCCCGAGCCGCCTCGACCGCCACGCCTATGGTGCCGTCGGTGTCCTCGGCCTCGCACGTGAGGAGGGGGTGAACGCCAAAAGCAAGGCACAGCTGCCTCTGCACGACCGGGGAGGTGGTGACGGCGGCGATGGGCACGGAGGGGCGGAACCTCGCTACCTGCCGTGCCGTCGCTCCGGTCTGCGTGGGTGTGATGACGGCTGCCGCCGACAGCTCGGCGGCGAGATAGTGCGCCGCCCGGCTGATGGCTTCGGCAACCGTGGGGCCGAGGGGAGACTGACACCACGTATCCACTCCCGCCACGCGCGCCCCGTAACTCTGTGGTGCCAACCCTTTGACTCCCGCCTCCTTGAGTTCAGCCCGCCGCTCCTCCGTAGTGCGCACGATGCGATCCATCGTTTCCACCACCACCACAGGATGATCGCCCACTGCCGTCTCACCCGACAGCATGACGGCGGAGGCTCCCTCATACACGGCGTTCGCTACGTCGGAGGCCTCGGCTCGGGTGGGCGTGACCGCCCGCGTCATCGACTCGAGCATCTGCGTGGCAATGATGACCTCTTTGCCGGCGTCGATGCACTTCTGGACGATGGCCTTCTGATGGAGGGGCACGCTCTCGGGAGACATCTCCACCCCCAAGTCTCCCCTCGCCACCATGATGGCGTCGGCTTCCTCTATGATCGAATCGATGGCAAGAATGGCTTCCCGCTTCTCGATCTTGGCCACAACCCGCGCCTGCGAGCCGAGCCGCTTGAGGTGGTGTCGCAGAAGACGGATGTCCGCGGCGGCCCGCACAAACGAAAGGGCCACGAAATCGACCTCTTGCCCCGCGCCGAGCGCCAAGTCGGCCAGGTCCTTGTCGGTGAGTGAGGGCACCTCGAGTAACGTGTCAGGAAAGTTGACCCCCTTGCGGTCGCTCACCGGGCCGCCCTGCTCCACCTCCGCCACCACCTCCTCGCCTCGGGAACCCTCCACCCGCAGCCGGATGGCCCCGTCGTCAATGAAGATGCGATCGCCTTCGGATACCTGCGCGGCGAGATCTACCAGAGACACGGGGAGACGCTTGGCCGTGCCGGAGCGACCGTCGTCGGCATAGAGCAAGACCCTTTCGCCGTCGGCAAGGACGGCACTGTGACCCTCTACCTCACCCAACCGTACCTTGGGGCCTTGGAGGTCCTGCATGATGGCGAGCGGCGCACCCTCCTCGGCGGCCGCCCGCCTGAAGGCCTCCATATGGGCCACCAATTCCTCGTGGGTGCCGTGGCTGGAGTTGAGGCGGACAACATCGGCGCCCGACGCGACAAGCTCGGCGGCCACCGCGGGGTCGGCGGTGGCCGGTCCTGCCGTCACGACTATCTTCGTGCTGCGCCAACGCATGTATCCCTCCGTCTCTCGAGTGAGCCCCGAGGGCCGGACCGAGCCGGCGCCCTCACGGCAAGTCTACCAACATGCGCCGTGGGCCGGTCCACACGAGATCGCGCGAGCGGCAAATGATTTCTTGGACGAGTGTGCTCGCGGCGAGTCACAAGAACCACGCAGCCGCGTTATTCGCCCCACGACGGAGGGCGCGCGGGTGGCCGCCCCACGTGAACGCGGGGGGCCGCCTTCCGGCGGCCCCCCGCACAAACTTCGACTCACCACCTCCCCGCCCATCAGCCGGAGAAGCGCCCTGCCGGGATACGCTAGTCGCCCAGGTTGGTGAAGGCGGCCATGCCCGGGTAGTACGCCTGGGCGCCGAGCTCGTCGTTGATGCGCAGGAGCTGGTTGTACTTGGCCAAGCGCTCGCTGCGGGACGGGGCACCCGTCTTCAACTGGCCGGCGTTCACGGCCACTGCCAGATCGGCGATGCTGGAATCTTCCGTCTCGCCGGAGCGGTGGCTGATCACCGTGGTGTAGCCGTGCCGGTGGGCCAGTGCGATGGTGTCGAGCGTCTCGGAGAGGGTGCCGATCTGGTTCACCTTGATGAGGATGCTGTTGGCCACGGCGCGCTCTATGCCTTTGGCCAATAGGTCCTGATTGGTGACGAACACGTCGTCACCCACGATCTGAATGCGGTCGCCCAGTTCCTTGGTGATGAGAGCCCAACCCTCCCAGTCCTCTTCCGCCATGCCGTCTTCGATGCTGATGATCGGGTACTTGTCGACGAGATCCACATAGAAGGCCACCATCTCCTCGGCCGTGAGGGAGCGGTCTTCGCTCGCCAGTACGTAGAGTTGCTTCTCAGTGTCGTAGAAGCTGCTGGCTGCGGCATCCGTGGCGAGCCGGATGTCTTTGCCCGCTTCGTATCCCGCCTTCTCGATGGCTTCCATGATGGCCTGGAAGGCTTCTTCGTTGCTCTTCAAGTCGGGTGCGAAACCACCCTCATCGCCCACTCCAGTCGCCAACCCGCGGCCGCTCAATACCTTCTTGAGGGTGTGGAACACCTCCGCGCCCATGCGCAGCGCCTCGGGGAAGCTGTCGGCGCCGACGGGCATGATCATGAATTCCTGCAAGTCGACGTTGTTGCTGGCGTGCTGCCCGCCGTTCAGGATGTTGAGCTGGGGGATGGGAAGGTGGTAGGCGTTCACTCCGCCGATGTACTGATAGAGAGGGAGATCAACGGCATCCGCAGCTGCCCGGGCCACGGCCAACGATACCGCCGTTGTCGCATTGGCACCGAGTTTCGCCTTGTTCGGCGTACCGTCGAGTGCAATCAAAGCGTCGTCTATTTCCCGCTGGCAGGTGGCATCCATGCCCACGAGTTCGTCGGCGATGGCCTCGTTAACGTTGGCGACGGCGGTGAGCACACCCTTGCCGCCGAAAGGACCTTCACCGTCACGAAGCTCGACCGCCTCGTGGATGCCGGTTGAGGCCCCGGAAGGAGCCATGGCACGCGCTCGTGCCCCCGAGGCCAGTTCGACCTCGCACTCGATAGTAGGATTGCCGCGCGAATCGAGGATTTGCCGTGCGTAGATGTCGACGATGAGTGTCATTGCCGCCTCTTTCCTCCTGTTGGCTCGCCCCTCCCGAGAAGGTTCCCCCGTACGCCGCCATCATATCGCCGGAGAGCAACGGAAGGCAACGGACGGTTGCCGGCAACGGAGTACAGTCGGCACCAGAGTGCTGCCGACATCGACTGATGCTCGGACCGCCGCCCGCCAAGCCGGCGAGTGAGAGCGGAAGAAGCACCGGGCACCCGGTGCAGGGCCCGGCACAGAGCGGGAGGTTCACCTCTCCGGGCGGTCGGATTCCACCGACAGCTGCGCCTTCGCCTTCTGGTAGTAGCTCTCTTGAGCCTCGAGGTCGAGCCGGGCGAAGTCTATCCCCTCCCCCGCCGCGAGGGCGGCTGCTCCTTCAACACGGCCCCGGAAGCGTCGCGAGGCCTCGCGCAGAGCAAGTTCGGGATCCACCCTGAGCCTCCGGGCCAGGTTGATGATCGCAAACAGCACATCGCCCATCTCCGCGACCAGCCGGCCGTCCGCACTCAGCCGGGAATCCGCACTCTCCTCAGCGCCCTCCTCGGCGCCCATCCCGGCTCCGTCTGCCAGCAGACCGGCACACTCGAGCACCTCCACGAGTTCGGCCAGCTCCTCGCGCACCTTCTCCAAGGGGCCGACGATGTCGTCCCAGTCGAAGCCCACCCCGGCCGCCCGCTGCTGGAGCTTCTGGGCGAACAGGGTGGATGGCAGCGAATCAGGCACTTCGTGGAAGATCCCCACCCGTCCCTCGGTGGTGCGCTTGATCTCATCCCAGTTCTTCTTGACGTCGTCGGCCGTGGGCGCTTCGACCTCGCCGAAGATGTGGGGGTGGCGGCGCACCAACTTGTCGTGTATCCCCCGGGCGACCGAACCCAGATCGTACGCCCCCTCCTGCTCCGCCACCTTGGCGAGGAAGTAGACCTGGAAGAGGAGATCGCCGAGCTCACCCCGTACAGCGGAGTCAATCACAGGCTCGGCCCGAATGGTGTCGACGAGCTCGTAGGCCTCTTCGAGCGTGTAGGAGACGATGTCACGCTGGGTCTGCCGCCTGTCCCACGGACACTCCGCCCGTAAGATGCCCGTGAGATCATGGAGGACTAGGAGCGCGAAGGCCACGGCCTCCCGCCGAAGATCGACATCGCCCGGGAACAAGGTCACACGCACCGCGGTGCCGCCGGGACCTCCAGCACTGGCGGGTTCACTTCTCTCCATGAGGGCTAGCACCTCATGTGCCGCAGCCGCCCCGAACACCACGGCCGGCGCGGGCGCCGAGAGCGAGGTGTCAAGGAGGCCGGCGAGGGCACCGAAGAGGTCGCCGTCAGACCCTGCGGGCGCACACAAGACTCCAGGTGGCAGGTGACCGGCGAGCTCGGCGACCGCCTCGGGGGCAAGCCCCCACCACAGCACCCGGCCGGGCCGGACACGGGCCAGGAAGCGGACGCAGGCCGAGGTGATCTCGGGCCGGGAGACGCCTCCCGCGTACACGAAGACCACCTCGTGCTCACACAGCTCGGTATTCACGCGCTGAACTCCCGGGAAAGTGTGAGGTGGGGGCAGGCCCGCATGCGGGCCTGCCCCCACCTCCTCATTCTTCCTCTACTGCTCGTCTTCGGTGGACGGTGCGGACTCGCCGGCAGTGGTGGTCGTCGCTCCAACCGTGGTGGTGGTGGGAGCGAAACCGGCCCTATACTCGACCCCGAGCTCTTCCTTGGCCGCCGCCAACCACGCCTCCCACACCTCCTGCTTCTTCGTGCCGATGAGCCGAGCCTTGATCTCCTCGCTCGTCTCCTCGAGCGTCATGGTCTTGGCCTCGTCTATCTCGAGCACTTGGATGATGTGGTAGCCGAACTGCGTCTTCACCGGGTCGCTCACACCACGGGCATCGAGTGTCCAGACGGCGTTCTCGAACTCCGGCACCATCATGCCCTTGGAGATGAAACCGAGGTCGCCCCCGAGTTCCTTGGTGCCGGGGTCATCGGAGTACTCCTTGGCGAGTTCGCCGAAATCATCGCCATTGCGGATGAGCTGCCGCACCTTCTCGGCCTCGGCCTTGGCGGCCTGCCAGTCGGCGTCGGTGGCACCCGAGGTGTTCTGTGGGTCGGACCGGGGCGAGAAGAGGATATGCCGGACCTTCCTCATCTCCTCCACCTTGAAGTCGTCCACGTGGGTGTCGTAGTAGGCCTGGATGTCTTCCTGCGCCACCGAGACATCAGTGGTGACCGCTTCATTCATCTTCTGCACGAGAAGCTGCTCCGCGATCTGGCTGCGTAGAACCTCCTCCGTGAGCCGCTCGGCCTCGAGCGCCTCCGCGAAAGCCGCCTCATCGCCACCGAACATGGCCTTGATCTTGTCGATCTCTCCGTCGATGTCCTCGGCGGTGACGGCGACCTCAAATTCACCCTGCTTCTGCCGCAGCACCTCGAGACTCACCACGTAGTCGAGCACGCCCGCCTGGAACTCCTTGTACGGCTCCGCGTCGTCCTTGGTGGGCACCTGGCCTTCATACTGGGTCTCTATCTGGGCGATACGCTCATCGAAGTCGGCCTGGGTGATCTGCACCTCGCCCACCTGGGCCAAGACATCTTTGGGCAGAGCCGAGTTGTCACCGCCGCAACCCGCAACCAGAAGGGATACGAAAAGAGCAGCCGCCACGGCGGCGATGAGGCACAACGTCTTGAAGGGCCCGCGGGCCGAGAACAGCCTACTCACCATAACCTCACAAACCATTGATCGTGGGCAACACAAATGGAATCGCGCTACGCCCCGCGTCCGCCATCGGGCGCCCCCTGAGCCGCGAGCCGAAGGTTGAGTATATCATCGAGCACTCGGGCCACCAGCGTGCGGACATCGCGCCCCTCCCCACGATACGAGTAGGTGAGCCGGCCCGACGCGGCCAGGTAGTCATACAGACGGTCCTGTACCCGCAGCAGTTCCCGCGAGCCCTTGAGCAGGGACAGCCCCTCCACAGTCACGGTCCGCGGGCCGGCATGCAGGCTGGCGGCCGAGAGCTGTTGCAGCTTCATGCGTACCTCGCTCAGGAACATGAGGTTCTCCACGGCTTCCGGCACCGGGCCGAATCGATCGCGAAGCTCCTCTCGGAGCCCGGCCAACTCCGCGACTGCCTTGGCGCCGGCGATGCGGCGGTGGATATCGACCTTGGCCGCTTCGTAGGGCACGTAGTCGGAGGGGACGTAGGCCGAGATACCCACCTCCACCCGCGGTACGGTCTCGATCCTCGCCTCCTGGTCCTGCATGGCGTCCACCGCCTCCTGCAGGACGGACAGGTACATCTCGAAACCCAGCGCGGCGATGTGGCCCGACTGCTCGTCGCCCAGCAGATTTCCGGCTCCGCGGATCTCAAGGTCGCGCATCGCAATCTTGAAGCCGGAGCCGAGCTCGGTGTAGTCGGAGAGGGTGGCGAGCCGGGCGCGGGCCTCTTCGGTGAGACCCTCCTCGTCGGGGTGGAAGAGAAAGGCGTGCGCCACCCGGGAAGACCGCCCGATACGGCCACGAATCTGGTAGAGCTGGGAGAGACCGAGCAGGTCGGCCCGCTCCACGATGAGCGTGTTGGCATTGGGGATATCCAAGCCGCTCTCGATGATGGTGGTGGTCACGAGCACGTCGTAGTCACCCCGCAAGAAGGCGAGCATGACATCCTCGAGCTCGCGTTCACTCATCTGCCCGTGGGCGATCCCGATGCGTACCCGGGGTACGATGCCGGCCAGACGCACCGCCGCCTTGGCGATGGTGTCGACCCTGTTGTGCAGGTAGAACACCTGGCCACCCCGGTCTACCTCCCGCTCGATTGCCCGCTTCACCATCCCCTCTTCGTAGTAGCCCACGTAGGTCTGCACCGGATGGCGGTCGCGGGGAGGGGTTTCGATGACCGAGATGTCCCGCACCCCGGAGAGCGACATCTGCAGCGTGCGCGGGATGGGCGTGGCGGTGAGCGTGAGCACGTCGGACTTCAACTTCAGCCGGCGCAGAGCCTCCTTCTGGGCCACACCGAACCTCTGCTCCTCATCAATCACCACAAGGCCCAGGCTCTTGGGCATGATGTCGCGAGAGAGCAGACGGTGGGTGCCAATCAGGACATCCACCCTGCCCCCTTTGAAGTCTTTCACGATGGCCCGCTGCTCCCCCGGAGTACGAAACCGGGACAGCATCTCCACCTTCACCGGGAACTCTGCGAACCGTTCCCGGAAGGTGCCGTAGTGCTGTTGGGCGAGAATGGTGGTGGGAACGAGCACCATGACCTGGCGGGAGTCCATCACCGCCTTGAACACCGCCCTCAGAGCCACTTCTGTCTTGCCGTACCCCACGTCGCCGCAGATGAGCCGGTCCATGGGCTGGGTGGACTCCATGTCGTCCTTCACCGCATCGACCGCCCGTAGTTGGTCGTCGGTTTCCTGATAAGGGAAGGCCCGTTCGAACCGTCGCTGCCACTCTCCGTCTTCGGAGAACACGTGCCCTTTCGCCGTCTTGCGTAGCGCGTAGAGCTGGAGCAACTCACCGGCCAGCTCACGCACGGCCTTGCGGACCCTCGACTTGATCTGGCCCCAAGCCTTGCCCCCCAACTTGGACAGCGCGGGAGCTGCGCCTCCCGCCCCCACGTACCTACCCACCTTCTGGATCTGGTCGTGCGGGATGTACAGCATGTCACCGTCGCGGAAGCCGATGTCGAGATAATCGCGCGTGATGCCCGCCACCGTTCTGGTGCTCATGCCTTCGAAGCAGCCGATGCCGTGGTCCTCGTGCACCACGTAGTCACCCTTGCGCAGATCCCGGAAAGAGGAGAGCTCGGCGCCCACCACGAGGCGCCGTTCATGGGGAGCCCGGCGGCGTTTGGGGAAGATCTGCATCTCTGTGAGCAGCGCCAGGCTGATGTCCGGCAACAGGAAGTGGCGGCGGTGGCTGCGGGCGAGGTAGGAGACGCCGGGTTCCCGCGGTATCTCGACGCCGGCCGCCGGGCTCCCCCCCACGCGCGTGAGTACATACTCGGCCCGGTCGGCGTCACCCTTGTGCTCGAAGGCCACCGCTACCCGGTAGCCGCGCGATACCAGACCCTTGAGGGCTGTCTCGGCCTCGGGCAGGCTGGTTACCGGCAGTTCACCGCTGGTCGCATGGACGTCGAAGTCGCCTTCGCCCCCACCCTGCAGGGAGAAGGAGGGAAATGAGGAGAGCCTCCCCTCGATAGTCGCCCAGGGTGCATAGAAACGGCGGCCGGCAGCCCCTTGGATCATCTCGGGCTCCTCCTCGCCTTCGTCGGCGAAGACGTCGCGCAAGTCGCCCTGGAAGGCTTCGACCGCGCCAATGGCCGCAAGGGGATCGACGTGGAGTACCCGGGTCTCCGGCGGCAGCAGATCGGGGAGGAAGACGGGAACCGCCGGCTCCACTCCCTCCGCACCATCCGTCGAGTCGAGCAGTTCAGCGGGAAGCCGCTCAGCCGCAGCGACTATCTCAAGCTCCTCGAGCGTCTCCACCGAACGCTGGGAGAAGGGCGAGAAGGTTCTCAAGCTCTCCACCTCGTCGCCCCAGAACTCCACCCGGGCGGGGTAGCGACCGCCGGCACTGTACACATCGATGAGCCCCCCACGCACGGAGAACTGTCCTGGGTCTTCCACCTGATCGACACGCTCATATCCCAGTTCCGCCAGGTCGCGCTGCAGCAGCTCGAAGTCGCTTCGCCCACCCCGGACCAGGCGGACCGGTTCGCGCGGCGGAGGCAGCAGCGCCTCCATGAGAGTCGCCACCTCCACCACGACGGCGGCGCCGCGGTGGAGGCCGGCCACGGCCTCCACCCGGCGCCCCGCTACCCGGGGGGCGACCGGAGCCTGCGAGCCGTACCACACGCCTCGCGCCGGCAGGTGGTGGACCTCCCGGCCGGGCAGGAAGGCCCGCAGTTCCCGGGCCAACTCCTCGGCCGCCCGCAGGCTGGGGGCAACGATGAGGCACGGGTGTCCGGCCCAATGATCCGAGTCGGCCAAGGCCGCGGCCAGATAGGGATGCACGAAGGTGGGAGCCCGCAGCCTTCCCCCTTGCGGAGGGGAGGCCACGGCGTCGGCGACAGCCGGGTGCTCCAGCGCGAAAGAGGTCAGTCGGGGCACGTGATCTCCGCCTCTTTGGCGAGCCACTCCTCAACCAAATCGGCGGCCTTCGACACCATCCGCTGTACTTCGTCTGTGGGCTCAGAGAAGCGGGAGAGTACGTAGTCGGCCAGGTCGATGCGGGGGTCGTCCGGCCGCCCCACACCCACTCTCACGCGGAAGAACTCGCGGCTGTGGAGGGATTGCTCCAGACTGCGGAGGCCGTTGTGGCCCCCAAGGCCGCCACCCTCCTTGAGCCTCACCTCTCCGAAAGAGAGCTCGACGTCATCGTGAACGACCACAATGTGCTTCACGGGAATATGGTGGCGCCCCACAGCATCGATGACAGAGCGGCCGGAGCGATTCATGTAGGTCTGCGGCAGGAGTATGAGTACCTCCCTGCCGTCCACGTAGCAGGTCCACACCAAGCCTTGGAACCTCGAACGAGGCTTGTCCAAGCCGAAGCGGCGAACGAGCTCCTCGCCCACCATGAAGCCCACGCTGTGCCTGTGGCCCTGATAGCCCTTGCCCGGGTTACCCAAGCACGCGACGAGCCACGCGTCCCGGCGCTGTGACCGTTTGAAGATCAGAACAGCTGATTCTCCCCGTGGAACAGTTCCGACACCGACTCCTGGTTGAACACATTGTGGATGGTGTCGGCAAGGATACTCGCGATGGAGAGCACCGTTATCTTCGAGGTGTCGTCCGTGGAAACCAAGGGAACCGTGTCGGTGACTACAACCTCCTCGAGCACCGACTGGGCGATCCGCTCGTAGGCGTTGTCGGACAGGACGGCGTGGGTGGCCGCAGCGTACACCGCCACTGCACCCTGATCGATCAAGGCTTGGGCCCCATTGCAGAGTGTGCCGGCGGTGTCGATGAGGTCATCGACTATGACGGCCGTCTTCCCGGTCACATTGCCGATGACGTAGAGAACCTTCGACTGGTTGTGTGTGGGACGCACCTTGCTCAAGATGGCGAGTTCAGCATCGAGGCGTTCGGCGCAGCGCTTGGCCGTCTTCACTCCACCCGCATCGGGTGACACCACGACGATGTCACCGAGGTTCTTGAACTTGAAGTAGTCGGCCAACATGGGAAGCGCCGTCATGTGGTCGACAGGGATATCGAAGAACCCCTGCAACTGCCCGGCATGAAGGTCCATGGTGAGTGCACGGTCGGCCCCCGCCGCCTGCAGCAGATCGGCCACCAATTTGGCCGTGATGGGCTCCCGCGGCTGGCTCTTCTTGTCCTGCCGGCAGTAGCCGTAGTAGGGGATCACGGCGGTGATGCGCTTGGCCGAGGCCAAGCGGGCCGCCTGGATCATGATGAGAAGCTCCATGAGGTTCTCGTTCACCGGACGGCCGGTGGACTGCACCAAGAACACGTCCGCCCCGCGTACGCTGTCCTCGTACTTGCAGTAGATCTCGCCGTCGGCGAACGTCGTGAGCTGCACCCGGCCAAGCTCCCCCCCAAGCTTGGCTGCGATCTTCGCACCCAGCTCGGGATTGCCCCGGCCGGAGAAGACCAGCAGCCGATTCCCTTCCCCATGGAATGCGTGGTGACCCACGCTCTGGGTGAGAAGCCTGCCTCCCTCGTCGATCATGCGTCCTCTCTCCTCGATACCCGGCACACCGTGAGACATTCACATTACATCACCGCACCCGCCGCGCGCCACCGGCGGGCCGCCTGGGGCCCAACGTGCGCGCCGGCCGCGGGCCACCGGCGGGCCGCCTGGGGCCGCACGGCGGTTGTAGGAACATCGGTGCCGTATTCCCGTCGGCATTGCGGGCTGCCGCTACGGCTACTCCCCGGCCCGTACGCAGGCGAAGGGGCCCAGATCGGTACCCGGTGCCAGCCTCATTCCTTCCACAAATGAATTGTATACGTGGGAGCCGGCGCCGACAAACCCGTCGCGCACCGTAACGAAGGGCCCGAGCACACAATCCCGCTCGACCACCGTATTCCCCTCCAGCACCGTGAAGGGGCGTAGACGCACGTCGGCTTCCAGGGTGACACCGGCCTCGACGTACGTGGAGCCGGGATCATCGATGGTGACCCCGGCCAGCATCCAGTGCCGGCATATCTCGGCCCGCATGATGGAGGACGCCTCGGCCAGCTCCACCCGGGTGTTCACGCCCAACAGGCGGCGCGCGTCGGGGGCCCGCACGGCGCCCACGCGCGCCCCCTCGCTGCGAAGCGACCCGAGCACATCAGTGAGATACAACTCGCCTTGCGCGTTGTCGGTGCCGAGCCCGGCCAGTATCTCGACGGTGCGTCGCACGGGCAACACATACATGCCACTGTTGACCTCACGCACCACCCGCTCTTCCGGAGCGGCGTCACGGTGCTCCACTATGCGCTCCACCAAGCCGTCCTCACTCCTGATCACCCGGCCGTAGCCCGTGGGATCATCGAGCTCCATGGTGAGGACGGTGGCCTCGACACCCGTGGCGAAGTGGCCTTCCACCAGCGACATCAGTACCTCGCCCGTCACCAGGGGAGTGTCGCCGGGGAGCACCAGCATCACCTGGCTCTCTGCGGGCAGCGCACATTTGCCGCGGTCATATGCCCCGGTGCCCTCGTTGCGCGGGCCGGTGCCCTCGTCACGCGGGCCGCCCGTTACCTCCGCTTTCCCCGACACCTTCTCCCCCGCGCCCAGCAACTGCTCGGCTGCCGCCAGCACGGCGTGGCCGGTGCCCTTCTGCTCCCTCTGCAGTGCCACTCTGGCCTCCGGAGGCAAGAGTGGCCGCACCTGCTCGTGGCCGTGACCCAGCACCACCACAGTCTTGGCGCCGGATACCGCCGCCGCCGCCCGCAGCACGTGTTCAATCAAGCTGAGACCACAGACGGGGTGAAGCACTTTGGGAGTGCGCGACTTCATGCGCGTGCCCAGTCCCGCGGCCAGTACCACGGTGCAGGCCAGGGGAGGGGTCACCGCGCCTTCCGAGCGGAATAGACGTTGGGTCTTGGATCGGGCAAACGGAACTCTTTTCGACAGTCTGGAGGCAACGCCGTCGCACCACACGACGGCCGGGTGGGCACACGAGGCTCACACCGGCACACGAAGAACTGGGGCGGGAGGATTCGAACCTCCGAAATCACGGGACCAAAACCCGTTGCCTTACCACTTGGCTACGCCCCAACGGACCCATGAGCCCAGGGAGTATAGGTCAGGTCATTCTCAGGTGTCAACTTCACAAACGGCCGGCGATACCTGCACGTGGGCGGGCGCAAACGGCCAGAACAGCCACCGACTCAGGCGTGACGCAGACGGGAACAGACCGCAGTCGCCACCGGGAACGGTGCGCTCGCGCGATGGGCTCAGGCCGCAGCGAACGACCCCGCCATCGTGGCCGCCCGGTACGCTTCGTAACCCAGGGCACGCAACGTCGCGCCGGCTTCGTCGGCGTCCTCCGGGGAGGCGAACACACCGAATACGGTGGGGCCGGAACCACTGATGATCGCTCCCAACGCGCCCTCCCGCGCGAGAGCGTCCCGCCGGGCCTTAAGCGACGGGAGGAGGTGCAGGCAGGCCGCTTCCAGGTCGTTCATGAGCAGGCCCGCAGACTGCGTGATGGCCGCCCCCACGCTCAGATCCGCTGAGACCCAGGCATCGGAGAGAGCCCGCCACGACAGCTCACCCACCCGGTACCGCGCTCGGAACGAAGACGAGCTCTCGGCTGATGCAACCCCGTCGTAGGTCTGGTACACCTCGCCGGCCGACAGCTCCTCCTGCGGAAGCAGGAGCACCAAGGGAATCTCGGGGAGGGGCAGAGGCTCCAACAGCTCTCCCACGCCACGGCCCACGGAGGGACGGGCATCGAGGAAGAAGGACACGTCGGCCCCCAACCCGCAGGCCAGCTTCCGCAGCACGTGGTCCGAGGTGGAGGGGCCGCCTGCCGCCTCGATAGCCTCCGCTCCCGCGCGGAGCGCAGCCGCCGCATCAGAACTGCCGCCCCCAAGGCCCGAAGCGGTGGGGATGACCTTCTGAATGTTGACGAAACCGCCCAGACACCAACCTGTCTCTGCCTCCAGGCTCCGCAAAGCCTTCGTGACCAGGTTGTCGGCCTGAGGTACTCCCGGGCACTGCACGAGAAGCGAAGGGCGCACGCCGCCGGGAGCGCAGGCCGAGATGGCGAACTCGATCTCATCGCATATCGTGACCGGCGCGAACACGGTCCATATGTCGTGATAGCCGTCGTCGCGCAGCGGCCCGACCAACAGCGAGAGATTCACTTTGGCGCACGCCGAACGGCAGTCCACGGTTGCCCGTGTAGAAGACATGGCACCCCTTCTCGATGGCGCCCCCGCAAGGACGCCGCCCTAGAGCAGCGCCATTCTAAACAGTTGGTGGCAGTAACACAAAGGGCGAGAGGCCCGGTGGTATCGGGTAATGGGGGCATCTTGAGGAGCAGGCGGCATGCTGGAATGGAGCCGGACTGGTGTCCGAAAGCCTGGAGGATAAGTGATTGTGGCCGCAACCGCTCTCGAGCACTCCGCCTGACGAATGGGGCGAGTCATCTCGCCCATGAAGATGAGAGGCGCTCGAAATGAGACGCTCCACCTCAGCAGGTCTCGCTTGTGCGATGGCGACCGCCCGGCCATCGGCTATAGCCTGCTCTACCTCGTCTACGGGGGTGGGAAGAGGTCCCTCCCCGAGCATGGCCAGATCCGCGTCGGAGCCCCGACCTATCCAGATACCTTCGATGGCACAGCCTCGCGTGAAGGGGTCTGTGCCGGAGGAGGTGTCGCTCGTGCAGCCTGCCGCCCCCAGCGCAGCGCCGACACAAGTTCCCCGTTGTAGCTCACTGCGCACTCTCCTCTCCGGTCCTCGGCTCCGCCAGAATCAGCCGCACCGGCCCGTTCTGTACCTGCCGGTCCGGGAACAGAATCGATTCTCCGTCGGTCGTGTACCACTGTTCATAGTCATAGAGGGATCCGAGATCGGTGGTCTTACCACGGGCGATGTCGTACACGAAGAGATGGGTGGGGTCGTCGGTGGGCTGCGGCGGACCCGGGACGCGTTTCCAGAGGAGAAGGTTGCCTCGAAGGACAAGATGGCCGACCATTCCCTGCGGGGAGGGGATGTGGACCTCGTCGCCCGTCGCTCTATCTATGCACACGATGGCGGCGTGTCCATCCTCCCAGGTTGCCCAGGCCAGGTGGTCTTTGTCCACCCGCACGCTCTGATACTCGCCTCCGGAGCGGACAAGCTCATCCTCTCCGGTGCGAAGGTCCAGATGGCGAAGCTCCTCTTCGCCTGTCCGGGTTCTCGTAACGTAGTAGAGGTGATCGCCCTCGAGGTCCTGCGGGGTGATGTCGGACGGAAGCTCCGTGAGGCCACCTTCGCCTCCCAGGCGTGCGGCCCGCAAGACCGGGTCCGGGCCCGACCCCCAAGCCTCAAACACGACCCAACTCTCGCCCACCCACACATCACCCAGGCCGGTGAGATCGTGGGAGAGGTCGGCTATCACCCGTGTCTTGCCGGAGGCGAGCTCGAACGACATGAGGGCAGAAATCCTCTGGTGGGACTGCGAGGCCCGCTGGGTCCATACCACGAAGCCGTCCGCGAACTGCGAGTCGCGCAGAGCCCAGCGGCTCGAGCCGATGATGCGTTCCTCCTTCTTGCCAAGATCGAAAAGAAGGACGTCCCACCGATCATCTCTCGGGACAGAACACACCAGAAGGTCACCCACGAGATCGACGTCAAAGGCGTCCAGCCCTTCCGAGATGGTGGCCAGAGTCCGCCCTTGAGCGTCATAGAGAAAGACAGCGGCGGTGTGGCCCGAGTAGCCCGAGTAGCTCTGCCGGCCCCAGACCGCGCGGCCCGCATCCAGGGCCGGGTCGTTCACGGGTTCATTCTCCGCCAAGACGCTGAGCGCCCACCCGTCCACCGTGAACGTATCGAGATCCGGGACCACTGTGGTCGAGGTGATCGGCTGGGTGGATGAGCCACACCCGCACGCGAGCAGGCACATGCCCAGAAGGCAGGCCAAGACCACTATTCCGCTCGTCTTCTTCATGAGCCCACCTCCGCTCCTCGTGAACCGCTCGCTTCGGAGGGATCACCAACCCACGAGTCCCCCAAAAGCCCGTCCGGACCATAACCGCCAAAGAGGATGAGGCTGCCGGTAGCGGGGTCTCGACCAAGAGCCGCATAGGCGCGGGCCGGGGGAGCCGGCACGAGGCTGAGCTCGGTCCAGGTGTTGGCGGCCATGTCGTAGATCCAGGTGTCGCCCATCACTGTCGAGGGTGTTTCTTGCCTGGCCCCCCCAGAACCAATCGTGATTGGGGACGGGCTGTCGCTGCCCCCCACGAGAATCACCCTCCGCGCGGCCGGGTCGAAGGCGAGAGCAGCTCCCACACGGGGCGCAGGCCGGCATCCAGGGGGGGAGAGCTCGAGCCAGGTGTTCTGCTGAGGATCGTAGGACCAGATGTCGTTAAGGAGCCCCGTCTCACCCATGCCGCCAAAGAGGATGAGGCGATCAACAGTGGAATCGTACACCAGGGAGGCGTTTGTGCGCGCCGGGGGCCGGGGGCCCTCTGGGTCGAGGTCGGTCCAGGCGCCTGTCGCGCCGTCGTAGGCCCAGGTGTCGTTCAGGAATACATCCCCGTAGCCGCCGAAGAGCACGGTGGTGGCTGTGCGTGACACGTAGGCCATACAGGCACCGAAGCGGTAGGAAGGGAGACCGGAGGTTGAGATGGTCTCCCACCGGCCTTCGTTCGGATCGAGCTCGAGAGTGGTCAGCTCCGGGGTGGTCGGGGCCCCTTGTCCCTGGGGACCGCCGGGTGCCACGAGAACGAGCACGCCCCTCCCCTCGTCGAGGGCCATAGCCGAGGTGCCGGCATCGACCAAGGGAGCGTCGATGACCGTTCGTGGTCTCCAGGTGTGGGTCTCAGGCTCCCACTCCCACAAGTCGCCGTATCTGCCCCAGGCTTCCCCGTGCCGGACGAAGCCGCCGTAGAGGAGCACCCTGCCTCGGGTGGAGTCGGCAAGGAACCAGGCGGAGAAGCGAGGGGCGGGAGAGGAGTCGGGAGCGGAGGGGGTGACGTCGGTCCAGACGTACTCGGATGCCGGCTTCTCCAGCGCGTCCGTGGTGGTGGCGGTGGAGTCCGTCGGAGCCGCGGAACAGCCGTTAAGTACCGCATACAGAAGGGTGACCACCACTGCCACGAGGATGATCTGCGAGGGCGGCCGACTCCGCCCGCTCATCGACCCTCCTCCAGCAGGTTCACAAGCTCCTCGACACTCACCGCCTGAGTGTCGGCCGGTCGCCACACGCCCCGGCTCCAAAGGAATCGATACTCCTGGGTCTGATCGCCGAAGTGAGTCACCACCGTCTCCAAGGGCCGACCGTTCTCGTCGACGCGGAGGGTCACGGGGAAGGAGATCGACGGAAAGACCTCAAGCTCCTCGCCCCAGGAGACGGCCTGAGAGCCGATGAAGAGGGCAAGGATGTCGTTGATGTCCGCCACGCCTTCAACCGTGAAGGTGGGTGGGTCCTCCGCTCGCTCCACGGTCTCCTCGACTTTCATGACTCTCATGGCAAGCAACGAGTCAAGGAAGAGACGATCGTAGAACAGCAGCCCGAGTTCCCGCCCGGCCCGCTCGACGCTCGCCTTGTCCGGGAAGTCGGCGGTGGACACCCTCAGGTATCGGGGTGGCGAGGGCGGAGCCCCGTCGGCCGGCTCCGCCAGGCCCCACCTCCCGATCTCCAGGAAGGCTTCCCTTCCGGAGATGATGGCGCTGCCGTTGACAAAGACAGCCGTCTCCCCACCCTTCTCATAGAAGCATGAGAAGGGGCCTCCGAGTGCCGTGGAGTCATCTTGCTCGATCCAGGTGAGGGCGGCGGCTACCACCTGGGCCGCCGTGGGTTCGACCGGCAGTCCGGGACCGGCATCATCTGATGCTTCAGAACCGCAGCCGGCCAGGCACAGCATGAACACGGCCACTACGATCAGACATGCAACAGTCGGCAGTCGCTCAACGGTTGATCGTCGCTCAACCTTCAGCATATATCCATCCCCCCACGACACCCCATTGACTCCACATTGCCGCACGACACCTGTGTGACCTCACAGGACTCCGCCCTTGCGCCATCTCCCCCTTCCCCTATCTCACCTTCCGTAGAGCAGGTACTCTCTGGATAGCATCCCGCCGAAATCCGCTCCGCTGGGGAGTGGCATGCGCCCCTCGAACACCAGATGAGGAGGCCTGATGTCGCCCAGCCTCTCCGGCAGTTCCAACGGACGGAGCGCCTTCTCGACATCGCTCAGGGTCACGCCGAGTTCCTCCAGAGCCCAGTCGTAGACCGTCAACTCGACCGTGCGGGTGTGAGCCTCGCCCGTGCGCGGAGAGACGGCCGTTCGGAAGAACTGATGCCGCCACCCCGGGGTCTGCCCCTCCTCCCCCAGGCAGGGCTGCCAGTCTCCTTCGAGATCCGCTCGTTCCTGCTCGGAGAGCGGCTCTTCGGTGCTCGACTGCCCCTCATACATCTCGGCCGCGATCCTGCCCGGCTGCGCGGCGGACGAGTACCGAACCCAAGCCTGGCCTTCGTAGAGTTGGAGTGTGTGAAGGACGAGTCCTTCCAGATCCAGACCGAAGACCGGATATGCCCCGTCGTTCGCCTCTTCAAGAAGCCCCATCCACTCCTCCTGCGCACGCGCGAGCACCTCATCGACTCTGGGTATCTCCACCTCGTCCAGCGGCACGAAACGGCGCGTGATCTCCATCCCCATCCAGGGATAGGGAGTCCAGCTCTGCCGCTCCCAGATGACGATGTTGGTCTCGGGATCGACCTCGGCCTCGTAGGTGCCCCTATCGGTGGAAGACGAGCCGGCCGAACCCACGATTCTGAGGATGCCCTCGCAGCGATTGCCCTCCCAGCGAAGCTCCTCGAAGACTATGGCGGGAGTCGGATAGACGAGAGGCGAGCACAGGAAGGCCATGGACAAGGGGTGGGGCTCACCTTCCAGCACAGCTTGAGCACGTAAGCCGAGTTGCTTCTCGGGACTGCGAATTGTGATGAGCATCTCGGCCGGGGTGGCCTCTCCGAGAAGCTCGATACGGAAGAGACCCTCCTCGGGAACGATCAATGCCTCCACCTTCTGCTCCGGCCCTTGCGTGCCGTCGAGGTTCCTTCCCTCAACCAGAAGAGCGTAGCCCGCAGGGATTGCCTCGACTCCGGAGACCTCGCGGGTCTCCACGCGGGGGTGCTCTCCGCCGCAGCCGGTCAGGAGGATGATAACGGCGAGAAGCGCGAACGTCGCCGGCCTCACGGTCAACCCGCGCCCGTGGCCGCGACGGCCGTCCGGGCGAACAAGAGCTTCAGGCCGTGACGTGTGGAGGGGGTCACGGAGCCGTCGCATGGGTCATCTCACGCAGAATCTTGGTCCATTGAGCGAAGTCGATGGAAGGTGCCTTGGCCTCATCGACATCGGGGTGCCGCCGGAACTGCCGCAATACGTCGTCTGTCCGGGAGCCTTCTCTCAGCCAGATCCAGATGGTCGCGGGAAAGGGGTGCGCCTCGAGCGACTCCAGAATCTCCGGGCTGTCGGCGAACTCACGCTGCATCTGCCTCAACACCTGGTCTTTGCTGAAGAGCTCCCACTCCTCGATCTCCGGCATCGTGCCGATTTCCTCGCCCAGCATCTTCGCATCTGTGGCGGAGTCGCGCAGGTACAGGTACACGTCCGGGAGATACGCGGACTTCTCGAGCGAGTCCAAGACCTCACGGGGATCCGAAGGGAAGTCGCTGCCGGGGGGTGGGTCCCATTGGAACACAAGAGTCCCGTCGATGACTCCTCGGCGAATGCGCTCCACCTCTTCCGCCAGCGCCTGCCTCTCGGGTGCGAGACTCAGGGGACGGGTGGGCTGCCGGTCGATCCCAAGCGAGAGAAGGTGCTCTTTGGCGGACTCGGGGATCTCCATGAGGGTACCGTCCGCGTTCACGAAGCGGCCGTCACGCCAGAAGAACTCACGACCGCTCTCGGTCACGAAGCGCCCCTCGCCCAGATACCGCCACCACCCATCCACGAGCGAGTCCACGATCGGTTGGGGGATGCCATCGTATTCGGGGGTGCCAGGGCCGTGGGGCCACGAGGACGTGGCGGTGGCGGAGGAGGCCGGGGCGGAGACAGGTTCGGTGGGGCGTGCGGTTGAGCCGGTCGAGGCGACCCCGCACCCGGCCACGAGCGCGACGATGGAGAGGCAGCCGATCAGTGTCAGGAATTCGACCGACCAACCGCGCCACCGACTCATCACCCACTCAGCCTCGCGTCCGCTTCTTCTCACAGCACGTGCCCCTGTCTCTCAAGCTCTGCCCGGACATCTTCATAGGTCACGTCTGGAAAGAGTACTCCTTTGTGGAGGGCCAAGGCCGCCTGCACCCCGCAGGCCGCCCCCACGTTGGCCCGCACCGGTTCCATGCGGCAGGCGGAGTTGTACGCCGAGGAGGTGAGGGAGAGAGCGGTCGCCACGAGAAGCGCCGGATGCCGGTCCGGCCGAGTGGCGGCGAGAGGCACCTCCACGTAGGCACCCCGCTCCGGCTGCAGCGTACCTCTCACCGGATCGTGACGGTCAAAGGCGGCGTAGGTGCCCGAGGCGATGGGATCGGGCACTCCCCCCTCGATCTCCGCCATGGAAAAGACGTGCGCCCCTTGCACCATGACCTCGCCGCGCACGTACGGCCAGGTAGGAAGAGAAGAGAGCCCCACTTTCGGATAATCCTTCTGAATCAGCGCGAGCAGGTGGAGCGCCCGGACCTGGAGCCTCTGCACGATCTCGCTGCGCTTCTCGGGCTCCATATACCAGGTGAAGGCCACGTCCGGGTCGGCCCAGTCGCTCCAGCGCTCGTTGAGTTCGCGGGTGTTGCCGGGAAGTGCATGGGTCATGGACCAGCTCGAAGGGAAGCTCTTGACGGTGGCCTCCGAGAAAGCCTCAGGCACAGCTTCGGGGATGGCCTGAGGGTCGAAGCAAGGGAGAGTCTCCACCGGGGTGGCCTCCCCCTTACCCACCGAGAGTGTCAGAAGCAGGGTGAGGGATTGGGGAGCGGTCGAGAAGAAGTTCTGGCGGCAGGGAGCCTCGGGGCGGGGGCCGGTCGAGTCGCAGTAGGCAAGCGGGCTCTCTCCCAGCTTGTAGGAGGCGCCGAGAAGACGAGCCAGATCGGCCTCCACCGAGGCATCCACGAAGAGGCGGGTGTTTACGCGCACCAGGGTGCCGTCGGCTTCTTCCACCATGAGGAAGCGCTCGCCCTCTCGGTCCGAGGCCACTCGGGGAAGCCCCCTCACGCGGAGCAGGCGCACCCGGCCCCGGGCCGCTTGGGGAAGAGACTCGTCGGAGAAGACCAGGTGGTGGAGCACTTCTTGAGCACAGGCGGGCTCGTGGCTAAGGCGGCCGTTTCTCTGCAAGGGCCAGAGACCTTGCTGTTCGTAGGTGCGGATCACCTCCCGGCGGAAGTCCTCCCAGAAGCCGCCCGCCTGCCCGGGGCGGTAGGTGTCCTCCACCGAGAGACCCTGAACCAGAGGCGACTCAAGATCGGGGGCGAGACTCACCAGGGCCACAGTGAGGTCCTGCGGAAACCGCTCTCCGGCCAGCTTCAGGCCCCGAAGCACCCCGAGGCCGGCCGTGGTGGTGCCGTAGATTACGAGGTCGACTTTCTCTTGGCGGTCGGGCAGAAGAGCCGGGGGCGCGGGGGTGGGAGCAGTCTCCGTAGAGGGGGAAGCTGGGTTGTCTTGCCCGGACATGGTCGAAGAGATGTCCTGTGCAGCCTCGGCCGGTTCCCTCCCATAGGTTGCAGCGAGGAGAAGAACGCCAAGCAGAGCCAGGGTAGCCACCACCCCCAGGGTGACAAGGAGACCCCGGCGGGTTCCACGACGCGTAGCTTCACTTCCGCTCTTCCTCACGCGGACCTTCTTCCGCTGACTTGCGCTACCCCGGGCTCAAGGCACAAGACGATCACTCCAGCTGAGCGATGCGGGATCCAGCGCCAGAAGAATTCGGTATGGATCAGATAGGGAGAACACGGCAATCAAGCTGACTACTTCCGCGAGCTCCCTGTCAATGAGACGTTCAGCGATCTCAGTCCAGCTTATCGAACTGATGTCTTTTCCGTTCGCCGCCCAGTAGTAGGTGTCGTCAAGGGCCCAGTCCGGCCCGCTGACGATTCTGTCGCCCGAGGGCTGCACGTCCGCATAGTCGAAGCGGGCATCCTTGCCCCCATTCCCGTACGTCCAAGCTCCCCAGACGCTCGTCGCCACTGTTGGCTGCGAGCGAATCCAGCTGAGGGCAACGGCGAGTCTCTCTTCCGGTGCCAAGCCAGTCTTGTCGGCAGACCCCTCGCAGGAGGCCAGGAGAAGCGCGAAACCAATGAAAACGAACGCCCCCAGAATCGCAAGGTAGGAAAGTGCTGTCTTCTTGGTTGCCACAACCCGTCTGCCTTTCACGTGAGGCTAGTTCTTGATGATGACCCGCCGACGGGACCTCCTGAGAAGAATGAAGTGGTGCAGGCGAATGGAGCCGCATCCGGTTGATCGAACGCGGCTAGATTCACGTGACGTCTTGTCGTCAATGCTTGACGAGTACGCCCCGTCTATTCTTGCATCATGTTCACGATGAGCTTGGCCATCTCCACCGTCTGCTCAAGATCGAGAGGAGCCAGTCCTTCATGGCCCAGGGGCTCAGACATCACATTGACCACCCAATTATCATGCAGTTTGACCAAGACATGACCGCCGGAATCACCTTCTATCTGTCCTACCCGGGTGGCGAGGGCTCCGGGAATGTCGGCCTCGGTGATGATTGTCTTGGGTATATAGCTCTGCCGCTCCCCAGCCTGGGCTTGCTCTTGCGCTTCCGACACCTCCGGCCACTCGCGGTTGTCCTTGCAAACGGTGATGCAGAGCGTGCCCTGATTGGTTCCGAAGTCCGCCTCCAACTGCTCGATGGGCGCCGTCATGAAGGCGATATCTATCACCGGATCGGGAACGTTCTGCCATTCGGCCGCATAGTAGAGGATAAGAGAGGGGTAGAGCGCGGCCACGGCCTCGGCCATACGGCGGGAGCGTTCGGTCTCGGCCCGGTCGATACAGTCATTGGGATACTTGTTCGTGGTATCCGGCCCGCTTGCGACCGGCGCTGTGCTGGTGGTTGCGTCCTCAGACACCTCCTCGTCCGGGCCGGGCGTGATGTCGGTCGCCGGAGTCGTATCCGTCACCATAGTCGTCGTGGGAACGGATCGGTCTTCTCCTTGGGCCAGCGCCACCGAGAGAAACACGGTGGCCACCAAGGCGATCGTGATGGCGACGCCCACGATGAGGCGTCTGCTTCCGCGCCCCGGTCGCGAGGACTGCTTCTTTCTTATGTCTCGATTGGTCATCTTCTGCCTCCTTTGGACAGAGCCTCGAAATGTGCCACAGAAGCGTTCATGCTAGCTCGGCCCCCAAGCAGTGAAGCTCGTCCAGTACGCGTTGTTGTAGTTCGGGATGCCCCAACGGTGGGTGCTCATGTTCTTTCGCCAGTAGGCGCCCGGCAGTCCGGCATAAGTCTTGTGATAGTCGTAGCCGCCACTGTAGCTATTCCACACCATGTGCCAGGCCAGCATGTCCCAGGTGTTTCGCCCCACCACGCCATCGATGGAAAGCATGTGATCCTCTTGAAAGTCCTCTATCGCGCTTTCGGTGGCCGCTCCGTAGATACCGTCGTTGCTGCCGGGACTGTAGCCCAGAGCAGTCTCTGTACACCCACGACATAGTCACAGGAGCGCATGTAGAGACTCGCATTTGCGCCCAGATAGCTGAATTCTTTCCAGGCGGGCCAGTACATACCGTACTGGTCATCGGGGTCTTGGTAGTACGCGAGCCCATTCTGAACTGAGTAGGTCGGGTAAACCACACCCTCTTGGGCTTGTGCTCTACTCTGGTTCGCAAGAACCATGCATATCGCCAGAGCGACTACCGCCAAGGCCATCACGCCTATCACGGCTTTGCGCTCCATTGCATTTGGCTTGGTCACCACTTCCTTCTGGCCTCCCTTCCAACGTACCGGCGATTCTCATTCGAATCGCCCGGAACAGAATCGTGGGTTAGTAGCCGCAATCGGTTCTTCTCTTTTCCTCTCACCTCCTCAAGATCGCCTCCGGTATCACGTGCCACTACGCCTTAAGAGGCTTTGTGGTAGTTGTCATACCTCCTTTTCTCAGGAGGGCGTACTTGCACTTAGCGTGGAATCTGGAGGTGGGTTCTTGCACTCTGAGTGACTGTGGCGTCCCCGTGCTTCGGTCCCCGGGCAACCTGGCCTATCCAGATGCCCTCGATGGCTGAGCCGTCGGTTATGGGGTCTGTTACCGCAGAAGACCCTCCACTGCAGCCAGCTAGAAGAAGGGTTAGAAAGCTAAGGTATATTGCACGCCACTCACTCCGTAGTCAGGATAGGCTCTGTTTCGAAGAGAAAGCCAATTGTATAGACCACCAGGACCCGTATAACTTGTATTGTATGTCCCAAGGGCATTGCTAGATGGTATAGATGGCGCGGTGTAGTTCGGACCGCTTAGTATCCTCCAACCATTCTGAAGTGAGGTGGGTGCAGAGAAGCTATATGGGTGTTTTGCGTAGTAAGTTACCTGGGTACCACTCCACGAATAGTCGGTGATAAAAGTGGACCAATTGACGTTGGTGCCTAATGAGTTCTTGATTGCTGACCCAATTCCAATATGCCCATTGCCGCTGCTTAAAGCCTGGCGCTGGTCGGCGTCGGGTCTCTCAATAGCAGGCAGTGGCTCCCAACCTCTGGCTTTCAGGGCTGCTTCAAACTCCTCTTCGTTGTCATAAGTAGCTACTACTGGCTCACCGTTCTCTCCAACTTGAATGATACCCGCGCTGTAGCCATTTGGAGAAGTGAACCCAGCAGAGCCATGTACACTGCCATCAGGCAGTATTTCCCACTCTGTTATTGTGCAAAGGCGTGGATCACTATCGCCTCTGGGATAAGTGACATTAGGCACCTCAGCCAATGCAGTTCCTGCAAATAGCACAGAGAAGACTAATGCGACAAGAATTACGAGATTAGCGCGCTTCTTCATGCCTAGCTCCTATGTAGGGTGTTCTGCAACGTTCATTGTCTCGGGTTGCATGTATCAGCTGTATCTTATCTAGCTATACTGTCACCTCCTTTCCTTACCGCCCATCAGCGTTGCCCAGATCTTCAGCCCAGGTGCTGGGTTGCTCCCCCGGTGACGCCAGAGGCGACGGTTGGGGAAGGGTAGGAATTGCTGACGATAACCCTCCCACTGTCACCCGATCCCTCTCGCGTGAGGCTTCGCAGGCGCTCGGCCCACTGGCCGTAGTCCATGGTCGGGGGGCGCACCTCGTCGACCTCGGGGCGGTCGCGCAGTTGATCGGCTAGGGCCGGAGCCTGCGTGTAGTCGGTCAGCCAGACTTCCAGGCTGGCGGGTAAGGGATTGCCCGGCAGGCTGGAGATGATCTCGGGATGGTCCGCGAAGCTCTCCTTGAGCTTTTGGAGGGCCTCGTCTTTGCTCACGAACTCCAGCCTCGCCACGCCGGGCATGGCTGATATCTCGCTTCTTAGAGCAGTCGCGTCCCCAGCGCTATCGCGCAGGTACACGGTGATATCGGGCCCGAGGAGCGACTTCTCCAGTGAATCCAACATCAGCATGGGGTCGGAGGGTAGATCCTCCCTCGCCGCCTCCGAAGCGGTCCACGCGAAGATCAGTTCGCCTGACTTCACGCCCTCGCGGGTACGTTGGATCTCCGCCCACAACTCGGCCTTCGCTCCCGTAAGAGTGGTGGCTTCACGGCTGGTCGGATCCGGTGAGCCCGTGCCCGTTGCGCCCGGACTCATGCTGTCGTCGGTGAGCACCATCCCCTCGTCCTGACCCACCCGCTCCATAAGCGCGTTCACACCGAAGCCCCCTGCGACCAGAAGCGCGACAACAGCCGCACCAATGGCCCACGCCCGAATACGCGGACCTCGCTGATACCTCCGCCTCTTCGCTGCGCATCTCTCGCCCAGTTCCCGGTGGAAGGCGCCCCCGTCGACTGGGGGCGCGAGCCGACGGATGGCATCACTTAGCTCAGTGTCGCTCACAGGCCTGTTCATGATTGGGCCTCCATACTTGATCGAAGTGCTTCTCGTGCTCGAAAGAGATGACGGTCGACAGTGCCTCGGGAAACACCCATCACCTGGGCGACTTCCTCGGTAGACATGTCCGCCAGGTAGTGGAGGGTGGCGGCGGTGCGCTGGCGGCGCGGAAGCGCGCTGAAGGTGAGAGCCAGTTCCGTGTCCGCCAGGCGCGGCTCGGTCCAAAGACCGGTGCTCATGCCCTGCAGGCGTTCTGTCAGTCGTCTGCCGCGGACGACGATTCGGCGGTAGTCGCTGCAGCGGTTGAGTGCGACCCGATAGAGCCAAGCGACCGGGTCACGTAGGTCGCCCACAGTATCCCAGCGCAAGTAGAGCTTGAGGAACGCATCCTGGGCAGCGTCCCAGGCAAGCTCCGGGTCCTTGGAGATAAGCGAGAGGCTCCGCACCAACCGCGCGGAGTGCTCTTGGACGAAGCTATCGAAGCTTCCGTTAGGGCCTTCCGCAATAAGGATAAGCACACCTCCGTCTGTGTCGACTCCTCGATCACATCGCCAAGGACGAGCGAGTACTGACGCCGTTCAGAACCACCCTCTACTATGGAGACGTCTGGAGGGTACCTTCTTCTTGACACGGGTTGCAGGAGCAAGACAACAACCTCGGCGGCGTTGGGCGCTCTGCCACTGTCTGCAGAACTGCTCGCTCGGCTTCACCGAGAATGCGAAGGCTGCTGGAAAGCAGAGCAGTTTGCCCGCCTTCGATCTTTCAACCCGAGTGGGCAAAGGACTCAATATACGAGGTGTGTCAGTATCTCCCCGGATAGCGCATCGATGTAGATCGTCGCTCTGATCTCACCCCGGGGATGAGTTCCGCCCAACTTAACGATCCAGACAAGCATCTGCTGCCCATTGGTGATAGCCGGCGCGTCCGTCTCGACAAGCTCTGCACTTCTCACCGTGACCTTGATGTCGCCTGGAGGCACGACATCTGTCGGCACTACATGCGGATGCTCAGCCTCAAAGTCCTTCGCGATATCGAGTGCCTGCCCCCAGGTTATGGCTGGCGACACCAGGCTCGCCGCAGTCTCCGCAAACGTGTGGTCATAGACCAAAGCCCCGCCCTCAGTGATGAGCAGTACGCGCACCTGCTCGTACTTCATCACGCCCTTGTACTTATCCGCCAGGGAGACAAGCTTCTCGGCAATCCCCTGGTAGACGGCCGGGTCTTGGTCCGGCGCCACCCGCGCCTTCACCGTGAGTTCGCGCGGCATCCATGGTGCGAGCGACCCGAGCTGGAATGTCTCTGCCTGGATGCCTGCCACATAGGCATCAGAGCTAAGCCAAGAAAGCACATGGTCGGGCATAGAGGGTGGCTCTTCTGTCGGCGACGGCAACAGGCCATGGGCGCGAGCGATCAGCGCGGCGGCCTGGATTCTGGTGACGCTCGCCTCGGGCGTGATGGCAGCACCCGGGGGTCTGAGGACGTTGATATCAAGCGCCATGGCTATTTCTTGCGGGCGTCGCACCTGGTGACTGTCTGCGAAAGGAGCGAGCAGCTGGTTCACCCGCTCGGTGGTGTACGCGGAGTAGTCGAAGGTTGAAGGTTCCGTCTTGGAGAGATAGCGCATGAGGATGGTTACGGCCTGTTCGCGGGTCACCAGATCGTATAACCCGAAAACGGTCGCTTCCGTTGAGGAAGGAGCCGTGTATCCCTGGATGAGCCCAACATGGAACGCGGTCTCCACCCAACCGTAGTAGGGAGAGTCACGAGGGACATCGGTGAAGTGCTGGTACACATTGCCTATATAGTCGGGAAATATCCGGAAGTAGGACAAGGCGAACCGGACGAACTGACCCCTCGTCATGCACTTCCCCGGAGGCCAAGTGTGGTCGGGGTACCCGTTCGACATCGAGCCGATGTCGTCCTGCGTCAGCCCATAGTTCGCCAGGAGGTCATCGGGTAGATCGGTCCACAGCGGTGATGCCTTAGCCGCGGTCGGCGTCCCTGAGAACATCACTAGCAGCGCGAAGAGCGATACCGCAGCCGCTAGGATTACCTTGCGAATGACTGACATGATCTGCCTCCTTCTGTGTGCTCGGCCGACAACGGCCCCGAACTGCCTCGCCGAGGTCATTGCTTGGTTGGGACAGTGTCGGCGGTCGTGTCGGGCGTCATGGATGTGGTCGTCTCCGTAAGATCGAAGTCCCGCGACTCGATTATGTGGTCCTTGATCAGCTCTCCGGGTGGCGCGTCGGAAAGCTCCACCCTCAGCCGGCCTTCCGTGTAGTCGGCTGCTCCATATTTCTCAGCAAGATCTAGCGCATGCTCGAAGATGACGTCGTTGGTCGCCCGGGCGGCATGGTCGGAGTCGACCATAATCCACACTTTCGTGATCAACGTGCCTCCCTCTTGGTCCGTGAAAACGATGGCGGTTTGGTAGCCGTCACCGGAGAGTTCCTCCATGAACGATAGTTGTGACGGGAAGAGCAGCGTCGACGAAGTAGTAGTTTCCGGCACGTTCTCACTCACTTCGGTGGTCCCGGGAGACGACGACGTTGTTGTCCCAGTGTGGCTTCCACGTGTTGTGGTGGCAGTTCCGGGTCCGACCCCGGTCGGCCCGGCCGTCACCTCCACCGAGGCCATCTGGGTACCGCCCCCGAAGAGCCCAAGAGCTGCCGCCGCAAACAGAGCGACAACTATGACGCTCGCGCCGACTGCCACCGCCGTGATCATGGCCCGTCGCCGACGCCGCAGCGGCCTGGCGGAGCCAGAGGGCAGCTCGTCCGCCAGCCTTACCTGCAACCGTGCCCATCCATGATCGGCATCCACATTCGGCAGGTTGTCTTGGAACTGCCGCCGCAGATGCTCGTCGGTCATCTTGCTCTCGCTCATGATTCCACCTTGAGCTTCATGCGTAACGTCTCTCGCGCTCGAAAGAGATGACTCTTGACGGTGCCTTCAGAGACTCCCATGGCCTGAGCGGTCTCCTGTTGTGAGAACCCCGCGACGTAATGGAGAGCCGCGGCCTGTCGCTGACGGTCGGGCAACTCCTTCAACGCTTCGAGAAAGTCCCACTCCGGCTCCCAGACGATGTCCTCGGCTTCAGCTACCGTGCGAGGCTGGGTCTGCCAGAACCTGAAAACTCGGAGCGAGCGACGCCTGTAGTCGCGACAGCGGTTGAGCGCCACGCGGTAGATCCAGCCAACCCGATTCTCATAGTGCGACACTCGCTCCCAGTCAAGATGAAGCTGGAGAAAGGCCTCCTGAGCCGCATCCGCCGCCGTCTCTCTGTCGAGCGTGGTAAGACAGAGCGTCTGCACTAGACGGGGGTAATATCGCCGGAACAACGATTCGAAGTTCTCGTCCTCTCCGCAACCGCTCAGACCGTCCAGGCTGACGCCGCTATCTGGCTTGCCTTGATCCGTGGCTACTCCCTTGCGGTCTGTCATCTGTCAATAGAACGTTCAAGAGAGGGGGAAGGTTTACAACCAAGCGCGCCTAGCTGCTCAGGAAGAGATGGAGCGCCGCTTAGGTCAGGGTGCTGTTGCCCAGTCCGGCTCCCCGGATTCAGCCTACTGCGGCCGAGCTCCTTCTGCCAGCCGACGTCCCTACTTCGGAACCATTGGCGCGGAATTGCGAAACCCGCCTCGCCGGATCCTTGGGCCACGCCTCGAGCACCCGCAACATGGCTCTCTCCCCCATGCGGTGCGACGGTGAGGAGTCCCCCGGGGGAGCTGGCCGCGGGCTGCCCCGGAGAGCGACAAGTACCAGTGCACAAGCTCATCAAGAGCCGGCTGATAGCGCATCCTTCTCTTCCATTGTCCGCTCTCAAGCGCCAGCGGCATCAGGTCTTCGAGTTCACCTGCCCCACCTGTGCCGGGTGGCTCGCCTCCATGCGCCGCATGATCTCTTCTGAAGAGAGAGGCGACCTCAGGCTGAGTATGAACGAAGGTGGAAAGGGATTGCGGTTGGCCCCGTCCATAAGACGGATCCCGGCCACCTCGGAGAGCCGATCGAGTCTCTGCGTCTCGCTCACGTAGATAACGCCTGCCACCTCGGACCAGGAGCGCATCTCGGCTTCCATCCTCTGCCGGTCGTCATCGGCGGGGACGCCGTTTAGCCAGATGGAGGCGTCACCTTCCGGCACGGCGCGTAGCTGCGGGTAGACCTTGGCGCCCGCGATACCGCCGACGAGGAGCACGACAAGGACGAGGCAGACGAGCTGAACAAGGTTGACATCGATCTTACGGTTCACAGGCGTCCTTTCTTGTCGTTCTCTGGTGCCTTGATCGTGGCCTACGGGTGGAGGCGGGAAGCGATCCCTCATGGAGCATGGCCATATCCGCCTCCGAGGACCGGCCGATCCGGATCCCTTCTATGGCTTGAGCCTTTCGTGAAGGGGTATGTGCCGGAGGCAGTGTCGCCCGCACAGCCTGCCGCCCCAAGATTAGCCGTCGAAACAAGACTGGGAAACCAAGCCATGCTGGTGGAGACGCCGGATCCGGTAGAACTATTGCGGATAGCCTGGAATGTCCGATTTAGACCGCTTGTACCGAGCATGAAGTCCCTGTATTCAGGTCGCCACTCGCAATGGCCTCGGGCATTGCCAGATCGATTACCGCCGCAGGTGTTCCGTTCGTCAACGTCACGGAGAAATGCAGCACCCCGAAACCGTGCGCTTCCGCCGTCTTCTTGACCTGCGCCACGAGACGTTCCTCAATCGCAGCACATCCACTCTCCGACCGATCCGCCCATAGCTCCGTGTCGAGATGCTGTATCTCGGCAAGGTGAGGAATCGCATCTCCACTCACGTCCACCAGGATGACGTCGGCATAGTCCACAGCTATGTACCCTCCCGCCTTTGCCTTCGCGAGTATCCGCGTAGCCAGATCATAGTCCCACAGATACTTGTCCCACTCCCCCGTCTGGATCTGAATGCGGTAGTAAGCTGGATCTTGCCCTGTCTCCGGCACGTAACCGGAATCGGTTACATTCAGACCCGCCGACACCATTTCGTCTACCAGAGCAGAGACCTCACTCTGCGCGGCAGCGACAGCTTGACCGTCCGTGCTGTCATCACCGCCGGTTGCCATCACCACAGCTACTGATCCGGCAACGAGCAATGCGGCCAAGCATGCAATCCACACTGCCTTCTTTCGCCACATGATCATGATCCCTTTCGTTTCGTCCTTGCTCCACAGGATCGAGCTATGTGCGTGGTCTGGCTAGCTTTCCGGGGGATTCTTGCTCGGGCGTGTTGGAGTGCCTCTTCGCTCGAGAAGTCGGTCCGCCACCCCAACCCCAAGAACAGCACCAATCATGATTGCGAAGGTCCACCACTCAGCAGTGACCGATGTGAGTCTTGTGAAGATGGACACCGCTCCCGCGCTCTCTTGGCTTGGGGTTAGTGGCAGTACGAAAAACCCGCTCCCAGTCGTGATCTGCAGCGTGTACGCGAGCAGCAGGAGCAAGAACAACCAAGCGAATCTCCTCTGCGCGCTGCGGGTAACGAACAGGCCAACGAGAAGGAGAAGGCCCAGCATCAAGGATGCGGATGCCCAAAAAGGTAAGTAGACGATCCCAATGTCCCAAGGAAGATCTTGTTGCGCTCTTGGAATGAAGTTCGAGGCAACCAGATGCCAATTCGTGATGATTCCCACCACCGCGACGCCCAGAAGGGCCGCCGCTCCAACACTGCACCACTTCCTGACGGTTCCGGTCATCCTGTTCCTCTCTCCAACCGGTCGCTATTCGCGGCCGATCGCCCGGTGGGGCTCCTCCACTACCGAGTCTGCCATGCCCAGAGTGCGGTCATAGGCATCTGAACCGAGAGGCAGCTCGTTGTAGCAAGAATGCGTGTCGACGCTGCTCCAGGTCGAAGCTCTGTTCTGGCAGGTTTCCTGAACTCCGAGAAACGATCGCCCCGACTTGGCTGCCGGACTCCCGTCTTGACCGAGGGCGTTGGCGCATCCCCCTTTCTCTTGTGCCGTCGGTTCTTGGCCGTACCGCTATGATCTGTCCGGCATCGTCAGAAGGGTGCAAAGTCGTTCGCGTTCGCTTGGCCCTGTGCGTCGCGCGTCCATGTTCAAGGAGGCTTGAGAACAGGCAGCCCCGTGCGTGGACAGCAGGAGCTACTAGAAGAACTTCTCCGGACGCGCCTCCTCGTGTCGGTGGTCAAGTCCATATGTCGTTTCACGTACGGCGTGATGTGTAGGT
>CAYRES010000016.1:0-42124 GCA_964423425.1 uncultured Gaiellales bacterium | reverse complement strand
TCCATCGGCACCATCGACAACTCAGTCAAGGTCTCCCAGTCGGCCTACGACGGAGCGGGCGACCAGCTTGTTGGCGTGGCGGGGACTCTCACCCCCATCTGGGCGAGCGACACAAGCACTGATGTGTTTACCCTGTCAGCCACGTCCTGGCGGGCCCTCCCCTTCACACCGGGCGCAGGGACCACGCAGATCATCGTGAAGGCGTACATCAAGACCGCCAGCGCCGGGGCCCCTCTGTGCGTGCGCGTGACCGGCGATGAGGGCGGCGAGCCCGACATGGCCGACGTCATGGCCACTAAGGACTTCATCGACACCTCCGGCGGGTCCGACACCTTGTACTGGACGGATGCGGTTGATCTTGGCGAGCTTGAGTTCGGCGCCGGTACGTACTGGGTGGTGTTCAGTGCGCCGACGAGCAACATCAGCATGGCCTGGAAGTCAAACGTGCCCGTTTATGGCGCGGGCACGTCCGACAGTGGGGCCACGTGGGGCTCCTCACACACTGTGGTGGGTGCGATCTCCTACCTCACCACCGGAGAGACCACCTGGCTCTCGCGTGAGGTCGCGCTATCCGGTACTGTCACCCGGATCCTTGAGAGCCACCGGCGCGCGGCATCGTCGGGCGCCTGGGATGCTGATCTCTATGCCGTGACGGTCGAGGCGCGGCTGGACGGGGGCACCTGGCAGGAGATCACGTCGGGGACGGAGTTACTTCCCGACCCCTCGGGAAGTTCAACCCTCGAAGTGAAGGTCACGCTCTCCTCGCTTGACACCTCCAAGTACCCGCTGGTGGCCGGTCTCGGCGTCATCTGGGAGGAGTAGGTTGGGCTTCAAGATCAAGAAGTGGGGCGCTCTCCGCACGGTGAAGGTAAACGAGTACGGGCTGGGCACCTTCAAGTCCTACCAGACGCCGGGCGGGGCCGGGATCACCACCCGAGGCTTCGCCGTCCCCTGGCAGGGCAAGATCGTGGTCATGTGCTACGCCGAGGACGACACGCCGGTGTACTTGGTCTATGACCCGGCTACCGACTCCTTCACCGGCCCTACCACGGTCAGTCTAGGCGCTTGGAGCACATACAGCGCTTTCTACGGCTGGCAGCGCGAGTTCAGGTATTGGGGGAATGAGTACCTGATCGGGCAGGCGATGCCGTATGGCTTCTACGTCAGCACCCCCGATATCTACTTCACGCGTGGTTTCACCTTCGGCAAGTTCGGCGAACCCCCCGGCCTGTTCTACGGAACGCAGCTCGGCATCTTGGGTGGGCTCCCGACGCGACTGAGGTTCGAGTCATCGCCCGGCGTCACGATCGTTCATGCATCTACCCCGGAAGGCCATACACCCCTCGACTCAGGCGATATTCGGTTCGGCTCAAGCTGGGGCTCGACAGTGTTCAAGTGTGCTCCCTGGAACGGCTTGTTCACATGGACGGAGGGCGGCCCCTCTGACTGGACGACGAAGTTGTATGCCCGCCCCAGGCGCGACGGCGACTCGCCTGTTTTCGACGGGTACTACACCTCGTCGTTCATCTACGGCATCTCGCACCCAACTCCCAGAGGGCTCACCTATTTGTACGCGAACAGCGGAGGCGAGAGTGGCCATGCCTGGGCGGGTTCGACCGAGTTCATAGATAACCCCTACGCCTCCGAGTGGCACTACCAGCTTGAACGCGACGGGTACCCACAGCTTGACGAGTGGGACGTCGATGGCCGCGCACATGGCGTCGCTCTGCCGGTGAGCGGGCTCAGCTTCCTGAACAGCAGCCTGGGCTGGATGGTGACCGTGGGCAAGAACGAGTACAACAGCCCGCTTCAGTTCACCGTCTACGTGCTCGACCCCACTCAGCCCGCCGGAAGGTCCACGTCTGTCCACATCAAGTCAGCCCAGCTGGCCGGCTGGGTGGGCGAGTACGGTATCCGCGACGATCTCGTGCTCGAGCACGTACTCCCCTTCCCTGACGAAAGGGACCCCTCGGGCGGTGGCGTCATGCCGCCCCAGGAGCGCTCCGACGGCTATGTCCTGGGATCCAAGGAGGTCTTCCGGCGCCAAGGAAACCAGCTCGCCTACCTGCGCGACGCGAAGATGGATCTGACCAGCTACTCCACCTCAGGCCCCGACTGGTGGTTCCCGGGCATGAGCCCGGACGGCACCTATCCAGGCTTCTGGCACCTGTTTGCCGGCCGGGGCCCCACGGTGATCGGGCGCATGCCCGACTACATGTGGGGCATGCGGAACCCGCTCGGGGCCGCCATCGACCGGGGGCTTGGGCTGCCCGCCGAGAACCTCCAAGCGACAGAACCGCAGGCCACGCACGTGGTGAAGAACGCCGACGTGATCTCAAACACTCTCACCTGGGCCACGCCCATGACGGGCACCTTGAGCAACCAGCGGGCCATGCTGGTCTGCTCCTTGTCCGATGACCGTTTCTGCTACTTCGAGAACGCCAATCGTGTCGGGCAGATGCCCTACTTCAAGGCTTTGGCCGGTGAGATCAAGGCCAAGAGCTGGACCACCCTGGTCGACTTCACTAGTAAGGGGCCACCCGGGCTCGGAGAGAGCAACTGGACGGTGTGGAGCGTGGTGCCTATCCCCAAGTGCCGGGCTCTGCCCCAGGGTGGGTATCTCGTGGGCGCCACCCTCTACTTCGACCCCTGGCTTGAGGGCGAGTGGGGATGGACGGCGGGGGCCCGGGAGCACACCTTCCGCGATACCGGCAAGGGCTATCTACCGGCGCTCCCTGACTATGTGGGGCCCGTGGCACAAGACCACGGAGTGCGCCTGCTCTCCGCCTACGACGAGTGGACGGCCAACCGATCGCTCTACGGGCCGGACGCCCTGCTCGTCTACGATCACGCGGGCGCCTTCGTGGAGTGCCTCAACTCCGAGAACCTTCACGCTCCCAATGGCCGCGAGATCATGGTGGTGCCGGGTGCCATGCCCCGCATCCTCTATCGCCTCTACCGCTTCGGCACCTATTCCGACTACGCGGAAGCCTACGGCCAGTACCACCGGCTGGATGGCAATGAGGAGATACAGGTGCCTCTGTACGTCTGCTACGACCTGGAGAACTCAGCGGGCGAGATCGCACCCGGGGCCGGCCTCTTCCGCGGCTTCGTGGACATGCACGCGGTGGGCGCGTATTCCCCCCAGGTCATGGGGGAGGAGACCCACTGGCGCTGGAGCCAGGTGGCCCCCACGCTCTATGAATGGCAGTACCCCAAGACTCAGTGGAGCCCCCCGGGCGCATCGTACGTGCGGGCGGGCCTGGGCGGCCGGCAGCCCGTGCTCCTTATCCCGGGGCCGCCTTCGGCAAGAGAGGGAGTCCGTGGGATGGGACAGAGAGGGTGAACGTCCGGTAGCACCAGACGGTTCAGGGCCGCCTCCGGGCGGCCTTATCTAATCCTCGGAGGGAGAGTCCATGACAGAGTACCGACACGACCCCGAAACCTGCCTTGGCCTCCGTGAGGTGCGAGCCGTCTGTGACGAGCTGACAAGGTGGCAGAAGAACCAGAATGGCACCTTGGGGAGGCTGGAGGCGAAGCTCGACACACTCTCCGCCCGCGTGGAGCAGGCAGCCATCGCCGAAGCTACCCGGCGGGGAGCAGAAGGCATGCTCAAGTGGATCCTCGGGTTCGCCGGGTTGTCTACGATCATCAGCCTGGCGAGTCTTCTCTGGAAGGCGGCGGGATGAGCATAAGCTACACGAAAGCCGGCCTGTACCCGACCAAGAGCAGCTACGGGCGCTCGTCGTACAAGACCGTGGCGCTCGTCATGCACTCCACCGAAGGCTACGGGCGCACCTACCTCGACGGCCTCTTCTCGGGCCGCTACAAGCGGGATGACGGGGTGGGCGTATCCGTCCACTGGTGCATCTACCGCAACGGAGACATCGTGGAGTACGCGCCGTGGCGGCCGGGAGAAGCCTACTGGTGCTGGCACGCCGGCACGTCCTACATGGAGGGCTACGGGCACTCTCTCTCACGTATGACCCTCGGCTGGGAACTCGAGCATAAGCAGGGGCAGCCGATCACCGAGGCCGCGATCCAGTCAATGGTGTGGCTGAACACGATGGTGCAGGTCGAGTACCGCAAAGCCGGCATCGAGCTGAAGTTGTGGACCCACAAGGACATCTCGTATCCCCGCAAGATCGACCCCACTACGCCGTGGGAAAAGGTGGCGGCGCCGAGGATCTACGCCGCGTGGAACGCGAAACCGGAGGACGACATGACTCCCGATGAAGTCCGTAAGATCATCCGCGAAGAGATGGAGATCGTCTGGTCAGACACGGTGGACCGCGACCAAGCCTACCTCGTGGAGCAAGAGATCATCTCCGCTCCTCGAGCCAAGGGCAAGGCCGCGTCCGTGTCCTACGTGGACTCGCTTCTGGCGCGGGTGCTGAAGAAGGCCGTGGGAGAGACGCCGGACCCTCAGTAGCGCCCCTCTCCCTCGACACGGAGATCAGGGGCGCAGTCCAGATACCGCGTGACGAGCTCCTGCGCCGGATCCCCGCCGACGCCGCCTTCGAGCCCTCAGTGCTCGCGCAGATCGCCGACCTGTACATCGAGTGGTGCCGGGCAGCCGACCTCCGCGCAGACGTGCTCTGGGCTCAGATGATGCTGGAGACAGATAGCCTGCGCTTCGGTGGGCAGGTCAAGCCCCACCAGCTCAACTTCGCGGGCTTGAAGACGAGCGATTCGACGAGCTTTGCGAGCTTCGCGTCGGTGACCGCCGGCGTCATCGCTCACGTCATGCATATGGCCTGGTACGTCTACCCGGACCACATTCTGCCCGAGTGCTCGATCACCTACGACCCGCGCCACCTGGGGCCGCACCGGGGCAACGTGCGCGTGGTGGCCGATCTGAGTGGCAAGTGGGCGCTCAATCCTGATTACGCGCGCAAGATCGTCAACCGCTGGGGCGGGTGACGTGGACATCGAGCCCTGCCCGGACTGGACGCCCCTGGCCGCCATGCGCGGCCTTTTCTGTGGGGCGGACTGGGGGTGTATCCCGACATGTCTTAACTGCGCGGTGCACCTTACGCCGCTCTGTCGTGACCAACCGCGACCAGGAGGTGATCTATCTACCCCCGCAGTTTCTACGTACGCCGCTTCCGGCGACTCCGAAGGCGGCGAAGGAGGTAAGCCATGGCTTGGCAAGAGATTGTGACTTTGGTGGCCCTGCTGCTCGTGGGCGGGCCGCTTGCATCGTGGCTGATCCAGCTGCTCAAACGGGCTGGCTGGCCGGACGGCATCAAGGCGCTGCTCGCCTACGCGGTGAGCTTTGCTGTGGGCCTCGCGGGCGCGTGGCTGGCCGGGGATATCCTGGGGCTTGTCTCCTCGTGGGGGCAGCTGACGGCCGTCGAGGTGATCGCGGCGGGTACTGTGGTGTGGACCGGTGCGACGGCGTTCTTCTATGCGGTGTGGCAGCCGAGGCAGGAGTGAACGAGACTTGAGGATCGGTATTCTTCGCGCGAGAAGGAAGAAGAGACCATACTGCCAAAGGTGGCCTCATGTGCGCACTCGATGTATGCTTCTATCGAAAGCCCCGAGGCGTGCAATAGGCCATCGTGGCCGCGGCCCGGCGGGAGTCTAGTGTAAGGTTCGCTCGAAGGGAGTTCGTTTTCGGTGAGTGGTTGGATTGCTCAGAGGATTCGATTCACCGCGTTTGTCAATCCTTCCCTGGAGCATGACGTGGAAAACTGGTGGCGCGCGGCCGTGGGCGAAGATCCCGAGGTCCGCACCACGAAGCCCAGGACAGGTGTTGTCAGCCAAGAGTCGGCCAAGGCTGGAGGCCGACTCATCCTGAGAACTGAGCCTGGTCGCATAGACTGGGCTCTAGTGGCCCCCGAGGATCCGGAGACTGACGGCATAGAGAACCTGGGAGAAGCGAATAACGCTATCGGTCTGTTCGTGAATTTCGTGCGGGCATGGCTTGACTCCGAGGATCGTCCGCGAGCAACAAGGCTTGCTTATGCGCCGGTGTTGGTCCAACCTGTTGCTACGCGCGAAAAGGGCTACGAGCTGTTGGCTCAGTACCTCAAGGGAACCGTGACGATTGACGCTTCGAAAATGCAGGAATTCTTGTTTCAGGTCAACCGGCCAACCACGATAGCGGTAGGCGACGCGTCGGAGCTTCAGATCTCAGTCAACAGGCTCTGCAAGTGGTCGGTCGCGAACTGGACGAAAGTCGCTCTCCGCGCGGGCGCTGACGGCGCTGCTGTTTCTTCTAGTGCCACTCAATCATTTGCCTGCCTTCTGGACATGGATATTAACACGGTGCTTTCGGCACCGCTCTGCGTAGACCAAAAGCAAGAGCGAGAGATTCTTGGCAAGCTCGAGGAGCTTGCCCGTGAGATTTCCGAAAGCGGGGATCCCAAATGACCTCCATTGACACCGCCGCAGGAACCATGGTCCAGTCGTTTGTTGACCCTGTCAGGCGCTACTGGCGTCTTTCGGAAGCGGGAGACGTCGGTACCATTGAGTCTCAGGAAGACCCACTTGTGAGTCCTTTGCTGGTTGATTTGCCAGAACGCACGCAAGCCTCCACTGAGGTAAGGAGGGATGCTTGCGCCCAAACAGGAGAGACCGATCGGCAATTGGATAGACTGGTGTCTCTATACTACGCGGTTGGCAACGAGGGCATTGACATCAGGAACGAAATCGAGCGAATTATCATTGAGCGCAAGATCGATTCGGTGCTAGCGATTCACAGTCGCCTTGTGAAAGGCCAGATTGTGGAGGAACTGGGGAGCGAGATCCTTCGCTTCGTGGGGTACTCAGCAGACCTCGAGACGCGAGAGGTGCGTCGTTGGCTTCTCGAGAAAGCCATGAGCTTGCCGTCTTTTGTTATTCGCGACGGCGCGCTGCTTGGCATTGAGGCCATGGATGACGCTCGGTCTGCCGTGGCCTTGCGTGCCGCGATACAGAAGGAGTGCGTTACTCCCCTGCGTCGCGACATGATAGAGGTGCTCGCACATCTGGGGGAGTAATCGCGGTTGCCCTACTACTTCCGGAAGATAAGCAAGACGAAGTGGTACACAGCAGCCGATGGGGTCAAGCACTCTTGGGTTCCCGCTGATGAACGACAAGGCGATTGCCTGAGTGACCTACGAACGACGGAAAACGCACTGTCGTTCTGGCACGTGGATGATGGGCTTTTGAACTTGAATGATGTGATACTGGCTAATGCAGGTGCATCAACTAGTCTCCAGCATGTTGACTACGTCCTATTTGAAGCTGAGGACGTTGACGCGATTTGCGAGGCTATGGTTCACTCCGAGGGGATAAGTCCGCACACGCGAGCAAATCAGAAGTGGCATCGTGACGCTACGAGGCTTACGGCTGGCCAGGTGTACCGACTGACCCGAGATGCTGGCATCCATAGTATCTGCAGAGTCCAACGCAAGGCCGTGCGGTCGTTGTTGGAGGATGCGGTAGAGAAAGGTGTCCTGGAAGCCGAGAAGATGGATAGCGGTCTCCGGAGTGATCTCCGATTGGATTCACCAACGGATGGTGGAGCTTCCATGGGCGACAGCCGGTGAGTCCGAGGACCCTGCGTCGAAAAGGTTCCCAAGGGTCGGTCTTCGGTCTCCCAACTCCCTCCCTGCTACCCACCTGCTACCACGATTCCCAGAAGCCGGCTCTTTCGAGGGCTTTCCGGCCGAGCTTGACAACATGAAACCCCTGCAAAAGAGCGTAATCGCCTAGACGCTGTGCCAGTGGGTGAAGGCCTGGAACGGCCTGTCACGCCGGAGGTCGCGGGTTCGAGTCCCGTCGCTCCCGTAGAGAAAAGCCCTGGAGATCAGGGCTTTTTCTTTGCCTGTTGGGCCTTGGTCTCGGGTTCACGCGGGTGGGCTGCGTCGCCCGCCGCTTGGAGCTGTGCGGCCACCGCGTGTTGGGCTGTCGCCGCGTCCCGGCCGCTTGGAGCTGTGCGCCAACCGTCCAGCGCTAGCCGAGCCCTCTGGTGACGTGTACCGCAGTGGCTTTGAAGCTGGCGAAGATGTGCCCTCCGAGCGAAGGGGCAAGCTCTTCTGCGGCTTGGTGGGTGATAGCCCCCATAAGGGTGAAGCCGCACTCGGCCTCCAGACGCACCATCGCACCTGCACTGTTGATCTTCGTGATCCTGCAGTCGAACACGTTGCGCGCACTCCCCGCGGGCCCGGAGGACGAGTACACGATGGCTTCCGGCCTGATGAACACATCCACCCGCTCGCCGACCGGCAGGTCCGAAAGGGCACAGATGATCTCGTCCGCGACTGCGATCTTTGCGAAACCATCCTGGATCTCGACGATCCGGCCGTGAAGGATGTTCTCTACGCCCACGAATTCTGCCACCTGCTATGTTGCCGGAAGATTGAAGATGTCGTGCACGCTGCCCGTCTGCAAGAGCTGCCCGCCGAGGAGGACGCCCACTCTGTTGGCCAGGCGCTGCCCCTGGGACATATTGTGTGTGGTCATGACCACAGCGGTCTTCTTCTCGCCGATTATGCGGAAGAGCACCTCCTCGATCTTGGAGGTGGAGACAGGGTCCATGTTGGCGGTGGGCTCATCCAGGAAGATGATGCGGGGCTGAGTGACCAGCGCGCGGGCAATGGCTACACGCTGTGTCTCACCTCCGGAGAGGGTCTTCGCATTGCGGTGCCTGAGGTCACCCATACCCACGAGATCGAGAGCTTCATCGACCCTTCGGCGGATTGCCGACCGTTGCGTGCAACCTGTTCCAAAGACCGGTGTCGTACAGGCTGGTGGTGGTGGACACCTTCAAGCGCTTCTGGGCCTTCACGATTCCCGAATCGGCTGTTGCCGTCTCGGTGCTCGTCTCAGTACGCGTATCGGTGCCGCCGTCACCCTCCGAGCCACAGCCCGCGAAACTCAGCATCAAGACGAGAGCCAGGCCGATGACCACTACAGCATTCCATGGTGCGTTTCTCGAGAGCCGCAGCACCTGAGCATCCTTTCCTTGTCCGGTCGTACAGGCACACCAGATCTACGACAGTCAATACGCTTCAATAGCCACCTCGCATTCCGGGAGGAGACTCTCCCCCCGCATCAGTGAACCGGCTGCCCCATCCACGGCAGGGATAGAGGAGGTGCGGGCAAGGAGGTGCGGGGCAGGCGCGGGCCGGGCGCTGAGCGTGGGGCCGGTGAGGCCGACGAGGCCGGCGAAGCCGATCAAGATGCACACACCACACCGCAATCTCCTTTCCGCACTGGGAGGCGCCGCCGTTTCCAGCGGCACCCTATCGGCCCGAGACGCCGTGGAGGAAACAGTGCGTGCCTCGTCTCTCTGTGGCATCTGGGCTCGGAGACAGGTCGACATCATTGCATGAGCCGCCGTGTGTGAATCCGGCTCATGCCGGGAAGAAGACGGGTCGATAATGGAGACAGAGGGCTCGAGCGGAGGGCTCGAGCGAGACGGGCTGAGGGCGGTGTTTGGAGACCATGCGTGCCTTTGTCATTCGCTGGTGGCTTGTGGGCATCCTCAGTGTTCTCGCCGGGGGAGTCATCCTCTCTCTTGCCCTCTTCGTGTCTCTCCGCTCTTTCGAGGAGGCCCGCATCCAAGCCGATCTCTCCGCCAGCGCCTTCGAGCGTCGCTCCCACATCTCCAAAGCCCTCGAGGACGCTCTTCTCCCCATCACATCCGCTCACCGCTCGTTTGTAGCGTTTCCCGAGATGACGAGAGAAGAGTTCTCGCTCTCGGTCGGCGCGCATGGCGAAGAGCAGCCCAGTGTGTGGTCCTTGGCCTGGGCTCCCTACGTCACCATCGAGCGGCGAACGGCTCTCGTACAGCAGGCGCGGGTCGACGGCCTCCGTTCCTTCGACTTCATGGATCTCGATCCGGGCGGAGTGCTGAGACCTGCCGGCAGACGAAGCCACTATGTCCCCATCTTCTACCTGTACCCGTTGGCGGGTCGCACAGCAACCCTGGGTCTCGACCTGCTGAGTGAACCCGTGCGCAGGCAGGCGGTCGAACGGGCCATTGCCACGCGCGAGGACGTGGCCACCCCGTCTCTGCCCCTGGCCGGCGGGCAAAGCAGTGCGGTGCTCATTCTCTCGCCGTTGTTCAGTAACGAGCGTGTGCTCGGCGACACCATGATGGAACCCTGGGGGTTGTTTCAAGGAGTTGTCGTGGGCGCGATTATTCCCGCAGCACTGGTGGAGGAGGCCATCAGGCTCCTCACCCCCGTCGGCATCGACATAGTCGTGCTCGATCAGGAGGCCACGGACGGCCGCCGTCTGCTGGCTTTCCACTCCTCACGGACGAGGAAGCAGATCCTCTCCCCGACGATGGATGTGCGCAGCCTGCAGGACCAGAGGTACCAACGTACCTACGCCCTGGCGGTGGCGGATCGGACGTGGATGATCGTCTTCTCCGCCACCGACGACTTCATCTCCACCCGGCGGTCGGCGCTTCCCTGGGTGACACTCTTCGGAGGACTCTTCGCCGCCTTCGCCGCTACCGGTATCATCGGTGTCATGCGGCGAGATGCCATCCGTGCTCGTGAACAACAGGCCGACGCGGAAGCCGCCAAGGCTTGTCTCGAGCACGAGATAGAGAGGAGGGAGGCGGTTGAGGAGAGCCTCGGCCGGGCCCAGAAGCTCGAGGGTGTGGCCCAGCTTGCCGGGGGCATAGCGCACGACTTCAACAACCTGCTGGCCGCCGCGCTCGGCAGTGTGACTCTCGTCCGCGCCGACGTGGCTTCACTGGAAGCGGCCGGTGCTCACGTGGACGAAGACCTTCGCGCCACTCAAGATGCCTGTCTGCACGCCCGCGATCTCGCCCGCCGTCTGTTGGCGTTCTCAAAGGATGAAGCGCCCAAACGGCAGCTTGCCTCTCTGTCGGAACTCGTCGAAGACGCCGTTCGTTTCGCGCTCAGCGGGTCTGCGCACAAGGTGCGCTTCTCTTTCGACGATCCCCTGTGGCCGGCGGAAGTCGACGTCACCCAGGTGACTCAAGTGGTCGACAACCTCGTACTGAATGCGGTCCAAGCCATGGAAGGGGCCGGTCAGATCGAAGTCCAAACCGGCAACGAAACTGTCACTGCTGACAACGATCTCGCTCTGTCGCCCGGACCCTATGTGGTCATCCGCGTGAAAGACCAGGGACACGGTATCCCGGAAGAGCACGTCTCCCGCCTATACGATCCCTTCTTCACCACCAAGAAGACAGGTTCGGGCCTGGGGCTTCCCATCTCCTTCCGCATCGCCGCCCGCCACGGAGGGATTCTGTCTCTGGAGTCGACCGGCCCCCAGGGGACCACCTTCGCCCTCTACCTTCCTGCACTACCCGGGGTGGAGCCCCAGGACAAGCCCGCACCCAGGGCGGAGCTGCCTACGAGCGGACATGCTCTCGTGATCGACGACGAACCCTCGGTGAGACGTGCGCTGTGCCGCATGCTCGAGCGCTTGGGCTGGTCGGTGGACGAGGCGGAAAGCGGAGAAGAGGGGTGCGCGATCCTCGCCCAGGCCTGCAGGGAGAAGAGAGCCCACGATCTCGTGATCACCGACCTCACCATGCCGGGAGGTATCGACGGAGTCGAGGTGGCCCGGCAGGTGCGGGAGATCAGCGCGGTGTCCATGGTGGTGCTTTCGAGTGGCTATGAGCTGCAGAGCCGGTTGGACGAGAAGGCCCTTGCGCTCTTCGACGGGCGTTTGAGCAAGCCCTACACATACGACGAGTTGCGCGCAACGCTCATCGAGATGTGGGGGCCGCGCTAGCCTCGCCCGGTGTATCTCTGCGGCCGGTGCTTGCGGGCCGCTCCCACAGGGCTCTGCCACAATGGGCGAGGGGGCCCCGCACGCAGAGCCCCCTCGCCGCTCCCCGACCGCTTCACAGCAGCCAGGCGCTCGCCTGTTAGTCCGAGCTTACTCCTGTGTCGTCACCTTGGAAAGCGAGGCCTGGGGCGGCGGCGCCTGCGCCGCCGCCCCATACGTGCCGGGCGCGTGGCCCATCAGACGGAGACCATTTCCGATGACGAGAAGCGATCCCAACGTGTCGACCAACACGGCCATCCACAGGGTGAGAATGCCGGGGAACACGAGCGCTGCCGCCACCGCCTTGAGGGCCAAGGCGAAGCCGATGTTCTGACGGACCACCGCCAAGGTGCGGCGGGCCAGCCCCAGTACATACGGGACTTTCGTGAGGTCGTCGTTCATGAGGGTGATATCGGCGGTCTCGAGGGCCACGTCGTTCCGGGCGCCTCCCATGGCCACTCCCACCGTGGCGACGGCGAGGGCAGGGGCGTCGTTGACCCCGTCACCCACCATGATCACCGTCTTCCCAGCGGCCTTCAGTTCCTGTATGGCCTCGGCCTTGTCCTCGGGCAGTAATCCCGCGCGGGGCTCGTCGACCCCCAGGGCGGCGGCGAGCAGACCGGCGGCTGGGGAGCGGTCTCCGGTCAGAAGGAGCGTCTTCTGTACGCCGAGGGCCTTGAGCCCGGCCACGGTCTCGTGCGCGCCGGGCCTCACGTCGTCGGCGAGGGCGAAGGCACCGCATATCCGTCCGGAGGCGGCAATACCCACGAAGGTGAGGCCCTGCGCCGCAAAGGACTGATAGGCCTCTGCGGCACCGACCCGCGAAACCGCGCGCTCCGCTTCCGCGGCGCCGGTGGAGGCCGCCCCTCCCGTGCTCTCCTCCTGCAGGAACTCCCAGGCTCCCACCCGGTACTGCACGCCCCCGATCGTGCCCACCGCTCCGCGTCCGGGGATGCTGCGCGACTCCGTCACCTCCCGCAGGGCGAGCTTCTCAGCCCGGGCGGCTTCGACAAGAGCCTGGGCGAGCGGGTGTTCCGAGCCGCGTTCTACCGAGGCGGCCAGAGCGAGGACCTCATGTCTCTCCGCGCCGTCGAACACGCGCGTCTCGCGAAGGACGGGACTGCCTCTGGTGAGGGTGCCCGTCTTGTCGAAGGCAACCACCTCGGCCGCGGCGGCAGCTTCCAGGTGGGCGCCTCCCTTGACCAAGACGCCGTGGCGGGAGGCCGCGCTGAGCGCCGACACGATGGCCACCGGGGTGGAGATCACCAGTGCGCAGGGGCAGGCGAGAATGAGCAGCGCCAAGCCCTTGTACAGCCACTCACCGAACGGAGCAGCAACGAGCAGTGGCGGCAGAACCGCGGTGAGAAGTGCCACGGTCATGACCGCGGGCGTGTAGTAGCGCGCGAACCGGTCGACGAAGCGTTGCGCCGGTGCTTTGGCAGCTTGGGCCTCCTGCACGAGGCGGGTGACGCGGTCGAGGGTGGTGGCGCCGGATGGGCTGGTGACCCGGGCCTCAACGTACCCTTCACCATTCATGGAGCCGGCCAGCAGGAGATCGCCCTTCGCCTTGCGGACGGGCAGGAATTCACCGGTGAGTGCCGACTCGTCGAGGGCGGATTCTCCCTTGAGCACCACGGCGTCCAAGGGCACTCTCCCTCCGGGCTTCACCGCGATCAAGGCACCCGGTTCCACCTCTCCGACCGGCACGGTCCGTTCGGATCCTGCCTCCACCAGAACGGCTACCTCGGGAGCGAGTTCCATCAGGCCACGGACGGAGCGGCCGCTCTTGTCGACCGCCCACCCCTCCAAGGACTCACCGAGCCCGAAAAGCCCCACCACCAGGGCGGCCTCCACCCATTCACCGATGGCCACTGCCCCGATGACGGCCACGGTCATCAGCACATTCATGTCGGCGGTACGGGCACGGACCAACGACACGACCCCATTCCGCACCACGTACACACCTCCGCTGACGATGGCGGCGGCGAGAAGCAGCCGGGCGACGAAGGTGGACTCCCCGGCAGACGAAGCGAGAAGCCAGGAGAGGGAACCGGCCACCAAGAAGGCCAAGCTCACGGCGGTGAGGAGGGCGCGGGGGTGGCGAAGGAGAAAGGGGCGCGTCAGGGCGGTGGAGGCTTCCTGCCTGGCTTCGAACTCCGTGCGTGCCTCATACCCGAGGAGGCGTATCTCCCGCCGGATGTCCTCCAGCCGCAGCCGGCTGCAATCGTAATCCACTCCGAGGCGCCCCGCCGGGAAGCTGACCGATGCGGCTGCCACGCCGGAGAGACCGGTCAAGCGGCGTTCGAGCTTGAGCGCGCAATCGGCGCAGTCGAGGCCTTCCAGCTGCAGGATCTCGTGGCAGTGGAGAACGTCTCCGGCCGCACCGTGTCCCGCCCCGGGACTTCCCCGCTCAGCTGTGGCGCACATGTTCGGTGCACACCGACATGAGTACGGCCACGTGCTCGTCGTCGGGAGAGTAGAAGACCTTGCGGCCCCGGCGTTCATAGCTGACCAGCCGGGAGGTGCGCAGAAGGCGCAATTGGTGGGAGACCGCCGACTGACTCACGCCCACGATCTCTGCCAACTCCCGCACGCACAGCCCGCCTCCGGCGATGAGCGCCTGCAGCATGAGCACCCTCGTAGGATCGGACAACACGCGAAACATGTCGGCGAGGGCACGGGCCTCCTGTGTGGCGGCGCCGCCGCCGGTGGAGTGAGTATGTGCAGTTCCTTCCTCGGGCATAGGTGCATGATAGCTCATATATGAAAACATGAACAGATGAGCATTATGGCTCGAGCGTTGTGGCTCCATCGCAGCGGGACTGCGGCATGATGGCTGTGTGATGCAGGAGAGAGGGACTCTTGAATTGGAGGGGTGGCGGCGCTAATATGCGGGAGCGTCTGCGCCGTCCACGGTGGAAGCACACTGTGCCGGCCGGTGCGTATCCCGTGGCGGGATAGCTCAGTTGGTAGAGCACATGACTGAAAATCATGGTGTCCCCGGTTCAATTCCGGGTCCCGCCACCTAAGTTCCCTGCTTATAGCAATACTTTCCGTTTGGCACTAATGCGGTTGGCGAGGTTCAGCCAACATTCAGCCAACGCCGGAGCCGGCGCCCGTTGTTTCGCCTCCGGATTTGGGTTCACAGCTGCACCCTCGCGGCGGATCCAGTCTCGGAATCCGTGCATTCGCGGCTTGGACGATGCCCGTAGCCTCAGCTCTTCAATCTCTGTCGCCTTCGCAACCAACCCCATTGGGGCATCCTTGCGACTTGGCACGGCAGGAACAGATGGGTTCGAGATGAGACTCAGCCCACGGCCTCTACCTTGACGGTGATGGTCTTTGGGATGTCGGATGAGACCGCCCACTTCTGCATATAGAGTGTGCCGATGGCGGGCGGCTTGCCCTCGGTCTTCTCGGTGTAGCGAATGGTGTTCTTGGTTTCCTTCTCGAGCTCCATGGTCACCCTGATCGTCTCCACGTCTTCCCCCTGGTATCGTCTGACAGTCAGTAACTAGCCATTGAGCGGCCGTGCCGAACGGCTCACGACGAACGCCGCTTGCTCCAGTCTAGGTCATCAAGGGGACAGAGGTTCCCCTCACACCCCAATGGTCTCCGCCACCCGTCCCCACCCCCGGTCCTCCTCGCCCTCCAACCTCCGCAGGTAGGTGGTTGTCACCTGAAGCGAAGAGTGATCCAAGAAGGAAGATACCTGCTCAATGGACTCACCCGCATCCCGCCGGAGCTTGGCCGCTGAGTGCCGGAAGATGTGCACGCCAGCCCGGGGGAGACCGGCTTTTCCGAAGTATGACTGCAGCGTAGCGTAGAAGGTGGCGCTCCGAAGCGCTCCTCCGGCCGCAGACGGCCACAGCGGAGCGTCAGGGGGTAAACCCTCAAGTTCGTGCCCGAAGGCCCGCTGTGCGGCTCTAAGAGCCTCATACGCGGGCCGGGGCAGCTCCCGGCGTCCCGACTTGCCTCCCTTGCCCCGGTAGCGGTAGAAGGGGATGCCGTCATCTACGGTGATGTCACCCACGGTGAGGCGGAAGACCTCTTCCCGCCTTCTGCCGGTGAGAAGCAGGGTCAAGATGATGGCCCGGTTGCGTACTCCCACGGGGGTGTCGGGGATGACGGCCAGCAACGTTCGCACCTCTTCCGGTCCCAGTCCCCGGGGTGGAGAAGGTGTGGTCCTCGGTCGCTCCAGCTGATCGCAGGGGTTGGTGGTCACCATGCCCGTGCGAACAAGGAAGCGGAAGAAGGAGCTCACGCAGGTCATGCGGGCACCGATGGTGACGAGGGAGGGGTCACGACCGGAGACCCCCGGTCCATGTGCCCATACGAACACGTGCTGAGCCGACACCTGATCCGGCGGCAGCCCCCAGCCTCCCGAAGAAGTCCTGCAGCATGCTGGAGTACCCCTGGACGGTGCGCTTGGATCCAGAACGGCGTTCCTTCTCCACTAGGAAGGCGACCATCGAGCGTTCCCAGCCGATGAGGTCTTCGAGGGGGAAGGCGATGGCGGTGCTGCGCATGGTGCCTCCTTTGGTTGACACCATGTTCGCTCGTGTTGGCGGGAAGTCAACGGCCATTCGCATGCCGACTGCGGTCGAGGCGTTCTTCTGGTTGATCTGGTTCTGGACAGCCACGGCATTTGTGTCTATGGTGAATCCGGCGTAACGGGAGCACCGCCCGCCTCACAGGGCAAGGGGGTTGGAAGCGCGGATCATGCTGAGCGGCAACCTTGAGCAGGTGCCCGCGGCCACGGAGCCGGTTCACCCGATGGCTGACTCCAATGCCCGGATCGCGTTGTTTGACGGAGAAATGGTCCTCACCAGGAACGGCAGAAGCTCGGTGGGGGCGGGGGCCGTATTTCTTGATTGGCTTCCCTCTCCGCGAGTGCGATTTTCCGTCCATACACCGCCGGGCGATCTGGCCGACTCGGGGGAGACGCAGCTGGCCTTGCCCTCTCTGGACAGACGTTTTGACGTCCTCGTCCTCCGAGTCAGCATCGGTTCGAACGGTCACCTGTGCGAAGGGGTGCTGCGCGATGAACTGTCCTCTTGGCCCCGGGTTGCGTCGCTCACTGCCCAGCTCTGCAATCTCGGGTCCTATATCGGAGACCCGGTACGCCGAGGCGATGCCTGGGTGGCCGGAAGACTCTTGCTAACTGACGACAAATACGTGGTTGTGATCGATCCAGTACGGAACTGTGGAGAGCTCATCGAAGCGGCCCGCGCCAGTGGAGGGTATGCGCTGACCCACGTGTGCGAGGTTCATCGTCGCGATGGCAGACCCTTTGAAGCCATGGAGCCCCTGGGACCATTGTTCCGCTTCCTCTCCTTTGTGCGCGGTGCATGGTGTGGCTTTGCCTTGCCGGTCGGCTTTGACGAGGACGGTCAGGTAGCCTGCGAGCCCTGGACGGTGTGGAAGAGCCAGCCGTTTCTCAATCAGGGGAATTGGTTTCCCCACTACAAGCCGCAACGCTTCGCGCAAGCGTACGCTCGCTTTAGCGAACTCTGGCGTGTTCCAGAGGCTCGACGGGCCCTCGGGCTGGGGATCGCCTGGTACGTTCACGCGCTGTCGGTTGGTGAGCTAGAGGCCAGAGTCATCCAGGCTGTCGCGGGGCTGGAGTTGCTTTCCTGGTATGCACTGCTTCATTGGCGGTCACCGTCAGTCTCCACGGAGAAGAAGTTCAGTGCCCGTGACTTTGGAACAGACCGCAAGATTCGGGATCTTCTCGCGACGTGTGACGTTTCTCCCCTTATTCCACCCGTGCTTCAGGAGTCGGGCAGCTTCGTGGCCGGGAGAGCAGATGCGCAGCCCGGGGATGGTCCGCAACTTATCTGCTGGGTCAGGAACAGCGTTGTCCATCCGATCCCCAGGGTGAGCGTCACGCCGAGCCTGATGCATGAGGTCCTCCAACTTGCCCTTTACTACATCGAGTTGGTCATCCTTCGGTTCGTCGAGTACGACGGGCCGTTCACCAACCGCCTCACTTGGCAGCCGGAAAGCATCCGGCAGTGCCAGTACGAGAGCGTGCCATGGACCTCGTGAGTCGGATGACGTCTGGTGTCGCCAGTCCTGGGCCGCCACAAGGAGGGACTTGGGAGGACACGAAGAGGCGGTTGATCGACGCAGCGTCGTTGAACAAGCTCTATGACCTGGATAGGCAAAGCGTGGGCTCGGATTGGTGGTACTCCGCCACCCGTGAAGAAGCGGCGCTTCTGCTTGCCAACCTCATGGACGGCGTCGCCCGAGGCCGCTCCCTCGTCTTCTCAGGAGACATGCCGGAGGATTTCACGTTTCTCTTGCGCTACGGCGTGGGGGCCAGGAACGAGCTCGACACCGGGGCGGGAACCTTCACCAAGGACCTCATCTCTGCCGGGATGGCCACGGTGGCTCTCGCTCTCACCCCCGAAGAACTCCAAGAGGTGTGGCAGGAATTGGTGCGACTGAAGCCCTCCTTCTATCCAGAGACCTTTGCTCCGGTGGATACCGGCACCCAGATGTGGCACACGCCCTCGATCGAGTACGACCTAGTCGTTCGCCTGGGCGGCCGCGAGATCCACCTCTATTGGGATGACTCAAGCGGCGCTGCGCGACCAGAGGCGGTGTCGCTGAGGACGCTCTTTGGGCGCATCCAGACCATGATCGAAGTCAAGCCTGCCTACCAGGCGCTGCCCCCGGCCTCGGGAGGGTACGCGTGATGCGCGGCTGGGGCGCCAAGGAGTGGACGGACGCCGAGGCAGACGAGGGCGCTGCCGGCAGTGCACCCGGAAAGGACTCGAGATGGCGAGCATGGCGATGAAGCCGATGATCTCGGACCCTCTGGTACCTCAGAGATGGATGGACCTTGGTGGCAATGCTGTCAGCCAATGACAATCCGGCGACCGTGCCCGGTGTGCTGCAACGGCTGCCGGTTGTCCCCTTGGTGGGTCTGGCAGTTCTTCTGTTCCTAGTTGCGGGCCTGTCCAGCTGTGTCAGCAATTCCGCCGAAACGCGGTTGCCGACCCTCAACGAAAGCACGGTCACGGGCTACTGGGTGGGTCCATGGTTCGAGAAGCCTGTATTGGAAGATCCGATGCCCTATCCAGAAAAGGAACTGGCCGATTTCTATGCAGCCTACTCCCTCGCACGGACCTGGGAATGGCCCGACCAGGAACTCGGTTCCATTTTGGCGCTGATCCTGAGTAGGGCTGACGAGCCTACCGTCATCGTGTGGGTGTCAACGGAGTTGCCGCCTGGACGTGGCCTTGTCCGTTTCGTCGGCCAAGAGGAGGCCGACGACTACCGATTTCGAGGAGAGGAACTAGTCGAGGCAGTGATTCGGCTTGCCGGCCCACGGCTCTCACCTATTGAGAAGATCGTTCTCGATGCGACCCATGAGTGGTTCCCACAGACGGTGGATGGATCGCAGGGATCGGTTGACATGACCAAGCAGAACAAGACTGGCTCGGCCCCGGAAGAGAAACTCGCCGTTGCCCTCAGCTGGATTCGTTCCCAGCCAACAGAGGCGACGAGCGTCTCGGGAACCTGGACGTACGGAAATGGGGGCAAGGATGCCCGCTTCGACTACGCGGACGTGTTGCCCTCGGGCGACAGAATCGTCAGCGGGCCGTACTGGGTACTAGCAGTGTGTTGAAAACCGCCCCTCGACCAGCGAGCCGGTAGGTTGCAGGGGAAGACGATGAAGGCTGTGGCGATGAACGATGCGACCAGGGAGGGATGTGCCCTCCCCACGAGGCTCGGTTTCCCCCCTTTGGTTCATGCCGAAGCCGGCTCCGCCTCGAGTTTTCGCATGCGCAGCAGGTTGAAGGCGCAGCAACTCCAGGTGAAGATGGCCTTAACCCGGGTAAGACCGCGGTGACGCAGCTTGCGCAGGCCACCCCAGGCCTTCATCCAGCCGAAGGGCTGCTCCACCAGCTTGCGTCGGCGCTGGCTTGTCTCGTATCCCTCCCAACTGGTGGTGCGGCCATCGATGGCGCTGTAGCGGCGCTTGGCCGCCACGTGCGGGGTGATGGAGAGGTGGCGGGAGCCCGCCACGAAGCTCGTGGTGTCATAGCCCTTGTCCGCTCCTACCGTCATGTGCCCGCCCTGGCGGTTCCGCTGGCGGTGAAGCAGGGACAGGGCCGCCTCGCACTCCGCTCGGCCGGTGGCCGGGGTGACGGTGGCGTCCACGATGAGACCGTGCCGGTTCTCCACCAGGATGTGTCCGGCATAGGCCAGCCGGGCTTCTTTGCCCCGTCACTTGCGGGCCAGGCGGGCCTCGGGGTCGGTGGTGGACGCATGGGTGGCATTGCTGCGGCGCTCGCCGTGGAAGTCCACCTGGGGGTTGCGGCCGCCGCCGGCCGGGGGTCCTCCCTGCTCGGCGTCATCCCCCGCCTCTTGCTTGGGCCGGAAGCTCTTCAAGGAGGCGGCCGCCTCAAGAAGCGTGCCGTCGCAGGAGAAGTGCTCGCGGGAGAGGAGCCGGCGGGACTCGGCTTGGCCGCGCACATGTTCAAAGAACGCCTCAGCCACCTCGGAGGAGAGCAGCCGGTCCCGGTTCTTGCTGAAGCTGGAGTGATCCCACATCTTCTCCCCGAAGGGCAGCCCCACGAACCAGCGAAAGAGCAGGTTGTACTCGACGTGCTCACAGAGACGCCTCTCCGAGGCGATGCCGTAGAGGATGCCGATGAGCTGGGCGCGCAGGAGGTACTCAGGGGGGATGGAGATACGGCCCCCCTCGGCATAGAGGCTCCCAAGCAGAGGACTCATGGCGGAAAGCGCCTGATCCACCATCCGGCGGAGGGGGCGCAGGGGATGATCGGCCGGTACCCGATCATCGAGAGAAGCCAGCATCACCATGCTCTCCTGCCGTTCCTCATCTCCCCGCATCACACCCCCCTTGACCTTGATTTGCAGGGAAAAGTCTATCAATTCGGGGTCCAGAAAGATAGCCAGGGAAGGAGATAAGGGGATCAGGATGGCCGACATGACGGGGCGGTTTTCAACACACTGTTAGGGCGAACCGCATCTCGCTTCAGACGGTGCGGGAGGCCCACCGTATCGCCATGGCTGAGTTTGGGGAGCACCCATTCGCTCGACGCGATGTCTTCGTTTCGGGCAAGGACCTCTTCATGAAGGCGTCCGAGCTCGTCGAAGGCGAGACGGAACATCTCACGGCACTCACTCAAGGCGGTCAGAGGGCTCTTGAGCCGGTGCTGAGGACCTATCTCACGCGCATTGACTGGGAGGAGGGTTGGCCGGTCCAATGGCACCCCCGCGACAGAGTCGTTCTTCAGAACCCAGAGATCGCGTTTGGTCTGCCCAACGTCAGCGGCGTCCGCACCGAAGTGATTCGTGGGCGATTTGAGGCAGATGAGTCAGTGGACTTCATCGCCGACGACTTTGGGCTCTCTCAGGACGATGTTCAAGCAGCGCTAAGGTACGAGTTCTGGCTGCGGTCGGCGGCGTAGGAGACACGTTCTTCTGCGACCGCAATCTCGGTCGCAGGGTCCCTCGTGAGCTCCGGCTGCGCGGGTGGCTTATTGAAGCGCACGACGACCACTTCCCGCAAGAGACGAAAGATGTGGAGTCGCTCCCTGAACTTGGGCGCCGGGGCTGGATTCTCCTAACGGAGGTCGCTCGTATCCGGTATCGCGCGGCTGAGCGGGAGCCTACATACAGGCAGGCTTGCGCATCTTCGTCTTGACAGCTGCCTGCCTGGGATCAGAAGCCGCGATTCAGATATTCTTGACCGCAGAGACTCGAATAAGAAAGGTGCTGGACCGAGACTCGGGGCCCTTCGTCTACCGCGTCAGCAAGGATGCGAGGGTTGTCCAGATTCAGTAGTATGGGGTTTCCCACCCTACTCGCAGGAAGCCGCGGGTTGCGTCGCGGCGCCGATGAAGAGGGCGCGGCGGTTACACTACCCCAATGCACCAGCTCTCGTTCCCGGACCTTCACTTGGCTCAAAGGTGCCTGCCGATTCCGCCTGGTTCGGCCATTCCGTGCCAACGCCGAGCCAACGCCGCAGGTGGTCGCGGTTGGTCGTGGCTGATCGCCGAAGCAGGATGAATACCGGGCTGTGCAGGCTTTCTTGGTCTTCACTGGTCGCCGTTGCTCTTTCTTGCTCGGCCGCAGTCACTACTGAAAATCATGGTGTCGCCGGTTCAATTCCGGCTTGCTTCGAGTGGCTTTGCCGCTGGTATTGTAGAAAGTAGTCTTCGAGGCGGCGATGGACATATTGGGATAATTGGAGACATCTTTAATCAGTCGGGCTGGGTCAATTCGTCCATGTTTGTTTATCTATATTCGTTTAACACTACTCAGATAACCTACTATGAGAAGGGTCCAGTTAGCGGTACCTACGCTCGTAACGGTTTCTGTATGCACAGTATAGCTCTACACGAACTAGGACACGCTCTCGGACTAGATCATGTAGATAAAGGGTTTGACTAGTATACGGATGCCAACAGACCGACAATGTACCAGGCTACAGCAGCCGAGGATTACTGGATGTGTACACTTGCGCAAGGTGACAAAGAGGGCATGAACTATAACTATGGACTGCGATAGCCAGGAGTGCTGGTCATGAAGCAACCAAACAGTGAAGTCTACAAGCTGCTTGCCTATATGCTGCTGCTTATAGGCTTGTTAGTCATGCCCTTGGGGTGTTCTGGCGGCGAGCAGGGACAGGCGGGAGAGATCGGTTCTTCTCTTGCGTAGGCCGGAGGGTTGGGAAGTTGTTACTCTCGGTACTGGCGTGCTTCGTGAGGGGGTGGATCAACCTCGGTGCACCGACGGCAATCGCTGAGTTCCTTGACGAGGCCTGCGGCTCGTCGGTGTCTGTGACGGAAGAACAGTCGTCTGAGCGGATGAGGTTCCGCAGGTAGAGGGAGCTTCCCGATCCTCCCTTTGGTCACAGAGCCGAGCACCACCCACACATAGCGATCGTTTCGCTCAGTGAAGTGTTGATAACCTGTTCGCAGAAAAGACAGTCAACTCGGCCCACGGCGGGATGGGGGACCAGGGAACTCAGCGGCGTCGCGAGGAGCCGCATTCCGACGAACGCTCGTTCCCGCAGGAACGCGGTCGCGGGCCTTCGATCGCCGGGCGCAGCAACCTTAAATATGGACTCATCTTAGTAAAGGTTGTAACATAAGCTTTACTAAGGAGGCCCCGATGGGAAAGGTTTCCAAGAGAACCTGGAAGGCAAGCGGTCAGGCTGGTCTGCCGCGCCGTGATCGCAAGTCCTGTGTATATCACACCTACATACCTGACCCATTAGTCGGACGGACCATTCGGCTCGATGGAGAGGTGGCGGCTGACGTCGGTGAGGCCGAAGCCGCTGTAACCAAGCTTAACGCCGGGGCGCGGACGCTCTGCGACAGCGAGGCACTTGCCCGGCTCTTGCTTCGTAGCGAGTCGGTGGCCTCGTCGAAGATCGAGGGTCTGGAAATAGGGGCTCGGCGGCTGCTGCGTGCAGAGGCTGCTCGAGGTCTTGGGGAAGGTCCTGCCGACGTCACCGCCAACGAAGTGCTGGGCAGCATTGATGCCATGGCAGGCGCGCTCGAGGGTCTGGAGGAAGGCGCATCTATCACGGTCGATTTGGTGCTCGACGCACACAGACGTCTACTGGATGGAACCCCTCTCGCCGAGCAGGGGGGTCAGGTGCGCAAGGAGCAGAACTGGATTGGCGGCTCTGCCTTCAATCCTTGCTCCGCGGCCTTCGTGCCTCCGCCTTGGGAACTTGTGCAGGACTATCTTGTCGACCTCGTTGAGTTCTGCAACCAGGATTCTCTGCCGCCGGTCGCCCAGGCAGCCGTGGCCCATGCGCAGTTCGAAACGATTCACCCGTTTGTCGATGGCAATGGGCGAACCGGTCGCGTTCTCACTCAGCTGATTCTGCGGCGCCGTGGTGTCGCTCCGAGAGTGCTCCCGCCTGTTTCCCTCGTTCTGGCCACATGGTCGACAGAATACGTTAGCGCGCTCACTGCCACGCGGTATATAGGTTCGGCGGACTCTCCCGAGGCACAGGCGAGCCTTGATCGCTGGATTGGGCTGTTCGCTGCCGCTACCAAGAGGGCTGTTGATGATGCTGCCGTCTTCGAGGAACGTGTGGGCATCCTGCAGGAGGATTGGAGGAAGAGGCTCGGTCGCGTGAGAGCGGACTCGGCCACTGACCTACTGATTCGGGCCCTCCCGGGTATACCCATCTTCACAGTGCAGAGCGCTGCCCATGTGGTTGGCCGCAGCATTCCTGCTGTCAACCAGGCTATTGCACGGATGGTCGAGGCCAAGGTGATATTTCAGTCGACCATTGGCAGGCGCAACCGGACGTTTGAAGCTCCGGAACTAATGCAAGCCTTCACCGATCTTGAACGTCGCCTGGCCAGCCCGGCGGGAGATACCCGATCCAGTCCGCCTGCACGACGTGTCCCGCCGCGCAGTCCGAGGTCCGGCTAGTAACGTCAACCTGCACCGGGCGCTGATCGCGCGAGGCCATATACACCAGTTGGTCATAGTGACATGCTGTCTCGTCGCCTGGATCATTGGCCTCACCGTGCACTACTGGGATGCGGGAAGCATGCCGGTGGCGGTCGCACTATCTCTATTGAGCGGATGCGGTGCGGAGGACACAGAGACGAGTGCACAGGTGGGTGACAGCGAGACCGCAAGTGCGGTGTCGGTCGAGACGAGCGAAGAGACGCAAGGTGCGACCATGAACCTTCAGATTGGTGAAAGACGATTCACGGCGACGTGCCCCACTTCGGATCGGGCTAAGAAGATCGTTCACGAGGCGACCACGATGGACGCTCTGCGTGGTGCGGCGTGCCCGGTGCGGCGGTCCACTCATGAGGGACCGGATTGCGACGACGTGATGGCGCACGTCTACGACGCCGGATTCAAGGTGCTCGTGGCATGCTCTCTGACGGACTCGGTGGGTGGCGATTTCAACGCTGCGGTTCATGCGCTGGAGTTCTCTCATTCCATTGGCGATGTCGAATAGGTCGGCTTGGCGTCAACTCGGCTTCGGATGCTGCCTGCCGGCACACAACTCCCGCAATAGGATGTGCGGCCGCTGTTTCGAGCCAGAGAATCCGGGTCTTGATTTCCTCGCATTCCGGGGCCTACGCCATGGCTCTGATCGGCTGTCATCTGGGTATCCGTTCTCTCTGCCGTCACGCCGTTCTCTCTGCCGTCACGCGCTATTGCCCGCGACGCGATCAATGGCGGTGGTCAGCCGCTCGCGCTCCTTGTTGATCCATTGGCCCTCCGAGTAGTTCTGGAGGAACACCTCGGCGAACTCGACGGGGTTGTCTCCGACGATCGCACGGATAGGGGTTCCGTCCGCGACGCTCTGCTCGAAGAGGTCGGCCAGGTCGTCCAGCATGGACATCATTGTGTCGCCCTTTGTGATTGCCCCGAAGTACATCAGGTACCGCTCCAGTGCCTCGATGGCAATGTGGTAGTTGGTAGGAAGCCGTTTCGTCCGCGCTTTGTACTGCCGGTACTGTCTTTTCTGCTCGATTGATCGCTTGAGACTTTCGATCCATCCTGCGGCCATGTCTATCTGTCTCCTTCATTGAGCTGTTCCAGCCGCTGCGTGAGGAAGCTCCACGTCTTCCAGAACTCCTCGAGATACGCGTGTCCCTGAACGTTGAGCGAATACACCTTCCGTGGCGGCCCTTTCTCGGACGGGCACTTCTCCACATCGACGAAGCCTCTCTGCTCGATCCTGACGAGCAGCGCGTAGACGGTGCCCTCGGCAATGTCGGAGAAACCCATCTCCCGCAACCGTCCAGTGATCTCGTAGCCGTACGCGGGCCGTACAGACAGGATCGCGAGGACGATGCCCTCCAGCGTTCCCTTGAGCATCTCCGTCATCTGCTTGCCCACGAACGCCTCCTTCCACAACTCAGTTACACTGACTAGTAGTACATAGTAACACTGAATAGTAGAAGTGCAAGCTCGTAGTCTTCTCAGAGGACACGAACCCCTGTAGGCCACCTTGACCTAGGCCTGATCCCCCGGCCAAACCGACTCTCTTGCCAAGGCGAGCGTCTCTCTCCGAGCGCGCACGACGTCATACGCTCGCTCATACAGGAGGTCGGTAGCGTGCGTGTGCCGCATGGCGACATACATCCAATGCCCCGGCGTCCGGTAGGCCGCCGGGGCATCCCGAGAGACTCCCACGCCAAACTTCACCTGGTCATGTATGCCTGTGGCGCACGGGTAGGGGAACTAGTCAGACGGCCTCTCTGCGAGACTGAAGCGCAGGGCGAGGATCCGCTGCAGCGAAGCCTCGAAGGCCGACTTGTCCAGAGTTCCGTCGCGATAGGCCGTCTCTATGGCTTCCATGGCTTCCTGACCGAGTGAGACATCACCCGAAGCGCAGAGAATGAGGTCCACGCCGGCTTCAGCAGCGAGGACGGCACGCCTGCCATCCGCACCATACGATTCGAGTGCCCCTGCCCCCAAGGCGTCGGTGATGGTGACGCCCTCGAAGCCAAGCCGTTCGCGCAGCTCCCCCTGTACGATAGTCGGGGACAGGCCGGCGGGCAGCTCCGGATCGAACGCCGGGTACGTCGCCCACGAAAGCATGACCAACTCGATTCCCGCCCGAATCGCCGACTCGTAGGGATATTCATCGATGGTGAGGAGTGACGTTCTTGCGATGCTGAGCGTGACCGGTTGCAGGTCGGTGTTCTCGGAACGCGTGGCGGCCCCCAGGCCGGGAAAGTGCTTGGCCGTGGCAGCAACCCCTATCCGCTGCTGGGCTTCGATAAAGGCCACTCCAAGTTCGGACACGACCGCGGGATCATCGCTGTAGGAACGTCCATACTGATCATTGAAACCACCCTCCTCGCGGTATACGTCGAGCACCGGCGCGAGGTTGACGTTCATGCCCAGACGGCGCAGGTTCCTTCCCGCCGCTTCACCGGCCTCGGCTGCTTGGGCCACCGGGTCGGCGGACAAGCCGATCTGCTTCTGCGAGAGAAGTGGTTCACCGGGGAGACGGCGCACCTGCCCACCCTCCTGGTCCACCATGAGAAGAAGCGGAGCCTCGATCGGGTTCTCGGGCGAAGCCGCTGCCTCGTTGAGCGTCTCTATGACGCTGCGTGTCTGCGCCTCGGTCGAGATGTTGCTTGCAAAGAAGATGACGCCCGCCGCCTCACCGCGGCTGATGAGTGAGATGAGAGCGGGTGGCGGTGTGAGCCCGGAGTAGCTGTATATGACCCGCTGCCCTGCCATCTGACGCGGGGAGAGTGTGGGGAGGGTGGTGGATGTTGTCATTGTTGTTACGGGAAGAACGGTGGTGGGGTGGTCGTTCGTGGCTGAGGAGGTCGATGTGAGAAGGCCACCGGAGGCGTCCTCCCCGCATGCCGATATGAACAAGGCAACCGACGCGATCATACAGGTGAACAGAGTTGCGGTCGCGTACTTCAGGAATGCCGGCCTTCCGGACGCTTTCAAGGTCACATCTCCTTCTACCTCATGCACGTGCGGGCAGGCTACCCTTGATGGAGCGGGGAGAAACCCACCGGCTGGGTGCGGTCAGAGACGCCGACCCTCTTCGAGAAAGGCGTCTTGAGGGCACCTACACTCTGTACTACACTGAATGCAAGTGAAGAATTGGGCGGAGGTCTTCGCCATGGCCAACCGGATTTCGCACGCCCAACAGCCTGCGGTGGAGTATCGTGGGGGCGGCTGCCGTCTTCTACTTGCCTATGCTCTTCCACTTCCCTTGATTGCCTTCCTGCTGGTTCTCCTGCTCTCCGGCTGCGGGGACACCATCATCCAGGTGGTCACAAGCAGCACAGAGGCGGCTGAGCGGACCACCACCACCCTGGAGAGCACCACGACCACAGTTCCGCCCTTCACGCAGGCCGAGGGGGAGATCTTCTTGGAGCCGGCCGGCACAGCCGGGCCGGAGTCTTTCGCCGGTGAGGCCTTCGTGACGGTGGGTCCCACCACCACTCTGAACATCCCCACCTCCACCACGGCCCTGCCTTCTCCTCCTCCCGCTCCCGCGGATACAGATGCTCGGCTGCAGGTGGCCTCCTACGCAGGAGACACGCCGGCTCTCTACGGGGGGTCCAAGAGCAAGGCGGTAGCCGACAAGGAGGGGCAGCTGCGTTTTCTGGAAGCGAATCCGGACAAGGCGGCCGCCTTCTGTGCCGCCCTCAACAGCGACCCCACCTTGCGCTGGAGCGGAGGCAACCAGGTGCGCCCCGACCAACTCCGCGACTACTTCGAGGAACTGACGCCGGTGATGCTCACCCGCGATACCCGGGTGACCAACCACGGCTACCGCGACGGGCGGCCCACCCCCCGGCAATCGGTGCTCCAGGCCGGGCAGATGGTACTGGTGGATCGTTATGGCGTACCCCGGGTCCGCTGTGAGTGTGGGAATCCACTCACCCCACCCCGAGCGGTGACCCGCACTCCACGCTATACCGGACCGCGCTGGCCCGGCTTCGATCCCACAGTCATCATCGTCATCCAGCAGACCACGGTGATCATCGATGAGTTCATCCTCATCGATATCCACACGGGCGATACCTTCACTCGCCCGCCCGGCACCAGCGGCGATCGGGACGAGGTCCGAGAACCCACTGCGTGGGAGCTCACGGTCGACCTCATATTCCGCAAGGGTGACATAGTGCGGACCATCCAATGGAGAGCGCAGATAACCGCGAATCCCGACGGCACCCTTTCCGGTAGCGGTGAGGGCGTCTTTCACATAGATGGCTTTACTGCGGACGACAGGGAGGAGAACAGAACCGGGACCTTCACGGCCGACGCGTCTTTCACCGTCAATATCAGCGGCCGCATCGAGACCACCGAGTTGGGAAGGGTCCTGATGATCCAGCCTGCTCTGGGGGGCTACACGGTGGAGAGCATGGATTTCAACACCACCAGCGATGTGGGACAACTCAAGGCCTCGATCAACAGTCAACTGCCGAAGTGGCTGGACGCCTTCACGGAGCTCGACTTGCAGGCGGTCGCCGAAGGGCCCGTGCTGGCAAGCATCGCCGCCGGCGTGTACACGGGTAATGCTGCCTTGGTGCCACTCAGGTAGCCCCGGGGCCGTTGTGCGGCCGGCGCAAGGGCATCCTGCCGGTCTCGACTCTCGTGCTAAGGTGTAGCCAAGGATACCCGGCAGACGAAGGGGGCGAGGAAGTGAAGAATCTGCGGACGGTCCCGGTGATCACGCTGTGCCTCTTGTGTGCCCTGGTGCTCGTGCTTGCCGCCTGTGGCGCCGGGGAGGAGGCAGATCCGCTCCTGGGCACCTGGGTCGATGAGGAGTACGGAGTCTTCGAGTACGAGTTCGTGTCGGACGGCACCTTGATCTTCAGGGGCATGGGGGAGGAGGAGAAGGTTCCGTACACGGCCGAGGGCGGCAGGCTCTCAGTGACCGATCCCGACAGCGGAGAGACCGAGTCGATCAACTACCGCATAGAGGGAGACCGGCTCATACTGAGCATCGAGGGCGAAGAGATGGCCATGGTGAGGAAGGAGTAGCCGGGACGGGCAAGGCTTCGCCGGGTTGGCGAAGGGCGCCGCTGGGCCGGGAGGAGGCTCGCGTCTCGAGCCGGCGGACCCGATGGCGGCTCAGTTGGTGCCGCCCTTGAGGTCTTCTATCTCCGCCCCCAGACTCTCCCAGAAGGTGTCGATCACACCTTGTACCTCGCCCCAGACTGCATCGTCTGAGTCTTCGGCCCCTTCGATCTTGGTCTCGAGTTCTTCCTTCTTGGCTTTCAGTTCTCTGAGGCGGCCGGTCAGCTCGGCGTGTGTTGTGGAATCCCCGCGTGCGCCCGACTCCAAGGCAGCGAGATCCTCGTCCAAGCGGGTGAGCCCTTCTCTCCACCGTTTCAGGCACTTCGCTCTTGTTTCGGTCACGAGCTACTCTCCTTCGGTTGAGCGTGTCTTCAACGCCTGCTGCTGCGTTTACTCATTCTGGCTGATACCACGAAAGGCGGCCGCGCAAACTGCTGGCGTCGCAGCGCACGGGGCCGGCATATCCCGCCCACGCGTTGACAGTGACGGTCGCGGGAATACGATGGCACATGTGAAGTGACGGTCCGGCAGCGGTGAGGGGAGTGCATCACGAGCACAGGGTGGGACATGCAGACAGGCGGCATTCGTGGCTACCTGCTGAAGTCGTGGCGGCTTGGCATCGTCTTCGTCTGCACCGTGGGGATTGCGCTCTCGGTGCTTCTCTGCCTCTCGCTTCTTCAGCGACAGGACGAGAAGCTGCAGAGGGATCTGGATGCGGTGGCGTCCGCACGTTTCCGAGCGTTTGCCGAGCGGGTCGAGATGACCGTTGGCGTGTTGGCCTCCATCGAAAGGTTCCTCTTGGCCTCCGAAGAGGTGTCGAGGGAGGAGTTCCGCCTGTTTGCCGGTGCCTCCGTGCGGGAGCGCCCAGGAGTGTGGGCGTTGGCGTGGGCACCTTTCGTCGCCGGCGTGGAGAGGTCCACCGTGGTCGAGGAGGCCCGGCGTGAAGGCATGGCCGGGTTTGACTTCAGCGAGCCGGGACCGGCCGGTGCCCTCATAGAGGCGGGTATCCGCCCGTATCATGCGCCTCTTCTTTACGTGGAGCCGCTCGCGTCGAACGAGGCGGCGCTCGGTCTCGATCTTCTGTCCGAACCTGTGCGCAGTCAGGCCTTCCTGCGGGCACGCGAGACGCGGGATCCGGTCGCCACCGGCATCGTTCCGCTCTTGACGGGTGAGCAGGATGGCGTGCTCTTGCTTCACCCCGTGTTCTCCGGGCCGGGCGCTGCGAACCTCGATCAGGCGGCGCCGATGGACGGGTTCGAGGGCGTGGTGGTAGGAGTGTTGAATGTGGGGGAAGTGCTCCGAGAGGCGATGGCCGTGGCGGCCGACCAAAAGGTTGACGTTCAAATCACGGACCTCGCTGCGGCTCCCGATACGCGGGTGCTCGCTCTACACTCAGCCGAGCCGCGGCTGACGCTCCCTGGCGGGGGACCCGATCTCGTAAGCAGGCAGTCTCCAGAGTGGCAGCGCGCCTTTGACCTTGGAGTGGCGGATAGGACGTGGAGAGTCATGGTCGCTGCCACCCCGGGTTTCATAGACGACGGGCGCTCGGCGCTCCCCTGGGCAGTCTTGGCCCTTGGCCTGGTCGCCACGGCGGCGATGGCCGGGTATGTGTACCTGGTGCGCACGGGGTTGGTGAGGGCGCAGCGGGATGCAGCTGAGATCAGAGCGGCCAAGCTGGTGCTCGAACGCGAGATAGAGGAACGTAGCCGTGCGGAAGAGATGGCTCGGCGCGGCCAGAAGCTCGAAGCGGTCGCTCAATTGGCGGGCGGCATCGCCCACGACTTCAACAACCTGTTGGCGGCCGTGTTGGGCAGTGTTGTGTTGGTCCGCAGGGAGATCAAGGACCCTGGGGCGCTTTCGCACAATCTGGATGACAATCTCGCCACGGCGGAGGAGGCCTGCTTGAGGGCCCGCGACTTGGCCCGGCGCCTGTTGACCTTCGCCAAGGCCGAAGAGCCCGAGCGGGTGGTGACGGCCATCGCCGAGTTGGTGGACGCGGCAGTGCGTTTTGCCCTCAGCGGCTCGAACCACACGGCCACCATCGAACTCGAGGAGCCGCTGTGGCCTGCCGAGGTGGATCAAACCCAGATCACGCAGGTCATCGACAATCTCATGATCAACGCTACCGAGGCGATGGAGGCGCCGGGGAGGATCACCCTCAATGTGCGTAACGAGCACCTCACCGAGCATGACGCGCCGGGGCTTTCCCCCGGGCCGTATATCGTGATCAGGGTGAAGGATGAGGGTCTGGGTATACCGCTGGAACATAGAAAGCTGCTCTTTGACCCCTTCTTCAGCACCAAGCCGGCAGGCTCGGGTCTGGGGCTGCCCACCTCCCTTCGTATCGCTGAGCGGCATGGAGGGACGCTCCTCTTAGAGGCGAGCGGGCCCGCGGGTTCCACGTTTGTGCTCTATCTGCCCGCCGTCCCTCTGGCCCAGGCAGCCGTCGCGGAGGCACAACCCCAGGCCGGTGCAGGGCTGGGCAGGGCTCTCATCATCGATGACGAACCCAACGTGAGGAAGGTGCTCACACGTATGCTGGCCAGCCTGGGCTGGACGGCGGAGGAAGCCGGGAGCGGGGAACGGGGTCTCGAGATACTGGCCCATGCACCCGTGGCGGAAATTGCCTACGATTTGGTGATCACCGACCTCACCATGCCCGGCGGCATGGGGGGTGTGGAGGTAGCAAAGGCCATTCGTGAACGCGGGGAGGGGGTGCCGGTGGTGCTGTCGAGCGGATACTCGCCGGAGAGTACGCTGCCCGAGGATTCCCTTGCCCTCTTCGCGGCCCGGCTGGGGAAGCCCTACACATTGGAGGAACTCCGAAGGGTGCTCGTATCGGTGGTAGGGGCGGGAGGATGCGTGTGACGGGAAGGAACCCCGCCGGTCCGCTCGATGCCTCCTCCCCCGGGGCCGGTGTCCACGAGCCGGGGGACCGGCAGCCGGACGGTCTTTCGTTTGGCGCCATGAGTCTGGTCCTTCTTCTCTGCTTCATCTGGGGCGGGAACTTCATTGCCATCATGATCTCGAACCGGGGGTTTGAGCCCATCCTGGCCGCCTCCATACGTTCGGCCACCGCCGCCGTCTTGCTGCTCGTGTGGGGTCTCCTGATCAGGCACGACCTGCGGGTACGGGGCAGGGCGCTTCTGCACTGCTTCATCGTGAGCCTGTTCTTTGCGGGTGAGTTTCTCTTTGTGTACTGGGGAACCAAGTACACTCTGGCCTCGCGGGCGACAGTGCTCCTCTACACGAGCCCGTTCTGGGTGACCCTGGGAGCACACTTCTTACTCGGAGAGCGCTTGACGGCTCCTCGCATCACCGGTCTCTCACTGGCCTTCGCCGGGGTGGTGGCCGTGTTTGGAGCCGGCTTCGCCACTCCGGGGGGAAGTCTGCTGGGTGATTTCATGGAACTCCTGGGGGCCGTGTTCTGGGCGGGAAACACACTCTATGGCAAGCGGACTCTCGGCCGCTACCGTGTGTCTCCCACGCAGCTCCTCTTCTACCAAGTGCTGTTCTCTGCACCCTTTCTCTTCGCCGGCAGCCTGATCGTGGAGGGGGCGCCCGTCGTCGACGTGCGTACGGATGCGGTACTCGCCCTGCTCCACCAGACGGTCGTCGTCGTCACCATCACCTACCTGGCCTGGTTCTGGCTGCTTCGCACGTACAAAGCCGGCAATCTGGCCGCCTTCACCTTCATCACGCCGCTGTTCGGGGTGCTCATGGGCGGAATCGTCCTGGGTGAGCCCCTGCCCTGGCTCCTGTGGGTGGGAGCAGTTCTCGTGGCCGTGGGCATCTACTTGGTCAACCGCCGCTGAGCACCTCGTGGAGAACGAGAGCCGCTCCCTTAGTCCGCCCGGGCCGCCGTTTCGGTTATTCTTAACTCGTTGAATGCCGTGGTGTGAACGGCCGAGGCGAGTGCGAGCCGTGGTATGCGCACCTCGGCGGCCGGTGAGTGAGGCCCGACTGTGGAAGAAGAGCGAAACGACATCTGCCGCGAGGACCGCGAAGAATGCCTCGAGGCTCTCTACCGCCTGGAGCGGGAGGGCCGCGAGTCTCCCGTCCTGGCTTCGCTTCTCAGTGAGCCCGACCTGGCCGGCAGCCCGGTGGCCGATGTGGTGATGGACCTCGCACTCGACGGCGAGGTTGTGATCTCGGGCGACACCGTCGGTCTCACTCCCAAAGGGCGCGATCTCGGCAGGCGCATCTACGGGCGACACCAGCTGGCGGAGAGGCTGCTCAGGTCTTTTGGCTTACGCGAGGGCAGACTGCATGAGGAGGCCTGCCGGCTCGAACACATGCTCTCCGACGAGGAGGCCGCTTCTCTGGCCCGCCGCCTCGACCGCTTTGAAGCCATGCTGGGCCGTGGCGTCATGCGTCTGCGTGACGTCGAACCGGGCGAGTACGTGGTCGTGCATCTCGCCGGAGGCCGCCTGCAGAAGCGACGGCTCGAAGACATGGGTCTCGGCCAGGGCTCCCGCCTGAGGGTCGCTCGTAGCCAGGGGCGCGGTCCGGTGGAGGTGGAGTCTCACGGGGCCAGGGTGGCGTTGGGGCGAGGTGTAGCCGCCAAGATCCTGGTGGCCCCCCACCTGGAGTGCATCCCTCCGGAGGCGACACCCGGTGCACCTCAACCCTCCGGAGACGAGGAGCCGGCAGAATAGGTGGGTGAGCGCCCACACAGCATCGCAGGCACGCCGCAGCAGCTGGACGACGGCTCCGAGGTGACCCTCGCTTTTGCCGGCAACGCCAACGTCGGCAAGAGCGTCATGTTCAACGCTTTCACCGGTTTGAATCAGACGATAGGGAACTGGCCCGGTAAGACGGTGGAGGTGGCGCAGGGTTCCTTTCTCTTCAAGGCCCGCCGCCTCCGGGTGGTCGACCTGCCCGGCATCTACTCTCTATCGGCGTATTCGCAGGAGGAACTGGTCGCCCGCGAGTTCCTTTCCGCCGGACTGGCCGATGTCGTCATCAACGTCCTCGACTCCACCGTGCTGGAGCGCAACCTCTACCTTACCCTCCAGTTGAGGGAACTGGGTGTCCCGCTGGTGGTGGCCCTCAACCTGAGCGACGTGGCGGTCAAGGAAGGTCTCTACATCGACGCCGAGACCCTGGCCGTGCAGGTGGGAGCTCCGGTGGTGAAGACGTCGGCCGCGGCCGGCAAGGGTCTCGACGAGGTGGTGGAGGTGGCGCTCTCGCAATGCGCGGTCTCGCCCGTGGCTCCGCCCACGTACGGTCGGGAGGTCGAGGAAGCCATCGCTCGGGTAGAAGAGGCGCTTGCCGTAGAGGAGCTGCCCCGAGAGGTGGCGTCGCTCCCTTCACGGTTTGTGGCCATCAAACTGTTGGAGGATGATCCCGAATTCCTCTCGCTGGTCGCCCCTTTGGGTCGGGTCATCGCCGTGGCCGACGAAGCGGCCCGGGGACTCGAAGAGGTGCACGGGCACGAAGCCTCCGGCGTGATAGCCGGGGAGCGCTACGAGCTGGCGGGGCGCATCATCGCCTCGTCGGTCAAGCGGCGGGCCGGCGATGAGCGGACCGCCGGGGAGCGGCTCGATGCAGTCTTCCTACACAAGGTGTTGGGGTGGCTTGCTCTCGTGGTCGCCATGTTCGCCATGTTCGGTCTCATCTTCGTGGTGGGTGACTATGTGGCCGGGTGGCTGGATGAGGCCTTCGTCCTTCTGGAGGAAGGTTTCTACGGCCTGGGGCTGAGCGAGGGGTGGACGGACTTTCTCTGGCGGGGCCTCATTGAAGGAGTTCTGGCCGGGGTGTCGGTTGCGCTTCCCTACCTCATCCCCTTCTACGTGGTGCTCTCGGTGCTCGAGAATTCGGGGTACCTGGCCCGCATGGCCTTTCTCACCGACTCCGTCATGCACCGGCTCGGGCTTCACGGCAAGGCCTTCATCCCCATGTTCCTCGGCTACGGTTGTACGGTGCCGGCAGTGCTCGGCACCCGTATCATGGAGCGCGATCGCGACCGGCTCATCGCCGGGGTTCTCGCCACCCTGGTACCCTGCTCGGCCCGCACAGTCGTCATACTGGGTCTGGTGGGCGCCTTTGTGGGCTTCCTTCCGGCCCTCAGCCTCTACTTCGTGAGCCTGCTCATCGTGTTCGTGCTGGGCCGGGTGCTCAACCGCTATCTGCCCGGTGACAACGTGGGGCTCATCATGGAGATGCCGCGCCTGCGAGTGCCCGCGTGGAGGGTGTCGCTCAAGCAGACGTGGTTCCGCCTCAAGGACTTCGTGGTCTTTGCCTTTCCCATCATCATCGCAGGGAGCCTCATACTCTTCGTCGTCGATTGGCTGGGGTGGCTGGAGCCTTTCTCCTCCGCCCTCGCCCCCTTCACCAAGAACGTACTCGGGCTTCCCCCCATCGCCATGGTGGTGCTGGTGTTCGGTGTCCTGCGCAAAGAGCTGGCCCTCATCATGTTGGCCGCACTCCTCGGCACCACCGATTTCGGGGGAGTACTCACGGCTCAGCAGATGTACGTCTTCGCTCTCATCGTGCTCTTCTACATCCCCTGCGTAGCCACCATCGCGGTGCTCCGCCGTGAGTTCGGCGCCAGGACGGCGCTGCTCGTGTCGGCAGCTTCGGTGGTGCTGGCCTTCGCCTTGGGCGCCGCCGTGAACTGGCTCTGGAATCTGGGGGGCGCACTCGTCGGCTGAGGTGGGCCGCTTGACCGCGAGCACCGGGCGTCGGCCGTGGGCCGGCACTGCACGCCGCGGTGCGCGGCGCCCCCACAAGCCTGCAGACCCCCGCTCAGAAGGGAACCGAAGCGGTGTACTCGTGCGACAGGAAGCCCTTGAGGAAGGGTATGTGACGCAAGAGACGTGTTTCCGACACGGAGCGTGTCCACACCGTCATGATCCGGGTGGTTCCCTTCGCCACCTGAAGGCTGATGAGGTCGGCGTCCTTGCTCGAGGCGTAGCGTCTCGCCACTGCCTCGGCGCGTTCCTCATCGCCGTTCGTCGAGACATACTCGATGATGGCCTGTTGGGCGGCGCTCTTGGCCACGTCTTGGGCGGAGCGGTAGGCGTAGAACAGCGATAGTCCGTCGATGGCGCAGACTCCCAGGACGGCCAGAAGCAAAGCTATGATGAACACCCGTCTCATCTGCACTCCCTGGCGTGGTTGTCCGCAGGCACGCACTCCAAGTCCGTGCAACACCTTCAACGAACGGCGGGCCGCGAAGCTATGGGGGCTGCGGACGGACATCCGTCCGCAGCCCCCATAGCCGTCCGCCTGCCGGAGGCCCGGCCGGCAGAAGCCACCGCTACGGTCTTACGACCTCGAGCGTCATCATGTTCTCATCAGTGAAGTGGACCTCCACCGGGGACCCTCTGAACACATCGGTCGACATCTGCCGAGCGTACTCCTGTGCCAGGGTCACCATTTCGGGCTCTCCGCGCGCTTCCTCCAGCACGACCATGCGGAATTGGTAGACATCTCCAGCTTTGTCCAACTGCACGGTCTTCATGGTGCCATCGAAGAAGCCGGTGTCGATGAGGAACTGACCCAGTGCGTCGGCCTCTGCTCGGGTGGTGTTGGGCGTGTAGTAGAGTTCGGCGCCGAAGACCTCCAAGCGTGTGCCCAGACCGCTTGCTGTGGTCGTGGTCGTCACGAGGTTCACCGTCTGGGCTGCTATTCTCACGGTCTTGAGCCGTTCGTCGGTGAAGTGGATCTCCAGCGGGGCGCCGTTGAAGACCTCCGCCGACATGAGGAGCGCGTAGTCCTCGGCGAGAGCGATCATCTCAGGATCGTTGCGGAACTCCTCCTTCATGACCATCCTGAAGAGGTACACCACTTCGGCCTTGTCCAGCTGGACCGTCTTCTTCTCGCCGTCGAAGAACTCCGTGTCGATGAGGAACCGACCCAGTGCGTCGGCCTCGGCCCGGGTGACTTCGGATGTGTAGTAGAGCTCGCCGCCGTTGAACTCGAGCCGGGTGCCATAGTCGTTGCGGCCCAGGAAATACACCAGTGCGACGGCTGCGGCCGCAATGATCACCACCCCCACGATGATGCCCACGATGAGCCCGGTGCGCTTCTTCTTCGGAGGATATTCGTAACCCGGGCCATAGCCGGGTCCGTAACCTGGACCGTAGCCGGGGGGCTGCGGGTATCCCTGTGGCGGGTACTCGGGCGGCGGGTACTCGGGCGGCGGGTACTCGGGTGGCGGCTGGTAGCCGCCGGGGGGTTGGTATCCGGGCGGTTGCTGGTACCCAGCGGGCGCCTGGTACCCCGGAGGTGCCTGATACTCGCCTGCCTGTGGCTGGTACCCGGGCGGTGGTGGGGGCGGGTAACCCGGCGGTTGCTGGTACTCGGGCGGCGCCTGCTCACCCGGCGGCGGCTGGTACCCGGGAGGCGCCTGTGTGCTCAGCGGCGGTTGGTAGCCCGGTGGCGGCTGATACCCGGGTGGCGGAGGTGTAGGAGGCTCCGGCGGCTGTTCGGGAGGAGTGGCGGATTCCGGATCGGAGGGTGCCGCCGTCTCCACCTTGGTGCCGCAAGAAGGACAGAACAAAGCCTGCGGCCCGACCTCACCGCCGCAGCTCGGACAGTTTCGTTCATCGGCCATGCTGCCTACCCCCTCATGCTCTTGTTGAGGCGCCCGCATACGGACCGACCGCCGGTTGCGGTGGGTGGTATGGGTGTTTGAAGAAAAGACTATTCCACCAGTCCGTCTTTGTCTAACTCCCACCAGTCCGTCTTTGTCTGACAGCGCTTCACCGCTTGGCGTGGCGCTTCGCTCGGCGAATCACCTGCGAGGCCGTCAGGCTCAGCACATAGCCGGCCGCCGCAGCCAGGATGATGGTGGCCCCGGAGGTGAGATTGAGCGCGTAGGAGAGCCAGAGGCCCGACACGGTGAAGAGTACGCCGAGGATGCTGGCGTACAGCATCATGGAGCGCATGTCGCGCGCGTACCGTCCGGCGATGGCGGCGGGAATGGTGAGCAGCGCAATGACCAGGATGAGGCCCACGATGCGCATCATCATGACGACGGTGAGGGCGATCATGCACATGAGGGTGAGGTAGATGGCGGTGACCTTCACGTTGCGAACGGTGGCGAAGGTCTCGTCGAAGGAGATGGCGAGGAGTTCGCGGTAGAACACGATCGCAAGCACCACCACAACCACATCCACGCCCACCATGATGTAGAGATCGGTCCGAGGAACGGCCAAAATGCTGCCGAACAGGTAGCCGAACATGTCGCTCTTGTATCCACGGGAGAGGTCGAGGAAGAGGATGCCGAGTGCCATGCCCACGGCCCACATCATGCCGATGATGGTGTCGGTGCGCTGGCGGGTCTTGCGCTCCACCGTTCCCATGGCAAGCGCCGAGGCCAGGCTGAAACCGAGGGCGCCTAAAATGGGGTCGAAGCCGAGCAGGTAGCCGAGCCCGATACCACCGTAGGCGGCATGGGCGATGCCACCACTGATGAACACGATGCGGTTCAAGACGACGAAGGTGCCGATGACGCCGCACGCGATGCTCACCAGGATGCCCGCGTACAGGGCATTGCGCATGAACTCGAATTGAAGGGCTTCGATCATTCCGGCCCGCAGGAATGGCGCTCGTGTTCCGAGAAGACCCGGTGGGGAACGCCGTGAGCGATGAGGTCGATGGGGCACTCGTACGCCGTCTCGAGCATGGCCGCGGTGAGCTGTTTCTCGCCGTGATACTCGAGGCGGCGATTGAGGCAGCCCACGGTCTTCACGTACGAGGAGATGACGCCGATGTCGTGCGTGACGAGCAGGATGGTGAGGTGGTCGTTCAGGGACTGCAGCAACTCGTACACGTTCTCGCGCACATGGGGGTCGACGCTCGAGGTGGGTTCGTCGAGCAGGAGGAGGGAGGGCCGGGCGACGAGGGCGCGGGCGATGTAGACCCGCTGGCGCTGGCCTCCCGAAAGCTCGCCTATAGGACGACGCCGGTGCTCGAGCATGTCGACGTCACGAAGAGCCTGTTCCACGGCTTCGTCGTCCGTGGAGGATCGTGAGAGAAGAGGCAGCTCCAGAACACGCCGTCCCGCCCCACTTCCGGTGCCCAACCGCCCCATGCGGACCACGTTCCATACATTGATGGGGAAGGCCCGGTCGAACTCGATGATCTGGGGAACGTAGCCCACGAAGTGACGGCCCTCTTCGGGAGGTAGCCCCATGATCTCCACGGTGCCGGCGGTGGGCCGGAGAAGCCCGAGGAGCACGCGGAGCAGCGTGGTCTTCCCCCCACCGTTCGGGCCGATGATGCCCACGAAGTCGCACCGGCGCATGGTGAAGCTCACGTCCTCAAGGACGCTGTCGCCGTCGTACCCGGCGCTCAGCCCGCGTACCCGCACCGGTTCGTCGGCGTCGGCGGAACGCTCGGGGGGATGTTGCACCCGGGCCTGTCGCGGACCGCCGGGAGCAGGCCGAGGTTCCGAAGGCGCGTGCGGGGGAGGGGGGTTGATCATCGATCTTGTCCGAAGGCCGCCGCGAGTGAGTCCGCCACCCTGCGCATGTTGGCAAGCCAATCCTCTTCGAGCGGGCTGATGGGAACCACCGAGCCGCCGATCTCCCGAGCCAGGGTCTCTGCGGCTCGGGCACTGAACTCCGGCTGCACGAAGATGACGGCGATGCCCTCTTCACGTGTCTCCCGAATGAGTGCGGCGAGGGCCGCGGCGCTCGGCTCGCGTCCCTCGATCTCCACCGGAATCTGGATGAGGCCGAAGTCGCGGGCGAAATACCCCCAAGCGGGATGGTAGACAATGAACTTCGCACCCTCGTGGCCCGCCAGTGTGGAGCGGATGTCGGCCTCGAGCTGCTCGATATCGCTGAGGAAGGCGGTGAGATTCTGTTCGTAGACGGCGCCATGCGCCGGGTCGAGGCGGGTCAGTGTGGCGGCGATGATCTCCGCCTGCAGCTTCACGAGGGTGGGAGAGGTCCATATGTGGGTGTCGAGCTCGTCGTCACCGTGGCCGTCAGTCTCCTCGTCGTGTGTGTACTCGGGGAGCGGTATGCGTTCGATGCCCGCAACCGTGTCGACGACCTCCATGTGCGGCGCGGCGGAGCGGAAGCGGTTCATCCACATGCTCTCGAAAGGCAGGCCTATGGTGAAGTACGCAGCGGCCTCGGAGAGTTCCTGGAGATCGGCCGGTTTGGGCTCGTAGGTGTGGGGCTCCGTTCCTGGCTTCACCATGATCGTGACCTGCACCAAGTCGCCCACGATGCGCTCCACGAAGTACTTCTGCGGAGGCACGCTCACCGCCACACGAAGAGGCGCGGCGGCATTCTTGGCCCCATCCGCCCCCTCACTGCCGGGCCCGCAGCCTCCGGCAAAGGGAAGGAGGGCCAGAGTCAGGAGGGCGGAGACGATGACGAGGGCACGGGTGACCCGGGGGATTCTCACGCGGGTACCTCGGCGCATTCTGGGCACACACCCATGAACTGGAGCAGGTGGTCGTGAATGCGAAAGCCGGTGGACTTCTCCACCCTGTCGGCCAGGGCGTGCACATCGTCGGCGCCGGGGAACTCCACGCCGCGCCCGCATGAGCGACAGATGACCGCATGCGTGTGACCGGGGGAGGCGCAGAGATAGGCATGGCAGCCGTCCTGTCGGTGAATTCTGCGCACGAGGCCGAGTTCGGCGAAGAGTTGAAGGGCGCGATACACGGTGGCCAGCCCGAGGCCGTTGTGCCGGGTGCGGGCTGAGACGAGTATCTCCTCGGGGGTGAGGGCCGCATCGGTTGCGAGCAGCGCACACATCACCGCCCGCCGGGGGGCGGTGGCTCGGCATCCGGCCTGGGAGAGCCTGGCGAGCCAGGGCTTGCAGATGTCCTCTGGAAGCATGTGTGCCTGCCCGGGGTCTACGGCGAGCATCCAGCGTGAGCGCGAAGCGCTAAGTGAGAATCATTCTCAGTAACAACAGACTACTCCGGGGCGGGTGGTTGGTCAACTTCTGCACTGCCACAACGAGGGTTGCCGGCGACCGCCGCCACGGTGTGCGGCAAGGGAGGGCCATCTTTCCCGCATGTGTCGGGCGAGGGGCTTTGGGCACTGGCATCAGGCGGGAAACTCGAGTATTATCTCGGGGCCCCAGCTCCCACCGGGGCGCACATCGGGCCGGAGCGCTGTGGAGGCGGCTGGCGTGCCGTGCGGGCGTAGCTTAGCTGGCAGAGCAGGGGACTCTTAATCCCAAGGTCGAAGGTTCGAATCCTTCCGCCCGCATCACAGAAAACACCTGCATAAGCGGGTGTTTTCGTGTTTGTGGGGGAGGCCGCCGGGAGCGCCGAGAAGGGGCTGTGACGGCCGGACTGATAGCTGAAGTTATGCGGTCCCGGGACATGCTTTCCACATTGGCTCCAGTGGGTTTGTGGCACTTCGGGGTGCGAGCGCAGCCTGAGGAGTCAAGTCCCGAATTGTGGTGTAATTCTTGATCGTCAGTCCGCTTGTTTAGTCCGAAGTGGAGTTCCAGCTGACAGAGAAACTCGGTGCGGACGGAGAGAAGGAAGTGGGGAGAGCTGTCTGAATCCACACCGGCTCCGTGACTCTCTCTTACCTCCACCCTCTGGGCCTGCCGGTCGGCCCACCAGGTGAAGCCACTCTCGTCTCGGAGTGCCCACTCGTCATCACCTGCAGCTGTTGGGCAAAGAGCCAGTCGATGAGGTCGCGTGTGGGTGCCATGGCGTCCTCCTTCTGCAAGAGATGTATGTCCTTGTACATGCAGGAGGAGACACCCAAGGGAGAGGGGGAGGCGACCGGAACCGCCCATGCTGCTGGCGGCTCCAGAAGGAGACCTTGTTTCGAAGCTCACGCATCACAAGCGTTGCTTCGCGCATCGAGGACCTACGTGGTCCTCAAGGCAC
>CAYRES010000015.1:0-57636 GCA_964423425.1 uncultured Gaiellales bacterium | reverse complement strand
ACTACCGAAGGTTCGGTACCACCAACCTCTACGCCGCCCTTGATCTGGCTTCCGGGCGGGTGATCGCCGATCCCACGCTGGCTGATGCCATCCTCGATCGCCTGGTGCATGGAGCGCACAAGTTCACCTTGTCGGGTGAATCCATGCGCAAGAAGAAAGGGGGTGCCCCCGGCAGAGACACGGCCAAAGACGCTACACTCTAGAAAGATGCGAAACCGTCGATGCGTCGCCCGCGGCTCCGGTGACCGAATTCAACCGGAACAGGCGGCCGACCTGAGCCGGAACACGTGCCCGATTTGGGACGGACTGGGCGGCCGAATTCGCCGGAATGCGCACCCTACCCCACGCCGCCCATGCTGGCCCTCTGGCTTCTCGAGACATCAATAGTCACCCGGAAACACCGCCGCGAACTGAAACACCCCATGCGACTGCGGTCGTTCGACTTGCATTGACGTTCTGAGGACGAGAGCCACGGTCGCCCTCCCTTGTAGTAGCCGCTGCTCTTCCGTGCCCCGCCCCTACAACGGCAGGTCTCTCCGTCTGAACATGCTGATGGCGAATACGTACAGCGCTATCCCCAACACTCCGAGCGCAGCGAATTGTGGCGCGTAGGTCCCGGCTCTCATGATCGCCTCGGTATCGAACAGGGTTATGAGCGAGAAGTACTTGAGGGGTTCGAGCGTATCGTTCACCGTGCTCAGGAGATTCAGGATCAAGAAGGCGAAGGGTAAGCCTGCCCCCAGGGCGAGCGAATACTTCGACAAATTGAAGATGCAGGAGGCGACGAACGATATGCCGCTGACTGCCAAGAGCAGGAGCAGGAACCCCAGATTCATCATGAGATAAGCGAAGGGGTCGAAGACAATGCCTACATCGGCTGATATCTCGTTGCCGGCCATGGCCTGGACAATGGCGTAGTCAATCGTCTTGGCATCGAGGCCGGACGCCTCTGCAGCTACGGCCATCGCCGCTGAATCTGCCCGAAGAATGCCAAGATCGGCGGCCAGTACAGCCGCATTCATGCCCAGAGACTCGGCGGCTGCAGTTATTCCGGTCGCCAGAGCTTCACTCACGGATTGCCGTTGAGCCGCCGTCTCCTCGAGCCTCGCGATCATCTGCTCAAGATAGGCGGCGTAGGCGTCCTGATCCATGCCCATGACGCCCGCCGCAGCCGCCAAGGCGGCCGGATTTCCTTGGATGAGACTCGGATCGTCCTCCACCGCGGCGGGCGTCGCTCCGAGAAGGGCCGCGGCGGCCACATACGCATCACGCTGCATCGCCTGAGCCAGATAGGCCGAGTACACATCTGCAGGTACATTCCTCGCCGCGGAACCGGCCGCGAAGGCCTCAGCGTTCTCCACGATGAGGGACAGGTCACCCGCCACCTCTTCCTTGTCCAGGTCAAGGACTGCGGCAGCCGCCTTCACGTCTTCAGTGTATGAGGTACCCCAGATACTGTGGTGCTTCAACTGGATGGTCGCAGCGCCGACCCCTCCGATGATCACACACATGAGGATGATAGAAACGACCAGATACACCGCCTTGGTAAGCACGACTGAGGTCCTGTTGATGGGAGTGGAGAGGGTATAGGCCATCGAACCCCTGTCCACCTCCGAAGCCACCAGACCATTGGCCGTGACGACCACATAGACCATGCCTATCATGAGCCCTGAGAACCCGTAGATGGTCTGGGCCAATATGCCCAACAGCGACCCGAACAGATCGAGCCGATCCCCTACCTCGGCGGCCATGGGAGTGTCCTCGAAGGCCTCCACCAGGCTGGAAAGAGTCGATGGGTCGTGGAAAGCCGCGATGAGAGACAGCATGGCGGTGAGTACGACGGTGCAGATCACCCAGAGGACGTAGTGGGACCTTATAGATTGCCAGAATACCGGCCTACTGAGCATCGGCAGCTTCCTTCCTATAAACACCGTCGAAGTACTGCTCAAGCGAGTACTTGATCTCGGTGAAGAACTTGACACGGTACCCGGTGAGGGTGCGCACGAGTAGATCTATATCTGTGTCGTGCACATTCACAAAGACCTGATTGTTCTCGTCGCGCCTCTCGCCCACGTCAAAGGGTTCGCGGAGAAAGCGGTGGTAGTCGGCGGACTCGATGAACTCGATCTTGTATGTCTTGTTCTCATAGTGACGTATGGCGGCGGTGGAGGTGACGTCGATGATCACACCGTCCTTGATCATCCCCACTCGGTCGCACGTGGCCTCTACCTCGTTGAACATGTGCGACGACATGAAGACGGTTTTACCTCGCCGGCGTTCCTCTTCCAGCAGTTCGGTGAAGGAGGCACGCATCAGCGGATCTAGACCGGTGCTGGGCTCATCAAGGATGAGAATCGGGGGATCGTGCATGAAAGCTGCGGCGATGGCCGTCTTCTGCTTCATGCCCTTCGACATCCTCTTGAGATTAGCGGAGGCATCCAGTTGTAGCTTCTCTAGGAGATAGTCACGGTAGGCGCTGCTGGTGACGCCCGTCATTGCGGCCTGCCGCTCCAAGAAGTCGAAACCGTTGCGAGCGTCGGGAAAGGCGATCTCGCCCGGGACATAGCCGACGAGTCGCTTGACATCTGCGGCCTGGGACCAGCAGTCGTACCCTTTTATGCGGCAGACGCCCTGATGGGGGTTGAGGAACCCCATCAGGTGGCGGATAGTCGTCGTCTTCCCGGCGCCGTTGGTGCCCACGAACCCGAAGGACTCGCCCTCTTCCACTTGCAGATGGATGTCGAAGATGCCGCGGCCTCCTCCGTAATCCTTGGTCAGGTGATCGATCTCAATGAGCGACATGGGCGGTTCCCTCGGCCACGGTCTTCTTTCGGTCATAGAAATCGAGGAAGAACTCTTCCAGAGTGAACTTCTTCTCCTTCAAGTACCTCAACGAGTAGCCGGAGAGGGTGGAGAAGAACTCATTGATGTCGTTGTCGTGGATGCCGACCGTGACCTGCTGCTTGTCGGCATGAGCCGTGATTATCTCCAGGTGATTCTCACAGCAGAAGCGCTGGAACTCATCGACGGTCATGAACTCGATCTGGTAGACCTTGTCCTGTCTGTGGCGTAGGTCGTCAGCCACGATCTGCGACACTATTCGCCCCTCCTTGATGATGGCGATCCGGTCACAGGTGGCCTCCACCTCGCTGAAGATGTGGGAAGAGAGAAGGATGGTCTTTCCCCGCTTCTTCTCTGCGAGCACAAACTCGATGAAGGTCTCTTGCATGATCGGGTCGAGGCCGCTGGTGGGTTCGTCCAGGACAAGGATCCGCGGGTCGTGCATGAAGGCCGTGACAACGGCCAACTTCCGCTTCATCCCCAAAGACATTCGCTTCAATCTCCCCGAGGGATCGAGTTCGAACTTCTCAAGGAGGTAATCAGTCTTGCTCATGTCGGTCATGCCACGCAGGTCGGCCATGTAGCCGATGAACTGTGTGCCCGTGAGGTTCGCGGGAAGCGCTATCTCGCCCGGCAGGTAGCCTACCTCGCGCTGAATTTCATCCGCCTTTTCCCAGCTGTCCATGCCGTCGACAATGGTCGATCCCGTCTGCGGCTTCGAGAAACCCATGATGTGGCGAATGGTCGTCGTCTTCCCTGCTCCGTTCGGACCCAGGAAGCCGAACACCTCCCCCTCATGGACGTGAAACGAGGCTTCGAAGACTCCGCGACCGAAGCCGTAGTCCTTCGTCAGGCTGTTTACTTCGAGCAAGGCCACGAGATGAGCCGCCTCCTCTTCTCTCCAGGACGGCCGTGCGCACGCACCGTATGGACGTCCGGATATGATAGCGGCCAGAACCTCGCGAGACCACCAGAGACAGAAAGAGCCAACAGACGGCCAAATACCCTCACGTCTGCGGTACGCCTAGTGTCCCGAGTTTGAAAATGCACAGGCTTTGGCGTCCCGTTGGCGAAGCTCCTCTCAAACTGCGAGGATGGAGGGGGCCATGGGATGACCGACGGTCAAGATCGAGCCTTCCGAACTGGAGCGGGAAACCCTCGAACGCTGGGCCCGCCGGCCCAAGAGCGCCCAAGCCTTGGCCCAGAGATGCCGGATCGTGCTCCCGGCCGCCGAGGGACGCACCAACGGAGATAGCGCGGCCGAACTCTCCCTGGCTCAGGCCACGGGTATGAGTCAAACCGCCGTCTGCCGCATCTGGGAGGCCTTTGGGCTGAAGCCCCACCTCACCGAGAGCTTCAAGCTCTCTCCTGATCCCCAGGCAATTGACAAAGTGCGAGACATCGTGGGGCTCTACCTCAACCCGCCCGATGCGGCCGTTGTCCTTTGCGTGGACGAAGAATCCCAGATCCAGGCGCTCGACCGCACGGCTTCCATCCTGCCTCTTCTCCCCGGGGTGCCGGCCCGGGCGACCCACGACTACCGAAGGTTCGGTACCACCAACCTCTACGCCGCCCTTGATCTGGCTTCCGGCAAGGTGATCGCCGATCTCTCCCTTCGCCACCGGGCCGCTCTATTCACCAAGTTCCTGCGCACGATCGACCGGGAGGTACCGAAGGACCTGGCGGTACATGTGGTGGTGGACAACTCCTCCACTCACAAGACCCCGGCCGTCAAGAACTGGCTTCTGGCTCATCCCCGCTTCGTCTTTCACTTCACCCCCACCTGCGGCTCCTGGATGAACCTGGTGGAGCGCTGGTTCGGCGAACTTACGACCACATGGCTCATGCGCGGGACCCACCGCTCGGTGAAGGAGCTTGTCGCTTCCATCCGCACCTGGCTCGCCACGTGGAACGAGAATCCCCGGCCCTATGTCTGGCACAAGAGCGCCGATCAGATCCTGGAAACGCTGGCAGCTTATTGTCATCGAATCAATGACTCGGGACACTAGGCTTCCGAGGTGGAAGTGGTCGACACGCCCGGCACCAATGCGCTCGATAGGGAACACGAGGCGCTCACCGAGCGTTTCATCCCTCCCTCCGATGTGGTGTTGTTCGTGACCTCTGCAGACCGGACCTTCACGGAGAGCGAACGCGCGTTCATAGAGCGCATTCGGAGCTGGGGGAAGAAGCTCGTGTTCATCATCAACAAGGTCGATATCCTGCGCTCGGACGAGTGGAGAGCGGAAGTGGAGCGGTTTGTCGCCGAGAACGCCGAGTGGCTTCTGGGCTTCTCTCCGGAGGTGTTCTCGTTGTCTTCCCGGCAGGCGTTGGAGGCGAAGGTCGACGGAGATGAGAACGGCCGGCTCATGCGCCTGAGTCGATTCGGGGTTTTCGAGAAGTACTTGGTCGAGACACTTGACGACAATCAGCGGGTTCGCCTCAAACTGCTCAATCCTTTGGGAGTGGGCCTCAACCTCGCCGAGAGGTACCGACAGGCCACCCAAGGGAGTCTCTGATGACGTGTCCGCGCTGGACAGCATCGAACATCAGCTTGACCTCTACCAGGAGGATCTCTGCCGCGAGTTCGATTTCCGCATCACCGATGTGGACGGAGTGCTGCGAGAACTGGAGGAGCGTGGCCAGCAGTTCTTGGACGAGACCGTGCGCATAGGCCGCATCTTCGATCTCATAAGAAAGACCTGCGTGAAAGAGGAGTTCGAGAGCAAAGTGGTCGCGGACGCCCCCGACCAGATAGAACAGAAGGTGGGGGAGATCATCGATTGGATGGTGAGCGCCGAACTCCGCCAATGGCAGGCCCTCGACAGGCGTCTGACCGAGCGGCGGGCCCATCATGCCGACCGGGTGGTGGGCAGCCTCGGCAGCTTCGACCAAGACCGAAGACAGCTTCTTGATACGCTGGGCCGTGCCGCCCACCGCACGGTAGACTCCTACAAGCCCGATGTGGAAGCGAACAGGCTGGCCGACTCGGTGCAGAACTCTGTGGCCGGTCTGGCGGTCATAGAAGTGGGAGCCATCGGGCTGGGGGCTATTGTCGCCGCTTTGGCCACGACCACTCTGGTCGACGTCACCGGTATCCTGGCGGCCGGTTTCGTGGTCGCGATGGGTCTCTGCGTGCTCCCTGCGCGTCGCTTCCGTGCCAAGACCGAGCTCAACAAGCGGATCGGAGAGCTTCGCTCCCGGCTCACGGCCGCACTGAAAGAGCAGTTCGAGCACGAAAGCGAGCGCAGTCTGGTTCGCATCCGGGAGGCTGTTGCTCCCTACACTCGCTTTGTGCGGGCCGAACGCGAGCGGTTCATCGTCATGCGCTTCGCGTATGCCCCGGCAGCAGATGCGTGCCTGCTACGTGCGTACGAAACCCATGCGTCTATGCCGTCAGAGAGACCAACAACACGGTCCCGGCTCCGACGATCGGGGCGACCACCGTCACGTAGGGGAATGTCTTTCGAAGAACGGCACCTTCTCTCCCGACGATGCCGGCAGTACCGGTACCCAACAGGGCATTTGCCGGGGCTATGGCGTTACCCAGCGCGCCGCCGGCACTTTGGCCGGCGATGATGGAAGCCTCCGGCAGGCCTTGAAGTCCGGCCACATCCTGCTGTAGTCCGGCGAGAAGGACGTTTGAGGCGGTGTTGCTCGAGGTGGTGAAGGCTCCGACGACACCGATGACATTCGCGAGAAACGCGTAGCCAAGCGGCGGTACGAAAGTCGCGATACCGAGGGCCAATGTCCTCGTCTGGCCCGAGTTGTCGAGGACGGTCGCCATGACCATGAACGCGGTCACCGCGACCGACGCGGGAAAGGCTCCGTCGGCTACTCCCTTCCAAATACCTTCAGGTTTCTCTGTTCGGGCCCACGACTGGAAGTGTCCCCGCAGCCGGTACACGACCCAGGTGATGCCGGTCGCAACGAGAATGAACGTGCCCGGGTGGGTGAAGACTGCGAACGGGGAATGTGCGTCGGTGGCCTCTCTGATGACACCGTAGCCGGTTGATGTCTCGGGGAACGGCACGCCTACCGTGAACGCTCCCAGGGCCCTTTCGGCGGCCGGTATCAGGAGCACGCCAAGGGTCACCACGATGAGAGCGAGATAGGGAAACGCCGCCATGGTAAGCCCCATGACCGGCTCTCGGTCTCTGGCCTTCTCTTCTCGGGGCGTTGACGACTCCTGACCCCGCTCACTGTTCTTGCCGCCGTTCATGGCGGGACGCTGCATCTCCCCGTGAGTGTTGTCATAGCGGCTCCACCTGGACAGAGGATAGAGAGCGAGCAGCGCGATGGTGCCGGCGATGAAGTTTGACACGATGGGGTTCCATAGAACGAGCCCTAGCTGGACTCCTCCATGGATGAGCGACACGATGAGGATCATCGGCAGGGCGTGACGTACGGCCGACCAGCGGCCATAGAGCCAGGCGATGGTCAGTCCTGCGAACAAGTTCGTGATCCACAGCAGCAGTGCCGTCTGCGCCGCCGTTGCTCTGGGGTCGGCGATATCAATCACCTGGTTGGTCGCGAGCCAGACCACGGCGATGGTGCCGAACATGTTTGCCCAGGCATGGCCGATGAGGGTCATGGCCACCGCGTATACCGGTCGCACCCCCAATGCGACGAGGAGCGGTGCCACCACTGCGATGGGGACACCGAAGCCGATAATGCCTTGCAGGAAGGAAGCGAAGACCCACCCGAACGAAAGGACAAGAAAGAGTTCGTTGTGGCTGAACCTCAGAATGCCCGCACGTAGCGCATGAAAGGCCCCCGCCCTGTCGGCCACCGCGTACAGCAGCATTGCCGGCCAGATCACGTACAGGACGAACACTGATTCCCACAGGCCCTTGCCGCCGGCAGTGGCAATTGTATGGAGTGGGGTTCTGAACAATACTACCGCAACCAGAGCGGCAATCAGCATGCCGACCGGGGCTGCTCTTGTCGACTTCCATCGGAGTCCGATCAGAAGGAACAGTAGGACGACGATGGATGAGAGCGCTGCTATCCAGTGACCCGCATTGGTGGGTACGTGAGGCTCCATGTGCTCCGCGTTCAGTTGACCATCGTCGGTCTGATGTGCATCTGCATTGCGCGCAACCGTCTTTGGCGCTCTATACCCGGTGGGTGACTTTCCTATTGCGAGTCCTGGGGAAAGGCTTCCCGGCCGGCCGTGAGTGGGCAGATGGCCGGCACCCTGTACCGGGCAGTGAGCGATAGGATTCGGCTACAAGGCGGTGACGGGAATACGGGAATATGGGAATGGTCTCGTGCGGTGTTGCTCGAGCCGCAGGCGCAGGCTGAGCCGGACCGCGTTGTGAGAAGGAGTGGGGGCGCCCCCGACCGGGGGCGCCCCCACTCCGCGACGTGTTACTTCAGAGAAGGCACCTGCGCGCGCTATCCCTGCGGACCGGCATAGGCGGGGAGCCTTCCGGCCTCCACGTTCTCATCGACGTGGCGCATGAGGAACAGAGCCATGTGACCGCGCAGAACCGAGCCGAACGGGCCGTAGGTGCCGTCACCGAAACCGACGGCGATGCCTTGGGCGGCCAGTGCGTTGATGTGGGCGGCACGGGCCAGCGTGTCGGGCACGTCGTCGAAGAAGCTCTCATCGGTGTCGTAGCTGCCGTCTTCCAACAGGTTCTGCACTCGAACCATGAAGGTGGCCATGTCTCTGCGGGTGACGTCGGCATAGGGCGAGAAGGTGCTGGCGGTAGTGCCCTGCGTCACGCCCAGCGCGTAGAGCAGAGCGATGGCGTCCTTGGCCTCCTGACTCAGCGCACCGATGTCGGTGAAGCCAGGGTCGACCAGCTCGGCCGGGGCTTCGAGGGCGGTGTTCGCGACCGCGTAGTTGATGAGCCGAGCCAGGAAGAGCGCCATCTGCGACCGCATCACCGGTTCGTACGGCCGGTAGGTGCCGTCGGCGTAGCCCACGGTGATGCCGTAGAAGGCGAGGCAGTTTATTGCCTGCTGGTGGGCCTCCGTCAGCCCGGCGATGTCGGTGAGGCCGGCACTGAAGTCACCCATGAACTGCGCGGCGAAGTCGATGCCTCGAGCCTGTAGCTCAAACGTGAGAGCCAAGTCGACCACCAGCGTGTCCGTGCCGTTGTAGGTGAGGATCTCGGAATGGACGGCCGGGTACTCGGTCCCCTCGGACTCGGCCCAGACCCTGAAGGCCCGGTCGGCTTCGATTCCCCACATGGCGAAGTGGCCCTCTTCATCGACCTCATGGGCAGGAAGGCCTTCCGGGTCACCATTATCGGTTTCATACCAGATCCACACAGTGGCATCCGGAATGGGGTCACCCGTCTTGGCGTCGGTCACCGTGCCCGTGACTGCCGGAGGCCCCACCTGGGGCTCCAGAGCGATGTTCACTTGGATGGGCTCGGTGCCGTCGAAGACAAACGGATCACTCTCTGCCCCGAGATACCCGTCGGCGCCCGCCAGCACCCAGTAGTGGCGGTCGTCGAACGGCTCTCTGTCGAAGAAGGCGTAGGCGCCGGTTCCGTCGGTCACGGTCTGCCCGTCACCGGTGGGCCCTCCAGGTGTGCCGAATGGCTGGCTGCGAAGCAGGGCGGTCTCCGCTCCGGCGATGGGTAGGCCGGTGTCGGCATCGGTGATCACGCCGAAGATGGACGGTTGGGGCTCTCCGTTGTCGGCAAGAGCGGCTCCGGCCACACCGAGCGACATCACCAACAGAAGCACCAAGGCGAAAGCCAGGGCTCGTGAGCGAGTAAAGGGAGGTGGGACGGGACGCGAAGACATTGTGTTCCTCCTAGGTCGCGGCATGGGCTGCGCTTCTGCAGCAGTGCCTTTGTGTCGCGTTGCCTGTGCCATTACCCTACCAGACCCCGCGAAAGGCGTCAGCCGAAGGCATTGATGTGTGCCTCTCGCGAGCAGGCAGATATCGCACCAGTGAGAGTGCTCATCCTGAGTGGTCGTCGCGGACGGTGAGGTCGCTGACGCTGCATCAAGGGACCGGGGGCTATTCCTCGTCGGCCGGCCGTCGTCTTTTCGACTGTTCCATGTTCGCACGCACGCCCGTGACACGTCGCAGGTAGGAGCGCGTGGTGCGGGCCAGCCAGCGGAAATGCACAGCCACATGGACGACCACCGTGGCTGAGAGGGCGAGGCCTCCCCACTTGTGTATCTCCACCCATACCGCGCGCTCGGGGAAGAACCCACGGGGAAACACCACCCACAGCAGCACGGAGGAGATGGCGAGAAGTGCGGCCAAGAGAGCAAGCACCAGAAACATCCCGTACAGGAGGTGGGTTCTTGATCTCACGCTGCCCTCTCTTTGCTCACGTGAGGTCGTCCATCACAGGCAGATCCAGAACCAGAGGGCGTACTCCGGCGACACGATGACCCGCACATCCAAGGGGATGTGGATGTGACTCCCCGCAAAGCCTCTGAACTCCTCGGGTCCCGTCTCGTACACGAATCCGCAGCCCCCCGAGGCTTGGTCCGCGTTTATCCTCTCCACCCAGTAGCCGTCCACGGGGTCGGCTCCGGCTATGCGGTCGTACCAGGTGAGCCCCACTGACTCGAGACTCCCCTGTTCTCCCAGGCTGAGCAGAATGTCCAAGGCGGTGACCACCCCGGGAGCAAGGATGTCGGGGCGTGTGTCATGGGGGGTCACGGTGACATTCTCGAAGACCAGGTCTGTAAGTGGACCGTTGATGACCACCCGGGGAATCACCACTTCACCGTTGTTGGCGCCAAGGCGTTCGACCTCGGCGGCGAAGGTTCGATAGACACGGTCCATGTAGTCTTCGTCGCGGGTGAAGACACGGATGTCGGTCCCATCCTTGAAGGGGTACATATCCATGCGGAACACATTCGTTTCGAACCATCCCTGTGAGTACCGAGCTTCATACCACCAGTGGGGCTCCCCGTTGATGGCGTCGATCACGTGCGTGTTCATCCCCTCGTCGAAGTGGTACTCGAGATCAATCTCTCCCCGCTCGCTCAGGTGAACCAGCACGTCGAAGACGGAGAAGTGCCCCGGCCGGAAGATGTCGGGGCGGGTGGTCTCGACCTCGGAGGCCTCGAAGCTGAAAGTCCCGAGCCGCTCGATGTCGATGGTGGCGCCTTCTGCGGGTATCCGGCCCCGGTGCGATACCTCGGGCACCCAGGAGCCCTGAGAGGTGGGGAGGTCTATCGTGTAGGGCAGACCCTCGTTGGGCCCGGGAGCGGTGATGGTGTCGGTCTCGGAACGATTGGGGCCGGCGCAGGAGGCGAGGGTGAGTGCCATAGCCCCGGCGAGTGCCAATCCCGTAAGCGTTGAAGTCAATGCGGTGAGGCTTCTCATCGAGGGCTCCCCCTTGGTGCTGTGCGCTCTTGTCGCGACATGAGTCTTCCCGAAGAATCAATCTTGACCGTTTTCATAATAATAAGTGATCCGACACTCAAAAATCAGGGGGTATCGGTCTTGTGCCGAGGGTCATGGTGCTCGCGATCCACTGAGCGCCCCATCAGCCCCCTGGCCCTGCCTGGTTCCCGGCAAGGGCGTAGATGGTGAGGTGTACCTTCGCCCGGGACAAACGGGCCGCCCAAGCGGGCCGCCCAAGGGGTTGGTACCGGCTCCCAGCCATCAGAGTGTCAACGCGTGCAGTTGCGGTTCTCCGGTAGCCTTTACTTTCGGACGCGACTCCGCAGGCTGCATGGTTCACTTCGGGGGCTTGACCTGTGCAAGAGCGACGGCGTGCGTCTTGTCATGTCGCCCTTGAGCGAAGGCGCAAACCGCAGAGCGTCAAGAAGAATGGATTGAAGGAGGAATCGACCGCGCATTGGTTATCATGACGCTGGCCTTGCTTCATCGTCGGTCCCAGAGGACAGCTCGGCCACCCGGCTCTGGTTGCTGCATCCGCCTACTCCTGCGGGTGCCGGCGAAGTCGATACGCCTCGACTCTTATGGGAAGGAGAGCGACGGCTTTGGAGATCATCACAACGCATGAGCTCACCAAGTACTACCACAAGACTCGTGGCGTTGAGCATCTGTCGCTCTCGGTCCCGGCCGGAGCCGTGTACGGCTTTCTCGGGCCCAATGGTTCGGGCAAGACAACGACCATCCGCTGTCTCCTCGGTATGTTGAAACCGACATCGGGTGAAGCGAGCATTCTGGGTCGGAAGGTGACGCTCGACGGTTCCGAGATCCGCAGGCGGGTGGGGTACGTGGCGGGTGACGTTCGCCTGTACGAGCGCGAGACGGGGCGGTGGCATCTCGACTACGTAGCCGGATTCAGGGGCGGCGGCGGTCCCCTTACCGACGATTTGCTGCAGCGCTTCGATTTCGATCCGACGCGAAAGGTCAAGGAGCTCTCGAAGGGGAACAAGCAGAAGCTTGCACTCATCCTGGGGATGGCGCACGATCCGGAGTTGCTCATTCTCGACGAGCCCACCAGCGGCCTCGACCCCCTGAATCAGGAGAGTGTCCACGAGGTGATCGACGAGCGCATTGCCGCGGGACGCACGGTCTTCTTGTCAAGCCACGTGCTGTCTGAAGTCGAGCGGGTGTGTGACCGGGTCGGCATCATACGGGACGGGCGTCTCGTGGCAGAAGAGAACGTGGGGGAACTTCTTGGCAAGCGCCTGCGGCATCTGGAGGTACGTTTCGCGGAGCCCACCTCACCCTCGTTTCTGGCCGACCTCGGCGGAGTCGACTCGGTGGTATCCGTCGGGGAGACGACCTTGGCGGCGAGGGTCAAGGGTGACGTTGTCGATGAGGTCCTCAAGCGTATAGCCGGCAGGCGCGTGGTTGACATCAGTATCCAGCAGGCGGCCTTGGAAGATGTATTCCTCGAGTTCTATCGAGAGGAAGTGGGGAGCGTCGACACGGGAAGCGGCGGCAACCGCATCGGGGAATGCGAGGGGGCTCGAGTGGGGAGCAGCTGCCACGGAGGCGACGAGGGAGGGGGGGCGTGATGAGCTTCACCCTGCTTCGCGGCACGATGCGCCAGCGCCGTACCTCCATGTTCTGGTTCTGCGCCGGCTTGGTCTTCTACTCCTGGCTGATGACCTGGTTCTACCCCAAGATAGGAGGGGGCCAGTACGCTGATCTCATCGGGAGCATGCCTCCCGAGATGCTCGCCATCTTCGGTGGTACCGAGGTGCCGTTCGACTCCTTGGGCGGCTACTTTCAGACGGAGTATCTGGGCCTCATGTGGATGATCATCGTCTCCGCGGCTGTCATCCTGTTCGCGGCCAGATCGTTCGGAGGCGAGATTGGGGCGGGCACCATGGAGTTCCTTCTGTCGCAGCCCGTCTCCCGTGTACGGGTGGCGATCACCCGGGTGGTGGCCTTCGTCGGCTACGTGCTGCTCCTTGCGGTGGCGTCGTTCGTACCAATCCAAGCCTTTGGGCCCATGTACGGTATCGATCTGGGCACCGCTACGTTCTGGACGCTCTTCGCGTTCGGCACGTTCTTCATGCTCGCGGTGGGAGGGCCGGCGATGCTGCTGAGCGCCGTGGGTCGTGACGGCGCCAAACCGGGGGCGATCACGGGTGGAGCACTCTTCCTCTTCTGGATCGCCGACTTGGTTTCGAACGTCTCTGAGGCAGCCAGATTCTTCGACCCCGTGAACCTGGTTTCGTATTGGCAGCCGGGCAAGATCATCAACGGCGACCCGGTCGCGCCTGCGGCCTGGTGGATATATGGTGCCTTGGGTGCAGTCACGCTGGCTGCCGCCATTGCGGTCTTCAGGCAGCGGGACGTGGCTTGAGAGGGTCCCGCACGAGGCTACCCGGCGAGTGAAAGGGTGGATGCCGGGCTGCCGTCCGCCGTCCACCGGGTCGTCTCAGAGAGCCGCTTCCACGACGCGGGCAAGTTCTCTCTGCGTGAGGGCGATGGGATTGACCTTCATGCTGCTCGCTGCGGCCGCCTTCTCCACGATCTCGGGGATGTGCTCGCGGGTGATGCCGTAGCCACTCAGGCCGGGGATGTCGAGCTCGGCGTTCAGTGCGGTGAGCCAGCTGACGGCTTCCTCGGGGGTCGCCTGCGCCTGCCCGGTGAGGAGGCCTGCCACGACCTGATAACGGTCGAGGGCTCGGCTGTCGGGCGCCCTCTCGCGGAGAGCCTGGATGTTCGCCGAGACCACGTGGGGCAGGAGGGCAGCGCAGGCGGCACCGTGCGGTATGGTGAACATGCCCCCCAAGGGCCCCGTGATACCGTGAACTGCACCGAGGCCGGCGTTGGCGAGGGCCACACCTCCGAACAGGGAGGCGCAGGCCATGTCTTCGCGGGCGCCGGTGTCCGTACCGTCGCGGGCGGCAAGAGGGAGGGCCCGAGCGGCCCGGCCGATACCTTCGCGGCACAAGGCATCGGTGAGGGGATTCGCCTGGGTGCAGACCAGAGGTTCGATGAGCTGGGTGAGCGTATCCAAGCCGGTGGTCGCGGTGAGTGCCGGAGGGACGGAGTAGGTGAGCTCGGGGTCGACCAAGGCGATGGTGGGCAACAGGAAGGTGTTGCGCAGGCTGACCTTCACCCGATGCTCCGGGGAGGCGATGACCGAGTTGCGGGTGACCTCCGAGCCGGTTCCCGCCGTTGTCGGTATGGCGATCGAGGGAGAGGAAGGGACGGCAAGCGACCGGCCTCCACCTATGATCTCCAAATAGTCGAGGAGATCACCCTCGTTGGTCAACATGGCAGCCAAGGCCTTGGCCGTGTCGAGTACCGATCCACCGCCGAAGCCGATGACGAGGTCGCAGCCTTCAGCGAGGGCGAGGTCTCTACCGGAGCGAACAATCTCCACGGTGGGCTCGCCCGCCACAGGGTAGACGACTGCGTCCACTCCCGCCTTGCCGACAGCATCACGCAGCGGCTCGGCCCGCGCGGCGGTGCCGCCGGTGACCAGAAGGGCGCGACTGCCCAGACTCCTCGCGATGGGTGCGGCCTGGGCGACCGCTCCGGCTCCGAACACGATGCGCTGAGCCGTCGCGAAGTCGAACCGAATGGTGCTGCCCCGCGCCGGGCCGGTCATGTCACCAGCCCTCGTCGGCAGGGAAGAGATTCGTGAACCGTTCGGCCGTACGGGGTTCAGCCATCATGGGGGCGACCACCTCTCTCCAGGCTTGGTAGTGAGCGGTCTCCTTGTGCGCGGCGGGTGCGTCGGTGGTGCGGTACACCTCTACCAGGACGAAGTGCGTGGGTTCATCCTGGTCCTGAATGACGTCGAAACGGGCGACTCCCGGCTCCTGCACGCTGTTGCGGGCGTTCTTGAGAGTCGCCTGTGCGAAGGCTTCCACCGAATCCGGCTCCACGCGCACGTGCACGTGAACGATGAGCATGTTTCTCCTCCCTCTCGCCCCTCAGGGCAGATACTGCTCGTCGATCCTTACGACCACGTTGCCGTCGCGCTCTATCCACCAGGGCATATCGCGCATGTGAGTGGCGCCTGCCGGCGGCGAGGCGCTCCAGTAACTCCTGAACTCATCCCAGGTGATGGGGCGGTCCATGACTCCCCCGACCGTGGAGGTGGTGATGGCCACCGCGTTGGACACCTGGAACTCGCGGCGCTTGGGGTTGACGTTGCTGATGAAGAAGTCGCTGTCCAGCTCCTCGCCCGGATTGATGAAGCCGGCGTCGATGGCCGCTTGTCTGGCCGCTTCTCCCGTGAGCATCTCGGCGTAGTCGATTCGTATGAAGCTGCTGGTGCCGTCGAAGCGAATCTGGTCGATGAAGCCCATGGCTCTGATGTGGCCGCTGGGAAGGCGGGTCTCGGCGCTTGAGAGCGGTTCGGTGGTCTCAGTCGCGGGTGGGCCGGCGGTCGAGGAGGTGGTGGACGCTGTAGTTGAGGCGGTGCGCTCGGGGGGCCCGGCCGTGGTCGTGGTGGTGGAAAGCGTGGACGTGCCGGGTATGGTTCCGGCCCCGAAGTCTTCGCCGCAGCCGGCGAATGCCACACCGAGCATCAGCACCAGCGACATGCCCACCACCGTCGCGAGCCACCCCGATCGTGACCTGTTCATGATCTCCTCCTCATCTCCTCATCGCCAGTAGAGGGGAACGGTGGGCGTCTCCAGAGCACATACCCTGGTTTCCAGGGCAGCGAGTATCCGCCAACGCGCTGAGCCGTGCGCTACTGCTGGCAGGTAGTCATCCCACGGCATGTTTGCCACCTCCACGGAGAGTCCAGGCGCCTGCCATTGCGAGCGGAAGGCCTCCAGGAGGGCCCGGTTATCTGTGGTGGTGTTGGCCACGATTCGTGTAAGGGGAAGCCCGTTGCTGTCGAGCTCGGTGTTGGAGGACACGTCCGCGAGAACCGCATACCGGAGCGCGCTCGGCGCGGCCAGCAGCAACAGGGGTGCGGCGAGAACCAAGAGAAGAGCGATTCTGACGCCGACAGCCGGGCGGTTCATGATGCTCCTTGCTTCGTTGGACCCCGGAGACGGGAAACAGTGAACGTTATGGCTTTCTCTGCCACAGGAAACCGTTCGCTCATGAGGTTACTCGTCGGGTATCTAGGGCTAGGAGTACCACTCAATACGCGGCGAGTCAACCGACGGGTCGGCGCCGCGCGCTGGGTGTGTGACTCACGTTCCGAGAGCCTTCGCCGCGGCCTGAGGTGTCCCGCGCAGTGAGCCGTGTTTGGGCTCGGTTGTGCAGGGCGATAACCGTGCTTCGCGTGAGGCGTTCTGCCTCCGCTCGAGCGTCACGGGGAGGGGGATGCCGCGAAAGAGGTCGGGATGAGACCATGGACAATCGCGCTCACTCTTGCCCTCGTCGTGGTGATGGCACTTGCCTTTGGTGCGTGTAGCCTCGGCGACAAAGAAGCGGACCAAGCGAAGGACGGCGGACACGCTATGGGGAGTGGCGCGGGAGAGGCAGAATCGAATGGTGAGCGTACGTCGGGCGACGAAGTCGTGAAGGGCGTCGACATCGATCTGCCCGCCGGTATGCCTCTCCCGGACGGTGTGCAAGAGGTGACAGACGATTCCCCCTTGGAGGGATACTCCGTGTTCTTCACCGCGCATGCGCCGGGTCGCCGCTTCAACGATGTGATCGTTGAGATGGAGAGCACCCTCCCGGCCTCCGGCTGGAGCATTGTGGAAGACAAAGCCGATGTGGCCTGGGTGGGGGATAGGCTTTTCTCTACGGAGAACAGTGGCGTGGAGTGGAATGTGTATGTGAGGCCCGGCGAGGGTGGGCATGGCACCAGCGTCAACTACTATCAGAAGGAGTGACGTTCATCATGCCGGTCCGACTACCGATGCGGCTCAAGCTCCAGCCGCGCTCTTGGCTCGACTGCCCGCTCGACCAACGTGTCGTTGGATTGGTCCTGTCGCCTCAGCCGGTGGGGTGGGGAGCACCGGGGTGGGGGCCTTGCGGATAGTAGACGGGTGGAGGCGGGGGAAACCCGGGGGTGCCGCCCTCTCCTCGGACTTCTGCACGGGCACGCAACAGCAGCCCGGCGACCAGCGCCAGCAGTGGGGGTAGGGCCAAGGGCGCGGTGATGAAAGGCAGCAACTGCGCCCCCTCCGGTTGGAGGGCCAACCACACCAGGGTGGCCGCCACGGCGGCGAAGAGGCCGACACTGCCGGGTACCACCAAGAACCAGACTGCCATCCCGCGGCTGCGACTCCCCAGGAATACCCCGAGAAGTGCCGGAAGGGCTACGAGAGCCATGACAAGCGCGCCACCCCCGAACACGCCCAGCGTCAGCAGGACCGCCTGCTGGCCGCGACCTCCGTCCCAGGCTTCGGGACTGTCAACGACGAGCCGGACGATACCCGCGTGGTTCACTACCACCAGAGTGCCGGTGGCGGCCGCCAGCACGGCGAGGAGTCTTCCGACGACCCTCACGGTGTACCACCCCCCGCGCCACCTGCCGCACGATCACCTGCACCTCCCCCGGATTTGGCTCTGGGGATTCGTGGCTGCGGTACCTCTTTGCCGGCCGGATCCGGGGGCTTGTGCCAGACAGGCCTCGTGACCCGAATGACAAGGTCGAGGGGTTGCAGCAATGCGATGCGGAGTACGGTCCGCACGGTATCGTGGCGTTCGACCCATCGAGCCAGAGGCGGTCCAATTCGTTCATACCAGCTTATGAAGGTGCGTCCGGCGCTCCGGGGGCGAAGGACCTCTTCGCGAAACTGCCGGAGCAGGGCGACCTCTTGGGCGGCAGGGGTACCGTAGGCCACCGTGGCCACGAAACAGGGTTCCCGTGCAGTCGAGGTTTCGATGGGCCCGTGAGTCACCTGCCAGGCTGGGGCACTGCGATCGAAGCTTGTCGTCTGATCGTGGATGGGTCGTTCGTCGCCCGTCGTACCACCCTTGAAGTACTTGTTATCTTGGACTTCGGCGGGGCTGAGGGCCTGGCCGAGCCACCCGTCGACCACCCAGGCTTCGGTACCCCAGCTGCTGGGGTCATTGGGGTCTGCTCCATCGGCGATACCCCATACCGCCACCTCGTGACCGGGTGCGCCGAGGATGCGCACATTACCGGCGACTCCGGCCTGCTTCAGGATGTAGTAGGCGGTGTTGGCGTGCTCGCTGCATTGGCCGATTCTGTTCTCCCACGTCCATTCCGCCGTGTTGCGGTAATCGAAATCGGCGCGATCGCGCCATTCCCTGAAGGCCTTGTCTTCCGCGCTCTCGCCGAACACGGAGAGCCAGTTCGCCGGGATGGTCATGCGTTCGAGGCTGTTGATGTTGGTGACGCGTCTGTCGAGGACCTCAGACAGCCAGGTGCTTATCGCTGAGCGGTGCACCCCCTGCTGCTCCAGGGAGCGCACCATCTGCACGGCTTCGTCCAGGGTTTGGGGGTCCCGCTCGGGAAGGGCGCTCGCAGAGGCCTCCGCCGGCCCGAGGAGGAAGATGACCAGAATACAGAGCACGGCCAAGACGAGTGGGGTGAGGACGAGGGGGGGCGCGGAGCGTATTCGGCGCCGGGTGGCGGGCCTCATCGTGGCAGCAAGCACGCGGGCTCCCATACCTGCATCTCCCATCTCCCCGTTGTTCCTCACGCCTCGCATTGACCGCCGCGCCTGCCCGGCGCGAGACGTCATGGGCGGCTTCTTCCCGCCGGAGACGGGAGGCAAACCACCTTGGCGGCGGCGGTGGGAGAAGCTGCTGGGTGCCGACTTGCCTTGCTCCCACCTCCGCCTGTGCAAGGTCATCGGTCTGGCCGTCGGGGTCTTCGTCCTAAGCTGAAGGACGTGTGTATTCGCGACGGGAGAGTATGAGCCAACAGGCAACGAGCACGACGGTGGTCAGTACCGCGAACAGTTCGATGGAGCCGATGTCGTGGGGGTTCGGAATCGGGGGCCGGGTGCCGAAGCGGTAGTCGAGGATGTCGTTCAACCCGAACCACAGGGCTACCAGGGCGACGTGGGATAAGCGTATCCGGATGGCCGGCAACAGAGCCACCCCCAGGGCGATCATGCCGAAGTGGCTCAGGCTCATGACAAGCGCCTGCAGGCTGTAGCCACCGCCGCTCAGGTAGTTCGTGAACCATACCCAGAGGGTCCAGGCGCCGTACTTGATGGAGCCGGTAGCGGCAAAGAGCCCCAGGAGATCCCACCGCCGTCCCTTGTGGAGGGCCAGGATGGCGGCGCCCATGAGCGTGGCCGACAGGGGGCTATCGGGGACGAACGGCCACAGATACCAGGGAGAACCCAGTATCTTGTCGCCGTACCAGTAGATGTAGCCGAGCACGGCCGCGGTGAAGTTGATCGCGGCGAGCGTCCACGCCACCCAGGGTGTCCCGAGCATCCATGCCGAGAACCTCCCCCACGCTCCCCAGGGGCGTCTGATTGCAGATGCGGTATCGTGTGTGAGCATATTCACGGTAATGGTTACGGTCACGACGTGGCAGTACAGGGTATATCCCGAACTGGAAATGGGCAAGCGAGGGAAGGCAAGGGGTGCGGTGACGGCTTTGCAGGACACACATGGACAAGAGGGAACGCCGGCCGGCCGGCCCTCGACTTCCTCGAGGACGGAACACCTCACCCGATTCCCGGCTCCGGCGGGCGAGAACAGCCTGTGGGGTTGGCGGGCGCGGGTTCCTGCGTGGCGCGTGATACGCAACTTCCTGGTCATCTTCGTGTGCCGCTATCTGCCCAGCCTCAGGTGGAAGATCCGTCTGTATCGGATGATAGGGGTCAAGGTGGGCGCAAAGGTGTCGCCCGGCCTCGGGGCCATGCTCGATATTTTCTTCCCGGAACTGATCCACATCGGCGACAACAGCATCCTCGGGTACAACAGCGTCATTCTGGCCCATGAGTTTCTGGTCAAGGAGCTCCGCACCGGTCCGGTGGTTATTGGAAGGGACGTCGTGATCGGGGCTCACTGCACGATCCTCCCGGGTGTCGTCATCGGCGACGGTGCGGTGATCTCGGCGCAGAGTCTGGTGAACAGCGACATCCCTCCTCACGTGCTCGCCGGTGGCGTGCCGGCACGGCCCCTTCTCGACGCCCACGGTACGCCCCTTTCCCCATCGTAGAGGTGTGGGTTCTCCGCGGGCTTTCGCTTCACTCCAACGGCATTGTGACGATGCGGCTCGCCCGAGGTGGCGCCGCAACTCACTTCAACTCATATACCACCGTGATGTGTGCCACCACCTCGAGGGTGCCGGGGGCGATCTCGGGTGCCGCCGCTCCGTCTGCAGCTGTGCGGGAGAAGTCTCCGTACACTATCGGCACCGACACGCCGGCCTCACCCAGGCTGATGACCTCTCCCACCGACTTGCCGGCCGCCTGTGCCATCACCTCGGCGCGGGCCTTGGCATCGGCCACCGCCTTTTCGATGGCAACGGACCGGGCTTCGGCGTTCTCTGAGAGGGTCCACATGGGACCCGAGATGTCGGTGGCTCCGGCCTCCACGGCCGCGTCTATGGTGTCACCTATCTTGGTGATGTCCTTGAGTGTCACGCGCACCTGAACCGAGGCTTGGTAGCCGGTGATGCTCGGTGTGCGGCCCTGCGTGTAGTCGTACTGGGGATACAGGTTCACACCGGTGGTTTGGATGTCTGTGTCGGGAATGCCTACCTGCTTGATTGTAGCCAAGATTGCGTCCGCCTTCTCCGAGGCTTCGGCGAGCGTGGGTTTGGGCTCTGCTCCCTGCGCGGTGGCTCCGAAAGTCATCTCGGCCGTGTCGGGAGCGGTGGCCTCTTTGCCTTCCCCGCTTGCTGTGACCGTGTTCAACACCCCTGTGCCGGGAACCGTGATGACTTCGGTGCCGCACCCGCTGAGCACCGCGGCCGTCGCCGCCAAGAGAACGAGAGCACACACGAGTGCCGTCATCCGAATACGCATGGATTGCCTCCTTCAACCACGTCGCCAGGTCGGTTGGGACCTCTGTCGGGGGGAGCTCTACAACCAAGAGACTCCACGATCGTGGCGACCGGCTGCGCCGTCTACGCCTTCCGGCCCCGCCGTCAGCGCCAACCAGTCACTGAGACGAGTGCACAGCGCCCCGGGTTCGCTGGTGGCCTCCGCGTCAGCCCACGGGGTGCGGCCTCGGGGTCAGCCCGGCGGGTTTCGGCGGCCGGGTCAGCTCTCTCGGGGAGCGACCGCAGGATCGCCAATCGGGGGAGTTACGCTTGGGCTCAATCCGTCCCTCACCAGTGGGAGGTACACAATGAAGGTGGTGCCTTCGCCCGGGGTGGTTTCTACGGTCACTGCACCTCCGCTTTGCTTCACAATGCCATACACGGTGGAGAGGCCCAAACCTGTCCCCTTGCCCATGTCTTTGGTCGTGTAGAAGGGCTCGAAGATGTGCTCGGTCAACTCAGGGTCGAAGCCGGTGCCGGTGTCCGAGACGGATAAGGTTACGTACATGCCGGGACTGAGGTCAAGATCGTTGGCAGCAGCCCGATCGTCGAGCATCGTGTTCGCGGTCGTGAAGGTCAGGCGTCCCCCGGAAGGCATCGCGTCACGGGAGTTGACGGCGAGGTTCATCAGCACTTGAGCGAATTGGTGAGGGTCGACTTCCGTGAGGCCCAAGTCGTGCCTCAGGGAAGTGACCAGCTCTACATCTTCCCCCAGCGTGCGTCTGAGCAGAGGGGTCATCTCCTCGATGAGATCGTTGAGAGAGACCACCTTAGGCTGTAGCACTTGTCGCCGCGAGAAGGCGAGTATCTGCTGAGTGAGGCTTCCGGCCCGCTCGGCTGCCGCTCTGATCTCTCTCACGTCGTCATGCCATCGCGTCTTCTTGAACTCACCATCGGAAAGCACCAACTCGCTGTAACCAATGATCGCCGTGAGAAGGTTGTTGAAGTCGTGTGCGATGCCCCCCGCAAGCCGGCCGATGGCCTCCATCTTCTGAGATTGGCGTAGCAGTTCCTCGCTTCTGCGCAGTTCTTCGGTGCGCCGCGCCACCTGTCTGCGGAGGGACCACGACCAGAGCAACGCGGCCAAGAGCAGGAAGAGAAGGGGCCCAACCACGTAGGCGACATAGCGGACAACGGCTGTTGGGTCGACCGGGGGCTGCTCGTACACACCCAGCCATTTCTCTTGAATGCGACGAAGGTCCCCGCTCTTCTCCACGACCGCGAGCCCCTCGGAGAACTGGGCGAGAAGGGCACCGTGGCCGGCGAGAACCGCGTAGCAGTAGTCGGCCGAATAGAGAGGACTTCGCCCCACGCTCAGGTGTGTCCAGCCTTCACTTTCGATCAGGCCGAGAGCCGTCGCGCGGGAGACGAGTGCGCAGTCGTATTCACCGGCAGCCAGTTGTCTGAGCGCCTCCACCTGGGAATCGACCAAGACCAATTCGGCGCCCGCTCCTTGCTCTGCGAGGAACTCATGCATCAAGTCACCTCGTTGCACAACGAGCTTCTTGCCCGCGAGGTCGTTGAGCGAATCGGGTGGAGAATCCTCTCCCTTGCGCACGACCCCGACATAGTGTGCGACCCAATGAGCCGGGCTGAAGTCATAAACCAAGTCCCGCTCCGGTGTGTAGAACATTCCTTGTATGATGTCGATCTCACCGTCGGCGAGTGCTTCGCGGATGTCGTCCCACGGCCCCAGCCGTATCTCCACATCCAGGCCCAACGCGAGTGCGATGGCTCGCGTGAGTTCCACGCAGTACCCGGCAGGACGACCCTTCTCGTCCACGTATTCAAACGGAGGGTAGTCTTCATCTCCGCCGACGACGATACGGAGGTTGGTGGGCAATTCGAGAGCCGCAAACCATCTGGCGTGCAGGGAGCGATACGTTCCGTCGGCCATCACGAGGGCCAAACCCTCGTTGAGCAGAGCAAGGGTCTCGCTGTCTCCCTTGCGGACGGCGAAACAGAAGTCCTGCCGGAAGCCCTCCACGGGCTTGTCCACTATGTGCAGGTTGGAGAACCCCGCCTCCTGTATGAGCCTGAGCGCCACGAGTCTTTGCACCACCACGGCATCGTGACGGCCTTCCGACAGTTCCCTGAGGGCCTCCTCGAAGGTGGCTGTGGTCACGATGTCGATGCCACGCGCTTCCCGGCGCAAGAACTCTTCGGCATTGTCGTCTCTCATCACCGCCACGGTTCGGCCGAGAAGATCATCCAAATCTTCGATGCCGGTCGTGTCTTCCCGGATGACGATGGCACCATGGAGCGACATGTAGGGAAAGGTGAAATCGTAGAGGTCCTCCCGCTCGGGAGTCCGCCCTACGAGCGGCAGAGCCTCGACCTCACCAGATTCCAGCCAACCGCGTACCTCTTCCCAGACTCCCGTGCGGAAGGTGACATCACGGTTCATCGCCGCGAGTGCGGCCCGCAGCAGTTCCACTGAGAATCCTGTTGCCGTGCCGTCGGCCTCCACGATGCAGAACGGAGGGTAGTCGATCTCCGAGGCGGAACGCAGGGGAGAACCGATCGCGGCTGCATTCGTCATCGGTGGCGTGATCGCGAAGGCTGCAGCGGTCGAGATGACCAGCACCGCAAGGAACAGCAGCGGCGAAGGGATTCCATGCAGGAGGGAGCGCGCCCCGGGATGCTTCGTTGAGTGCGCGTGCCTTCTCTCTTGGACCATGTGAGTCACACGTACAATTGTACTGCGCTCAACTTCCCCGGCGACCGGCAGACATTCAGCCGATCCCCGGGCTTCGGGTCGGCGGCCTCCGTCGTGTCGCTGCCGTCTCCGATAGTCCTCCGGTGTACCCAGGATGTAGTGATGTGAATCCAAGGCGCTTTCCCGGCCAGGTTTGGTGGTGGTCATGCCGGCGTGGAACAATGTGAATAGCGTGAAATCGTATCTATAGTGGATTCGATTCTCCGGCTCCGTGAAAGTGGGAGAGTGAGGGCAGGTGGTGATCCAGGCCGGTGCGCGATGGGATTTCGATATTCGGGCCGTTGACCGATTGCCGGTGTTCGGCTGCTGGGTCTTGTTCGCCGCTGTTGCTCTCTATGGCATGGTCCTCTTCTTGGCACTGGGAGCGGTGGTGGGTAGTCCTGCGCCCTCGCCCAAGGTGGCAGACATCATCATCTGGTGTGCGTTCCTGCCCATGCTCTGGTTCATGGAGGTGAAGGAGTGGAGGGTCACAGCGGAATCGGCTCCATCGACGAGTACATAGCCGGCTTCCCTTTGGAGACGCAGAGGGTGTTGGGGGAAGTCCGGGCAGTCATAAGAGAAGCTGCTCCGGCAGCCGTTGAGAGAATCAGTTACGCGATTCCCACGTTCGACCTGAACGGTCGCCATCTCGTGCACTTCGCCGGCTACAGCAGACACGTGGGTTTCTACCCCGCGCCGAGCGCGATCGAGGCGTTCAGTGAAGAGTTGCGTCCGTACAGGCGCGCGAAAGGGTCGGTGCAGTTCCCCTTGGGCCAGCCTCTTCCGGTCGACCTGATCCGGCGGATGGTCGAGTTCCGGGTGGGGGAGGAGTTGGGGCCGCGCCGGAAGGGCGGGTAGTGCGACTTTCTGCCGGCGGGCAGAAAGTCGCACCCGCGGCCGCGGGTCCCACGTGCCGGGTTCTCAGCGCTGTGGTCCCGGGCTACCGGAGGGGCTGCTCCCGGAAGATTCTTCAGTCGGCCGCTTGAGCTGGGCTTCCACCAGGCTGCCCCCGCAGTATCTCTCGCGCAACGTGAGCTTCTCGATCTTTCCGGTGGGGTTACGCGGAACGGTGTCGAAGATGACGGTGCGCGGACGCTTGTAGCGGGGTAGGGCGGCCGCAAACTCGCTCATCTGCTCGGCGGTGGCCACCACTCCTGGTTTGAGCTCGATGACGGCGGCCACGGTCTCGCCCAAGCGTTGGTCCGGCAGACCGATCACGGCGATATCCTTGACGGCCTCGTGGCGGCGGAAGAAGTCCTCTATCTCCACGGGGTAGATGTTCTCACCGCCGGTGATGATGACATCCTTCTTGCGATCCACCAGATAGATGAAGCCGTCTTCGTCGGTGCGGGCCATGTCACCGGTGAGCAGCCAGCCGTCGCGGAGCACGGCGGCCGTGGCCTCCGGGTCGCGGAAGTAGCCCTTCATCACGCCCGGCCCTTTGACAGCCAACTCCCCCACCTCACCAGGGCGGACGAGATCTCCGTTCTCATCCACGATGGCGGTCTCCCACAGGTGACCCGCCTTACCGATGGCGCCCACCTTGTGGGTGTTCTCGACTCCCAGGTGCACGCATCCCGGGCCGGTCGACTCGGAGAGGCCGTAGTTGGTGTCGTACTGGTGGTGGGGAAAACGCTCAAGCCAGCGTTCGACGAGACTCGGCGGTACCGGTTGGGCCCCAATGTGCATGAGCCGCCAGCGGGAGAGGTCGTAGTCGGCGAGGGAGAGATCCCCGCGGTCGAGGGCGTCGAGGATGTCCTGGGCCCAGGGCACGAGCAGCCAGACTATGGTGCAGCCCTCCTCCGACGCCGTCTTGAGGATCCACTCTGGTGTCACGCCCCTCAGGAGAACGGCTTTGCTTCCGGCCAGCAGGCTGCCGAACCAGTGCATCTTGGCTCCCGTGTGGTAGAGGGGTGGGATGCACAGGAAGTTGTCGACCCGTGTCTGCCCGTGGTGATGCTGTTCGGTCTCACAGGACGCCATGAGGGCGTGGTGATCGTGCAGGATGGCCTTGGGGAAACCGGTGGTGCCTGAGGAGAAGTAGACGGCGGCTTCGTCGTGGTCGGAGAGGGCGATCGCTGGAGTCTCGGGAGGGAATTCGGCCGCCAGTGAGAGGTTCTCGGCGAAAGGAGGATGGTCGGCTCCCAGGAAGAACCGGGTCGCCAGTTCGGTGATGCGCTCGCTGATCGCTGCGATGCGTTCGACGAACTCCGGTCCGAAGATGAGGGTTTCCGCCTGCGCGAGGTTCAGGCAATACTCGATCTCGTCGGCTGTATAGCGGTAGTTCATGGGTACGGCGAGCGCGCCCGTCTTGAGCACGGCAAAGTAGATGGGCAGCCACTCGAGGCAGTTGGTGAGGAGGATCGCCACCTTGTTGCCTCTGCCTATGCCACGGCTGAGAAGGAGGTGGGCGATGCGGTTGGCGGCTTCGTCGAACTGCCGCCAAGTGATCTCCCGGCGGGCATAGCTGCCGGTATCGGGTGCAAGCAGATCGTATTCGCACCACAAGGCCTCGGGACCGCCACGGAGTTCCGGATTCACTTCTGAGAGGCAGACCTCGTTGGGGTAGAGCCGGGCGTTCCGCGTGAGTAGGTCGGTGATGGGCATCTGCTCTTCGCTCCTTGTGGCAGTTTCCCGACAGTCGCATCGATTATGCAGAGCTTTGCGCCGGGAGTCCAGCCGGGTGAGGAGCGCGAGTGCCGGCGCAGCGTGCAACGGGTACGGGTGCCGACGGAGCGTGAGCAGGTCGTGTTGTCGGCGGCGTCTTATTCTGACGCGCCGCAGGAGATGTCGTTATTCGTCCAGGAATGCGAGCAGGTCGCGGGCGAACCGGGGCCCTCGAGCCGGGTGGCCCATACCGGGATAGAGCACGAGGCGCCCGTTGGGAATTGCGTGTGCGGTCCGGGCAAAGAGTTCGGGCGAATAGCCCGGGTCTTCGGCTCCTGCCACGACGAGCGTAGGCGCGGTGATCTCCCCGAGGCGGTCGTGGAAGTCGAAGGCGTCCTCGGCCTCAATGGTTCTGACGAAGTCCGAGGGGTCGTCAGGTGCGCCGAGGGCCACGAAGGGCGAAGCCACACGAAGGATTATCCCTCGGTACCACGAGGGTTTGGCGGCCCACTCCATCATGAGAGCACCTACGTGGCGCCAATTCCCTGCGAGCGCGGAATCCCGAGCGCGGAGCTGGATACTCTTGCCGCGCGGGCCCAGTGTGTATGCGGCGGAGTGAATCACCAGTCGTCTTACGAGATCAGGATGATCGGCGGCGAACTGCTGGCAGATGGAACCACCTGTCGAAAGGCCGATGATGTCGACTGGTTGGTGAAGCTCCTCGCGAACCATATCGGCGTAATCGTCGCTCATGTCTCGGATGGAGCATCCCCTGCGAAGACCTCGACGGCGAGTCACCACGTACACGGTGTAAGCGTCGGCGAGAGAGGAGTACATGCTGAAGGTGAAGCGCGCATCCAGTCCGCTCATCGGCCGGTTCTCGAACACGAGCCCCTGAAAGACGACGACGGTGCGGGGTCCGCTTCCGAATCGATTGTAGGGCAGCCCGTTTCTCGAGAAGCCCGAGGAGGCCTCTATTCCAGTGCGGGGAGCCGCCATGGGTGGAGCAGGCGCCGACGGACTGGGCGTCATCGGAAGTGATAGCGCGTGAAGGAGTTGGCTGCCCGGCGAGGATTCGAACCTCGACTAACTGATCCAGAGTCAGTCGTGCTGCCGTTACACCACCGGGCAGAGAAACGATGCGTGCGCATCGGCGCCGTCAAGTCTACCACCCCAGCCGCCTTGACGCCCTGCTGCGATGACAGCAATTGCGAGCGTAGCCTGCCGGACGGGGGATCACTGCCTCTTACCCTGCTTCTTCTCGATTCGCGCCCAGGCGTCTTTCAGCGTGGTGGTGCGGTTGAACACCGGGGCTCCCGGCCGTGAGTCCTCTTGGTCGGCGCAGAAGTAGCCCAGCCGTTCGAACTGGTATCTGGTGCCGGGAGCCGCCTGCGCCAGCGAGGGTTCCAGTTTGCACTGTGTGAGAACCTCGAGGGAGGCGGGGTTCAGGTGGGCGGTGAAGTCCTGCGTTTCCGCCTCGGCCTCCGGTTTCTCCACGGAGAAGAGCGTGTCGTAGAGCCTGACCTCAGCGTCGAAGGCGTGGTCTGCCGACACCCAGTGGATGGTCGACTTGACTTTGCGTCCGTCGGGGGCGTCGCCGCCGCGGGTGGCCGGGTCGTAGCAGGCTCGCACCTCGACTATCTCTCCGCTTTCCGGATCCCGCTCCACGCCCGTGCAGGTGATGAGGTATGCGTAGCGCAGTCGTACCTCCACGCCGGGGCTCAGCCGGCGGTACTTGGGTGGAGGTACCTCGCGGAAGTCGTCCTCTTCGATGTAGAGGACACGGGAGAACGGTACCCGGCGGGTGCCCATGGACGGGTCCTCAGGGTTGTTGACTGCCTGCATCTCCTCGACGTGGCCTTCCGGATAGTTCTCGATGACCACCCGCAGCGGCCGGAGGACGGCCATGGCCCGGGGACTGGTGCGATTGAGGTTGTCGCGCACGAAGTGCTCCAAGAGCCCGAGTTCGACCAAGTTCTCGCGCTTGGCGATACCGATACGGTCGCAGAACGCGCGGATGGCCTGAGCCGGGTAGCCGCGGCGGCGCATACCCGAGATGGTGGGCATGCGGGGGTCGTCCCAACCGCGCACGTGGCCTTCCTCGACGAGACGGAGGAGACGGCGCTTGCTCATGATGGTATAGGTCATGTTGAGACGTGCGAACTCGCGCTGGCGGGGATGCACGCGGGGCAGGTCCAAGGCCTCGAGGATCCACTCGTAGAGGGGCCGGTGGACTTCGAACTCGAGCGTGCAGAGGCTGTGAGTGATGCCCTCGATGTAGTCGCTCAGGCCGTGAGCGAAATCGTACATGGGGTAGATGCACCACGCGTCACCCGTGTGGTGGTGGGAGGCGTGGCGGATGCGATAGAGCACGGGGTCGCGCAGCCACACGTTGGGCGCGGTCATGTCGATCTTTGCCCGTAGCGTGCGGGCGCCGTCCGGAAACTCGCCGGCGCGCATTCGCTCGAACAGTGCGAGATTCTCGGCCACGGGGCGGTTGCGGTACAGGCTCTCCCGGCCGGGCCGGTCGGGGGCTCCGCGCATCTCGTCGACTTCTGCGGGGGTGTGGTCGCATACGAAGGCCCTGCCTTTGCGGATCAACTCCAGGGCATACTCGTACAGCGGTTCGAAGTAGTCCGAGGCATAGAACGGCTCGAGCGCCCCGCCAGAGCCTTCCGCGGGCATGACCGGTGCGATGTAGAAGTCATCACGTCCGTTCACCTCGCGCTTCTCCGCCAGTCCTCCGGCCGGCTTCAGCCCCAGACAGTGGTCGGCCCATCCGGCGATGAGCCACCTCACATCGGCCGTGATGGAGTCGACGTACTCCACATCTTCCTTGGTGGGGTTGGTATCGTCCATGCGCAGGTTGCACTGTCCACCAAACTGGCGAGCGATACCGAAATTGAGGCAGATGGACTTGGCGTGGCCGATATGTAGGTAGCCGTTGGGCTCAGGTGGGAAGCGCGTGACCACCTCGCGGCAGTGGCCGGTGGCCAGGTCTTGCTGGATGATCTCCCGGATGAAGTCTTGCGGCTCGCCTGCCGATTGGCCGTGGCCCGGTTCGTCGCTTGTCATGCCGTGCCTGCCGTTTCGCCCATCATCGTTGCTCCTCACACCAAGGTCCCTTTCGAGGTCGAAGCCTCTTGTCTCACACCCTGTGGGCTCCGTCAAGGGTGGGCCGGTAAGGCAGGTGGGCCGGCGCACAGGTTTGAGACCTCTCGACGAGGGTCACCATAGCATCGGGCAGCGAAGCCTCGGGGAGCGACCCACTGTGGAGTGAACCCGTCGCGCTGCAACACCGTCGTGTTCTGAACTGAACTCATATCGGGCAAATCGAGCAGAAGAAGAGGCATGTGATGGGCTACTTCAGCATCCTGGCGGCAATACCCGGCTTCTTTGTGAGCTCCCTGCTGGTCATGCTCTTGTGGGGGCCGGTGTCGGCGAGGCTCGGGCTTCCGGACATCGGATACGTGACCTCCATGCTCATCACCATCACGCTGTGGTTGGCAGTGGCTCCGCTGGCTGCCGCCGGCCGCGCCAAGAAACACTGAGGGACATGCGGGGCTGGGTCGGCGGGTAGAGTGTCAGGCCACGCCTAAAACTTCTCACACTCTCATCATAGTTCTCTCGCAGGTTGCTCATTGAGGACCTGTACCCTGTGACTGTGTGCGCGCACATCAGTCTGCATACTGCCGCATTGCGAAGTATGGGGAGAGTCTCGGGGAGGCCGGGCGATGAGGAGAGGAAGGACAATCGGCGAGAGACCGGAAACACGGAAAGAACTCGGTGAAGTGGAGCTCACTGGAGGCAGGCGCAGCCAGGAGCGGCGGGCCCTGAGACTGAGAGAGCTTCGGCGGCGGCTTTGGGCTGCCGTCGTCGGTGGAGCGCTTCTTGTGATCGTCGTTCAAGGTGCGGTCATTGCCGGCTGCGGAGGTCTGCCCGGCGCGACGGTGTCCCAGGTACAGCCGGCCGAGGTAGCGGGTGGGCAGCCGACAGCGGTGGCGGAGGCTGGGCTCTCCTCGTCGGCGGACGCTGAGCTCGGGAGCCCGGCAGTGGCGGCTGCCGAGCGCCTCGGTCCCAGCGTGGTGAATCTCAAGGTAAGTGGCACCGTCTCCACTCCTCTCGGCGGGCGGCGCTTGTACAGTGGTGAGGGGTCGGGAGTCATCTTTCGCGAAGATGGCTACATCGTCACCAATGAACACGTGGTGACCGGCAGCGACGGCACCCTCGGGCAGGACATAGTAGTGACACTCGCCACGGGAGAAGAGCTGGAGGCCTCGGTTGTGGGGAGGGACGAATCGACGGACGTGGCAGTGGTGAAGGTCGATCGGAAGGGCCTGCCCGCTGCCGAGTTTGTGCCGGACATGTCATTTGTGCACATCGGTCAGTGGGCGATAGCCATAGGAAGCCCTCTCGGCTTTCAGAACTCGGTGACACTGGGAGTGGTGAGCGGTCTCAACCGGGAGATACCGGTGAGTGTCGGGGGAAGCCAGGCTCTCGTCGATCTCATCCAGACCGATGCGGCGATCAGCCCTGGAAACTCCGGCGGGGCACTGGCCGACGAGAGGGGGCGGGTGATCGGCATCAACGTGGCCTATCTGCCACCGGACCAGACGGGGGCACAGGATGTGGGTTTCGCCATACCCGCGGACGTCGTGGTGAGCACGGCCGGTTTGCTCATCGAGAGAGGAATGGACTCCCAGGCGCGGGGCTGACCCTGAAGGAGCGTCCCGCCGTCTGAGACAGTTGCCCGCAGCTTAGGACTGAAGGAGCAGCAGGTCCCGGTGCGGCAGTGCCACGGTCGCCGTCTGGTCGATGTCGAGGCCTATACGGCGCAGCAGTCGTCTTCCCACGCTGAGTTCCAAGGTGAGGTCGCTGCCGAAGGGTTGGAACTGCAGGGTGGCGACTCTGCCGGTAACGAGCACCGTCGTGACCTTGCCGCGAAGAACGAACTCATCGTCTCGGGGGGGATACTCGACATCGCGGAAGACCACGTATTCCGCGCGTATGCCCACGTGCACGCTCTCCCCGGCTGTCGGGAGGGTACCTTCGGAAACGAGGGGCACGAGGAGCGATCCTCCCAGTGAGGGGCAGTCGACGAGGACGGCGGCGGCGTCCACCCGGGAGACGGTGCCCGCAAAGATGTTGTGGATGCCCAGGTAGTCGGCGACCGCCAGGGTGCCGGGATGTCGCCACACCTCGTCTTTGGTGCCGGTCTGGTGGATGCGTCCGTCGATCAACACGCTGATGCGATCGCCCATGTAGAAGGCTTCAGTGAGGTCGTGGGTGATCATCAGCACGGCGAAACCATGGCGTGCCTGGAGGGTCTTCAGAAGCTTCCACATCTCCTGGCGCAGAGACTCGTTGAGTGCGGCGAAGGGTTCGTCGAGCAGGAGGATGGGCGTACGGGCGGCGAGTGCGCGCGCCAAGGCGACCCGTTGTTGTTCTCCCCCCGAGAGCGTGTCGGGGGTTCGGTCAAGAAGGTGCGTGATGCCCGTGGCTTCTACCAGACCATCGATGACCGGCTGGTATTCTGCGGGGTCGAGGTGCAGGGCGCGGGGGCCGTACTGGATGTTCTGTTGTGCCGTGAGGTGGGGAAAGAGCCCGAGACGTTGGGGAAGATATCCCATCCTGCGACGCTCCACGGCCACCTTCGCGAGATCGTGCCCTTCGAGGAGCACGCGGCCTCCCGTAAGGGGCCGGAGTCCGATGATGGCCTCGAGAAGGGTGGTCTTCCCGGAGCCGGACGGTCCGAGAAGGACGTGGCTCTCTCCTTCGGCCACGGTGAGCCGGGCATCTTCGAGCCGAAACGTACCGGCCTGAGTGGAAACGGAGTCAAGTTCGAGCACGGCGTTCCCGGAAGAGCAGCTTTGCCCCGAGCAGGGCGGCGAGGCCGATCGTGAGAAGGACCAGTATGAGGGCGACGGTGCCGGTGATATCCGCGGTGGAGAGGCGCATGAAGATGGCGACCGGGAGGGTCTCCGTGCGCATGGCCATGGTGCCGGCGACGGTGATGGTGGCGCCGAACTCGCCCAGTGCCTTGGCCCACGCCAGCGCCCCTGATGCCAGGAGCCCCCGTCGCGCCAAGGGTAGGCCGATGGTGAAGAATGCCCGGGAAGGCGATGCTCCCAGAGTTCGCGCTACCGTCTCGTGATGAGTGGGCACCTGATCGAAGGCGGTCTTCATGAACCGCACCGCCACCCCCAGGACGGTCATGAACTGGGCCAGCACGACGCCGGCCACCGCGAAGACGAACTGCACCAAGTGGGCTTGAATCCACTCACCGAGAGGGTTGCTGAAGAAGATGAGGACGATGGCACCCAGTGCCGCAGGTGACACGATGAGGGGGAACTCCAAGATTGCGTCCACCAGTTCCCGGCCGCGGAAGCGATAGCGGGAGAGCGCGTAGGCTGCGGGCACGGCGAGAAGGAGCGCGAGCAGGGTGGCCACGGTGGCGGTCACCACACTGAGCTGGATGGAGAACAGCACTCGGTTCGAAGCGAGCGTCGAGAGCATCTTCGACCAGTCGAAGAAGTAGACGAGAGACACGATGAGCGCGCCGTAGATGCACAGGACCAGGAGGGCGCAGGCTGTCGTCAGGCGCTGAAATGACATGGTCCTACTCCTTGTGCTCCCTAGTCGACGATCCACTCAGGGGGCAACGAGTAGTTTCCACCCACGGGTTTCTCGGAGCCGAGCCAGGCGAAGGCGTCCTCGGGCGTGGCAAAGTAATGATACTTCGCAAACACCGCTTGGCCTTCACTGCTCAGGAGAAAATCGATGAACTGCTGGGCGGCGGCTCGGCTACCCGTGTACTTCGAGACGGCGATGGGCAGATACCCCACGCGCGGGATCTGTGACTCCTCCAGAGGCACCGTCTCGATCCCCTCCGGATCCCAGTACTCGAACACGCTCCAGCCGATGACCGCGTCGACCTGCTTGAGGGAGATGGCGGTGGCGGTCTTCTCGCAGCTGCCGGTGTAGTTGAGAAGATTCTTGCGGAAGGCGGTCCTCTCTTCGGAGGAGAATTCCTGCTCGAGGATCTCCACGGCATAGAGACCCAGGCACACCGATTCGGGGTCGGCGATGGCCACCTTGACATCAGACCGGATCAGGTCTTTCAGCGCGAGGATGCTCTTGGGGTTTCCCTTCTGCACGTTGATGGCCGGTACCAGGTAGGCGATCCTGGCTTCCGTCTCGGCGATGACGTCACCGTCTCTCTTCGCCCGCTCCATGTAGTCGGACGATCCGGGGAAGTACAGATCGCCCTGCTCCGTGAGCTTCATTTGAGAGAGCACACTACCGGAGCCACCGAAGGTCACTTCGACGGTGATGCCGGTCTTCTCACGGAAGAGTTCGATGGCCTCTTCTGTGGGAGGCTTGCTTGCCGCCCCTGCGTACATGAGCAGAGTGGTCGTTTCCGGCTGCGCTGATGAGCCGGAGGCCTCAGTGCCGGGACCGGTTTCGGCATTACAGCCCGCTGCAGGGAGGACAAGGAGAAGGAGCATGAGAATGGCCACACAGGCGCCGGCGTGAGAAGGATAGGTGGTGCGAGGATCGGTGCCACAAGGTTTCGGTGTTCTCAAGTATCCCTCCAAGGGTAGGCTGAGGTTCCGGAAGACCAGCGTGATACTTGGCCAAGTATAACCGCAAGAGACGGGGGACCGCAAGGAAGGGCTGGGGCGCGTCGGTGGGGTCACCGACGCGCCCCAGCCCACACAGGAGATCCTTCGAGGGCATGGGGTCCTACAGCGGCTCCACCGGGATGTAGATGTCCACGATGTGCATCGCCTTCGGATCGTGGCCGGGATCGTTCAGGTACATCTCGAGGCAGGGGCCGGCGCTGGGCTTATAGCCTGCCTCGGGAAGTGACCGGTTCATCATCGTTACCCAGGCTTCCCGGTACTGGTCCGCCGTGATTTCGAAGTGGCCGACAGCGTACCGGCCTGCGGGTAACGTTCTTGTGCTGATCTCTCCCTCGGCAGCGGCGCCGGCGGGAACGCTGATGGCGACGTCCATCCGCAGCCCTTGTTCATCGATGGTGGCGGGATCCTCCTCGTAAATGCTGAGAACCTTCGTGTCCCCACCCACCAGGCCTCGCGGACCCGCCCAGCCGAACAGCTTCTGAAACATCCGCCCGAAGAGTTCGCTGTCACCCGCATAGGGGCCATGGTGGCGCAGGTAGGCTACGTGCATCTCGGGGATATCCTTGACTTCGATTTGCGCTTCACGGTTATCCATCGCCGACCTCCTTGAACACGGTTCCTGTAGTGTTGATCCGGTGTCGCTGGCGGGTCACGCTTGGCGACCGAGTCTGCTACTTGAGCGCGTAGACGTGGCTGTCATCGCTGCCCACATAGAGGATGTCGTCGGCGATGGTGGGCCAGGATCTCACCGAGCCCCCGGTTTGGAAGCTCCACTCCTCCTCGCCGGTCACCGCGTTGAGCGCGTAGACGTGGCCGTCATTGCTGCCGAAGTACACGAAACCCGTGAGCACGACGGCCCGGGAGAATACGCTGTCGCCGGTTTCAAACCTCCACATCTCCTCGCCGGTGGCAGCGTCGAGCGCATAGAGGTTGTTGTCACTGCTCCCCACATAGAGGAGCCCGTCAGAGACCGCCGGAGACGAGCGGATGTCGTCGCCTGCCGTGAACCTCCACACCTCCTCGCCGGTGGCGGCGTCGAGGGCATAGAGATTGTCGTCGGTGCAGCCGGCGTAGACCAGCCCGTCGGACATGACCGCGGAGGGGACGAAGCCGTTGGTCTGATAGCTCCACCTCTCCTCGCCCGTCGCAGCATCGAGGGCGTAGACATTGGCGTCGTGACTACCCACGTACACCACCCCGGCAGAGACGACCGGCGAGGACTGGACGGCGTAGCCGGTATTGAAGCTCCACACCTCCTCGCCGGTGACGGCGTCGAGCGCGTAGAGGCTCGAATCTTCGCTCCCCACGTACACCACTCCCTCGAAGATAGTGGGAGACGAAGAGATCTCTTTCCCGGCCTCGAACCTCCACACCTCCTCACCGGTGGCGGCGTCGAGCGCATAGAGGCTGTAGTCCCAGCTCCCCACGTAGACCATCCCCTGAGAGACGGCTGCAGAGGCGGTGATGCGATGGCCGGTCCGGAAACGCCACACCTCTTCTCCGGAGGCCACATCCAAGGCGTACAGATTGGTGTCGTTGCTCCCCACGTAGGCTATTCCGTCCGCGATGGCCGGGGAAGAGGAGACCTGGCCGTTGGTCTTGAAGCGCCACAGCTCCTCGCCGCTCACGGAAGGTACGGGGATGGACTCGGTCGTGGTGGTCGTTGAGATGTCTGCTGCCTGGGTTGTCGGACTGGTGCCGGCTTCCTGCTGTCCACCGCCGCACCCCGCGGCCACAAGGCATATGAGTATGACGATCAAGGCCGGTACGCGGACGTCGGCGACACGGACTCTGTACATGAGCTCCACCCCCCTGAATCACGGCAATCTCCACCGAATCCATCGTACCACCGCCCGAGGAGTGTACGGATGGCCGATACGGGCCTCGGGGCACCGCGCTGCGCGGATGAATTCTCTCGCGGCGCGTGTGTCGACGCCCTGATATTGTAGTGGCTCGGTCGCCGGGCTCCGAATGAGTGACCCGGTTCACGCGATCATCACCCAAGCCAAGGAGGAACCAGACGTGACCACCCGCCGCACTGCGCCGTTTTCTGCCGGGACATCGACACCATCCACCGCCAGACTACTGGCAGCCGCCGTGTTCAGCGTCTTCGGGCTGCTTCTGCTGGCCGGATGTGGGGGCGGGGGCACGGAGGGAGAGGCCACCGGCACGACAGCAGAGGGACTGACCACCACGGCCCCTGCAGTGAGCGTCGACCTTGATCCTTCGCAGTTGGGGGAGGCTATCGGCGACGTCTGGGTCGAAGCCATCGAAGAACTGAATGCTCTGCTCTCCGAGAGGCCGGACGCGGCCGCGGTGGGTGATGATGTTCGTGCTCTCAAGGAGAAGCACATCGAGAAGCTGGTCGGGTTCGGCCGGCAGAGGGCCTCACTCGGAGCGTCGGAACAGGCGAGTGTGAACGCGGCTGTGAGGGTTGCGCTCAGCGCGGCCGCCGCTGCCGACTGGTACGCTGAGTACACGGATACCCAGGCCCACTACCTGAGTTCAGATCAGGAGTTCTCCCGGCTACTCTCCAGCTTCAACATCCTCACACAGTACGCTGACTTTGAGCTGCTCAAGCAGCAGGAGCCTGACGAAGCGGCACGCCTAGGCATCGAATAGGACTACGCGCCGCGATCGCGCGCTGAATGGACGGCTCGCTGAGCCCTCACCGTGCGTGGTGGGGCAGCCGCCGGGCTATCGCCTTTCGAATCTTCTCGTAACTGGGAGGCGGGCCCTTCTGCAGGCTCCTGCCTTCTACGAGGACTGCATCCGAGAGGCCCCACTCGGCCACGCAGCTGCGCTGTGAGGTATCGATCTCGCGAAAGACGACTCCGTCACCCAGGTCGGCCGCGGCCCGCTTGGCCCGCTCGTACACGAGATTCTGGGCGAGACACCAGCCGCTGGAGAACGCGGTGACGTTCACCTTTCCCGGCGTGGATTCGGGTCGTCGGCCTACTTTCGGGAACCAGCGAGGGGGCTGGGCGTCGGGGGTGAAAGGCTTCCACAGAAGTACCGACATGCCCTGGCGATCGGCCGTGCGATAGCCTTGCTTCTTGAACCAGGAGGCTTTCATCCAATAGGGAAGCGCCAATCCCCACGCCGCCATACCCTCGGCACCGAGAGCACGCGCGTCTTCCTCGGCGGCTCGGATCAGGGCCTTGCCCATGCCGCGCCCCCGGAAGTTGCCGCGCCCCTGCGGATGCCCATGCACGTGAATGCAGTAGATGAAGTAGAGACCGGAACCGTCTACGCAGGAGTGCTCGATGGGTATGTACTGGATCATGCCCCCTTCGACCCCCTGGTCGTCAACGGCGAGCTTTGCCCGCAGCCCCAGCTTCTCCGACCGGTCAAGCCACTGCCGGCGTTTCGATCCGGCCTCTTTGGCTTCGTCCGACCAATCCTCGAGGCAGAGACAGAAGAGGTCTTTCTTGTCCTCGGTGAGGTCGAGTACCTTCACGGTCCTCAGACGCTCAGAGTTCGGCGAGCAGGTTGGTGAACAGCCCGTGATGCGCTCTTTCGTCTTTCAGAATCCGCTGAAACAGCTTCATGGTGATGAGGTCGTTCTCCTCTTGGGCCACTGCGATGATGCGTGTGTAGAGTTCGATGGCACCGCGTTCCTCTTCCCTGTTGAGTTCCAGCATCTCCGTGACGGAGTCGCCGACACTCACCAGGTTGGGCTCGGTGGTAGGCCTTCTTCCGAGCAACACGAGTCTCTCCGCAATGGCCTCGGCGTGCCGCATCTCGGTGATGGCGACCTTCTTGAGAGTCGCACCGGGGAGCCAGTACAGGGAATGGCTGGCCACGAACTTGCTCTGCTTGGTACCTCGAGGTGCGGCCGGGTCAGACGTCGCCCGGCCTGCCTCAACGGCGTGCTGCAGCATGTGCTGCACGGAGACTTGGAGTTCTCGCGCCAACGCCTCGTTGAGTAGGTCGGGCAAATCGGCAACTGATGTCTCGCCCTTCACGGAGTACCCTCTTGAACGGCCCCCCGGCTCGAGATGTGTTCACCCATTGTACCCCCAAAGGAGGCAAGTCGTGATTCCGCAGGTGGTACTCCAGGACGCCGTCAGCCTCGACGGAGGTGTAACCGGCTCCATGCCCGAATTCGACGAGCACTTCTCCCCGACGGCGTACCCTCTCTACTCGTCGGCGTGCTTCAGTCGGCGGTCACGCGGAAGGAGTCGAGGAACAGCACTGACGTCTGTCTATCGCTAATGCGGGCGAACACCTCGCTGTGAGGGCGAGTCGAGCTTCTCTCTCAGGCTGAGTTGCGTGGTTTCCGTTTCACAGTCAAGAGCAGCGCGAGGTCGCGGACGGCTTGATCGCTGTCGATCGTGAGGACAACCCATTTTCCGTCGTGATAGATCTGGGCTGCGTCATACTCCTGGAGGGTATGGCGGGACAGACAGTTCCTGATGGCTTCCACCTTCTCCCGCTCCTTTGCGCCGAACACCATGAGGAGGGCGAGGCGGTTCTTCTCGGGGATGAGCGTGCAGAGTGGTCTGCTCTTCTTGAACCGGAGCCCCCAGCCGTGTTGCTTGCCGCCGTAGAGCCACTCTGGAGCGAAGACACCCGGGTAGAGCTCTTCGATGAGGCTTGTGACACGCCGCCAGTACCCTTGAGCCTTCTCGCCGAGCCACTCCTCGAGCTGCGGGCCTGAGGGCGCGTGTTCCTTCGCTGTCATGCGCAGGTCTGCGGTGCTCATGTCCTTGCTGGAAGAAGCTGGGAGTCTCTCGTGCGCCTACATTATCACCATACCTGCGGCGAAAGGAACCACCGCCAGGAGTGCGAGCAGACGCAGACGCGGCCTCGCCGGCCGAGTATCCCACTGGAACAAGACGAAACACAGCACCACGTTGACCAGGATGCCGGCGGCAAGGATCAAGAGCGGCCACACGTGAGTGGCGGACCAGGTTCCGTCAAGTGCCAGCGCGGTGAATCCCCGCATCGAGTTTGTAGCCGGCAGGAGCGACGCGGCCGTGCGGAGTCCCTCGGGGAGCATCTCCTCCGGCACCATGAGTCCTCCCAACATCACGGAAGGAAGGTACACGGCCTGTGCCAGCAGCGTTCCCGAGCGGGTGGATTGGGCCACGATGCCGATGAGGACTCCCAGAGTGGCGAAGCACGCCGACGTGAGCAGAAACACGAGCGCGAACCACCCCCAATTCGTCGGCAGGCGGGCGCCGTAGAGCAGGGCTCCGCCCACGGTGAGGATCGCGGCCACGGCGGCTGTGTGGATCAGGCAGCCCACGACGGGAATGGTGATCAAGGCGCCGGCGGGAACCCCGTTCACCCGGAAACTCCGGAATACGCCTGTCTCCCGGCCACCTACCAACGTGAAGGGGATGGTGAGGAGCGTGGCGGACATGACCGCGAAGACGATCATGCCCGGGATCATGATGTCGAGGAACCCGGGGTTCAAGGCGGGCATGAACATGCCCACCATGAGGAAGAACCCGATGGGGAAGAGGTAGGTCATCAGCATCAACGACTTGTCCCTGATGCCGGTCTTCAGATCATGTGAGAGGTGGGCCGCGTACCCACTCATGCGGTTCATGGTCATTGCCTCCGGGTGATCTCCATGAAGCGTTCTTCCAGTGAGGGGCGCTCGACCCTGAGATCGATGAGTTCGTCTTGGCATTGCTCCACGAGGGCGAGCAGCGAGGTCACCGGTCGGAGCGGGTTGTCCGAGAAATAGCGGACATAACCGTCTTCCACGGACACGAGAGCGGCGTCGGGCAGCTCCGGCTGCTGTTCGACTATCGTGCCTTGCGTGGTGGAGACGCTTATGCGAGTTCTCTTGTCGCCGGCCGCTGTGATCTGGCTGGGAGTGCCCGTGACCGCCAGGCGGCCGGCGATGAGTATGGCGATCCTATCGCACAGCTTCTCGGCCTCGGCCATGTCGTGGGTCGCCAGGACGATCGTCTTGCCGGCTTCCCGCATCTCGGCCATGAGGTCGTGGAGCTCCAGGCGGGACTCGACGTCCAGCCCGGCCGTCGGCTCGTCCAAGAAGAGGACCTCCGGATCGTGGGCCACGGCGAGGGCGAGAGACAGTCGTCGCTTCTGCCCCATGGAGAGGTTGGCGTACTGGTCGTCGGCCTTCTCGGAGAGCCCGAACCGGTCGAGCAGAGTCCGGTTTGGCTGCTTGCGATGATACCGGCTGAACAGGTTCATCGCCTCGTACGGGGTCATGGTCTCCGGCAGCCCCGAGGCCTGCAGCTGCACCCCGATGATGTCCCACAACCGGCGAGGCTCGGAAAGCGGGTCGATGTCCGCCACACGGATTGTGCCACTGTCTTGCCTGCGCAGCCCCTCGATGCACTCCAGAGCGGTGGTCTTGCCCGCTCCGTTCGGTCCCAACAGGCCGAAGATCATGCCCGTCGGTACGGTGAACGACAGACCGTCCACCGCGACCGTGGCCCCGTAGCGCTTGCAGAGGTTCTCGATCTCGATGGCATGCGTGTGTCTCATGAAGTGGTCCTCTCCGCCCACAGGTAGAAGGCTTCTCCGCTGTCGGTCAGAAACTCGACGAGGGTGTCGTCGGACAGGGAGCCGAATGCTCCCGAGTTGACCAGCACAGCCAAGCCGTGGGTGAAGATCCAGGAGTAGCGGACAAGGGCTTCCTGGCCGCGGACCGACAACCCGGTAAGCGCGTCACCGCCGGCGATGTCCTCACCGAACTGGTCGGTGAGCGACCCCCTCATGCCCGCCAACTCCTCGAGCGGGATGGGCTCCGGCTTCTCCAGAAAGAGGAAGCGGAACAGGTGCCGCTCGTCTCGGGCGAAGATGACGTACCCCATGGCGAGGTTGAGCAGGGCATCGGCGGTGTAGGGGCGCTGCTGGAAGCCCAGGAGAAGGTCGCGGGCTTTCATCCGCAGCTCCTTCTCCAGTTCGGCGACAGACTTCACGTGGGAGTAGATGGGCATGGTGGAGGAGCCGAGCTTCCTGGCGACGGATCTGGTGGAGACCGACGCCCATCCCTTCTCCCGGATGAGCTCGAAGGCGGCGTCGATGACGCTGGCGCGTGAGTACACGCTGGGTTGTGTCACGGGATGGCCTTCCGTATAGCGTCTGATGCAATGGATGACACATGTTATATAACGAGAGTTATTGTGTCAAGACGGCGAGGTCCCCGTGGTTGCTTGACGCGCTGTGGAGTGGTGGATACAGTGGGAAGGGTCTGTGACAATGGCGAGGCGGTCGGCGGCGGGGAGGGCAGTGGGAGCCTCCGGTTGCTACGTAGTGCTGCCGCTGCACAACCATCGCATGGCGTTGACATACATCCGAACCATCATGACCTGTATCTGGAGACGCACCGCTTGGTCTTGGGCGCGGTGCCCGACGTGCGCTATTCGGTCGACCACGTGGACGGTGGGATCGGCTACCGCCCGCACCAGTCGGCTATGACGGCTGGGGAATGGCGGCCCTGGTACCCTACAAGGGGTGGGTATCTCTCATATTCTTCCGCGGCGCTCTGCTCCATGACCCCGAGGGGTTGCTCGAGGGCACGGGGGCGCTTGTGCGGCACGTGAAGTTGCGCTCTTTGGATGTGCTCGAGGCTCGGCGTGAGGCCCTGACGAGATTGCTGGCGGGCGCGGTCGACGGCGGCCGGGAGTGAGACCGCTGTAGCCCCTGTCGGCCTCTTGGCGCCGTCGTCCCGGAAGGCGTCTGACCACCGCGCCGGCTGCTAGGCTGCCGCGGCGTGATAACCGCCAGGGGGCCGCAGGCAGGACTCCACCCGGCCGCTCGTGGACAGCAGTCTGTTGCGCTGACTGCCGCGCCCGCGCATCTTTCGGTGCTGGATGCGGATACGTCGAAGAACATGTACGAGGAGAAGGGAGGGATTGTGGGCGTACCTGACTACCAGACCTTGATGCTGCCCTTGCTTCGCTTCGCCGGCGACGGACAGGAGCATTCTCTGCGCATGACGATCGACGCCCTTGCCGACGAGTTCGGTCTTACGTCGGATGAGCGCAAGGAGCTACTGCCAAGCGGTCAGCAGTCTGTCTTCGACAATCGGGTGGGCTGGGCACGGACGTATCTTTCAAAGGCGGGACTCCTGGAGAGGACTCGGCGGGGTCACTTCCGGATCTCAGAACGCGGCCGTCAAGTGCTCGCTGCCCGTCCCGACCGAATTGACGTGAAGTACCTGGATCGGTTCGAGGAGTTCCGTGATTTTCGCGACCCGAGAAGAACGCGATCGGGCTCCGGGAGCACCGACGGAGCCAGTTCCGACCAGGAGGAGACAACACCGGAGGAGTTGCTGGAGTCGGCGTATGGGCGCTTGCGGGACAGCCTCGCAGGCGAAGTGTTGGAACAGGTGAGGTCGGCATCGCCGAGCCTCTTCGAGAAGCTGGTGGTCGAACTGCTGCTCAAGATGGGATACGGCGGCAGCCGTCAAGATGCAGGTCGGGCCATCGGTCGCAGCGGTGACGAGGGAATCGACGGCATCATCAAGGAAGACCGGCTGGGTCTCGACATCATCTATATCCAAGCCAAGCGCTGGGAGTCGAGCGTGGGCCGCCCCGAGGTGCAGAAGTTTGCCGGGGCGCTTCAAGGTCAGCGCGCCAAGAAGGGCATTATGCTTACCACCTCCACCTTCTCGGCGTCTGCGCTTGACTACGTTTCGAAGATCGATAGCAAGATCGTCTTGATCGATGGTGCGCAGCTTGCTGATCTGATGATCGATCACAACCTCGGAGTCAGTGCGACTGCGAATTACGAAGTCAAGAAGGTCGACACGGACTACTTCACGGAATAGCGATGGTGAGCCGATGAAGGGGTCGGCGTCCCGGTCTGGAGGAGGCGGATTGTGCTGCCCACAGTGATTCTTCACAACGCCGTGAGTCTCGACGGGCGCATCACCGGGTTCATGCCCGACATCGAGCTCTTCTACCGGCTCGCCGGCCGTTGGAAAGAAGACGCCACCCTGGTCGGCAGCGGAACCGCCTTGAGCCCGATGGAAGAGATCCCGCCCGAGCTGCCCGCAGACATCTCACCACCGCAGGAGAGGCCCGACGATTCGCACCCCCTGCTCGTGGTGGCCGACAGCCGGGGCCGGGTGCACACCTGGCACTATCTGAGGAAGCAGCCCTACTGGCGTGACTGGATCGCTCTCTGCGCGGGTTCGACCTCGAAAGACCACCTCGAGTATCTGGAGAGAAGGAGCATCACACACCTCGTCACCGGAGATGAACAGGTTGATCTGAGGGAGGCACTCGAAACACTCAACACGCGTTTCGGCGTGAACGTGGTGCGCGTGGACAGCGGTGGCACATTGAATGGTGCACTGCTCAGGGCCGGGTTGGTCCATGAGCTCAGCCTCCTCGTTCACCCCCAGCTCGTGGGAGGCACTACCGCCCCGCCCTTCTTCTTCGCGCCGGAACTGGAGGGATCACACATGACGATCTCCTGCCGCCTGAAGCACCTGGAGAGGATGTCCGAGAGCACTCTGTGGTTGGTGTATGAAGTGGCAAAGGGGGAATGACGGCGACACCCGCGGCAGTGAAGCTGTGGCAACGACGACGGCGGTGAACGCGTCGCGGCGGCAACGGTGAAGCCGTGTGGCAAGAGTCGGTGGCGGTCGGGGAGCAAGGAGGGCCGGCCTTCAGCGAGGGGCGACGGCCGCCCAGGGCAGAGTGAGCTCACCGAGACGCCAACGGGCCCGGCCCCCGGCGGGCGGCCGCTGGATGACCGGCCACGTCGAGGAGAGATGCTCCACGGCGGCGGTCCAACGTTGGCGCGGCCCGAACACTGATTGCGGGGCGGTGCTTGCCCAGGAGCGGCTGAAGTCGGCAAAGAAACGATGAATGCGCTCACCGGGAACGTTGCGGTGAATGAGGGCCTTGGGCAACCGTTCGGCGAGTTGCGACGGGTGACACAGACTGGATACCCGGGTAGAGAAGGTGAGGGTGCGGGGCTGAGCGGGAGAGACAGCGGAGGGGCGCAGTGTTACCCACGCAGCGCGTCGGCCCATTTCGTCACAGGTTCCTTCCACCAGCATGCCGTCCGGCGCGAGACCTGCGCAGAGGCGCTCCCACGCCCGTTGCGCCTGTTCATCATCGTATTGCCGCAGTACGTTGAAGGCTCGCACCAGCAGGGGCGGTCTCGGCACCGGCAATTCGAACCCACCGCGCGCGAAGGTCAACCCCTGATAGTCCTCCGGCCGGTCGAGCCCGGCCAGGAACCGCACGGCCTGCTCCACGCGGGCGGGGTCGATCTCCAAGCCGACCACCTCCACGTCGGGCCGGACGCGTCGCAATCGTTCATAGAGCTCGACCGTTGTGACCGGGGAGGCGCCGAAACCCAGGTCGACCACGAGGGGTGGCGGAATGCTGGAGCGCAGCAGTGGGGCTTGGGTGCCGACCAGCCAGCGGTCCACGCGCCGCAGCCGGTTGGGCGCCGTCGTCCCGCGGGTCGCCATGCCTTCGGGACGGTGAAGGAGCGGCGGCTTCTTCAGCACCCGGGAAGGCAACCACGGCGTGACCGGGTGCCGGCGCGGTGGAGGTAGGTCGAACTCACTGCGCCGCCTTGATAGCTACCGCTACCATCTCGGCCGAGGGGAAGGGTTGCGGTTCCCGACCGGGAACGGGGTAGCGCCGTCAACCGTGCAGCGACGTGGGCGCGTGCCACATGCGCCGGTCAACATCGAGGCCGTTGACGGTGACTGATGGAGACCCGTGCATGCCGCAGGCGTCGGCCTCCCCTTCATCGCGCACCGTCCGCACACTCATGGTCTCGCGGCTCAGCCCCAGATCGTCCAGGGCTCGCAAGACTTCACGCGTGGCCTGACCGGCACCGGGGCAGCCTGGGCTGTGCATCATCACTACTTTGATACTCGGAGCTGCGTGCCCGTTTGTCATCTGCCACCTCTCGCCGTCGTTGCTCTCATATCCCCACGTCGCGCCGGTTCAGACCCCACACAGCCAGTACGGCCAGCCCGATCGCCACGCCGGCAAGCACGCCGAAGCCGGCCCAGTCAAAGCCGGTGCGCAGGGGATCCATGCCCAGGTAGTAGTAGAAGGGAGAGAATCTCCGGGGCAGGTCGAGCCATTCGAGCATCGGTGCCAGATTGTTCGCCAAGAAGGCCACGAGGGCCACTCCGGCCGTCACCCCGGTGGTGAGACCTCTTCGACCCGTGAACGCTCCCAGGGCGAGGGCGACCGCACCTATCACCACCCCCAGGAGGGTGAGGCCGGTGCAGGCGGCAGCGATGTTGGCGAGCGCGATATCCATGTCCGCGATGCGTGAAGCGATGGAGACTCCCACCCAGGCCATGAAGCCGAAGGCGACCATTCCCACCACCAGAGCGGCGAAGCGCTGCATGACGAAACGAGTTCGGGTCAAGGGGTGGGCAAGGAGGATGTCGAGCATGCCCGATTCTTCTTCGCCCGCAATCGCCTGGCTGCCGATGGTGAGGGCGAAGATCGCCGTCAGGAGGGAGCCGATCAAGGTGAAGAAGGTGGAGTTGAGATAGCCTTCGGGTGAGGCGTAGTCCATGGCACCCATCAAGGCGCTCAAGTATTCGGGTAGCTCGGCGTCGAGTATTCCGGCATCCGCGTACTGCTTGTATCCGGCTACATAGACGAGACTCACGCCGAAGATTCCCAGCGACCACCACCCGAACATCTTACGCTGATCGTGAAGGGTCTTCGTGAAGACGTTGTGCAGCATCGCCTTACGGTGCATGGCCTTAGGCGGCATCGTTCTTACCCTCCTCAGCCGAGTAGGCTCCGGTCGCGCCGTAGAAGGTCAGGAAGAGTGCCTCCAGATCGGGCGGCCGGCTGATCACCTTCTCGACCGTGAACTGGGCGGCCCTCTTGATCAGGGCGTCGGCCCTGCCTTCCACTACGCAGCGCATGACGTTCCCCTCGATTGCAGGATTGCGGATGCCGGGGAGGCCGTCGAAGGCCCCCGAAGGCACAGGTTCTGCGAAGTGGATCTCAGTCGAGTAGCCCGCGCGTTCGCGTAAGGTCGCCACCGACTCCACCGTGACCAGCCGGCCTTGGCGCAGGACGGCGATACGATCGGCCGCGACGTCGACTTCCGCTAGCCTATGGGAGGACATGAAGACGGTGCGCCCGGCGTCGCGCACTTCACGGACGAGGGCGAGGAACTCCTGCTGCAGCAGAGGGTCCAGCCCGCTACTGGGTTCATCGAGGATGAGCAACTCGGGGTCGTGCATGAAGGCCTGTATCAGCCCCACCTTCTGCTTGTTGCCCTTCGAAAGCGTGCGCACCGGCCGACTGGTGTCGAGGTCGAAGCGCTCGGCCAGTGTACGTACCTTCTGGGGGGACACGCCTCCCCGCACGTTGCCGAGGAAGGTGAGCAGTTCTTCCACCGCTTCTCTTCCGTTGAAGGGCAGCGCTCCAGGCAGATACCCGATCCGCCGGCGCAGGTCGGCGCTCCCCTCGCGAGGGTCGAGGCCGAGGACGCGGGCGGAACCGGCTGTCGGTCGCAGCAGGTCGAGGAGCAGGCGGATGGTGGTGGTCTTGCCCGCGCCGTTGGGCCCCAGGAAGCCGAGCACCTCGCCGGGCTCCACCTGCAGACTCAGTCCGTCAAGAGCGAGCACGCCTCTTCTGCCGTAGCGCTTGGAGAGTCCTTTGGTTTCGATGGCGGCCGTGTGCGTCGCCTCCCTCGCGCCTCGCGCGGATTCGAGAGCTTTGGCGCCGACCGGCCAATGGTACCGCGGGGACGGCCCTCGTGCCCGCGGTACCATTGGCCGGTCGGGAGAGTTGCGCCTGCCGCGGGCCTGGCTCAGAGACGCGCGCGCCTCAAGAGCTGGGCGTTCACGGCCACGATGACCGTGCTTGCGGACATCAACACTGCCCCCACCGCCGGCGTGAGCAGTATATCCCAGGCTGCCAATGCGCCGGCCGCCAGGGGTATCGCTACGATGTTGTAGCCGGCGGCCCACCACAGGTTCTGTAGCATCTTGCGGTAGGTGGACCGGGAGAGCGTGAGTATCTTGGGGATGTCGCGAGGGTCGGAGCGCACGAGTACGATATCCCCCGCCTCCACCGCGACGTCGGTTCCTGCCCCGATCGCGATGCCCACGTCGGCCGTAGCGAGGGCGGGAGCGTCGTTCACTCCGTCGCCCACCATGGCCACGCGCCTCCCTTGCTCTTGGAGCTCCTTCACCCTGGACGCCTTGTCTTCCGGGAGCACTTGCGCGAAGACGGTGTCGATGTGGAGTTCGGCGGCGACAGCGTCCGCCACCGCCTGTGCGTCCCCGGTAAGCATGGCGACCTCTATGCCCCGCTCGTGCAGCTCGCGCACGGCTTCGCGGCTCTCCTCGCGCACGGCGTCCGCCACCGCGAAGACCGCCAAGGCGCGCTTCTCATTCAGCAAGTAGATGGCTGCGCGGCCCTGGCCCGCGGCCTTGTCGGCCGTCTCGCGAAGTACCGGGGGCACCTCCGCGCCCTCATCCTCAAGGATGACGGGACCTCCCATGTAATACGGAGACCCATCGAGCACGGCGGTGACGCCCCTCCCCGATATGGCCTTGAAGTCTTCCGCTTCTGGTATGTCGATGTCGCGATCGCGAGCCGTGTTCACGATTCCCCGGGCAATGGGGTGTTCGGATTCGGATTCCACCGCGGCCGCGATACGCAGCGCATCCTCCTCCGACAATTCCTCGACCACGGTCGTCTCGACCACGCGGAACTCGCCCAGGGTGAGGGTACCCGTCTTGTCGAACACCACGGTGTCCATGTTGCGGGCCTCCTCCAGACCCCGTCGATCCCGCACGAGTAGGCCCCCCTGCGCGCCCAGGCTGGTGGAGATGGCAACCACCAAGGGAACGGCCAGCCCGAGTGCGTGCGGACAGGCGATGACCAGGACGGTCACCACCCTCACCACCGAGAAGTCGATGGCAGCCCCAAGGAGCAGCCAGACCACGAAGGTGATCACGCCGGCCCCGATGGCGGCACCGGTGAGGAGCTGGGCGGCACGGTCGGCCAAGTGCTGGGCTCGGGATTTCGATTGCTGGGCCTCGGACACGAGTCGCATGATGCCGGAGAGTTTCGTGTCGTCTCCTGTGCCGGTGACCTCCACGCGCAGCGAGCCTTCGCCGTTGATGGTGGCGGCGATGACCTCGTCGCCCTCGCCCTTGTCGACCGGCGCGGATTCTCCGGTGAGCATGGCCTCGTTGACGGTGCTCTCTCCCTTCTGCACTACGCCGTCGACCGGGATGCTCTCTCCGGGGCGCACGAGCACGACGTCGCCCTTCTTCAGTTCGTCGACGGGCACTGTCTCCTCCCCCTCGTCGGAGAGGCGGGTGGCGGTGTCGGGAAGCAGCTTGGCCAGTTCTTTGAGGGCACCTTGGGCCTGGGTGATGGAGCGCATCTCGATCCAGTGTCCCAAGAGCATGATGGTCACCAAGGTGGCGAGCTCCCACCAGAGCGACTCAGCATCTATGAGGCCCAGCTGCACCACCCAGGAGAAGATGAAGGCGACTGAAATGGCCAGAGAGATGAGGGTCATCATCCCGGGCAGACGCCCCTTCAGCTCGTGCAGGCCCCCTTTGAGGAAGACCAAGCCGCCGTACAAGAAGACAACGGTGCCGAGAACGGGCGGGATCCAATCGGAGCCCGGGAATTCCGGTGCCCGGTACCCGAGAAGTTCTTGCACGTGCACCGACCAGAAGACAACGGGAATCGTCAAGACGAGCGAGAGCCAGAACTTGTCACGGAACATCTGGGGGGTGTGACCCTCGTGCCGGTCGTGTTCGCTGTGGTTGCTGTGATTCTCATTCATGGGTCAACTCCTTGGTCTTGGGGGTGACACTCCCCGCTCAGCCCTTGGAGGAAACCCCAGAGGCAGTCATTCGCTTGGCCATGCTGTGGATTGGGAATTCTGAAGGAGCGCGGCCATCTGTAATCTGGGCACAGGGTTGCAGTTGACGAGTGTATGATGACCAACCAGCGCAACATCTCGCGGTCCTTCGTCGTGGTGGCGAGACGTTGGATTGGTGAAGCCCCGCCGGCCCGGCTCTTGTGACATTCAGGAAGCACACGGGTCCCGGAGTTGTGCCCACGGGTCTCCGGGGTAGACTGGGGGGACAGGAAACCTCAGGGGCATAGAGAGGGGGCATCATGAGCATGTCTTCACGGTCTCGTCGTCTTCGCGAATGTGCGCATGAGCGGGCGATGGGGGCGCCCCGCTGTAACGGGGGACGGCATCTCGCCCCCGTGTTCATCGCCCTCCTGTTCGTGGCAGCTCTTGTGGTTGCGGGTTGCGGAGGACAGGCCGACACGGCGGGCGGCAGTGCGGGGGATGGGGCGGGCGATACTACGGAGAAGGGCACAGGCAGGCTGGTGGTAGTGAGTGAGAGCGGGTCGATCGAACCCGGCGACACCCGAGACCCGAATCATTCCGACCTGCCCTATGACGAGTACACGTTCGAGGCAGAGAGGATGGATCGTGTACGTGTGGAGGTGACGGCCGAGGGCTTCACGCCGCTGCTCAAGCTCATGGAGGTGTCCACGGGAGCCCATCTCTGGGAATGGGAAGAGGCGTACTCGGATGAGGACGCCCTCATTTACACGATTGCCGGACCGGGCACATACGAGGTGCGCGTGTACGCCCTGGATGACGCCACCGGCAGTTATGAAGTGGTGGTCACCCTAAACGACTAGTGGTCACACCCTTCAACGCCGAGACGGGGGTTGAAGGCGAGTGAGATGCCGGTGCCGAGGTGGCGCCTTCCGCGCGTTGCCGGCATTATGGTGCCTTGCCTACCGGAACCCGAACAGCGGCGGGAACGCGATGACCACAAAGGCGGCCCAGACAGTGTACACGGGTAGGTAGCGCATCTGTACGCCGACGATGGTCTGGTACGTCAGTCGCCGGCGGATGAAGCGCGCGTACCCCAGCCCCAGCAGCACGAGGTTAGCGAGCAGCAGGATGTTCATCCCCAGGGCGGCGAGCCGATTGGGGCTCACGCCGTACTCGGCCAAGCGGGAGATGATGCCGGAGAGAGCGACTCCGTCGACCACCAGAGCCACGACGATGAGGGCGAGAACCAGCACGTCCCAGAGGTCGCGCGGCTGTTCGGCGTCACGCGCGCTCAGCGTGTAGAGGGTCATGCCGAGGACCAAGGCCAAGAGAAGATCGAACCAGATGAGGAGCTCCCGATCCTCCGAAGGTGCCTTGCCTGACATTAGCATGGCCAAGAGCAGACTCACGAGAACCACCAGCAGCAGCGGAGTGAAGATGTGCGCCAGGACCGGCGCTATGCTTTCTATCTTGCCCTTCTTTCGTTCCACGAGATATGCCGCCACAGTGAGCAGGGCGCAACCGCCGAACACCACCGCCCAATTCACGACGAAGTGTTCGATGTCGATGTCGACGAACTGAAACACCCCCATCGAGACCCCGATCAACACCACTCCCCCGAGGCCGAGCAGCACCGAGTAGATGAAGACCTCGCCGGCGAAGCGCACGAAGTCGAGACGGGTGCCCGTTCTTCTCCAGCCGGGTCCGCCGTAGAGGATGCTGAGTACGAGCAACAGGGCGATGGGTAGGTGCACCGCCGTCAGTAGAGCGTTGTGGTGCGGGTCGTGAGACGGATAGAGGTTGACGAGAAGGGCGGCGGCGGCGAACGCCCCCGCCGCCGGCAGGATGAAGCGCAGGGAGAGGGCCCGCTTCCAGATGAGGTAGGCGGCCACCGAAGGGAAGGTGAAGAGCGAGACGTTCTTCAGGTAGAGGAGCGAATTATCCTCGGCCACCTCCCAGCCGAAGAGGGCTGGGAGCTTCCCCAGTAATCCCGCCAGAATCGCCAGCCCGATGACGACGAGCACCTCGTTGCGCCGGCGCCTGCGAGACAGTCCGTCGGGTGCGGGCGTCAACAGTTGCCGCCAGAGATTCTCGGTCGTCACCTTGGCGAATTCGTCGCCCAGGGCTTCATTATCGCCCATGCGGCGGATAGAGACCAAGAAGGCTTCCTCAGTGGTCACCCCGCGGCCGGTGAGGTCGTCGATGCTGTCGCGGAGATGAGACTCGAGTTCCTCCAGGTCTTGCTCGGCAAAGGAACCCGATGATCTCAGGTGGCCTCTCCACTTGCGGATCTGCGATTCCAGTTCAAACATCTTCGTCTCCTCTGTCACCGGTCCGGCTCAGCCGTTCCAAGGCGCCGTGCACAACCGACCACTGCTCCGTGATGCGCTCCAACTCGGCCATTCCCGCCTCGGTGAGCCGGTAGTACTTACGACGGCGTCCCGTGTCCGCGGTCTCCCAGCGGGATACCACGAAGCCCGCCTCCTCCAGGCGGTGGAGAACCGGGTAGAGCATGCCGTCGGTCCAGGTGAGACGGTCATCGGAGACCTCTCGAACCTTGTGGATGATGGCGTAGCCATAGTTGTCTGACCGGCGCAGGATGGCCAGAACGATGGGAGTGGCAGATGCTGCCACCAGTTCCTTCGAGATGCTCATGGCTTGTCGGTCATCCTGCTCACCTGCCGGTTACCCAGATCATCTGTGAGCCACCGCGGCCGCCCTGGCCTCCGCTCGTTACATAATAGTACTATGCATAACAGTATTAGGTAACAATTCGGCGGCGTCAAGGGCCAAGGCTGCTCCCGCGTAGCGCGCTCCAGGTCCGCATTTCTCGCCCTCGACACGTGGCGGAGGCGAGTATAGTCAGGAACAGTGTGATGTATCCCCATGTTGCACGTGTCGGCGCCAAAGTTGCGAGCACAGGACAAGGAGAGAATTGTGACCACCAACGCCGCGCTGACCGCACCCTGCGGCCTGGACTGCTTCAACTGCGAGTTCTACAAAGACAATGTGACCAACGAACTCCTCGAATTGGTGCAGACAAAGATGCGCGTACCAAGCGAGGCGATACCCTGCGAGGGTTGCCGCCGGCAGGACGGCAGGCATTTCCATCTTCCCCCGGACGGGTGCGCGACTCTCAATTGCGCGAAGAGCAAGGGTGTGGATCTGTGCTGCGACTGCGAAGGTTTCCCGTGCTCGCTGCTCGCGCCCGTGGCCGCCAACGCTGCTCGGTTCCCACACAACATGAAGGTGTACAATCTCTGCCGCATCAAGAAGGTGGGGCTCGAACGGTGGGCCGAAGAGGAAGCCGGGTCGATACGAGAGAAGTACTTCACGACCAGCTTCATGGTGGGGCGAGGGCAGGCAGACCAGTCTGCTACCATGGCCTCGTCTTCGCGTGTACAGAGTCGCACCTCATAGGAGTGGCACATGGCTAAGAAGCAGGAAGTCTCATCCATTCTGGCCTCGCTTGCGGTCGTTGTCGTCGGGGGCCTTGTCGCCTGGGCGGGCTCACAGAACGGGGTCGCGGTCGGAAGCCTTCCGGTCTTTGCGCTCATCGTCATCTACGCGTATGTGGTGCAGTGGCTGGCCTTCGTTCCCTCCTACCTGCGGCAGACCGAACGGTACTACGATCTCACGGGCAGCTTCACCTACATCTCGGCCATCGTGCTTGCGATTGTGCTGGGCGGGGCCACCGACGCCCGTTCGATCCTGCTGCTGGTGCTGGTGCTCGTGTGGGCGGGGCGCCTGGGGCCGTTCCTCTTCCGCCGGGTACGCCGGGCGGGTAAGGACGACCGCTTCGACAGCATCAAGCGTTCGCTCCCCCGTCTACTCATGACGTGGACTCTGCAGGGCCTGTGGGTCAGCCTCACGCTGGCCGCGGCATTGGCGGCCGTCACTTCCACCGAGCCCAAGGCGCTCGACGTGTTCGCATTCGTGGGCCTTGCCGTGTGGCTGATCGGCTTCACGTTCGAAGCGACGGCAGACCTCCAGAAGAGCCGCTTCCGTGGCGACGCGGCCAATAAAGGCTCCTTCATCACCTCCGGCCTGTGGTCGATATCGCGGCACCCCAACTACTTCGGGGAGATCACTCTGTGGACCGGCGTTGCGCTCATCGCCTTCCCCGTGCTCCAGGGCTGGCAATACGTGACCTTGATCTCACCGGTGTTCGTCTACCTGCTCATCACCCGCGTGAGCGGAGTGCCACTTCTCGAGAAGAAGGCCGACGAGAAGTGGGGCGGCCAAGACGACTACGAGGCCTACAAACGGCGGACGCCGGTCTTGGTGCCCTTCTTGGGACGTCGGCAGAGGTAGAGTCGGTCCGACTGGCCGAAGGCGAACCTCTTCTGTCTCCCGGAGTACGGTCTCGAACGAGTATCGCGATCTCCCTCGCGGCTCCCGTGCGCATCACTCTCCGGTGACGCGGAAGGAGTCAAGATATGCCGTGGCCGTCTCGTCCATGTCCTCCGGGACGGTGAGGAACATCACTTGGTAGAGCATCGGGCCGGCCAGGATCATGCGGGCGATCCCCTTGAGCTCGCTGATTTCGGTGCCCGGCTCGCCGGGGGCGGAGAATTGGAGCTCGACACCGGGGTTGCCGCTCACTTCGATGGTTCTCTCCTGTTCCAGTGTACCGTTGATGTTGTTCAGTGCCCCGTCACGGCCGCCTTGGAGTATCTCGGCGATCGCTTGCTCGTCCCCTGAGGCGATTGCCTCTGCGGTGAGAGGGGGCATGGTGTTGCTGCTCACCAGCCAGACGGCTTTGTCGGCCTCCACCAGGTAGAAGCTGATGGTGACCTCTCCCTCGGCGGTGTCGATGGTCTCCTGTTGTACTTGAGGCTGTTCCGGCATCCGGATGGTGAAATCCCCATCGGGGCCTGTGTATTCGATCCACCCTTCCAATGGATCAGCGGGTGTTGTCGTCTCTACTGAGGTTCCCAAAGGGATGTTCGTGGCCGCTTCCCCACCTCCGCAGGCTACGAGCAGCACTACCACGAGGAGAAGAAGCAGGAGCATGAGGGGATACGCACGTCTTGACATCATGCCTACCTTTCGTGAGCTGCGGATGCACGGACGTCTGCGGGGAACTTCCTTCGCGCATCCGATGTGACCAGAATATGGCTATTGGAGAAGGGAGGCAAGGAGAATCGAAGGCCGTTGACGGGGGTGCCACTCGAGGCGGATGGTCTTCCCTTCCGTGCCGATGGTCCGGGTGGGTGCATGAGAAGACCCGGGCTGGGGTAACGGGTCGTCAACCCGGCGGTTCGTTCGCCGGCTCTCAAGGAGGTCATCACGATGGAATCGGTACAGACCTCGGTTCTGGAGGAGCGGGTGCGTCGCTGTGGGCAGCTCATGGCCTCAACAGGACTCGACGCCCTCCTTCTCACAAAGCCCTCCAACATGTTCTATCTGACCGGTGACGGGCGCCTGTGTGCGTATGCCATGGTCACTCGTGAGGGCCGGGTCGCCCTGGGCGTGCCCTCCACCGACGTCGACGACGTGTCTCTGCGGGCGCATGTCGATGACATCGCCGGTTTCGAGGACGAAGTGGGCATGATTCACTCCATCGCGCGCCATTTCGAGCATTTCGGGTTGAGGGAGGGAGCCGTGGGAATGGAGCGCACTTATCTCACCGGGGCCATGATGCACATGCTCACCCATCCCCACGCCAAACCGCAGGGTCTGGAGGTCAAAGACGCTACCCCCACCATGGCGGCGCTGCGACTGGTCAAGGAGGAAGGGGAGGTGGAGCTCATGAGGCGGGCCTCGCGGGTCGCGAGCGAAGCCATGGGTGTTGCCCTGGAAGCCCTGAAGCCGGGAATGACGGAGAGCCAGGTGGCCGCCGAGGCCGAGTATGCCATGCGACAGGCCGGCGCCGACGGCTTTTGGATGAGCTACGTCTCCTCCGGCCCGCGCACGAGTATTGCCCACGGCCTACCTTCCCAGCGGCGGCTCGCTCCCGGGGACCTGGTGATGATCGACCTCCATCCGGTGGTCGACGGCTACAGTTCCGACATCTGCCGTATGGCCTGCCTGGGACGGCCCACCCAAGAGCAACGGCAGATCCACGATCTGTACCTTCGTGCCCAGCAGGCTTCGGTTGCCGCCTGTAGCGCTGGGGTGGGCGTGGCCGACTTGGAGCGCATCCTGGAGGAGACTGTGAGAGGGGGTGGCCACGGCGATCACCTGTTCGGACCTCCCATCCACGGCATCGGCATCGATTTCGAGGAACCTCCGCTGCCTCCCGGCCATGCCTTCTTTCATGGAGAGAAGGAGAGCCCGCCGCTATCCGCCAACGTGGTCGTTGCAGTGGGGAACTGCGGCATCTACACGGGTCCCTGGGGGGTGAGGGTGGAAGACACGGTGGTGATAGGCGGTGGCGGGCCTGAGGTGCTCACCGAATACCCGCGTGCCTTGTATGTGAGCGCTTAGCGGGGATGTGCCGCCGGCCTGTCGCTGGTGTGGACCGTCGAGAGCCGCAGGGGCACCCACCAGACCGCCTACGCCGGGCTGTTGACATTGTGCCAGCTGGCTCTACACTCAGGGAGTAGGTTCCTTGGCGGGGGAACACTGTGCGCCCCGCTCGCATGGCTGAACAGAACCCCGGCACCGGAGGAGCAATGAAGACTCGGAGAATCATCGTGTTGGTTGTGCTGTGTGCGGTCGTGGCCCTGCTGTCGACGGCGGGGACGGCCGTGGCGGCCACCGATCCGAGCGTGGACTGGTATGGGGCCCATGGCAGTGCTTCAGACGAGTATGCATTCTCTGTGCAGCAGACTACCGATGGTGGGTACATCCTTGCCGGGACCGTTCTGGTATCTGATGCCGGGAATCGCAAAGATGTGCTGCTTGTCAAGACCGACGCTTCCGGCAACCAGCAGTGGAGCCGCACTTTCAGCGGCAGTGGATGGGATGAAGCCCATGGAGTGGTGCAGACCGCCGAGGGCGGCTACGCAGTGGTTGCCGTCAGCGGGATTCGCACCTCGCCGGGGAACAGTAAAGGCTGGCTGATCAAGACCGATGCCTCCGGCATTCTGCAGTGGAGTCGATACTACGGTGGTGGGTATTACGATTGCTTTGACCAAGTCATCCAGACAGCAGACGAAGGCTACGTTATCTGCGGCATCTCGGACAACGCAAACGGTGTCTACCCGGATGTCCAGGATGTATGGCTATTGAGAACTGACGCTTCCGGCAACCAGCAGTGGAGCCGCAACTTCGGTGTCGGGCGGAATGAAACGGCAGGTGCGCTCATCCAGACAACGGACGGTGGTTTCGCCATCGCCGGAGCTACGGACGCGGCTTGGTCGGCGGGGGCCGAGGGCTGGCTGGTGAAGACCAACGCATCCGGCGAACTCATGTGGGCCAAGACCTATGCCGGTCCGAACGCCTGGGGGGTGTTCGGATCGCTGAAGCAGACGACGGATGGCGGGTACATCCTGGCCGGTGGCTGCGGGGCGGTCAATCCCGCTTTGGTAGCTGATCCCTGGTTGGTGAAGACCGACACGTCGGGCAACAGGCAGTGGAGTGAGACCTATGCATGCAATACGGACATAGCCGCCGCAGTTTTCGGGCTTCCCGGAGGCGGGTATCTGGTGGCGGGTACCGGCTGCTGGTCACAGGACATGAGTGACAGCGATCTGGGGCTCTTCACCGTTGACTCAAGTGGTGGCCTACTCTGGGAACTCAGTTTCGGTGGTGCCGGTAACGACGAAGTCTACGCCGGAAGTGAGACCGGGGATGGTGGGTGGGTGCTGGCCGGATGCACGACTTCGGTGGGAGCCGGCGGCGCGGACATGTGGCTCGTGAAGGTGCGGCCGGGTAGCAGTGGTGGTGGCCCCGGCACCTTCGTGGACGTTCCCACGAATCACCCGTACTGCGAGGCCATCGAGGGCATGGCGGGCGCCGGCTTGGTGAATGGCTATCCCGTCACGGGAGGTGCCGAGTTCCGGCCCGGCAACGCGGTGTGGCGGGCGCAGTTCGCCAAGATGATCGTGGGCACCGTGGGCTTCCCTTGCTCGGAAGCCGATATCTGTTACTTCACCGACGTGGAGAACGGTGGCCCCACCACTCTCTACCCCGATAACTTCATAGCCGTGGCTGCCATCTACGGTGTCACCAACGGCATCGGCGGCGGGCGCTTCGCCCCGTACCGGGACATCACGAGAGCGCAGGTGATCACCATGGTGGTGCGGGCCGCCCAGAACTACATGACGGGCCTGCGCGCACCGAATGCCGCCTACTACGCGACCGGGGGAGGGATCTGGCGCAACTTCAACGACCTCACCCACGGCTACAACGTGCAGCTGGCGGAGTTCAACGGACTGCTTACCGGGCTCCAGGGAAGCGTCGATCCGGCGGTGTGGATATGGCAACCGGCTACTCGCGGTGAGGTGGCCCAGATCCTCTGGAATCTCTGCAATGCGGGGTTGGCGGGATAGGAGGCGGCCCGGAAGGTCTTCTTGCTCTTCTGGCTTTCCAAGGCGGAGAGGGGAGGTTCGCGCATCTTGTTCCGCAAGCTGCCGTCCTCTGACTCGCCTTCCGGCGCGGCCAGGACCGCTCGCCGCTCGACGGTCCAAAGGGAATGTCTCGCTGACGCTCGCGCTCTCGCGGGTTCGCAATCCCCCAGACTTTGCTGGGAGACACTTCGTACGTGTGTGCGGGAAACCCTACGGAGAGGGGGGATTCGAACCCCCGGGCCAGGTAAATCCTGACCAACGGTTTTCGAGTTCTAGTCCGAAGTTTTCGCCCCAACTGAAGCCCGATCCCGCATTGGCAGCGGGATCGGGCT
>CAYRES010000014.1:48111-71857 GCA_964423425.1 uncultured Gaiellales bacterium | reverse complement strand
TGGTGGTTCTTCTGGGAAGGCCTTGGGGCCTCACGGCGGCGGCGGTCGCGGTCGCCAGCTGCCGCCCAATTGCCGCCCTACTATGAACGGAGGCGTCAGAATGTGGGTGATAACGAGTGACCACGAGCGGACATGGAAACCTAGAGATTGTGCGCGAATTGCAGGGGAATCGTGTGCACCGCAGGCAACTACGGCGCACGAGAAGACACGAGAGAAAACCCAAGGTTGAGACTTAAACACCGTAGGGCTATGCCCGTGCGGGTTCGAATCCCGCCTCCGGCATCGATCCTACTTGCAGGAGACATCTTGGCAAAGAGGATCCCGGGCTTCTCTGATCATCGACCCGGTTCATGGCGATCAGCATGAGTGCAGGCGGTCTGGGGGGAGCCGATATGGCAGAAGGACGCGACCAGTGCGGCAGTGTGACCACAGGCCGGTGAGCGGAACAGCGGCCTGGTCGGTAGAGAAAAGCCTCCGCTCGGATCACCGGGCGGAGGCTTGGCTCCTGACGCTGCGTGTGGCCTATGTGGCTACGGTAGTTCAAAGGGCAAGATGTTGGATTGAACGCCCTTTCTGGTTTCCAGATAGATACCCGTTGCAGTCTTGGGTACCAGCATCTTCTTGTACCCTGCCACCAAGTCGGCACGCGTGATCTTCGCGCTGGCCTTGCCGTCGACGGTGCCATATACGGCATACACGGGTTTCGCACCGCTGGTGTCAAAGTAGCAATCCACCCAGTACCATGTGTCGTTGATGGGAACCGCGACCACTTCGTAGCTGTCGAGAATCGGCTCGACATTCTTACCGTGGGCCCAACCCAGGGCTGTGCCCGCGGACGCCAGAACGAGCACAGCCGCAAGAACCAACACGATCGCGAGCGATCTCTTTCTCATGGTTTCTCCCTTCCCGTTGGTACGTTCGCCTGCATTGTCCGTTTGAAAGCGGGGAAAGTGAACTGTCCGAAGAGACAGTTGAGGGACAGTCTTTACCCGCGGGCCTGTCGTTGGGGACAGGCGGATGCCGGGGTGGCACCGGGCTCTACGTCCGCCGGGCTCCACAGCGGCAGGCTGCACCTCCGCGGGCTCCACGGCCCCAGACTTCGCGGCCGCACTGCCCAGTTGATACACTTGTGCGGCGCAAGACCGATATCCTTCGCCGCGCCCGGCGAAGGCCGAAGGGCGCCGGGCTCTTCCGATGCGCCGACCGGGAGGGAGTGTAGCGCTGAACTACAGCGGAAGATGTGCCCTGATCACGGGGGGGTCCCGGGGCATCGGCTATGCGCTTGCTGAGCGGTTGGTCGACCGGGGTGCGTCGGTCGTGGTGTTGGCCCGCGATGAGGAAGGCCTCCGCAGGGCGGCCGAGGGTCTTCGTGCCATAGCGGAGAAGCGGGGGAGTGACGGTGAGCACGTCTCGTACCTCGCCTGCGACGTCACCGATGAAGGCAGGCTGGAGAAGAAACTGGCCCGGCTCTTCTCCGAACGGGGTGCACCCGACCTGGTCGTCAATTGCGCAGGAGCCGCCCACCCAGGCCTTTTTGTGGAGCTGGACTCCAGCGTGTTCCGCTGGATGATGGAACTCAACTACTTCGGTACCGTTAACGTCACGCGCGCCGTGGTTCCCGCAATGGTGGCCCGTGGTTCGGGGCATGTGGTCAACGTGTCTTCGGTGGCCGGTTTCCTGGGGGTATTCGGGTACACGGCCTACGGCGCCTCGAAGTTCGCAGTGGCCGGATTCTCCGACGCACTGCGGGTCGAACTCAAACCCCACGGCGTGAAGGTGTCTCTCGTGTACCCCCCCGACACCGACACCGACGGCTTCCGGTGCGAGAACGAACTCAAGCCCTTCGTCACCCACGAGATATCGGGTGGCGGAAAGGCTATGCCTCCGGGTAGTGTGGCCGATACAATACTGCGGGATGTTGCCCGAGGGCGGTACCTCATCACACCCGGTGTGGAGAGCACGGTGTTCTTCAGGCTGAGCAGAGTGCTCGGAGGTCTTGTATATCCCCTCATGGACCACCTCGTGGCCCGCGCGGCACGCAAAGAGACAGGAACAGACACATGTATGAGCTAGAAGGCTCCGGAGATACGGCAACCATCATGAACGGTGACGCTGTCACAGGGGCCAAGGACATCTTCGACAAGTGTTTCAGCTATACGATCGCCAAGGAGACCATGGCGCGGGGTGTCTACCCCTACTTCATCCCGTTGGCTCTCAACCAGGGCAGCGAGGCTGTGGTGCGGGGGCATCGTCTCATCATGTGCGGCTCCAACGACTACCTGGGGCTCACCGCGCATCCGAAGGTTCGTGAGGCTGGTATCGAGGCCATCCGCGTCTACGGGTCGAGCTGTACGGGCTCACGATTCCTGAACGGCACGCTCGAACTCCACGAGGAGCTCGAGCGTGAGTTGGCCGAATGGGTGGGCAAGCCGGCCGCGCTCACCTTCTCCACGGGCATGCAGACCAACCTGGGGGTCATCAGCGCCTTGGTGGGACGGGGTGACACGGTGGTGCTCGACAAGGACGACCACGCCAGCCTCCTCGATGGTGCCCGTCTCAGTTACGGTTCCATGCGCCGCTTCCGCCACAACGATGTGGAGCATCTCGATGCGGTGCTCGCCCGTGTTCCGCGCGACCAGGGTGTGCTCGTTGTCGTCGATGGCGTGTTCTCCATGGAGGGCGACGTGGCGCCGCTGCCCGACATCGCAGAGGTGTGCGGGCGGCACGGGGCCCGTCTCATGGTCGACGACGCTCACGGCCTCGGAGTCATGGGCGGCGGCCGGGGCACCGCCCACCACTTCGGGGTGACAGAGGGCACCGACCTCATTATGTCGACCTTCTCAAAGTCGCTCGCCTCACTGGGCGGCTTCGTGGCGGGTGACGCCGACGTCATCCACTACATGAAGCATCACGCCCGGTCTCTCATCTTCAGCGCCAGCCCCACGCCGGCCAACACCGCCTGCGCGTTGGCCGCCCTGCAGGTCATGCGGGAGGAGCCTGAGCGCACCGAGCGGGTGCACGCCAACGTCGAAAAGATACGGCGGGGCCTCACCGCCCTCGGGTTCGACGTGGGCTGCTCTGTCACACCCATCCTCCCGGTGCTCATGGGCGACGACGAGCTCACCTTTGTCTTCTGGAAGATGCTATTCGAGGCGGGTGTGTTTGTGAACGCCATCATCTCGCCGGCGGTGGCACCCGGTCGGCAGATACTTCGCACGAGCTACATGGCCACGCACACCGACGATCAACTCGATCGCGTGCTCGAGGCCTTTGCCGAGGTGGGGCGCAAGGTGGGTCTCATCTAGGGAGACCTCCAGGGGGCGCCGGCTCGTCCGGCGCCACAGCACTTGACAGTTTGGGGGCGATCATATGAGTAAGGTGGTGCTTCTCACCACCAATCTCGACACCAGGGGCCGGGGTTTTCTCGCCTACAAGCGGCTCATCGAGAGGCGCGGACTGGGAGCCCTGCTTCTGGATTTCTCCATGGAACGGGAACCGGCGGTGCCGGGCGACATCACCTGTGACCAGGTGGCGCGTGCGGGCGGTATGAGTATCAGTGAGGTGCGGCACGAGTACACGCACAATCGCCGGCGCGCCACCGATTGCATGATCGTGGGTGCCTCCTCCTATGCAGTGCGGCTGTGCGCGGAAGGCCGAATTCACGGCATCTTTGGGGCCGGAGGAGCTACCTCCACGCTTATCTCCACCTCCATCATGAAGCGTCTTCCCTTCGGTTTTCCCAAGGTGATGGCGTCTTCGGTTGCCTCGCTCGCGAGCTACATAGGGAGCTGGGTGGGGACCACAGACATCACGATGCTGAATACCGTGGTCGACGTGATGGGTGATAATCCGTTTCTTCACTGCCAGCTCAGCAACGCTGCCGCGGCCGTCTGCGGCATGGTCGAGATGTATCCCGGTGTGCAGGCTGCACTCGAACTACGGCCGGAGCGGCCGGTGGTGGGCATCTCCTCCTTCGGGCTCACCGAGATCTGTGCGGAACGGGTGGGTGAGCTCTTGGAGGCGGAGGGCTTTCAGCCGGTCGCCTTCCACTCGCAGGGCCGCGGCGACCGGGCGCTTGACGAGATGATCAGAGAGGGGCTTGTCGCCGGGGTCATCGAGTTGGTGCCCCGGGGTATCTGTGAGGAGTTGCTCGGGGGCGACTGTGCAGCGGGGGGTGATCGACTGGTGGCTGCTGGGGAGATGGGATTGCCCATGGTGGTGGCCCCCGGGGGGTTCGACCAGCTCTCGGTGGGCGCCCAACCGGGTTGGCGGGAGCGCTTCGGCGAGCGGAAGGCCGCCGTGATTGACGAGGTCCGGGTGGAGATGCGCACCTCGCCCGAGGAGTGCACTACGCTTGGGGTAATGGTGGCCGAGCGTCTGAACCGGGCCCGGGCTCCCTTTGCGGTGGTGATTCCTCTGGGAGGATTCTCTTCACTCGATTTCCCGGGCCGGGCTCTCTTCGACCACGAAGCCGACCGGGCGTTCACCGAAGCACTCAAGGCCTCGCTCGTGCACACTGATGCCGTGCGCGAGGTGGAGGCGAACATCTGCACGGTGGAGTTCGCGGAGGCGTGTGTCCAGGCCTTCTTTGAGATGTGGGAGAGGTCGCGGGGCGCATAGGCCGAGGACGGCGCCGCATAGACGCCGGTCGCATATTCGCAACCACTCCCACGCACACGCGCCTCGTTGCGTGGATCCTCGCATACAGACGTCGCTTCGCTGATTGGCCTGTAGTTGCGCCCGATATCCTTCGGCGTATAATGATTAGAGATCGAATTATCATGAACCAGGTGAGGTTCCATGGCTACGAGAGACCGGAACGGCAATGCAGCCATAGGTGACGCGTCCGGGGCAGCGGACAGTCCCGAGCACACACGAGCCTTCTCCTCGTTTATCAAGCTCTGTCGCGCGACGTGGACCGTGACCTCCCGTGTTGCCTCCTGTCTCCCGGGCAATATCACGTTTGCCCAATTCGCCGTCCTGGAGGCATTGAGTTCGCTGGGCCCGATGACTCAGAAGGACATCGCCACGAAGATTCTCCGCAGCAGCGCCAGCGTCACCTCGGTGGTCGACAAGCTCGAACGGAGGGGTCTCGTGCAGCGCAGGCGGTCCGAAGACGATCGCCGATTGGTCGGTGTCAGTCTCACCGAGGAAGGCCGAAGCCTCATGAGAGAGGTACTGCCTGTGTACATGGGGACGGTGAAGCAGGAGTTCAGCGTGCTTACGCCCGCCGAGCAGGCTTACTTGGGAGAACTGTGCAAGAAGCTCGGTATGGCGCAGCAAGGTCCCGAAGGCACCATCGAGACCGAATGGATGAAGGGAGAGACATGAGTGTGCAGGGTAGGGTGGCCATTGTGACGGGCGGCGCCCGGGGCATAGGAAAAGCTACGTGCGAGCGCCTGGCCCGCGACGGCGCCGATATCGCGGTCTTCGACGTCGACGGGGAGGCCGCCGAAGACACAGCGACCCTCATCGCCGGCCTGGGTGTGCGGGTGATGTCCGTCACCTGCGACGTCACGAATGTGGCAGCGGTGAACGCTGCGGTCAAAGAGGTTGTCGAGACATTGGGCTCTGTTGACATTCTCATCAACAACGCCGGCATCGACATCTCCCGCTTGTTCGAGCACACTGACGAGCAGTTCTGGCGCCGTATCCTCGATGTCTGCTACGTGGGCACGCTGGCGGTCACACATGCCGTGCTCCCCCACATGATCGCGAGGGGAAGCGGCGTCATTGTGAACATGGGGTCTGACGCCGGCAGGGTCGGCAATCCTGGCGACGTGGTCTACTCGGGAGCGAAGGCCGCAGTCATGGCCTCGAGTAAGGCCTTGGCCCGCGAAGTCGCGCGTCACGGCATACGTGTGAACTGTGTGTCGCCGGGCCCCGTTGAAACCGAACTCTGGGCGAACCTCTTCGACGAGGGGAAGGGTGAAGCCATCACCGAGGCTATCCGCAAGACCATACCCATGCGGCGCCTGGGCAGCCCGGAGGAGGTGGCCGACGTGGTGGCCTTCTTCTGCTCCGATGACTCCCGTTACCTGACTGGGCAGATCCTCTCGGTGGACGGGGGCATGACAATGGTCGACTGAGGCGGGGCCGCCGGGACGTCGACCTGGTGGCTCACAGACTGCCTGATTCGCGCACGGCCCGGGTTTCCCGAGCTGCCCATGTCGGTTTCCGTAAGGCCCGAAGCGTCGAGACGCATCACCACACAACAGGAGGAGTAGCTCTCATGCAACCTCTCTACCCGATGTTCCAGAATCCGCTTCTCGCGGCTTCCCCAAGGGCTTATCCGAGCCACGTGGCTATCGTGGGAGCGGGCACCATCGGGCCCGACATCGGCTACTACCTCAAGGCGGCCCTGCCGGACATCACCCTTACCTTGGTGGACGTGGCCGAGGAGCCCCTGCAGGCCTCCTTGGCTCGATACAAGAGCTACGCGGATAAGGGCGTCAAGCTGGGCAAGATGAAGCCGGAGATGGCGGAACGGGTACTCGGAAATATCGCGGCGACCACCGACTACAATGCGATTGCCGGCGCCGACCTCGTGATTGAGGCGGCTACCGAAGACATCGGTCTCAAGAAGAAGATCTTCGGGATGATCGAAGAGCGGGTGTCGCCCGAGACAGTCATCACTTCCAACACCAGCTCCATCCCGGCGGAGGTTATCTTCGCCGATATGAAACATCCCGACCGAACCACGGTCACCCACTTCTTTGCTCCGGCCTGGCGCAACCCGGCGGTGGAAGTCATCACCTGGGACAAGTCCTCCCAGTCGACGGTGGACTGGCTCATGTGGCTCTTCACGGTTACGGGCAAGGCTCCGGTCGTCACCGCCGACGTGGTCTGCTTCATGCTTGACCGCATCTTCGACAATTGGGTGAACGAGTGCGGTTATCTGCTCGATCGAGCCACAGCCCAGGAGATCGACAAAGTGGCCACCGAGTTCGTCGCCGCCGGCCCCTTCTGGGTGGTGGATATGTCGAACGGCAACCCCATCATCGTCGAGACCAACACCCGGCAGATGGAGGCGGAAGGGGAATGCTACCGCCCCGCCCACATCTTCAACTCGGTGTTGCGCTGGAAGGTGGGCCGTCATGCCGGCGACATTGAGGTACCGGAAGACACGGCGGCCGTGATACGCGACCGGCTGCTCGGCATTCTCTTCTCCCAGTCGCTGGACATCATCGCCCGCGGCATCGGCACCGCGGCCGACCTGGAATTGGGCTGCGAATTGGCGCTCGGCTTCACGCGCGGCCCGCTGGCCTTGATGAGAGAGATGGGTGACGATGCGGTTGCGGGCGTGCTCACCCGCTTTGGGGCTGACCGTCCCGGCTTCCCCGGCCTCGGCTACATGGATCGCTTCCAAGAGCTCATCACCGCCCGCAAATTCCTTCTCGTCGATCGCATGGACGACGTGGTGGTCATCACCATCCGCCGCCCGGCCCAGCTGAACGCCCTCTCCGACGAGGTCAACGACGAGATTTTGGCAGTGCTGCAGGAGTACGAGAACGATGATTCGGTCACCGGTTTCATCCTCACCGGCTATGGGATGAGGGCGTTCTGCGCGGGAGCCGACATCGGCCGTTTCCCGGAAATGCTGGGTGACGCGGAAGCCTCGGCCCAGTATGCGCGGGACTCCTCCCGGCTGCTCACCTACATCGATCGGATGCAGAAGCCGCTGGTGGCAGCCCTGAACGGTGTGGCCCTGGGCGGGGGAGCGGAGTTGGCCATGCGTTGTCACGACCGTGTGTGCTGCCGGGACACGTATCTCCAGTTCCCAGAGGTTACCCTGGGCATTCTCCCCGGCATCGGTGGGCTGGTAGTGCCCTACCGCAAGTGGCCCCAGGCGGCAGACCGTTTCACCACTATGCTCGCCCGCGGGGAGCGCATGAAGGCTCTCGAAGCCTTCGAGTTGGGCATTGTCTCGGCCGTGAGTGGCGAGTATCCGGAACTGATCGACCTCGCTGCGAAGAGCGTGCGCGACCTCGCCGGCCGGGTACCGCTCGAATATGCGGACCAGGCAACGGTCGCCGCTCTGGACATAGAGGACCAAGAGGCCACCATTCCCGACGGCCGGCCTCTGGCTGAAGAGACGGTGTCGATCATCCTGAACGCCATCCGGGAAGGCACGGCAGCGCCCGACTTGGAGACGGCGCTCGAGGTGGGATACCGGGCCTTCGGGGCGGTAGCCGCCACGGCTGCGGCCAAAGAGGGCATTGGCGCGTTCGTGGAGGGCAGGAAGCCGGACTTCACGGGCATGTGATCGATCTCGTGATACTCTCGGCTGAATAGTCTTTCAAGTATCGTGCCTTGGTACGGGACCCGCAATGTCCCGCACCGGCTGGAGGTGGCAAGCGTGCCCATCCGTGTGATTCTCGGAGAACCGCTGAGGCATGCCCCAGCCGACCCGCCAGGCGCAGTGGAATCCGGGCGTGAGGTGGAGGTACTGTTGACCGGGGCCGAGTCGGTCGAGGGGCTGTTGCTCGAGGAGGTGGCCGCCCGAGCTGGGATATCGCTCGAGGGGCCGGAGGGGTCGCTTCTGGTCGTGGTGAACGGCCGGCTGGTGCCGCCCGGCGCCCGGGGTGCGGTCAGGGTGCACGAGGGAGATCAGGTTGAGGTCGAGCTGATGCTCGCGGGGGGCTGAGCGAGGAGATCGAATAATGGGGAGCATCGACGAGCTCATTGTGGGCCGCACGGCTCATGTCGACCTGACCAAGCGGAGGGTGCGGATTCTTGAGACCCCGCGCAAGCTCGTGGCGGCCCTGCTCGGCGGCCGGGGTCTCAACATGGCCTACCTGCACGCTCTGGTCGCTGCTTCGGCCGATCCATTGGGTCCGGACAACGTGCTTCTCTTCGGCGCGGGGCTTCTCACCGGCTATCCGGTACCCAACTCGGGCAGAATGAGCATCTCAGCCAAGTCACCCGAGACCGGCTTCTTGGGTGACGCCAACATGGGAGGATTCTTCCCTGCGCGGATGAGGCGTTCAGGTTTCGACCGGTTGGTGATAAGCGGCCGCGCCGCCCATCCCGTCTGCCTGCTTCTGCGGGGGGGAGGGGTGGAGATCGTCGACGGCGACCGGTATTGGGGCCTCAACGTGCCCGAGACGCAGACGGCCATTGAGGAGGAGTACGGAAAGGGGGTGCGCTCGGCGGTCATCGGTCCGGCGGGAGAGAATCTCGTTCGCTTCGCGGCCGTCATGAACGCCCGCAAGAATGCTGCCGGCCGGGGAGGCATGGGTGCGGTGATGGGCTCCAAGAACCTCAAGGCAGTGGTCGCCTTTGGGGATGCCCCCCTTCCCATTGCCGACCGAAAGTGCTTGGCGGGTCTGCGTGCCCGTCTCGAAGGCTATCTGCATGATTCCAAGATCATTGAGTTGTACGGCCGGGTGGGTACCGCGCTCCTCTATGATCCGGCCAACAAGTTGGGGGCGCTGCGCACCAAGAACTCCCAGGCCAATCAGTGGTCGCCGGCGCTCGGCGCGGCGAACTTCGAGGCGTACGTGGAGCGCATGGTGGGCTGCTCCGGCTGCACCGTCCGTTGCCGTCACGTCAACCGCTTCGGTGGAGAGGGTCCCGACTTCAGCACCTTTGCACTCCTGGGGGCAAACACCGGTATCGATGACCTCGAAGAGATCATCAAGCTCGGTAACCTCTGCAACGACCTGGGTCTTGATACCTCATCCACGGGTACCGTGATCCCTTGGGCGATGGAGCTCTACGAGCGAGGCATCATCGGCGACGAGCACACCGGCGGCCCCCTGCGCTTCGGAGACGTGGAAATGGTGAGGAGGTTGATCGAGGACATAGCTGCCCGGCGGGGTTTCGGGGCGGTGCTGGCCGAATCGAGCCGAGCGGTGTGGCTCGGCCTCCTACCACAGGAAGCCGCTGAGTATCTGATTGCGGTCAAGAACCTGCCCCAGTCCGACCCGCACGATCCCCGCTACATGAAGAGCTTCGCCTTGGGGGTGGCCGTGGCGAGCCGGGGTGCGGACCATCTGCGCAATCGTCCCACGCTGGATATCCTGGGCCTTCCTGGGGAGGTCAGGCAAGAGGTGTACGGCCAGCCCACCGAGGGTGATCCCACGGCCTACGCCGACAAGGAAGTCGTGGTGGAGTGGAGCGAAGACATCTACGCGGTGAGCGATTGTCTGGGCATCTGTCGTTTCGTGTGTCACGGCTGGAACAGCCCCAAGCTCCTCGGCTACCCGCACTTTGTCGAGATGCTGTCGTCGGCAGTGGGCATGCACGTCACGCCGGCGGAGCTGCGGGAGGTGGGCCGGAGAGTCGTCGATCTGGAGCGCATGGTGAACTGCCGGTACGGCCTCACGAGGGCCGATGACACGCTGCCGCGCCGCTACTTCGACGAACCCATGCCCGGAGGAGCCACCAAGGGTCATCGCATCGACAGGGAGGAATTCGCCGAGCTTCTCACCCGGTACTATGCGCGGCGCGGCTGGAGCCGGGAAGGAGAGGTGCCGGGTGCGCGTGCGGCCGAACTCGAGGAACTGAGCAACGCCGTGCCGGCCGTGCCGACCGTTGATCCTTCCCCTTAGCTTCGCTTCCTGCTAGGTCTTCGCACTCCTGGTAACGCCGACAGGGTCCATGGACGGGTCTGTCGACGCTTTCCCCTTCGTTCCCCCGGTTGCCCGCTTCGCTTGTATTGTGCCGCGGGGGTGCGCCGCGGGCTCGGAGGTGAGCGCACGGCCCTCAGACCCGCTGAGGGCCTTCAGATACTCGGTGAAGAGCCGCACGGGCACGGGCCGATATCCTTCCTTCCTCATGACGATATCGATGCTGAGCCAGGTCCCCTGGTCGGACAGCGGAATCGCTCTCACCATGCCGCGGGCTACCGCCTCGCTCACGGCGATGGTCGTGAGTACGCTGACCCCGGCGCCCTGAGCCACCATGGCCTTGATGAAGTCGGCGCTGCCGGCTTCGAGAAGCACCGAGAGTTCGATGCCCTGATCTTTGGCCATACCCAGCACGAGTTCTCGGATGCCCGAGCCCTTCCCACGCAGGAGAAGAGGCTCGTCCCTCAGTTCCTTCAATGCCACTTTCTTGCGCCGGGCCAGCGGATGCTTGGGATGCATCACGGCCACCAGCCTGTCGGTCTCGTGCCCGGGGAAGGGCATAGATTCCAGACGGGGGTCGTAGGCCATGCGGGCGACCACCGCCATGTCGTTCTGCCCGTAGAGCACGCTGAAGGCCATCTCTTCCGAGGTGCCGTCTTCGAGGTCGATCTGTATCTCAGGATACTTGCGCTGAAAACCGAGGATGTAGGAGGGCATGAGGAAGCGGGCCCATGTCTTGGTGGTGCCCACGCGGAGGATACCGGTGGGGTACTCCTTGAGATCGATGAGCGAGCGGTGGGCTTCGTACGCGAGTTGCATGATCTTCTCGGCGTACTCGTACAGGGCTTCGCCCGCCTCAGTGAGGGCCAAGCGGCGCTTCTTGCGAGAGAAGAGCTGTACGTCGTAGTGCTTCTCGAGTGCGTCGATCTGCATGGCCACGGCGGGCTGGGTCACGTAGAGGTCCTGTGCGGCCCGGGTGAAGCTCAGGTATTTGGCCACGTAGTAGAAGACTTTGAGCTGCTTGAGATTGAGATCAAACTTCACGTCAGGTTCCGCCTCGCTTCCCGGCCACTCGGGCGCACCCGGGAGTGGGTGCCTCCCAGAGTTCCCACCCGACAGGCTATTCACGTACTTCAGCCTACCTTTGAATACCCAATCTTGGCAAGTGGGGGACAAAATAAGATGAGCTTCAACACGCAGTAACCGGTCTTGCGAGAATGGTCTTTCCGAAGTCGGCCGCTTCAGTAAGGGCAACAATCATCTGGTTGCGCCGTTAGGCTCTCTGGGATGCGTGATGGGCCGCGACGGATGTGACTCTCCAGGATGCGGCAGATGAAGCTGAGTCCCTAGCATTGAGATAAGCGCTGATTATGAAGTTATCAATTCATACGTCTTGCAGAGCGAAGCCGGCGATGGTTTCCTGAGAACAGCGGTTCGTCCGGAAGAGTGCGAACGGGACTGCAGCTTCGAGGGGGGTCCACGAGACGCAGCCACCGGCACGTTCAGGCAGGTATCCAGAACCGAGAATTCCAGGAAGGAGCAGGACGGCATGGCACAAAGAACTGTCGACGCCCACAATCATTGGTATCCACCCGAGTACTTGGACTTCCTCTGCAAGAGGGACTCCGACCCCAAGATGGTCCATGACGGCGGTACCCACTACCGCGCCTGGGTGCGGGGTGTGTGCATCGCCCACATCGACCGTGCCGGTCACTACGATCTGGAAGCACGGGTGCAAGACCTGGACGCCGCCGGTCTCGACACACAGATTCTCTCCGTCACCATTCCCGGGCCGGAAACGGTTGGTGGCAAAGAAGGTGTCGAGTGGGCAAAGATCTGTAACGACAAGCTGAAGGAAGCGGAAGAGACCTATCCGGGGCGCTTCTACTGGCTGGCCACCATACCCTGGCACGACATCGATGCAGCGGTCGAGGAGCTCGAGCGTGCGGCGAAGATGGGCTGCAAGGGCTACCAGCTCTTCTCGAACTTCGCCGGTGAACCGGTGTGGCTCGAGAAGTTCCACCCGGTCTACGAAGTAGCCAACAAGTACGAGCTGCCCTGCCTCATCCACCCGGCCGATCCCTTGGTGGCCTCGGTGATGGACAAGGTGCGCATCCCCTATCAGCTGTGGGGCTACACGCTCGACACCTCGATGGCGATTGTCAGCCTCATCCTCCAGGGTGTGCTCGACAAGTATCCGAACCTCAAGTACGTTCACGGTCACTTGGGCGGCATGGTGCCCTATTTCGTGCGCCGGCTTCAGGACTCTTACAAGGGCTACGGCAAAGAATGGGGCATCGAGCTCAGCCAGAGCCCGGATGTCATCTACAAGGAGCGGGTGTGGCCCGACACCACATCCTTCTACCTGCCGGCCATGAAATGCTGCCTCGAGTGGATGGGTCCGGAGAATATGGGTCTCGGTACCGACTATGCCCATCGCGTGGGCGATCCGGAAGGCGCCATCAAGGCCATCAACGACCTCAAGGATCAGGCCGGTCTCACGCAGGATCAGTGCGACATGATTCTGGGTGCCAACTTCGAGAAGCTCTTCAAGTTGCCGCCCATGCCCGGCAAGTAACAGGAACATCACCTCCACTCCCTGCGACCGCCCCCACCCGTTCCCCCCGAAGCGGGTGGGGGCTACGCAGGAAGCGAGGGGTAGGGCTCCTCGAGCACCAGAGGAGCACCCGAGGCTACAAGGAGGTTGGAAGTGGGCGTATACGTCAAGTCCTTCGGTGAGATGACCAAGAACGACACCGAAGAGGCAGGGGGTAAGGCGGCCAACCTGAGCGAGATGACCCAGCTCGGATTTCCCGTACCCCCCGGTTTCTGCGTGACCAGTCCCTCCCTCGAGTACCACGTCGAAGCGAACGGATTGGGCTCCCAGATCGATGCAATCGTGGCATCCTTCGATTTCGACGATTACGAGGGGATGGAGAGCAAGACGGGGGAGATTCGGGAGCTCATCCACAACGCCCCGATTCCGGCCGACCTGCTCGAGGAGATCGAGGGGGCGATCCAGGCGCTCGTGGGCGCCGACGACGCGTTCGTCGCGGTCCGGTCTTCGGTATCGGTAAAGGGGAGCACCATCACTTCGTTCCCCGGCATGATGGATACGTACCATTACCTCAAGGGTGACGAGATCGTCGATCACGTCAAGAAGTGCTGGGCCTCGCTCTGGACGACCAGAGCTACCTTCAACCGCCACCACAAAGGTGTCGACCAGAAGCTCGGTCTGATCTCCGCCATCGTGCAACGCATGGTGTTCTCCGAGGTGTCGGGCATTCTCTTCACCGCGAACCCCATCACCAGCGCCCGAGACGAGTTGGTCATCGAGGCGAACTGGGGCTTGGGCGAGTCGGTGGTATCAGGCAAGTCAATGAACGACTTCTACCTCATAGACAAGAACACCCTCGAGGAGAAACAGCGGAAGATCGCCAGGAAGACCTTCTGGGTCACCTTCGACGACGAAGCAGGCTACGGACGCAAAGAGGAGGCCACCCCGGCCGAGCTCCAGGAGAAGGAGACGCTCACCAGGGAGCAGGTCCGCCGGCTCGCGGAGACCGGCCTCAGGATTGAAGCGGCCTTCGGTGATCCACAGGACATCGAATGGGCCTACGCCGACGAGACGATGTACATCCTGCAGGCGCGGAAGATCCGCAACCTGGCGGACGCGTGATGAATGGGGTCGTCGACAGGATCATGGAAGTCAAGTGGTGCGGATTCGACTACGGGCAGTGCATCATGGAGCCCGGGGGCCTCCGTAACCCGCTGGTCATCGGCGACATCTGCAAGCTGTTGGGACAGCCCGAGCTCATCGCCGATCGCATTCACCGCTATCACGTACTGAACGAGACGTATGGTGGCTACAGCAAGATCAAAGAGGGCCACCGCGATGAGATATACCGCTACGTACTCGACGATGACGCCAAGGGCCAGGAGCTCTTCAGTGCCAAGGAGCAGGAGTACCTGGATACGGGTGACGGCCTGATGGACGCTCTCGATTATCTGCAGCAGGCGGGTATCGAACTCGAGGTGGTCTCGGAGATGAAGAAGACCCTGGGGGCGGTGGGGAGCGACATCGTGAGCCGCTTCCTGAAGAACCGAGGTCTCACGGAGTACTTCAAGGTACTGGTCTCCCCTCAGGGCAAGCAGTCACTCCTCGACGACGTGATCATCGACGCGACGTACGTGGGCAAGACCAAGGAAGGTGGCGATATCTACGACGTGTTGGCCGCGGACCTACGGGCGCGCGGGATCGACACGTCCGAAGCCGTCATGGTGGGCGACAAGCCCGCCACCGATATCAACCCGGCGAGCGAGCGGGGCTTTCTCACGATCCAGTACAAGGGCTTCATCGATCTGGGGCCGTCGAAAGCCGACCTCGTGATCGACCACTTCTCCGAACTGAAAGACATACTGAGGAAGAAGGGCTAGGGGCCATGTCAGACAGGAAGCCGACCACGCTCACCATCGAATATGACGACGGCTCTTCCCGCTCGATCGATTTCTCCTCCCTTCCCGGACTGCTCCAGTTCGACATTCTTCGGCAACCGTTCACCCTCGATATGGATGAGGTCCGGGCCGGCGGCTCCGGCAAGTTCCTGGTGCTGGAGTGGGAGGACGGTTGGCGGGAGGTCTACGGCCTGGATGCGTCCGCCGAAGCGATCGCCCGCTACTACGTGGTCTCGCGCAACGAGGACATCGGCAGGGTGGCGGTCAAGAAAGAGGGATATCCCGAGTACATCGAGATCATGAGGAGACCGCTCTCTGTACGCAGGATCGCCTTGGGAGGCTCATACGCGCTTGAAGCGGCGGCGTCTCGACGGGAAGGCAAGAAGACCGAGCACATGTACGACCTCGTGGACGACGGCGACCTTGTTGCCGAGTTGCGGGAAGCCTTTGCAGCCGCGGCTGCCGAGCAGGGCTTGGAGCCCGCCTCCGTGAGTCGGTTGACCGGCGAGGAACTCAGGCTTACGTTGGAAGCCGTGAGAGAGCGCATGAAGCTGGTCGCGGGCGCGAGCGAGCAGGACGTGCTTGCGTTTCTCGTGTCTCTTTCAGAGGGCGGCGTCTAGGGGGATAGCCACGCACGGCCCGCTGCACATATCAGTGGATCCACCCAACCCAACCGAAAGTGGGGTCTATCGCCATGCTGTTCGAACCGTATACCATCAACGGTAAGCTCACGCTTCCCAACCGCATCGTCATGCCTCCGGCGGTGACCCGCCTGGCCACCGTGGAGGGAGACGTCACCCCCGAGCTCATCGATCGCTACCTCCTCTACGCCCAGGGCGGCACTGGCCTCGTGCTCATGGAAGCCGTCTCGGTGGAGAAGCAGAAGAGCGGCCAGCTCCTGCGCTTGAACGAAGACAAGTTCATCGACGGCTTCAAGCATCTGGCCGAGCGGGTGCACTCAGAGACCGAAGCCAAGATCGCCCCCCAGATACTGCACTTCATGAAGATCGCCCGCTCCGGCTACCGTCAGAAGGTAGAGGACTTGGAACTCGACTACGTACAGGCCATGCCCAAGATGTGGGCCGACGCCGCCTACCGGGCCCGCGAAGCCGGTATGGACGCGGTCGAGCTCCACTTCGCCCACGCCTACACGCTGGCCAGCTTCCTCTCCCGCTACAACAAGCGCAAAGACCAGTACGGCGGAGCCAAGATGGAGAACCGTATGCGCCTGATGAGCGAGATCATCACGTCCTGCCGGGCGGCCGTGGGAGAAGACTTCTGCCTGGGCTGCCGCATCAACGGCGATGAGTTCTCCCTGGGAGGAAACACCTTGATCCACTCCCGCCAGATCGCTCTTCGCTGCGCCGAGCTGGGCTTGGACTACGTGTCGGTGTCGGCCGGAGGCAAGTTCGAGGACGCCGTACCGGTGGAGGGTGAAGCCCTTGACCCCTACACCGGCTACTCCGGCACCCGCACCATGCCTCCCTCCTGGATGCCCGAGAAGGTCAACCTGTATCTGGCCGCCGACATCAAGAAGACTCTGGCCGAGGCCGGCTACACCATCCCCGTGATCGGGGCGGGACGGGTACCGAGCGCGTCTCTCGCCGAGGAGATCCTCTCCTCGGGCGACATCGATCTCATGGGCATCTGCCGTCCCATCCTCTGCGACCCCTACTGGCCGAAGAAGTGGCAGGAGGGCCGCGAGAAAGACATCCTGAAGTGCACCTACTGCAACGCCTGCCGGGAGATGGAAGGGGGCTTCACCACGGTGGAGTGCATCCAGTGGAAGAAGAAGGGCCAGCCCCAGCCATGACCAAAGGACCCCTTCTCCTCCCCCGACCAGAAAGGGTGCGCATATGCCCATAGAAGGATTCACCCCCTACCCGCCCGAGGCCGCCGCCCTCTACGACGAGAAACGCTGGTGGCTGGGCCTCACCATGGGGGACACCTTGGACCGTGCCGCCGACATGTACCCGGGCAAGGTTGCCCTGGTGGAGGCGGACGGGAAGCTCCGCCGCTACACCTACGCCGAACTCCGTGAGCAGGCCGACGCCTTGGCCTACAGTCTCATCCAAGAGGGTTTTCGGCCCGGCGACTTCGTGCTGCTCATGCTGCCCAACATCGCCGAGTTCGTCATAAGCTACTACGCCCTGCAGAAGGCGGGCCTGGTCATGGTGCTGCTCACCGTGAACCACACCGCCCGGGAGATCATCCACCTGGCCAACCTCACCTCGCCGGCGGGCTGGATCCTGCCCGACCGCTATCGAAAAACCGACTACGCCCCCTTGATCGAGGAGGTCAAAGCGGCCAACCCCGACCTGAGGGTCATCCAGGTGACCGATGAAGAGCCCCTCTTGGGGGCCCTCGCCCTGAAGGATATGCTCACCACCACGGCTCCGGCAGCAGAGGTGGCCGCCGCCCTGGACGCCGCCCGCCCCGACCCGCACGAGGTGTGCCAGATACTCCCCTCCGGTGGTACCACCGGTCTGCCCAAGGGCTGCCCCCGCACCCACTCAGACTACCTCGCCAACGTGGAGTACAAGGCCAAGGCCTGGCACTTCAGCGTGGATGACATCCACCTGGTGGCTTCCACTGTGGGCCACAACCTGGCCCTTCTGGTGGGGGTGACCGCCTCGGTGTTCTTCGGGGCCACCCAGGTCCTGATCGACTCCACCCGGCCGGCCGACTTCCTGGCCGCCATCGAGAAGGAGCAGTGTACCCGCTCGGCCCTGGTACCCACCCTGGTCTCGCGCCTCGTCTCCTTCGAGGAGTTGGAGAAGTACGACCTCTCCTCGCTCAAGAGGGTGTACGTGGGCGCGGCCAACAGCCCCCCGGAGCTGGTCAAGGGGGCTGAGGAGAAGCTGGGCATCCGCTACGTGAACGCCTTCGGCATGGTGGAAGGACCCTGCTCCCAGAGCCGGCCTCCCGACGACCTGTACGTGCGGACTTCCACCATCGGCCGGCCGGTGTGCCCCTATGACACCTTCGCCACCTTGGACGCCGAAGGCAGGCCCACTCCCCGGGGGGTGGAGGGCGAGTTGGCCGCCAAGGGTCCGGGAATCTTCACCGGCTACTTCCGCAACCCCCAGGCCAACATGCAGTCGTTCACCCCGGACGGCTTCTTCCGTTCCGGGGATCTCGCCGTGATCGAGGAGTCGGGCAACATCCGCATCACCGGCCGTATCAAAGACATCATCATCCGTGGTGGGGAGAACATCGCCGCCCGAGAGGTGGAGGACATGATCTCAGCTCATGAGGCGGTGGAGTACGTGGCCGCCGTGGGCATGCCCGACCCCGACTTGGGCGAGGTGGTGTGTGCCTTCATCACCCCCAAACCGGGGAGAAGCCTCACCCTGGAGGAGGTGCAGGCCCACATGACGGCCGAAGGGGCCTCCCGGGCCATCCTTCCCGCGCGGGTGGAAGTCATCGCCGAGATGCCCTTGACCGCCGCCGGCAAAGCCGACAAGAAGGTGCTGCGCGCCCAGATCAAAGAGACGCTCGAGCGGGAGGGCCGGGGAGCGTGACAGGCACAGGCAAGAAAGGGGGCGGGTTCCCCGCCCCCCTTCCCCCTCATACCCGGCCCCCGGCCGGAAAGGAGTGACCATGACGCTCAAAGGAAAGCTGGCCCTGGTGACGGGCGGGGCCGCCGGCATCGGCCGGGCCATCTGCCTGCGCCTGGCCCGAGACGGGGCCGACGTGGCCATCTTGGACCTGAACCTGGAGAAAGCCCAGGAGACCGTGACCGAACTGGAAGAGCTCGGGGTGCGGGCTATGGCGGTGGCCTGCGACGTGACCGCCTATGAGAAGGTGAAAGAGGCGGTGGAAGCCGTGACCCGCACCATGGGGGCCACCCCCGACATTCTCATCAACAACGCCGGCGTGGACAAGCAGCAACTCTTCCTGGAGACCGACGAGGCCCTCTGGGACACGATCATCGCCGTCAACTACAAGGGAGTCTTAAACGTCTGCCACGTGGTGCTCCCCTACATGGTGGAGAAGAAGAGCGGGGTGGTGGTGAACCTGGGCTCGGATGCCGGCCGCATCGGCAACGCCCGCGAGGTGGTCTACTCCGGCACCAAGGCGGCGGTCATGGCCTCCACCAAGGCGCTCGCCCAGGAGATGGCCCGCTTCGGTATCCGCGTGAACGCCGTCTCCCCCGGTCCCATCCAGCAGACCGATCTGTTGGGGGGCCTCTTCGAAGGAGACATCGGGGAGCGCATCGCCAAGCTGGTGCCCATGCGCCGCCTGGGTCAACCCGAGGAAGTGGCCGACGTGGTGGCCTTCTTCTGCTCAGAGGATTCCCGTTACTTGACCGGCCAGATCCTCTCCATCGACGGCGGCCTCACCATGGTGGACTAGGGAGGTTTACATGGACTTTCGCCTCGACCCCGATACCCTCGCCTACAAAGAGGCCGCCCGCCGTTGGCTCTTTGAGAAGATCGAGCCCCTCTGTGCTCCTTTGGAAGCCGAAGAGCGTCTCCCCGATGAGTTGGTGGAGGAGCTTCGGCACGGAGATGTGCGCTTCTTCGGCCTCCCCATCCCCACCGAGTACGGGGGCGAGGGCTGGCCGGCGCTGAAGTGGCTCTCGGTCTTGGAAGAGTTCGCCCACGGCTACGCCTGGGTGCGCATGGTGGGCCACACCATGAACGGCCTCTTCTGGCGCCCCCTCTACGACTACGGCACCGAGGAGCAGAAGAAGAAGTACCTGCCCGACCTCGCCACCGGCGCCCTCTTTGCCGCCAACTCTTTGACCGAACCAGAAGGCGGCACCGGCAAAGACATAAACGCCCGGGCGGAGAGAGACGGCGACCACTATGTGCTGAACGGCCACAAGTGGCTCATCACCCAATTCCCCGGCTACACCAAGCTCTTCTACGCCTTTGCCTCAACCGAAGAGGGCATGACCTGCTTTCTGGTGGATGCTCCCGCCGAGGGCCTGGTGCTCGAGCCCATGGAGAAGATGATGGGCTGCGTGGGCCCCCGCCACTACCACGTCACCTACAAGGATCTGCGCGTTCCTGAGTCGCAGATCCTGGGGGAGAAGGGGCAGGGGCTCGATATCGCTCTCGGCATGCTGCACCTCTCCCGCGTCTCCATCGCCGCCTGCTGCGTGGGTACGGCCGAGCGCATGTTCCAGTTGGCGGTCGACTACGCCAAGCGCCGCACCACCTTCGGCAAACCCATCGCCTCCCGCCAGGCCGTGCAGGGCAACGTGGCCCAGATGGCCACCGAGATCGAGGCCACCCGCCTCCTCTACCAGCGGGCCGCCTGGAAGTTCGACCAGGGTGAGGACATCGTCACCGAGGCCGCCATGGCCAAGGTCTTCTCCGAACAGATGGTGGTGCGGGTGGCGGAGATGGCTCTGCGCATGCACGGGGGCATCGGCTTCACCCAGGCCTATCCCCTGGAGCGTCACTTCCGTGACTGCCGCAGCTTCCACTTCGAGGAGGGCACGGAAGAGATCCAGAAACTGCTGATTGCGAGGAAGTACTTGCGATAGCGGCTGAGTCAGTGACAGGAGGTGGAATTGGGGTTCTTCAATCCGCGTACACGGTTCATAAAGCGAAATGTGACAGTGGCGACCTAAACAGGTGAAACCCCGCGATGTGCAGAGATCGCCGGGGTCGATTGGGGGGTACGTATGTACGATCACAGTGTATCGGCGTTACGGACATTGCGGCCGGAAGACGAGTTCGACAAGAGCATCTTCTGGTTCCGGGATGACCTGCACCAGCCGTACACCATCTCTCCTATGGGTATGTCCACGATTCAGGTACACCACTCCTGGTCGTACCATGTGGCGTCCGATCTGACGCAGCTTCCTCCGTCCAAGGGCGCGCATGTCAAGATGTACAAGGGTCGGGTCTACCTCGGCTTTGCCGAGATAAGCGATCCAGACGAGATTGGTGCACGTGCCCAGAAATTCGGGCAGTTGGTGGAGTACTGCATCGACAATTGGGATGAGTACTATCAGGGCCTCCTCGGCGAGGTGCAGCGCAACCTCGACTCAATGAACGGAGTCGACACCAGCAAGCTCATCATGGAGCACACCCGCGATCATCTGGTGCGGGCAGAAGCGCTGAACCGCAGAAACTGGGAGATCCATTTCTCGCTGATGTACCCGGCCGATGCGGTCTACTTTGCCTTCGAGGGCTTCTGTAAGGAACACGGTGTCGAAGAGAAGGATCTCGTGGTGATGCTACGTGGTTTCGACAGCATCGCCACCCGCACTGACGAGGAATTGTGGAACCTGGCCAAGATGGCCTACGGTTGTGGTGCCAAGGCGATCATCGAGAACACCCCTTCCTCACAGGTGCTGCAGAAGCTGCGGGCTCAGTCGGACTGTGTGGGGTGGGTGGAGAAGTTCCAGAGCTTCCTGCGCATCTATGGTAATCGGGTGGTCGCGGCTCATCTCGACGTCACCACGCCCACCTGGATCGAAGACCCTGATCCGGTGCTCGACACTATTCGGGGCTACTTCGCCCGGGTCAATCAGGGGTGGGACTTCTACGCCGCAAAGCGTGGTATAGCCGACCAGCGGGAAGCTGCCATCGTAGGCTTCCGCTCGAAGCTGTCCGAGGAAGAAGTACCGGTGTTCGAGCGTCTGCTGAAAGGTGCTCAGGGCGTGTACCAATTCCAGGAAGACCACGGCTTCTACATCGACCAGGGTTCCACCGCCATGCTGCGTAACGCCATCATGGCCTGCGGCGTGAGGCTCTATCGCAGAGGCATCCTGAAGAGCATCGATGATGTGATGTGGCTGAACTTCTCCGAACTGCGCGAAGTGATGGACATGCTGGTCTTGAACGAGAAGGCCGCCACCTACCACTACGTCGCACTCATACCGGCCCTCGTCGCCGAACGTAAAGACGAAGCCAAGGGCGCTGAGGCTCAGGATTCGCCGCTCACCTTCGGCACTCTGCCCGAGAAGGTGGAAGACCCGATCGCCATCAAGGTGTTCGGCATTGTCGATGAAGTGCTCCATCCCAAGGGTGAGAAGGAGATCGTCGAAAGGCTGGAAGGCTTCCCCGGCGCGCCGGGTGTCGTCGAAGGCCCGGCCAAGATCGTGAAGGACTACAGCGAGTTCCAGAAGGTGGGAGCGGGCGAGATCTTGGTATGCCCGTACACTGGCACGGCGTGGACCCCGCTGTTCGTGAAGATCGGAGCCGTGGTCACCGACACCGGCGGCATGCTGACTCACGCGGCCATCGCCGCCCGCGAGTACGGCATCCCCGCGGTGGTGGGTACGTGGAACGCCACGAATTCCATCAATGACGGCGACATCATTCGCGTCGATGGCAACGGCGGAATCGTGGAGGTGCTGGAGAGGAAATAAGCAAGCCTCTCAAAGACGAGAAGTGCAAGTAAGTGCAGGTGGCGCGATCTCACACAAAGAGGGGGATATTTGATGGATAAGCCCTTTACCTTTCCAAAGGCGCTTCTCCGCTGGGTAATTGTATTGGCGATTTCCTGGCTGTTCATGTTCTTGGTGCCAGGTGCCTGGTTTGCCAATTGGTATCTGCCCATGTCGTTCTTCTTGCTCATGGGTACGGTGACCTTCGGCATCGTTGGACTGGGCTGGCCGCTCGCGGTACCGGGGGGTAGTTGGAAGCCCGGCCGCAGTCGCTGGCTCACCGGCTTCGGCATGTGCATCATCTGGCTTGCCGCCGCGTTGTTCCTCACTATGATCGAGACCTGGGTGTGGCCGGGAAACCCACTTGCCGCCGGTCCGGTACCCGTGGGAGCATGGTTCGGCATCGGTGTGTTCGGTTCCACGCTCTGGTATGCGTTCAGCGGCATCGAGTCGCGTCCTTATGGACCGGCCAAGTCGTGGGCCAATTGGCTGCTCGCTTCAGTGATCATATTGATCATGGCGGGCTTCATGGCCGTGTTCTGTGTCAACTTCAACGGCACCCCGGTTGAAGTTGAGCCGTGGAACTTCGGCGGCCGTTGGTTCGGAGGCGATTGGTTCGCGCTCATGGTGTGGATCCTCGTCTTCGTGCAAATGTTCGGCACGCCCATGGTGTTCCAGGGCTGGCCGTTCTACAAAGCCGGCAAGCCCTTGTATCCGCTGCTCACGACGTTCTTCTCGGTGCTGCTCGGCTATGTCTTCTGGCGCTGGGTCATGCCGGGGCTGTTCCCCGACAGCACGACGTTCACGTGGGCGGCTATCGGCGCGACTCTGATCGGTTGGTCGCTCATGAGTTCCTTGGCTTTCGAGTTCTATCCCTTCGCGAAGATGAAGCAGCCGGCAAGGGGGATTGGACTGTTTGTCGTGTACCAGCTCATCGTGCCGGTGATCTGGATTGTGCTCCTACGTTGGGTGCTGGGTCCGCCGATCCTCAACCACATCAACGATGCGCTGGGCGGTCCGGCAATGGACATCAACCAAATCACGGCGTTCTTCACGCTCCACGTGCTCGCGATCTTCTTGCTGATCCACAACTTCTTCTTCATGCGGGTACCGTGGTCCATCCCGGGTCCGCCTCTGGGTCCTGAGGAGGTTCCCGGGTCTCCCGCCCCGGCGGCGAAGGAGGAGTAGCAAAGAGAGTCCACGTGGATAAGGATCGGATCGGGGGGCACGCCTGTACAGTGCCGCTTGATCTTACTTCCGGGCGGCGCCCCGCCCCTGCCCGGGGCGGGGGCCCCCGCCCCGTGTGCCAGACCCCAGGTGGCTAACGCCCCCCCCCGGGGGCCCAACCACCAGGGGTGGGGAA
>CAYRES010000014.1:0-48101 GCA_964423425.1 uncultured Gaiellales bacterium | reverse complement strand
GGTTGGGGTGGGGGGCCCCGCCGTGTCCGTGGCCTTTTTTTTTTCCGGGGGGGGGGCGCCGCCCCTGGGGGGGGGGGGGCCCCCGCCGCTCGTTGTCACTTCCGCCTGGTGCATAAGGCCTCCCGGAGGATGCACAAGCACGAGGGTTCGGCTAACATGTAGAGCGACGAGAGGAAGGGTCCGCGTGCGTCCCCGAAGCCGATATCAGCGAGCAGCAACCGTGAAGAGCCGGTTCTTAGGCCTGTGGTTCCCGCTTGTCGCATTCTTCACGAGTGCCTGCGTGGCCCTCGTTGTCCTAGCCTTCGCCTTCCCCGCTCCTTCAGAGGCCGCTGTATACGCGGGTGGTCAGACGGGAGCACGAGGTGAGATGCCGGCGGCGCAGCCGGTAGCAGCCTCGGCCTATGGCCCAGAGTACGACGGGGTGGGTGCCGAGGTGGACACGGCGGCACCTTCCATACTTCTCGAGGCACCCGATCCGGCTGACCCCATTCTCCAAGCCGAACTCCTCGCCCGCGGCTTCGACATCGTGTGGGTGTTGCCACACATCGAAACCCTGGTGGTGAGGCCGTCGGCATCGTGGCTGGGCTCTGAATCCTTTGGCGGGGAGCCAATTGGCGGTCGATCCGCCTCCCGGGCGAGAGAAGCAGCCTACATGCCTGCCACTCTCGAGGCACTGGAGAAGATCCCCGGGGTGGAAGCCGCTCGAGTAGCCACCTACAAGTATGCCTCGGTGGTGCCCAACGATCCCTACTACCCCTTCGTGAGTGACGCATATCCCGGCCAGTGGGCCATGGAAAGGGTGGGCTTGGAGCAGGCGTGGGAGTGGGTCACCGGTAGTCCGGCCGTCACCCTGGCCGTGCTCGACAGCGGTTTGGCCTACGACATCGACGACTTCAACGATCGCATCGTCAACCCCTACAGCACGCTGAGCTTGGGCAAGCCGGGCTGGAAGCCCTATGAATGGGACGATGTCTTCGGTCACGGCTCGGGGGTGACGGGCATAGCCGCGGCGACCGGCAACAATGGCTACGGCATAGCCGGGGCGGCTTGGGGAGTCTCTCTGATGCCCGTACACTTCACCAACAATGGCCGGGTCGACCTCGGCGATTTTGTTGCTGCCATCACCTATGCCGTCGACGGAGGGGCCGATGTCATCAACATCAGCTACGGATCATCGACTACCGAATCCAGGGAGCGCCGGGCCATCCGTCACGCCGTCGAGAACGATGTGGTCGTGGTGGCTGCGGCTGGCAACCGCGGAGTGAACCAGGGCATCGATTATCCGGCCGCTCTGCCCGGGGTCATCGCCGTGGGCGCCACCGATGCCCTCGATCGCCGGGCGACTTTCAGCTGTACCGGACCGGAACTCGACCTCGTGGCGCCCGGCGTGAGTATTCTCACCTACACGGCCAACGCCACGACCTACGGGCTGACATACACTCAGGGCACCTCGTTCTCCTCGCCTCTGGTGGCAGGTGTGGCGGCACTCATGCTGTCGGTGAACCCGCACTTGACGCCGGCCCAGATCGAGCAGATGTTGGGGCAGTCGGCCGACGACCTGGGGCCATCGGGCTTCGACGAGCACTTCGGCTACGGGCTGCTGAACGCCCATGCCGCCCTAGCTCTGGCGGAAGCGACGGCACCTTCCACGACCACCACGCTCCCGCCCACCACCACGACCACCACGCTCCCGCCCACCACCACGACCACCACGCTCCCGCCCACCACCACGACCACGACCGTGTCGCCCACCACGACCACGACGACTGTTCCGCCCCGCACCTTCTCCGACGTTCCCGACGACGGCCTCTATAGCGTAGCCATCATGGGGCTGGCGCGGGAAGGCGTGGTGGAAGGCTACACCGACGGCACCTTCCGCCCGCTTGAGCCTCTCTGGCGGGCTCAATTCGCCAAGATGGTGAGCGGCCTCTTGGAGCTCCAGGTGCACGAAGATCTCGTGCCTCCGTTCGGCGATCTGGGCCTCGACAACCCGAGCAGTCTCTATCCCCACCAGTACGTGGCGGCGGCGGCTCAGGCAGGCATAACCTACGGCACGGCCCCGGGCCGGTTCTCCCCCTATCGCGAGCTCTCGCGCGCCCAGGCTGCCACCATGATCGTACGGGGAGCGCAGGGCCTCTTCCCTGGCCTACTCACCATCCCCCCGCCAGAGTACGAGGGGTCGCTCGGCATCTTCGACGCCACGCACGGCCCCTCCATGCGCCTCGCGGAGTACAACGGTCTCTTGGTCGGCCTGCAGGGTTACGGTCCGGGGTGGGATCCCTGGCGGAACACCGACCGGGGAGAAGTCGCCCAGATGATGTGGCAGTTCTGGCTGCTACGCCTGTAGGGAGTCCTGTCGGCGCGTGAAACTGCTCGAACACCAGGCCAAGGCTCTCTTCGCGTCGTACGGCATCCCCATCCCTGAGGGTCGGGTATGCCGTACGGCTGCCGAGGTGGAGAGCGCGTACGAGATGGTGGGGCCCGAGGTCGTGCTGAAGGCCCAGGTACCGGCCGGACGGCGGGGCAAGGAGGGCGGTATCTGGTTGGGCTCCGGAGTGGAGGGAGCCTTGGCGGAGGCTCGGCGCCTCTTGTCTTCGCACATCCGCGGTTATCCGGTGAAGGAACTCCTGATGGAAGAGAGGGTGGCGGTGGAGAGGGAGCTCTACCTGAGCGTTCTCACCGACACGGCGGGTGGTAGGAACTGTCCCATGGTCATGGTGAGTCCGGAGGGTGGGGTCGACATCGAGGAGCTCGCCTCGACCGATCCCGCATCTCTGCACACCGTGCACGTCGACCCCTGCTACGGTCTCCTGCCCTACCAGGCCCGACGAATTGTGCGGGCGTCGGGCCTTTCACCCGGTCTCCATGCGGAGATGGTGCGCATTATGGAGGCCCTCTACCGAGCCTACATCGCACACGACGCTGAGCTGGTGGAGATCAACCCTCTCGTAGTGGCTGCCTCGGGAGATGAGAGGAGGCTGCTGGCGCTCGACGCCAAGATGAGCATCGACAACGCGGCCACCTACCGGCATCCGGAGATCGAGGGAGCAGAGGTAGAATCGGTTGAGACCTACGCGGCTTCCCTGGGCCTGAGCTACGTGGAGCTCGACGGTACCGTCGGGCTCATCAGCAATGGCGCCGGGCTCACCATGGCCACCATGGACCACCTGGCTCTGCTCGGCGCGTCACCGGCGAACTTCCTCGACACAGGGGAGCGCATCTTGAGGGGCGGTGTCCCCGACGCCTTCGGCATCCTGCTGGCGAATCCCCGGGTGAAGGTTATCCTCATCAACATCTTCGGCGGCGGGGTGCGGTGCGACGTGATCGCCCAGAAACTCATCGAGGCGGCGGCCGGGCTGCCCGAGGGCCATCCCCCGGTGGTGGTGTCGCTCAACGGGCGCAATGACGAGGAGGGCCGTCGCATGTTGGCCGACGCGGCGCTCTCCGGGGTCGAGGTGTACCCCACCATCGATGAAGCCATAGCCACCGCCGCGGCTCAGGGAGCCGGCTCATGAGCATTCTCATCGACGAGAACTCCAAGGTGGTGGTGCAGGGCATCACGGGCCGGTTCGGCTCTTATCACTCGCAGCGTATGGTGGAGTACGGCACCCAGGTGGTGGCGGGAGTCACGCCGGGCAAGGGCGGCGGTGAAGTGGGCGGCATTCCCGTGTATGAGTCGCTGTGGCAGGCGAAGGAGGCCGGTGGTGCCGAGGTGGTGGCGGTGCTCGTGCCCGGGCCCTTCGTGAAGGACGCCGCCTTTGAAGCCATCGACGCCGGCATGGATCTCATCGTGTGTCTGGTGGAAGGCGTCCCCGTCCACGACACCATGATGATCGTCCGTCGGCTAAAGGACAGCTCCACCCGCATGATCGGGCCCAATAGTCCGGGGCTCATCTCGCCGGGGCGGTCTTTGGTGGGATTCATGCCCGGCCACGTCTACGTGCCCGGTACGGTGGGCATCGTTTCCCGCAGCGGCACGTTCTCATACCAAGTGGCCCAAGCGCTCACGCAGAGAGGCATCGGGCAGAGTACCTGTGTCGGTATCGGCGGAGACCCCATCTCGGGCATGTCGTTCGCCGAAGCGCTCGACTTGTTCGAGGCCGACCCGGGCACGGAGGTGATCGTGCTGATCGGGGAGATAGGCCGTGCGGCGGAGGAGGAGGCCGCGGAACACATCCGACGCTGTATCACCAAGCCGGTGTTCTCCATGATTCTCGGAGCCACGGCGCCTCCCGGTAAGCAGATGGGGCACGCCGGTGCCATTATCACTGCGGGCAAGGGTACGCATGCGAGCAAGACGGCCGCGCTCCGTGGGGCCGGCGTGCCCGTGGCACGGACGGCGACCGAACTCGCTGCGCTCGTGGCGGAATGGTGTGCGACACACCCTCGCCGCTAGTGTCCCGCCCGGAGCTTGGCAATGGGGGCGAGGTGGACTGCGTGAACGGCGTAGCTGACGGGCAGGACGATACGCGGGGCGCAACTCCCTGTGAGGTGGGAAGCGTGGTTGTCGCTCTTGCCGACGAAGAGGAGCGCCGCCTCATCACCGCTGAGTTGCAGGGGGCCTTTCCAGGCGCCCGTATTCAGGAGCTTCTTTCTGATGTCACCCCCGAGCCGGCCGACGTCGTCGTGGTGGGGGGCGTGAGAGGGCAGGGTCCTGCTCATGCCCAGGCGGTCTCGGTGGCTGAAAGCGCCTGCCGGTGCCGGCCGGAGTGCGTGGTACTCCTCCTCCTCGACCCGGGGGACGGCCCAGCGCTCAGCGAAGCGCTCCAGGCCGGCGTCGACGACTACGTCTTTCGCGTGGAAGGCTATGTGTCGAGGCTACCCCACATGGTGGCGGCGTGCTGGGAACGCAAGCTTCGCCGCCGCCGTCTCGATGAGCTCGAGGAAAGGTACGGGGAGCTTCTCGATCGGGTGCCGGTGGGGGTGTTTCGGACCACCGCCGAGGGCGCCGTCCGGGAGGCGAACCGCGTGGCGGCCGAGATGTGCGGATATGGAAGCCGGGAGGACTTCCTCGGCGCTGATGTGAGCCGTATCTATGTGAACCCGTCCGACAGGCCGGCCTGGGTGGCTCGGGCTCTTCACGGTGAGCCCATACGTGGTCTCGAGGTGGAGATGTGCCGCCCCGACGGTTCGACCTTCTGGGCCTCATTCGATATTGACCCCGCCCGAGACTCAGAGGGCAACATCACCCACTTCTACGGCACCATGCAGGATGTCACGGCCCTGCGCGAGGCCCGCCGCGGGCTGGTGCGAGCCCAGGGGCTCACCAAGGAGCAACGCGACCTGGCCCTGGCTTTGGCGGCCACCTCTTCCACCGAAGGGGCGCTCCGTCTCTGTCTCGAGACGGCGATTCGCGTCTCCGGACTCGACTACGGAGAGGCATCCGTCTTCGATGAAGGTGGCTTGGGGAGTAACCCGGTGGTCACGGTGGGGTTGCCACCCGCGCTCGAAGCGGTGCCGGCGGAGCTTCGGTTTGCGGCCAGGATACCGGTGGTGCACGAGGGCCGCACGGTCGCCGGCCTCGACGTGGGTTCTCTCACTCTTACGGCCATCACCACCGTGGAGATGGAAGCGCTCAGGGCGATCGCGGCGCAGATGGGTGGCACCCTCGCGCGAATCAAGGCCGAGGAGTCGGCCCGGAGACGGGCGCTACGTTACCGGCAGCTGCTCGACAACATGCCCGACGTGGTGTACACAATGAACCGGGAGGGGCGCATCGTGGCGGTCAACGCCGCACTCGAGCGCATACTCGGCTTCGCCCCGGAAGAGGTGGTGGGTACGCACTTCGTCCGTCTGATTCACCCTGACGACAGGGACTTCGCCCTGCGCCAGTTCGAGCGGGCGATGGCGGAGCGACGTCTGCACACACGTGGTCTCACCCTTCGCATGATGACGAAGTCACGTCAGGTCCGCCATGTCGAACTCAATTCCGACATCACCTTCGACGCACAGGGTGAGTTCGTGCAGGAAGAGGGCGTCTTCCGCGACATCTCGGAGAGGGTGGCGGCCGACGAGGACCGCATGTTGCTGCAGTCGGCAGTCGAGCAGGTGACAGAGGGCATCCTCATCACCGATTCCCGGGGCCGTGTACTCTACGCGAATCCGGCCTTCGAGCGCTTGAGCGGCGTTGCCCGGCAGGACCTCTTGGGCAGGTTCCCGGGGCCCGTGGTGCGTGGGCTGGAAGACGGAGAGAAGGAGAAGGCCTTCCTGAAGGCGTTTTGGGAGAGAAGGGGCTGGCAGGGATCGGTTCGCTACCGGACGGCGCACGGAAGCAGACTGAGTCTGCGGGTGACGCTGTCGCCGGTACACGACCGTCGAGGAGCGTCTGCGGACATGGTGCTGGTGGTGGGGGACGCCACCGACCAGGAGCGCATCGAAGAGGAATTGCGGCAGAGCCAGAAGATGGAGGCCGTGGGGAGACTGGCCGGAGGAGTCGCCCACGATTTCAACAACATGCTGACGGCGATCTTCGGCGGTGCGGACGAGCTACTGGAGAGCCTCCCGGCGAGAGACACGCGGCGGGAGGAGGTGGAGGAAATCCGTAACGCGGCCGAGCGGGCGTCCGCTTTGACCCGGCAACTGCTCGCCTTCTCGCGCCGCCAGGTGTTGCATCCACGGCCGGTGGACCTGAATGGGATCATCAGGGAGATGCAGGTGCTGTTGGGTCGCCTCATCGGTGAGGACATCCACCTGCTGTCGCGTCTGGGTGAGAGTCTCGGCTCGGTGATGGTCGATCCCAACCAGATCGAGCAGGTTCTCCTGAATCTGGCGGTCAATGCCCGCGACGCCATGCCCGAGGGCGGAGTGCTCGCGATCGAGACCACGAGCGTCACCGTGCCCGAGGTAGCGGAAGGCGGCTTCCCGCAGGATGGAGCGGCGGCCGATTCCGCCGGCCTCGCGGCCCTGGCCGGGCTCGAGCCGGGGGACTACGTGAAGCTCACGGTGTCTGACTCGGGGAGGGGCATGGATGCCGATACCATCTCCCACCTCTTCGAGCCCTTCTTCACCACCAAAGAGCACGGGGAGGGGACCGGTCTCGGTCTCTCCACGGTCTACGGCATCGTCGCCCAGAGCGGCGGCGAGATCGTGGTGAGCTCAGAGCCGGGTATGGGCACCACCTTCGAGGTGTTCCTGCCCAAGACGGAATCTACCGCCGATCGGGATGCGCGGGTCGCGGTGCGGTCGGAGACGGAGGCTTCCGGCAGGCAGGAGGGCGACTTGGTGGTGGTGGAGGACGAAGCGTTGGTGCGCAGCCTCATGTGCCGCGTACTGCGTCGGGCGGGTTTTCGGGTGCACGAAGCGGCTGCCGGCCTCGAGGCTCTCGAGATCATGCGGCTGGAGGGGGAAGGGATCGCCATGGTCATCACCGATGCGGTGATGCCCGGCATGAGCGGGCGAACGCTCTTGTGCCGTCTGAGAGAAGAGTGGCCTCACGTGGCGCTCCTGCTGGTGTCGGGTTACGACCCGGAGCTGGTCGGAGCCGGACCCTTGGCGGAACTCGGAGTGGGATTCCTGCCCAAGCCGTTCAGTCCGGAAGAGTTGTTGGAAGCCGTGAGGACTGCCCTTTCGCGCGGAAACCGGTGTGGAGAAGACCTCAGGGTATGAGCACTGCCGCGCCCTGCAGCCTGCCGTGGCGCAGGTCGGCCAGCGCTTCATTGGCTCTGTGCAGAGGGTAGAGGGCGACTTCCGTGTGCACCGGTACTTCGGGGGCCAGGGCGAGGAACTCACGGCCGTCCCGGCGGGTGAGGTTGGCCACGGACCGGATCACCCGCTCTCCCCACAGAACCGAGTAGGGAAACGCGGGTATGTCGCTCATGTGGATACCTCCACACACGACGGTGCCCCCCTTGGCCAAGGTTCGGAGCGCGGCAGGCACGAGCGCTCCCACGGGCGCGAAGATGATGGCCGCATCCAGCTCTTCCGGCGCCGGGGTGGAGGAGCCTCCGGTCCATTCAGCCCCCAGTTCACGGGCGAACTCCTGGGCCTCGGTATCTCCGTCTCTCGTGAAGGCGAACACCCGCCTGCCCTCGTAGCGGGCCACCTGGGCCACGATGTGGGCGGCCGCTCCGAAACCGTAGATGCCGAGTGAGCGGGCTTCGCCGGCCATGACCAGCGATCGGTAGCCGATGAGACCCGCACAGAGAAGAGGTGCGGCGTGTGCATCGTCGAACTGTACCGGCAGGGGAAGACAGAAGCGGTGGTCCGCCACCGTGTACTCGGCGTAGCCGCCATCGAGGTGGTAGCCGGTGAAGCGGGCCTGGTCGCACAGATTCTCGCGGTCCGAGAGGCAGTACCGGCAGGCGCCGCAGGTCCAACCCAACCAGGGCACCCCCACCCTGTCCCCGACCTCGAACCCCTTGACGTCGCTTCCCACCGCCTCCACCACTCCTACGATCTCGTGGCCGGGAATGAGAGGAAGTACCGGCTCGGTGAGTTCTCCGTCGACCACGTGGAGATCGGTGCGGCACACCGCGCAGGCTCTGACCGCGAGTAGGAGCTGTCCGGGAGCAGGTGAAGGCGTACGTACGTCGGCGAAGCGAAGAGGTGCGCCCGGCCGGTCGAGGATCATCGCCTTCATGGAAGGTGCCTCTCTCAGTTGAGCGCCGGGGAGTGGCCCGCGGTCTTCAGCGAAACCTCGGTGACGGAGGGGAGGAGCGAGGCCACCGGTGTACGGAGCCCGTCGTCCGCCTCCAGTGCTGCTACCAAGGCGTCCACCACCTCGGGATCGAACTGGGAGCCGGAACAGCGCCTGAGCTCCGGCACCGCTTCCCGGTGTGTGCGTCCCCGGCGGTAGGGACGATTTGAGCGGATGGCGTGATATGCGTCGGCGGCGGCGATGATGCGTGCTCCCAGGGGAATGTCCATCCCGCGCAGGTGAGAGGGGTAGCCGGTGCCGTCGTAGCGTTCCTGGTGATGCAGGACCAGGGGGATGACATCGTGCAGCTCGGGGGCCTGTTCGATGATGGTCTTCCCCAGGACCGGGTGCTGGCGGATGCTCTCCCACTCCCCGGGGGTGAGGCTGCCCTCTTTCGAGAGAATCGAGTCGGGCACCCCGATCTTGCCCACGTCATGAAGCAGAGCTCCTACTCGTATGCGATTCACCTCCAGGCCGGGAAGGCCGAGTTGCTGGGCCACGGCGGCGGCGATATCGGACACAGAGCGGGAGTGGCTGTGCGTGTAGCGATCGCGAACGTCGACTGCCGCCGCGAGGCTGCGCACCACCGTAGCGGCGCTCGGAGTGCCGCTCTCGGCGGAGGGGGCGTGGACGGAGGGCAGCTCGTGGTGTGTTTGCACCTGGTTGCCGCCGAGCGATTTGGCCACCTTGAGTGCCCGTTCGGCAGCCTCCACCAGAACAGGAGCGTCGGCGCCGTCCGCCGGATACACTGAGATGCCCAAGCTCGCCGTGAGGCGCAGATCGTGGTCTTCACCGGCATCGAAGGTCCAGGCGGCGACGGTCTTGCGGATTCTCTCCGCGGTGTCGGCGGCGCTGCGTTGCAGGGTGTGGGGAAGGATGATGGCGAATTGGTCGCCGGCGAAGCGGGCGCACAGGTCGATCTCGCGCACGAGGACGCCTATCCGCGAAGCCAACTCGCCGAGCACGCGGTCACCCGTCTTGTGCCCGTGACGGTTGTTGATGTGACGGAACTGGTCCAGGTCGATGATGATGAGTGCGAAGGAGTCGCCGAAGCGGTACGCGCGGTCACACTCATGACCGAGCCTGTCTTGGAATGCCCGATGGGTTGCGGTGCGAGTGAGCGGATCAATCAGGTCGGACCGCAACGGCTCGGCGAGCTGCAGGGGGAAGAGAGGCCACACCAGGAAGGCGCCGGACATGACGAGAAGGGCGGCGGCAAGGAGCGCGGCTTCACCACCGACCGCGAGTCCGGCCGGTACTCTGTCGCCCACCAGTGCAGCGGCGATATTCGCAATGACGAGCAGGGCCGCAACGGCCGTGAGCACCAGTCCGCGCCTGCCCCTGGGGTAGTCGCGTACCCTCCAGGCGAGACAGGCGACTGTCGTAGAAGCCACGAGGGCCGTCGCCAAGAGCCCGTACCCGGTGTAGATACCGAGCACCGGCCGCGCTCTCCTTTCTGTCCTTCTCCCTGCTCAGGCGTTTCGACGGCCGGCCCCGTTTCTCCTGCTTGGGGGGGTAGACTGCAAGCGTGGCATTCTTGTGCCGGGACCTTCAGGGGGGAGCCGGAAAAGCGGCGGGGCCGCCCCAGGGCGGCCCCGCAACAGATGTCAGACACTCGTGGCCGTACAGAGACGGCCGGGCCCCTCGCCCCCTAATCGAGGCTGATGGCACCCTCGGGGCACTCATCGGCTGCTTCGTCAACACAGCCGGACTCTTCGATCGCGCCCGGATCGGCGATCACGTGGCTGATGCCGTCATCGCCCACTTCGAAGACATCGGGGCACGTGTCTTCGCAGATTCCACAACCGGTGCAAAGATCGGGATCCACTTTCGGAACAGCCATGCCTTTCCTCCTCTTGGGGGGGTAGTTCTACCCGTATATAAGCAGAGCACGGAGGGGTGCGCAAGAAGAAGCCCCCTTCCGTCGGCAAGAGTTTATCCGTCCTTGAGCGGGCGGCCAAGATCCCTGTGCTATGCTTGCGCTTCACCGCTATGGATACCGTTCAGCGAGTCACTCTCTTCTGCCGCCGCGAACACCTGTTCCTCTCCGCTCGGGGTGCCCTCGTCATGTGCTCGGGTGGACAGGACTCCCTCGCACTTCTCCATCTTCTTGCCTCAGGCGGCCTCGGTGCCGACGGACCCGCCCGGGTGAGCGTGCTGCACGTCAATCACCACCTTCGAGGGCCGGAGAGCGACGCCGATCAGGCGCTTGTGGAGGGCATCTGCAGTCGGCTGGGGGTGCCCCTGCGTGTCGAACACCGTCCCCTGAAGAAGGGAGCCGGCAACCTACAGGAGCAGGCCCGGCTTGCCCGGCGCGAAGCGGCCCATGCGGTCTCGTCCCAGGTTGGGGCCGGGGTGGTGGTGCTCGGCCATACCCTCGACGATCAAGCCGAGACCCTCCTCTATCGGGCCTGTCGGTATGGAGGGCTTCGTTCTCTGCGGGGCATGATGCCGAAGGAGGGCCCCTGGGTGAGGCCCTTCCTCTGCGTACGCCGCAGCGAGACCGAGGCGTACTGCGTGGGTCACGGTTTGACCTTCGCGGTCGATCGCGGTAACGACGATCCGGGTTACGCGCGCACCGGCATCCGTGCCCGGGTACTTCCTCTGCTCGAGGAGCTCCTCCCGGGAGCGGCGGAGGCATTGGCTCGTACTGCGGAAGTTGCGGCCGAGGCGTCGGCGGTCACCGGCGATGCCGTTGAGCGGGCACGAGATGAGGTGAGCGCAGGAGGAGTATTCTCGGCGCCGAGGCTTCTCGGCCTGCCGATGCCGCTTCGCCGCGCGCTGTTGCACCGGCTGCTCGAGGAGGTGGCCGGCAGGGGTGTCTCCCGCCGGGTGGTACTCGATACCGAGGCGCTTCTCGAGGTCGAGGGGAGCGCCAGCCTGGACGTGGGCTCGGGGTATGTGGTGTGCAAGGAGTACGACGAGGTGCTCCTCACGCCACGCGAGGACGAAGCGGTTGCGCGCATGGCCGCGTGGGCGGCGTCCGTCACCTTGCCCGTTCCTGGTGAGGTGGAGGCGCATGGCTTGAGGCTGCGGGCTCGGATTGTGGCAGGGTATGAGGCGCATGACCCCCGCACGGAGGCCTACCTCGACGCCGACAGTGTGGTCTCCTCGCTCACGGTGCGCGGGGTCCGGCCCGGTGACCGCATGCAGCCTTTGGGCATGAGCGGGTCCCGGCTGCTGAAGGACATACTCGTGGATCGGGCGGTACCGGCGCGTGGGCGGCCACGGGTGCCCGTGTTCGTCTCCGCCGGCAGAGTGGTGTGGCTCGGTGGTGTGGTGGTGGCCGAGTCAAGTAGAATATCTGAGAGGACGAAAAGGTTCTTGCGGTTGAGCATCGAGAAGGTCGCCGAGCCCGGCGTCTCAAGGCAAGCCAATGGCAGGGGAGCGGGTTGATGAAGGTCTTGATCTCTGAGGAGGCACTGCAGAAGCGTATCGAGGAGCTGGCGGAGGCCATCTCGCAAGACTACAGAGACCGCAAGCCGGTGCTGGTGTGTGTGCTCAAGGGCGCGGTCGTCTTCGTGGCCGATCTGGTGCGGCGGCTGGAGTTCGATCTCGAGATGGACTTCATGGCGGTGTCGAGCTACGGTTCGTCCACCGACAGTTCCGGGGTCGTCCGCATCCTCAAGGACCTCGACATGGACATCAAGGGGCGCCACGTGCTCATCGTGGAAGACATCATCGACTCCGGCCTCACGCTGAAGTACCTGGTGAAGAACCTGAGCTCCCGAGGCCCGGCCAGTCTCGAGATATGCACCCTTCTCAACAAGCCGGGCCGGCGCAAGGCGGCATTGCCCTGCCGCTACACGGGCTTCGAGATCGAGAACCTCTTCGTCGTCGGCTACGGCCTCGACTGCGCGGAGAAGGGGCGGAATCTCCCTTTCATCGGTGTACTCGAAGATTCGGACCAGACCACTGTCGAGTACTCGTAGGGTGAGGCCGCCCGCAAGGCGTGGCGACCTCCTTGGTGGATCTGCGCCCCGGTGTGGGCGGGCGCCTCGGAAAGGGCACCGTCGGGGCGCTGTGGTAACATCTGGCTTACTGTAGAGATGGCTTGTATTGGCCCTCGAAGGGTGGAGTTTCTTTGAGTAGATTCTTCAAGAGTGCAGCGTTTCCCATATTGATCGTCATTCTGCTCGCTTTTTTCGTGCAGAATCTCTTCTATGGCGGCCAAGCGCACAAAGACATGACCTTTATGGAGTTTCAGAGGGCGGTCCAGTCGCAAGACGTCGTCGCGCCTCTCACCGTGAAGACGAAAGACCTCGTGGTCGAGGGCAAGTTGAAGACCACCGGCGAGAGCTTCTCGGTGGGTTTCACCGAGGGCTACGACATGCAGGGCTTCCTGCTGCAGAACAGCGTCGATTTTACGACCGATGCGCAGAAGCAGTCCGTGTGGCTCACGCTTCTCGGCACCTTTGCACCCATGCTACTCCTCATCATCTTCTTTTTCTTCATCATGAACCAGATGCAGGGGGGCGGCAGCAAGGTCATGAGTTTCGGCAAGTCCCGGGCCAAGCGCCTCAGTATCGATGCGCCCAAAGTCACGTTCGCCGATGTGGCGGGGGCCGATGAGGCGGTGGAAGAGCTTGAGGAGATCAAAGACTTCCTCGAGAACCCCAAGAAATTCCTGGCTCTGGGTGCGCGCATTCCCAAGGGCGTGCTCCTGTTCGGGCCTCCAGGTACGGGCAAGACGCTCCTCGCCCGGGCGGTGGCGGGCGAGGCGGGAGTGCCCTTCTTCAGCATCTCCGGCTCCGATTTCGTTGAGATGTTCGTGGGTGTGGGTGCGAGCCGCGTGCGCGATTTGTTCGATCAGGCCAAGCAGAACCAGCCCTGCATCATCTTCATCGACGAGATCGATGCCGTCGGCCGCCACCGTGGAGCGGGTATGGGCGGCGGTCACGACGAGCGTGAGCAGACGCTCAACCAGTTGTTGGTGGAGATGGACGGTTTCGAGGCCAACGAGAGCATCATCATCATGGCGGCCACCAACCGGCCCGATATTCTCGACCCGGCCCTCCTCCGTCCCGGCCGCTTCGATCGGCAGATCACGGTCGACCGTCCCGACCGCGACGGTCGCAAGGCCATCCTCGACGTCCACACCAAGGGTAAGCCGCTCGCTTCCGACGTCGACATGGGCGTGCTCGCCGGGCAGACGCCCGGCTTCACAGGTGCAGACCTTGCCAACCTGGTCAACGAGGCGGCGCTTCTCTCTGCCCGGCAGGGTGGCAAGATAGTGGGCATGGCCGAGCTCGAGGAGTCCATCCTGCGTGTCATCGCCGGCCCCGAGAAGAAGTCCCGTATCTTGAGTGAAGAGGAGCGGCTCATCACCGCATACCACGAGACGGGCCATGCCCTCGTTGCCCATTACCTGCCTCACTCCGACCCGGTTCACAAGATCTCTATCATCAGCCGTGGCCAAGCCCTCGGCTACACCATCACCCTGCCCACCGAAGACAAGTTCATGGTCAAGAAGAAGGAGATCATGGACAAGCTTGCCCACATGTTGGGTGGCCGGGTGGCCGAGGAGGTCCGGTTCGACGACATCACCACGGGCGCGGCCAACGACCTGCAGCGCGCCACCGAAACCGCTCGGCGCATGATCACCCAGTACGGCATGAGCGAGAACCTGGGCCCGCTCACCTTCGGGCATGACCCGGCACAGCCCTTCGTGGGCCGCGAGTTCGGGGCGGGTCCGGAGTACTCCGAGGAGACCTCTCGCAAGATCGACGCCGAGATACGGCGTGTGATCGACGAGGCATACAACACCGCCCGCCGGGTGCTGGTCGAGCACCGGGCCGAGCTTGACATGCTGTCCCTGCTTCTCATAGAGCGGGAGACCATCGACAAGGACGAGTTCGAACGCCTGCTCGAGGGCGAGTCGCCCGACGAGGTATTCCGTGAGAAGGACGAGCAGAAGTCCAAGAAGGCTCGCGAGTCGGCTCGTTCGGAGCGCAAGCGCCAGCCGCGGGAGCAGGAGGGTAGGGAGCGTGTGGTTCCCGGTCCGGCGACACCCTCTGTCTCCTCCGCGAGCGACCTGGGTCACGAAGGCTGAGGCCCGGAGGGGTCCCCGTGGACCGGGACAGGATCGAACAGGGCGTCCGCCTCATTCTCGAAGGCATCGGTGAAGACCTCGCGCGCGAAGGTCTCATGGAGACTCCCCGCCGGGTCGCAGATCTCTATGAAGAGGTCCTCGACGGCATAGGGTGCGACCTGAAGACCCTGGTGCAGCCCATGGCCTCCGACACCCATCAAGAGCTGGTGCTCATCCGTGACATTCCCTTCTTCTCCATCTGCGAGCACCATCTCGTACCCTTCTTCGGGGTGGCGCACGTGGGGTACATTCCTTCCAAGGGGGGAGGTATCGCGGGGCTTTCGAAGCTGGCCCGGCTGGTGAAGATGGCGGCGGCCCGTCTTCAGTTACAGGAGCGTCTCACCAGCGAGATTGCCGACACGGTGGTGCATACTCTGGAGCCGGCCGGTGTGCTTGTGCTCATTCAGGCCGAGCACCTCTGTATGTCCATGCGTGGGGTACGCACGGTCGGCTCCCTCACGGTGACGTCGGCGGTACGCGGAGTGTGTCGTTCCAGTGCTGCCACCAGAGCCGAAGTGCTGGCCCTCATCGATGCACCGCGGTCATAGCCCCCTGGGTGAGCGAGCGAAAGGCATGCTGTGATTCCCATCGTCGGTCTTCCCCACGTACTTCTTCTTCGCGACGTCGACGACGTGCGCAAGGTGCTCGGCCGCATGGCGGTGTCGAGCGCCGGCATCGACATCATGGACAAGAAGGCTCTGTTCCGGGTCGTTCACGTCAAGGGCATCGACATTCGCGCCGCCAACATACTCAAGCAGGAGATGCTGTCGCGGGGGGGCGAGGTAGCCACCTCCAGGGAAGTGTACGAACTTGGCGGTCGGGAAGCCGAGTGCCTGATGATGGGCACGCTTGCCCAGTACGAACGTCTCTTGCCGAAGCTACGCGATCAACCATTTGGCCTGCGAGAGCTCTCCGAAGCCATCATGTCGGCCCTCACCCACGTCGACAGTCTGGCTCCCGTGTGCCACCCATTACTGCAGTCGGCACGCGTGCCCCTGGTGATGGGGGCGCTGAATGTCACTCCCGACTCCTTCTCCGACGGTGGTGACTTCGCGGAGTTTGAGGCGGCGGCTGCACGGGCGCGTGAGATGGCCGCCCAAGGTGCCGACCTCATCGATATCGGTGGCCAGTCGACTCGTCCCGGGTCCGACCCGGTTCCGCTCGAGGTGGAGATGCAGCGGGTGGTGCCGCTGGTGGCCGAGCTTGCCCCCGACCTCGGGGTGCCGATATCGGTCGACACGAGCCGGGCGGCGGTGGCGGCGGCTGCCTTGGAGGCGGGCGCAGGGCTCATCAACGACGTGACGGCGCTGCGAGGAGACCCCGAGATGGCGGCCTGCCTGCGCGACGCCGCCTGTCCCGTGGTGCTCATGCACATGCAGGGCACGCCGGCTACCATGCAGCTCGACCCCACCTACGATGACGTGGTGCAGGATATCTACGCCTGGTTTGCGGAGCGCCTCAGCTGGGCGGTCGACCAGGGTCTCGCCGAAGAGAACTTGGTCATCGATCCGGGCATCGGTTTCGGCAAGACCGTGGAGCACAACCTAGCCCTGCTCCGGCAGCTGCGCAGCTTCCGTTCACTCGGCCGGCCCGTGGCGGTGGGCACGTCGCGCAAGTACTTCCTGGGAGTGATCCTCGACCTCCCAGAGCCCAAGGACAGGGTGCTCTCCACCGTCGCCACCACCGTCATCGCGGCCCGAGAGGAGGCGCACCTGGTGCGCGTGCACGACGTGGCTGAGAATGTGCAGGCTCTCAAAGTGGTGAGTGCGGTCTATGGATAGCCACCCTGAGCGTGGCTGCGCTGAGGGGGGCCGCGAAGGCTGCGGCGGGGGCGGCTGCGGTCCGGCAGTCCCGGGCCTAGCTGCCTCAGTCGGTGGTCCAAGGCAGGTCGGTGGTCCGGCCCCAGTTGGCGACCGCCTCTGTGGGGGCCGAGGTGACGAGACGGAGGCCGGTGGCTCCGCGACCCCGCCTGGGGGCGCGGTCCGTAGCCTGCAGGTCTCCTTCACCGGGCTCGAACTGTTCGGGCACCACGGGGTGCTCGACGAAGAGCAGCGGATGGGGCAGCGGTTCGTCGTCGACGTGGCGGTGGCGCCGCTCGAGTCTGCTCTGGGTGATGAGTTGTCACGCACGGTGAGCTATGTAGCGCTTATGGAGACGGCCGAAGACGTGGTTGCGGGGCGGAGCTTCCAGCTCATCGAGAGCGTGGCCGAGGCGCTCGCCGAGGAAATCCTGTGCCGTTACCCGGTAGGTCGAGTGTGGGTGCGAGTGGGCAAACCACATGCACCGCTCCGCTTCTCCGTGCAGGGAGTCTTTGCCGAGTTCGAGCTTCGGCGGCCGGGGTACTGAGAACCGGAGCGGCCCGGCCGGCCGGGCCGCCACAATCCATCATGACAGTCTACTATCTCAGCCTCGGTTCCAATCAGGGTGACTCCCGGCAGCTTCTGGGGGCAGCCGTGCGGGCACTCGCACGGCTGCCCCGCACTCATGTCTTCGTCGTCTCCTCGCTCTACCTGACGGCTCCCCGGGAGAAGGAGACCCAACCCGACTTCCTGAATGCCGCGGTCGGTCTGGAGTCGGCCTGCACTCCCCTGGGGTTGCTCGACCTCATGCAGCGCATAGAGGCCGATCTGGGGCGGGTACGCAGCGAGCGTTTCGGGCCGAGGACGATCGATATCGACCTCGTTTGGTACGATGGGCCCGAGGTAGCTCACCCGCGCCTTGCACTCCCGCACCCACGGGTGCGTGCGAGACGGTTCGTGCTCGAGCCTCTGGCCGAGATCGCCCCAGGGTTGGAGTTCGTGCCCGGCCTGACGGTGGAGCAGGCTCTTGCCCGTGTGGCTCATCAGCGGGTGGAGCGGATGACGTGCGAAGCCAACACCAAGGGATGGTGGTTGTCCATGCAGCATTCGACGGAGGTACAGGCCGTCGCCGAACGGGCATCGCTCAGCAGGCGGCTGCGGCGCCTGGCGGAAGAGAAGGGCGCGGTGATCCTGGCCCACAACTACCAGCGCCCCGAGATACAGGATGCTGCGGATTTCGTCGGTGACTCGCTGGGTCTGGCCCGGAAGGCCGCAGCCTCCGAGGCCCGGCTCATCCTCTTCTGCGGAGTCGACTTCATGGCCGAGACGGCCGCCATTCTGGCACCCGACCGCACCGTGGTGATGCCCGAGGCCAAGGCCTGCTGTCCGATGGCCCAGATGGTCGACCCCGATGATCTGAGGGCTTTCAAAGCCGAGCACCCGGGAGCCCTCGTGGTGAGCTACGTCAACACCTCCGCAGCGGTGAAGGCTGAATCGGACGTGTGCTGCACCAGCGCCAATGCCGTGCAGGTGGTGGAGTCGCTCCCCGCCGATCAAGACATCATCTTCACGCCTGATCGCAATCTCGGGGCCTGGGTCATGAAACGTACCGGCCGGCCCATGGTGTTATGGGAGGGGTTCTGCCCCACACACGACCTCATCGAACTGGAGGATGCGCTCGCGGCGAGGCGGGAACATCCGGGAGCCAAGCTCGTGGTGCACCCGGAGTGCCGCACCGAGGTGAGCGATACCGCCGATGCCGTCGAGAGCACCTCGGGCATGGTGCGCTTCTGCCGGGAAGACAAGGGCAAGGAGTTCATCATCGGTACCGAGCTCGGCATGATCTACCGTCTCGAGCAGGACGTTCCCGGCAAGCGCTTCTACCCCGTCACCAATATGGCCGTGTGTCCCAACATGAAGCTCACCACTCTGGAGAACGCGGTGACGGCCTTGGAGAGAGAAGAGCCGGTCATCACTGTGCCCGAGCCCATCCGTCTCGCCGCCCTGCGGGCTGTCGAGCGCATGGTGGCCATCGGGCGGTAGGGGGAGACCGCGGTGGTGGAACGCCCGTATCTGTGCGCCGCCGGAGGCGCCGACATCCGTTATTCGAGTTACGACGTGGTCGTCATCGGCGGTGGCATAGGGGGCATCACGGCGGCGGTGGGGGCGGCGCGCCGGTGGAACGTCGCCCTCCTCACCAAGAGCACTTTTGACGACACGGCTACGTTCCTGGCCCAGGGGGGCATCGCGGCTGCCATGGGCCCCTACGACTCCCCCGACCTTCACTTCCGCGATACGCTGGTGGCCGGAGCCGGTCTCTGCGACGAGGAGGCTGTGCGTATCCTGGTGGAGGAGGGTCCCGGGCGGGTGCGCGAACTGGAGCACCTGGGCACCAAGTTCGACAAGCGCGAGGGGGAGCTCGTTCTGGCCTCCGAGGGGGCGCATTCGGTGCCCCGAGTGGTAAGGGCGGGTGGTGACGCCACCGGCAGCGTGGTGGCGAGTACCCTTGTTGACGCCATGATCTCGGGCAGCCGGGTCGAGTTGCACGAAAACGAGTTCGTGGTCGATCTCCTGACGGACGGCGGCCGCTGCATCGGCGCTGTGTCACTGGGCGAAAAGGGTGAACTCACGGTGAGCCTCGCGCGTGCGGTGATACTTGCCAGCGGTGGTGCCGGACAGGTGTTCGCCAGCACCACCAACCCCGATGTGGCGACGGGCGACGGCCACGCCATGGCCTACCGGGCGGGGGCGGTCCTGCGTGACCTCGAGTTCATGCAGTTCCACCCCACAGCACTGCACGGCGACGAGGATCCCGCTTTTCTCATCACCGAGGCGTTGCGGGGGGAGGGCGCCTACTTGGTCGACGATGAGGGCAGGCGCTTCATGGAGGAGGCCCATCCTCAGGCGGAGCTTGCCCCGCGCGACATCGTGGTGCGGAGGATGAAGAGGGTGATGGATGACATGGGCACCGATTTTGTATGGCTCGATGCCCGCCACCTCCCGGGTGATTTCCTCAAAGAGCGCTTCCCCACCGTGTACGCAGGGCTGCGTCATCGGGGCTACGACCTCGAACACGAGCTCATTCCCGTATCTCCTGCCTCCCACTACTTCGTGGGCGGCGCCGCGAGCGATCTGTGGGGCAGGACCACACTGCCCGGACTCTACGCCTGCGGCGAAGTCTCGAGTTCCGGAGTGCACGGCGCCAATCGCCTAGCCTCGAACTCCCTGCTCGAGGGGCTGGTGTTCGGTGAGCGGGTCGTACGCGATCTGAACCGCTATCTGTCCGCGCCGGAGCGCACCGTGCGCAAGGTGAAGCTCGCCCTCTCCGACGAGGTCCGTCCCGGCAACTCCCCCATCGCGCTGAAGGAGGCCTGCGGGGCCGTCAAGACGGTCATGTCCCGCCTGTGCGGAGTGGTGAGGTCACGGGAGGGATTGGAGGAGGCGGCTCGAACCCTCGCGGCCGTGCGCGACTCGCTGGCTCCACCGGCCCGGGTTGTGGAGGAACTTGAGGTGTTCAACATGCTGACACTGGCCGGGCTGATGGTCTCCTCAGCTCTTGCGAGGGAGGAGAGCCGCGGTGTGCATCTGCGCTCGGACTTCCCCGAGGTACGCGACGAATTGTGGAGGCGGCATGTCTCCGTGCGGTTCGATCCTTGCGTAGGAGACGCCTCGCTCAACGTCACCGGACTCACCACCTCGCGAAAGGGGAAAGATGGGTGAAGAGCGTGCAGGGAGCGTAGGGAGAATGGTGGAGTTTCAGGGGCGGCGAGGGATCGACGCGGTAACCGAAGCGCTGGTGAAGTTGGCACTCTTGGAGGATCTCGCGAGTTACGGCGACGTGACCTCCGAGTGGACCGTGCCGCCGCAGGCAGAGGCCCGGGCGCGTGTGGTGGCTCGGGAGGAGGCGGTGGTCTCTGGGTTGCCCCTGGCCGCTGCCGTAATGAGAGAGGTCGACCCCAGCTGCCTCTTCGGGGAGAAGGCGGTGGAGGGCCAAGAGCTGGCGGCGGGGGACGTGTTGGCCGAGATACGAGGGCGGGCCCGCAGCGTACTTGCCGCCGAGCGTACCATGTTGAACATGCTGCGCCACGTGTGCGGCGTGGCCACGCAGGCGCGGTTGTTCTCCCGGGCGGTCGAGGGCACGAACGCCGTCGTGGTGGACACCCGCAAGACCATGCCAGGTTTGAGGTTCTGGGAGAAGAGGGCAGTGCGGGCGGGTGGCTGCGAGAACCACCGTTTCGGCCTGTTCGATATGGTGCTCATCAAAGATAATCACGTGGTGGCCGGGGGAAGCATCGCGGCGGCGGTCCGGGCGGCGAAGACACGTGCTCCCTTCAGCATGAAGGTGGAGGTGGAAGTCCAGGACGAGGCCGGTCTCCGAGAGGCCGTCGCAGCCGGGGCGGATATCGTCTTGCTGGACAACATGGAGCCCGAGACGTTGCGCCGTTGTGTGGAGGCGGCGCGGCTCCTCGATCCGAGCGTGCTCCTCGAGGCCTCGGGAAGGGTGACACTCGAGAACGTGGCCGCCATCGCCCGCACCGGGGTTGACTTGATCTCGTCGAGCGCGCTGACCGCGGGAGCGCCGCCGGTGGACTTGGCCCTCGATTTCGTGGTTGACACGGCGTGATGTTGTACATCGCTGCCGGTCGGGCATATGCCACCTCGCTGTACACGAAAGGCCGGGCGTGAAGGAGGGACGATGCTTCTGGCAGTAGATGTGGGCAACACGCAAACCGTGCTCGGTCTATTCGAGGACGCCTCTCTGGTACGGCACTGGAGAGTAGCCACCGACAACACGCGCACCGGCGATGAGCTCGCCATCATGGTGTTCAACCTACTCGAACTCTCCGAGCTCTCCCGGCACGACATCACCTCCTGCGCGCTCGCCTCGGTGGTTCCGCGGCTGAATGCCGAATACCACGCCATGTGCACCCTGCACCTGGGCTTCGAGCCGCTCATCGTGGCCCCCGGGGTCAAGACGGGTATGCCCATCCTCACCAATAATCCCCGTGAAGTGGGAGCGGATCTGGTGGTTGACGGAGTGGCTGCCTACGAGTCGTACGGAGGGCCCTGCATCGTGATCGATTTCGGTACCGCCACCACCTTCTCGGCCATATCCGCCAGGGGAGAGTATTTGGGTACGGCCATATCGCCGGGCATCGATATCTCCATCGACGCGCTCGCCTCCCGGGCGGCGAAACTGAGCAAGATCGAGTTGGTCGATCCGGGCACCGTCATCGGCAAGAGCACGGTGCAGGCCATGCAGGCGGGAGCCATCTACGGCTTTGCGGGACAGGTCGACGGAGTTGTCGAACGGATGCGGCGGGAGCTTGGGGGCAAGGCCGTGGCCGTGGCCACCGGCGGTCTCTCCCCGCTCATCTTCGAATTCACCCGCAGCCTCGACCATCTCGACGGCATGTTGACCCTCAAAGGGCTTGAGATCATCTACCGGCGCTCGTTGGATCCGCGATGAACCCGGTTCCGCCGCCGGGTGCGGTGGGCTATTTCAGGAGTGCCTTCTGCATCGGGAACCGGCACATTCAGAACAGAGTGGTGTTGGCCCCCATGGCCGGCATCACCACGCAGGCCTTTCGCGTGCACGTCAAACGCTACGGGGTGGGACTCGTCTATTCGGAGATGGCGAGTTGCTACGGCCTCCTGTATGCGAACAGTCGTACCGCCCACTACGTCGAGGTCTCGGAGGAGGAGCGTCCCGTAGGGGTGCAGCTCTTCGGGGACGATCCTTCGGTGCTCTCTGAGGCGGTTCGTCTGGTACTCGAGCGGGAGCGTAGGCCCGACCTCATCGATCTGAACCTGGGTTGCCCGGCCAAGAAGGTGGTGAAGACCGGTGCGGGTGCCGCACTGCTCCGCGATCCGGCCCGGGCAGTGGAGGTTGCTGGGGCGGTGGTCACCAGAGCGGCCGCCTTCGGGGTGCCGGTCACGGTGAAGCTGCGCTCCGGTCCCGATCCTGATCACATTGTTGCTCCTGAGCTGGCCCCGCGACTGGAAGCAGTGGGGGTGGGGGGGGGGGGGGGGGGCCCCCCCGGGCCCCCCCCCCACAAACCCCCCGGGGGGGCGCCCACCCGGGGGGGGCGGGGGGGGGGGGAGCCGGGGGGTCCCCCCGGGGGCCGCCACCCAGTTCTACCGCGGGCGGGCCGATCACGAGGTGACGGCTCGGGTGGTGGAAGCGGTCTCCATCCCCGTCCTTGCTTCGGGTGATATCGATTCCTTCCGGGCGGCCTCCCAGGTGGTAGAGGCAACGGGTGCGGCCGCGGTAATGGTGGCCCGCGGGGTCTTGGGTGATCCGTTCCTGGTACGGCGTATCCTGCACGGCCATGACGAGCTTGACCCGTCGCCCACCGAGCTGGTGGAAGACCTACGGGCGCTCTACCAGGCCACGCTCGAGAGCATGGGGGAGAGGAGGGCGGTGCCCTGGATGCGCAAGCACGTGGCCTGGCATCTGCGGCGGGCCGGCGTGAGGGGAGCGGACATCGAGAAGCTCATGCGCCTGCGTTCTTCGGCAGAGGTCGATGAAGCCCTCCGGTCCCTGGGAGCGGTGGGCGAGGGATAGTGCGGCCATAGACTCTGTGCGTCCTTCTTGCCCTTCGCCGCTGCGTGTGTTTGACATGGGTCGAGCGGTTGCCTATAATGCCCTGCCTTATTCAGGGGGCTAAAGGACGGTCCGATGTCTTCCAGGGAAACCATTCTCACACCCGAAGGCCTCAAGAAGCTGCAGAATGAGATCGAGTATCTCTCGACCACGAAGCGCGAAGAGGTAGCCGAGCGCATTCGCCACGCGCGCGACTTCGGTGACATTTCCGAAAACTCCGAGTACGACGATGCCAAGAACGAGCAGGCCATGCTGGAGTACCGTATCTCGGCCCTCCAGGAGAAGCTGGCCAATGCACGCGTCGTCAAGACCAGCGATATCTCCACCCAGCAGGTGTCGTTGGGCAGTGTGGTCGAGGTGAAAGACCTCGAGAACGACGAGGTGCTCAGGTATCGCATCGTTGGCTCGGCGGAGGCCGATCCCACCAACAACCGGGTGTCGAATGAGTCTCCCATCGGCCAGGCGCTCCTCGAAGGCAAGGTCGGCGACGTCGTCACCGTGCCTGCCCCTGTCGGCTCGCTCAAGTTCGAGATACTCACCATAGGCGCGAACTGATGGCCGAGGTCCCCGAGCCGGCCGCAGATGCCGCTGCAGGCCCTCTCTCACCCGAGGCGGAACTCTACGCGCGGCGGTTCTGGCCTCGCACCACCGTGGCCGACATCAGACACGCCTATGGTGGTTTGGAGGTAGGCGAAGAGGCCGAGAACTCACGCAGCCGGGTGGCCGGAAGGGTGCTTGCAAGGCGCGAGCACGGCAAGGCCTGCTTCTTCACCATCCGTGACGGGGTCGACGATCTGCAGCTCTACGCCAATGTGAACACGTTGGGCGCGGAGTCGTTCGCGGCCGTCAAGGGCGTGGCCTTGGGCGACATCGTGGGGGTGGAGGGTCCGGTGTTCCGCACCCGCCGGGGAGAACTCTCCGTGCTGGTCGAGAGTTGGACCCTGCTCACCAAGTCGCTTCGGCCGCCGCCCGAGAAGTGGCACGGTCTTCAAGACCGCGAGACACGCTATCGCCAGCGCTACGCCGACCTCATCGCCAATCCCCAAGTGGCTCAGCAGCTTCGTATGAGGAGCCGCATCATCGCCGCCATGCGCCGTTACCTCGAGGAGCGTGGCTTCTTGGAGGTGGAGACGCCCATTCTACAACCGTTGCCGGGAGGTGCGCTGGCCCGGCCCTTCGTCACCCACCACAATGCTCTCAGCGTGGATCTGTATCTTCGCATCGCACCCGAGCTCTACCTGAAGCGCCTGCTGGTGGGCGGCTTCGACAAGGTCTTTGAAATCGGCAAGAACTTTCGCAACGAGGGCATCTCCTTGGTGCACAACCCCGAGTTCACCATGATGGAGCTCTACTGGGCCTACGTGGACTACCGCGAGATCATGGAGCTGGTGGAGCAGATGATAGCTGCACTCGCGACCGAGGTGCTGGGCACCGCTGTCATCACGGTGGGTGGCACCGATATCGACCTCCAACCGCCTTGGCCCCGCCTCACCGTGAACGGCCTGCTCGAGGAGCACCTGGGTTTGGGGCTCTCCGCCGTGAGGGCCGACCCCATGTCTGCGCTCAAGGTTCTACGGGAGCGGGGGGTGGAGGTGGAGCGTGGAGACGACTTCTCACAGCTGATCGACAAGGCCCTCAAGCACTTGGCCTGGCCGCATCTCACGCAACCCACCTTCGTGATCGACCATCCGTTGGAGTTGAGCCCCTTGGCCAAGAAGCATCCCGATGATCCGCTGCTCGTCGAACGGTTCCAGCCGATCATCGCCGGCCGGGAGGTCGGCAACGCCTTCTCGGAACTGAACGACCCGGTCGACCAGAGAGAACGCTTCGAGGCCCAAGCCGCCCAGAAGGAAGCAGGCGACGAGGAGGCCCACGCGCTCGATGAAGACTTCTTGCGTGCGCTTGAGTACGGCATGCCGCCGGCGGGCGGCCTGGGTATAGGCATCGATCGGCTGGTGATGCTGTTCTTGGGCCTCGACTCCATACGCGACGTCATTCTCTTCCCGCAGCTTCGTCCCGAGGGTTCTTGACGCTCGCGCCAGGGCCGGGCCTTGTGGCTCCTGAGTCGCACCTCTGCCCGCCGGGCCGCTCCCGGGGGCTGTTCCCGGTACCCCCTATGGTAGAATTAATTCAGTAAGAGAGAGGGGGCCGGGTGTGGCTTTGAAACGCGGTTTCCCCGCGGAATCTGGCAGTGTTTTCGAAGCCCGCGGCAGCGGGTTTTGCGTTGGGAAGGAGATGATGCCGTAGTGTTCGCCGATGGGGCTGAGTGGAGTGCCGGCAGTGCCGCACAAGATGACTCGCAAGTCTGCGAAGCGTGTGGTGCGGCTCCCGCTACCGTGCATGTGGCCCGCCTGGAGAACGGAACGGTTGAGACCTCACACATCTGCCAATCCTGCGCCGAAGAGCTTGGTGAGGGGTTGGCCGGTTCGGCCATGATGCTCTCCGTGCCGGGCCTCATCGGTCGCCTGCTTGGCGAAGGGGCGCTCGACGAGGAGGCACAAGGTGCACCTTTGGGCCCTGCGTCCGATTGCTTCTGCGGCACTTGCGGCACTACCTTCACCGATTTTCGCGAGACCGGCCTACTCGGCTGCGCTCACTGCTACGAGGTCTTTGCGGAGTATCTGCCGAGCGCGGGCGAGCCTGGGGAGGCGCCTTCCGAGGAGCAGCCTCCTGGGCACAGCGGCAAGGTTCCGCACCGGCCGGCCAGGAGTGGCCCGGAGGGGCGGGAGATTCTGCGGCTGCGGCGTATGCTCATTGATTTGGTCGACTCGGAGCGTTTTGAAGAGGCGGCGAGCGTTCGCGACAGGCTCACCGAGTTGGGCGAGCACCTTCCGAGGGCGACACGATGAGCGGGGTTGTCTCGGCAACGGGCCTCGCCCTGCAGCGCAACGAGTCGGGGGGCTTGTTCCCCCATACGGCCGCCCAGGGCGACCTCGAGGCCCTCTCGCTGCGGGTGGTCGACTGCCTCACCCGCCACGAGGACGGTGCGGAGTGGGAAGCCTATCCGCTCGACTCGCTCTCACTCACAGTGCGGGCACTCCTGGTCGAGCGAGGTCTCATGACGCCCGAATTCGCCCGCATGAGCGGGGTGGGGCGCACGCTCCTCGTGTTCGGTTCCGGTGAGGCATCGGTGGAGGTCAACGGTTCGGCACACGTGCGCATCCTGGGTTCGCGTGCGGGCGAGAAGTTGCCCGAGTTGTGGGCGCTTGTCGATTCCATCGACGACTACCTCGAGGCGGAGCTCACCTACGCGTTCGATGAGGCGCGTGGTTACCTCACCGCCAATCCGGAGGTAGCGGGCACGGGGCTGAGAGCCCACGTGACCGTCCAGGTGCCGGCTCTGATGGTATCGGGCCGCTTGGGTCCGGTTGCCGTGAGCCTCGCTTCCCACGACATCGGCATTGTGCCGCTGTGGGAAGCCTCAGGGGGTCTCTTCCAGGTTTTCAACAGGCACACTTCGGGAACAGATGAAGCAGGAATACTCTCCCGCATCGGTGAAGCCACCAAGCAGATAGCCGAGAAGGAACTGACTGCGCGAAAGGTCCTCTTCAGAGAGAATCCCGTCAAAGTGCGCGACTATGTGGGCCGTGCCCTGGGTGTAGCGCAAAGAGCGTGGTCCATCACCGCCGCCGAGGCCGTGAGCCTTATCTCGGCCATTCAGGTCGGTGGAGAGCTGGGTATCCTGCAGCCGGCGCTTGGGGCGAAGGAGGGTTTCGCCCTTATGAGGCGGCTGCAACCGGGCAATCTGGTCATCAACGAGATACGAGCAGCGCACGGGGGGCTTGAAGACCCCGGGGTCGATGAGCGAAGGGCCGCCGTCATACGCGATGTCTTCGCCGGCACGTGCGCCGTGATATAGGAGACAGCACATGTTCGAGAGATTCACAGAACGGGCCCGGCAGGTAGTGGTGCTGGCCCAAGAAGAGGCTCGAGACCTCAAGCACAACTACATCGGCACCGAACACCTCCTGCTCGGGCTCTTGCGCGAGGGCGACGGCGTGGCTGCACGTGTTCTCTCGGCTCTCGAGGTGTCCCTGGAAGACGTGCGCGGCGAGATCATGCGCATCGTAGGCGAAGGCGAACACGAGACCCAAGGGCAGATACCCTTCACGCCGCGGGCCAAGAAGGTGTTGGAGCTGGCCCTGCGCGAGGCCCTCTCCCTGGGCCACAACTACATCGGTACCGAGCACATACTGCTCGGATTGGTCCGCGAGAGCGAAGGGGTGGCCGCCCGCATCCTGAGCGATCTCGACGCCGACGCCGACCGCATTCGCCAAGAAGTCATGCGCGTGCTCTCGGGGCCGGGGAGACGCTCCCAGAAGGCGACGGCTCCCGCAGGCGCGCCCGCTGGCAAGAAGGCCTCCAAAGTGCTCGATCAGTTCGGGCGCAACCTCACCCGCTATGCGGAGGAAGACAAGCTCGACCCGGTGGTCGGCCGCAAGATGGAAATCGAACGGGTCATGCAGATTCTCTCCCGCCGCACCAAGAACAACCCGGTGCTGGTGGGTGAACCGGGTGTGGGCAAGACGGCGGTGGTGGAGGGCCTGGCCCGCCTCATCGCCGGCAACGAGGTCCCCGAGTTGTTGAAAGACAAGCAGATCTACACCCTCGACCTCGGCGCCCTGGTCGCGGGTTCGAAGTACCGGGGCGAGTTCGAAGAACGGCTGAAGAAGGTCATGAAAGAGATCGGTGAGAGGGGCGACATCATCCTCTTCATCGACGAGATTCACAATCTGGTGGGAGCCGGGGCCGCTGAAGGCGCCATCGATGCGGCTTCCATTCTCAAACCGGCATTGGCCCGGGGTGAGCTGCAGACCATCGGCGCCACCACCATGGACGAGTACCGCAAGCATCTGGCCAAGGACGCGGCCCTGGAGCGTCGTTTCCAGCAGATCTTCGTGAAAGAGCCCTCGGTGGAGGAGACGGTTGACATTCTCAAAGGTCTGCGCGATCGCTATGAGGCGCACCACCGCATCCGCATCACCGACGACGCCCTGTACTCGGCGGCTGAGTTGGCCGACCGCTATATCAGCGACCGCTTCCTGCCCGACAAGGCCATCGACTTGGTCGACGAGGCGGCGTCGCGCAAGCGCATCATGACCATGACCGCTCCGCCCGACTACAAGGAGCTCGAAGAGAAGATACTCGAGGTGCGCAAGGAGAAGGAAGCCGCCATCGAGCGCCAGGAGTTCGAGACGGCCGCCAACCTGCGCGACAAGGAACGCCGCCTCATCAACGAGAAGAAGGAACTCGAAGAGCGCTGGAAGAACTCCGACGAGGGCCAGCGGGCCTCCATAGGGGAGGAAGAGATCGCCGAGGTGGTGGCCATGTGGACAGGTATCCCCGTCACCAAGCTCACCGAGACCGAGACGGCCAAGCTGTTGCGCATGGAAGACGAACTGCACAAGCGCATCGTGGGGCAGGATGAAGCCCTCACGTCCGTGTCAAAGGCCATTCGCCGCTCGCGCGCCCGTCTGTCCGATCCGCGCCGCCCCTCCGGCTCGTTCATCTTCATGGGCCCCTCGGGTGTGGGCAAGACCGAGTTGGCCCGCACGCTGGCCGAGTTCCTGTTCGGCGATGAAGACGCACTCATCCAGCTCGATATGTCTGAGTACATGGAGAAGCACGCGGTGAGCCGCTTGGTCGGTTCTCCTCCCGGGTACGTGGGCTACGAAGAGGGAGGCCAGCTCACCGAGGCCGTGCGCCGCCGCCCCTACTCCGTGGTGCTGCTCGACGAGATCGAGAAGGCACACCCGGACGTGTTCAACATCCTGCTGCAGATACTGGAAGACGGCCGCCTCACCGACTCCCAGGGGCGTACGGTCGATTTCCGCAATGCGCTGCTCATCATGACGTCGAATATCGGTGCCTCGACCATCTCCAAGGGGCAGGCTCTGGGCTTCGGTGAACCGGTGGCCGAAGGCGGCCTCGATTATGGCGAGATGAAGAGCCGGGTCACGGGTGAGCTCAAGCGCATCTTCCGCCCCGAGTTCTTGAACCGGGTCGACGAAGTCATCGTGTTCCACAAGCTCACCAAGGAGCAGATCAAGGGCATCATCGAACTGCTCCTCAATCGTCTGCGCGAGCAGTTGTCGAGCCGCGGAGTGAAGCTCGAGCTCACCGAGGAGGCCAAGGAGCTCTTGGCGACCGAGGGGTTCGACCCCACCATGGGCGCCCGGCCGCTTCGCCGGGCCATCCAGCGCCACGTGGAAGACGTCCTGGCCGACGACATTCTTTCCGGGCAGGTACCGGCCGGTACCACTCTCGTGATGGACCGCGAAGGTGACCACCTGGTGGTGGCCGACCGCCTGCAGCCCGAACGCGAGAAAGTGCTCGTGGGCGGCGAGACGAACTAGAGGAGTGCCGAGGTGGGACGGACGCGCAGTCTCTACGTCTGTTCCACCTGTGCATATGAGAGTCCCCGGTGGTTGGGCCGCTGCCCCAGCTGTTCCAGCTGGAACACACTCACGGAGCACGCACCCACTCCGGTTGGGGGGGCGGCGGGAGCCGCGCGGAGCGCGGGCCCGCCGCCCCCCTCTGTCCGCCTCGACGAGGTACAGGCACTAGCTGAAGAGCGGCTCTGCACCGGCATGACCGAATTCGACCGTGTTCTCGGTGGAGGTCTCGTGGCTGGGTCCGTGGTACTCATCGGTGGAGAGCCGGGCATCGGCAAGAGCACACTCTTGCTGCAGGCTCTCATGGAACTGGATGCGGCCGCTGTGCCCACGTTGCTCGTGTCCGGCGAGGAGTCACCGGCACAGGTGAAACTACGGGAGCGGCGGCTGGCTGCCGGGGCGGCAGCCGGCCCGGGCGACGGAGCGGGCGGGTTGCGGCTGCTCGCCGAGACGCAGGTGGAGCGGCTGGTCGGGGCGCTCGAGAAGGAACGCCCGGCCGTCTGCGTGGTCGATTCCGTGCAGACACTCTGGTCGGAGGCGTCGTCGTCGACACCCGGTTCGGTGGCGCAGGTGCGCGAGGTGACCGGCCAATTGGTTCGGGTTGCGAAGACAGAAGGTGTTATCCTGCTCTTAGTCGGCCACGTCACGAAGGACGGTTACTTGGCCGGTCCGCGGGTGCTCGAGCACATGGTCGATGCCGTGCTCGCCTTCGAAGGCGACAGGGAGCACGCCTATCGCATCCTGCGGGCCACGAAGAACCGCTTTGGCTCCACCAACGAGGTGGGAGTGTTCGAGATGACGACGGCCGGCCTGCTGGGAGTGTCGGATCCAAGTGGCATCTTCCGTGAGGAAGGGCCGCCGGCGTCCGGTGCGGCTGTGATACCGGCCATCGAGGGGTCACGTTGCATGCTGGCCGAGGTACAGGCCCTGGTGGTGCGAAGCAGTCTGGCGGCGCCACGCAGGGTGACGCGTGGCATCGACCACAACCGTGTCTCGATGCTGACGGCGGTGCTGATGAGGCGGGCGGCACTCAAGCTTGGCGAGTGCGACATCTTTGTGAACACCGCTGGTGGGCTGGCGGTCGAGGATCCCGCAGCCGACGTGGGCGTGTGTCTGGCGGTGGCCTCGTCCTTCCGGGAACGGGCGCTGCCAGAAGGAGTGGCGGCCTTCGGTGAGGTGAGCCTCACCGGCAGGGTGAGGTACGTGAGCCGGGGTGCGCTGCGGGTGCGTGAGTTGGCGCAACGGGGCTTCACTCGGGTCCTGATGCCCGCCCGCACGTTGGAGGAGGTACGGCAGCAGGGCGCTCCGAAGGGAGTGACGCTGGACGCCGTGGGCGACATAGGCGAAGCGTTGCGAGGCACCATTGGTTGAAGAGGCGGTATTGACGTCGAGCGAGCGTTTGGAGAACGCACTCCGTAGGATGGCCCCCGGCACCGAGCTCAGGGAAGCCATCGACAACATTCTTCGCGCACGCACGGGCGCGCTCATCGTGTTCGCGGAAGAGGAGCATGTGATGCCTCTCATCTCGGGGGGCGTCGACATCGATGTCCCCATGACGCCCATGATGCTATACGAACTCGCCAAGATGGACGGCGCCATCCTCCTCAATTTCGAGGGTTCGCGCATCATCCACGCCAACGTCCAGCTCATGCCCGATGCCTCCATCCCCAGTTCCGAGACCGGCACGCGGCACCGCACGGCCGAGCGTGTGGCCATCCAACTCGACACGCTCGTGGTCTCCATCTCTGCCTCGAGGGACGTGGTGACGCTCTACGTAGGCAACACCCACCATTTCCTGGAGGAGATAAGGGTCATCCTCACCAAGGCCAACCAGGCCTTGCAGGCGCTCGAGAAGTACAAGTCGCGTCTGAGCCAGGTCTCCACCTCCCTGAGCGCGCTTGAGTTCGAGAACGCGGTCACCCTGCACGACGTGCTGCTCGTGCTGCAGCGTTCGGAGATGGTGCTGCTCATCGCTGACGAGATCGAACGCTTCATCATCGAACTCGGGGCCGAGGGGCGGCTCATCCGCCTGCAACTCGAAGAACTCATGATCGACGTGCGTGAAGACCGGCAGGCGGTGCTCATGGACTACCTGCCCGTGTTCTCTGAGTACGCCGTGCAGGCGGCGTGTGCTTCCCTTGCGCGGCTGGAGTCGGAAGAGCTCCTCTCACTGAGCCGCGTAGCCGACATCCTGGGCTACGACAGCAGTGTCAATCCCTCTGAGGTACACCTCTCACCACGCGGTTACCGCATGCTCCGGAAGATACCGCGGCTGCCCAAGGCTGTCATCGAGAACCTGGTGGCCAATTTCGGGTCCCTGGAGGAAGCTCTCGCCGCATCGGTGGCGGAGCTGGAGAGCGTCGACGGTGTCGGTCCGGCACGTGCGCGCGATATCAAGGAAGGCTTTGTTCGTCTGCGCGAACTGAACCTCATGGAACGTTACGGTTAGGCGGAGGGGCGATGGAGGAGCGATGCGTGTTTGAGATCGGCGATACAGTGGTGTGCCCGCATCACGGCGCGGGCGAGGTGATCGACGTCAGCAGACGGGAGCACGCCGGTCAGGCCACGCCGTATCTGACCATCAAGATCATCCACAGCGACCTCACCGTCATGGTGCCGGTCGAGAATGCCGAGCGGGCGGGCATCCGCTCCTGTATCCCCGAGCAGATCGTGGAAGAAGTCATCGGCGTGCTGCGCGACGATCCCACCAAGATGCCCAAGAACTGGAATCGCCGCTACAAGCACAATCGCGAGAAGATCAAGTCGGGCGATGTATTTGAGGTGGCTGACGTGGTGCGGAACCTCGCTCTGCTCGATGCGGCCAAAGGGCTTTCCACGGGTGAGAAACAGATGTTCGGCCGCGTGAAGCGCATACTGGCTTCAGAGTTCATGTACGCAAAACAGCTCCCCGAGGATGATGCTCTGTCCTACCTCGAGCAGATACTGAAGGAGATCTGCACGGAGGCGGCTGAGTGAGCATCCCCGGCATCATTCTGAAGGAAGGAGGTGAAAGCAATGGTTGTAATCTGGCGCTTCGTGTTCGCGATAGTGGGTGGATTGGGTGGCTACGAGGCTGCGAGCGCCCTGCTGAGGCGCACTGTGTTCTCATCCGGCACATACTACGTCTTATTCATTGTTCTCGGTGTTCTCCTGGGCGTGGCCATCGGCATCCTGGTGGGCGGCGGAGTCGGGCGGGAGTTGTCCCGTCTCGGCCGTACGCTCGACCAGGCCACGGCGAAGGTGAGCGCGGCCGGTCTCGTGGTGTCCAGCCTCGGTCTCATGGTGGGGCTGGGTGTCGCGGCGCTCATCAGCCTGGGGCTCAAGCAGTTGCCGGTGGTGGGCGACTACCTACTGGTCATCGTCTTCGCCATCAGCGGCTACTGTTTCGCGTTTCTGGGTTATCAGCGCCACCAGGATATCGCCCGGCTGTTCGGGCTTAAGGCCCAGGCGGCGACCACCACCACCGGCGTCATAAGCCCCAAGGTGCTCGATACGTCGGCCATCATCGACGGACGTATCGGCGACATCGTGCCCGCGCACTTCCTGGAGGGCACCATCATCATCCCCGGGTTCGTACTCGAGGAACTGCAGTCTATCGCCGACTCTACCGACCCCCTCAGGCGGGCGCGGGGCCGGCGGGGTCTTGAGTGCGTGGATGCGCTGCAGGGCACCTACGAGGACGTGGTGATCATGGACCGCGATTTCCCCGGCCTGAGTGAAGTCGACGCGAAGCTCATCAAGCTCGCCAAGGAGCTTCAGGGCCGCATCGTCACCACCGATTTCAACCTGAATAAGGTGGCTCAGATCCAGGGGGTCGAGGTACTCAACGTGAACGATCTCGCCAACGCCGTGCGGCCGGTGGTCCTGCCGGGCGAAAGCCTGGCGGTGCACGTCGTGCGCGAGGGCAAGGAGATCGATCAAGGCGTGGCCTACCTGGAGGACGGCACCATGGTGGTCGTCGAGGGCGGCCGCGACCGGCTGGGCGAGGATGTGGATATCGAGGTGACCTCGGTGTTGCAGAACCCGGCCGGCAAGATGGTGTTCGGTAGGTTGGCGATGTGACGACTTCGGAGGAAGATATCGCCGGGCGGCCGGCGCGCGGCGGGCGCCCACAGGCGCCTGTCTGTGCGCCGGCCGCCGGCGAGGGTCCAGCCCGCCGATCGCCAGCCGGAGTTGGTCTCGTGGTGGCGGCTGCCGGCAGTGGCAGCCGCTTCGGTTTCGATGCGCCCAAGCAGTTTGTCGCAGTGGGGGGGCGTCCCCTGCTCGCCCATACGCTTTCCGCTCTCGAGGCGGCCCAGCCCGTCGAGACGGTGGTGGTGGTCGTTCCTCCCGATGATGTCGAGTTCTGCCGCCTGCACTATGTGGGGGGCGAGTTCCTCAAGGTCAAGGCCGTGGTGGCCGGGGGAGGGCACCGGGCTCTCTCGGTGCGGGCCGGGGTGGAATGCCTGGCCGGCCTCTGCAGTGCGCCCTACCTGGGTGTGCACGACGCCGCCCGCCCCCTGGTGCAATCCGACCTGGTAGAGCGTCTCGTTGCTGCGCTGGGAGCCGACCCGTCGCTCGCAGGTGCGATTCCCGGGCTGATCCCCACCGACACGGTGAAGTCCGTGGACTCCGACGGCGTGGTGTTGGAGACGCCGGCGAGGGGCGGCCTGCGGCTCGCCCAGACTCCTCAGGTGTTCCGCCGGGAGGCACTTATCGAAGCATACGCCGCAGATGAGAAGGTGCTTCTCGCCTCGACCGACGACGCGTCGTTGGTGGAACGATGGGGAGGGCGGGTGGCCACCGTCGAAGGTTCTCCCCACCTCCTGAAGGTGACCCATCCGCGTGACGCCGAGATGGTGGAACGGCTACTCGAAGGCAGGTCGCCGGAGCCCGTCCTGGCCGGCTCCTTGCCGGATCTCCGTGTTGGTCTGGGCCTTGATGCGCACCGCTTCGCGCCTACCCGCGCCTTGGTGCTCGGCGGAGTGAGGGTGCGGGAGGAGCGTGGGCTGGAGGGGCACAGTGACGCCGATGTAGTGGTTCACGCGGCCATGGACGCGCTTCTCGGCGCCGCCGGCCTGGAGGACATCGGCCGGCATTTCCCCGACACTGATCCCGCGTACGCGGGAGCCGACAGCCTGCGCCTGCTCGAGGAAGTGGGGCGTATGCTGGCGAGGGTCGGCTACGTGGTGGCGAACCTCGATTGCGTGGTGGTGTGCGAAGAGCCGCGCGTAGCTCCGCACCGTGAGGCCATGCAGTGCCGCATGGCCCAGGCTCTCGGCGTGGAGGCCGGGCGGGTGGGAGTACGGGGCACCACCACCGAGGGCATGGGTTTCACCGGCCGCGGGGAAGGCATTGCCGCCCAGGCCGTGGCCTTGCTGGTGCGAAGTGGCCCGGCTCCGGCTGCGGACGCGGCCTCAGGTGTAGGTGGTGTCGCGGCGGCACCCCACACTGCGCTCGCCGGCAACGCCGGGACCACCCGAGAGGGCGGGTCTCCGGCCACGGGCCGGGTTGTGGGCCGCCCGCTGGGTAGCCGGGGCGGACGCCGGGAGGTCTGACGCGAGATGTTGAAGGCAGAAAGACACACGCGCCTCGATGGAATCCGGGCCGACAACGTGGTGGAGCGCAAGCGGGCCTTTCGTCTGTCGGGCAAACAGCGGGTGTCCCGCCGCTTCACTCTCCTGAATGTGCTTGTCAATGCCGTGCTGGGAGGAGGCAAACTGGCCCTCGGTCTCCTCACCGGCAGCTTGAGCATTGTGGCCGACGGCCTCAACAACCTCTCCGATACGGTCTATTCGCTGTTTCTGCTGGTTGGCATGTGGTTCTCCCTCAAGCCGGCCGATGCCCGGCATCCCCAGGGGCATCGCGCCATCGAGCCCATCATCAGTCTCGTGATAGGGGTGAGCATCGGGGTGGTAGCCTACCGGCTGGCGCTCTCGGGAGTACGGGGCATCATCGATCCCACCGGCGTGGAGAGGAACGCGTTGGCGCTCCCGGTGCTCGGTGGCGGCATGGCGGCCAAAACGTTCATCGCCGTCTACGCGCGCAGGGCTTCTCGGCAGATACACTCACCCGCCCTCGCCGCCACCGGCATGGATGCGGCCGCCGACGTGCTCGCCACCGCCGCGGCCGTGGTGGGGTACCTGGGTGGCACCGTGTTCGGACTACCGCGGGCGGACCCCATCTGCGCGTTGGTTGTCTCCCTCTTTGTGGCCTTCACCGCGTTTGAGGTGCTGCGCCAGAACATCGGCTACATGGTCGGCAGGGCCGCCCCGCCGGAGATCAGGCGGCAGGTCAAGGCGCTCGCCTGCCGGGAGCACTCTGTGCTCTCGGTGCACGACCTCAAGGCGTATTTCCGAGGCCCGGAACTCATGGTGAGCATGCACGTTGAGGTCGACGGCGACCTCTCCCTGCAAACGGCCCACGACCTAGAGCAGCGGATACGTCTCGCGGTGCTCGACATCCCCGAGATCGACGATGTGACCGTACACATGGACCCGCTCGAACGGACGCGAGACGACGACGGGCGGGAAGTGCGGTAGCATTGCCGGGACGGCCGAGTCGTGCCGCGCCGGCCTCGCGCCTGTGCGGCCGGGCTCCTACACATCACCGACCGAGGCGGCATTCCGCATGAATCAGATACGTGTCCGTTTCGCTCCCAGCCCCACAGGGACGCTGCATATCGGGAGCGCCCGCACAGCGCTCTACAACTACCTCTTCGCCCGCCACGGCGAGGGCGTCTTTGTGCTTCGCATCGAGGATACCGACATCAAGCGGTCGCTGCGTGAGCACGAATCCAGTATCACTCGCGACCTCCACTGGCTGGGGTTGCAGGCCGACGAGGGGCCCGATGTGGGAGGGGCTTCTGGGCCCTACCGCCAGAGCGAACGTACGGAGCTGTATGAAGACGGCGTGAATCGTCTGCTCGAATCGGGGCACGCGTACCCCTGCTTCTGCACCGAAGAGCGATTGGAAGAACTCAAGCAGGAGCAACTGGACCGGGGCCTCATGCCCAAGTACGACCGGAGATGTCTGCGCCTCGAGGCCGAGGAGGTGGCGCGCCGTCTGGCTGAGGGCCATCCCCACACGGTGCGCTTCAAGGTGCCTCACGGTGAGGTGTCGTTCACCGATCTCATCCACGGCACCATAAACTTCTCCTCCGAGGTGATCGGAGACTTCATCCTCAAGCGGAGCGACGGTGGCTTCTCCTACAACTACGCCGTCGTCATCGACGATGCCGGCATGAAGATCACCCACGTGATCAGGGGAGAGGACCACCTCACCAACACGGCCAGGCAGCTGATGCTCTTCGCGGCCTTGGGCGAAGACGCCCCGGTATATGCCCACCACTCGTTGATTCACGCTCCCGACGGGGGCAAGCTGTCGAAGCGGCACGGTGCCACCTCCATCGGGGAGTTCCGCGACCTGGGTTACCTGCCCCAGGCCGTGGTGAACTATCTGGCCCTCCTGTCGTGGCACCCGGGCGATGAACGGGAACTCTTCACCCTCGAGCAGTTGGTGGCCGAGTTCGACATGGGCCGTGTGTCGAAGAGTCCGGCTGCCTTCGATCTCGACAAGCTCAACTGGCTGAACGGCCTCTACATCCGGGAGCTCGATGCCGGGGAGCTGGCCAGGCTCATCGCGCCCTATCTGGAGGAAGCGGGTCTCTCCTTTGCCCCCGGGCAGGCGGAGGTGGTGGCGGCGGCCGTCCAGGCCAATCTGGTGACTCTCGCCGAGGCGCCCACGTACGCGACGGTGTTCGCCGAGGAGATCGATCCGGCGGCGTCTCCTCACGCGGGAGCACTGACTGAGCCGGGCGTCGACCAGGTGTTGGAGCTACTCGATGAGGCCGTGTCGGCGGTACACGAGGAGTATCTCTCGATCGACCGGGCGCGGCAGATTCTCAGGGAAATTGCCACGGTGTGCAAGGAGCGGGGCATCAAGGGCAAGTCCATCTACCTGCCGCTCAGGGTGGCGCTGACCGGACGCGATCAGGGACCGGAACTCTTCTACCTGGTGGCCGGCTTGGGTCGCACCCGTATCCTCGGACGCCTCTCGCGTGGCCTTCGCGTCGCCCGCGGGTAGGGCGGTGTAGGAGGCAGGTCGGGGAGCAGGTGGGTGGCGCCGGCAGCAGAGGCAGGTGCCATGCTGACCGTGGAGGTGGCTGTGCCCAGGTGCTGCCGGCGGACGTGTATGCGGGCCGCGCGCGGCCGTGGGCTCCGGTGCGCCACCGTGCTAGCATGTGAGGCTTGGAAACGGGCGCTGCGCCGCTGGCGGCGCAGCGCATCCCGCAGCTAGTGGAGGATACACGCCCATGCGTCTGTACGATTCCCTCCGTCAGGGCAAGACCGACTTCGTTCCGCGCGACGGCGACCGCGTCACCATGTACGTGTGCGGCCCCACCGTCTACAACTACGTGCATCTGGGCAACGCCCGCCCCTATGTTCTCTCCATGGTGGCCAAGCGCTACTTCGAATCGCAGGGCCTCACGGTCACCCTGGTCGAGAACATCACCGATATCGACGACCGCATCATCAACAAGGCGGCGGAGGAAGGGCGTACGTGGCAGGAGGTGGCAGAGGAGTTCGCCACCGCCTACGTCGAGGACACGGGCAAGTTGGGCTTGGGCAGACCCGACATCGAGCCATATGCGACCGACCACATCGCCGAGATCATCGAGCTCATCGAGGGTTTGGTGGAAGCGGGGCACGCCTACGTAGCCGATGGTGATGTGTACTTTGATGTCGACAGCTATTCCCCGTACGGGAAGCTCAGCCGGCAGCAGATAGCCGAGATGCGGCACGGCTGCCGCGTCGCCCCGGGCGAGACCAAGGAAGACCCTCTCGACTTCGCCCTGTGGAAGGGTGCCAAGCCGGGCGAGCCTCAGTGGGACAGCCCCTGGGGGCCCGGTCGTCCCGGTTGGCACATTGAGTGCTCGGCCATGAGCCTCAAGTACCTGGGGCCCGGCTTCGATATCCATGGGGGTGGCCGCGACCTCATCTTCCCGCACCATGAGAACGAAATCGCCCAAGCCGAGGCTGCGGGCCGTGACTTCGCCCGCTTCTGGATGCACAACGGCATGTTGAACACCCGTGAAGAGAAGATGTCGAAGAGCATCGGCAACATCTTCTTGTTGCGCGAGGCGCTCAAGGTCTACAAACCCGAGGCGCTCATCTGCTTCTTCTTGAGTAGCCATTATCGGAGCTCTATCGAATTCAGCCATGAGTCACTCGACGAGGCCACCCAGCAGGTGGAGCGCCTGAAGAATCTGTTCCGGGCGGTGGACGACTACCTGGGTGAGGGCGCCGCCGCCGAGGGAACCCGCGAGGAAGCCGCCCCCGCACCGCCCGGCGCCGCGGCGGATACCGAGTTGCTGGAGGCCATGGGCAGGCATCGCGCGGAATTCAACGAAGCGCTGGCCGATGACCTCAACACCGCGGCCGCCTTGGCGGCGGTGTTCGCGGCCGCCCGTGAGGTGAACGCCGCCTTGGGTGACCGACGGGTCTCGGCGCAGGCGGTGGAGAAGACTCGCGAAGGCCTTCTGACCATGGTACACGTCCTGGGTCTCGACACGGTGGCCAAGGTGGGGGAGGAGATCCCCGCCGACGTGCTCGAGATGGCCTCCGAGCGCCGGCGTATGCGTGCGGAGAAGAACTTCGTCGAAGCCGACCGTCTGCGCGACGAGATCCTTGCGCGGGGTTACGAAGTGCGCGATACGCCGGATGGGTTCAAGGTCATACGAGTGGAGTGAGCCGGCCATCGCACGCGAACGAGGCAGCAGAAGGCCGCCGGAGGCGGACGCCGTAGAGGTGGCCGGCAGTGCCGGCCAGGTCATTTACGGGCGAAACCCGGTCAAGGAGGCGCTCGTGGGGTGCCGGCGGGTCCGACGGGTGTTCGTGGCCACCGGTGCAGGCGGCGACAGGCTTCAGGCGGACCTCGAGGGCTGGGTGGCCACTCAGGGCGGGAGGCTTCCCCGTGTGGACCGACTGGATGCCGATGTCTTGGCGGAGCGGGTGGGCACCTTCGAGCACCAGGGCGTGGCGGCGGAGGTCGGCCCCTATCCGTACGTCGAAGAGTCTGTGTTGATCGAGGGAGTGGTCGCGGAGGAGGCGGGTGAGCGGGCGGCAGCGAATGCTCCCGGCGCCCCAACCGACCTGATCGTGGCACTCGACCGGGTGCAGGACCCCCACAATCTGGGGGCTGTGATACGGGTGGCGACTGCGGCTGGGGCCGCGGTGGTCATCCCACGGCACCGCACGGCCGTCGTCACTCCGGCGGTGGTCAAGGCCTCGGCGGGCACCACTGAGAGGGCGAGGGTGGCGCAGGTTCGGAATCTCACCGACTTCCTGCAGGAGGCCAAGGACGCCGGTTTCTGGGTGTACGGGGCTTCGCTCTCCTCCGGACAGATGTACGCGAACGCCGACTATCGGCGGCCCCTGGTTGTGGTGCTGGGCGCCGAGGGAGCAGGTCTGGGGCGGCGGGTGGAGAAGGCCTGCGATCTCACCGTGCACATTCCTCTGCGGGGCGGGGTGGAGTCTCTCAACGTGAGTGTGGCGGCGGGAATCCTGCTCTTCGAGACTCTGAGGCAGCGAGGCGAGGGGCGGGCGGAGGAAGGAAAGCCGTGACGGTGTATCTCATAGACGGCTACAACGTGCTGCACGCGTTGGCGAGGGCCGAAGGACGGGGCAGACACCGCCAGGTCTCCGGAGAGTGGGTCGAAGCCGAAAGGCCTCGCTTCCTCGACAGGGTGGCGAGTTTCATGGGGGGTACACCCGACAGGGCCATCACCGTGTTCGATTCAAGTGACGCGGAGCTCCGCAACGCCGAAAGTGCCTCGGGCAACGTGGAGGTGTACTTCGGCTCCCTCTCGTTGTCGGCCGATGCCATCATCGAGAAGTGTGCCTTCGTGCTGAGGAGCGAGGAAGACATCGTGGTGGTGTCCTCCGACAGCACCGTGCAGCAGACGGTGTTTGCGCGGAATGTGAGGCGAATGTCCTCCAGGCAGTTTGTCATGCATCTACGCGATAATGAAGCGAGTATTGCAAGAAGGCGACCGGCCGAGCAAAGGGGAAGCCGTATCGAAGACCTAGTACCTGCCGAGGTGAAACGCAGGCTGGAGAAGCTGCGCGATGGTGCGTCGAAATCGTCTGGCGAAGCCAATGGTACCGATCAGACGAAAAGACGGATGGAGTGAGACTCCCGAACGCGCAGAAGAACGCGATTGCAGCGTTTGTTGCGTGGACACGTGGCCTTCCTCTGCGGTTTGCAACCTCTATGGCGTGTATGGGATTGCACAAAAATGCTTGCAATCTGCACGAAACGTACTAGAATGGGGTCGCTGGAGGTTTCGGGGTTCCCAACGGGAGGGTGTTTCTAGATGGAGAGCGCGGCGGCGCCCAAGTACGTGTGTGCCGATGCCGACGACGACGCGCTCGTCGCTATGGCAAAGGAAGGCAGCCAGGAGGCGTGCAGCCGGCTTCTGCAGCGCTACCACCAATTCATCCGCATGAAGGCGCTCTCGTACTTCATCGCGGGTGGTGATGGGGAAGACCTCATCCAGGAGGGATACATCGGCCTATACAAGGCCATTCGCGATTACCAGACGGAACGAGCGGCCAGCTTCCGCAGCTTCGCGGAACTCTGTGTAACGCGCCAGATCATCACGGCCATCAAGACCGCTTCACGCCAGAAACACGCTCCCTTGAACAACTATCTGAGCTTCTCCACGTCGCCTGCGGGTTCGGACAATGACGGGTGGACACTCGCCGACATGATTCCTTCCGGCCGCACATCCGACCCGGTCGAGCAGGTCATCAGCTCCGAGGAGATCGGGAGCCTCACCGACTGCCTCGTGCGCCTGCTCAGCCCCTTGGAAGCCCAGGTGCTGCGCCACTACCTGGAAGGCCTCTCGTACGAGGCCATCTCCGAGCGCATCGGGCACGACACCAAGACGGTTGACAACGCGCTGCAACGCATCAAGCGCAAGGTGTTGGCGCACCTGGAGAGTCGCCGGGTGGTGGTGTAGACAGGGCGAAGGCGGAAAGCATATATCGTTGTGACTCGGACGGCTTCTGCTTTGCGGCATGGGAGAAGCCGTCCGAGTCACCTTCCGAGTGTTGACCGGTCGGGGACGGGCGACTCGGGCTAGCCCTCGGTTTCGAACACGGCTTCTTCTTCGACCACTCCACCAGCTTCCGGTGCCACTTGCGGGGCTTCAGCTCCCATTTCGGCCATGAGCCCTTTGATCGCCCCCCATGCCGCCCACCAGAGCAGCAGCGCGGTAACGAGGGCGCTCAGACCTGCGAGTCGGGCCATCGTTGTTGCTGCTGCTATGGGTGTGTTGGCAAGACCCAAGAACAAGAGGAGCAGGAGCAGGAAGAGAAAGATGGCAGTGAAGAGGTGCAGCCTGAACTTCACTGCCGGGATCATCAGCAAGGCCACGGGTATGACAAGCGCGAAATTGTACACCGCAGCCGAGTAGGGATGGTACAGCTCGGCCGTGATCCCACCGGTGAGCATGAGATAGTAGCCAACAAGCCATACGCCGAAGGTTGTCCCAATGGAGCCAAGGTAGGTCTCCCCCCGAAGAAAGGCCCACAGACCACCCACGAACTCAGCCAGCGCCGCTACGATCAGCGCGTAGACGGCGGCAGCAATGAACTCCGGACGGTTGGGTACAAGCTGCTGCACTCCGAGTACGGCGACACCGAAGCCAAAGCCGAGCAGCAGGAAGATGCTGGAGTTGGACAGGCGTGATTGTCTCACGATGCCTCCTAGATGGTGAGCGCAGCGAGGTATGCAGAGTGAATGGCGTCGAAGATCCTACCCGGTTGTATGCAGTCACCAACTCTCACCACGTGGAGATCTTCTTCGGCCTGGAGGGCGTCGGCGAGTGTGCGCAGGGAATGGTATCCGACTGCGAGCACCACGGTGTCGGCGGGTATCTCAGTGCGATTGCCTTCGCCGGTCTCAAGAACGACGCCGGAATCAGCGATTTCGACGAGCGTGTGGCCCGTGAGCACCGGGAGCCCGATCTCGGCCAGTTGCTCGCCGTGGGCCATTTTGTCGGTTGTTGCCGCGTCGGCCATAATCTCGTCGAGCATCTCTGCGATGGTGACATCGTGGCCCTTTTCGGCGAGATGAAGTGCGAGCTCCGTACCCACTGCTCCTCCACCGATGACGACCACTTTATTGCCGACGGTAACTGTGCCCAACAGCACGTCTACCGCGTCGTGCACGAAGTCGCGGTCTGCTCCAGGGACGTTGACCTGCCGGGGTAAAGCTCCCGAGGCTACAATGACGCAGTCTGGAGCGGCGGTCTTGATCGAGGCCAGCGTGGCTTCGTCGTTGATGAACGTGATGCCCGCTTTCTCTGCTGCGGTAACGAGCGAATCCGTGAACCGCTCGATGTCTTTCTTGAAATCAGGGGCGGAAGCGGGCAGTAGGGCTCCACCCAGCCGGCCCTTTTCGTAGACTGTCACGTTGTGCCCTCGCAGAGCACAGACGCGTGCTGCCTCCAGACCGGCAGGCCCACCTCCCACTACCACCACTTCCTTTTCGGTCTCGGCCGGGGATATCTCGAGCTCTCCCTCACGGCCAAGAGCCGGATTGACGGAACAGCGGACGGACTGATAGCGGAAGAAAGTGCGGTCCAAGCAGCCATCATTGCAGCGGATGCAGGGGCGTATGTCTTCTGGGCGCCCTTCTACCGCCTTTCGGGTCCAATCGGGGTCCGCCCACAAGGGCCGGCCGAGACCCACAAAATCGCCCATACCCGAGGAGAGAATGTCTTCGGCGAGGTCGGGTGTCGTAATGGAGCCGGAGGCGATCACGGGGATCGAGACAACCTTCTTGACCGCCTCGGCCGCCCAAGTGTTGTGGGCTCGGGAAAGACACCCCGGCGTCACCTGGTGAATCATCTGATGGTGGTCGCCTCCCGACATGTGGATGGCGTCAATTCCGAGCGCTTCCACCATCTTCGCGACCTCTATTGTCTCCTGTATGCCGAAGCCGTCGGGCTCATAGTCAGAACCACTCAGACGGACTGTCAGGGGATAGCTGGGACCCACTTTCGCTCGGCAGTCCTTGATGATTTCACTGAGGAAACGCATGCGGTTCTCCAGTGAGCCTCCCCATGAATCGCTCCTCTTGTTGGTGTGAGGGGAGAGGAAGTTGGTGATAAGGTAGCCGTGGGCGCCATGGATCTCTACGAGATCGAAGCCGGCCATCATTGCACGCAGTGCGGCGTCGCCGAATGCGGCGATGATCTGCCAGATCTCATCCTCGGCGAGTTCCTTCGGGATGGCCTCATCACCATGTACGGCCTGAAGGTGCGGCCAAGGTACGGACGAGCAGGAGACTATTGGCTGGGTACCGAGAAACTTCTGTCGTCCACAGTGTTCGAGCTGGATTCCGGCCTTGGCGCCCTCTTCACGGATAGCGTTGGCGAGCCAGGCAAGGCCGGGTATGTGCTCAGTCTTGCTTGCCCCCAGTTGGCACTGCGCCGATTTGCTGCCCCAGTCATCGACAAAGCTGTATTCGGTGATGATGAGTCCGGTGCCGCCTCTGGCTTGGCGACGGTAGTAGCGGACAAGGCGCTCGTTGACGGTGCCGTCGATATTCGCAAGCGCCACGACTTGTGGTGCCTTCACGACCCGGTTCTTCAGTTCAAGAGTGCCGATCTTCCCGGGTGCTGAAAGGTGCGGGAACTGTTTCATGGATTGTCCCCCGGATTTGAAGGTGGCCTACGGTCGGTTGCAGTACCGGGGGGACCGGCGCAGACGCCTCCCTCGCCTGGCAACACACGACACAGAGCTCCCCCTTGGCTCCGAATCGCTCGATGCTTGTAAGAGTCTACGATCTCGAGTCTGAGGGAAAGCAGTGGACCAGACAACTACTCCAAAGAGTAGTCCGGTGTCGACGCCGGTTGCAGAGAGTGTTCGGGGGTGACTTGGGGAAAGTGCCCGTATGGTGTCGGGGCACTGAGTGCTCCCGCACCTCGAGCCGATGTCATGACCTCACTGCCGTGGTGGACGAGCCACCGGTTTGGCCGTAGAATCTCCCGTTGCACCGAGCCGGCGTAGCTCAACGGAAGAGCAGCTGATTTGTAATCAGCAGGTTGGGGGTTCGATTCCCTTCGCCGGCTTTCCGCTTTCCCTAGCAGCAAATCTTCAGAATACTTGCTTTTGCAGGTAAAAGCTGTCTTCCGTTTGCCGTTCTGGTGTTACTCCCGTATACTCTGGTTTGAGACTGCTCACCCCTCTTTCTTGTGAACATGTTGTGAACATTTGCGAACGGCCAGGGTTGCTGACTCCGGGAGGAAGCGATGAAGCTGACGAAGAAGGCCATCGACGCTATCAAGCCGACCTCGAAACGTCTCACCGTCTGGGACTCTGAGCTGAGGGGTTTCGGTCTCCGGGTGGAGCCTAGTGGTCGGAAGGTGTTCACAGTCGATTACACGACTGATTCGGGAAGACGGCGGCGTCTCTCTCTCGGCTCGTTTGGAGCGCTCACCCCAGATGAAGCGCGCAGAATGGCACGTGAGAAGCTTTCGGAGGTGGCGCGAGGAGCCGATCCGCTTGCCGCGAAGGAGGCCAAGAGGAGCGCGCTGACCATGGCGGAGTTTGCCGAAGTCTACAAGGAGAAGACGAAGGCAACGAAGAAGCCCGCCTCCCGGCGCATGGACGAGATGAATCTCCGTCTCCATATCCTGCCAGCCATGAAGAACCTGAAGGTGACGGAGGTAACACGGCAGGACGTGAGCCGTCTTCACACCAAGATGAGCGACAAGCCGGTGCAAGCCAATCGGGTGCTCGCGCTTCTCTCTCACATGATGAACAAGGCGGCAGAGTGGGGATACCGCCCGGAAGGCCCGAACCCGGCACAGCGCATGAAGAAGCACAAGGAGGAGGGCAGAGAACGTTACTTGACCTCCGAAGAGCTTGAACGGCTCGGCAAGGTGCTCACCAGGAAGCAATTAGAGCATCCGGCGCCGGTGCTGGCTGTGCGTCTGTTGTTGCTCACAGGTATGAGGCTGAATGAGGTGCTCACGCTAAAATGGGAGATGATCGACTTTGAGCGGGGCGTCATAAACCTGCCGGACACGAAGACAGGCCGCCGGGCAGTGCCGCTCGGAGGAGCGGCTCTCCATCTGTTGAAGGACGCACCCCGAATGAACGAGTGGGTGATCCCCAGTGTTCGCCGCAAGGGGCAACACCTGGTGAACCTCAACATACCCTGGAGCGAGATAAGGAAAGAGGCCGGTATCGAAGACGTGCGCCTTCACGATCTGCGGCATGCCTTCGGCAGCGTGGGCGCTCAGGCTGGGCTCAGTGTGCCGATGGTGGCTGGCTTGTTGGGGCACAAGGAGTGGCGCACGAGTCAGAAGTATGCGCATCTTGCGGATGCTGGCCTCCGTTCGGCGGCTGACCTGGTGAGCGGCGAGATTGCCGCAGCCCTTGAGGGGAAAGACAACGCCCAAGACAATGCCCAGGTTATAGACTTGCCAGTAGGGAAGTGATTGTAAAGCGTTTGTCCATGGGAAGTCCTGTCCAGGATTTCAACGCGACCAGTTCTCAGCCAGATTGAAAATCAGTAAGTTTCTCAGCATGACTGTGAAGAACGATTCAGAATCGGCCGCAACAGGGCAAGCGCGCTCCACATTCTGTGAGTTAGGCAAGTACGTTCGCTATTGTTGTCGCAGCAGGCGGGACTTCGTTGAAGCAGGTGTGCACCATTCCAACGGTGAACAGAGAATTGCAGTGTAACCGGCATTATGCTAAAGTAATAAGTGATAGCCATGCGCACTCGTTGAGGTGAACAGCTTAACGAGTCCGTAAAGTCTTCTGGTTTTGGATAAGACTTAGTGCAAATGCTCTGAGCTATTCCTCGTATACAAGGCGAGGGATGCTTGGGGCATCGTTGTTTTTCTGCCGCGCCGAAGGCTGATTGCTCCGATGCCAGGTCAGGTCACTCTGATGGTAAAGGAGCAAGAGCATGCAACCGAAACTGCTGAATGAGCGGGACGTCGCCGAGTTGCTCGCCCTGGACGTGCGCACCATCCAGAATTGGAGACAGAGAGGGGGTGGCCCTCGCTTCGTTCGCCTAGGTGGAGCTGTCCGCTATCGCCCTTCCGACATCGAGGCTTTTGTTGAGGCGGGTATGCGTTGCTCCACATCGGACACTGGTGAGGAGCGTGAGCGATGACCACGCACGTCTCACCAGAGTGGCAGAGGCTTGTCGTCATCGAACCCCGACTTGACGGACTTCTCGCTGAAGCCCGGAGTGTCGATTCCACTGCACCAGACTTCGACGAGACTCTTCACTGGGACCGAGGTATCAAGCCTCAACTCATTCATCTGGTGGGGTGGTACGCTCACCAAGACGATACCCGCCTCACCACGTCCGAGGCTTACAACACGGCAGTCAATACCTTGTACCCCGCGATTCTGGAGAAGGCGGCGTGAGCGCGGAGGCAAGGCTCAAAGACGTGTGGGCATCGGCCACCAACATCCGCGGGCGCATCGTTGAATACCTTGCCGCCCGCGGCCTCCCCGACAACGTGCTTGACGGGGTGGGGGTGGAGGTGGTTCGCTTCGCAGGTGCCCACCCTTACTACACCCCCGACGGTGAACACCTCGGAGACTTCCCGGCCATGGTGGCCCGAGTAACGGACTGCGACGGGCGTCATGTGACGTTGCACAGAACCTACCTATCACCCACCGGCTCTGGCAAGCTGGGGTTGGACGGTCTGCCTGCGAAGAAACTCATGCCCGTGATCGAGGGCATGAGCACTGCGGGCGCATCCATCAAACTGCACCCAGCCGGGAGCACCCTCGCGCTTGCTGAGGGCATCGAGACGGCTCTCGCAGTGCACGCCGCCACAGGCATACCCTGCTGGTCGTGTGTGAACGCCCACGGCCTTGAGATGGTTCAGATACCGGATGCGGTGCGCACCGTTCATATCTTTGGTGATCACGACGAAAGTGGAGCCGGTCAGCGGGCAGCTAAGGCTCTCGCCTCCCGACTTCATACCGAGGGCCGCACTGTCTACCTTCACCTTCCTCCGGAAGCCGGAAGAGACTGGCTCGACCTCTTCGACGCCGCTGGTGAGGATGCCTTGCTTGATGAGGTGTCGAAGCAAGAGGTATGGAGCCCGCCACGACAAGTCGGTATCCGACTCTCGACTGTGAAGCCGGAGTGCGTCTCCTGGTTGTGGGAGGGACGCATCCCCCTGGGCAAGCTCACTGTGTTGGACGGCGACCCCGGATTGGGTAAGTCCACCGTCACCCTCGATCTTGCCGCCCGCCTATCGTCGGGACAGCCTATGCCGGGTGATGGCGAAAGCGGCTGTCAAGCGGGCGTGGTGATTGTCTCGGCCGAGGACGGGCTGGCAGATACCATCGTTCCGCGACTTATGGCGGCTGGAGCAGATCTGGAGCGGATCTCGGCAATCGAGACATGCCCGGATGATAACGGTGGGCACCCGTTCACCCTACCCGATGATCTCCCGCATCTGGAGGTGGCCGTTCGTGAGGTAGATGCTGTCGGTGGTCAAGTCCATATGTCGTTTCACGTACGGCGTGATGTGTAGGTC
>CAYRES010000013.1:28620-75678 GCA_964423425.1 uncultured Gaiellales bacterium | reverse complement strand
GGAGCTTCGCCAACGGGACGCCAAAGCCTGTGCATTTTCAAACTCGGGACACTAGAAGGGAAGGGCGTTGATGAACACGCTCTTGCCGGAGTTGAACCCGCCGGCCACCACCAACAGAAAGAGCTCATCCAGCTGGCGGATGGAACGCTCCAGCGCCTTCAGGTCATCCGCCTCGGCATCGTGCCCGGCAAGGATGACCTGTAGATCGGCGAGCCGGCTACGCTCCTCGGCCAGAAGCCTGTCCTGCCGTTCGGTGAGGATCTTGTTGAGCAACTCCACTCAGCCTCAGCAACCCAGGGCCTGCGCAAACCTCACCAGTATGCCTGCTGTGGCACCCCAGATTTTGTGCCCAGGGTAGGAGATGACGTAGTAGCGGTGGCGCCTTCCGTTGTAGGTGATGGTCTCGCACCGATGGTTGCGGGAATCCAGCACGAACCCGAGAGGGACCTGGAACACCTCAGCCACTTCGCGGACATCGATGACAAAATCAACCGGTGGCTCAATCCAGCCCACGAATGGGTGCACGCGAAACCCGGTGACCGTCTCATAGGGTGAGAGGCACCCCAAGAGCTCGACCTTGTCGGGAGTGACTCCAATTTCTTCAAAAGTCTCCCGAAGAGCTGCGGCCCCCGGTCCATCATCTTCCTCTTGTATTCGCCCCCCCGGGAGACTTATCTCCGCAGGATGGTCCTTCATGTGAGCGGTCCGCCGGGTGAGAATTATGTGCGGGCCATCGGCATTTGCCAGTATCCCGATGAGTACGGCGGCAGGTATGCATGGCAGGCCGCGCTCTCTGTTCTCGACCAGAACGCGGGAGGCATGTAGACGCACACGCACCTCGGCGCGATCCAACGGGCCTGCGCGCGCCCGCTCGGGGCTGTGAGGACTTGCGGGTTCCATCAGGTACATACTATACGCCGTCGGCCAATGACTGGCGCGGAGGCCCTGCCGCCCGGCCGACGGGGAGGCCCGCAGGCCGAGAGGCGCCCGTGCTCCGGGCGGCCACGAGCAACCGGGCAGAAGAGGTCTGATACAGGAGAAGACTCCGACGCGGGCTTTCATCACACAGCACCGCCGATGCGCCGTCCCGTCCCCCGCGCGCTGCATGCACGGTACACTGTAGCTCATGAGTGACACCGCTATCGTCGAGATCGCTGGACGAGACAGTATCGCGGCGGCCTTGCAGGCCGTCCGTCTGCGCAGCTTCTCGGAGCTCATCCCCACTGTCGCCTACGTGGGCACGGAAATCGGCGACCGTGAGGCACCCCTTCACGCCATTGATGTGCTCCAGCAAAGCCTGGGCGCTGAATGTCACGTACTGGAACCGGTCGTCCTCTCCGACCCTCCGCTTTGGTCGGCCCTGAACACCCGCTTCGCGGCAGGGGTTCGCTCCCTCTTGGGCTTGTGGTCGCCGTGCCTGGCCTGCCACCTCTACCTGCACCTGCTCCGAGTGCCCATTTCTTGGCAGGCCGGCAATACTCCCATCATAGCCGGCGAACGTGACAGCCACGACGGCCGCGTGAAGCTCAGCCAACTCCCCCAGGGTATAGACGCCACCGGCAGAGTGCTGGCCCACGCCGGCATCGAACTGATGCAACCCCTCAGATCCTGGACAGGCGCGGAAGTGGCGGCGCTGGTCGGTAACCGTTGGCAGGAGGGACACGGGCAGCTGGGCTGCCTGCTCTCAGGTAACTACACGCAGCTTGACGGGTCGGTGCTCTACGACGAAACGGCGTACGCCGCATATGCGCTGCACTTCCTAGAGCCGGTGGGCCGCGCGGTAGTTGATGCGTGGCGCAAGAATCACGAGGACAACGATTCTGACCAACCGGATTATGTCGCTATCGTACGGGCGGTGCTCGAGTCAACGGTCACAACCGAGCTCCGAGCATGAGGGGCGACAGCAGGTGACCACCCTCCGCACATGATTCCACACGGGACATGAACACCTCGGCAGTACCAACCGCCACCCGTCAGCCACCGCGTATCCTCGTGATCATGATCGACGGTCTCGGGGACAGAGCCTGGCCCGAACTCGACCACCAGACCCCCCTCGAGGCCGCCCACACCCCCCACCTCGACACCCTCGCCCAGACGGGAGCCACGGGCATCCTGCATCCCCTGGGACCGGGGACAGCACCAGGCACCGAGCTCGCTCACTTTGTACTCCTCGGCTATCCACCCGCAGATTATCCCGGGAGAGTGGTGTTCGAAGCAGCCGGGTGCGGTCTCAGTCTTTCACCCGATGAGGTGGCTTTCCGCACCTTGTTCAGCATGGTACGTCGCGAGGCCGACGGGTCTCTCACACTGGTGGAACACTTCGCGCCTGTCAAGGACGAGCTGTGCCGGAATCTCACCGCTCGCCTTGGACTCTTTCGGCATGAAGGACTGACTTTGCAACTCGTCGACACCGGGAGCCTCCAGGGAATCCTCACCATCTCGGGAGGAGGCAGCGAGGATGTCACTGATTGCGACCCCTTCTTCACCGGCCGACCGCTCGCGGCGGTGCAGCCTCTCGACAATGCCCGCGATCGGGATGCGGCCCGCTTGACCGCAGCAGCCGTCACCGCTTTTCTGCACCACGCCTACGCGGTGTTCAACAATCGCGGGCTCTGCCGGGACGGGCTGTCACTTTTTCCGCTTCTCAAGTGGGTAGGGCGGAAGAGAAGACTACCCACGCTCACAGAGCACACCGGCTTGAAGGGCACAATCGTCGGGTCGGGCATCCTCCTCAAGGGAATCGCCGCCGAATTGGGCCTTGGCTTCCACGCAGGTTCCACCCTTCCTGATGCGGGCGCCGACATGGAGGCCCGCCTCGAAGCTGCGTCCGCCGCGTTCACAGAGGGCGCCGACTTCGTACTCGTCCACACCAAAGCGGCGGATGAGGCCGGACACGCCAAGGACCCCTCCCTGAAACGCGACGTCATCGCCGACATCGACCGCGGCCTGGCGGCCCTCACCGCCGGCGACCCGCTCCGGGCCGATGACCCGACGCCCCCCGGCACGCTTGTCTGCGTCACCGCCGACCACGGCACCCCCTCCGGAACCGGTCTCATCCATTCGGGAGATCCCCTCCCCATCGTGCTGCGCGGACCCGGAGTGAGAGCCGACCACGTCCGCCGCTTTGCCGCCCGCGACTGCGCCTCCGGCTCTCTGGGGCACCTCCGTGGAGAAGACTTCATGCCCGTGTTGCTGAACGCCCGCGGCACTGTCCGCTACCTGGGGGCCCGGCTCTCGGCGCACGTGGGGCTGCACTGGCCGGAATGCTACGACACGTTCCGCGTGCCATGAGAACTCGACAATCAGGCGGGTCGATTAGACCACCAGAGCTTGAGGCGGCAATCCGGGGCTTGAACCGGCCGTAGCAGCTGTCGGCCGGGGCACCGGCCCCTTGATGACTCCGTGCCACCTGAGGGCGGGCCCCGTCAGACCGCGAGGGCCGACTCCTCATCCACGACGCCCAAGGCCCGCGCCAAACCGGCAAACGATGGTTCGTCCAGCAAGAGAGTCGTGCGGCGGCGACCGATCTCAGAAGGGCTGTGGGCATCCGAGGAGGCTATGATGCTCACTCCTGGCGCACGCCTCGCCGCCTCTCCCCTGTTCGCCGGATCCACCAGTTCAACCGCAGCGACTGCCCCGCTCCCAGCCAGCCGGTCGAAGAGCGGCCGGTCCAGCAGACGGTAAGAACCGAAGACGCGATCGGCATGCGCGATATGGCAGAGGCCGCCGAGTTCTACAATGCGCCGCGCCACAACCGAAGGATGAGCGCGCAACGTCACCCTCGGCAGATCTTCCACCAACAAGGCGGTGTGATCGATGCCGAAGGTTCGTGCCAGCTCGTCGAAACACTCCCGGTACGACTCTGGAGGGAAGAGCGCGATGAGGTGGACTTCATCCTCTCCCCACGCCACCCTGATCTCCGCCCCAGGAACCACCAGCAGCTCGACCCCAGACTCAGCGGCGTGCCGCCGTGCGGCCGCCTCGATGTGGGGCACAAAGTCGACAGAGAAGTGATCGGTGACGGCCAAGAGCCCGAGCCCAGCCTCAAGCGCACTCTCGACTATCTGCCGGGCGGTGGTCTCCTGTGGGCCACGATAGTCAGCAGGCACCAAAGGGCTGTGCGAGTGTAGATCGAGTTGGGTGGACGTCAACCAGGAGACCTCCAAAGCAATGCTAATCGCGATACAGCATACCAGCACACGACATGGACATCAAGACTGGTCATGGTTTTCATTGCGACACGTAATCTGCTCGAGAGTACAATCAACGGAGATGGGGCCACTCGCGGCAACACATGGAGTTCCTTGCCACACCGCAGTCTCCGTGGCCGCAAAGACAACCACGCCAGTGTTCCAAGGGTCGGATACCAGCTGAGGCTCCTATGACTTTCACCACTGGAACCTACCTGCTCTTCCTGCCGGCCGTGGTACTGCTCACCTTCCGGGTACGGCCCGACCGTCGTTGGATTGTGCTGCTCGCGGCAGGCTACGTCTTCTATGCGAGTCTCGGCCTGGAGTACCTGGTAGCACTGCTATGGGTTACCGCCAACGCCTACCTAGGTGGGCTTCTTCTGGCACGCTCCGCGCCGAATCCGGGGGACAGTGAGAGGCTACAGAGAGTCACATCCTCGAGAAAGGTGCATCTGGCCCTGTTCATACTCTTGACCTCGGCTTCCCTCTTGGTGCTCAAGTAGAGTGGATTCGTCGCCAGTGGAGTGGCCGCCGCCGTGCCCGCTCTCGCCGGTGACCGTGCCGGGAACGGCGGCGGCATCTTCTCGCTCGTCGCTCCTGTGGGGCTCGCCTTCTACACGCTCAAGGGAGTCGGCTACCTCGTCGACGTCTACCGAGGCACGATCCGTCGCGAGCGACACTTGGGGCACTTGGCCACCTACATAGGTTTCTTTCCCCAACTCCTCTCCGGACTCATCGAGAGGGCCGACCACTTCCTACCACAACTCGAGAAGCCCATCGCCTTCTCAGCCCACGCCTTCCCTGCCGGCCTCAGCCTCATGCTGCTCGGCTATCTGAAGAAGCTCGTGGTGGCCGATCAATTGGCCGTATTGGCCGACACCGGTTTCTCTCAGCCGGAGGCGTTCTCCAGTCTACCCTTGGCCGTGGCAACCCTCGCCTTCACCTTTCAGATCTACTTCGACTTCTCCGGATACACCGACCTCGCTCTGGGCGCCGGCCTCATGTTGGGCTTCGCCCCCGTGGAGAACTTCCGCCGCCCCTATCTGGCCCAAGGCCTCAGAGACTTCTGGCACCGTTGGCATATATCACTCTCCACGTGGTTCCGTGACTACCTGTACTTCCCCTTGGGCGGGAGCAGAGTGGCACTCAAACGCAGACTCTTCGACTTGAATCTCACATTCTGGGCCAGCGGCCTCTGGCACGGTGCCGGGCTCATACACTCGGTTCAGATAGTCGGTGATCCTGAGAGGTCATGGCCGAGAACTGCCGAGAGGCTCTCCGCTCCGAGTGGAGGGAGCAGACGGCGCGCCGCATATTGCCCGCCGCCCGATTCGTCTACACTCCGGCCCCCGTGTCGCGACCTCTCACCGCACTGCGGCCTCTCACCGCACCCCACAACCGCTCCTTCTCCTCCGCCGCGGCGGCTACCCGCCGCGTCTCGGGTGCTTGGCGGCCGGAGCCCCGCGACAGAAGGGAGTCAACATGAACGTCTCCGACCTCCGCCGCACTTCCAGCCTCCTCTCGCTCTTTCTCATGTCGGTGCTTACGACATCACTCCTGTTCCCGGCGGCGGTGGGCGCCGCCCCCTCCTGGCCCGTCTGGCAGATCACCGATAACACCGTCGACGACATCCGGCCCCTTACCGACGGCCGCTTCATCGTGTGGAGTGCCCCCGACGGCTCGGACACCGAGATTTGGGCCTTCAACTGTGTCACGCGTGCGCTCTCGGCACTCACACACAATACCCATGACGACGATTCACCCACCATTTGGAGAGGAGAGGTGGCCTGGGTGGCGCACGAGCCGGGAGGTGAGGAGATCTTCATTCACGATCTCGTCGCCGGGGGAGGCACGCGGGTCACGGACAACGGCTTCGACGACCGCATGCCCTGCCTACGCGACGGCTATCTCACCTGGATCGGTTTTCCTCCCGGCCTGAACGGCGAAACCTACCTTTGCGAAACCAAGACCATGACCACGCAGCGTCTCACCAACGACGACCGTCTCGACTCCGCTCCCCGGATTGACGACCGGCTGGTGGTGTGGAGAAGCCTCAATCACACGGGACGTGCCCCCCGCTTCGACACTTACAACATCGACAGTGGCATCCACTCGCACTACTATGCGCACAGCATGCCCGTGTTCAATCTCGACCGGGGTTGGGTCGCCTGGGCCATGACTGATCGGGCAAGCGGTGGGTTCGATTACGACGTACACCTGCACCGCGTCGGCTCGGCCACCACGACGGACCTCACCAGTGACTCCTACGAGCAGGGCATCCTCACCATCGACCGCGGCTACGTGGTCTTGGCCGGTGACGACGGTACCGATTACGAGATCTTCCTCTACGAGATCCCCACCGGAGTTCTGCGGCAGCCGACCAACAATACCCGGGACGACCTCGATCCGGTGGTGGAATCAGGGCGTGTAGCCTGGTACGGCTCCGATGGCACGGACTTCGAGATCTTCGTCTACGACATGGCCACCACATACACCACCAAGATCACCAGCAACTCTGCAAACGACATCAACCCCCACCTCCACCGAGGTAGAGTCACCTGGCAGGTCCACGACGGGTCGGACTGGGAGATCGCCTTCGCGAACGGCATAACCCGAGGCATCACCGCCACCGCTTTCGGACCCTACCTGGAGGTGACCCGGGCGCAGGCGGTCACCATGGTGGTGAGAGCCGCCAACAGGCTGTTCCCCGGCACCCTGCGGCTCCCTCCGTACGGCTGGGAAGGGTACATGAACGGCTTCAAGGATCATGACCACAGCCAGAACATGCAGGTGGCGGAGTTCAACGAACTGCTGGACGACCTCGGAGACTTCGACTCCCGCTGGAACCCCCGACAAGACGCCACCCGCGGAGAGGTGGCCGCGATCCTCTACCGGCTTCCCTTGCTGCTGGACTGACCCGAGTACCGGCGGATCCTTCCCGCGACGGGACCGACGGCTGTTGGCGGGGGCGCACCGGGCAGGCCCGGTGCGCCCCCATACGGACCACCCTGTGCTCCGTCCGCTTCTTGATCGTCCCTTCCTTATGCTAATCTACTTCGATATCTGTCGACTCAAAACTGCCATCCACCACGACGCGACCGCCACCCCCTCGACCAGGACCACCTCGCATGGAGACTATGGAACTCGATCAATCACTCGCTGTAGCCAAAGCGCTGGGGGACCGCTCCCGGCTTCTCATCCTGAACGCACTCCGTTCCGGTCCACTGTGCGTGGAAGACCTCGCCGCGCGTCTCGACCTGGCCTCGTCCACCGTCTCCTTCCATCTGGCCAAGCTTGCCGGGGCCGGCCTCGTGTCCGTCACGCGTGATCAGTACTACTCCATCTACAGCCTGGCCGCACACATTTCCGAGATGAGACTGGACACCCTCATCGCCTTCCGCAACCCGGAGGAGAAGCACCAGGCCCAGCGGGCGACCGCGGAGCAGCGGCGCGTGCTGCGGACCTTCTTCCGAGAGGGGCGCCTCCACCGCATGCCCGCTCAGAAGAAGAAGCGCGACATGGTGCTGGGGAGGTTTGCCGCGCTCTTCGAGCGTGAACGCCTGTATCCGGAGCGGGAGGTGGACGAAACCATCCATGCCCTCTTCGCCGATCACTGCTTGGTCCGCAGACTCCTGGTCGAGGGCGGGTACCTGACACGAGAGCGAGGCACATACATGAGAACCACAAAGCCGGTTCCCGAACCGGAAGAGCCGCCGGCTGCGCATGAACAGAACGTCAAGCTCCGAGACGCCACCGAGGAGGCCGCGTCGATGCCGGCCGCAGCCCGCCCGCAAGGCCACGAACGGAGCCGGCGCAAAGCTCTGAAGCACGACTTCAAGACCGCCCCCAAAGCCGCGGGAGTCTTCCGCATCCGCAACCGCATCAACGGACGGGTGTTCTTGGGCTCAGCGTTGAACCTACATGGACCCCTCAACCGCATCGAATTCGAGCTGCGGTTGGGTTCGTTCCGCAACCGGGAACTCCAAGAGGATTTCGCGAGGCACGGACGGGAGGCCTTCGACTTCGAGGTACTCGAGGTGATTGAACCTGGGACCGATCCCGATTTCGACGTGGAGCGTGAGCTTTGGGCCATGGAACGCTTGTATGCACAGGAGCTCGACCGCACCAACACCTACAACACCGGAGACGACATCCGCTTCCTGCGACGCAGGAAGCGGATGTCGTAGCGAGGCCGGGTGTGGCCGCTCGTGTATTCGGAACCGCATCCGACCCAAACCGTATCCCCCCTCGTTTCTTGACCAGAGACCTCCCACGCCGTACAATAATGAACAGTGTTCGCTATATGACCAGCGTTCACTATCTGAGCGGTGTTCAATGCTATGTTGCCTGTTCACAGACACGTTCTCTGTTCATCTGTCCGCATACATCCGCATACTCACGAGTGGGAGGCCAAGGTGATCGAAAACAGCCGGGCGGTATCGCGCCGGGAACGGAGGCGTCAGGCGGCTCGTGAAGAGATACTGACGGCCGCCCGGGAGTTGCTGCTCGAGGTGGGTCTCGAGGAACTCACCCTTCGCCAGGTGGCCCGCAGAGCCGACTTCAGCCCGGCCGCCCTCTACACCTATTTCGCCAATCGCGATGAGATCGTGGCGGCGCTGGTGGCAGAGTCGTTCCACCGGCTCGACGCCTACCTCAGCCGGGTGCCGAAGAGTCTCGCTCCCGACCGGCGAGTGGTGGAGTTGGGGTTGGCCTACATGGATTTCGGCACCGAGAATCCGATCGACCTGCAGTGTATCCTGAGCGCCCTTCCCCAGAATCTTCCTCCGGAAAGCGACGTGTCCGTGGGGCTCGGCGCCGCCCGTCTTCTGGGCGAGACATTCCGGGAGGGCTGTGAGCAGGGTGTGTTCAACCCCACCCCGGGGGAGTCGGCGGCCGAGATGGCCTACGGCCTCTGGGCCCTGGTGCACGGCATGGTGGCACTACGTGGTCTCGACCTGAGCAGCGTGGCCGACCAGGTGGCCGCCTCCCCCCGCAAGGTGCTTGAAGCCCATGTGGAACGTCTCACGGCAACCGGCCGAGGCAGGAGCGCCGGCCGGCCGGTCCGCGAGACTCCGCGCGACCCCGACTCCTGACACGCCGCACACTCGAGAGGAGAGGTCTCGTCATGTTTGCCGCCATAGGAAGGTTTTCCTGTCGGTTCCGGTGGATCGTCATCGCCGCGTGGCTGGTATTCCTCGTGCTGGGTCTGCTCGCCACTCCCCACTTGGGCACCGTCCTGCAGGGCGGTGGTTTCTCCAACGCGAACTCCCCCTCCGCGACGGCCGCCGCGACCATACAGGACCGCCTTCCTCAAGGCCTCACACACGTGGTCGTCGTCTTTCGCAGCGACACCCTGGACGCCCGCGGGCCCGAGTTCATCACCGCGGAACAACAGGCCCTGGAACGTGTGAGCCGGGCCGGCATCCCCCACCTCAACGGCATCCAAACCTATGCCAACACCGGAGGAACTCAGCTCCTCTCCCGTGACGGTAGGAGTTCAGTGGCCATTCTGTCCTTCGACGCCCCCGCGAGCGATATCCAGGAAGAGGTCGCCGCCATCCGAACGGCATTGGCGGACTCCGCGCTCGAGACCTACGTGACCGGAGAGGCGGCCGTCGACGCCGACTTGGCGGCGGAATCCATGAGCGACCTCCGCCGGGTGGAACTCTACGCGCTGCCGGTAGCTCTTGCTGCTCTCCTCGTGGTGTTCGGCACAGTGGTCGCCGCCGCCCTCCCCGTCATCACCGGTGTGCTGGCCGTGTCAGTCACGCTTGGCGTTATCTACCTGTTGGCGCGAGTGGCCGAGATGTCCATCTTCTCCATGAACACCGCCACCCTGCTCGGCTTGGCCCTGGCCATCGACTATGCTCTGTTCATCGTGGCCCGCTTCCGGGAGGAGCTCGCGGCGGGCGCCTCGGTGAACGATGCCGTGGTCACCTCCATGACCCGGGCCGGACGGTCGGTCTTCTTCAGCGGTCTGGCCGTCATGGTAGGGGTGCTCGGACTGACTTTCTTCCCCTTTGCAGCCATGCGCTCGCTGGGTGCGGGAGCGGTTCTCGTGGTGTTCTTCTCCGTACTTGCCTCGCTCACGTTCATGCCGGCGCTGCTCTCCGTGCTCGGGCCCCGGGTGAACTCGCTCCACGTCGTGCGCCAGCGGCCGACCCACGAGAGCCGATACTGGAACGGCTATGCCGCCTTCCTGCTCAAGAAGCCCTGGCTGGTGGTGGCGGTCAGCTTGGTGCTCATCCTGTTTGTCGCCTCGCCGGTGCTGGGCATACGCACAGCGATGCCCTCCGCCAACGCCCTTCCCGCCTCCTCGGAGTCGCGCCAGGGTTACGACATCCTCGCCGCCGACTTTGACCGGGCCGCCCTCTCGCCCATCTCCGTACTCGTGACCTGGGAGGGGGGTTCCCCCACCGTCGACATGACCACGGCCCTACCCCTCTACGCGTTTGGGCGGCAACTCGAGGCGACCCCGGGAGTCGCCGCGGTCACGAGTATCTTCAACCTGCCCGGTATGGAGAACCCCGAGCAGCTCACCGGTATGTGGGAGATCTTTGACGACCTCTTCGCTGCCGGTGCGGCCGAGCTCGCCGCCCTCCCGCCGGAGGGCCTGGTGCTCCCCTCTGGCGAGGCCGTTTCCGCCGAACAGCTCTCCCAGATCATGCAGTTGGTCACGGCCACCGTGGGCGAGCGGGCCGTACTCTTCTCGGTGAACTCAGAGGCGCTGCCTTCTTCGGTGGAAGCCCAGAATCTCTCACAGACCATCGCCACTCTCGAGATGCCCCCCGGATTCGCGGTCCAGGTGGCGGGTGAGGCGGCCTCCGAGCGCGACTTCTTCAACGGACTGTTCGGCCGCATGCCCTGGGTGGCCCTCTGGATCGCCCTGGCCAGCTACCTGATCCTGGCGTTCCTGTTGCGCTCCATCCTCCTCCCCGTAGTCGCTCTCGTGGTGAACGCCCTCACCATAGCCATGAGCTACGGCCTCATAGTCTTCATCTTCCAGCACGGACGCTTCGCCTCATTGCTCAACTTCACGCCCACCGGCGCCACCGACGCCATCATCGTGGTGGTGATGCTGTGCGTGCTCTTCGGCATCACCATGGACTATGCCGTCTTCCTGCTGACTCGGATGCACGAGCACTGGGATTCGAGCCGGGACAACAGAGCGAGCGTGGGTGCGGGAGTGGTGCGCAGCGGCCGTATTGTGCTCTCGGCCGCCCTCCTCGTGGTGGTGGTGACCGGCGCCTTCGCCTTCACCCGCATCTCCATCACGCAGATGCTGGGACTGGGCATCGCCTTGGCCATCATCGCCGATGCCCTGCTCGTGCGGATGGCTCTTCTACCGGCCTCCATGTGCTACTTCGGGGCCGCCAATTGGTGGATGCCCGCCTGGATGCGCACCAGACCACAGGGGCCGCCAGCCTCCCTCAAGGAACGGCGGAGGGGTGCGCGCTCGGGTCTGGCCGACCCGCTGAGGGACAGGCTGCGACTGGGTCCGCGGTGACCCGGACGGGCCCGGCCGGAGCACATCAGAGCCGACTGACCTTCCCGCACGTCGCACAGAGTGGTGTCGCCTTCGCCACCTACGTCGCTGCCGCCGACAGCCCGCGGGCAAGCCTCAAGGCAGATCGTGAGGCCGGGAGCCCGCCTCCCACCCCCCGTGGAAGGCGGCCCCAACCGGCTGCGTAAGCCCACTGGTTTGCCTCCCGGCGCAACGTCTACTACACTTGAGGAAGCCGTGCGCACAATGCGATGAACGGCCATGACAGGGAGAGCCGTGGCGCAAGGAGGATGGGACATGAGGAGAGCGACGGCACAGCGGGCAAGAAGCAGGTCAACAGAGCTCGGCGCCACCTTCGGCTACGACCTCCGAATGGGAAGGCCGGGCTCCTCGCTCATCGCCGCACTCATCTTTGCACTCATCGCCACGCTCTTCCTTGCCGGGGGGTGCGGTACGAGCAGATCCGCGGCCGGCGACGAGACGACAATGACCACGGCCATCATCGCAGCCCCGCCCACCACCGCCTCCGTCACTTCATCTTCGGGCGACCCCACGCCCATCACCACACTCGGGGACGGCGTGGTTGCACACTTCAAGGAACTCGTGGAAGGCAATGCGCAGCCCCTGTTTGACAGCTTCAACCCCGACCTGAAAGCGCAGATGCCCCTCGAGATTCTCCAAGGCACGTGGGACACCACCGAGACCATGAGCGGCCCCTACCAGTTCACCAAGGGCATGCGCTACGAGGACGACGGCTCCTATCGCGCAGTCATTCTCGAGGCCGTCTTTGAACAGCGCATGATCGACATCAGGTTCGTCTTCGACGAGAACGACCAGGTGTCCGGCATGTACTTCGAGCAGCCCCCCGACGCCGAGTAGCCTGGATCGCCCAGCCTGGGGGCTCGGGGACAGGCCACCGGAGCCCCAGAACTCGGACGTACTGTTCTGAGACCTCGGTGCGAGGCCCTCCAGCGAGAGCCTACTGCTCCCCTCCCTGCCAGCGGAAGAGACGTACCCGGTAGTCCTCGGTGGCAAGAGCGATGTAGGTGGGCGATACCGCGATGGAAGGGCTGAACCAGTAGGGGAGCCCCTGCGCGGCCAGTATCTGTTCCTTGTTACCTCGATAGCCCAGGGCCACTACCTCAAAGTCCCGCGCCCCCGAGCGATAGTAGGCGGCGAACGTGGGTGCAGCGGAGGGCAGAGTACCGTCCGGGTCGAGCGTCCATGAGTTCCCGGTACCGAGGTCGAGGGCCATCAGCGTATCGGTCCGGAAGACCACCGTTCCGTCCCACACGGACGGCAGCCATCCGTCCTCGCTGAGCAGGCGCGTCTCTCTCGTGGCCAGGTCGAGGAGGTGGACGCCGGCGGCAAAGCCGCCGTCCGCGATGGACTGCTCCCAGACCACGTACCTCTCCGACAGCCCGTAGGTCCACATGGAGTCTGCCATCGTGTTGACAACCACGCTCGGCACGAGGCTCTCGATGGGCCCGGCAGGCATCCCCCGGTCATCGACACGCACGCCGAAGATGGGTGCACGTAGGAGCTCCTCATTTGTCTCCAAAGGCGCCCCTTCCACCCAGGTCACGAGGCCACCGGCAATCTGAGGATACCCCGCTCCCCGCTCCGGCCCCACAATCTCAACCTTGGGACCTCGAGGCAGCAGGTATCCGTACACCCCCGGATCGGCCGGGCGGCCGCTGTCGTCGTAGTCCCACTCCACCCACACCGCGAGGCGCCCCTCCACGTCAGGAGACCCGGCTTCCTCGGCCCCCACCGGAAGCTCGACCACCGCGTTCGTATCGAACAGGTAGCCGAAGAGACGTGCTCCTGCCCCCTCGCTCCCCGTGGCGACAATCAGAGCTTCCTCCGACACAGCCACTCGAATCCGCTCTCATCTCACTCGAGCCCCGGGCGGACGTCACTCACGGCGCCTGAATACTTCCGAGGTCAGCCATGAACACTTCTACCGGAGGAGAAACCGTGCGTACCGCTTCACGCCGGAAACGGCACCGTCGCCAAGCGGTACGGAAGACACTTCTACTTCTCTCTCGTCGCTTTCCCCTTGACCATCTTCTACTTTTCGCCCTACCTCGTCGTGGTAGGTGCCTTCGCCGGCATCGCCACCGGCAGCCTGCTCGTGTTCGCAGGTGAACGGGCGCCGGGTGGGCCGACGCGCCGATCTGGTCAAGTGGCTCATCTGGATACCCTGAGTGGGGGCCATAGTCGCCGGCATCGTGCAGGTAGGCGGCCTCCATGCCGTCGAACCCTTCTTCGGCACTGTGGGCGGCATCTCGGTCGCAGGCGATGCGGACTCACCAGCCATCGGCGCCTACGCCGTCTATTTCACCGTCGCGCTTCTCTTCCTGGGCCTCGCCCTCGCTGTAGGCAGGCGCGGGGGCTGTCACATCATCTGCTGGATGGCGCCCTTCATGATAGTCGGATGGCGGCTCCGAAACCTCCTGGGTGCATGGCCGGCCCTCAGGTTGGCCGCCGAAAGGCCGGCCTGTATCGAGTGCGGCGCCTGCACTCGTGAGTGCCCCATGAGCATCGACGTGCAGAACCTCGTGGCGTCCGGCTCCATGGAGCACGATGAGTGCGTGCACTGCGGGACGTGTGTAGACCGATGCCCCAAGAGCGTCATACGTTTCACGTTCGCCGGGGGAAGTAGGGTGCGATACCCACGCGCCGCCACCTGTGCCGCACCGGCGACGGCAGACCGGCGCGCCCCTCTCACCGATACCGCCTTCGCCCACGTCTCGCGCGCATGCTCCGGGTGCAGGGTTCGCGGGCGGTGCTTCTGCGCATATCTCCACTGTACGTTGGGTATGAACCTTCCCACGTCGACGGGCTTCTCCACACGAAAGGCATGAGCGCACCATGCAGCACAAGATGATCGACCTGCGACGAGAGCACGAAACCTCTTTGGCCCGCCCTCGCCTGGGCTACTCAGCGGCCGCCCGCATCTTCTTCGCCTCCATGAACCTGGTTACCGGACGGAAGACCACGCTCCCCAAGGCGAAACTGCTCGAGACCTTGGCCTCCATCCCCTATCGGGAGTGGGAGAAGCGCGAATACGGCCGGCTGACACGCCGCTATCGCGACCGGGAGGCGGTGATGCGCAGCCGCCGGGTCGTCGAGTGGGGCCGGGCGGCACAAGACAACGAGTACTATCATCTGCTCGTCATCCAAGAGAAGATGGAGGAAGAGGGGCTGACCGACCCCTGGTACCTCAAGCCGCCTCTTCCCCGCCTCATGACCGGCACCTACAGGGTGATTGCCCGCCTGCTCGCCACGGCCAGTCTGCGGCGTGCGTTCCTCTTCAACGCCGAGTTCGAGGATCACGCCGAGCACGAGTACGCGCGGTTCGTGGCCGACCATCCCGAGTGGGAGACCCAGCCGGCGGAGAATGCGGTCGTGACTGGGTACACTGAAGCCCGCACATGGGCTGATGTCTTCCGGCGCATCTGTCTGGACGAACGTGACCACATGAATCACAGCTTCGTCTGCGCCGGCCTCCCAGAGATGGTCGTCCCCTACGAAGGTATGCCCGAGGGTATACTGCCCGCAGACAAGAGCGCCGACCAGGAGTCGTAGGCCGCGCACCCGGACGAGGCAGGAGGGGGATTCATCGTGAACGGACGTACACCGGGCCGGGTCACAGTGTTGCTGCTCGCCGTCATGTTGCTCGTTGGTGCGGCTGCGGCCCTCACCGGCTGCGGCTTTGACGCGGTGGGTGAGAAAGTCGATTCCGCGGTGAAGAAGGTGTTCGGGGGCGACGACGACGAGCAGACCGGCAGCGGACCGATCCCCACCGCGACGACGAGTGGCACCGGGCGGGGAGGCCCTACCGGCGGCGAGGAATCGGGGGCAACGACCACCATGGAGGGCGGCGGCACGGTGGAGATGAGCTCCGGCGCCAAGGCTGATCTGCCGGCGGGCTTCCCCGGAAGCCTGATCCCGGCGGACGCCGAGATTGTGACCACCATGTCTTTCGACCAGGACGGCGAACAGACCACCTCTGTGAGCTTCACCAGCGGGCGGTCGGTCGACGACCTCTACGAATGGTTCCTCGCAGAGGTACCCAGAGCCGGCTTCAATATCGACCACAAGATGCAGTTCGACACCGGCGGAGGCAGGGGCTTCAGCATACTGGGGTCAGGCTCAGCCCGGGAGCTGGTGGTGACCGGAGCGGGAGAAGGCAACGACATCTTCTACACGGTGGCCATCACGGGAGGATAGCCGGCCCCGCGGAAGCATCTCGGCGGGGGCCTCCTATGAGCGGGGTGCGTCCAGATAGTCGTTGGCCACGTCCTGATGCACCACTCCGTCCCGCACTTCGATGATGCGATCGGTCTGTTCCGCGATGGCCCGGTCGTGGGTCACGATGACGAACGTCGTGCCCATCTCCTTGTGGATGCGCCGGAACAGTGCGTACACCATGGCCGAGTTCTCGGTATCCAGGTTACCGGTGGGCTCGTCGGCCAAGAGGATGTCCGGCGAGTTCATCAAGGCCCGGCCGATGGCCACCCGCTGCTTCTGCCCCCCGGAGAGTTCACCCGCGTTCTTATCGACCAAGGCCGCGAGACCTAGAAAGTCCAGCGTCTCCTCCGCCTTCCTCTGCAGGCTCTTCCCGCCCGGCCGGGAGCCGATCCATGCGGGAACGAGGAGATTCTCCCGTACCGAGAACTCGGGCAGAAGATGATGGAACTGAAACACGAAACCCACATGGTCGTTGCGAAACGCCGCCCGTTCCCTCTTGCTGAGGCCGTTCACGTCGGTGCCGAGAAGACGGACGCTCCCCTGTGTGGGCCGGTCCAGAAGTCCGAGCATGTTGAGCAGGGTCGACTTGCCGCTGCCGGACTGCCCGATGATGGAGAGGAACTCCTTGCCCTCCACCACGAAATCGACGCCGCGGAGAGCCTTGGTCTTGACTGCCGCACCGTACTCCTTGGTGACACCGGTCACTTCAATCGTCCTAGCCACCCTGAATCACCTGTATGGGATCGAGACGCGAGGTCTTTCGATAGGGAATGACCGCTGATGCCAGGGCGATCCCGATACCGATGCCTGCCGAGAGAAGCACAAAACCCAGCCGGGGTTCGATTGGGAACAAACCGGTGTCGCCCTGGGTGGCGAAGAAGCTGAACGCAGCGATGAGGCCGAGACTCAGACCTATGCCCGCGGCCGTCCCCAGCACACCGAGCACACCGGCTTGGTAGAGGAATACGAAACCGGTGCGGGCGTCGGACATGCCGAGGGCCTTGAGGATGCCGACCTGTCTGGTCTTCTGCACGGCGGAGATGGCCAGGGTGGAGGCGATACCCAACATGACCGCAATGATGACGAACACCTGGATGAGAACCGATGACGCGGTCTGACTCTCCAAAGCCGTGAGCAGCTCACTGTTCTGTGTCTGCCACTCCGTCACCGTGCCGCCCGGAAAGGCAGCCGCCACCTCCGCGGCCACCAACGGGGAGGCGAACACGTCTTCGATCTGAATCTCAACGGCACTCACCAACTCGGGAGAGCGGCCCAGAATACCAGACGCCGTCTGCAGCCCCACAAAGGCCAACTGCCCATTGGCCGCTTGTGAACCGAGGTCGAACACGCCCTCGACGGTCGCGCTGGAGGTCGTGCCGTCCGCGGACACGAGAGTGATGGTGTCGCCCACGCCTACGTCGAACTCCTCGGCAAAGGTCTTGCCCAGGACGAGCTCGTCATCCGCCAAGGTGGCTCTGCCTTTGACCATCCTTTCCGACAGCTTGTATATCCCCTCGAGATCGGCGGGCAAGCCTCCCCTGACCACGAGGGTCGCACTGTCATCCCCAATCGGGACGAGCGCGGACAGTACCTGCACCGGAGCCACCTGCGTCACCTGCGTCAAGGATTCCACCCGAGACCGGTCGCCCGAAGCGAATGTGAATGCCGCTTCCCCCCTCGCCGGTTCCAGAGTGACGTGGGAGCTCGAGCCCACCGTGCTGTCGATCAAAGAATCCTGCAGGCTCGTGATGAGAGAGCCGACGAACACCTGAATCGAGATACCGACCGCGATGCCCAGGATGATGAGCAGGGACTGCGCCTTACTGCGAAGCAAGAAACGCCGGGCGATCCGGAACTCAAGCATCCCGGACCTCCCCACCCGGTTGTGCCCCCAGTGCTCCGGTCAATTCCTCGAGAAGATGCTCCACTGAATCCGGTGCGTACTTCTCCCAACCGGGGTCGGGACGGAGAAAGGCCGGGCCGCCCACCACCAGTCGAACACCGGGGAGTTCCTCCTCGAGAGTCTCGACTACCGTGAGCAGAGCCGCCCGTTGGTAGTGAGTGGAGGCGGAGAGACATGCCACCTGTGCCTCCACAGCACGCACACACGCAATCATCTCGGTCACCGGTGTCATCGCCCCCACATACACGGTACGGAAACCACGCAGATCGAACCTGTCCGCAAGCATCCGCAGCCCGATGTCGTGAGCCTCCTGCGGAGGACAGAAGAAAGCGACGGTCACCGGCACGGGTGAGACCCGCTCCTTCTGCGCCATGACTTGCGGATACAATGCTTCGACGGCCGCCCGGACCGCCCCCACGATGAGGTGCTCTTCCCACACAGCGGCAACACCCTCCTGCCAACTGCGCCCCACCGAAACCAAGAAAGGCATGAGTACCATTGTGTAGAGCTCTTCAATGGGCAGACCACTCTCGACGGCCTTCAGAACGGCGCCTATGGCCCGCTCACGATCGTGCTCGCGAAGACAGTCCCAGAGCGCCTCTCTCAGTTGGTGCACGAGTTCAGATTCAGACATCCAGCCTCCAGGGTGTGAATGCCGGCCCGTCCGCTTCCTGCTCGCGGCCCTACACTCCTTGCCGTCGGCTTCGGTGGGGCCGGCTCGTGGAAGAAACTGATACCCACAGAAACCACGGCCGACACCTTCCCGGCGACTTGATTCCACTCGCGGCCGCTTGTAGCATTCGCGTGGGAACGGCGTGGGGGCGTCCGGACAACCCACAAGGGGGCGGACTGTGCATGACGGTCGGGCACCATCGATGCTCGAAGGGCTCAGGTTGATAGCGGTCTTCTACGATACCGAGGGACGTCTCGTGGCGGCGCGGCGGCTCCCCACGCTTCCGGAGGAGATTCGGACGTCGCACAACGAGTCTCCCGCCTCGGCCCACTTCGACCATGATGAGTTGACGACCGCCCGTCCTCCGGTGCCGGAGGCGGACACCCGTGTGTTCCTCCAGGTGGATTCACATTGGCTCGAGGAGCCGGGCGGGGTCACCAGGGTCGCGTTCTACGTGGAGGGACAGAAGCTGTGGTGGAATCGCGATCGCTTCCGAGGCGACCTGGCCCGGGCGCTCGAGGTACTGGATCGAACCACGAGCCAATAGCGCTCACCCCTGGGCCCACCCCTTCCCGCCGGCATATCCCTCGCCCCGACTTGTCTGTGGGCAGGCGAGACCCCATAATGTCAGGCATGGCCGGTGGGCGAACCATACGACGTACGAGCGCGCACTCGAGACTCTTCCTCCTGAGTCTCTTGGCGTTCCTCCTTTGTCTGCCCGGGCTGGCGGCCGGCTGCGGCGGAAACGGCGAAGACATCGACGCCCAAGCCCTGCTCCGTGAGACCTCCGCGAATATGAAGGCCATCGAGGGCTTCCGTTTCGAGTACATCGTGGAGCAGCCCGAACAGACGGAACCGCCCCAAGGACTCAGCATCAGGAGTATCGCGGGAGAGGTGAGCGCCGAGGGCGCCATGAGGGCCATCGTCAAGGTGTCGCAGAGCGGCATTCTGCTCGAGCTGGAGTTCGTCGCGATCGACGATACCCACTACCTACAGGACCCTCTGTCGAAGAAGTGGCAGTCCATCGCCGCTGAGAACAGCCCCGTGGGGCCGCTCAATCTGAACACCGGCACCATCCAGATCATAGATCAGATCTCCGGCGCCACGTACGTCAGCCGCGAGACCATTGCCGGCACCGCCACCTACCGCATCAAGGGCACAGTCACGGCCGACGAACTCGCCGCCATCGCCGGATCGGTCACCTCCACGGGCACCTTCCCCTGCGAGCTGTGGATCGGAGTGGACGACAAGCTGCTGCGCAAGGTCACCGTCGAGGGGCCGGCGCAGGTAGAGGAGCCTCCGGGCATTAGCCGCACCATTCTCCTCTCCGAGCTCGACACGGCCTTCGACATCTCCGCTCCGGAGTAGCCGTGAACAGTCCGGCCGCTTCGCTGGAGGCCGTTCCCACCTATTCCCGCCGCCGCCAGACCCTCGCCCTCATCGCGCTGTGCGTCGCGGTGTTCGAAGCCGCACTCGATCAGACCTTCGTGCTCACGGTCATGCCCTCCATCATGGAGTCGCTCGACATACCCTATACGCGCATCAACGATGCGGGCTGGATAGTCACCGGCTATCTGCTCGGCTACACCGTGGCCACGCCCTTCTTCGGACGCGTGGGCGACGTGCGAGGCCGTCGCTTCATGTACGTGCTGTCGCTCCTGCTCATCTCACTGGGCAGCACGCTCTGCGTGGTCACCTCCCGGCTCGACCTCTTCATCGCCGCCCGGGTCATCATGGCGGCCGGGGCCGGAGCCCTCGTCCCGGTGGCCATGGCAGCGGGCGCCGACATGTTTCCTTCAGCCAAGCGGGGCCGGGTAGTCGGCATCGTCGAGGGAGCCGCTCAAGCCGGGGTGGTGCTAGGCCCCATCTACGGCGTGGGGCTGGCCATGCTCTGGAACTGGCGCCTGATCTTCCTCTTCAATGTGCCCATCTGCCTCCTGCTCGCCGCCTTCACCACGCACCTGCTTCCCGCCCGCGCCGAATACGTGGAGGAAGAGGGGGCGGCGACGGCCAACTACCGTGCCCATTCTTCGCGTGGCCGCCGTGCAGGCTCGTTCGTCTCCCGTCTCAGGATCCGCCTGGGCACGTCCCCTTCGCTCGCCCGAGCCACATCCTGGCTCGAGTGGGAGCGCGTGGACTATGTCGGAGCGCTCTTCATGGCTGTGGCCTTGGCTGGTCTTACCATCGGACTCAATGGAGACGCCGAGCGGCCGGTCCACTGGCCCTGGCTGCTTCTCAGTGCCGTCGGTGTCGTGGCGCTGGTCTTCCAACTCCGGCGGCGCCGCTTCCCTCTCGTCCGCCCCGAGTTCTTCACCCGTCCTGCCTTCTCGGCCGCCATGATCGCCAACCTTCTGGTGGGAGGAGCACTCATCATCGGCATGGTAGAGATACCCCTCTATGCCTACTCACTCTTCGGCATGACGGAACTCCAGGGAGGGCTGCTGCTCATCCGCTTCACCCTCATGATTCCAGTGGGAGCCGTCATAGGCGGCTGGATGGCCGATCGTATCGGTTACCGGATCGCCGCACTGCTCGGGTTCGTGGTGGCATGCGCCGGTTTCGTGCTGGTGAGCTTCTGGCCTATCAATCCCACGAATACCGTGATGACCCGCGACCTCATGATCACCGGGTTCGGCTTCGGTCTGGTCATCGCCCCCATCGCCGCCACCGTCATCCAAGCCGTGGGGAGGAGGTGGATGGCCACCGGACTCTCCCTGGTCAACGTGGCCCGCACCATGGGTATGACCATCGGCCTCGCCTCGCTGAGCTCCTGGGGGGTGCGCCGCTTCAATGCCATGACCGCCGACCTGCTGTTCCCCCTGAAGACTCCGGACATGAGCGACGCCGAGTACAATGCTCTGGTCGACGCCTACACCGAGACACTCGAGACCTCGTTGCACACCATGTACAGCGACTTCTTCGTGATCGCTGCAGTCCTCATGGGCCTAGCTGCCATTCCCGCCGTATTCTTCTATCGCAGGCGGAGCCGGCTGCTCACGCCGGGGCGTGGCGAGATAGCAGGGCCGGGTGCGTGATCGAAGAGCTCACACCAAGCAGGCGCTTATTGGTAGGTTGGTAAGACCCTACGCAAGGGGGACACATGACCGAGAAGACCGTCATCAGTTCGCGCGAGGAGATGGAGGCCATACTGCGCCAGGGAGGTCTCGGCTATCTAGCCCTCAGCCGCGACGACGAACCGTACGTCGTGCCCCTCAACTACGCCTACCAGGACGGCACCATCGTCTTTCACTGTGCCTACGAGGGCCGAAAGATCGACTACCTGCGCACCAACCCCCGCGTCTGCTTCGCGGTGGGCCGGCAGACGGGGCAAACCCAGGATCACGGCGGCGCCGCCTGTGAAGTCGACAACGACAGTGTGCTCTGCTACGGCACGGCCCGCCCGCTCGAGGATCTCAACGAGCGCGCCCGGGCGCTGAACGCCTTCAACCGCACCTTTCGCCCCGGCGCCGACGACCTCTCTCTCAAGCGAGTCGAGAACTGCAACGTCATCGAGATACGGATAGAAGAGATGACGGGCCGCCGCGAACACGACCGCACCACCACCCGCTGGCATTGGACGTTCGAATCCTGAGGGGAGCGGATTCATCTCATGGCAACGGGCACGCAGTGCTCGAGAAGTGGTCGGTCACGCGGAGAGGGTCGATCGTGCGTGGCGGCGGCGCTTGTGACATCCTGCGCATTGGCGCTTGCGCTTCTTGCCGCCGGCTGCGGAAACGAACAGGAAGAAGACACCGTGGAACAAGCCTCGCTACTCGCCTCCGCCGCACCTCGAGCCGAAGCCTCAGTCTCTTCCTCGGATCTCGCGGCACTTGTCTCCGGTAACACGGCCTTCGCCCTCGACCTTCTCGGTGCGCTCACCGGTCGTCAGGCTCCTGCCTCGAATGAGAATCTGGTCATATCGCCACACAGCATCTCCCTCGCCCTCGCCATGACCTACGCCGGAGCTCGGCGTCTCACGGCCGAGGAGATGGTCGACGTGCTTCACTTCGATCTCCCTCCCGACCTCCTGCACCCGGCCTTCAATAGCCTCGCCCAGGCCATAGCTGCACGGAGCCGAGATTTCCCGGCACAGCACGAAGAAGAGGAAGATGCACAGGTTGCACTCAACGTGGTCAATCAACTGTGGGCGCAGCGGGGCTACGCCTTCCTCCCGCAGTTCCTGGACCTACTTGCTTCTGAGTACGGGGCCGGCCTGCGTCTGGTCGACTTCATCAAGGATCACGAAGCCGCCCGGCGGGCCGTCAACGAATGGGTGGCGGAGGTCACCAAGAACCGCATCAAGAACATCCTCTCCGCCGGCTCCGTTGACGACATGACGCGGTTGGTGCTCACGAACGCCGTGTATCTCAAAGCTCCGTGGGATACCCCGTTCGAGAAGCAACTGACCGCCGACGGCGACTTCCACCTCTCCACAGGCTCCACGGTCACCGTGCCGTTCATGCACCAGTCCGAGCTCTTGGGCTACGCCGAGGGCGAAGGCTGGCAGGCGGTGGAGCTCCCCTACAAGGGCCGCGAACTGAGCATGGTGGTGTTCCTGCCCGAGACAACGGAGTTGGGCGCCTTCATCTCCACATTCGACGCCGACCGGCTCGAGCAGATGCTCTCCGCACTCACTCCCGAGACAGTGAGCCTGTCCCTGCCCACATTCGAGACCCGCAGCGAGCTCTCGCTGAGCGACACGCTGAACGCCATGGGCATGAGGCTCGCCTTCTCCGGCGACGCTGATTTCGGTGGCATGACCGCTGAGCCGGGCCTTCTCATCGACTCCATCGTCCACAACGGATTCATCTCCGTGGACGAGAAGGGCACCGAAGCGGCGGCGGCCACAGCGGTGGTGATGCGGGCCACTTCGGCCCCGATGGAGGTCAAGGAGTTCACGGCCGACAGGCCCTTCGTGTGGATGATACGCGACGTGGAGACCGGAGCCCTGCTGTTCCTGGGGCAGATGGTCGATCCGTCCGCGGAGGAGTGAGCGCCCCTATCTTGCGCGAAGCCCCGGTGCCGTGGAGCATGCGTGTCTTGGTGAGGTGCGGGGGCGGCCATCCAGCCGGCCCCGCGCCTCACAGGTTGTGCCGGCTCCCGGCGGCGGCCATCCGGCCGCCCGGTCGGCAAGCCTCGCGCATCGACTGCACCTACCGGCTCCAGGTCCTACGACCTACAGGCCCACCCGTTCCTTGAGCCGAGCGGCCCCTTCCTCCGACAGCCCCAGCAGTTCGAGCTCAGCCTCCAACCGCTCGGGCGTTCCGCAGCCGTAGAGATAGCCGTTCACCCGGGCAGCGGCCGTCGAATCCACCAGATCCGTGAATTCCGGGTAGATACGCGTGAAATCACGCAGGAGCACCGCTTCACCCTGCAGGATGTACTTCTGATGGTAGCCCTCGGCCACATAGAACCTTGACAGCGGAACTATTTCGGTGAGCACCGACCGTCCGGTGCGCGCCTCTTCCCGAGTCTTCACCGCACGCGCAAGGCGTTCCTGCTCTTCATCGTGGAAGAAGACGGCCGACATGTACTGCCGTGAGTGGGGCCGCGCCGAAGCATCGTGTGCGGCGAAAAACACCTTGAGAAGCTCTTCATAGGTGATCACAGAAGGGTCGAAGTCGATCTCCACCGTCTCGCTGTGGTCGCCCAGTCTGCGGTACGTCGGGTCTTCGCTGGTTCCACCCGCATAGCCCACCCGAGTCCTCACCACGCCTTCGAGACACCCGAACCGGGCGTCCGGTCCCCAGAATCAGCCCAAGCCGAAGGTCGCCGTCTCGAACGTCGCGGGCGCAGCTGCGTCCAGCGGAGGGAGGGCCCGTGCCGCAGCCACACCACTCCTCGGAAAGGCCCCATTCACGGAGGATGCCTCCCCCTCCGCACAGCCTGCCATGCCGACGCCCAGACCGGCACTCAAGCCGACGGCGGTGAGCGCCGCCGTCGCCGTCCGCAGGAATCGTCGCTGCTTCATTTCTTTCAACCTCCATACATAATTATTGCTTCTCCACATCATACGCCCTGGAAAGGCATCGTCCGAGTATGTGTCAAACAGGCCTGCGTTGGTTACCATGAGTCCAGCCGCCCGCAGCATGTGGGCCCGTTCCAGGAGGCCGATCGGTGAGCGTAGGCTGATGTACCTACAACGACTGCAGGTGAGCAACTACCGCGCGGTACGCAAGGCCTCTTTGACTCTCGAGAGCTCCACCATCCTCATCGGCGAGAACGACAGCGGCAAGTCCAGCCTACTGGAGGCGCTGGCCCTCGTCCTATGTGGCGAGAATCCCGCTCTGCGCCTCGCCCCCCACCACGTTCACAATCCAAATGGCAGCCCTGGCGAACACGAAATACGCATCCGCCTGACCTTCTCGGAGCGCACCCCGGACGAGTGGGGAAAGCCCGTCTACGAGCCGCTTCTCAGTCTCCTACCGGCACTCACGGGCAGACAGACCCTTCGCACCGTCCACCTCGAATTCAATGCCGTGGTGCCACCGGACGGCCCACCCGAGACAGGTTTTCGGGTCTCTTGGCGCAGTACGGACGGCCCGGAGAGCACCGGCGACCAAGACGTGGTGGCGCTCCTCCGCCGGCTGCACCCCGTCTTGTGGGTCGGTGCCGGACTGCCCGCCTTCCAGCCGGCCCTCAAGGCCACCTGCAGCCCCGGTTCTGCGGCTCCGCCAGAAGAGGAGAGCGGCTCCCGGCACACCGCCGACGGTCTCCTCGACGAACTCGCCGAGCGCGGCCGGCGGATACTTGCCGCACCGACCGCTACCACCAGAGATGAGCTGGACGCCGCCTTTGTCACGGCCCAGAAGCTGCTGGACGAGATGCCTCCCGACACCAGAGAAGCCGGCACCGCCGGGTCGCTCACCGCCGTCATCTCCCAGGCCCTCGGCGGAGGGCGAGCGTGGGCGCAGCCGGCTCCGAGGCAATCCGCCGAGACCTCGGTCAGCGGGACCGCCGCCCAGAAACTGGCCGTCCTCGTGCTCGCCGCCACCCTTCTCAGGGCCAAGCCCGAAGGGCTTCCAGAAGATGCCGAGCCGATCCTCATCCTGGAAGATCCGGAGGCTCATCTCCACCCCATGACTCTGGCCGCCTTCTGGCAGGTCATCGAAGACATCCACCGGCAGAGGATAGTCACCACCCAGTCCGAGTTCCTCATCGGCCGCGCACCCCTCAGCGGACTACGCCGGCTCACCCGCAACGACGGCCACGTCCAGGCCTGGCGCATCTTTCCCGACACCCTCAGTGAAGACGAGGTGCGCCGCTTCACCTACCACGTGCTCGGACTGCGCGGGGAAGCTCTGTTCGCCCGCTGCTGGCTTCTCGTGGAGGGAGAGACCGAGTTCTGGATGCTGCCTGAGCTGGCCCGCATCGCCGGCTACGATCTCGGTCTGGAGGGCATCGCCTGTATCGAGTTCGCCCAGGCCGGTCTCGCTCCCATCATCAAAGCAGCCGAAGCGCTGGGCATAGAGTGGCACATGTTGGCAGACGGCGACGAGGCCGGCACTGTATACGCGGCCACGGCCTCTGAGCTGTGCGGATCAGCGCCGAAGGCGGAGCGCATCACCCTCCTCCCCCACAGAGACATCGAGCACTGTTTCTTCGCCCGCGGCTACGACACCGTGTACCGAACCCGCGCGGGAGACACGAGGGAGCACACTCCGGCCCGGGTGATCATACGCCGGGCCATCCGCAACCGCTCCAAGCCCGGACTCGGCCTCGACGTGCTCGATGCCGTCGCCTCCCGAGGCAGAGACGGTGTGCCGTACATCCTCAGAGAGGTGATCGAGACCTGCGTGGAGCTTGCCCGCCGGCCGCCCACCAGGAGAAGAGAAAAGCGAAAGGAGTAGCCGATGCCGTCATTCGACGTGGTGAGCCGGGTCGATATGCAGGAGATGGACAACGCGGTCAACCAAGTCAAGAAGGAGGTGGCCACCCGCTACGATTTCCGGGGCTCCAAGACCACCGTGGAGCTCGACCGGAAACAAGGAGCGGTGCGGCTCGTCACGGAAGACGACATGAAGCTTCAGGCGCTCAACGATCTGCTCATCAGCAAGGCGGTCCGCCGCGGCATCGACACCAAGGCCTTCACCTTCCAGAAGGCGGAGCAGGCGGGCGGCGACATGCTGCGCCAAGAGGTCCTGATCGCCACGGGGCTGAGTGACGAACTGGCCCGCAAGGTGGTCAAGATGGTGAAGGAGAGCCGCCTCAAAGTACAGGCCGCCGTGCAGGGGGACGAAGTGCGGGTAAGCGGCAAGAAGAGGGACGACCTACAGGAGACCATCGTACTACTGAAGGAAGCGGACCTCGACATCCCCCTGCAGTTTGTGAACATGAGGGAGTAGACGCGTTTGCCGGGAGGTCACCGCACGCGGCTGTCGCGCCCCAAGGGCGGGTCTGGCTCCCCGAGGGCTCGCTACGGATGGGACGGCTACCCGCCCTCCACCTCGGCTACCATGCGGCGTATCCGGTCCAGGTACACGGGAGCCGCACCCACGGCGTCCACACCCATCTCCGACAACCTCCGGATGAGCGCCGGGTGGGCCACGTCACCGCACACGGCCACGAATACCCCTACCTCCCTTGCCACCGCCACCGCCTCCTCGAGCAGCTTGACCACCGCGGGGTGCACGGGATCGAACAGACGCGCCATCTTCTCACTCTCCCTGTCGATGGCCAGAGTACACATGGTCAGGTCGTTGATGCCGATACTGAAGAAGCGGGCCCCCGACTCAACCAGCCTTTCGGCGGAGAGTACCGCCGATGGGGTTTCGAGCGACACACCCACCTGGATGCCGTGGCCGGGCTCCACACCGGCCGCCCGTGCGACCTCCAGGGCCGCGTCGAACTCGTCTACAGTGCGCAGGAAGGGGATCTTCACCGCCAGGTTGGAACATCCTGCCTCAAGTGCGTCGGCGAGAGCTCCGAACTCCATCTTGAGCAGGTGCACCTCGTCGAGTTCGCGCGCGATTCCCCGCCAGCCCAAGAGAGGGTTTCTCTCCACCGGCTCGGTCTCGCCGCCACGCAGGCGCCGGAACTCGTCCGTGGGCGCATCGAGAGTCTTGTACCACACCTTCTTGCCCATGAAGGCCCGGCAGACGGTCTTCATGGCCTCGGCGAGCCGCGCGCGTACTTCGTTGCTGCGCCCTTCCCGCGCCAGCACTGCAGGGTGGACCCCCGACTGCAGTATGAGGTAGTCATTGCGCAACGAACTCACTCCGTCGGCGTGGGGCGCGAGCGAGAAGGCGGTCTCCGGATCCTGGATGGACACCATCACCTTCATGCGGGTGACCGTCACCTCTCGCCCGCTCTCCACCTGCTCCGGCATCACGTCGCCCTCGTAGACCAGACCCCGCCAACCGTCCACCGTCACGACACACCCGGATTGGATGGCAGTCGTCGCCCGCCGCGCACCCACTATGCAGGGCACGCCGAACTCGCGCAGGATGTTGGCACCGTGGCTCGTCGACCCTCCCTCCTCGGCCACCACCGCAGCCACATGCTTCAGGCCCACCACCACGTCGTTGGTGAGACGCCGCACCACCACCACATCGGTCTTCTCCACGCCAGCGGGCTCACTCTCGCCAAGCACCACCGCCCTCCCCTTCCCCACGCGGGGCGACACTCCCACACCGCCGGCCAGTACGACCCGCTCGCCGGGTTTGAAGAACATGCTGGGAGAGAGAGGCTCCTCCTTGCCCGTCTCCATGATCAGAGGCCGCACCTGCAGCACGAACACCTCGGCGCCCGTTCCGGCCCATTCGATGTCGAGAGGCCCTTCGATCTCCTGCTCGATAGACACCGCCAGCTTTCGCAGGTGCTCCACTGCGGACATGACGGCCACATCAGCCGCACGCTGAACGCGCCGTCCACGTACCTCGAGAATGTCTCCGCTGCTCTTCAACAAGACGTAGGTGACGGGCGTCTTCGCCCCGGAGACGGCCTGCTCCCCCAATCCATACACCACATCCACCAACATGTGGTCCGGGTCGCCACCCGCCGGGTCCTCCGTGAACACAAGGCCGGACATCTTGGCGGGCACCATGACCTGGATGAGGACGGCCAGCCCCATGCCCGCAAGCCCCCTGCCCGGCCCCTCTTCCTGTGTCCGCCCACCCTCCTGCCCCGCGACGTAGCGAATCACCCGGGACGAGTACAACCCCGCCCAACAGGTCTTCACCGCCTCGAAGATCTCGTCGTCGCCCGCCACATTGACCACGGTCTGAAACACTCCCGCGTACGAGGCGGTGGGCGAATCTTCCACGGTACCCGACGAGCGCACGGCCAACTCCTTGGCGGCCGACACGTCGCGTAGACGCCCACATGCTGCCGAGATCTGTGCGGCAAGCTCCTCGGGAATGCTCGAGTCACGAATCAGGCCCTGGATCTCATTGGCGATGCCGTCGATGAGTCCCCCTTCTGTCCCCGCGAGGGCGGTCCGCATCAGTCGGTTGACCCGACGCCGGATGCGGTTCCGCTCCAAGAAGAAGGACAGCGCGCCCGTCGAGAGCACGAACGCGGCAGGCACGGGAAGCCCCATGTGCATGACCCGGGCCAGGTTGGCCGCCTTGTTCCCGGCCCTCTCTGGCGATGGCAGCGGCTCCTCGGGCCCCAGCGGGATGATGAAGGATGCCTCCGGCGACAACAGGCTCTCATGCTCCATGACTCCCCCCACGTTGGAGTCCGCTACTCTTCTCCGGTCCCCGCACGTGCCTACACTCATTGTAGGGCGGCTGCGCACCCCCGTGAAGCACCTTGCCCCCCAAGACACTCTGCACTACTGTGTGTGGCAGGTACCCGTGCCCGCTCGTGGCCCGCGAAGAGACGGGGGGCACGCATGATTCCCTCGAGGAGAGACCGTGTGAGAATCGCCTGCCTGTCCCCCGCTTTGGCCAGACTGCTCCTTGCCGCGGTCTCGCTCGTGCTCTGCGCGATATGGGTAGGGGGATGCTCCTCACAAGAAGGCCTGCGCGGCAAACACCGGCCCTCAGGGAAGCCCCAGCTCATCGAAGCCGACCTTGACGATGATGGACGGATGGAGTTCGCCTCCCTGGGTACAGGAGCGGGCGGCATCATCTTGGTGGACGGAGACGTGGTCTATCGCTCCCGCGCGAAATGGCGGGTGATCCAAGCCGAAGTCGCCGATCTCGACGGCGACGGCCTCCCCGAGGTGGTGGCGCTGGTCGACTCAGACGCGGGACGCCACCTCGCGCTCTTCGGGTGGCACGGCGGAGCCTACCGAGAGCGCCTGGTATCCCGGCCCTTGGCGGCCCGGCCGCTGAGCTTCACCGTGACGGACACAATCCTGGAGTTCCTCCATGCCGACAGACCGCCTGAGAGTTTCCGTTGGCAGGGGTTCGGCTTCGTGAACGTCGATGAGGGCCGGGCGGAGGAGAGTAGAGTGGGTGGAGTTCGACCGCGCGCAGAGTGAAAGGGAGGAGTGCAATGGATTCTCGCATGTGTTCGCCCAGCGGAGCGGGCCGGAGGCGCTGTTCCTCCCTCCGGTTCGTAGTCATCATTCTTGCAGCGGTGACCGTACTCTTCGCGGCCGGTTGTGGCAGCGAGAAGCCGGGAGGGACTCTCCCCTCGGTCGGCGCAACCACTCAACCTCCCGCCGATGGTTTCCAGGGCGACCCGGCTTTCCCGACCCCGCCCTATGTGAGTCTTGAACCGATTGAGCTGGGGGCCGTCGTCAACCTCTCCCAGGTCCAGGAACTGACGGAGGAACAGAAGGCCGTCCTTGCCCGGCAAGGGTTCGTGGCCGGGCCGAGCCAAGGAGCCACACGCTTCTGGCACGTCTACGAGGATGCCCGCTACCGGGGCATACCCGTGCTCGTGACCACCGACGCCGTACTGAACGCGTTCCACACTGTGTTCAGCACCACCCTCCACCGTCTGGAAGAGACCGAACTACTGGACAGGGCCGTCGCGCTCTCGGAGGCCATGTACGACGCATCTTCCGCCCAATGGAACGACGCCGCCGCCCCCGACGTCGAGGAAGCCGCACTCGCCAACATGGCCTTCTTCAGCGTATCCCTCTCGCTTCTCAAGGGCGACGGCATCTACGCACCCGACGCCGTGCGTACCGAGGTGATGGAGGAGCTCCGGCTCATCGAAGCGGCGGAAGGCTCCGCGATCTCGCCCATCTTCGGCTACGAAGAGGACTACTCACAGTACAAGGTGCGAGGCCACTACACGCGGAGCGAAGCGCTCGGCCGCTACTTCAAAGGCATGATGTGGTTCGGGCATCCCGGCTTCTTCGTCAACCCCAAGTTGCCGGACGTGAATGAGGATCTGGCCCGAAACCTCACCCGTCGCGCCGCCCTCATGGCGGCGGCCCTCGAGGGCGAGGCCGAGCAGCACTGGCTCGCCATCTACGAGCCGACCGCCTTCCTGGTGGGTACCGCCGACGACCTCACACCCGCCGACATGCGCTCGGCCATGCAGGCTGCCTGGGGCTCGGACCGGCCCGACCCCAGCCGGACGAGCGGCAATGAGGCCATTGATGACCTGCGGGGGGAACTCGACAAGCTGCCGGCCCCACGCATCCTCTCCCACCAGGCGTGGGGCGAAGGTTCCCAAGAAGAAGCCTCGCGCAGCTTCCGGCTCATGGGCCAGCGGTACATCCCCGACTCCTACGCCTTCCAGCAACTCGTGTGGCGCCTCGTGGGCACTGAGGACAACATGCGCCTCTTCCCGCTGGGTCTCGACGCCATGGCGGTGCTCGGTTCCGACCAGGCCTACGAGCTGTCCGTGAACCTCTACGGTTCCAGAGAGTACGCGAATTGGGAGACGCAGCTCCTCAAGGTGAAGAGTGAGTTGGAAGAAGGTGCGGACGGTCTGTGGCCCGACAACCTGTACACGTCCTGGCTCGAGGCCCTGCGCCTCACCATGCAGCAGCCTCCGGAGCAGGCTCCCCCGCTCATGCGCACGAAAGCGTGGGCCCGCAAGAGCCTGCAGACCGCGCTCGGCAGCTGGACAGAGCTCAGGCACGACACCCTCCTCTACGCCAAGCAGTCGGTCATCGCGGAGGGCGACGGCGGCGAAGAGCAGGAGGTGGTCGGGTACGTGGAGCCGTACCCTGACGTCTACGCCAGGTTGGCGGAATTGGCCGGAAGACTGGCCGCGACGTTGAGCGACTACGACATGCTGGACCCCATCTCCCGGGATAAGTGCAGCCAGATGGAGACACTGGCTCTCACGCTGCAGAGCATTGCCACCAAGCAGCTCACAGGACAGCAACTCGACGGCAATGAGCGTGATGCCATCGTGTACTTCGGGTCGTACGTGGAGAATCTGGAGTACTTCGAAGATGAAGAGGGGCGCACGCTCACCTCTACCGACGAGAAGAGTGCCGTCGTGGCCGACGTCCACACCGATTTGTCATTCACCCGCGAGGTGTTGTGCGAGGCGACCGGCCTGCCCCTCGCCCTATACGTGGTGCTCGAGCTGGAGGGCCGCATGCACCTCTTGGTGGGTGCCTGCTATGAGTACTTCGAGTTCCGGGTACCTCTTGGGAACCGGCCGACAGATGAAGAATGGTGGGTCACCCTCGACCAGGATGATACCCCGCCCCTGCCTGAGTGGACAAGAGAGTTCATCGTGAAGTGAGAAGTGGCGGACAATGCACCGGGCGACACAGAGGAGTGCGCTCCGCCCGGGAGGTGCGACGCCATCGAGCCCGGGCCTCGATCACTCTCGCAGGCCCGTTGTCTCCAACTCCTTGGCTTGGTATGGACGCGCGTAGAAATCGAGGCTCTTGCCGGCCGCCAATGTACGACGGTTGACCAACCATAAAACCACCCGTCGGGGCAAGGGGAAGGGGCTGCGGCCGCACACGGCGGCCGTGCGCTCGGAGAAGGGGGACCCGGCGGCGATGTCTTCGGCGGCGAGGGCGAGGCCTTCCCGTGCCCTCGCCGCCAAACCCCCGGCCTCCTCGAGTGGACGCCCATCGATGGGTGAGGTGCCTCCGAACCCCACCCCTCCCTGCCAGGGCCAACTCATCGCCCGGGAGAAGAGCTCCATGGTGTGAAGCAACGGACGGCGCTGCGACGGCTCCACGAACCCCGAGTGGGCGATGCCGTACAAGCCAGGGCCGATCCCACCATACACGGCCCGCCGCCGGTGCAGTTCCTCCAGCAGTCGCATGGCGCACGAGGGCGGACCGTCAAAGTACACCGGAGCGGCCAGCACCACAGCATCCGCGGTCAAGAGGACACCGGCAAAGCCCGTCTCGCCTTCGAGGTCCTCACAAGACGGGCCGTCCAGAGGTACCCGATAGAGGTGGCAAGAGACGTTCGCACCTTCGAGACGGGTCTGCAAGAAGCGGAGCAGGGCTCCGGTATTGGAACGCGGCCTGGCGCTACCCTGGACGAGAAGCACCCTCACGCCGTTACCCTCACACGATTGACGCGATGAGAGACTGCACGAGGCTTCTCCACACCATCACCTTGCCCCGCCGTCGTGTTCGTCTACCAGCATTCCGACTACGCGCGCGATGGCCTGGGTATACGGCTCCTCTTCCCCGCCCGCCGTCACCACCACGGCTCCCTGGCCCGGGGAAGCCATGTTCAGCGCATGCCGCTCGATGAGCTCGGCGTAAGCACCTGCTTCCTCTTCTGCGAGAGCGACATCCCCACTCGGTGCAGCCGCCAGACGAAGCCCCACCCCGAGGAGCGCCGGCCGCGTCGAGTAGCGAGGACGGAAGTTCATCTCTCGGGCACGGACGACATAGAGGGGCAATACGAAGGGCTGAAAACGGTCGAGCACTCGCTTGACCGCCGAGTGGTGAGCCCCAAAGAGCAGGGGACCCGCCAACACCACGATACGACTGCAGATGATGCGGGGATAGAGCGACTGCATGTCATCCTGGAGAACACAGTGCCCGGGAGTCCTCCCGCCACAGCTTCCACACCCCCGGCAAGGCCTGATGTCAGCCTGTACCACATCGACGAACTCGACCTCCAGTCCGTACCCCACGCACGCGCTCTTGATCGCCGCACTCACCGCAGACCCCGATTCGGCGCCGGCCGAGAGGGCGGACAACACAAGAACTCTGTCATGACCGTTGGGCATGGGCCGCCTCGTGGCTTCGCCTCTCACCACGTATCCGAGGTTCAGGCTACCACAACACAACCGGCCCCCGGAGGGGTGGGCGCGTCGTTTCAGCGCCGCGCCAGAAGGGCAGAGCGGGAGACGTCGGCTCGGCCGGCCGGTCGGTCCGCGGCGGTCGAGCAGGACGATGGAGATGGGCAGAATCTGTCAGAGCGGCCGGTACCGTCTGACTGCAATTGACATCGTCACCGACAGCGGCTCGGCGAGCCGTGAGAGGCACTCTTCCACCGCAGTCTTCTCAAGGTGCCGTGCACTCGGCCCCATGCCGACAAGGCACACGGCCTCGGCCCGGGTGAGCGTGAGGTTCTGCTCCACCAGCCTGGCCCGCTCATGCGTGAAAAGCCCTCCGAGAGCGGCAGCCAGACGTTCCTCCTTGTGCTCGTCGACCGAAAGAAGGCCGCAGCCCCTCACCAGTTCGTGGAGATGCCGCCGGTTGGGAGCCGCAACTAAGAGGACACCATCCGGCCGCAGGATGCGCCTGAACTCTGAGGGATTGCGGGGTGAGAAGACGCTCAAGACGAGGTCGGCGCTGCCGGTGCACACCGGCAGCGCCCCCCATGCGTCACACACCACCGCGCCCATCCGCGGGTGGGCACGGGCCGCCCGCCTGGCCGCGTAGACGGACAGGTCGAGCGCGAGCCCCACAGCCCGAGACAGCCTGTCCAGCACATGGACAAGGTAGTAACCGGTCCCCGCACCCACATCCACCACGCAGCCGCTTGTCTCTTCGCCCAGGCAGATGCGGGCTTCTTCGGCTACCATTGAACTCAGGGGTTCGAACGAGCCTCCGCGCAAGAAAGCGTCCCGCGCCTCGACCATATCTGCCGTGTCGGCAGTTCCGCGATGAGAGTGGGGCGATAAGAGATTTACGTAGCCCTGGCGGGCGATATCGAAGGTGTGTCCCTCCGGACACACGAGCGACCGCGAGCCCCCCGGCCGGCCGTTCCCACGGGCCGGGGACGTCACCTCCCGGAAGCCACCCCCGCAACGAGGGCACATGAGTACCTCACGCACACCCTCGATCAAGGCTCTGCTCGACCAGGGGTGCCGGACGGCTCACCAGCAGAGTCACCGCATTTGCACAACAGGCCTTTGAGTTGCGCCAGCGACAAGACGCAGCCGAAAGCCAGGCCCACGGTCTTCAGCGCGGCCGTATGGGCCTCCGCGTTGCCGGTGGCCGTGGCGTCGGAGAGCATCGCCACCCGGAAGTCTTCGGCGAAGGCCGCCCGGGCGGTCGACTCACAGCACACGTTGGTGGCGATACCGGCGACCACCACCGTGTCACGCCCGGCTTGGCGAAGGATGCTCGAGAGATTCGTCCCGGCAAAAGCGGAGTACTTGAACTTGTCGATGAAGATGTCGGTGGGAGCCGCCCCCAAAGCCGGATGCAGCTCGAATCCGGGTATGCCCCTCCGCAGTTTCGGGGTCCCATCCGCTTCGAAGTGTTGAGGAAACATCTCTGGATACCCGCCCCCTCGCATGAACTCGTGGCTCATCCGGGTCCACACCACGAGCATGCCCGACTCCCGGCATATGGCGGCCGTGGCTGCCACCACCGGGATGACGGCCTCTGCGGCTTCCACGAACATCGCGCCGCCCGGCTCCAGAAAGGTCCGCTGCATGTCGACCACTACAAGAGCGGAGCTTCTCGGTGCTATCGAGACCGGTGTTCGCACTTTCTCTCACTCCTTGGATATTCCTGAATCCTACCTACTCTGCCGTCCTCCTGCCGCATATTCGAGCACTCATTCGACAAGAGTTCAAATGACGTTCCGATTGCCGGGCTTTGCCTGCCTTCCTTCGCCCGTCCGCCTTGGTTCTTTCAATCCATTCTGCTTATGAAAGATATATTATCCACAACCTTGTTCTATGTATAGAACGCCCTTATCCTTACTTTGGACGGAGAATGCACCACGCGGTACCGGCTCAGACCGGCCCGCGTCAAGAGCCTGAGAAAGGAGCGTGAGCAACCATGTTCAGTTTCGTTGCGGAATCCATGGAACGATCCACCATGTACCTACCGCTCTTCAGCAATTTGGTTTCGAACGCCGAAGCCCGCAAGGAAGAGCCCCTCACCGAGAAGCAGATCACGTCAGAGAAACGTTAGCGCTGCCCCACCCTTCTCCCGGGCCTCCGTGACGCGGCCGGGTGATGACTTCTCCGACGCGCCCGCTCCGGCTCCTGCCGGAGCGGGCGCGTCACTTTCTCCGGCTTCTGCCCTCTTCAGACCTGAGTTCCGACGGCGGCATGGGACTCGGCATATTCGGCGCCGCCGGTGTGTTCGTGCTCGTACTCCTCATCAGCATCCCCTCTTCGCTTGTCGCCCTCGTCGCAGCCTCCTTCGTCATGATGCGGTTCGGCAAGGACCTGAAGATAGACCCCACTTACCAGCAACGCTTGACGGACGGCAAGATCAAGCCTCCCCAGAGGGAAGGCGGGCGCACTACGAGTGAGGACGAGCTTCCCCGCACGGCGAAGATCTCAGCCCTCATCTTTCTGCTGGGAGGACTGTTCGTCATGCTTGTGGCGCTCGTGCCCCTCCTCGACCCCACCCTCGCGACCGGCGAGAGCGGCACAACGGAGCAGCTCGGCATGACCGAGGCAATCCAGCTCACCATGTTGACGGTGGCCCTCCTCATCCTGCTCATCTGCCGGGTGAAGGTCCGAGCCATCATCACACAGACCACGTTCTCCTCCGGCATCATCGCCATCGTGGCGGTGGCCGTCGGCCTCCTCATCGCACGAATTGCAGGTATCGGACTTTGAGTCGAGAGGGGAAAGACATGAACCACCAAGAGATCGCCGAAGCCGTCAAGGCCCTCATGCCCGAGGCCATCCTCGACCTGAAGAACCTCGTGCGCCACGCCTCGTGTGCTTTCCCCGGCTACCCTCCGGAGCCGGTGCGGGCCACCTTTGGAAAACGAGCCGTCGCTCGTGGGAAGCGGCGGCAGCATTCCTCTTCTCTCCACCCTGGCCGGCATCTCTCCGACGGCAGGGTTCTCGTGCTATGGGGCGCCGAAGACGTGGCACAGGCAAGGATCCACGGCCCGGATGAGAGTGTGGATGTGGCGGAAATCGAGAGATCCATCATAGCCCAGACCCTGTTCATCACGCGGCTGGGAGAGATACGCGACTCACTCTGAGCCTGCCCCGGAAGGATCCTGGAGCCACTCCATCCAAGGAACCCCCCCAATTCTTTCCTGTTACTGGTATTTGGCTGCTGGCTCAGCAACCGGGGCCCTTGATACAATGGCCGCGACACAGCCGGTCGGAATCGTCTGAGACCGGATACCGAGGAGGAGTAGTTTATGCCGTCAAAAGATGTGGCGATTATCGGGGTGGGGCAGAGTTCCTTTGTGCGGGGCTACGACGGCTCCATCAAGGAGTTGGCGTTCGAGGCATTCCGTGAGGCCATGCTCGACGCGGGCATCACGCAGAAGGACGTCGGCGCCTCCATCTTCTGCTCTGCTCCCGAGTACGACAAGCAGCGCTCTCCCGCAGGCGTGCTCGCGGAGTACATGGGCCTCGTGCCCCAACCCACCTTCTACCTGGAAACCGTCTGCTCGTCGAGCAGCATGGGCGTCAAGGTCGGCTACAGCCTCATCAAGTCCGGGCTGCACGACCTCGTGGTGGTGCTCGGCTTCCAGAAGATGTCCGAGATCACCTCGGCCGAGTCCCAAGAGCGTATGGGCCGCGGAGCCGACATCCAGTGGGAATCGCCGTTCGGCACCATGATGCCCGCCTACTACGCGCTCTACGCGCAGGCCTACATGGCCGCCAACGGCTTGACCCCCGACGACCTCATGAACGTGCGCATCAAGTCGGGCACGTACGGCCAGATCAACGAGAGAGCAGTCTACCGCAAAGGTGTCGCCGAGGCCGACTTCGACGCCAGTAACCCCGATGCCCGCATGGCCGGCCCCGTGGCGTCGCCACTTCGCGTGGGCGATTGCTGCGCCAACGCCGATGGCAGCTCATGCGTCATCCTCGCCAGCGCGGAAAAGGCCCAGTCTCTCAGCAAGAAGCCGGTGTGGGTGCTCGGTATGGGCGCCGCCTCGGCGTCGGTCAACATGACCGGCCGCCCCGATTTCACGAAAGGCCTCCAGGGCCCGCATGTGGCGGCGGCCGAAGCCTACAACATGGCCGGTATCACCGCGAAAGACGTGGACGTGGCCGAAGTGCACGACTGCTTCACCATCGCCGAGATCATGGCCTACGAGGCCTTGGGCTTCGCCCCCGTGGGTGACGGCAAAGCACTCATTCGCGCCAAAGAGACCTATAAGGAAGGCAGCATCCCCGTGAACGTCGACGGCGGCCTGCTGTCCAAGGGCCACCCGGTCGGCGCCACCGGCGGCTCTCAGATGCGGACCATCGTGCTGCAGTTGCGCGACGAGGCCGGCCCCATGCAGGTGAAGGATCCCGAGATTGGCCTCGTCCACAACGTTGGTGGCGTTGGCCTGTACAGCAACGTCACGATTCTGGGGAGGTAGACGATGGGATTTGAGAAATTCGGCCGCAGAAGCTTTATGGCCGCAACCAAAGTGACGCCTTTTGTCGACTTTTTGGCCGAGGGCGAGATCAAAGGCACGGTGTGCCAGAAGTGTGGCGACAAGTTCTTCCCGCCCCGGGGTGACTGCACCACCTGTTTCTCCGACGAGGTCGACTGGTTCGATATGCCCACCGAGGGTACCCTGGCCACCTACACCACGGCCATGTACGCGCCGTTTGGGTTCGAGGCCGACACTCCCTACAGCATGGGGCTGGTCGAGTTCCCCGATGGGCTCAAGCTCTTCGCCCGCCTCTCGAAAGACATCGACCCCGCCGACCTCGCCATCGGCATGGCCGTCAAGGTCAAGACACTCGAGTATGACGACGGCCAGCTCTCTTTCGAGATAGTCAAGGCGTAAGACCGGTCACCACATAGACCGACTCCCAAGGCCGGTTCTCGGCGGCGCGAGAGTCGCACGAAACTGACGGAGACGCCGGCCGGGCCGTTCGCGGCCCGGCCGGCGTCTCCCTCTTCTGGCACTTGACTGTCCCTGGGTATACCATTATCCATGTGATGAGACCTCGACGGGATGTGATGCGCAGACAGCACTCATGATGCGGGACGAGCAACGCTCTTCACCTCACCCGGGCGACGCCCCTGCAGCTGAGGCCCTGCGCGAGAGCGAGGGCCAGCTTCGGGCGCTCTTCGAGGCTTCACCGGTCGCTATCATCAGGGTCGACAGGGAGAGGCTCGTACGCCTGTGGAACCCTGCCGCTGAGCGGATATTCGGCTGGACCGAAGCCGAGGTGCTCGGCAGGCCGCTGCCCTTCATCCCGAGCCAGAGGCAGGAGGAGTCTGACCGCCTTGACCGGGAAGAGCTGCAAGGAATTGGCCACGTGGGGCTACAGCTGAACCGGCAACGTAAGGACGGATCGCGCATTCGTATTCTTCTTTCCTCGGCTCCTCTGTACGATCGTTCCGGCCGGGTGTCGGGCACCATGGGTGTCATCGAGGACATCACGGCCCGCACGCAGAGAGAGGAGATGCTCAGGCAACGCGAAGAGCAACTCAACGCGATCATCCAGGCTGCGCCTATCGCCATCATCCAAGCCGACCGGGAAGAGAGGGTGCTGCTGTGGAATCCGGCGGCCGAGCGAATATTCGGGTGGCGGGAAGATGAGGTCCTCGGCCTTCCCATCCCTTACGTCTCTCCTGAGATGAGGGAGGAATCGGAGCGGCATCGGTTGAGCTCCCTCGCCGGGGAGCTCCACGAGGGTGTCGACCTGGTGAGAAGAAGGCGGGACGGAAGCCTCGTCAACGTGCGCCTCTGGTCGGCCCCCCTCTTCGACGCCGACGGCCACGTCAAGGGCATGATGGGCCTCCTCAGTGACACCACGCAAGAGAAAGAGCTCGAGGAACAGCTGCGCCAGTCGCAGAAGATGGAGGCAGTGGGACAACTGGCAGGCGGCATCGCCCACGACTTCAACAACCTCCTCACGGCGATCATAGGCTACTCCGATCTCCTCATAGACAACGGCCCCCAAGCACCTGAACGCACGGAGGAGGCGGCACACGAGATAAGGAAGGCAGCCACCCGAGCCGCCGACCTCACCCGTCAGATATTGGCCTTCTCCCGACGCCAGGCGCTTCAACCACAGGTTCTCCAGGTGAATGAGGTCGTCAGAGAGATGGAGTCACTGCTCCGCCGCACGTTGGGTGAGAACATCGACCTACGAGTTTCACTGGCACACACACCTCCCGTCAAGGTCGATCCCGGGCAGCTGCAGCAGGTGCTCCTCAACCTCGCCGTCAACGCCCGCGATGCCATGCCCACAGGCGGCACACTCACGATTACCACGGCAACCTGCGATTCCCCTCCTCCCGACGCCCCTCTCGACGCACCGGCAGCCGACGGCCGTTGGGTACGCCTCAGCTGCAGCGACAGCGGCACAGGCATGCCCGATGAGGTGCGCCACCGTGCCTTCGAGCCCTTCTTCACCACGAAGCCCACCGGTGAAGGCACCGGACTGGGGTTGGCCACCGTGTACGGCATCGTGCGTCAGAGCGACGGCCATGTGGCCCTCACCAGCGAGCTCGGCCGAGGCACGAGCTTTCACATCTATCTGCCCTGCGTGGAAGGCAACCCGCCCCTGCCCAAACCGGGTGCCGCCAAAGGACAGGAAAGGCCCGATCACTCCGGCGCACGCATACTCCTCGTGGAGGACGAGCCGGCCGTGCGTTCGCTCCTCCAGAGGGTCCTCGCCCACGAGGGCTACACGGTGCAGGCGGCCGGAACGGCCGACGAGGCCCTGGGCATCCTGGAAGATTCCACCGAGCAACCCCATCTCCTCGTCACCGATCTCATGTTGCCGGGAGGCATGAGCGGCCATGTCCTTGGGCGAATCGTCCTCGAGCAATGTCCAGGTCTACCGGTCCTGTACATCTCCGGATACCCACTCGGTTCCGTCTCTGACGGTGAGCGCGTGGACGAGTCGGCCTTCTTCCTGGAGAAGCCGTTTTCTCCCCATGATTTCGCAGACAAGGTCGAGGAGATCCTAGGGCTTGTCTGGTGACGTGGGCAGTGCGAAAGTGCTAGATACCCCCACAGGTATATGTTTCTGTGGTATGATTAAGGTGTTGCCAACCCAAGGAGGTGCGTATGAAGAGATTCATGATCCCTCGGGTGGCCCATTGTTGCGGGGGCTCCCCAAGCCGGTCCTCGGCACGACGTGAAACTGCCGCCTAACGTCAGTACACACAAGCGTATGATCGAGGGGCGCCTCCGGGCGTCCCTCCTTCTCCTCCAGATACCGTCGGCAGTGCTAGAATCACACCCGCATGAGCCGGCCCGTAAGTCCTCTTCTCAACACCCCTATACTGATCGCAGGTCTTGCCGCACTGGCGCTTGCCGCTTGGGCCGGGTACACACCACTTGCCGTGCTTCTCGGACTCGCGGTGTCGACCGGTCTCCTCACCAAATTGTGGAGTTCTCTGTCGCTCAGGTCGCTCCACGCGGAACGACAGCTCGAAGAGACGCGGGTATTCCCGGGCGAGCAGGTCACCATGAGACTGCGAGTGGTCAACCGCAAGCTGCTGCCCTTGCCGTGGGTGGAGGTGCGGGATGAGATACCCGCAGCCCTCCTCCCCACCGAGGGAGGCCCCTCCGAGCAACCCGGCGTTGCCACCGTCGTCCGGCAGACGCCGTTGTTGTGGTATTCGGCGGCTGTGTTCACACACACGTTGACCGCCACCACACGAGGCTACTACCCGCTGGGTCCGCTCTCCGTGACTTCAGGAGACATCTTCGGCCTTCATCCCCGCACCCTCGTGCAGTCCACCGGCGACCACATCATCGTCTACCCCCGCCTCTTCCACCTTCCGGAACTCGCCGTTCCCTCTCTCGCCCACACTGGTGACGCAGCCCCAGACCTCCACATCTTCGAAGACCCTTCGCGCCTCGCCGGCGTGAGGGAGTACGAGCCAGGTGACAACCCCCGCCGCATCCACTGGAAAGCGAGCGCCCGCCGGCGCGCGCTCCAAGTCAAGCTCTTCGAATTCACCACCGACCTCAAGGTCACCATGTTCCTCGCCGTCGACACTTTCACGGACGAAGACGGCACGTCTCTCGAACTCGGGGTCAGCACCGCAGGATCGATAGGCCGGTATCTCGCAGAGAGAAAGGTGCAGACCGGGCTGTTCGTCAACACACGGTTGGCCGACACGGGCCGGCCCGCTCGTATTCCGCCCATCGGCGGAACGGAAGGCCTCGCCTACCTCCTCGAGGCGCTTGCCAAGACGACGGCCGAAGTCGACGCTCCCATCACGGAGTTCTACGAGCGGGAGCGCATCGAGCTCGGTTTCGGAGGTACGCTCGCCTTTGTCGTGGGTTCGGTACCACCGGCACTCCACGCGCTCATGGCCGACCTCGTGCGGACGAGACATCGGGTGATGGGCTTCCTGGCAGGGAGGGGCGACAGCGATTCCCTGCCCGCCGGTGTTCGCTGGCACCGAGTATACCCTCCGGCCCGAGGCGAGCACCCCCACCGGAGGACCGTCCCGGAGGAGATCGGCGGCTCCACAGCGTTGAGTGACCCCGGGGTGGTCGTAACAGAAACAGGGGTGGCCTAGCGATGGACGGCAGCACACAGGTGCGACTCCGAAACACCATTGTGGCCGTCGCCCTCTCCGGCATGGAGCTAGCCTGGCTCTTCGTGTTGCTCACCTTGGCCGCCACGCTTCTTGACACGTCCCTGCCCATCTTCCCCTTGCTGATTCTGTACCTCGCCTCCTTCGCATTATGCCGGGGACTTGACGCCGCCGGTGTGAGCCGCCTCCCCGCCCGCGTGCTCACCTGGGCCGTGTGGCCCCTCTTCACGCTTCTTCTCTTGAAAGTGGTGCTCTATCCGCAGACGGCTCTCTTCGACAGCTCTTGGCCGGCCGACGTGCTCGCATCGTTCGCCGCCATACTGGATGGTGTGCAGCCGCCGGTATTCGTCGTGCTGGCCGGCGGACCGCTCTACTGGCTGGGCGTGCGTCTTGCCCACGTGCCCAAGGACTTCGGCACCGTAGTAGCGAGGTTCCAATTCGGACTCATCATCTTTGCCGCAAGCATGCTGTTGGCACAGCTCGCAGGGCTCGACCAATCATGGTCGGTTGGTATGGCCTTGGTCTTCGTGGGACTTGGCCTCATAGGGGCGGCCGCCTCGCGCACCGAAGGCGGAGGCGGCTATCTCTTCTCCTTCGGCGGCGGGCCTTGGTGGAGCATGCTCCTCCTCAGCGTGGGCCTGATACTCATCCTGGGACTCTTCGCTGGGGCCTTCTTCGTTCCGGAGCTGGCACAGATCATCGCCCGCGGTATGCGCGCCGGGTGGCACCTACTCGAACGGCTCCTCGATGTTCTCGCGGGGTTGTTCTCGACCTCTTCCCCCGAGACGATGCCGACCCCCACCACCGTCTCCCCACTCCCGGCCGATGAGGGCGAGGGCTTCTCCCTCGGGCCTCCTGCATGGCTGGTGAAACCCGGCAGAATCGTGTACGGCATTCTCTTCGCCGGACTGGTCCTTTTTGCCCTGTGGCGTGCCGCCTCCCAGCTCTTTGACTGGATGCGGCGCAGGGCGGGAGACGGCAGAGCGGAGATGGAGTCGATCTCCGGCGGCTTCCGGGCCGATCTTGCCCGGCTGCTGCGCCGGGTGGTCTCATGGTTCGGCCGGCTCTTCTCGCGTGCCCGGCTTCGCCGGACGCCTCAGGGAGAGCCACCTCAGACGGCCACCATACGCCGCCTCTACGTCGACATGTTACGCTGGGGGGCGGAGTCGGGTGTTCCCCGCCTTGCCGCCCAGACCCCCTTTGAGTATCAGCACACCTTGGCGGCCGCCCTTCCGGGCCATCGAGCGGAGGTAGCCCACCTTACCGAAGCCTATGTGAGGGCGAAGTACGGTGCGCAACCACCGACGCGGGAAGAACTCGACCGCTTGAGACACAGCAGGCGCAGCCTGAGACACGGGGCTGCATCCCCGATCAGCGAGACGGAGGAGCATGGATACACGGGCCACGCAGCTTTCTGAGGAGGAGGCGCTTCGCACCAAGTCGGTGGCTGACCGAGTCATCGGCAACGTGGGCAAGGTCATCGTGGGAAAGAGCGCCGTCACCGAACTCATGATGGTGACGTTGCTCGCGGAGGGCAACGTGTTGGTTGAAGATGTCCCCGGAGTGGGCAAGACCATACTCGCCCGCTCGCTCGCTCGCTCGCTCGGCTGCGACTTTCGCCGCATCCAGTGCACACCCGACCTCCTACCCTCCGACATCACGGGTATCGAGGTCTACAGCCAAGCTTCCGGCACCTTCGAGTTCCGGCCCGGCCCCCTCATGACAAACATCGTCCTGGTGGACGAGATCAACCGCGCCACCCCACGTACTCAATCGGCCCTCCTCGAAGCAATGCAGGAACAACAGGTGACCGTGGACCGGCAGACGGTGAAGCTTCCGCAGCCTTTCATGGTGATGGCCACCCAGAACCCCGTGGAGCTGGAGGGAACCTTTCCTCTCCCCGAAGCCCAGCTCGATCGCTTCCTGCTTCGTGTGGAGATGGGCTACCCCTCCGAGGAGGAGGAGACCGCCGTGCTTTCCCGCTTCCGAGAAGAGAACCCACTCGACAACCTGGAGGCCGTGACCGGCGCAGGCGAGCTGCTCGGTCTCGTCAAACTGTGCCGGCACGTGTACGTGGAGGATTCCGTCCGCGCCTACATGGTAAGTCTGGTGCGCGCAACCAGGGACCACGCCGACGTGCGGTTGGGGGCAAGCCCTCGCGCCTCTCTCGCCCTCCACCGAGCCGCGCAGGCACTCGCAGCCATTCGGGGGCGCCGGCATGTCCTGCCCGACGACGTGAAGCACCTCGCGGTACCGACTCTCGCTCATCGCCTCATCCCGAAGACCGAAGCCAGGCTTCGCGAGCATACAGCCGAGCACATCATCGCCGACATTGCGGACACCGTGCCGGTGCCGGTGGAAGAAGGCTGACGAAACCGGCGGGCAACACCGGTGGCGGCGGCAGGCCATCCAACCGGGTAGACCTCCAGTGAGACCTCGAAACCACAGTGCCGGACGTGATCGCTCCGGGACTCTCCTTTGGTCTTCGTGGGGATCGGAGCATACCGGAGCGCCTCCGACGCCTCATCCGGTGAGCGGCCCCTCACCATTTCGGGCCGCGTGTCCGGACAGGAGGGTCTCTTTGACGCCGGCCTCGTCTGGCTCTACTATGAGCGATAGTCGTAACCCTCGGCCTGCCGCACGCGTCCCGTCGCTCTCAGCGGAAGGAGCTCACATGACCTGGTTGGTGATAGTGCCCTCCGTGGTCGTCGTCATTGTGATAGTGGCGCTCGGCATCCGGATCGTGCGCCCAACGCACCGTGGCTTGGTCGAACGCTTCGGCAAGTACAACAGGTACGCCGAGCCGGGCTTCCACCTGATCATCCCGCTGGTGGAGAGGATGTTCCAAGTCGATATTCGCGAGACCTTGGTGGAGGCGGCGCCTCAAACCATCATCACCAACGACAACCTGAACGCCAAGGTCGACGCCCAGGTCTATCTGAAGGTGAAAGCGGACGAGGAGAGCGTGAAGGCATCCCAATACAACGTCGCCGCCTACCAGTTCCAAATAGTCAACCTCGCGAGAACCACCCTCAGAAACATCATCGGCACCCTCACACTGAAGTCCGCGAACAGTGAGCGGGGCAAGATCAACGAAGAGCTCCGCGCCACCCTCAAGCAGGAGACCTCCAGCTGGGGCATCGAGATACTCCGGACGGAACTCAAAGAGATCGACCCTCCCGCCGACGTCCAGGAGACTATGAACAAGGTAGTGAAAGCCGAGAACGAGAAGATCGCGGCCATCGATTTTGCCACCGCGGTGGAGACGCAGGCCGACGGGCAACGGCGGGCGGAAATCAAGAAGGCCGAGGGTGTCAAGCAGGCGAAGATACTCGCAGCTGAAGGGGAGGCCCTCGCCATCAAGCTCGTCAACGAGGCCGCCAATGAGTACTTCATCGGAAACGCCCAACTGCTCCGGAAACTTGAAGCGGTGGAACGAGCCCTGTACCAGAATGCCAAGGTGGTGGTTCCCGGCGATGCAGAACTCGTCAACGTCATCGGTGAGTTGGCCGGAGTAGTGCCTGTCGCACCTTCCGGGCCAAGACCTTCAAGGACACCAGTGAGGAAGTAGCGATCAAGGAACAGCACATGACCCCGAGCGATGAGATCCGCGACACACGCACGCTCCTTGAGGAGAAACTGAAGAAACCGGGCGCACATTCTCCGGAGACCCTGCTCTCCTTGGTCCGGGAGTGCATCGCACATTGCAGGGATTGCCATCCCCCCCACGAGATAGGCCCAGCGGTTCCCGGGTCCGGTCCCGCCTCTGCCCGTCTCATGATCGTGGGCGGCACCCCGAGTCCAGAGGGTGTCGCTGAGAGAGAACCCTTCGTGGGATCCGTGCGAGTCCTCCTCGAAGACAACCTGAGGCGCACGGGGCTTGGGCTTCCCGACGTGTACTTCACCAACGCCGTCAAGCACTGCCTGCAGGGAATCAGCAACGGCCACGCGAGGCCGGCAGGCAGCGAAGGGTGTGGTGGTGCAGAAGTCCACCAGGCAGCGGTGGAAGCCTGCCGCCGGCTGCTGCACGCGGAGATTGCCGTGGTAAAGCCCGAAGTTGTCCTCTGCCTCGGAGAGTTCGCAGCCGAGGTGGTGCTGGGGCAGGACGTCGACCCTGAGGTTTCCCATCAAAGGCTGTTCCACCCCGGGTTCGTTCCTACCGTGTTGGTCACAGCCGATCCCCTCCGCGTCCTTGCTCTCACCGATGAGTCTGCGAAAAGATGTGCAGAGAAGGAGTTCCTCCTCGACTTCCACAAAGTCGCCGAGATCCTGGGTGAGTTTGACCCGTTTCGCGGCCGGGAGGCTCTCGCTCAGCTCTGAGACAGGTTCGGCTCGGCAGATGCTCCTCGATAGACTCCGGTTTCCGATTCCTCTGCAAGGGGTAGGGGGATAGAGAACCCCCACACCGAAAGAGTCCGCCGTCACGCGGGCGACCAGGAGGAGCGTTCATGAACTGGGATGAGATTGGTGGCCGCTGGGACCAACTGAAAGGTGAGGCCAAGAAGGCTTGGGGTGAACTCACCGACGACGACTTGGCCAGGAGCGAGGGCAACAGAGAGCGACTGGCCGGGGCCCTCCAAGAACGGTACGGCTACGAGAAGCAAGAGGCCGAACGCAAGCTCGACGAGTGGGTCGACAAGCTTACGGACACCATCAAACCAAGCGAATAGCAGCCCGGTATTCTCCGGGCTCGTATCTCTGGAGCTCCCTTCTTGGAGCTTCTTCCGGCCTCTCAGGCGGCGGGGCGGGGCCCCCGCGCCCCCCCCCCCCCCCCGAGCA
>CAYRES010000013.1:0-28610 GCA_964423425.1 uncultured Gaiellales bacterium | reverse complement strand
GTTCCGGTTTTTAGCTCTCTCGCCCCCCCCCGGGGGGGGGGGGGGGCCCCCCCCCCCCCCCCCCGCCGCCGCCTTTCCGAGACGCTTCCTCTCCTCGGCATCGAGCACAGCCTTGCGCACGCGCACCGACTTCGGTGTGACTTCCACCAGTTCGTCTTCACCGATCCACTCGAGCGCCGGCTCGAGGCTCATAGAGCGCGGCACCTTCAGACCCACGTCTATCTCTCTGGTCTCAGCTCTGTAGTTGCCCAGCTTCTTGCTTCTCGTGGGATTGCAGGCCAAGTCGTCCGGGCGCGAATGCTCTCCCACGATCATGCCTGTATACACGCGGTCCATGGGGGAGATGAACAACACCCCCCGCGCCTGCAGGCTCTCGAGGGCATACCCGGTGGCGATGCCGGTCTCCATACTCACCAGAGAGCCGTGCTCGGACCGGGCAAGCTCGCCGCACCACAAATCGTAACCCACGAAACGTGATGACATGATGCCCAGACCGCGCGTATCGGTCAAGAAGTCGTTTCGATAGCCGATAAGACCCCTCGTCGGGACGCTGAACTCCAGACGCATCACTCCCGTCCGGGTATCGTTCACAGCCTGGAGTTCGCCTTTACGCTGCGCCAGCTTCTCGATCACGATGCCCTGGTATTCCTCCGGCACGTCGATGATGAGGTGCTCCATGGGCTCCAACACGACCCCATCTTCGTCCACTTGAGTGATGACCCCGGGGCGGGACACGCAGAGTTCCATGCCCTCCCGGCGCATCTCTTCGATGAGTATGGCGAGGTGGAGCTCTCCCCTTCCCGACACCTTGAGACCGTCGGCCCGACCGATGTCCTCAACCCGAAGAGCCACGTTCACCCGCTGCTCCCGTTCCAGCCGGTCGCGGATCTGCCTGAGGGTCACAGCCCGGCCTTCGTTCCCGGCGAACGGGCCTGTGTTGACGAGGAAGAGCATGGATACAGTGGGCTCCTCGATCTCGAGCGGAGCCAGCACCGACACACCCAAGCCCTCCGCATGGAGCGTGTCCCCGATGGCAAAATCACTGGGACCGGTTATCCACACTATGTCGCCGGCCGATACCTCCTCCACCTCCTGGCGCTCCAGACCACGAGTGACCCACAGGTGTGTGGAGCGAGCGTGCTCCAGTCCCACAAGCTCCCAATCGTCGGTGCCGCGTCCAAGTCCCTTCCAGCGGGTGGAGGTGCGGGTGAACTCCTCGCCCCGGCGGTGATACCCCTCGATCACTCGACCGCAGCCTATGCGGCCCAGGTAGTCACTCCACGCGAGCGTCGATACCTGCATGCGGAAAGGAGCATCCACGTTGACCAGTGGTGGAGGAACCTCGGCGACAATGGTCTCAAAGAGGGCCTCCATGCCCTCAGGCGGGTCCTGCTCGAGGTCACTCACGATCCAGCCCTCGAGCGCCGAACCGTACACCACGGGAAAATCGGCCTGCTCGTCGGTTGCACCCAGCTCGAGGAACAGATCGAACGTCGCATCGAGCACTCTGTGGGGATCCGCATGGGGGCGGTCGACCTTGTTGATCACTACGATCGGCCGCAGCCCGAGCCTCAGCGAACGCGAGAGTACATAGCGGGTCTGGGGCATAGGACCTTCATTCGCGTCAACCAAGAGAAGCACAGAGTCGACCATGGAGAGCACCCGCTCCACCTCGCCGGAGAAGTCGGCGTGACCGGGAGTGTCGATTATGTTGATGAGGTAGCCCTTCCACGTGACCGTGCAATGTTTCGAGCGAATGGTGATTCCACGCTCTCGTTCCAGCTCATGGCTGTCCATCACCCGTTCATCGACACTCTGATGCTCCCGGAAAACCCCCGCCTCCCGAAAGATGGAATCGATGAGCGTGGTCTTCCCATGGTCGATGTGGGCGATGATCGCCACGTTGCGAATGCGGTCTGCGGACGGCATGAAGCCTCTCTTGCACCTTGCGGGATGGACTCACGCACGAACGGCTGGAGGAGACGGCTCGAGAGGGCCGCTCGCCGGGCGGGCGGAACACAGAGTATAGCGGGGAAGAGCGTAGGCAACACACACTGCGCCTCACGGGAGTCTCTCCGCCGAAGCACATGACTCTCGGGTCACCAGCGTGACTCTTCGAGCAGCGGCGAATACGCGGCCTAGGGGCTTCGGCGCAGTACCCGACCGAGCGGCGGCCGGTAGATGCTGATGGCCCGCTCCGGGCACATCTCCTGACAACAGTAGCAGCGGATGCACCGACTGTAGTGGTGCTCCGGCACCAAGTCTCCACCTCGCACGCCATACGGAGGAAACTCCACGGCTTTCGGCTCCACGGGGCACATGGTCACGCAGGTGCCGCAGCGAGTGCACAGTTGTGGATCGATCACCGGACGGGGTACTACCACGTTCTTGGCGACCCGGCTGAGAAACCCTGGGGCCCCAGTGGTGGAAAGAGGGGAGCGATCGATCACGAAGTCGGGAACCGCAAGAGAATTCACCGGGTCACCCACATACTCGATGGCGGACGCGGTGCCGAGGTCCCACTTCTCTCCCCACGTGATAGTGGTAACGAGAGAAGGGTCGAGTCCCACCAAGAGGCACACTGTGGCATCGATCGCGACCGGATCGCTCGACGCAAGAAGCACTGAGAGTGGCCGGGGATCACCTCCCCGGGGCCCGTTACCTTCCATGGCCACGATTCCATCCATGACGAAGAGCCGGGGGCGAAGCAACCTGTTCAGATCGACGAGCATTTGGCCGAAGCGGTCGACCGTGGTCATGCGGGCATGGAATTCGCCCTTACGCGTCCCAGGAATGCACCCGAACTGATTCTTGACGGCCCCCGTGATCCTCATGAGCCCGTGAGTTTTCAACTTGGGTAGCGAAACCACACCATCCGCATCGAGCACCGCCTCGGCGACCGTGAACTGCTTGATGAGCTGCCCCTCCGGAAACGACACGGTACGGGCAGGAGCAAAATCGGCCAAAGGCACGCCTTCCCGCCCGGCCACCTCCAGGAGCCCTCCACGGCGCGCCGCCCCCACCGACCGCCCAAACGCAGGCGAGTCACCGTATGTGAGAAGAGCTCCGGCTTCCCGGAGGTGCCGGACGACGGCCTGGAACACTGCAGGGTGAGTGGTGACCGCACTCTCCGGAGCACTGGCAACGAGAAGATTCGGCTTGAGCAGAATACGGTCTCCAGGGCGGATGAACTGCTCGGGGCCGCCCAACAAAGCAAGCACACGCCCCACCGCCTCATGGACGGTGTGAGTGTCGTAGTCGTCACAGCGAACGACGGCAACGAGAGTGGAGGCGGACCCACGCATAGTCTTTTCATGATACGACAGTGAAAGCGTTCGTGGGCGTGTCGCCCTGAGCGGGTCTGTGCCGGCAAGCGCTGTGAGTTCAGAGGGAATATGTACTTGTCTATTATAAAATGGTTTCCAGTAAGCTGACAGGAACTTGTATTTGTAACAAAATCGGCTCAATATATATTAAGATCATTGTCGTTTGCCTAAGGGAAGGACGGCTCCACTTGGAATCCACCTATCTTCGTGACTTCCTCGAAATCCCGTACGACGAACTCGAGGAGATGAACCTGGCCGCCAAGCAAGAGCGGCTTGACCGGGTACCAGCCGACCAGATACAAGAAGAGCGGATTCGCTACCTCACCGACGAGAGGAGGATCAAGGCGGTCACCGTCTGCTTCAGCGATCTGGAGGGACGGCTGCACATGCTGGACTACGACAAGAAGTTCTTGCTCAGCCGCCCGGACAGCCTCACCTTCGATGGTTCGTCCATTCGGGGATTCTCCGTTCAGCAGGAGTCTGACCTTCGCCTGGCCATCGACTGGCCCGCCTTCTACTGGCTTCCGGCCGACATCTTCGGCCCGGGCAAGGTGCTCGTGTTTGCCGACGTCTACGGCCAAGACGGCCTACCGTACGGCCCCGACTTCCGGGGGCGCCTGCGCCACTGGTGTGACGACCTCTTCGACAGAAAGGGTTTCTCCTGCCACGTGGCCAACGAGATCGAGGGGTTCCTCTTCAAGGAGCGGGAGGCGGAACAGCGCTACTTGGAGACCCGCTCCTTCGAGTTCATCTCCACCGGCGGGTATTACCACTCCCTGCCGGGGGATGAACTGCGCGACTTCATCGACAGTGTGGCTGAAGCGCAACGGGCCATGGCCTTCCGCAACGAGAAAGACCACCCAGAGGTGGCCCCCTCCCAGTTCGAGTTGAACTACGAGCACTGCGAGGCCGTGGTCGCCTCCGACCAGATTCAGCTCTACAAGCTCATCTGCCGGCAGGTGGCCCGCAGAATGGGCATGACCGCCAGCTTCCTGCCCAAACCCGTTACAGGCATCAACGGCAGCGGCATGCATGCCAACCTGTCGGTGTCCAACCGGCAAGACGTGAACCTCTTTCACGACGCCGAGGGCGAAGCCGGCATCTCCGCAATGGGGTGGAGTTTCGTCGACCGCGTCCTCAATCTCGCCCAGGAACTCTGCCTCATCCTCAATTCCAGCGTCAATGCCTACCGCCGCCTCGACCCGCGCTTCGAGGCCCCCAACCAGATCAACGCCTCCGCCGTCAACCGCGAAGCCATGGTGCGCATACCCTTGAGCAACGCCTCGAGCGCACGCATCGAGATCCGTTCCATTGCCCCCGATGTCAATCCGTACCTGGCCAACTTCGCTCTACTTCGTACCGGTCTCGAGGGCCCGGAACCCGAAGAAACCGATGAGCAGAAGCGTTCCCGCACCCGCTTCCTGCCCGGCAACATCTATGACGCCATCAGGTTGTTCAAGGGCAGCGCTTTTCTCGCGGAACTCATGGGCGAAGCCGAGCACAAGCGGTACTACCAGCTGAAACAGGCCACGGCGGAAAGGAGCCCGGCTGCGCTCGGGGGGCGCATCAAGGTCGGGGAGATCATGTTCCACCACGAGGTGACCAACCAGTATCTGTGGGGGATGTTCTAGACAAACCCGGGTGACGACCGCCCGGTTGCACTGGGGGGCGGCGGAGGCCCGAGGCCTCCGCCGCCCCACCTCTCCGGCTGCCATACGGCCACGTCCCACAGTCACACCCTGTCACCTGCGTACACTCACGGTACTATTAGGTCATGGAACCCGATCGAGAAGACCTCCGCCAGACCGGGCGGGAAGAAGAGGACAAGCCGGATACAAGCCACTCCCGCCGAGGCACCCTACGGCTGGTACTCATCGTCGTGTCCGCCTTGGTGCTCGTGCTGGTGCTCGGCGTGGGAGGACTGTACGCGTGGTTCGCCGTCAGCATGTCCAAGGCCAACCGCCAACCGGGCATGGATGAGGCCAGGCAGGCATTACGGGAAGCTCTGCCCCCGTCCTCAACCACCTCATCAAGATCATCTTCCACCGGTACCTCGGGGTCCACGACCACCACCTCCACCACACTCGCCCCTCCCATCGAGAAGCCAGGTACCATGAACATCCTGGTGATCGGAGCCGACCGGCGCCCGGAGAGCGAGGAGAAGTGGGGCCGCTCCGACACCATGATGATCGCCCACATAGACCCACAGGCCGACTACCTCTCCATCCTCTCGCTCCCCCGAGACCTCCGTGTCAACATAGCCGGGCACGGAACACAGAAGCTGAACGCCGCCTACGCGCTCGGTGGGGACGGCCTGGCCATCCGCACCATCCGGCAGGTCACCGGCCTCAAGATCGACCACTACGTGCGGGTCGACCTGAAGGCGTTCGAAGCCATAGTCAACGAGATCGGGGGGGTCTACGTGGACGTGGACCGTCGCTACTTCGACAGCGGCGACGTTCTTCTGCGCATCAATCTTCAGCCCGGCTACCAGCGCCTGGACGGCGACCAAGCACTCCGCTACGTGCGCATCCGGCACGATCAAGACCACGATTGGGCCCGTATCCAACGACAGCAGCAATTCCTGCGGGCGGCCAAAGAACAGGTGTTCAGCTGGGACATGGCGCTGCGCATCCCTCCCACAGTCGGGACACTCATGCGACACATGGCCACCGAGATAGAAGCCCGTGAGGCCCTCAGGCTCGCCTGGTGGAGCGCCCAGCTCGACATGAACCGGGTGAAGCAGGTGGCCATGCGTGGCAAGGATCAGATGATCGACGGCCTCGCCTATGTGGTCGCCACCGACTCGCAGATCCGAGCCGCCGTCAACGACCTCATGACTCCTCCGCCAGACACGCAGCCCACCACCACCACCTTGCCCGACTCGGCCGACCGCTCCCCACGAAATCCGTCTCTCGACTTCTCTGACGCATACGTGGAAGTGAGAGCCGCAGGAGGCTCAGCCGATCAGGTCTCGAGCTGCTGGAGATTCCTCGCCGACCACGGGGCGCAGGTGGCGAGTGGCGCCAAGGAGGCCGCCCCTCGGGATCAGTCGGAGGTCGTGTATCCGGCCCAGATGGAGAGAAGTCGGACAGCCGAAGCGGCACGCGTGGCCATGGCTCTCGGCATTCGCACGCTGAGAGAGGACAATTCGCTCCGACATGTCGTCGTCTTCGTAGGGCGCGACTTCACGCCCCCGGAGCCGGATGCCACACTTGCGACGGTTGAGCAGGCGCAGTGGCGCTACGCGTCCGAGAAGGCAGGTCTTGCCCTGGAAGCACCAGGTTGGCTACCGCGGAACTACGACTTTGCCGGGAGCCGGGCTTACTACCTCGCCACCGACGCCAAAGACAAGCCGGCAGTGCGCTTCACCTACAAGTTGCGGGGTGACGAGCAGTACCTGGGCATCACCGCGACGACCTTCCTCGACTCTCCCGCCGCATCAGCGGGTGAACAGGTCACCGAGGCCGAAACCACCTTCACCATTGTGGGCACCGCAGATCGCGTGGAGCGCGTGTGGTGGAAACGCAATGGAGTCCTCTATTGGGTGTCGAACACGCTCGGGAGCGCGCTCACGCGTGACCAGCTGCTCGACATCGCACGTTCCGCGAGCCCCATCGAGTCTCTCTAGGCGTCGGCGGCGGCCCCCGGGGTGGCCCACCCGTAACCATCGCCCCGAAAGGAGGGGACGTGCCGGGCGCCTCAAGCGGTTCGACGGCGCTGCACACTCAGGTAGGGACGAGCTACCCACGGCGCCTCAGGCGGTCCGGCGCCCCCTCTCGCTGAGCGCCGGCCGGCCGGACTTCTGATACAGGAATGAGGCCCCTCCCACAAACGCACCCCCGATGAGCCAGGCAACAGGGATCGATGCCCTCTCCGATACCCAGCCCAGTGCAGGTTGGCCCGCTGCACTTCCGGCATCGACGAAGAAAGCGTCGAGCGAGAGCACCGTGGCCCGCTGTGCCGAGGGGATGTGCTCGTTGATGTAGGACATACGGATCGGCCCGGCCACCCCAAATATGAGCCCCCACACCAGCCAGAGACCGATAGCAAGAGCGGCCGGTCCGTACCCGGAGGCCGAAGAAACCAGACCCACCGCGGCGATGCCTCCCGCCAGCAGGGCCTGCATCCACGCCGCTCCGGCCAGAACCTTCGGCGCGTCGCGCCGCCGGGAACCCTCCCTCATCACGCGCCCAACCACCGCGTTTCCCACGATGCCCATGAGCGAGAAGAGCGCCTGCACCACGCCGAGCAACCATACGTGGTCACGGCCGAGAAGCTGGAGTACGTACGGCTGCCAGGCGTAAAACGCGTACATGAAGAACACCCCGCTGAGGGCGGACGCGAAGAGCAGAGGCCGGACAACGGGACTCCGCCAGCCGAACCTCACACCCACTCTCATGATCTTCTTGGCTTCCCTTCCGAAGGACGAGAGACGAAGCGGACGGGGAACGAAGCCGACATCGCGAACCATCACAAGAGCGGCCATGAACGCCGACGCAAAGAGACCGGTGCGCGCGATGTACGGCCATGCGAGACCCAGTTGGCCCAAGATGCCACCAAGGAGAGAGCCGATGAGCATCCCCCCGCCCGCCGCAATCTGCCCCCAGGCGAAGACCCGTTCCTTGGGTCGTTGCCATCCGACCGCATCGAGAGCATCGACGACCCAGGCTTCCACCGTACCCGTCTGGAACGTGTAGCCGAGCCCCAAAGCGACACTCGCAGCCAGGAAGCCCCACATACCGAGGCCGAGGGCGGGCGTGTAGACGTAGAAGAGGGTGGCGAGCATGAGGGTCAGCATGGCGAGGAGAATGGAGGCCCGCCTGCCGATGGTGTCGGCCACCACGCCGGTAGGTACCTCGAAGATCATCTGGCCGACGGTGAAGACCGAGTTGACAATCATCACCTGAAACAGGCTGAGACCGCCCACGCGTAGGAGGAAGATGGTGTTGATGGCCCAGACCACCGAGGCGGCAAGGGTGAAGAGGGCTGAGAGCGTCAGATAGCCCCCGATCACCTTCCGCGAGGAGTGGGCGGGTTGGTTCACAAGGTGCTGTCTCCGGGACGAGACCCGGCGCGGGACGGCCAAAGGGAGGGGAGGAGCATGGGCGTGCGCGCCCGGTACTCACGGTAGCCCTCACGGGTGGCGAGGGCGCGCCGCTCCATCATGGGCACACTGATGAAGACGAACATCACCGTGATGGCCGCGGCGCCGATGCCAGTCCACCACCATGCAGATCCCGAAGCCAGGGCGAACAGGTAGAGCCCCCACCAGGTGGCTATCTCACCCAGGTAATTGGGGTGTCGGCTGAACCGCCATAAGCCATCGTCTATACACTTCCCGGCGTGGCCCGGCTCACGCCGGAAACGTCTGAGTTGCCCATCGGCGGCGAAGGCGACCACGACTGCAGCAAGCATGACCACCGCTCCGGCCGCATCGAACGGGCCGAGCGGTAACGCTCCGCTACGCGCGACAGCGTAGAGCGGCAGGCATCCCACATATACCATGGAGGCAGGAAACAGATGTATGCCGAGATAACTGACCACCCAGTATGCTCTCGGAAAACGGTGGCGGAAACCGACGTAGCGAAAGTCCTCTTTGGCCAGGCCGGGCCAGTCGCGGTAGAAGTTGGCAGTCAGCCTTACGGCGTAAAGCAGCACCAGAGCTGTGACCAACAGTTGCCTGGGAGCCGGCTCCGGCCACTCGAGCCACATGTAGTAGCCGGCGATGGCGGCCGGCGCCACACTCCAATAGGGATCGAACATGCTCGAATTACCAACGATAAGGGAGGCCGCGAACACCGTCGTGGTTGCGGCGGCACAGCCCACGGCCACTACCAGTAGAGGACCGGCCGAGGGGAATGAGCGCGCCGCCGCGACGGCGACCGTTCCCGCCGCCACATATGCGAGTACGCTGAGGAGAATGCCGGCCGGCTTCGAACCGGGCAACCCCCTCCTCACGCCCGCTCCAGACTGAAGAGATGGCTCTGCCACGGACCGAGATCCACGAAGAGACCCATACCCCCCATCTCGTCGCCCGAGCGAACGTACTCCTGCCCATCCATGTGATCGAAGAGCCGCCACGCCCGGCCGGTGACGGCTGCAGCCGGCAAGAGAATCCTCCCTTGAGCCGGATGCGGTGAGTAGTTGACGATAACCACGTAACCCGCTCCTTCAAGAGATGTGTCGGCCGTTCTCCACCACCACGCCAGAAGGGCCGCAGAGCTCTGATTGTCGGGCCATCCTTCCACAGGTACATAAGCCCACTCTCCCCGTCTGATCCCGTGCCGCTCGATGAGTGTGAGCAGAGTATTGTAGAAAGCCCTGGTCTCGGCACAGACCAACTCTTCGGAACCGCGGGCCAAGAAGACCGGCATCCGCACCCGCCGCCCCTCCAGCTGCCCCTCGTAGAGGAGTGCCGCCCCGGGCAAGGTCAACAAGGCCACCGCCGCCGCCCGTCCCTGGGCGGCGGGGAACGCGCAGGCGGCACGCAGCTCATCGTGATTCTCGATGAAGCGCACCAGCCTCGACCCCCACGCCTCTGTGGAACGCAGTCTGCGCCGCACTTCTCGGGCATCGCCCTCCCGCAAGTGGTCGTAGAGAGGCTTGTCGTAGCAGTAGTCGAATCCCAGGCCGAGCAGCCGTTCCTCCGTGCCCCAGTACGCCTCTGCCAAGAAGAGGAAGCGGGGGTACCCGGCCTTCACCGCCCCGATGACATCGTGCCAGTACTCCGTCTCCGGCCGTACGCCCGCCCTGTCGCCCCACGTGCGGACGAAGGCATCCGACAAGAGCAACATGGCCATATCGCAGCGGACTCCGTCACACTGCCCGGCGATGTCGATGAGCGCGGCGGCGGCGGCGGCACGCAGTGCGGGAGAGAACGCATCGACCTGCACCACGTCGTGCCAAGCGGCAAAGTATGGATCACGGCCGTTGGCGAAGACCCCGCCGGATCCGGCCCGGATGAACGACAGTGGCTCACGCCCCAGCTCCTCTTCGGTGCCGCGGAGAAAGAACTCCGGGTGCTCGCCGACCCAAGGGTGGTCCACCGCCAGGTGGTTGGGCACGAAGTCCAGGATGAGTCTCACCCCGCGCCGGGCGAGCTCTCTCCTCGCCCGGGCCAACCCTCCTGCCCCGCCGATGCGCTCGTCCACCTCGTAGCGGCGCACACAGTAGGCGGAACCCAGCACATCATCAAACCCGTAATCGGGAAGTGCCTCCCGGAAGCCGGCCGCCAGGTCCTCGTTCGCGAGGGCTATCTCCCTGCCCTGCGGGCTCCTCTCCCATACACCCATGAACCACACCGCCTGCAGGCCCGGAACGACCAGCGAATCCCACTCCGCCTCCGGCACAGTGTCCAGCGTGACCCTGTGGCCCACCCGTCGGCCCACGTCGGCCAACCATACCCAGGTATTCACCTCGAGCACGAGGGGATTCGGCGGCCAGACACCTTGCTGCTCCATCGATTCAAGTGCCACAGGGCCCGGACCTCTTGGCTCCGGGCCCGCACCTCCGTCAACCGCGTCTATACGCTCTTGCCTCGCAGCCACTCGCCCCTCCCCGCCGGGTCCCAGAGAAACACCCGCAAGTATAGTCGCCCCGGCTCACAATGGCTTCTTTCCTCTTGCGCGGCGCTTCTTCGTAAAGAAATCGCCGTCACTGCCGATGCATGTAAGTGAACCGAACTTGTGGTTGCCGAGGCTCCGTGGAATACAACTACACCCCCTACATTCTTCCCTTCGTGGCCGCAGGCGCGGTCCTCATCGCGCTACTGCGAGTGGCGTGGCAGAATCGCCGCAACCCAGTCGCCCAGTGGTTCGCCGCCACCCTTGCCTTCATGTTGTGGTGGGCAATCGGCTACACCTTCGAGTTGATGTCGACAACCAAGGGTCAGATGCTCTTCTGGGCCAACCTGCAATTCGTCGGGGTGGGAGCAGCGTGGATCTGCTGGTGGGAGACGGTGCGACGCTACGTCGGTGTGAGAGCCCTTCCCCGCGCCCTGACGGCTCTCATCTGGGCCATCCCGCTGGTCACCCTCCTCTTTGCCTTTTGGAACCCAGCTGGGCTCTTTCGCGGCGAAGCGCAGGTGGTGATGGGAGCCTCTCCTTTCCCCGTTCTCGACCCCCAATACGGGCCCTGGCATCGCTACGTATTCATGCCTGAGGTGGCAGTCCTGAACGGGGCCACCCTCGTCATCCTCCTCCGCGCCCTCACAAGAGCCTCCTCGTTCTACCGACGCCAGTACATGCTGCTACTCATTGCCCTCATCCTTCCCCTCGGTGCCACCATCCAATACGTGTTCGGCCTGGGACTCTGGGCCCACTACAATCTGACCGTCGCGGTGGCCGGATTGTCGGGCATCCTCCTCGCGATTGGGCTCTTCCGCTGGCGGCTGTTCAACATGGTCCCCTTCGCCCGCGGCCTCGTTGTTGAGAACCTCGCCGATGGTGTGATCGTGGCCGACAGCGCCGGCTGCCTCGCCGACCTCAACGGCGCCGCCGAGGCCATACTCGGCCTTAAGCGCAAGGAAGTCGTGGGCAGACCGACAGCAACAGTGCTCCTGCACCACGCGGCTCTTGCCGAGCTCCTCACCGACGGTTCCAGCGAGCAACAACCCGTTGCGGAAGACCCGGCCCGCACAGAGACGACGTTCGCCCTTGACGGGCAGATACGGCATTTCGGGCTCACCGGCTCTCCCGTACTGTGGCATGATGGTGAAGTGCTTGGCCGAGCGGTGGTCGTTCACGACATCACCGAGCGGGTGCGACTCACCGAGCAGACCCGCAAGCTTGCCGACACCGACGACCTCACCCGACTCGTCAACCGCCGCCGTTTCCTCGAGGTTGCCGCCAAGGAGCTGGAACGCTGTCAACGCTACGGCCACAGCCTCTCGCTCGCCCTCTTCGATATCGACCATTTCAAGAAGGTGAACGACACCTATGGTCACCGGGCCGGAGACATGGCGCTCGTGCAGCTGGCGTCGGCATGCCTGAGGACCTTCCGCAGGGTGGATCTGGTGGGCCGTTTCGGTGGGGAGGAGTTCGCCGTTCTCATGCCCGAGACCGACCTCGAGAACGCCTTGCCGTCCTGTGAACGCTTCTGCCGATTCGTTGAGGGGCTCGACATATCGATAGGCGATAAGTCCACCGAACCGCTGCGCCTCACCGTGAGCGGGGGTGTCGCCGAGTTCGATGCCTGCCTCGACGAATGCCGCGACGGCTTGGATTCGCTCATCGCCCGAGCCGATGACGCCCTCTACCAGGCCAAGTCGGCCGGACGGAACACGGTCTTGGCGGCTGCTTCCATCACCTCGGATATCAGCCGCGCTGGTATCACTTGAGACTCTCTTCCCCGCACGCTCGAGCCTTTGGGCGGATGAGAATCACATGGACCGTGACAGCGGCCGCAATCAGCAGCAGAACGACCCGCATCCACCACACATCGACGAAGGCGAACGCCGAGACGAGAATGGCGATCCACAGCAGAGTGATGACAACGATCTTGGCTCTCAGGGAGACTCCAAGCCCCTCGAGGTAACCCCGGATGTAGTCGCCAAACACAGGGTTGCAGAGAAGCCAGCGGTGAAAACGCTCCGAACTGCGGGCAAAACAGTAGGCGGCGAGCAGGAGAAACGGCGTGGTGGGAAGGATGGGCAACACAACCCCCGCCGCACCCAACCCCACCGCCGTGAAGCCGCAGGCCATCAGGATCGTGCGTTTCATCGGGCGCCCAGGCCTTCGGCCGGAGACATACCGGTGGCCGCCACATATGCGCGGGGCGAATACCGCTCCGTGCGACCGCACCTACACATGGATCCGCTGAGCCGGGGGACGGTTCAGTCGGCAGCGTCGGCGAGGGCCTCCGAGAGTGAGGGGTGAACCATCAAGCTCTCGGCGATATCACCAACGCGGAGATTGGCACCGACGGCAAGGGCGATCACGGAGATGAGTTCCGCTGCGTGCCGGCCGACGATGGAGCCTCCGAGCACAATCCCGGTGGCTGGGTCGCTGATGATCTTCACGAATCCCTGCGGCTCGCTGTTGATGGCAGCTTTCGCCGTCGCCGAGAACGGCACCTTGGTCACCCTCACCTTGCGCCCGGTGGCCACTGCCTCGGCTTCAGCCAAGCCCACGTCTGCTATCTCCGGAACTGTGAAGATGGCAGAGGCAGCCTTGTCGTAGTCGAGCTCCCGATGGTTCAGCCCTCCAAGACCCATCACGTCGTACGCCACCCGCCTTCCTTGCATGGACGCCACCGACGAGAGAGGCAGCTTTCCGCTCACATCGCCCGCCGCGTAGATATGGGGAATGTTGGTGCGGCAGTCCTGGTCGATGGGTATGTAGCCGGCCTCGTCCATGACTACGCCGGCAGTGTCAAGGCCCATGTCCTCGGTGTTGGGCACCGAGCCGACTGCCAAGAGCACGTGGCTGCCCTCCAGCGAGCGCCCGTCGGTGCAACCCACGCGCACGCCCTTCTCCCAGCATTCGATACTGCTGGCCTTGGCACCCTTCAGGAGCTCCACCCCTCTCTCCAAGAACTCCTGCTCGAGCACTGCAGCCACCTCCGGATCGCGCCGAGGCAAGACCTGCTGACGACTCACGATGAGTGTGACGCGCGAGCCGAGCGAGCTGAACAGGTTGACGAACTCCACGCCGGTCACGCCTGAGCCCACCACGATCAGATGCTCAGGGAGGTCAGGCGGCGGGTAGCAGTCTCGCGTGGTGAGAATGCGTTCTCCGTCGGGTGTACAGAAGTCAGGAACACGTGGGCGGCTGCCGGTGGCGATGAGTATGTAGTCTGCTCTCAGCTCTTCCACACCTTCGGGTGTGCGCACCACGGCTTCGTTCGGCCCCAAGAGACGGGCCTTGCCCTGCAGTATCCGCACCTTCTGGCTGGCAAGCAGTTCTTTCACCGAGAACTCGAGCTGGAACTTGATGGTCTCCACCCGGCGCTTGAGAGCTTGAATGTCGACCTGAGCCTCCACAGGCGCAAGACCCATATCGCGGATGCGGCGGGTGAAGGCCACCGAAGACGCCGTGGCCGTCATGGCCTTCGAGGGCACGCAATCGAGGAGGTGAGCGGCGCCCCCGACTATATCCCTTTCGACCAGCGTCACCCGGGCTCCCAGGCGGGCCGCTGAAGTCGCCGCCTGATTGCCCGCGGGGCCGCCACCGATGATGAGGAAGGATGGCGCTCTCGAGGAACGGAAGTCGGATGTCATGATGATAACCTCGGCGTGAGCCTTGTCGATGGTCCCGGACCAGGAAGTCTCTGGCGCCTATGGTACCCTCCGGCCGTGCTTTCGACTCCCGCGCGGTTTGATCACCGCTCCCGCACGCGCCGCAAAGCGGCAGCTCCTCCTGACACACCTGATCCCGACCGTCTCCGTTCGAGCCCAGCCTAGAGCGGACGGATGACCACGTCCTGCAGGTACTGATTGCCGAAATCCGTTCGCTCCCCCACGCACGCTCGGCCGTCGGACACAAACCGCACCGACAATGGTTTGCGGTGCTTGCGGGCAAGCCCTTGGACGAGCCGCAGTATCTCGACTATCCGCTTGGGGTCTTCGTCGATGCCCAACGGATAGGTGTCGATGCCGAGCCCCGAGTGAAGGGATACGAAGAGGTTGCGCTCTATGGGAAACTCCCCCCGATCGTACTCGGACGCCAGGGCGAAGTCTTCCAGACAGGGAAGCATGAGGCCGCACAACCCTGTGGGGCGGGGATTCTCTTCTGTGATGAAGGAAGTCATGCGCAGATACACATCACTCGTGACTGAGCGGGGGAGAGATAGGCCCAGACGCTCGAGAAAGCGTACGAGGCTGCCCGGACCGTCGAACAACGGAGCGATCGAGGAATCGATTCCCAGGTAGCCCGCCTCTCTTCCCAGTATGCGGTCGGCCGCGCACCACATCCGCCTTACCGCCGCCAACCACTCCTCAACGGACGCGCAATCAGCCGACAGATCGGTGGCCTGAAAGCCGAGCGAGAAGCCGTCTTGTTCGTACCGGGCACTGGGGAAGTAAGGGCTGGACGATACGTGGTTGAACACGTAAGCGAAACGAAACGTGCCCCCCGGGCTCTCGGCGATGATCCGGCGGAGCAGTTCCACATGTGTATCGCTCACACTTTCCGCAGTCAAGTCGACGTTGAAGGAGACCCGTTCGGAGGCCAGGAAGCCCGGCAGCACCGTCTCTACCCTCTCGGGAGGGACTGTGCCCAAGCTGAGCATCACACGCCGGTCGGGAACGGCCTCCTCGACTGCTTCCGCGGTGGGGGCCGGACTGCATATCCGCACCGTCTGTACGAGAAAGCCGTGATCGACAAGAAGCCCCTCGAGGCGTCTGAGTTCCCTGTGCGCCGCCTCTGCAGGTTCCCGGGAAAACACACAGAGAGTGCGTACGATCTGGCGGGTATGGGAATCGACGGGGGGCGTCTTCGAACCTTCGCCGGTTTCGGGCACGCACTTCCGCGTGACCCTACCGGCATGCATATGTGTCATCGCAGTGCACCTGTTCTTCCCCACGCCTCCCCAGGACCGGCACCACCACAGTACCCTGCCCGGGGAACTCGTGTTGTCCGACAGGAATTGATGGTGTGGAACCTTTTTGCCCGTTCCGGCGCCGGAGAAAACAGGTACAGAAGGCAGCTCGGCCCGTGTCTGCGTCAAGAGAGCCGGCTCCCGAAGCGTTCGAAGATCAGGACACGGTGCTCGGTACCCCCAATCGGTTTTCTTCGCGTCGACACTCGCTCAATAGTTTCCCTTCAACCCCTCCGGGGAATAGGGACTGCAGAAACAGAACCATGCCGCTCCTCCGGGCATCCACACCTGCGTGCACGGCGGGGCTACCACGAAAGGATGGACAGCGCCTACATGAAGAAGCTCACGATTCCCCTCGGGGCCGTGCTCGTGCTGAGCCTCACCCTTCTTCTCTCCGCCTGCGGCGAGGCGGCCACCACCACGGAACCGCCTCCTACCACTGCGCCTCCCGCCGGTGGAATCGACATCGTCGAGACCGCCGTGGCAGCAGGCTCATTCACCACCCTCATCGAGGCTCTGGAGAAGGCCGGACTGGTGGACACCCTGAGAGGAAGCGGACCGTTCACCGTCTTCGCCCCCACAGATGAGGCGTTCGCCAAACTTCCCGAAGGACTTCTCGACGACCTTCTCGCCGACCCCACGGGCGAACTTCACGATATCCTGCTCTATCACGTGCTGCCGCTCGAGGTCGAGGCGTCCGAAGTCACCGACGGCCTGCGGGCGGCCACCGTACAGGGAGCAACGGTGTTCTTCACCATCCAGGATGGCGAAGTGATGATCAATGACGCCACGATCGTGCAGACCGACATCGAAGCGACGAACGGCCTCATTCACGTGATTGACACGGTGATTCTCCCCCCGGCACCCTCAGGCTGAGGGTAGTCACACCCGCCGTGAGCGGGCCGAAGAACACCGAATCACCGAGGGAACGAAGGCAGGAAGCCAGAAGAAGTGGTCTCTGCGCAAGTGGGGGGCCGCAAAGCGGCCCCCCCGGGAGCCACGCCCACCACGCATCATTGCGCATCTTTATGCCACACAATGCATGACGTCTCTCAAGCCGGCTCAGAAGACGATACAATTGCGCTCGTCCCCAGTGACGGCCCCAGGCACCCGTGGGCGTGCAGCACCCTCTTGCGGGGGACCCATGGGGCAATCCATACCCGAAGAGGAGTCCCACATGCCCAGACGCGACGACGTGGCCAAGGTGATGATCATAGGTTCCGGTCCCATCGTCATCGGTCAGGCCTGCGAGTTCGACTACTCCGGCACGCAGGCCTGCAAGGCCTTGCGCAGCCTCGGCTACAAGATAGCGTTGGTGAACTCGAACCCGGCTACCATCATGACCGATCCGGTCATGGCCGACGAGACCTACATCGAGCCCCTGAACGTGCCCACCCTCACCCGGATAATCGCCGCTTCCCGCCCCGACGCTCTGCTTCCCAACCTCGGTGGACAGTCTGGGCTCAACCTATCCTCGGAGCTCGCCCAAGCGGGTGTGTTGGACGAATACGGAGTCAAGATCATCGGCGTGGGCGCCGGCGCGATCGAGAGAGGGGAGGACCGCCTCGCGTTCAAAGAGACCATGGACCGCTTGGGCATCGACATGCCCAAGAGCCAGGTCGTGTACAGCGTGGAGGAGGCCGAGGAGATCGCCGCCGAGCTCGGGTATCCGGTGGTCATCCGCCCCGCCTATACCATGGGAGGAACAGGCGGGGGTCTCGTCTACAACGTGGAGGAGTTGCGGGTGGTGGCCGCCCGCGGCATCGCGGCCAGCCTCGTACGCCAGATACTGGTGGAAGAGTCGGTGCTCGGCTGGGAGGAGCTCGAACTCGAGGTCGTACGCGACACCAAGAACCAGATGATCACCGTCTGCTTCATCGAGAACGTGGATGCCATGGGTGTGCACACGGGCGACAGTTACTGTACCGCGCCCATGCTGACCATCACGCCCGCGCTCCAGCACAAGCTGGAGCGCTATGCCCACAGCATCGTGGAGGCCATTGAGGTCATCGGCGGAACGAACGTGCAGTTCGCCCACGACCCCGCCAGCGGACGGGTGGTCATCATCGAGATCAACCCCCGCACGTCGAGGTCATCGGCGCTCGCCTCCAAGGCCACCGGCTTCCCCATCGCCTTTGTGAGCGCACTACTGGCCGCCGGACTCACCCTGGACGAGATCCCCTACTGGCGGGACGGCACTTTGGATAAGTACACCCCTTCCGGCGACTACGTGGTGGTGAAGTTCGCCCGCTGGGCGTTTGAGAAGTTTCCCGGTGCCGAAGACCGGCTGGGCACCCAGATGCGCGCCGTGGGCGAGGTCATGGCCATCGGCGCCCATTACAAGGAGGCTCTGCAGAAGGCCATCCGCTCGCTCGAGATCGGGCGGTCGGGATTGGGCTTCGCCAAGGACTTCCACCACCGCTCCGCCGAGGAGCTCGTGAGTCTGCTCAGAGAGGCCACCAGCGAGCGGCACTTCATTATGTATGAGGCACTACGCAAGGGCGTGTCTGTGGAGGAGCTGCACCGCATCACTCATGTGAAGGCCTGGTTCATCGAACACATGAAGGACTTGGTGGAGACAGAGGAGAGACTGCGCACCTACAAGGGTGCTCTCCCTCCCGATGATCTTCTCGCGCAGGCCAAGAGGGATGGGTTCGCCGATGCCTACCTCGCCGGCCTGCTTGATGTTCCCGAAGCCGAGATACGCGAGCGCCGAATCGAACTCGGCGTCATCCACGGTTACAAGGCAATACCGGTGAGCGGGGTCGAGGAGGCTTCCTACTACTTCTCCACCTACAATGCTCCCGACACCGTTCCCGTGAGCGACCGCCGGAAGATCATGGTGCTCGGAGGCGGGCCCAACCGCATCGGGCAGGGCATAGAGTTTGATTACTGCTGTGTGCACGCCGCCTTCGCTCTGCGCGATGAGGGTTTCGAAACCATTATGGTCAACTGCAACCCCGAGACGGTGTCCACCGACTACGACACCTCCGACAAGCTGTACTTCGAACCTCTCACGGTGGAGGACGTCCTTGCCATCTATGAGAAGGAGAGACCGGAGGGCGTCATCGTGCAATTCGGCGGACAGACGCCGCTCAACATAGCCCGCCAACTGGAAGCCGCCGGTGTGCCCATCATCGGCACCTCCCCGGAAACCATAGATCTGGCCGAAGACCGTGACCGCTTCCGGGGCATGATGGACTCCCTCGACATCCCCATGCCCGAAGCAGGCATGGCGAGCACGTTGGAGGAGGCCTTCCGTGTGGCCGACCGCATCGGCTTTCCGGTCATGGCCCGTCCTTCCTATGTGTTGGGTGGCCGCGGCATGGAGATCATTCACGACCGCGACATGCTGGCTGAGTACGTGGTCGCGGCGGTCGACGTGACACCCGAGAGGCCCATCCTCATCGACCGCTTCCTCGAGAACGCGATCGAGTGCGAGGCCGATGCCATCGCCGACGGAACCGACGCGTTCGTGCCCGCCGTCATGGAACACATCGAATACGCGGGTGTCCACTCCGGCGACTCCGCCTGTGTCATCCCTCCGGTGACGATCTCCCGGGAGCATCTCGAGACCATCAACGACTACACGAAGCGCATAGCTCTGGCCCTCGGTGTCGTGGGACTCATGAACATCCAGTACGCCATCGCGGACGATACCGTGTACGTGCTCGAAGCCAACCCTCGTGCCTCGCGCACTGTGCCCCTGGTCTCCAAGGTGTGCAACATCCAGATGGCGGCGCTCGCCACTCAGGTGATGCTGGGCGCCACACTGGCCGACCTGGCTCCGCAGCACCGCTCCTTGAGCCATTTCGGAGTCAAGGAGGCCGTCTTTCCCTTCAACATGTTCCCGGAGGTCGACCCCCTACTCGGCCCGGAGATGCGCTCCACGGGAGAAGTGCTCGGCCTCGCCGACTCCTTCGGCCTTGCCTACTTCAAGGCGCAAGAGGCCACCCAGCAACGCCTGCCCCTGAGCGGCACCGTTCTCATCACCGTCGCCGAGCGCGAGCGCGGCACTGCGGTGGTGGAGGCGGCCCGCGAGTTCTCCCGCCTCGGCTTCACCATACGGGCCACCGAGGGCACAAGAGCCTTCCTCGCTGGACACGGCATCGAGGCCGAACACATCCTCAAGCTCTACGAGGGACGGCCCAACATCGCCGACGCCATCACGAACGACGACATACAGCTGGTGGTGAATACACCCGCCGGCCGCGCCACCGAGTTCGACGACTCCTACATCCGCAAGGCCGCCATCCGCTACCGAGTGCCCTACCTCACCACCACCGCGGCGGCGCTGGCCGCGGCCAAGGGCATCGCTGCCCACCGGGATTCTGTCGGGGAGGTGAAGTCACTACAGAGCTACCACGAGGCGACTCCTTCTTAGCCGCACGCTTCGACTGCTGAGATCACCCACTGCTTCATCTGTTCCGTCCGATCCAACCGCTACACTGCAATCATGGTAAGACCCGTGGCATCGAGCAGTGCCCTCTTCCTGCGTTGCATCTCACAGCGCGGGCTCGCGAACTGCGATCGAACCGGGGTGGCTCCAGTCGTTGCGCTGTTGAAGCAGCCCCGTTTCTCTTCTGCGAGAGTGAGTTGATGCCAAGTGCCGAGCTGTGACCACAGAGGCGCTCCATACTACGCCCACACCCTGCGAAACCGGCCGCCGTTAGAGTGGCAGCCACTCAGAGAGCATCTTCTGAACGTCGCCAGCCTTGCTGGTGCTTTCGCCGAGATCTTCGGGGCGAAGGAGTGGGGATACCTCGCTGGTCTGTGGCACGATCTCGGCAAGTTCGCTGAGGCGTTTCAATCCTACTTGGAAGCCCAAGGCGACTACCACAACGACGAAGCGGAGTTGTGGGAAAACGATCCAGTCACTGTCACAAAGACGGATCACACAAGCGCCGGAGCTCAGCATGCGGTGTCGGTTGCTGGAGTCCTCGGTCATCTACTTGCCTATCCGATAGCAGGCCACCACGCTGGCCTGCTCGACGGCATATCGGACGGAGCTTGTCTGGACAAGAGGCTCCGCAAACGTGTGGAGCCTTGGGAGCACGGTCTTGCTGCAACGTGTTTCGATGTTCCTCCGGCGACGCTGCCGGCTGCTCTTCGACGCGCGTTGGATCGTAGGGCCGAGGCCCCTGAGGAGACCGCCTTCACCTTCGCCTTCTTCTGCCGCATGCTGTTTTCGTGCCTTGTGGATGCCGACTTCCTTGACACCGAAAGGTTCATGGACCCTGCGAAGCATGCGCGCCGTCCGCGGTGGCCCGATGACGTGCTCCGACATATGGCCGACATGCTCGATCGGTACGTTGGAGAGCTGGCAGAGGCGTCCACACCAGTGGACGCGGAACGACGGAAGGTGCGTGAGGCATGCCTTGACGCGGGCCCCCTCGAACCCGGGCTATTCTCGCTCACTGTCCCTACCGGAGGCGGAAAGACGCTGTCCTCGCTCGCCTTTGCGTTGCGGCATGCGCAGATTCACGGCCTGCGACGCATCATCTACGTCATCCCGTTCACCAGCATCATCGAGCAGAATGCCGAAGAATTCCGCAAGGTCTTTGCTCCCCTGACCGGCATCCCGGATCCGGTTGTAGAGCATCATAGTGCTCTCGATGTTGGCACGGAGAGTATGGGAAGCAGGCTCGCGGCGGAGAACTGGGAGGCGCCCCTGATCGTGACCACGTCCGTGCAATTCTACGAGTCGCTCTTCGCGAATCGTCCGAGCCGCTGCCGGAAGCTGCACAACTTGGCCAGCTCGGTCATCATTCTGGATGAAGCTCAGAAGCTCCCGGTGGATTCCCTCCATCCGTGCCTCCTCGCGCTGCGTGAGCTCTCTGTCAACTATCTATCCTCGGTCGTCCTCTGCACGGCCACCCAACCCGCCATCGGGCGACGTGAGGGATTTCCCATCGGGCTTGAGGGGGTCCGAGAGATCATGCCGAATCCACCCGGACTGTATGCGACCCTGAAGCGGGTCGAGGTTCGGGACCTGGGGTCACTCGATGATAAGGAGTTGGCGACGCGAATTGTTGGCGAACCGCGGGTCCTCTCAATAGTCAACACGCGCCATCACGCCCGTGTCCTGTTTGAGCGAGTCAAGGAGCATGAAGGGGCAGTTCATGTTAGCGCTGCCATGTGCCCAGCTCACAGAAGCCGGGTCATAAGAGATGTGAGGCGACGGCTCGACTGCGGGGAACCGTGCTGTGTAATCTCCACGCAACTGATAGAGGCTGGCGTAGATGTTGACTTCCCCGTGGTGTTTCGAAGCTTGGCAGGCCTTGATGCCATCGCCCAAGCGGCAGGAAGATGCAACCGGAACGGTCGTCTGGATTCGGGCGTCACCTACGTATTCCGGTCAGAGCACAGAGACTCGGAGCGTTTCTTGCGAGAGACCAGTCAGATCACGGATCAGCTGCTGGGGGGTGAATTGACGGCTCCACTGTATGACGATCCCTTATCGTTAGAGGCGACGGAGCGGTACTTCCAGCTGTACTACTGGAATCAACAAACTCGGTGGGACGAGAAGGGGCTCATCAGAGACACCCGGCTCGTGAATCGTCGAGATCTGCCGTTCTTGTTCTCGTTCCGGGCTATCTCAGACAGATTCCGACTCATTGAAGATTCGGGACAGCCGGTGATCATCCCGTGGGGGGAGGAAGGCCAGGCCTTGTGCAACCGTCTGCGGTTCACGAAGGGCGCACCCGACACTTGCCTGCTGCGCGTGCTTCAGCGATATACGGTGCAGGTGCCCCAATGGATCTGGCAGCGACACCTGGGGCGGAGCATCAATCTGCTGCACGACCGCTACCCCTTGCTGGTAAGCCCAGACCTTCACTACGACCCGCAACTAGGCCTCAATCTCGATCGAGACGACTACAGCGCAGATAGCTTCATCATTTGAAACCCAAGGAGGTGGCATGGCATACGGAGTCCGTTTAGAGGTATGGGGAAACTATGCCTCATTCAACAGGCCGGAGATGAAAGTAGAGCGGGTCTCGTACGATGTGATGACTCCCAGCGCAGCGAGAGGTATCTTGGAAGCTATCTACTGGAAGCCCGAGATGCGCTGGGCCATCGACAGGATACGTGTGCTCGCCCCGATCCGCTTCACCCACGTCCGCCGTAACGAGATCGATACGAAGATCCCAGTGAAGGGCCATACCGGGGTCGGAAACGCCATACGGACAGGCCACGGGAACCTTGGCATTGCGGTTGAAGCGCATCGCCAGCAGCGGGCAGGGATGATTCTGCGCGACGTGCGGTACGGCATCGAGGCACATGTTCAGTCTCTCAAGACGGTTGACAATCGGGGTGTTCCCCTCTCACATCCCGAGGCAAAGCACTTGGAGATGTTCAAGCGCCGTGCCTCTCAGGGCCAGTATTTCCATCACCCCTACCTGGGGTGCCGGGAGTTCCCTGCCTTCTTCCGGCTGCTGGGGGAGAACGAGTCGTTCCCTCCGCCCCCTGAGGAGCTTCGGGGTTCACCGAGGTCTCTCGGGTACATGCTGTGGGATGTAGACTTCCGCCCGGATCCTAAGGGTTCTGTGGTGGAGAGCAACCGTGGACGACGCTTGGAGGCAAGCCCTCGCTTCTTCTGCCCGCTCATGACCGACGGTGTCATCGAGGTGCCTGCACTCCGGGAAACGAGGGGGTGAGCCATGGTACTGCGTGCCCTCTACGAGCTATATGATCGACTAGTGTCGGATCCTGAGTATGGCATCGCTCCTACTGGCTACAGCTATCAACGGGTTTCGTTTGTTGTTGTGCTCGAACCAGATGGCTCACTCAACGCTATCGAAGACGCTCGTATTCGAGACGGAAGCCAGTTCAGGGCGCGTAGGGTTCTTGTGCCAGGAGGGGCCAAGAAGACCGGGTCGGGCCTGAACCCGTGCTTTCTGTGGGACAACTGTGCGTACCTGTTGGGCTACGACCTGCAGAAGCCCGAGCGGGCGGTCCGGGCGTTCGAGGCATTTCGGGAACGACATCTGGATCTGGATGCTGAGTTGAATGTGCCCCACTACTCGGCCGCGTGCAGATTCCTTGAGCGCTGGGATCCAGCCGACTCATACCACCGTGACATCCTCGAGGAGGTAGGTCATGGGTTCGGCGTGTTCCAGATCCGAGGTGAGACAAGTTTCGTTCACGATCACCCGAGGGTCAGGGAGTGGTGGGAGGCAGGGCTCTACACTGGTGGTGATGAGCCCGAGGGACAATGCATCGTCACGGGAGATGTCTCGTCTTTGGCCAGACTCCATCCTTCAATCAAGGGAGTAGCAGGCGCCCAGTCCACAGGTGGCGCCATTGTCAGCTTCAATCTTGGCTCCTATGAATCCTATGGCAAGACTCAGAGTTTCAACGCTCCGGTGTCCGTGAGTGCAGCGGAGCGCTACACCATGGCGCTCAACGCGCTTCTGGACGGACCACAGCGAAACAAGCATCGGCTCGTGGTAGGTGGCTGTACGGTGGTCTTCTGGACCAACAGCCCGACTGTCACTGAGGACGTCTTCTTGGAGTTCGCTTCGAAGGGTTCTACTTCCTTTCTAGATACGGAGACTCAGGATGAGGTCCTGCGAGAGAAGCTCAGCGCGTTCATACGCGCCCTTCGGACGGGTCGGGAAGCCTATGCGGAACTTGAGGATTCGCCGGACACCACCGGCTACCATATCCTCGGCCTTTCTCCGAGCGCCGCCCGAATTGTGGTGCGCTTCTTCCATCAAGGCACGCTCTCTCAGCTTCTTGAGAACCTGCGGCGCCATTTCGCTGACATAAGGGTTGAGAGGCAGTGGGGGGAGCATGCCAACCACCCTGACCCGGAGTTTCCGTCCGCACGCCTGCTTCTGCGTCAAACGGCGCGAGATCCCAAGGACATCCCCCCAGTACTCGACGGCCTCCTTGTCCAGGCTATTGTGGCGGGAGGACGTTACCCCTCAGGTCTCTTTCAGGCGATAATACGCCGCATCGCCGCCGACCGAACCATCAACTACCCGCGGGCTTGTGTGATCAAAGGCTACCTCGTGCGAAACCTTGGAAAGGAGGTCCCGGTGAGCTTGGATGGCTCCAGAGTGGATCCCGCATATCGACTGGGACGACTGTTCGCGGTCTTGGAGAAGACGCAGGCGGATGCGTCGGGAGGAGGGATCGGTGCCACTATTCGCGATCGCTTCTACAGTTCAGCGTCAACCACTCCCGCAACCGCATTCCCCCGGCTCTTGCGTACATACCAACACCATCTTGCAAAGCTCGAAGGTGGTCGGAAGATCGCCCGGGAGAGACTCGTACAAGACATCCTCAACCCCGTCGAGAGGTTCCCTACACACTTTGTGTTGCAGGAGCAGGGCCTGTTTGCGCTTGGCTACTATCATCAGATGAACGATCTGTATCGCCCCAAAGAGGGGAGAACGCTGAGCGCTGACTTGGGCGAGCAATCACCGGCAGAGAGGAGCACCGTATGAAGCGCCACGACTTCGTCTATGTGTTTGATGTCAAGGACGGCAACCCGAACGGCGACCCCGACGCAGGCAACCTGCCCCGCGTGGACCCCGAGACAGGGCACGGCTTGGTCACCGACGTGTGTATCAAGAGGAAGCTGAGGAACTACGTCTCCCTTACCCGCAGTGATACGAGCGGATATCGCATCTACTTTTCAGAAGGCGCAGTACTCAACAGGCTCCACGAAGAAGCCTACGAAAACATCGGGGAGAAGCCGACGGCAAAGAGGCTTCCAAAGGACCTCGAGAAGGCCCGCAAGCTCACCGGGTTCATGTGCCACAACTTCTGGGATGTCCGCACCTTCGGCGCCGTCATGACAACCGAGGTTAATTGTGGACAAGTGCGCGGCCCCATCCAGATTTCTTTCGGCCGCTCCACAACGCCGATTTTGACTCTGGAGCACGCGATCACCCGTAGCTCGGTCACGAATGAGAGGGACTTGGAGAAGGAGCGAACCATGGGTCGCAAGTTCACCGTTCCGTATGCGGTGTATGTCGCCTCCGGGTTCGTCAACCCGTTTCTGGCCAAACAGACGGGGTTTTCCGAAGATGATCTGGAACTGGCGTGGGAGGCACTGGTGAATGCCTTTCAGTTCGACCAGTCTGCTGCAAGACCTGCGGGAAGCATGTCCTGCAAAGGGCTGATAGTGTTCCGGCACCCCAATGAACTCGGTGTAGCACCCAGTCATGCGTTACTGGAAGCTGTCTCTGTGAAGCCTAAGAATGAGGTCGAAGCGCCTCGCTCTTTCGATGATTATGAGCTGTCCATCAGACAGCATGCGATACCGGAGGGGATCGAAGTACTCCAGATGCCATGAGATTCGAGGAAGAGGAGTTGTTGCCCTTATCTGGGGTGCAGCATCTGGTCTTCTGTGAACGCCAGGCCGCCCTTATCCACGTGGAAGACGTGTGGGCCGACAACGCACTGACCGTGGAGGGCTCTTATCGCCACAGACGGGTGCACGATGTCGGCCCCCGGAGGGAGAAGCGGGGCGACCTCATCGTCGTACGGGGGCTATGGCTTCACTCCTTTGAGCTGGGGCTATCTGGGTCCGCGGATATCGTCGAATTCTCCATGGTAACCGGCTTGCAGCGGCCGAAGCCGGACAGTCTACCTCTCGGTGTCCATTTGGCGGGCGCCTCCGGTTCATGGGCTCCATTCCCGGTCGAGTACAAGCGGGGTCGGCCAAAATCGCATCAGGCCGATGAGGTCCAACTCTGCGCCCAGGCACTCTGCCTCGAGGAAATGCTCGGGGTGCATGTTCCAGCCGGCGCACTATTCTACGGAAAGCAACAACGCCGTGTGGCTGTGGCGTTCGGCCCGACTCTGCGTACCTTGACTCACGAAGCGGCGTATCGGCTTCATGAACTCGTTGAGCGGGGTGAGACCCCGATCGCGGTTGAGGAGGAGAAATGCCGGTCGTGCTCTCTGGCAACCTTCTGTGTCCCAGGAGCCATGAGCCGCCGCCGCTCGGCTAAGCAGTTCGTCGCTGCCGAGATCAATCGAGCCCTGCGTCTTGAGGGCATCCAGTAGTGAAGAAGCACCTCAACAGTCTCTTTGTCACCACCCAAGGAGCGTGGCTTGCGAAGGACGGCGAAGCTGTCGTAGTCTCGGTGGAAAGGGAGATCCGGCTTCGTGTTCCTATCCACCTTCTCGAGAGCATCGTGTGCTTCGGGAACGTTTCCGTGAGCCCGTTCCTCATGGCCCATTGCGCCGAGGTCGGAGTGGCCGTCTCGTTCCTCACCGAGCGTGGGAGGTTCCTGGCTCGAGTTGAAGGACCCGTGTCGGGCAACGTTCGTCTTCGGCGGACCCAGTATCGATGGGCAGACGACCCCGACCGCAGCACCGAGCTCGCGCGAGCATTCGTGCTCGGCAAGGTCGCAAATAGTCGCGTGGTGCTCCAGCGCGCAGCCCGCGATCACCCGGAAGATGGAGAGGCCTTGACCCCTGCGGTAGCGGCTCTTGCCTCGAGTTTGAAACAAGCTGAGAAGGCCGCTTCAGTGGAGTCGATCCGTGGGATCGAAGGGGAGGCAGCGCGAACGTACTTCGGCGTTTTCCGTCACCTAATCACGGGGGACCCAAGCGAGTTCCCCTTCGGGGGTCGGACACGAAGGCCGCCTCGCGACGAGGTCAATGCGCTGCTCTCATTCATCTACGTGCTTCTGCTCCACGATATCCGTTCCGCGCTGGAGTCCGTCGGAATGGACCCGCAAGTTGGCTTCTTGCATCGAGACCGGCCCGGCCGTCCCAGCCTTGGCCTTGACATGATGGAGGAGCTTCGTCCTGTGGTCGCCGACCGACTCGCGCTGACATTGATCAACCGGCGCCAGGTGCGACCGCGAGGATTTGAACGGCAGGAGACTGGGGGCGTATTCATGAACGAAGAGACCCGGCGTACGGTTCTTCTCGCTTATCAGGAGCGAAAGAACGAGGAGATTCGCCACCCCTTCTTGGATGAGAAGTGCACCGTCGGCGCAGTTCCGCGAATACAGGCTCTTCTACTATCAAGGAGATTGAGGGGGGACCTGGATGCGTATCCACCCTTGTTCTGGCGCTAGGAGGAGCGATGATGGTGGTCGTTAGCTACGACGTCTCCACCAAGGACCGTGAAGGAGAGCGCCGGTTGAGACGAGTAGCGAAGGCATGCCTGGATTACGGGCAGAGAGTCCAGAATTCTGTGTTCGAGTGTTTGGTGGACCCGGAGCAGTGGGCCAGACTGAAACAACGGCTCGTTGATGAATACGACTCTAAGGAGGACAGCCTCAGGTTCTATTTCTTGGGAGCCAACTACCAACGAAGGATTGAGCATCACGGTGCCAAAGAAGTGGTGGATCTCAGCGGTCCACTGGTGCTCTGACTGTCTGCCGCGAACCTCAAGCGAGCGCAGGAGTTCTGGTCAATTCGCGCAAGCGGAGGAACGTGATTCCAAAGGGGTTTGTGACATGGAGCCGGATCCTCACGCATCAGCGAAACGGTGTCATCAACGATGGTTCGCGGAAGAGGCGTGTAAACATGGCTATGGAAGGCGCATCGTGAAGCAAGCGGTCGCCCCCCGCGCGGGGGCGTGGATTGAAACCTCGAGTAGCTCTAGGGCATCGGCGGTGTTGCCGCGTCGCCCCCCGCGCGGGGGCGTGGATTGAAACCGGCGGGCCTCGGTGTAGAGAGCGACCACGAAGTCGCCCCCCGCGCGGGGGCGTGGATTGAAACTGACCGACGGGGGGGTGCCGCGGCGGATCGTGAAGTCGCCCCCCG
>CAYRES010000012.1:50554-82093 GCA_964423425.1 uncultured Gaiellales bacterium | reverse complement strand
GCATCTACGGCTGCGACGGCTACGACCACATCGGCATGATCGACGCCTCCGGCGGGGTACTCGACCAGGACTACGAGATCTTCGAGCAGGCCACCCCGCACTTGGTGCTCACCCACGAGTATCTCATCGACTCCGCCGGACCGGGTTGGTTCAGAGGCGGCCTGGGCACCGAGGTCTCCTATCGGGTGGGAGGAGAGAACGTGAAGATCGTCACCTTCGGTGATGGTGACGTGGAACCCTCCCACGGCGCTCACGGGGGAGGGGACGGTGCCCTGAACATCATCCAGATCACTCGGCCCGGAGAGACCGAACCCGAAACACTGGCCACGAAGGACTTGGTGAAAGACGTGCCTGCGGGCACCCTCTACTATCAGATCTCGGGAGGAGGAGGCGGCTGGGGCGACCCCAGGAAGCGCCCGCCGGAGAAGGTGCTCCAGGATGTGCGCAACCACAAGGTGAGCCTGGAGGCGGCCCGCCGCGACTATGGAGTGGCTGTCGACCCCGATACCTTCGCCGTCGATCGGGAAGAGACGAAGCGGCTGCGGGGGGCGACGAAAAGCGGGGAGGACTGATATGCGGCCCGGCAAGGTCGAAGAGATCACGACGACGCTCAGACTCAGAGTGCAGGGCCACTCCTACGCCCCCGGTGACCGCCTGCCTCCGGAGCGAGAACTTGCCGCTTCACTCGGTGTAGCCCGCTCCACCCTGCGCCCGGCTCTCGCGGCGCTCGAGGAGGAGGGGTACCTGACAAAACGCTTGGGGTCGAAGGGAGGCTGGTTCGTCACCGACCTTGATCGCCCCATCCTCGAGTGGAGAGAGGCCATGAAGGCCAACCGCCACAAGGTGAGAGACATCCTGGACTTTCGCATCGCGGTGGAGGTACGGGCCGCCGAGCTTGCCGCCCTGCGAAGGACCGAGGAGCAGGTGGAGCGCATGGCGGAGGTGGTGGGCTTGGTGGCGCTCGTCCTCCCACCCGACACGGACAGGGTGAGCCGGGATGTGGCCGAGAAGCTTCGTGCGCTGGACACCGTGTTCCACAATCTCATCGCTGATGCGGCCGGCAGTGAGCGACTGCGAGCTGCCATACAGTCTTCCCGCGCTGAGCTGTTCGCCACCGAGACCCGGTCGACCTACAAGGTGATTGCCGCCGGGCAGTTGCGCGACCACGAGTGCATCCTCGAGGCCATCCGGGAGCAGGATCCCCAGGCTGCCCGGGAGGCCATGGAGGAACACATCCAACACGGGGCCGAGGTGTGGCTGGCGGAATCATTCGAGGGTGATTCCCACGAAGCCGAGTGCTTGTCGAGCTGCCGCTAGCTGAGAGGACGGTTCACGCCTGCGGGCGCCGGTCGGCTCCCGATCTCCGCTCTGGGCCAGGGCCGGTCACTCGTGCCTGCGGAGGCCCAGGTGTGACGAACGAAACTGAGGCGGCAGGGGGGCTCGCACCTGACTCGACCGCCTTGGTGCGTATGGCCGGGCTTGGTTGGGTGGTCAGTGGAGCCTGTGCGATCAGAGATGGCGGTCCAGCGGGAATGGCCGTCGGAGAGCAGCCCGCTGAGGAGGCCGCGATCGAGGGTACACACGAGAGCCGGGTCCCGGTCGGCCAGCTCGCTGAAAAGGCAGTTCTCCACGTCGATCTCCAGCCGTCCATCTGCGAGGCGGGCTTTGATGTGAGCCCCGGCTCTCGTGAGGGGTTCGAGCCGCTCCTGGAGTTCCTCAGCGGTGGTGATGGGCCCTGTGTCGCCGGCGGACGCTCCGCCACTCTCGGCGGCCTCGGCACCGGCGGTGGGAGCCCCACCCTCAGCGGCCTCGGTCTCGACCACAGCGGCGGCGGTCTTCTCACCCACGGCGGCGGTCTGCCCGGACGCCTCGGCATGGAGGCGCCGGCCGTAGTCGAAGCCCACCCGCTCCGCCACGATGGGCGCGGCCTCGCCGAAGCTGCGCAGCGTGGAGAGCAGGAGATCGGCCAGCATCTCGTTGTGGCGCTCGGGATGCTGAATGCCGCGGCGGCGGGCGCTACGGGCGTACCCCTGGGGGGGCCGCCCGCCGCCAGGCCGGCGGGCGGCCGCCGCTTCAAGCAGCCCTGCGTTTACGAGCCGCTCCAGGTGGGAGCGGGCCACTGTGCGGTGCACACCGAAAGCCTCGCCCACCTCAGAGGCGGTGAGAGGGTGCTCCGCCTCTGAGATATGAGTGTAGATGTCTCGCCGGGTGCGGTCCCCGAGGGCTTCCGCCAAAGTGTCGAGGCTTATGTTGCACGGAGTGTTGGGCATAGTTACCTGTCAAGAAGTCCCGCGGGTGGTGAAGAGCGGGCAGCCACCTCGGGTAGAGAGCGATGGATCGCCCCCAGTCTAGTGGAGGGGTGCGGTTCGCACAAGGGTTTCGTGTATGAGTGTACTCGCAAACCAGCACACACGGAGGTGCGAGGGTGGAGCGGTATCTGATCATCGGAGGTGGGGTCGCAGCCGCCCGGGCGGCCGAAGCGGTAGGTGACCTTGACACGGAGGCCGAGGTCGTCGTCGTGTCGGAAGAGACGGAGCCTTTCTACCGGCGCCCGCAACTGCGCGACGTGCTCGCTGGACGGCTGTCCGCGGCCCGCATCATGAGTAGGCCTGGCTCGTCTCTCGACGAGCGCCGCATCCGGCTCGTTGCGGGCAACAGGGTGGCGGCTTTCGACCCTGCGGCTCACGAGGTGACGTTGGCCGATGGCAGCGGGCTCGACTTCACGCGGGCGCTCATCGCCACGGGAAAGAGGGCCCTGCCCCGAAGTATCGAGGGCACCTCCCTGCCGGGACTGAACAGTATGAGGACGCTGTCTGAGATTCGACGCGTCGCCGGGCAGCCACAGGAAGACGAGGCGATGGCGGCGCGGGGTGGGGAAAGGACCGCCGTGGTGTATGGCGACACCCTCCTCGCTCTCGAGGCCGTACAGGGTCTCCTCGAGCGGGGCTTCTCCACCACCTATCTGGTGTCGGGGTCCAGACTCGTGCCGGCGCTGTTCGACGATATCGCCTCCGCCGCATTGGAGAACCGACTGCAGGCGGCCGGTGCGCAGATCGTGATGCAGGCCGAGGTCACTGCGGTGCTCGACCGGGATGGCCGTTCCGGCGGATACGTGACTCGGGAGGGCTCTGTGTACGAAGCCTCCGTCGTCTGCTACTGCGACGACTACGAGCCGGCGCTGGGCTTCCTCTGTCCCGGCGATTCCCTGGTTGTGGGACCTTCTTACGCAACGGCGTGGGACGATGTCTTCGCCGCCGGTGACGTGATCTCTCCGCGAAACTACATGAGTTACCTGCAGGCCTGGAGGGGTGGGGCCGCAGCCGGAGCGCTCATGGCGGGTGGCGAGGAGACGGTTCGTAGCCCGGTTCCCATGATGAACTGGCGGGTGTGCGGGTTGAGCCTCGCGGCCGTCGGCCTCACCGTCGTCGGCTATCGGTCGGGGTATGGGGAGATGCGGGGAGGATCCAGTCTTGCCCCTGGAGGCTTGGGCGACTACTACAAGAAACTCGTATTCGACCCGGACGATGTGCTGGTGGGTGCCTTTCTCCTGGGAAATGTAGCCGAGGCGGGCGCGCTCGAAGAGGCGGTGAGAGAGGGCAGGCACAAGAAGCAGCTGGATGCCGGGATGCTGAAGCAGATGTTCGAAGTCACCTTGCGCACACAGTTCAGGGGGGTCGAGTGCCCGGTGTGCCGGCACGAGATGCAGCTCGAGCCGGGAGCGGCCGCGGGTGACAGAGCGGTGTGTCCGGTGTGTGGGGTGGAGTTCGAGCTGGAGCAGGCCGAACACGGTTTCCGGGCGGTCGCCGTGTAGGTGGTCGAGGTGCCAGCCGCGGCCGGCACCTCGACACAAGCAACCTAGTCTTCCTCAGAAAGCCCGAGCGGCGACCTGCTCCCGCCCCTCAGCACCACGAGGGCGGCGGTCGCCAATTCGGCGGCGTAGTTGCCGATCTCGGCGGCAGTCGGCGTAATGTGGCCGAGAATGGCGAGGGCGCGCTCGTGGTGGGCACTGCTCTTGAGCAGCCGCCCCATGCGGGCCAGCGCGGCCGCCGCGCGGCAATTCTCCTGGACGGGTGCCTGTGGGCGGGTCATGCGGCCCAGACGTATGTCGAGTGCCGCCCCTTCCTCGCCCGTCGTGGCACGAGGGGTGCCGATGTCTTCGAGAAGAGGCACCCCGGCCGTGCTGAACACAGGGTCGATAGCCGTCCACAACTCGACGGCGTCGTCGAGCCATTCCCGACCCCTTGTCGTCGCAATGCCGGCCTCGTGCAGATCGAGGAGGGCGCACAGGGTGTCGATCTGGTCGGCGAGCATGGTATCGAGAGCCGTAGGTTCGTCCGAGTGCCACACCAGGCCGCGAGGGCTTCTCAGGGAGCAGAGCGTGGAAACCACACTCGCGGCTCGCTCGGCGTACTCCTTCTTTGCGGTGTGCACATACAGGTGTGCCAAGGCCCGCGCAGCGAGCGCGTTCCCGGAGGCGAAGCTGCGATCGTCGACCGCAGGTGCGGCGAGCGTGCGGCGCGTTGCCGGCTCGGCCTGGTAGTAGTCGAGGTCGGGTGCCTGGCTGGACGCGTACACCCCCTTCTTCTTGAGCCACAGGCGCGAGTCCAGATAGGCCTGCGCGGATTCGGCCGCATCCAGATACTTTCGCCGGGAAAACACCTGCGAGGCTGCCGCAAGCAGACGGATGAGTAGAGCGTTGTCGGCGAGGAGCTTCTCGTGGTGGGGAAACTCCCACTCACGTGTGGTCGCGTAGCGGAAGAAGCCGCCCTCCACTTGGTCGTGAAGGCCTCTCTCCACCACCGCGTCGAGGGTGGTGAGCAGGATGGCCGGGGCCTTGTCTCTCGCCTCACCTGAGCCCTGGGGCACCATCGCCGTCAGGTACAGGAGGGCCTCGAGGATGTCGGGACGGGGGAATTTCGAGCCTCTTCCGAATCCTCCGTACTCCTCGTCGAAACTGGGAAGGGCGGGAGCCAAGCTGCCTTCGATGAGGAAATCCCCCGGCTCCACGGCACCTGGGCCGGGGCGATGCTCGGCGAAATAGGCCTGGAGCTCGGCCACTTCGCGCCGTATGTCATCCCGGTTCTGCGACCACACGTCGGTCACGTTCAGCAGCACCTCGAGGAGTTCGTCTGGAGGCTGGTAGGTCGCGCCGGTCATGAGCTCGCCCTCTGGTGTGAGGACGGCGAATGACGGCCAGCCGCCCATCCCGTACCGGGCGTAGAGATCGGGACGCTCGTCGGCGTCGACGCGCACCGGCACGAATTCCTCATTCAGCTTCTCGATGATGATGGGGTCGGAGAAGGTTGTCTCGTCCATGGTTGCGCACCAGTGGCACCAGGTGGTGGAGAGCGAGAGGAAGAGGGGGCGGTCCTCCTGTTCGGCTCGGGCAAAGGCCTCCTCTGACCAGATGTGCCAGTTGATGTCATGGGCGCGGTTGGGACGGGGGGAGAAGCGGAAGTGCACGGCGGGGGACCTCCTCGATCGGGTCCATTCCATTCGACTCTTTCCCATTATGCCCCATGTGCGGGTGTAGGGAGGGCCGTCTCGGGGAAAAGACCAAGAGGAATCCGGTTGGAAGAGAGGCAGGGAAGAGCCGTAGATACTCGATCGCAGAGGTGAGCACGTGGCTCGCGACATCAAGGTGTGTGACAACTGTGGGAAGACTCTCGCCGAGCGGGTGGAGGAGGAGGTCCGTACCGGAACGTCCGGTGATTCATCCACCGGTCTCTGCGTCACCTACCGGGTGTGGTTCTGCATGAACCCGGAGTGCGTCATGCACAATGCCGACGTGTACAAGGAGCCCATCGCCGATGCCCGCTGAAGTGATACTGGGCCTTCTTGCGCAATTCCGGGGCCGGGTGAAGCCGTATCCGTGCCCGTTCGTATCGTCGTGCTGTACGAGAGCCAAAGGAGGTCGACGTGACCGAAGTCCATTACTGCGAGAACTGTAAGGAGCACGAGGCCGAAGTGAAGCTGGCCGCTCCGGGGGGCGAGACCAAGTTCCTCTGCACCTCACCTGAGTGCCTGATGTCGGCCGGCATGTGCCCCGACTGCAATGTTGACCTCGACGTCAAGGTGAAGGACACGGGGGAGACGGTCTACACCTGCCCCTCCTGCACTTTCGAGGTCACCTACAAGGACATGGGCCAAGCGTAGGCTGACGCTGTGGTGACTGGCAAGAGGCCGGTACAACATGCCGGCCTGAGTCATGCGCCCCTTCCGCGGAGAGGAAAGCCAACAAGGAGCGATTCATGGCCACGAAGAGGCTATACCGCTCAACGAGCGACCGCATGGTGGCGGGAGTGTGTGGCGGCTTGGCTGCCTACCTCGACCTCGATCCCACCCTTGTCCGCATACTCTGGGTGATCGTGGTGCTCTTCGGCGGGTTCGGGGTGCTGTTGTACCTCATCATGTGGATCATCGTGCCGGAGGCGCCGCCCACCGCGTGGCAGCCTGGACCACCCGGGGCCTGACGGTTCAGCGCCTGCTGCACTCGAGAGCCCGCAGCGGATCGAACCCGAGCGGAAGTTCCAAGTCGAGTGCTGCAAGGAGCGCGGAGTCGCTCAGGAGGTCGTGGAGGGGGCCGTCCGCCTTGACGGTCCCCTCGTGTAGGATCACGGCGCGGTCACAGAGTTCGCAGGCGTAGGGCAGGTCGTGTGTCACCACGATCGCGGTGAGGTCGATGCCGGTGAGAACCTCGGCCAGCATGCGTTTTGCCTTGGGGTCGAGGTTGGCTGAAGGCTCGTCGAGCACGAGCAACTCGGGCTGCATGGACAGCACGGTGGCAATGGCGGCTCTCTTCTTCTGGCCCAAAGACAGGTGATAGGCGGGCGAGGCCGCCTGCCCGCTGAGCCCTACGGCCGCAAGCGCCCGCCCTACCCGGGCGGCGACCTCATCTGCGGGCAGGCCGAGATTCTCCGGCCCGAAGGCGACGTCCCGCTCCACTGTGGGGAGGAACAGTTGGTCGTCCGGATCTTGGAAGACCACGCCCACGCGGGCTCTGATCTCCCGCAGCCGTGCCTGTTCGACCGCCATGCCGAAGACCCTGACCTCGCCCTCCCCCCGAAGGATGCCGTTCAGGTGGAGCACCAGGGTCGACTTCCCGGCTCCGTTCGGACCGAGAAGGGCCACGCTCTCCCCGGCTTCGACGCGGAGGTGAACGTCGGAGAGCGCCTTGGCGCCGTTGGGATAGGTGTAGGAGAGGCCGGAGATCTCCAATGCCGGGGAACCCGTGTCCGGCACCTGGGGCGGCACCTGGGGCAGGCGCGATGGGTTCGTCCCTCTAGGCGCCGACATACGGTCCGGCCACTCTGATCGACACCGCGAGCAGCAGAACGGCGGCCATGAAGGCACCGTCCCAGAGGGAGAGCGGCAGGCCGGCGGTCGGTGGAGCTGCACCGCAATACCCTCGGCTCACCATGGCCAGGTGCACCCGCTCAGCTCTTTCGTAACTCCGCACGAAGAGGGCCCCCACCATCCTGCCGAGGACCCCTCCCTGCCACAACCACCGGGCTCGGTAGTTGCGGGAGTCCATGGCCGTGCGCATGCGGCGGAACTCCTCACCCACCACGAACGAGTAGCGGTGCAGAAACGACACCATGAGTACGAAAACCCGGGGCACCCGCAACCGCTCCAAGCCGGCCAAGAGGCTGCTGATGCCGGTGGTGTGGAGGAGAACGCTGGTGGCGGTGACGGCCAAGAGCGCCTTGACGGTAACGTTGAAGAGGATGAGCAGACCTCCCACGTCCATCGTCACCGGCCCCACGCTGAGGCTGCCGGCGCCGTGCCTGTGGAAGAAGGGGAGGAACACCGCCACCACGACCACGAAAGGCATGATGAGAAGCAGGCGGCGGCCCAAGAGCCGAAGGGGCATGTGCGCCAAGCCGACCAGGAAGCTCAGCACGAGCCCGTAGAGCGCGAAGGCGGCGAACGCGTCGGCGGGGGTGGTCACCACCACCACCACGAATCCCACCAGCGCCACTATCTTCGCGCGCGCATCGAGACGGCCGAGGACGCCCGGGTACTCGGCGGGGGAGACGGGCTCGGGGTGGGGGCCGTGCAGGTGCATGTAGCCTGGATGTGTCACTCTTCTCGGGGCGTCATTGAGACCCAGGGGCCGGCCGGCCGCGCACGGCTCGGCCGAGCAGGAAGACAAGCGCGAAGAGTACGAGCGTGCCCACCAAGCCGGCCAAGGCCGTGGCCACCCGGTCGTTGGCTATGCCGGGGAAGACGTACTCAGGTAGGGGGGATCCCGCCCAGACCGGCTCTTCGAGAGCGGCCTCGGCGAAGCCCTTCTCTTCGGCCACCCTCTCCAGCCCGTCGGGGGAAGAAGAGGCGAAGGGGGAGACAAACACGGCCAGGGCGAGCGCGAGTATGAGGGCGGCGCCGGTGAAGGTGAGGGCGCGGCCCCGGCGGCCAAGAGCGGGTGCGGTGGCCGGAGGTTTGAGGTTGGAGGGGAACGTCTTCACGAGGTCCGGCCGTGAGGCCAGCACGGCCGCCACCACCGTCGTGGTGATGAGGGCCTCGCCCAGACCAATGATCATGTGGACTGCGACCATGGTGGGCAGGGCCACACTGGGCGGCACCGTACCCGATGCGGCCAACTCGAGGGCCGCCGCCGCCGACGCGAGCACGACCGCGCACCAGGAGGAGACGGCGACCGCGGCCAAGAACCCGGTCACGTTGCGGGCGAGTATGCGTCTGAGCAACGCGAAGACGGCGAAGGGGAGGAGCCCTCCGGCCACGGCCATGTTCAGGAGATTGGCACCCAGCGCGGTGATACCTCCGTCGGCCATGACGAGCGCCTGCACCACCAGCACTGCCGTCATCACCAGCACTCCCGCCCATGGCCCAAGGAGCACCATGGCCAAGAGTGCCCCGATCAAGTGTCCGCTGGTACCACCCGCCACGGGAAAATTCAGCATCTGAGCGGCGAACACAAAGGCGGCGGTCACACCCAAGAGCGGTACGGACCGTTCGTGCATGTCGCGGCCCGTCCGCCGGAGGGAGTAGGCGACGACTCCGGCGGCCGCCACACCGGTGGCTACGGCGGTGGGAGCATCGATGAACCCGTCAGGGATGTGCATCTTGTGGCCTTTTCTCCCCGGCGCCGTGCTCACATGAACCGCACACGCCAAACACGGTCACTTCGTGTACGAGGAAACCGTGGTTCGTCTCGAGGCCGTTCGCAAGCCCCTCCAGGTCTTCGTCATGGACATGGATGATGCGTCCGCAGCCTTCGCACACCAAGTGGTGGTGCGGTATCTCTTCTTCGATCTCGTAGTAGCGCCGCTCCGGCCCTATGCAGGTCTCCTTCACCAGGTTCAGCTCCACCAGCAGGTCGAGTGTGCGGTAGACGGTGGAGAGGTTGATGTGGGGAAAGCTGCGTTGCACCTCGTGGCAGATCTCCTCCGCGGCCATGTGGCCGCCACCAGACCGCAATACGTCCCACACGAGCGTGCGTTGCGGAGTGAGGCGGTAGCCGAGTTCGCGGAGGGTGCTCTTGGCGTGATGGGTCATACTGCAAAAATATTGCAAGTGCGCATATGTGTCAACAGCATGGGTCAGGCGGGCCTGCCGGCCGACCTTCATTCTTGAGTGTGGTAGGGTTGTTCACGAATGCTCATGCGCTATCAAGGAGTGAGGCCGGTGGGTGAGGTTCCCAGGCTGACGACGTTGTCACACGGTTCCGGCTGAGCGTGCAAACTGGGCCCCGGAGATCTGGGGCACGTCATGACGGAGCTTCCGCTCCCTGACGATCCCAACCTGCTGGTGGGAACGAACACGGCCGACGATGCCGCCGTCTATCGTCTGTCCGACGAGTTGGCGCTCGTGCAGACCGTCGACTTCTTCACGCCTGTGGTGGATGACCCCTACGATTTCGGGCGCATCGCGGCGGCGAACTCGCTGTCGGACGTGTATGCCATGGGGGCGAAGCCTCTGACCGCTCTCAACATCGTGGGCTTCCCCTTGGGCACTCTACCCCTCGATCACCTGGTGCAGATACTGAAGGGCGGGGCCGCCGTAGCCCGGGAGGCCGGGCTCACCATTGTGGGGGGTCATACCATCGACGATCCAGAGCCGAAGTACGGCCTGGCGGTGACCGGCACCGTGCAGCCCGGCCGGCAGCTCACCAACTCGCGGGCCCGGGCGGGCGATTACCTGGTACTCACCAAGCCGCTCGGTACGGGCGTCATCGCCACGGCGATCAAACGAGGTGGCGTCGCGCCCGAGGTGCTGGCGGCCGCCACGGAGTGCATGGCCGCACTCAACAAGGGCGCGGCGGAGGCTGCTCGTGCCTGTGGGGTCGCGTCGATGACCGACGTGACCGGCTTCGGCCTCTTGGGGCACCTCTTGGAGATGGCCGAGGCGAGCGGAGTCACGGCGGAGGTGTGGTTCGAGGAGCTGCCTTGGCTGCCGGGGGCGGTCGACTTGGCCCTGCTCGGCGTGATTCCGGGTGGGACGTGGCGCAATCTTGAGCACGTGGAGGCCCGCACGGAGTGGGTGGATGGACCCGAGGAGTGGGAGAAGGCCCTCGCAGCCGATGCCCAGACCTCGGGGGGCCTGCTCATCGCCGTACCCGAAGAGCGCCTCGAGCGCCTACTCGAAGGACTGGCCGCCGCGGCTGCGCCGGCGGCGGCCCTCATAGGCCGCGTGTATGAACGGGGTTCGTTGCCTCTCGTGGTGCGGAGGAAGGCCTCGACCGACAGGCGATGACGCCGCCCACGAACGTGCGGCGGTCATTTCCGGTAGTCCTTCTCCCGCAGGATACGCTCATGCAGTTCGGCGAAATCGGCCGGTAGTTCGCCATCCACGTCGTCCCGAACCCGTAGGCGGGCGGCATTCTCGGGGCACTTGTGCACGCAGACTCCGCACCCGATGCACCACTGGTCATCGATCACCGGCAGGCTCTCGACCATCTCCACGCAGGCCACCGGACATATCTCGGCACACACCCCACAGCCTGAGCAGCCGTCCTTATCGGTCTCGCGCAGGAAGTAGGTGGCCATGATGAGGTCACGCGGGATCCTCCGCCGGCGGATGTTGCCCACGTTCCAGCAGGCGTCCCCGCAGCAGTTGCAGTTGTGGCGTAGATCGCCCGCACAGTTGTCCACGAAGTGGACGAGTCCCGCTTCTTCGGAGACGCGAACGACCTCGAGAGCCTCCTCGCGAGTGATCTCGCGGCCCAACCCGTGCTCGATGAGGTAGTCGGCCAGGTCGTCGAACTTCATGCACACCTCGAGCGGATGTCCGCACTCCCGCCCCAAGAGGCGCCGGGCCATGCGGCAGGTGCAGTGGGCCACCGCGAAACGCCGGGCCTGGCCCACGATCTTCTCCATGGTGTCGTAGGGGTAGACGATCTCCCGCTCGCCCTCGCCGGGAACCGCCTCCATGTCACGGCCCGGAACGGTGTGGGCTTCATCGCTGGTATCGGCATGGCGGTCTGCCATGTCATCGTGTGGGCCGGGAACCGCTTCCTTGGGGGGCACGTAGCGATAGGGTTTGGTCGGCGTCTCCCCGTACATCTCGATGGTGACATTGCGGTCGGCATACCGTCCCACCATGCCGGCCATGCGGGCGGCGTGCTCGGTGGCCTGTCCGCCCCAATGAAAGACCTGGGGGAAGCCGTAGCCAGCTTGGTGCAATGCGTATCCCTGCTCGCCCGTGCCGGTAGGGTGAGTGAACAGCAGGTGCTTGGCGGCGAGGCTCTCCAGGTGAGGCAGCACCTCGTCGGGCCGGCGGCTGCTCCGGTCGGCGACTTTCTGGGCGGAGAGCACCTCGAATGGCGCCACTCTGTTGGGAAGGAGGAGCGCCACCTCGGCTTCTTCCGGGGTGAGATTTGCCTCGAGGATATCGACCAGTTCATCCCGGTAGGGAAGGCCCATGCCGAGAGCCGACATGTGCCGCGCAAGTCGCTCGTAGACGGTTCGATCGGCCGACGCCGAGGCTGCGTGACCCCGTGTGTGTCCCTGGGAACTCTTGGGTGTGTCCGGCATGCGGGATCTCTCCTTGGTCTCCGTGGTCGCCCGTCGGGCCGGTGACCGCTGATATAGGGCGTGGTTGGCAGGCCCCGTTGCCCTCTCCCTAATGGAGGCGGAGCCGCAAAATGACCTTGGTGCCGCCCTGGGGAAGGCGAGTGATGCGGACCTCGTCCATGAGCGCCACCATGAGGGGGAGGCCCAGCCCCCGATGATTACGGGTGTTGTGATCGAGCGCCGAAGGCAGATGGAAACCACCGGTGTCCAGCACCTCGATCTCCAGATGATCGCCGGCCACACGCGCCGTGACCGAGAGTGGGGTGCAGTGGCAGCCGCTGTGTTCGACCGCGTTGGCACAGGCTTCAGACACTGCCACTTTGAGGTCGAAGGTCCTCTCCGCGTCGAGAGTCGCATCGGCGGCGATGTCTTCGATGAACCGCCTGATGTCTCTCAAACGAGAAGGACTGGCCTCCACCGTGAGGTTGCGGAAGAGGGCACGCCGACCGGGGGTCATGCTTCGAGCGACTCCTTGAGTGCGTTTTCCGCTTCTTGGGGGCCGGCGAACACCACGAAGGCGTCGTCCAGAGTGAGGCCCACGATGTCGAGAAGCCGGCGCACGTTGGCGTTGGGCCCGATGATGCCGAGCCAGCCTGTTCCGCGCAGCCTGCGCAGGGCCGAGAGCAATACCGACACGCCGCCGCTGTCGATGTAGTCGACGTGACTGACCTCGAGCAGCACGATGCGCTCGCCGGCATCCAGCACCTCATCGATAGCGGCGCCGAGAGCGGGGGAGTTGCCGTGATCGAGCTCGCCCTTCAGTTCCAAGACGGGTGTGTTCTTGAGTTGGGTTTGAATCAGTTCCATGTCCAACCTTCCACGTCCTTTCAGCAGAGGGTTTGTAACCCCAGCTCACAGAAACCAAACACCATGAGCATCACTCGCATGACGCGGGGTACCGCGTCTCATGTCGCCGCCCGGCACTGCGGCTCAGCCCAGAGCGCTGGAGGGACCCCGCAAAGAGCCGTATTATAGCCCTCCTTGAGACCGGGCGGACGCTCGAAGCCCGGTGGGAACAACTGCGGGTGATGCGGGCGCGGGCATCCGTCCGGGGCCGCCCTACGGCAGCAGGCGGAGAGGCACGAGCGCGTACCCTTGGGCGAGGAGCCAGTCAATGACGCGGGGGAGTGCCGCCACGGTGGCGGAGCGGTCGTTGCCGCCGTCATGCATGAGAATCACGGCATCACCCTTTGCCTGTTGCTTCACCTGGGAGAAGATGGCGTCGGCGTTGCGGGATTCCCAGTCGCGGGTGTCGACGTTCCACAAGGCCATGCGCATGCCCAAGTCGGCCACCACGTGCTTGACCGTGGCATTGTAGCTGCCGTAGGGAGGGCGGAAGTAGCGGCACGTGCCGAGCACGGCAGTGGTGCGGGTGATCTCGGAGCGGACGGCCTCTGCGCTCAACTGAGTGAGGTCGGGATGTCCCCAGGTGTGGTTGGCTATCTCATGGCCGGCGTCGCGTGTGCGTTGGACCATTGTGGGGTTGGCTGCGGCGCTGCTCCCGATGATGAAGAATGTGGCCGTGACTCCCTTTCTCTCGAGTACCTCGAGCACATGGGGAGTGGAGGCTCCCGGTCCGTCGTCGAAGGTGAGGGAGGCCGCTTTCATGCCTGCGGGTATCGCGTTGGCCCTCTCCAACACGGCGTTGACTGCCGGCTCAACGACGACGGTGGCCGTCTCCCGGCCGCTCGTCTCCCCTCGGTAGGTGATGCTACCCCCCCGCTTTCCCCTGCGGGCGAGGTAGGCCACGGGGCCCGACCCGGTGACGTCCGTCTTGTAGTCGAGCACCGCCTCGTTCCGGAGGAGGACCTCGAGCGAGCCGGAGCCGTTCGGCGTGAGGATCTCCGCACCGTTCGGCACGGGTGACGAGGGAGCGGCGGCCGGCCCCTCGAGAACCACCCAGCCGGGCTCGCCGGCAGCCGGGTTTCTCACATCGCCTGTGAGATCGAGTTCGGGACCCGGCCGGGTCTGGCCGGTTCGTCGCGAGCACGTCACCCAGTGTGGTGCCCGGCGACACGGCGACGGCGATGGAGTTGAGCGCGACCAGATAGTGGCCGCTCGTCGGTTGTGGCAGGGCAATGAGGAGCGCAACCAGGGCGATGGGTACGATGAGGACGGCCCGAACCACGAGGGCTCGGCCGGGGAAGAGCCTCGGGTGGATGGCTTCCGCGCGGCGAGACCGGCGAGAGCGGCGGCCTGCACGCGTGTGCTCCCTGCGGGGGCGCCCGCGGTGGTGGGTGGTTCTCTGTGTCTGTTCGGTCACGGGAAGGACAAGTATACCGGGGACGTTCTTGTGCGTGCCAACGCGAATAACCGAGGGAGCGATGCGGTCTTCCACCTTGGACGCCAAAGACTTGGAGGGGAGGCCGGTGCGCAGACCCGACGGTTTGCCCGGGCGGCTCCGTCTGCTCATCATCGCCTTCCAACGTTGGCACCAGGGCCTGATCGATACGTGGGCCTCTGCCCTTGTTCTCCTGCGCACGGATCATCCGGAGATGGAGGTGTGGGGGGTTCCAGCACTCTCCTCGGGCTACCGGGTGTGCCGGCGATTCATCGACGGCGGCATGGGGGCGGGCATCCGGGACGAGGGCGCCCGCCGTCACACCCTGGCGGCGCGCACGAGGCTCGAGGATCTTTCTCGGGCACTTGGCATCGAGGATCTTTCCACCATCCGGCCCTGTCTCGTGGATGGCGGGAGTGAAGCGCTCTGATCCTCTTCCGGAGCCTTCCGCTCTGAAGCTGGAGAGGACTTGGTTCCTGCTCTTGGGCAGGCGGAGCCGGCCGGCCAGGGATAGCCGGCCGCAGAAAGGCTGCTTTCCCTGTGGGCGGGACCGGGTAGAATAAGTAGGTGCATCCTGATGAAGTAGGTGCGTATGGTGGGGCCTCACGCGGAGGATGGCGTGTGAAACTGTGGATGAAGATCGTGCTGCCGTTGGCTGTGGCGGTGTTCGCAGGGTCGGCGTTCATCGTGTTCCTTTCCGGGTCGGGCAGCCGCCAGGCCGCCGCCTCGGAGGGTGGCCGGGCCCACGTCTCCGCGACCACGGGGGCTACCACCGCGGAAGAGGGTGTGCTGTCTGTTCCCGAGGGCAGCGCCGGCGGGGTCGCCGTTGACTCTGCCGGGCCGGAAGCGGCTTCCGGCGTAGTGCGGCTGAGCGGCACCGGGGAGGGGGCGGCGAACGAGAATGTCGGGAGCAGGCCCGGCGCGAATGAGACGGGCCGGTCCGACGGGTCCCTCGCCAACGCCGGCCTGGTGGGCAGCTCCGAACTCCAAGTCGAGCATCTCCTCAGAGAGAAGCGTGATCTGCTAGGGGTGGATCCGGTGCGCATCACCATTGCGGCTACCGGCGATTTTCTCATGCACATGCCGGTGGTCGACAGTGTGAAGACTTCCCAGGGGCATCTCTTCGATCTCATCTTCGAGTCGGTGGCACCCATATTCGAGCAGGCCGATTACACGGTGGCGAATCTGGAGACCAAGTTGGCCGGCTCGGAATTCGGCTATCGGGGCTTCCCTCTCTTCAACTCGCCGTCTTCGCTGGCGGGCTCGATGGTGCGCTTGGGGGTCGACTTGGCCGCTACAGCCAACAATCACACACTCGACATGGGGTGGAAGGGTCTGTCGAACACCCTCGATGCTCTCGATGAGGCCGGTCTGCCCCATATCGGCACGCACCGGAGCGCCGAAGAGCAGGAACGGGTGCACGTGGTGAGCATCTCCGGCGTGAGGGTGGCCTTCCTCAACTACACCTCGAGCACCAACGGCATGCCCATCCCCTCCGACCATCCCTACGCGGTCAACATGATGGAGACTGAAGCCGTACTGGGGGAAACCGCTCGTGCGCGCAGTGCGGGAGCGGAGCTCGTGGTGGCGGTGGTGCATTGGGGGGAGGAGTACGAGCGTGAGGCCAACGAAGCCCAGCGCACACTGGCCGACCGGCTGCTGCGGGGTGGTGTCGATGTCATCATTGGGCACCATCCCCACGTGGTGCAACCCATCCGCCGCCTCACGGTGGAGCGGGAGGGGCAGGACTTTCGGGCGTATGTCGCCTATTCGCTTGGCAACTTCGTGTCCAATCAGAGGTGGCGCTACGCCGACAGCGGCATCATCCTGCTCGTGGATGTTGTGAAGAAGAACGGGAAGGTCAGGGTGGAAGGCGTGAGGTACGTGCCCATCTACGTGCAGAAGGGCTTCAAGGACGGCAGCATGAGCTTCCGCGTGCTACCCGTGCCGGCCCAAGGCCTTCCCGAGTCGGATGTGCCGTTCACGGGGGAGCACAAGGCCAGGGTCCCTGAAGTGTGGGAGGAACTCTTCTCTCACCTGGACAACCCCGAAAAGGGCATCACGGCCGTTCCGTCAGTCCTGCAGGGGAACTGACCGGGCACGCTCCCAGGCGGCCTGGCGTGTGGGCAAGGACGAGTCTTGTGGTGGGGCATCACGTCTGTTAACTTCTAAGACTCCTTTCTTGGTGCTTGGTTACACGGGCGACGTGTAACCGTTGGGGGCAGATGGTGGCGAGTTGCGAGACAGCGAGGTTGTCTGAGCAAGGCGGATGCAGGAACGGCCGGCGTCAGTTCGCACGTTCCTTCCACCTCATCGTCGCGGTCTCGACCAAGGAGTATGCCGAGTTTATGTGCCCTGGGGCTCTAACCGCGGCTGCCGTCTGAGGGGAGCGGCGCCGAAGGTCCCGGGGCGTTGTCCTTCCTTTTGGTGAAGAACTCTCTTCTCTCGTTCTCACCCCCGAAGCAGACAAGCATCACTCGGCAAGGAGTCGATCTTCATGAATTCACGTCGCGGCAACCGACGCTTTCGTCTACGATGGTCCGGCCGGCGAACCGCCGAAGCCTCCCCGGGCAGTGCCTTTACCACTCCCACCCGTCTCGCCGCCTGCATGGTGGTGGTGTCCGCCCTGTTCACCCTCAGCGGATGTGGTGGGCCTTCCGCGGAGGGTCCGGTCGTCATAGGGGCTGTGATATCGGCTACGGGCCCGGCCGCCCCTCTGGGAGAGCCGCAGAGAAACACCCTCCAGCTCATGGAGAAGACCATCAACGAGGCCGGGGGCGTGCTTGGCCGGGAGCTCAAGATAGTCATCGCGGATGACCAGAGTTCGGCCAAAGAGGCGGTGACCGGGCTCAACCGCCTGTTGCAGCAGGAGAAGGCGGTCGCGGTCATCGGTGCCACCACCTCCTCGAGCACGCTGGCCATCAAGCCGGCTCTCAACAAGGCGGGTGTACCTCAGATGGCCTTGTCGGCGGCGAACGCGGTCACCGACGAGCCTCCCATCGACTGGCTGTGGCGAGTGGCCCCCAAAGACAACCTTGCCGTGGCTCGCGCCCTCAAGTACGTGTCGGAAGGTCTGGGCGCGCAGAGAATCGCCGTCCTGTACGACGAGAACGCGTTTGGCTCGTCGGGATGGGTGGAGATAGAGCGCACGCAGGCCGACTGGGGCCTCGAAGTGGTGGCGAGCGAGTCGTACAAGACCGAGGAGACCGATCTGACCGCCCACCTCACCAAGATCAAGGGCGCCGACCCCGAAGCCGTCATAGTGTGGGGTACGAATCCCGGCCCGGCCGTGGCGGCCAAGAACATGAGGCAGTTGGGCATGACCGCCCCTTACGTCGGCAGCCATGGCATCGCCAACATGAAGTTCATCGAGCTGGCGGGGGAAGCCGGGGAGGGGGTGGTGCTGCCCACCAACAAGATGGTATGCCCCGAGGCCATCGCCGATCCGGCCATGAGGGAAACGGTCGGTGCATTCATCGAGGACTACTCGGGCGCGTACGGCCAACTTCCGAACCCCTTTGCCGCTTATGCACATGACGCCCTCTTCATCCTTATTCAAGCCATAGAGGCGGCCGGTACCACCGAGGCGGCGGCCCTGCAGACTGAACTCGACCGGATCGCGGGGCTGGTATGCGTGGGCGGGGTCTTCACCTACTCACCCACCGACCACGATGGCCTCACTCTGGATGACCTGTTGATCGTGAAGATAGTGAACGGTACCTGGGTGGCGGTGGAGTAGGAGGCGGTCTGTGGCCCCCCTGGCGCTTCCCGGAGGCAGCCTGTTGCGGTCAGGGCCGGGGGGGGGGGGGGTCACCCTCCCGAAGGGTAACGCCCCCACCCGCCGTGCACCTAATCTTCGACCGGTCCTTCAAAGCGGAGCACCGGCCGGCGGGCCGCGTTCACCTCGTCCGGACGGCGGACCGGCGTGGTCACCGGGGCACGGAGCACCAACTCGGGGTCTTCCCGGGCCTCCTGGTCGATGCGGAGCAGGGCTTCGATGAAGGCATCGAGGGCGGCTTTGTCCTCCGACTCGGTGGGCTCGATCATGAGTGCTTCGGGCACTATCAGCGGGAAGTACACCGTCGGTGCGTGTACACCGAAATCGAGAAGCCGCTTGGCGATGTCGAACGCGCGTACGCCGTGGGCCTTCTGCTTTGCCGCGGAGGCCACGAACTCGTGCATGCAGGGGCGGTCATAGGGTATGTGATAGGCGTCGGAGAGTCCGGCGCGCAGGTAATTGGCGGCAAGCACGGCATCTTCCGCAGACTGCCTGAGTCCGATGCCGCCCATGCGCCTCATGTAGGCGTAGGCGCGGATGAGGACGCCGACGTTACCGTGGAAGCCTTTCACCCGCCCGATGGAGCGGGGGCGATGGTAGTCGAGGAAGAACTCGCCGCGCGGATCATCCGACGTGCCTGACACGGGTCGCCGGCCCACGAGCGGCACCGGCAGGTAGGGCTCCAGTAAACCCCCCACGGCCACCGGGCCTGCACCGGGGCCTCCGCCACCGTGAGGGGTGGAGAAGGTCTTGTGGAGGTTCATGTGTACGACATCCATGCCCATGTCACCCGGCCGCACCTTGCCCATGATGGCGTTCAGATTCGCCCCGTCGTAGTAGATGAGGCCGCCCGCATCGTGCACCAGGGCCGAGATCTCCAGAATGTCTTCCTCGAAGAGACCGAGGGTATTGGGGTTGGTGAGCATAAGCGCGGCGACTTGGTCGGAAAGCGCACGCCGCAGAACATCCGGGTCGATGAGGCCTCTCTCCGAACTCGGCAGCTCGACGACGCGATAACCTGCCATGGCCGCCGTGGCCAGATTGGTACCGTGCGCTGAATCGGGTATCAGGACGATGTTCCGTCGGTCGGAGCCTTCTTTTTCGCGATGGTAAGCTCGGATCATCAGGATGCCCACGAGCTCGCCCTGAGCGCCGGCCGAAGGTTGGAAGCTCACTCTCGTAAGTCCCGTGAGGGCGAGGAGGACCTGCTCTAGCTCCCACACGAGGGCGAGCACACCTTGCACCTCGCTCTCATCCTGGTAGGGGTGCAGGTCGGCGAAGCCGGAGAGCCCGGCCAGTTCATCGTTGACCTTGGGATTGTACTTCATGGTGCAGGAGCCGAGGGGATAGAACCCCACATCCACCGCGTGGTTCAGCTGCGAGAGGCGAGTGTAGTGCCGTACCACCTGTGGCTCGGACACCTGGGGCAGAAGGGGAAGCTTCTGGCGAAGAGGCACACCGGAGAGAAGCTCCTCCACGGGAGGCGCCGGCACCCCGGGCTGAGGCAGGTCGAGGCCGCCGGCTCCGGGCAGGCTCTTCTCGAAGATGAGCGGCTCCATGGGCTTGGTCATGACGGTCCCCTTCGTGTGGCGCTTCCTTCGTCTACCTTCAACGCCTCTCGCGCTGCTTCCACATACTCGGCGAGGAGCGGCGGAGAGTTCAGCTCGGTCACCGCCACCAGGAGGACGTCCGCCGGAAAGGCTTCGCCGAAGCGGGAGAGGGGTACCCCGGGGTCGATGCCCCGAGACTTCATGGCCCGGGCGAAGTCGGAGGCCGGGAGGGGAAGGCGGAGTGCGAACTCGTTGAAATACGGCGCGTCGCACAGCAGTGTGACCCCAGGCAGGTCGGTGAGCAGCGCTGCCAGCCGGTGCGAGCGGGCCACGCATAACTCACCCAGCCGGCGGAGACCTCGAGGTCCAAGCAGGGCGAGATAGACGGTGGCGGCCAAGGCGCACAGAGCCTGGTTCGAACAGATGTTTGAGGTGGCCTTGGCCCGGCGGATGTGCTGCTCGCGTGCCTGGAGCGTGAGTGTGTAGCAGGTGCGGCCGTCCGCGTCGATTGTTCGGCCCACCAGCCGTCCGGGCAGTTGCCGCAGATAGGTGTCCCGGCAGGCCATGTAACCGGCCGAGGGGCCGCCGAAGCTCATGGCGTTGCCGAACGCCTGTACGTCGCCCACGACCACATCGGCTCCAAGTGACCCGGGATCGGCCAACAGCCCCAGGGTGAGAGGATCGTGCGACACCACCAGCAGGGCTCCGGCGGCGTGGGCCGTCTCCGCCAAGGGCCGCAGATCCTCTATCACGCCGAGGAAGTTCGGTTGCTGCACGAGGAGGGCCCCACAGGCCGAGAGCTCCTCGGCCTGTGGGGCCGGGGTGCGGCCCGTACGGGCATCGAGAGGTAGCGCGGCGGTCGCGAAGCCCGGGCCGCCCGCGTAGGTCTCAAGGACTTCGATGGTCTCTGGGTGGAGGCCGGACGAGTAGGCGAACTGCTCACGCTTGGTGTGTCGGAGAGCCAGGAAGGCTCCTTCGGCCGCCGCCGAGGGGCCGTCCCACAGCGATGCGTTTGCCACGTCGAGGCCGGTGAGGGCGCAGACGGCCGTCTGGAACTCGAAGATGTGCTGGAGCGTGCCCTGGGACACCTCCGCCTGGTAGGGAGTGTAGGCGGTGGCGAATTCCCCCCGCCCGGTGAGCACCCGCACGGCGGCCGGGACATGGTGCCGGTAACAACCGGCGCCGGTGAAGGAACGGCCGCCCCATGTACGATTCCGGTCGGCGAACGCCTTCACCTCCTCACATACCTCCGGTTCGGTGAGGGGTTCGGGGAGGGCTATCGCCGGATCCCGGAGCTCCTGCGGGATGGCGGTGAACAAATCCTCGACGCCTGCCGCACCCAGGCGGTCGAGCATCGCGTGCCGGTCGCGTGATCCATGTGGCAGGTAGCTGTGAGAGAACTCGTTCGTCATGCGCGGCCTCCATCGCCTGTGGGAGCGCTGTCGTCCTGTCTCTCTCCCTTCTCGGGGGGAAGAGGGGTGACGCCCCGCCGGTAGAAGCGGGGTTCGACGAGTCGGCCGACAAGGAGGCGGCCTCTCACTTCGACTTCCACTCGTTGCCCCACCACGCCTGCCTCCGGGACCAGGTAGGCGAGCGCGATGGGGTGGCCGAGTACGGGGCTGAAGGACCCTGATGTCACCCGGCCCACCGATTCGCCGTCGCGCCTGAGGCGGTCACCGTGGCGGGGAATGCCGCGGGCTTCTGTGGTCAGGCCGAGAAGTACCCGGCGTGGCCCCTTCGCCTTGGCCTGGAGAAGGGCCTCGCGGCCCACAAAGCCCGGACGGTCGAGCGAGACCAACCACTCGAGGCCGGCTTCGAAGGGGGTGGTGGTGGTATCCATGTCGTTGCCGTAGAGAAGGAGGCCCGCTTCCAGCCGCAGGGTATCACGGGCACCGAGACCGCAGGGGAGCACCGTTCCCGGGGCTCCTGCCTCAAGAAGCGCGCTCCACACAGAAGAAACGGCTTCGGCGGGCATCATCACCTCCGCGCCCGGTTCGCCTGTGTAGCCGGTCCTCGCGATGATGCACTCCGTACTCCCCAGATCGGCCCGGGCGTGGGTGAAGGGCTTCATGCCGGCCACGTCTCGACCGAAGACCTGCGACAGAACGCCGAGGGCGTCAGGGCCTTGGAGGGCGAGCAGTCCGGTTTCTTCGCTGAGGTTCTCCAGCGAGGCATTCTCAGGCAGATGCTCGGCAATCCAGGCTGCATCGGCTTCCGTGTTGGCGGCGTTGACGACGAGGAGCACTCGCTGCTCTTCCCGATACACGATGAGATCGTCACGGATGCCTCCCTCGGGTGTGAGCAGCACCGTGTACTGGGCCCGGCCCACCGGCAGTGCGGCCAGATCGGTGGCCACCAGGCCGGAGATGGTCTCGAGCGCTGCAGAGCCGTGAAGGGCGAAGCGGCCCATGTGCGAGACGTCGAAGAGGCCGGCCCGCCGTCTCACCTGCAGATGCTCCTTGATGATCGACGAGTAGGAGAGTGGCATCAGCCGGTCGCCGAATGCGAACATACGGGCGCCCAGGCGGATGTGCTCCTCATGGAGTGGGAGTGTGCGGAGCCCTTGGCTTCGCCTGTGCTCGCCCTCGTGAACCATAGCGTCCCCCTGATGTGGAGTGTATGCGGGTACGTGGCCGACACAGTAGATGGTCTTGGCACGTGGACACCCCGCCATCTAACTGTATCCGGATATCCATCCAAATCAAACTGCGTGAAATCTTTGCGATTGCTCACGCACTCTTTAAGAATCCTTCATACGAGTCGCCGATACTGTTGCGAAGCGCAGCCGTCATAGCCCATTCCAGTGGTGAAGTCGGCAGTCAAGGCGCGAGCAGACACGTACGAGAGGGAGGTGCACACGGACATGAAATCGTTCTTCAGGCATAAATGGGTGATCCCGATTGCGGCACTCGTTCTCACCGTCTCTCTGGGAGCGGTAGCGTTTGCCGCGGGCGGGGCTCCGGAGGCCGCTGACTGCTCCGGAGTCTGCGCGGGCGAGGAGTCCTGCGTGGGTGCGGCCCTGCTGATCAACGATGAAGCACAGTTGCGTGGCCTTTCGGCGGGCGCGCAGGGCGCCATGGGCGTCAAACGCTGGATGCAGGGGGGGCCCGGCAGGCCGGAACTGAGTGAAGAGCAGAAGGCGGAGCTGGAGAAGCGACGCCAAGAGATGGAGTCCCGCCGCCAGGCCATGCTTGACCTGGTGAAGGAGAAGATGTCCGCAGAGGACCAGGCAGAGCTGGCTCGGCTTCAGTCTACCGTGGAGGAGCAGCAGGAGGCCTTGAAGAAGGCACGCGAAGAGCTGTCGAGCACGATGAAGGAGATGAGAGACCTCATCAACAAGTACCTCGACGTTGCGGGGAGCAGCACCGGTGAACAGTCCCCGGGTGCAGGAGTGACGAGCCTGTAGACGGAGCCCATCCCCCGTGGAGCCCATCCCCCGTGGGGGTTGCCTCCGGCCGGCCCGGCCGGAGGCAACCCCATTTCGGTCTACAATGAAGGGCGGGAGCAGACATCACGGCGGGTGGTACCCGTCGTGTGAGGTGCGAAGGGAGGAGGTCGGACGTGACCGCCGGCCGCACTGATCTGGGCACACTTCTCGTGGTGGAGGACGATCCTTCCATCGCCGAGTTGCTGCAACTCTATCTGTCCCGTGAGGGCTACCGTGTGCTTTCCGCCTTCGATGCCGCCGGGGGGCTTGAGTTCCTCGCGGGTGGAGAACCCAGTTTGGTCGTGCTCGATCTCATGCTCCCCGACGGCTCCGGTCTCGAGGTTCTGAAGACCATTCGCGCCTCCTCCGACACCCCGGTCATCATCCTCACCGCGCGCGACGCCGACCAGGACAAGATCCTCGGTTTGGAGCTCGGCGCGGACGATTATATGACCAAGCCATTCAATCCCGGGGAGCTTGTCGCCCGGGTGAGGGCGGTGCTGCGGCGGGCGGCTCCCGCGGAAGAGAACCGCCGCTTGGTGCTGGGTGGCGTCGAAATGTTGGTCGACGAGCGGCTGGTACGGGTCGACGGCCGTGCGGTTGATCTCACCCCCAAGGAGTTCGACCTGTTGCGGTATCTACTCACAAATCGCGGGATCGCGCTTTCCCGCGAACGCATGCTCGAAGAAGTGTGGGGCTACAGCTACTACTCGGATGTCCGCACGGTCGACGTGCATGTCGGACAGCTTCGCCGCAAGCTGGGTCGCTGGGCGTCCGTGGTGCACACGGTGTGGGGAGTGGGGTACAAGAGCGATCCAGAGGCTGCACCCCGTGACTCCGGCAAGGAAGCCGCTCCAGAGGCGGGCGGATAGATGGGCGGTGGCCGAGCGGACGACAAACCATCCTGGCAGGGCACCCCGCCACCAGCGGACGGCGTGGCACCCTCGGTCGTCTGCGCTACCGGCTTTGCCACGGGTTGCGCGGCCGGGACCGGCCCTGCGCCCGCGAACGGCTCGGTGCGGGTCGGGGGCGCGGTACTCGCAGTAGGCGCGGCACCCGCAGCCGGCCCGGTTCCCGCAGGTGGGCCGATTGGGGGGCGCATCACACTCGCGGTGGTGGGGGTGGCTCTGGCCACGCTTCTTGTCGTTGGTCTCGTCTACTACAACTTCATCGGGCGGTATGTGCTCGACCAGGAACGTGGCCGTGCCCTCGCTCAGGCCGAGCAGATCGCCGGACAGATTGAGGCCCTGGGCACCGACATCGATATGCGTCCCATGATGGCGGGCCGGGCTCTCCAAGCGTTCGTGCGCGCCAACCTACGCACGCTTCCTTCCGGCGCGTCCGTCATCGTGTACCGGAACGGTGTTCCCTTGGCCATGGGGGGTCCCAACAGCATCATGGGCTCCACTGCGGCCGCCGCTCTCTACCGGGAGGCAGTGCGCATCACCGAAGACGGCCCCGCAGCGGTCGGTTTCAGGGCGGAAGAACTGGAGCTCGACTTCATTGTGGCAGCCTCACCGGTGTCTCTCGCGGATGCCGGCGGCATGGTGGTCATCACGCTCGCCGTGCCCGATGCTGTGGCTGCGCGGAGCGGGATCGTGCGTGTGCTTGTGCTGGCCGGCCTCGTCGGTGTCGGTCTCGCTGTGGTGGTGGGCCTGGGTCTCGGCACATGGCTCTCCCGGCCGCTGCGCCGGCTCTCGAAGGCGGCCACCCGCATGGCCGGGGGCTCGTATGACGAACCGGTTTCGGGTGGGTATCCGGGTGAGGTGTATGAGCTTGCCTCCGGGCTTGAGACGATGCGCCGCGAGGTGCAGCACAGCGAGGACTCGTTGAGGGGATTCGTGGCGTCAGCGGCACATGAACTGCGCACCCCACTCACGTCAATCGAGGGCTTCTCTCAAGCCCTCTTGGACGGAACGGCCGTGACCGAAGAGGAGCGAGTGAGGTCTGCGGCGGCCGTGCATCGGGAGGCGGGGCGCCTGCGCCGGCTTGTGGATGCACTTCTCACACTGTCGCGCTTCGACTCCCGCGAATTCACCCCGGAACTGGTGGATGTGAATGTGGGAGAGTTCGTGGGCGACGAAGCTGAGCGGCTGGTCGAAGCAGGTCTGGCGCCTGTGGGACGGATCACCGTTGTTACGCAAGGCGACGTAAGCGCCTCCCTCGATGTGGACATGTTCAGGCAGGTGGTCGCCAACCTGCTCCTGAACGCGGTGCAGTACGGGGGGGAAGACCCCATCCACGTCTCCCTGGAGGTCGCCGGAGGTTGGCTGCAGATGGACGTGAGTAACGGTGGTGTTCCCCTCAGCGCGGACGATCGCGAGCATCTGTTCGAGAGGTTCTACCGGGGCCGCTCCGCTGGCCGCCACGAAGGCTTCGGCCTCGGTCTCCCTCTGGTCAAGGAGATCTGTACCGTCCTCGGCGGGGAGGTGTCGCTCGTCGATGGCCGGGCACAGACGGTGTTTCGCGTACGTCTTCCCTCCCGGTTGGCACCGGAGAGAAGCCTGTAGTAACGTACGAAGAGGGTTTCCAGGGAGCGGTCCCTGATCATTGGCCCCTTGGTGGCGCAGAGCGCCGCCCTGTGCCGTACGCTTTTCCCGATCCATGTATCTCTTCAACCTCGAGCAAACGAGAGCCAAGCCTTGAAAATCACCTTCATCGAACCTTCTCCTCCCGGCCTGCACATCTACACGTTCATCAAGCAGCTGAGGTTGGGGCTTCCGCTCATGGCCACGATGCTGCGCGATCTGGGGCACGACGTGCGTGTATACGTCGAGGTCTTGGGTGATGTCGACTGGGAGCGGGTGATGAGTTCCGACCTGGTCGGTATCTCCACCATCACGTCCACGGCCATCAAGGCGTACCGCTATGCCCAGCGTGTGCGGCAGGCAGGCATCCCCACGCTCATGGGCGGCCCACACGTCACCTTCGAGACAGATGAGGCCCTCGAGTACTGTGACTATGTGCTCCGGGGCGAAGCCGACGACTCCATCCTCGAGTTCGTGGAGATGATGGAGAACGGGGGCGACCCCTCCGGCATCCTCGGCCTCTCCTACCATGATGCCGACGGCGAGCATGTGCACACCGAGTCTCGGCCCCTCCGCTCGGGCATCACCGACCTGCCCATACCCGATCTCTCGCTGGTCGACGAGTATCAGAAGATAAGCCCCAGCCCCCTCATCGGCTCGCGCGGCTGCCCACACGACTGCGAGTTCTGCTCGGTGGTCATGATGTTCGGCAGACGGATCAGGCGCGACACGATCGAACGGACGATTCAGGCCTTGGGCCCCATGGCCGGGAAAGAGGTCTTCTTCTACGACGACAACTTCATCATGTCCAAGCGCTTCACGAAGGAGCTCTTGGCGCAGATGATCCGAGCCCGCCTCGATGTCCGTTTCTCCGCGCAGATCAGGGTCGATTCGGTGTGCAGGAACGGCAAGGTCGACCATGAGCTCCTGCAGCTACTCAGGGATGCGGGCTGCTTCCTCGTATACTTGGGCCTCGAGTCCGCCGACCCCTGCACGCTCGAGGAATTCAACAAGAATCTGAACGTGGATGACATCGCCGGCGGCCTACAGGCGCTTCACTCCTACGGCATCAATTCGCACGGCATGTTCGTGGTGGGAGCCGACACCGACACGGTCGAGTCCATCCAGGCCACGGTCGATTTCGCCATCGAGCACGACATTGGCTCGGCACAGTTCTTGATACTCACTCCCCTGCCCGGTACCCGCCAGACCGAGCAGCTACGTCGGGAGGGCCGCATTCTCACCCGCAACTGGACCCTCTACGACGCCATGCATGTGGTCTTCTGGCCCAAGAACATGACACCGTACGAGCTCATGCAGTCCATGATTGAAGCCCACCGGCGCTTCTACCATCCCGGCCGCTTCAAGGGCAACCCGAAGCATCGCACCATGGGCTTTCTCATCACCAATGCCTGGTTGAGGCTGCCCGAGAACCAGGCCTATCTGAAGGAGTTACGCTCCTACACCAGCCCTCCCGCATAGATTGCGAACCGGCGCGGCTAGAGGAATATCGGAGTTCTTAAAGAAGAGAAGAAGGCCGTATACTCACTGTAGAAGTGCCACTTTCGAAAGCGAGGTAGCTTGGCAAGAGTTGTGGCCATCGCCAACCAGAAGGGCGGAGTGGCCAAGACGACCACGACTCTCAACTTGGGCGTGGCGCTCAAAGAGCTCGGGCATCGGGTCCTCGCCGTGGACATGGACCCTCAGAGCAATCTCACCATGTGCCAGGGCCTTGACCCCGAAGCGCTCCGCTCCAGCATGTTCAATGTCTTGGTGCACGGCGCCGCTCTCGAGGATGTCATCTTCGAACGCGAGATCGACATTGCTGCTGCCAGCATTGACCTAGCCGGGGCGGAGCTGTCGCTTTCTTCTCTCATAGGTAGGGAACGAGTGCTCAGCAAGGCGCTTCTGGGGCTCGGCGACGCCTACGACTTCGTCCTCGTGGATACGCCGCCCTCGCTTGGCCTGCTCACCATCAACGCCTTTACCGCCTGCGACGCCGTCATCGTGCCGGTGCAGTGCGAATACCTGTCTTTGCGGGGTTTGGCCATGTTGGAACGAACGCTTGAATTGGTGCGCGAGAATCTCAACCCCAAGGCGCACATCATGGGTATTCTGCCTACACTGTTCGATTCGCGCACGCTTCACGGCCAAGAAGCGGTGGAGGTGCTGCGGTCGAGCTTTGGCGATCTCGTGTTCGACACGGTCATCAAGAAGACCATAAAGTTCGCCGAGGCTCCAGTGAAGGGCATGTCGGTCATCAAGTATGCTCCCAGCAGCAGTGCGGCCCAAGCCTACCGTGCGCTGGCGAGAGAGGTGCTCAATGGAAAAGCGTTCTAGTATGAGAGACAGTGGGCTGAGCTCGCTGTTCCGGGCCACGGCTGCTCGGGAGCACGCGGCAGAGCGCGCTACAGAAGCGGGTGAGTCCGGCGAGCGCCCGGCGGAGAGGGCCGACTGGGGCGAGAGAGATCCGGAACCGATGCGCCGTCGCTTGATCCAACCGTCCCGCAGCTTCCCCGCGGTCATCAAGGCGGTGGGAGTGGGCGGAGCCGGCACGAACACCATCAACCGCATGCTCGAGGCCGGCGTAGAGGGCGTGGAGTTCATCGCTGTCAACACCGACACCCAAGCCCTGGCCATGTGCGAGGCCGATCACAAACTGCGCATCGGCAAGGAACTCACCAAAGGCTTGGGCGGCGGCTCCGATCCCAACGTCGGCCGCGACGCCGCCTTGGCCGCTTATGACGAGATCAAGCAGCTCCTCAAGGGGGCCGACATGGTGTTCATCACCGCCGGTGAGGGTGGCGGCACCGGCACCGGCGCCGCCCCCGTGGTGGCCGAGTTGGCCAAGGAAGTGGGCGCGCTCACCATCGGCGTGGTGTCGCGGCCCTTTGCCTTTGAGGGGCGCCGGCGCCAGGCTCAGGCCACTGAAGGCATCGAACGGTTGCGGGAGAAGGCCGACACGGTCATCGTGGTGCCAAACGACAAACTGCTCGAGGTGGTGGAGAAGGGCACGTCCATGTTGGCGGCCCTCAAGGTGGCCGACGACGTGCTTCGCCAGGGCATCCAGGGCATCTGCGACCTGGTGACGGTTCCCGGTCTCATCAACCTCGACCTGGCCGATGTACGCACCATCATGACGGGCGCGGGCACGGCGCACATGGGTATCGGCGTGGGCCGGGGCGAGGGCAGGGCCGAGAAGGCTGCGGAAGCGGCCATCAACTCCTCACTTCTCGAAACCTCCATCGAAGGTGCGCGAGGCATCCTGCTCAACATCAGCGGTGGTGACGATCTCTCCCTCTTCGAGGTGAACGAAGTGGCCGAGGCGGTGAACCGCGCGGCCGATCCGGAGGCCAACATCATCTTCGGAGCCGTGGTCGACGAGACCTTGGGTGACTCCATTCGTGTGACCGTGGTGGCGGCCGGCTTCGCTCCGCGCACGGAAGCGTCCTTGCCCTTCAGCGCCGGAGAGGAGGGCGAACCCGTCGGCGTACATGGTCAAGGGCTGGAGGAGTCGGAGCCGCCGGCCGAAGAGGCGGGCGCAGAGAGCGACGGTGGTGATGAGCCGGTTCCCTCGGTGGATTGGGCGGGCGACGAGATCGACATCCCCCCGTTCCTCAAAGACAGGTAGGTACTGGAGGGCGTACCCCGCGTACACGGGTGGTCGGCTGCTCTGGCGCCTTACAGGTACGTCGAAACCCAGGGGTCGGAGTTCGCGGCACGGGCAGGAGTGGCGACGCAGCGGGGGCGCGGGAGAAATAGTTGAGGGGAGGGGTCCACTATGCGAGTAGTCGAGCTGACCGTATCGAACCTTTCCAGCGAAGAACAGGTGGCCAAAGTTCGTGAGATCATCGAAGGTATCACCGGGGCGGTCTTCGAGCGTGCAGATCTCAAGACCCAGGAGATCGAGTTCGGGTTGAAGGAAGACTTGGATGACCTCACCATCACCGACGTGCAGTGCGCCCTTCGTGATGCGGGTTTCGAGGCGGGTGAAGTCGTGCCGGGTGTGACCTGCAACGTGCGCCTGAGCCGGAAGTAAGCGCCGGTAGGGTGGGCTGCGGCCCGCCGGGGCGGCGGCCCACCCTACCGGCAGAAGCCGGCCCCCTCCGACGGGCATGCTTCTGCCGCCCGGGAGTCTAGAGCCTCATCTCGAAATACGTACAGGACTTCTCTTGAAAGCCCAGGCTACGATAGAAGCTGCATGCCTCTCCGTGACTGCTTTCGGTGAACAGCGAGGCGAGGACGGCGCCGCGGGCGCGGGCTTCTCGGAAGGCCGCCTCAAGTAGGCGAGCGCCGAGTCCGCGGCCGCGCTCCGGACGGCTTACCACCAAGTCTCGTATCTCGCACACCAGGGCCCCTACCCAACAGTTCGAAGAGAAGACCAGGGTGCACATGCCGATGACCCGGCTCTCTTCCGTCTCCTGACTCTCTGCGACAAGCACCAGTCTGCCCTCACCGCGCGGGGAGAAACGGCCGCCCGTCTCTATGGACGCCGCGATGATCTGCTGCACGTCGCGTTCGCAGGGGATGCGGACGTCCATGTCGTCCGTCAGTTCGAGGAAGAGACCCACCAACCCGGAAAGGTCGGCTGCACAGGCGCAGCGGAAGACTTCGTTCCCTTCGGGAACCTCTGGGGCAGGCAGGGTGTCTTTAGCCATAGTGATTCACACATTACAGGTTAGCAGGTGGCTTCGCGCCACAGGCTGGCCGTTCGGGGCGGAAATCCAGACTGGAAAGGTCGTTTGAAGCCGCCTCTTCAGGGGAATTAATAGAGTAGTCTCCGAAAAAATCCGCCGGATGGCGGGAACCCGGAGGATACGGCTCATGCCGAAACAGCTTGTGAAAGAACTGGAGAAGCCACAGCGACCACGCAGGGGGCGTCCGCGCCATGTCGAAGAGCCGGGAACCATGGAAGCGCGCAGCTCCTCGCCGAACTACGAGCCTTCCTTGCAGGTGTACCTGGGTGAGATAGGTAACACCCCCCTTCTCACGGCCACCCAAGAGGTGGAGTTGGCCAAGCGCATAGAGGCCGGGGACGAGGCGGCAAGGAAGCATATGATAGAAGCGAACCTACGACTGGTGGTGTCTATCGCGCGCAACTACTTGGGACGGGGTCTCCACTTCTCCGACCTCATACAGGAAGGCAATTGCGGGCTCATGCGGGCCATCGACAAGTTCGACTGGCGACGCGGCAACAAGTTCTCCACCTATGCGACTTGGTGGATACGGCAGGCCATCACCCGCGCCTTGGCGGACAAGGGCAGGACCGTCCGTCTTCCCGTCCATATCGTCGAGCGGCTGTCGGCCATCCGCCGCACCAGTGCCGGCCTGCAGCAGGAGCTGGGGCGGGAGCCTGAGGTGGCCGAGGTGGCGGAAGCGGTCGGCCTCACAGAGAAGGAGCTTCAGGCCCTGCTCGATGCTGCCGAGACTCCGCTCAGCCTGGATGCGGCCACCGATCCGGATGGCGATGGATACGATTTGTTGTCGGTGTTGGAGGATACCTCCCAGTCGACGCCGTATGACATAGCGGCGGGCAGGATGCAGCTTGCGAATCTGGCACAGGCCATCGATGAGTTGCCCGACCGGGAGCGGGAAGTGTTGGTGCTGCGCTACGGGCTCGGAGGCGAAGACCCGTGGACGCTGGGAAGGATAGCGAAGCATCTGGGCATCAGCCGCGAGCGGGTGCGCCAGATTGAGGCCAAAGCGCTCGATCGTCTGCGCTTCAACGGCCTCGTGCGAAGGCTGAGGGAATCGGCCTAGACGCGTTACCCGGGTAGTGGCGGCCCGGGTAACGTCGAAAGGGAAGGTTGCTTCGCAGTCGCTCCTCTTAGGTGGCGCTGCCGACCCTACGGGGTCGGCCGCCCCCCCACCCCCACCGGTGACCGCCCGCCCGCCACACCCCCCGCGGCCGCCCCCCCCCCCCCCAGACACACCCCCCGC
>CAYRES010000012.1:0-50544 GCA_964423425.1 uncultured Gaiellales bacterium | reverse complement strand
TAATGTTCTTTTGTTTGTGTTGTTGGCTTTGGGCGCTTTTGGGGGGGCCCGGCCCCCCCGGGGGGGGGGCCCCCGCCACAACTACCTCGGTTACCGGCAGGACTGCAACTCCTCAGTCGGCATCCCCCCGCCGGCACTTCACTCACACCTGCCGGTGAGCTCAAACGACAGACCGCGCGGCTCACGGCTGTCGGAGGCCTGCATTACCGCCCGCCCGGCCTGCGAACGCCCGCCAACCCTGATCAGGGCCCTCCGACCGCCCGCCCAGGGGGTCCCTGGTGGGCGCCACCTGCGGCCGGCCTCCCGGACCCGCCCGTCATCCGGCCCCGGGGGAGCAGGCGCGTGCTTCCGCGGCGGCGCGGCGCATGATGCGGGCCCGGCGAATGTTGCGGCGGTCGGGCCCACGCCCGTCGACTCCAGGAACCTCCAGGACGAAAGGCACAGAGAGAAAGGCCGGGTGGCCGATGACGGCGGTGAGTCCCTCCCGTCCGATGAAGCCGTCCCACAGGTTCTCGTGCCGGTCGTTTAGCGAAGCTCGCAGGGAACGAGAGTCGTTCAGGTGAATGAGCCCGAGCTGCGGCAGAAGACCCAAGCCGGCGAGCTCCGCGGCCAGCCGGCCGGCGGCTCCCTCCTCATCGAGCGCACGTCCCGCCGCGAAGAGGTGGGCGGTGTCGATACATACACCGGCCGGACCCTCCACGGCGTCGAGCAGGCGACGCAGGTCGCCCGGCAGAGCCGCGAGCGAAGTCCCTCCACCGGCGCTCCCCTCGAGCAGGAGAGGCATGAGCTCGGCTGCAGGGATTTCCCGGGAAGCGAGCGCCCGGGCCTTCCGTACCGTGGCGGCAACACGGTCGACTCCCGTGGCTACGCCTGTTCCTCGGTGGGAACCCACGTGGGTCACCACCGCCTCGGCCTCACAGAGAGTGGCGTAGCGGAGCGCGTCGGCCAGTGCGGCGGCCGATTTGGCTGACAGATCCGGGTCGGGAGAGGCCAGGTTGATGAGGTAGATGCTGTGCACGAAGAGGGGAAGGCCCGCCTTCTGCCGCATCCGGCCGAAGGCGGCGAGCTCCTCGGCGGAGTAGGGTCCCGGACGCCATTGCCGGGGGTTGCCGGGAAACACCTGCATCACCTCGGCGCCGATCGAGCGGGCGCGCAGTAGGGCGTTCTCTAGACCTCCAGCGGTGGAGACATGGGCCCCTATGCGGGGAAGAGTGCTTTGAGCCTCAGGGTTGCCGGAGGCTTGTAGGTTTTCGGAACCTTCGTTTCGGCTAGAATGAGCAGCCATGATTCCACTTCACGACAACGTACCCACCCTTCGCTTCGCCTACGTCACCTATGTGTTGATCGCGCTGAACGCGCTGGTCTTCATCTACGAGCTTACCCTGGGTCCCCAGGGTTTGGCACAGTTCTTCATGCAATGGGGGTACGTGCCCGCCCGGGTCGTCGACACGGTGCGTACGGGCACCTTCGCGCCCTCGGTTCTCATTACGCTCGTCACCTCTATCTTCATCCATGGGGGTTGGTTCCACTTCCTCGGCAACATGTTGTACCTGCACATCTTCGGCAACAACGTGGAAGACTCCATGGGACGTTTCCGCTTCGTGCTCTTCTACCTCCTCATCGGGGTGGTGGCCAACTTGGCACAGGTAGCCGTGGCTTCAGACTCCACGGTCCCGGGCATAGGGGCGAGCGGGGCCATCGCAGGCGTGCTCGGCGCCTATCTCATCCTCTATCCGCGCGCGGGTGTGTTGGTGCTCATCCCGCTTCTCTTCATCTTCCCAATCGTGGTGTTACCGGCCTTCGTGGTGTTGATCCTGTGGTTTGTCCTGCAGTTCTTCCAGGGCACCTTCGCGCTTGCCGCGGGCGTGGCGGGGGAGGGAGGCGTGGCCTTCTGGGTGCACGTGGCCGGTTTCGTGCTCGGAGCGGGGTTGATATTTGCATTCCGTAATCGAAAGCTGTGTCGCACGAAGTGCACCTGGGTGTGAGGGTTCGGTGAGTCGGGTGCGCCTGCCCTATGTGGAGGATCCTCACGGCGGTCTGCGGGTGCTGGCCGTGGACCCGTTCCTGGGCGGGTCACACCTGTCGTTCCTGGAAGGGCTGGTCCGCCATTCCCGGCACAGAGTGGAGGTCGAAGGGCTGCCGGGCCGCCATTGGAAGTGGCGCATGCAGGGGGGGGCGGTAGAACTGGCACGGCGCCTTGAGGAGAGGCTTGCGGACGGGGTGAGCCCACCGCAGGTCTTCTTCGCGTCAGACATGCTGGATGTGCCTCGTTACCTCGGTCTTCTCCCCCCCGGTGTCCAGAAGGTGCCGGTACTCGCGTACTTTCACGAGAACCAGCTCACCTATCCGCTCCCTGAAGGGGTGGAGAGAGATCTCACCTACGCCTGGACCAACGTGGTGAGCGCGTGGGCGGCCGACCGGGTCTTGTTCAACAGCGAGTACCATCGGCGGGAGTTCCTCGGTGCGCTGCCGGACTTCCTCGCCGGTCTCCCCGATGAGGCCCCGCCGGGTATCGTCGACCACATCGCGGCCAAGAGCGGCGTGCTTCACCTGGGCTGTGACCTTCGGAGTCTCGATACCGTACGTCCCTCGGGCCGGCCGGTGTCGGGCAGCTACGGTGACACCAAAGACGGGCCGCTCGTGGTGTGGAACCAACGCTGGGAGTACGACAAGAACCCGGCCCGGCTGTTTGAAGCCCTCCAAGCCGTCCTTGATCTGGGAATACCCTTTCGTCTCGCCCTTGTGGGCACGGGCAGAGGGGAGCCTTCCCAGGTGTTCGTGAAGGCGAGGAGCACACTCGGCTCCCGAGTGGTGCAGTGGGGGAGGTTGGACAGTCGCGAGGACTACGCCCGCCTGCTGTTCGAGGCCGACGTGGTTGTCTCGACCGCACTCCACGAGTTCTTCGGCGCCGCGGTGGTGGAGGCCATCTACTGTGGTTGCCGGCCGGTTTTGCCACGGCGCCTCAGCTATCCGGAACTCGTTCCCGCTCAGGTCCACGACTGGGTACTGTACGATGAGCCGGAGCTCCCCTCGCTCCTGGCTGCGGTCCTTGGCCGGCGTCTGCCCGAATGGTCGCCGGAGTGGCAGCGTACCTGGGTGGCGCGGTTCGATTGGGGCAACATGGGCGGGCGATACGACGATGAGATCTCTTCGGTGTGGGCCGGGGCGGGCGGCGACGAGACAAGGAGACGGTATGGGGAGCAGCGGCTTTGCGGGAGGCAGGGCGCTCGTGCTGGACGGGGCGGAAGCGGGCGATGAGGCGGTTGTCCGGGCGGCGGCCGCCGCACAGGAGCACATGCAACAGATGGGTGCTCACGTGCGGCGCTTGTCCTTGGCGGGGCTCGACATCAAGCCCTGCCTGGGTTGCTTCGGCTGTTGGGTGAGGAACCCGGGGGTGTGCGTCGTCAAGGACGATGCCGAAACGGTGTCGCGGGCATTGATCTCCTCCGATCTCGTGTTCCTCGTGGGGAGGATCACCTATGGAGGATACCCGGCCCCGCTCAAGAAGGCGTTTGATCGCAGCATCTGTCTGGTGTCGCCTCTCTTTGTATCTATCTCGGGCGAGACCCATCACCGCGCTCGCTATGGAAGGTATCCGATGCTCGTGGGCGTGGGTGTGCTCGACAGCTACGATTTCGACCAAGTGGCCGTGTTCAGAGATCTGCTGGAGCGGAATGCCCTCAACTTCCACAGCCCCGCTCACGTGGCGGTGGTGGTGACGGCCGACGAGACGGCAGAAGACGTGAAGAGTGCGCTGGCCGACGGTCTGTACGCGATGACGAGCAAGGGGGTCTGAGTGATGGATTCGTCTCGAATCGTGGCGGGGAATGGGCGGTCGTTGCGGCGGGCGGAGGAAGGGCCGGTCGGTGTAGCGGCGGCTTCAGATCAAGAAGGAGCCCATCGTGGTACGACAACCCTCATCGTGGGTAGCCCCAAGCCGGCCGGCGGTACGTCTGCGGCGCTCGGTGAGCATCTGCTGCAAGGTCTGGAAGAAAGGGGTTGGGTCTGCATTTCCCTGCACGCTCTGAGAGCACTCCGCGAGGGGGTCGTGGGCAAAGACCGGCTGGTGGAGGCGGTGAGGTCGGCGGACCTTGTCGTACTCTCGTTCCCGGTGTACGTCGATGGTCTGCCCGGGTCATTTGTGGAGGCTCTCGAGGTGGTGGCGGCGGGGGTCGGCGAGCGGCCGCCAGGTAGGCTCGCGGCCATTGCGCAGTGCGGTTTCCCGGAAGCGGTTCACACGGAGGTTGCGCTGCAGATGTGCCGCCTGGCTGCGCGTGAGATCGGTCTCGGGTGGGCGGGCGGCCTGGGTATCGGTGGAGGGGGCATGATCGATGGGCGGCCCCTCTCGCAGGCGAGAGGGGCGGTACGCAAAGTGATGAGCGCTCTCGATCTCGCTGCCGCCGCCCTCGCCCGGGGTGAGGATGTTCCTGAGGAAGTAGTGGCACTCGCCGCCCGGCCCCTGGTGCCGGCATGGGTGTATCGGAGAGCGGGCGACCACAACTGGAGAAGGCAGGCGAAGAAGGCCGGAGCCCGTGGGCTGCTGGGCCACCGCCCCTTCGCGGATGGCGGACGATGAAGCTACTTGTCACCGGGGGAGCCGGGTACATCGGTTCGGCGACAACGCGCCTGCTCGTGGAGGCGGGGCATCAGGTCACCGTGCTCGACAACCTCGTCCACGGCTTCTCTGCCGCCGTTGACCCCCGGGCGCATCTTGTGACCGGCAGTGTGGGCGACGCCGCCCTCCTCGACGCGCTCCTGCCCGGATGTGACGCCGTCATGCACCTTGCCGGGTACATCGAGGTGGGGGAATCCCAGAGGCATCCAGAACGGTATTTCCGGAACAACGTGTCTTGCCCCCTGGTGATGCTCGAGGCGATGGTGCGGCACGGGGTTGACGCCATTGTCTTCTCTTCCACGGCGGCGGTGTACGGAGAACCGGAGACCATCCCCATCACCGAGGACACGGCCACCAATCCCATCAACGCGTACGGTGCTTCCAAGCTCATGTTTGAGCAGCTTTTGGACTGGTTCGGCCGCCTGCACGGGTTGCGCTCCATCCGTTTCCGCTATTTCAACGTGGCGGGCGCATGGCCGGACGGATCACTGGGAGAAGCGCACGACCCCGAGACGCACATCATCCCGCGCCTGCTTCTTGCCCTCGCGCAGGGCCGTGCCGATTTCGAGATTTTCGGTGGCGAGTACCCAACTCCCGACGGTACGTGTGTCCGTGACTACATTCACGTATTCGACTTGGCGCTCGCTCATCAGATCGCGCTCGAACGCTTGGTGCACGGGGGTGAGTGCGGCGTGTTCAACCTGGGAAGCGGACGTGGGTTCTCCAACCTGGAAGTGGTGAAAGCCTGCGCCGAGGTGACCGGCCGGCCGGTGAACATCGAGATAGGGCCTCCGCGGGAGGGTGATCCTGCGATGCTGGTCGCCTCCAGCGAGGAAGCGCGTTTGTCGCTGGGGTGGCAGCCGCGGCGGGCCGAACTGGAGTGCATGATCAGCGATGCCTGGATGTGGCACCGCGACCACCCCAAGGGGTACCTCTCTTAGGGGGCGAGTTCGGCGGCCGGGGCGGCTGGGAAGGCGCGGCGGCCTGGCACGGCTCTGACGCGGTGGCGTAGGGGCCCGGGTTGCGCAGCGGCAGCGGGGTGGCTAAATCCGCTTGACCATGATCGTGTAGGCGGTGAAGCCCGCCCACGACATCATGTCGGGTATGCGCATGCGGATGGTGCGGTCAGGCTGGAAGCCGTGCCGCTCGTAGAGGCGGCGGGCGGCCGGGTTGGTGTTCACCACACTCAAGCGGAGCACCTCACAGCCTTCCCTCCTGGCCACAGTTCTGGCCGCAGACAGCATGAGAGCACCCAGACCGTTCTGGCGGGCGTCCGGACGTACGGCCAGCTTGTCGATGAGCATCTCCCCGGGGCCGGGGTGTTCTGCACCGGCGCGAAGGGCCAGAAGCACAAGTAGCCCCCGTAGCGGCCCGTACGCGTGCACGGCTGTACTCAGAGTAGGAGAGAAGAAGCTCCACCCGCGGGTCTTCAGACCCATGACGCCCACGAGTTCGCCCCGGGAATACGCGGAGAGTACGGCGTGGGGAGCGAAGGAGGAGGCGAGGAAGGGTATGGCCACGTAGCGCGGCCCCAAAAGGCGGCCGAGTTTGGAGCGAAAGGCACGATAGAGGATGGCCGCGGCCTCCCGGCGGAGACCCGCCGGGAGGCCGCGGCACACTGTTGGTGCCGGCGCCAATCTACCCGTGCTTCTCCTCGAGTCCGGTCACCGACCCCTTGGTGAAGAGGTAGTCTTTGAGTTCCTTGGCCTGGGCGGCGTCGTTTCGCCTGATCCATTCGAGCAGCATGGCCGCGTGCTCTTTCTCCTCGTCGCGGTTGTGGGCGAGAATGGCCCGGAGCTCCTCGTCTTTGCAGGCGTCCACCCGTTCGTCGTACCAGTGTGCGGCCTCCAGTTCCTCGATGAGTGAGGCGACGGCCCGCCGCATCTCGAGGGTTGCTTTGCTCAACTCGTCGATGGGCTCATGCAGATGGTCGAGTGCCATGTAGTGTCTCCTTTCGGCAAGAAGGGAGGCTTATCGTGTCCCGCCTTCATCTCCGGTCACGCACGTCTCGTCAAATACGATACCCACACGATACCCAACCATGGGCGGCCGCAATCCCCGCCCCCCGGGAGGGGCGTATACTTGGGCGCGGGTCGCAAGGGGAAGATGGGCATGCATCTGGCGCACAAGATATGGCTCGACAACGGCGGCAAGGCCTTCGGGGAGGGTCCGTATCTCCTCTTGGTGCGGGTGGCTGAGATGGGGTCGCTCCGGCAGGCGGCGGCCGAACTCGACATGTCATACAACAAGGCCTGGCATGTGGTGCGGGAGATGGAGGGTCGTCTCGGCTTCCGGCTGCTCGAGCGCCGTGTGGGGGGTCCGGCCGGGGGCGGTTCGCACCTCACGCCGCAAGCACGTGATTTGGTTACCCGATGGGAGCGGCTGGTGCGGGAGGCTGATGCCGACATGGCCGAGCTCTACCAACGACACTTCGGCGATCTCTTCCCTTCCGCGAACGAAGGGGCCGAGAATGGGCCTCCTCTTTCCCCCTAGGCAGAAGGTGTGACGGCGATGGGGCGACGCTGTCAGCCACCAGATGGGGCGAGCCCGTTGGCGGGGGAGCGACTTGACTTTGCCAAGGAGAGTGTAGCCGTTTAGACCGGGTCCTTCTGGCCGCTACTTGTCTATGAGCGCATCGCCCACGCTATAGGCGTCGGCGACCTTCTCGCCGAGCAGCCAGTAGTTGTTGTCGGGCATGGTGAGGAAGAAGAGGTCCATCGCCTTCACGTCGGGAGCCCCCTTCACCAGCTGGGTCTCCTCGGCATAGGCGGCGACGATTTCGCCCACGTAGACGTTGTCTCCCGGCAGTTCGAACGTCTCATACAACTTCAGCTCCAGGCAGAGAGGACACTCCTCGATGAGCGGAGCCGTACCGGTGTCGCCGAAGTAGGTGGTGAAGACAGCCGACTTGTCGACGTCTTTGCCGGACACCAGCCCGCAGTAGTCGGTCTTTGCCACCAGGTCCCGCCCCGGGAAGCATAAGCTGAAGGTGTCGTTCTCCTCGATGCCTCGGGAGGTGTGGTGGTCCTTGCTGAGGCTCACGCCTATGAGGGGCGGGGCGAAATTCACCCGGCTCACCCAGCCTGCGGCCATGTAGTTGGGCCTGCCGGAGACGATGGACCCCACCAACACCACCGGCATGGGGAGGAAGATATCGTTGTCGATCCTGACGCGCGCCATCTCCAGACTCCTTCTGTGAGCGGTTGCCTTGCTCCTTGTCGGTGCTCAGGTGTCATGATGCCGCCTCCCCGGGCCGGTCAAACCTCCGGACGCGGATGGGCGGGGGGAGGACCAGCGGGGGTGGACCCGCCGCGCGGACGGGTGTGAGTGGGTGTTCCCCGGGGGGCTCAAGCTTCTCTGCGTCTTGGCCGATGTGTCTTGCACGCGAACCATGAGTGCGAGGGGGTGAACTCGATGCTCACAAGATGGCTGCACGTGCACGGGGTGAGGGCGCACACGGTGGAGGCATCCACTTGGAGCGAGGTGGCTGTGGTGAAGACGTGTCTTCTGGTATTGGTAGCCCTCTTCCTTCTCAGCCGTATTCTCGGCTGATTCGACCGTCTCGATTCTTCGCCGTCGTGACATCGGCCGGCAGGGTGCGCCGGCCGATGTCCAAGCGGATTGTTACGGCCTTGGCGCACTGACCGGGGTGTGACCCCGGTGGGGGCTCCGAAGGCCTGCACGACTCCCGGCCTGCTTCAACCACGGTCTGCCCCATCCCGACTTGCTCCAACCCCGAGTATTACTCGATGGTGTAGTGCTCGGATGCCACCAAGCCCGGCATCACTCCCATGTTGTCGCACAGGGCGGCCGGCATCTGAATGGCCATGGGGAGTAGAACCGTGCCGCCGGCTCGGGGAATGAGTTCGAGGTCGGTGTCTCTCTGCACCACCAGGCGGAATGGATCCAGGTTTCCGAAGAAGAAGTCCTCGAAGGCCAGTCTCTCCTGTTCGCTCACCTCAGGTACATAGCCGGCGATCTGAGCCGCTGAGGTGTCCACGGGGATCCATCCGTAGTGGGGTAGATAGAACTCCGCCCAAAAGTGACCCGAAGGCTTCCCGGAAAAGATCTGGAACCCACCGGTCGTCCGGGCCGGAATGCCCACCGAGCGGCAGAGGGCCGAGAAGTACATGCTCTGGGCGCCACAGTCACCGTATCTGTTCTCGTGCACGTAGACCGATTCGGGAATGCCTCGGGGGTAGGCGAGCAGGTGAGGCATGAGGCTGTACTGAACCTCGTTCACCACGTATCGGTAGATGCGCTCTGCGGCAAGATAAGGGTTGGTCTCGCCGCCGACGATTTCCTTGGCCTTGGCGCGGATAGAGGGTGTCACCGCCGTGTTGGCGCGGGATGAGGTGTACATCTGATAGAGGGCGCTCTGGGGGTCGTACGTTCCCACGAGTTGCGGATCGATGGTGAAGTATTCGGGCGCACGTGAGTAGGAGAAGGTGATCGAGGCCTCGAGATCGGTGTGGAGCGTCTCAAGCGGTACGTTCATGTACAGAAGGCCGATGTCGTGGGTGATGCTCGGCGGAAGACTCAGGTACGTCAGCGGCTCCATCTCGTGTACGACAACGCCGGTCTGTGCACCGCCCTCGAGGGGAAGCGGGAGCCACAACTCCAGCTCTCCGCCGGCCGGAAGCTCCTCGCGGGGGATGGCAAGCGACTGGGTGAACGTGTAGGTGGTGGGTTCGGCGAAGGGGCGGAGGGGGTCGCTTGAGCGAGCGGCTTCGATGTAGGGAACAATGAGCTCGTAGATGTCACGATACCGGGAGACGGACTCTGGCTTCGTGCGGAACAACTCAACATCACGGAACGCGAGGTTCTCCGGAACATTGAGGAAGTAGCGCACTTCCCCATCTATCTCCCTTGTCTCGGTTGTGTCGAGGAGGAGCCAGGCTTCGCGTGCCGCCTCGGAGGTGTCCGGGTAGGTGGTGGCGAGCAGCTCGAGCATCTCTTCTCTGGTGTGAGGGTAGGTGAAGGAGACGAGGAGATCCACGTCGGAGACGTTCTCACCTTGTGTAGCCAAGGTGGCGGGCTGGCCGGCCGGGGCACCCACCACCGCGGATGAGGCGGGCGTGCAGCCGGAGGCAAGAAGCGCGGTGAGCACCAGCACCAAAGCCACTACGACGATGAGTACCGGTGTCGCGCGTTGCGGGTGGGGTGCGCGGGGGAAGTGTTCGTGCACCAAGCCGGGCGCCGTCCTTGTGGGGCTCGTTACCTGTACGTGAGTCCTCGTATTCATCGAGATTCCTCCTCTTGCCAGTGCACCCTCTAGACAGCAGCCCCGCGACGGCGCTGTCGCAGAGCAAGGATCGTGGGTGAGCGTCCGGGGTTCCGCATGGTGTGCCTTTCGGGCCCCCTCCCCCCTGTAATCGGCAGAACTCGGGAGGTGCTTGAGTTGAGGGACTCGATGGTGCGTCCCTTCCCTCTTCGGGTGTGGAGGAGGAACGGAGCCTGCCGCCGGTTGCTTCGACTGAGAGGGAAGCCATTGAGAGATACTGCGATGAGAAAGGCATCGACATCCCGGAGTTGACCGTGTCGGGGGAGAAAGAGGTAAGTGCTGTAGACCCAGCGTGGGAGGTCGACTACGCGTTCCCGGGCGAACAGGAAAGTTTGGGTGTGTTCTTCCTCCTTCATGAGACGGACGGCGAGTGGACGGTGGTGGCTCACACGGACGAGGTGGGATGGACCTCGGCTGAGCTACAGGCGCTTGGGGCACTACCGATATTGTGATAGACCCGGACAGGGAGTAGTTCGCGAGCACGGGGGGGCGCGTCCGGCCGGACGCGCCCCCCCGTGCTCGCTGCCGGGTGCACGGCTGCCCCGGTACGGCTGCAGTGGAGGATTGAAATCTTCAATTGATACTGTGGTCGGCCGGCCCGAAGAGGCGCCAGCCGCTCATGCCCATGAGGGCGAGATGGCCGGCGAAGGCGAACGCGAGGAGCAAGGTGTCGACCTCATAGGATGTTCCATATATGGTGCCGCTTGGCCCTGTGATGGGCCTGGTCGCCTCTCCGATGAGGAGGAAGAGCAGGTAGAGGCCGAGGGCCAGGCCACCCAGGCCGAGAATTCGTCGCACGGGGCTGACACGGGGCAGGCCTGCGCCCCACACCAGTACGCCGGCCAGGATGACGAGACGCCACTGGTCGTCGAAGGCGGTATCGTACCAGAGGAGTGCGGCGACGGTCGCGGCCGCACTCGCCAGCGTCCAGGCCAGGATCCTGGGAAGGGCGCGTGCGTATGCAGACGTTGCCGGCGCCGGCGTTCCAGTAGTGGCCGCCCGGGCGGCCACTGCGGCCCGGGTCTCCTCGGCTTGGCGGAAGTAGCCCAGCACCGCGGCCTCCACGGCGGCGTAGTTCTCCCGGTGGCAGTAGAGGCGGAGGACCGGGCGCCAGGCGTTGGATAGGGTGATCACCCGCGGACCCGGGTGCACAGTCACCTTCCGAATGTCCTTCCAGGAGTAGAAGCCCTTGTCTTGAGAGGAGGCCAGGATGGCGCTGCCTGCAGCGGTGGCGTTGCCGCTTACGAGAGCGAGGGCCCGCCACACTCGGTTGCGTCGGGCCTGACGGCTGCCCGTGGCGAAGTCGAGGCCTTTGGCGGTCACGCGGAAGCCCATGTCGTAGCGATTGCCCATGAGTACGATGGCGATGAAGAAGAGCACGATCATGACGCCGGTCACGACGGCGTAGACGAAGAGGGGCAGCAGCACGGGCTCGCCGGAGACGAGAAACCCTACGATGATCAGGAGAAGCTGCATGACGGCCATGGAGAGAACGATGACCATGGTCAAGTCGCGCAACATGAAGCGGCTGGTGAGCAGTGGGATGGGGTATTCCCAGGTCAGGGAGCCGGGCTGCGCGTCGGGTTCGCTCAGATGGTTGTTCAAGGGAGCTTCCTCACCTGTGTCGCTGTCTCCGCCGGGCTTCAGGGTGGTGGCGCGCATACTACCATCGGTAAGGATGAGCGGTTGCGCCGTTGGGTCGGCCTCTCGTGAGTGAGCTTCACGCCTGGAGCCGGGAGCGGTCCGGTGGGCGCCCCGAGAAGGCCGCGAAGCCGGTCGGATTCGGCCGTGTTCGCGGTGCCGGCGAGGAAGGTGGTCCCTACCGCAACGCCAGCCGGGCGTTACGGAACATCCTGAGCCAGGGGCTCTGACGGCATTGCCATTCGGAGGGCACCCATGGCCACTGCCGGAGCTGGAAGCTGCGTTCAGGATGGGGCATGAGGGCCAGGTGGCGGCCGTCGGGAGAGCAGAGGGCGGCGATTCCCTGAGGGCTCCCGTTGGGATTGTACGGGTATGCCGAGGTCGGCTCACCCTCCGGGTCCACATAGCGCAGTGGGGCGAGCCTGTTCGAGGTGATCCAGTCAAGGCTGGCCGGTTCGGGCACGTGCAGGCGGCCTTCGCCGTGTGCGACCCAGATACCGAGGATGGAGCCTTCCATGCCCTCCAGCATGAGGGCCGGGCTTGCCTCGATGCGCACCGTGCTGAAACGGGATTCGAAGCGTTCCGAAGCATTGCGAACGAATCGTGGCCGGAGATGGTCGGGGAGGTCGAACCCCGGGATTCCGAGCAGGGCCATGAGCTGGCAGCCGTTACACACGCCCAGTGAGAGTGCATCCGGCCGAGCGAAGAAGCCGGCGAACTCCTGTGCCAGGCGTTCGTTGTTGCGTATGACTGACGCCCAGCCCTTGGCCGAGTCGAGTACGTCGCCGAAGGAGAAGCCACCCACGAAAGCCACGAGCTGGAAGCGGTCGAGCCGGGTCGTGCCCTCGAGAAGATCGGTCATGGTGACGTCCCAGGGTTCGAAGCCGGCAGCAAGGAAGGCGGCAGCCATTTCTCTGTCGCCGTTGCTGCCCTCCTCGCGCAGGATGGCGGCGCGGGGGGCGGAGGTGGTGCCGGGGCGGGGGGCACCGCGGGTCTCGGCGCTTTCGGTGTCGGGGTCGAAGGTGAGGCGGTAGGGAGTGGTGCTGGGAGGCCGTCGGTGGCTGTGCCACTCCTGTGCGGCGCAGTCGGGATTGGCTTGGAGGCGCTCGACCTGGTAGGCGGTCTCTTCCCAAGCCAGATGGAGCTCGCTCAGTGGTTCACGGAGTATGGTCTCCCCGTTGAAAGTGAGGTCGATCTCCGCCTCGGGAAGGACGCAGCCGAGATCGACGGGTGTTACCCCATGCCGGGCCAAGATTTCCTTAAACTCCGGTGGCAGTGGCGACGGTTGAGGGGTGAGGGTGTCCGGCGTGCAGCCGCCGACCGGCTGAGCGTCGCTACCAGGCGTGCTGTCCTCACCCGGCTTGCCGCTGGTATCACGCGCGTCGCCGCCAACCTGCGCAGCGCCGGCGGCACCGCCGTTCGCCCCGTCCGGGCTCCGGTCTGCCACCTCCACAACCACGGCGGCTTCCTCTGCGAAAAGCGCCTCGTAGAGGTTCTCGCCCTCGAGCGAAACCCGCCAGCCCTTGTTCCCGGCGAAGGCCATCTCCAGCAGGGTGACGATGAGGCCGCCGTCGCTCACGTCGTGGCAGGAGACAACGGTTCCACTCCTCACGAGCTCCTGCACCGCAAGGAACACCGCCTTGAGTGCTGCTGCGTCATCGACGTCGGGGGCTTCCGCGCCCACGGCCGAAAGCACCTGTGCAAGTGCGCTCCCGCCCAGTCTGCGCCTGGTGCCGAGCGGGAGGAGGAGGAGCCGATGCCCGACTCCCTTGAGATCGGGTGTCACTCTGCACCCCACCTCTTCCACGAATGCGTAAGGGGCGATAACGACCTGCGGCGGAGCCACCACGATCTCCATGCTCCCATCGGGCGCGATGCCCCGGCTCGCCATGGAGAGGCTGTCCTTGCCGCCGTCTATGGCCACGCCGAGTTCCGTGAGGATATCTCGCAGGGCGCAGGCCGCGTCGTAGAGCCAGGCTCCCTCACCCGGCTGCTTCGCTGCCAGCATCCAGTTCGCGGAGCACTTGATTTCGTCCAAAGCCGAGACCGCCACACCGGCCATGTTGAGGAGCGCCTCGGCCACGGCCATGCGGGCGCCGGCACCCGGGTGAAGAAGGCCCTTGAGCGGCTGCTCGCCCAGGCTGAGCGCGGTGCCGGAGGAGTCGGCGTAGGTCTGGGCGATGACGGCGTAGTCGGAGAGGGGGAGGTGGCGTGGCCCCACGAGCTGCTGCTGAATGACGAGGCCGGTGACGTCGAGGTCGACTTTGTTGGTGAGGAAGCGCTTGGAGCAGACGGCGGGCAGCCGGAGTACGAGACCGAGTACGCGGCGGAGGTCGGCTGCGGGGGGCAAGACCAGAGGCTGTGGGTCGCGGACCCGCCGTTGGAAGCCGAAGCGCTTGGGGGGGAGCTGTCCCAGGATGTCGTCCAACGGGAGATTCACCGGCTTGGAACCGTCGTGTTCGTCGTAGAGCACTAGGAGGCCGTCGCCGGTCACCCGGCCCACGACGGCCAAGGGCACGTTCTCCCGGGCCGCCATCCTCTCAAGGATTGGGAGGCTCTCAGGCAGCACAAGGAGTGCGTTCCTCTCCTGTGACTCGTTGCCCCATATCTCCAGTACGGCGAGCGTCTTGTCGCCCACGGGGATGGAGCGCAGATCGATCACGGCACCGGCGGGCTCGACGATCTCGGGCAGAGCGTTGCAGTCACCTCCCGCACCCAGGTCGTGAGCCGAGACGATGGGGTTACCTTCACCCAGCTCCGCGCAGGCGCGCATGAGGCGGTTCATGCGCTGCTCCATCTCGGGATCGCCCCGTTGGACTGCGTTGAAGTCGAGCTCCTCGATATTCTCGCCCTGCTCCATGCTGCTCGCGGCTCCCCCGCCCATGCCGATGCGATAGGCGGGCCCGCCCACCTGCACCACGAGCATGCCCCGCTCTGGACGTCCCTTCACGGTGTGCCCCTCTCGTATCTGGCCGGCGCCCACGCTGTACATGATGGGCTTGTACCAGGAGCGATAGCCTTCGGGCAGCTCGAGCCCGAAGGTGCGGGTGAAGCCGTAGATGAGGGGCTCACCAAAGCAATTACCGTAGTCGGAGGCGCCATTGCTGGCTTCGACGAGAATGGTGAGCGGTGAGGTCAGATCGGGAGGATGGCGCCGGCCGTCCTCTTCCCAGGGCAGAGGATAGCCGGGGATATGCAGGTTGCCGGTGCAGTAGGCGGCGCCCGAGGCATAGACCAGTCCGCCGCGCCCGACCGCCTGGTTGTCACGGATGCGCCCGCCTCCGCCGGTGGCGGCTCCGGGATAGGGTGCCACTCCGGAGGGGAAGTTGTGGGTCTCGGCGGTGAGTGTGGGGTGCAGCACCACCGGTGTCTCCACCAGGGGTGACGGCCCCAGCGGATCGGCGGCCATGAGAAGGCGGACCTCCCGCCCACGGATGGCCGAACTGTCGTCGCGGAAGGCGATGATGGAGTTGGGAGCGGAGGCGGCGAGAGGCTGATGCACCACCTGCATGAGGTTCTTCTCCGGAACTCGCACTCCGTCTATGGACAACTCCCCCTTGAACACCCAATGGCGGGAGTGTTCCGAGTTGGCCTGGGCGATCTGGAAGAGCTCGACATCGGTGGGGTCACGGCCCAGCCGTTCGTAGATGGCGGCGATGAGGCCGAGGTCGCTTGCGTCCCAACTGCACCCGTGCGTGCGGTCGAACGTCTGGAGGGCGGGAAGGCCCTCACGGGCCAGGCGGATGACCTGTACCGGCGCAGGGACCAGGCCGGTCTCGAACGACTCGAGAGGTTCGGGGTAGCGCATCTCGGTCATGCGGTCGTATAGGGCGGAGAGGAGCTGCTCGGCCTCCTCAGCGGACACCGTGAACGGTAATCCGATTCTCACCGACCTCTCCAGGCGCTTCACCGCCTGCAGCCCCGAACGGCGGCAGATATCGACCGCCGCGGATGACCACGCCGTCTCGAAATTGAGCCGGGGACCGTACTCGAGCACGGTGCTGAAGCGGGATGAGAGGAAGCTCTCCTCTCCGAACCGCTCCGGCTCGAATGTCTCCGCGAGGAGGTAGCTCAGCACGGCGGCGGCTTGGGCATCGAGTGCCTCCCCGCCCGTGTCCACGTAGAAGCAGTATTCCGTGTCCATGCGCTCGAGCGACCGCCCGAGGACCCGTTCGGCGTGTGCGGCGAACGCCTCGATCTTCGTCTGGGTCAGACCTGGTGTGCGGTAGAGACGCAGCATGCTGATCGGGCAGAACCATACCATGCCGTCAGGCGTGCGTGTGCCCGTTGTGGAGACATCGGAGGACGGGAGCGGGGCCGTTCCGGCGGCAGATGCTTGTCTTACGAACATATGTTCGTATATACTCGCCTCATGTCCACACGGGTCATCGCACACCTCGACCTCGACGCCTTCTTCGCCAGCGTGGAAGAAAATCTCGATCCCACGCTGCGTGGCAAGCCGGTCATCGTGGGTGCGGGTGAGCGGGGGGTGGTATCGACCGCCAACTACATCGCCCGCCGTTATGGGGTGCACTCGGCCATGCCTCTGCGCACCGCTCGCCGCCTCTGCCCCCACGGAGTGTATCTCGCGGGCAACCATCGTCTCTACGGGGAGTATTCCCGGCGGCTCATGGCCCTCTTGGGGGAGTATTCGCCGCTCGTGGAGCGGGTGAGCCTGGACGAGGCCTATGTGGATCTCACCGGCACCGAGCGGCTCTTCGGTCCGGTGGTGCGCACGGCCCGGTGCATCCAGGCCCGGGTGTGTGCCGAACTTGCGCTCAGTATCTCGGTGGGGTTGGCTACCAACAAGCTGGTGGCCAAGGTGGCATCCGACTTCGAGAAGCCGTGCGGCTTCACCGTGGTGCGCCCCGGGGAGGAGGCATCGTTTCTGACTCCCCTCCCGGTGGAGCGCCTGCCCGGTGTGGGGCCGGTGCTGCTCGAGCGGCTGCGTGACAGGGGGGTGCGGACGGTGGGCGATCTGGCCCGGGTTCCGCCCTCCCTTCTGCGCCTGTCCTTCGGTGAGTGGGGTGAGCAGTTGGCCGAGAAGGCACAGGGCCGTGACCCCCGCTCGGTCACGCCGGCCGAGACGGTCAAGTCCATCTCGCGCGAGACCACCTATCCCGAAGACACCTCCGATACGGCCCTGCTCGAGTCCACCCTCATCGCCCTCACTGAGAGTGTGTGCCGCCGCCTCCGGCGCCGCCGGTTCGAGGCTCGCACCATCACCGTGAAGATCCGGTACTCCGATTTCATCACGCATGTACGCTCGCACACGCTACGTCGGCCTCTGGATGTGGATGAGGTGTTCTTCCGGGAGGTACTTGCCCTGTTCCGTCGGGCCCGTCAGCGCCGCTACCGCATCCGCTTGGTGGGAGTGGGGCTGAGCAATCTGACCCTTCGTGCCTGGCAGGATGATCTCTTCGATCAGGAACTGCCGCTGCTGCGCGATCTCGATCTCACCCTCGACGCCATCCGGGAGAAGTGGGGGGGTGGAGCCGTGGTGAGGGGTGGGGTCCTCGCTTACCAAGGCCGGAGGGAGGGGGTTGTGGAGGCGGCCGGTGTGACGGCGGCGACTGCGGCGACTGCGGCTGCCCCGCCAGCTGCTGCCCCGCCGCCGGCCGCGTCTACTGGCGGCTCCCGAAGAAACGCACCTCGCTCAGTGCAGCATCGTCCCACGAAGCATCCGGGTACACCGATACAATAGTGAACCTTATCCAGTCGAAGCTCTTCTTCATGGGTTCAACGCTCTGGAAGCCCTGGTCGTCGAACAACTCCACCAAGTGTGATTCGCCGTTCGAGTACTCCACGCGCAGCACGCGTACCCGCACGTTCCCGCTGAAGCGGCGGTCGTCCTTCTGGTAGCCGTTGGCTATCTCGATGCGCTCGAGCTTAACGGTGGGGGAGAAGTAGAATTGCACCCATTCCCCCACTCCTCTGCCCTCGGCTCCTTCGTTCCAGGCGGTGGTGAGGTCGCCGTCGGTCAAGTTGTCGGGGTTGTAGCCGATGCCTCCCGACGGCGGCAGGAAGGAGGAGGCCTTGCTTTCACTGGGGAAGATCTGCTCTCCGGGGGATGGGGCTTCCGTGGTGGTAGTCGTCCCGGCGCCGGCATCGGTGGAGGAGGTGGTTCCGGCGGTCGTGGTGGTGAGCGCGGTGGTGATTGTGGTGGAGCCGGTCGCCAGGCTCCAGTCGGAGAAAGCGCGGTAGAGGAAGGCGCCGAAGCCGGCAGCCGCCGCTGCAAACACGATCACCAAGGCGCCGGCCAAGAGGCGCCGCTGCAGTGAGACCTGCCGCCGTTCGCCCGCCGGAGGCGGGGTCCGCCGCCCGCCGCCGCCCGTCGGAGTCCCGCAGCCGTGACCGAGCGCCGAGGAACTCAGCCGCAGGAAGGCCCCGCACTCACTGCACACCGCAGGCGCTCCCCGCTGCCGGGTGCCGCAGTGCCTGCACGTTACTTCTCGGGGGGCCATGTGTCGTCGCCGTCCTTCAGGTTGGGCAATGACTCGTACGGACGCGTGTGCGGTGCAACCGGGATGACGAGGTCTGCGTCTGCCGCCTGCCTGCTCCGCCTTATCCCTCACATACTTCTACGTGATGGTGACCAATCATGCAAGCTTGCTAGAATCGAGGGCAACTCAAGAACGTTCGCAACTGGGGGAAGAATGGTGCACGCGCAGCCCGCTTGGACCATCCATTACGATCTCGACAAAGCGGCCGCCCGTTGGGTAGACCCGGAATCCTCCCTGCTCTCGTTCCTGGGGGGCCGGGGGTACGGGGTGGAGATCGTGGCCCGCCTGGGTGCGCCGGCGGCCGACCCGCTCGATCCGCGCCAGCCCTTCGTTCTGGCCGCGGGTGCGCTCACCGGTACGGCGGCGCCGAGCAGCGGACGGTTTGCCGCGGTGGGGGTGTCGCCTCTCACCGGTACCATCTTCGACAGCAATGCCGGCGGCCGCTTCGGTGTGCGTCTGCGGCAGGCCGGTGTGGCTGCTTGTGTGGTCACCGGCCGGGCGGCCGAGTGGTGTGTGCTCATCATCGACGGCCGTATGGAGGCGCCCGCGGGGAGCGGCAGGCCGGTCGGCGGAGCGAAGCGGCAAGGGGGGGAGGGGCGCGCCGCAGGGGCGGAGCCCCGCCGCGCGCCCGACGCTGAGGGCCGGCCCTGGGTGAGTCTCGTTCCCGTCTCCGAGCTCCTTCCCTCTCTTCAACCGGGCGAGGCGGGCGGCAGAGACAGGGTCACCTCCTCCGAACTGGTGGCTTCGCTTCGCGAGGTGCTGGGCCCCGCCTACGCCTTCGTGTTCCCGGGTCTCTCTGGGAGGAGGGGCTCCCTGCTCGGCTCGCTCCGCACCGACGACCGGCGCAATCTGGGCCGGGGAGGCCTGGGGGCTGCACTCTCGGCCAAGCGCATCCTGGCGGTGGCCGTGGCCGGCGACCGCCCCCTCCACGTCGCCGACCCGGAGCGGTTCTCCTTCATCACCTACGAGGCTGAGAAGCAGATCGCGGCCAACCCCGTCACCAGCAAAGCACTTCCCGAGTTCGGCACGGCCGTACTCATGCGCTTGCTCAACCAGGCGGGGGCGTTGCCGGTGAAGAACTTCCAAGCGTCCTGTTGGGACGGAGCCGAGCGTATCTCGGGTGAGGTGGTGCGTCGCAGCCTCGTGACCGGCCGCAAGGGCTGCATGGGCTGCCGCATCCGCTGCACGCCGCGGGTGGGCGCCGGCCCGGCCGCGGTTGAAGGTCCCGAATACGAGAGCTTGTGGGCCCTCGGGGCCGACTGCGGAGTCGATGATCTGAAGACCGTGCACGAAGGCAACCGCCTGTGCGGAGAACTCGGCCTCGACACCATCTCTGCGGGCGCCACCATCGCCTGCGCCATGGAGATAGCTTCCAAGGGAGCCTTGGCCCGCACCATCAAGTTCGGCGACGGCCGGCGGGTGCTGCAGCTTCTCAGGGAGATGGGCCACCGGGAAGGCTTTGGTGCGGAACTCGCCGACGGCTCGCTTCGCTTCGCCCGCGGGTACCAGCGGCCGGAGGCCTCCATCCAGGTGAAAGGGCTGGAGTGTCCGGGGTACGACCCGCGGGGCATGGTGGGGCAGGGGCTGGCGTATGCCACCTCGAACCGGGGAGCCTGCCACCTTCGCGCGAACATGGTGGGCCCTGAGATCCTCGGCATCCCGAAGATGCTCGATCGCTTCGCCGCGTCCGGCAAGTCGGGCATCCTCATCAACCTGCAGCACCTCTCCGCGGTATTCGACTCGGCCTGCGTATGCAAGTTCGCCGGTTTCGCTTTCGGTGAGGAGATGATGGCCCGGCTCCTCGCTGCGAGCACAGGCCGGGATCTCTCGGCGCAGGATATCCTCTTCACGGGGGAGCGTATCTGGAACTTGGAGCGGCTCTGGAATCTGGCAGCTGGCTTCACGCGGCGGGACGACACCCTCCCTGAACGGCTTCTTGCCGAACCGCCGGCGAAGGGACCCTCGGCCGGCCACGTGGTGGAACTCGAGCCCATGATCGAGGAGTACTATCGCGCCCGCGGTTGGGGTCGAGAAGGCGAACCCACTCAGGCGAAGATCGAGGCCTTGAATCTGGCCGAACAGGCCCGCCGCCTTCTTCGCCGGCCCGAGGAGGGGAAAGAAGAGAGAACGGAGGGGCGCCATCTACGAGCTGTTTAGGGATATCGGCCGGGACTGCTTCGTGTCTGGCTTGGTCAGCTCGCACGCCGGCAACATGTCGGTGCGTATCGGTGACCGGCTGGTCATCACCCGCCGGGGCAGTATGATGGGCCGTCTGCGGCCTGATGACCTCATCGAGACCGGCATCTACGAAGATGACAGCGGTATCGCTCTCGCCTCGAGCGAGATCATCACCCACCGGGCGGTCTATGCGCATACGTCCGCCCAGGCCATCGTGCACACCCATCCACCCCATGCGGTCGTGCTCTCCTTGGTGGAAGACGCCGTCATCCCCATCGATTCCGAGGGATCCTACCTACTTCACAAAGTACCCGTGGTGGTGGCGGAGAAGACCATCGGGTCGGAAGAGATGGCGCAGGTCTTGAGCAAGGCGCTCCAGACTCACAAAGCCTGCCTGTTGCGCGGCCACGGTCTCTTCTGCACGGGCAACATGCTCGAAGAGGCGTTTCAGTGGTCGAGTGCCGTCGAGTCCTCAGCCCGCATCGTCTACCTCACCCACCGTGCCGGCATTGTGCCGCGGGAGTATCGGTTGAAGAGCGAAGGCTACGGGGAGTGGTGAGCGCACACCCGGACCTCTCTTCGCCGTGGGCCCGGCTGGCGGTGGTCGGTCTTTTGTCGCGCCCTGGTGACGATCGCTTCCTCTTGCTGAGGCGCGTACCCGACGGGGTGTGGGGCCCACCGGGTGGCAGGCTGGAGCATGGTGAGGGATTGGAGGACGCCTTGGTGAGGGAAGTGGCAGAGGAGACCTCACTCAACATCGAAGTGGCCGGTATCTGTTACGCCTACGACGGCGTCCACAAGGGGGAGCGTGTGGTCGCGGTGAGCTTCGCCTGCCGTACGACGGAGGCGGAGCCGGGTGATCCGGTGCCGGCGGCGGAGGAGGCCGATGCCTGGCGCTGGGTCACGCCTGCGGAATGGGTGGCCCTCGCTCATGACGGCCTCACCCCCTGGCGACGAGACGACATCGTGAAGGCCACGGCCCTCGCCCGGCACCTGTGGATTGTACACGGCCAATCCATCGGTGGGTCCACCGCCGGGCGGGAGGCGGCGGCAGCCGACTGACAAACCGCCGGGAGAGGCGGTTCTCCAGAGAAAGGAGGAAGCGTGGAAAGGGACGAAGCCCTCACTCTCATCAGGGAGAAGGTGCCCAATGAGAATCTGGTGCGCCACATGATCGCGACTGAAGCAATCATGGGAGCGTTGGCCGACAGGCTGGGTGAGGACCGGGCGAGGTGGGCCTTGGCCGGCCTGCTCCACGACCTCGATGTAGACGAGACGGCGGAGCTTATGCAGGAGCACGGTCTGCGGACGGTGGCGTGGCTCAGGGAGAGTGGTTTCGAAGACGAAGCCGTGCTGCAGACCATCATGGCCCACAACCGCGAGAACGGCTCGGAGTGCACGTGCATCATGGATCGGGCCATCGTCGCCGCCGACCCCCTTTCCGGCCTCATCACGGCGGCGGCTCTCATCCGCCCGGAGAAGAAGCTCGAGTTGGTCAAGGTGAAGAGCCTCAGGAAGCGTTTCAAGGAACCCGCCTTCGCCCGCGGAGCCAACCGGGAGGACATCGCGAGCTGCGAGCAGTTCGGCCTTCCGCTCGAGGAGTTCTTGGCGCTGGGGTTGGAAGCCATGCAGGGGGTGGCAGACGAACTCGGTCTTTGACACCGCGGACGCGTTCGACGCGGCCACCGAGCCCCTCGCGGCCCTCTTCCGGGGCGGATCGCCCGAGGCGGTGTATCGGGGAGTGGTGGTCGCAGCCGACGACGAGGGTGTGGTGTGGGCCGCCCGCGGCGACCCCAACACGCCGGTACATCTGCGGTCGGCGGCCAAGCCGTTCCAGGCCTACGCCTTGGTTGCCTCCGGTGCGGCGGATCGTCTGGGTGTGACTGAGGAGGAGTTGGCCGTTGCCTGCGGCTCACACCTGGGAGAAGAGCAGCACATCGAGGTGGTGGGTCGGTTGCTTCGCCGGGTGGGTATGGGTCCGGAGCTGCTCGAATGTGGAGCGGCCTCGCCGCTCAGCGGCGAGGCCGCCGCCGCGTTGCGCGCCCGTGGGCTTCAACCGACCGCCCTGCATCACACCTGTTCGGGCAAGCACGCGGGCATGGTGGCGCTGGCCGTCGATCTCGGCGTGGACGTGCAGGGATACCCGCGCCCCGATCACCCGGTGCAGGAACTCATCGCGACGACTATCCGCGGCCTCCTCGGCGACCTGTCCCCGGGCGGGGGAGATCTGCGCTGCGGCACCGATGGCTGCGGTGTGCCCGTGTTTCGTCTCCCTGCGGCGTGGGCGGCGACGCTCTACGCGCGTCTGGCTGCCGGCCGCGACCCGGTGTATGCGCGGCTCAGCCGGGCCATGGCCGCATACCCGGCACTCGTCCGTGGCTTCGGTAACCTCGATACGGAAGTCATGCGGGCGGCCGCAAGTGTGCCGTTCCCGGTCGGGGGCGGGGAGGCGGAACCGGGCGGTGTTGTGGTGGCCAAGATGGGCAACATGGGAGTGCAGGGCTTCGGGATTCCCGCCATGGGCCGGTCTTCGAGCACCCCGGCCTCGCCGGGAAGGAGTGCGCTCACCGCCGGGGCGGGTCGGGCGAGGGGCTGCTTCATCAAGATCGCTGACGGCTCCTCGTTTCCCGTGGCCGCGCTCACCTCGCTGGTGTTGAGGTCGTGGGGATTCCCTGAGGTTGCGGAGGCGGCTCTGTCGACGGCACCGTCGGTACCTTCCGGTGGGGAGTTACGGCTTCTCTTCGGCGAGGATGACTTGGAGGCGCAGCCTCGTGCGCGGCGGCAGGCCGGCGAGGACTACACGGTGGTGCGGGAGGACGCCCCCCGGAGGCGGACACGCCGGTTCCTGGGCGATCGCTGGCCCGGGGCCGAGGAGGAGCTGTTCGGCCGTGCCCTCGATTGGACGACCATGCGGGCGGCGTGGGTGGCAAGCCGGGGTCAGCGCGTGGTCGGTGTGCTGAGGGGTTCGTGGGCGGGAGGCGTGGCCACCGTGGAAGAGGTGTTGGTGGAGGAGGGCTTTCGTGGCCGGGGGCTGGGGAGTGCGCTTCTCGCCCATTTCGAGCGGGACGCGCACGGCGCGGGATGCCGCAAGGTGGTGTTGGCCACCAAGCCCGAGTCAAGGGCGGAGCGCTTCTATCGCCGTCACGGGTATGTCCGCTCCTACCTGATCCCTTGCCATCATCACTGCGCGGACAGCCTGGGTATGTCCAAGTGGCTCGAGCCAGCCGTCCAGGCCGACCAGACCGGCACGAACTGCTAGCCGTTCGCCGGCTGGGCTCCCCGAGGGTGGTCGGCCGCCGGGGGCGGTCGGACAAAGACGGTGCCAGGGGCTTACGGACAGGCGGTGCCACTGGTATCATTTCGCGATAATCCGGCTGGTGTCGGTGCAGTGGGTCTCGGTGCAAGAGCACGATGAGGCGAAGGGGAGCTGCCATAAGGAAGGCGCTACACAGTTTCGATTGGTTCTGGTGGGCGGCGGTGGCGGTTGCGTTTCTGCTGGTCGCCGGGTCAGTGTTCCTCGTGCAACAACGTGTGACGGCTGCCTCCCTGGGTGAGGTCTTCCCCGCCGACGGGGCCATGCTGGCAACGGGCGAGGTCATGCTGTCGGCCTCTGTGACCCGTCTCGAAGAGAGCGAGGCCGAGGTCGAGCTCTTCATCAACGGAGAGTTGTGTCCTCCCGATGAGCTCGTCTTCGAGGGCGGTAGGGTGGCGATGCTGGCCATTTTGGAAGACGGCAGGTACACCGCCGACATAGTGCTCACCTCCAGCAACTACTTCGCCCGCGAGAGGGTCCGTACATGGAGCTTCCGGGTGGATACCACCCCGCCCATGGTGGAGTTCGTCACCCCACTTGATCTCATGACCCTCGACGAGCCGCGCACGTTCGTACACGCTTGGTGGGACGAGCCGGGAACAGCGGTCATGACCGTGAACGGCAGCGCTCTGCCGCTCGAGCAGGAGCAGGCCTCGTTCACCACCACGCTGCACGTGGAGGAGCAGGGCCCTCAGCACGTCGTGCTGGAGGTCACCGACTCAGTGGGCAACATCTACCGTCGCGAATGGCGGAGCTTCGCCGACTTCGAGCGTCCGACCATCCACGCCCTCGACTGGCCCGAAGGGGTTGTGGAGGAGAACGAGATAGAGCTGCAGCTCGAGGTGGCCGACAACTTCCCGGAAGGCCTCGAGGTGGAGGTGAGTCTCGACACGGGCGAAGCACTGGTGGCGCTGGTCGATGACTTCGACCTCACCGTCCAAGACGAGGAAGACGGCGGAGCCGGACAGAGTGTTCGCGCTTCAAATGTGGTCGCCGACGAGAGTGGCTACGGGTCACAGAAGTACCTGGTATCCCTCGGTGAGCTGGCCGAGGGCGACCACACGGTTCATGTGGCGGTGAAGGATCGCGGCGGCCACACCGCTGAGTACTCCCACAGCTTCAAGGTCGACAGCACTGACAAGTTCGGCTACGTGAGCATGGTGGCAGGGGCTGAAGGCAAAGATGTGGCCGAGCTCCAGCGCCTGCTGCAGGCCCGCGGTTTCTACTCCGGCGAGCGGACGGCCAAGTTCGACCAAGCCACCGCCGAAGCCCTGATGGCCTTCAAGGAGTCGAAGGGCTTGGAGCCCACTCCCATCCTCGATTTCACCACCGTGAAGGCGATGGTCAAGGCCATTGTGATCGACCGCAGTGAGTGCAAGCTGTACCTCTATGATCACAACGGCCTGATCAAGACCTACGGAGTGGCGGTGGGCACAAGGTCGTGGCCCACTCCGGTGGGCAGGTTCCGCATCATCGGTATGTGGAAGAATCCTTCCTGGACTCCTCCCAACTCAGCGTGGGCCGTGGGGTTGAAGCCGGTGCCCCCGGGGCCTGGTAATCCACTGGGCACCCGTTGGATGGGCATCGATTCGCCGAGTGTGGGAATTCACGGCACCCCTCAGCCGTGGACCATCGGCACCTGGGCCTCACACGGATGCATTCGCATGAAGATCTCGGAAGCTGAAGACTTGTACGATCGGGTGTACGTCGGCACACCGGTGCACATCATCAACTGATTTCTCGCCTGCGACTGAAACCCCGTACGCCTCGTCCGCCGCTCTTCCTTCACCCGCTGTTCATCTGAGGTATGTGTGTGGGTGCAGTGCGCGTTCCGCCGGTGATTCCGCCCCCCTTGGGTGTGCGTGCGGTACGTATGCTCTTTCTCGTCTGTTAGCATAGCTTCGTCGGCGGAGCGACACTGCGGGAGGCCACATGGCGACCATGCTGGGCGTTGATATCGGGGGCAGCAAGGTGGCTGCCGGGCCCGTCGACTCTGCGGGGAGTTTCGTCGGCGATCCCGTGGTGAGGCCCACGGTCGTGCGGGAGACGGAGGCCTTCGTCGAGGATCTCCTGGTCACCATCAAGAAAGCGCGCCGGCAGGGGGAGGCGGGCGGGGTGGTTGCGGGCATCGGCCTTGCCTGCGCGGGCACCGTCGACCAGTCGGCCGGTGTCGTCGTCACCTCTCCGCACCTGCCGCTTACCATGTTTCCCCTGGCCGCGCGTGTCGCGGAGGCGACTGGGCTTCCTGTGGTGCTCGAGAACGATGCCAACGCCGCCGTGTGGGCAGAGTGCCACAGGGGAGCGGCGTCCGGGCTTCGCCATGTCATCATGCTGACTCTGGGGAGCGGGGTCGGCGGGGGCATGGTCCTCGACGGCCGGTTGATTCGCGGGGCGCACGGGGCGGCGGGTGAACTCGGCCACGTGCTGTTCGAGGCCCACGGCGAGACCTGCCGTTGCGGTGCTCGAGGTTGCCTCGAGACGTTCCTGTCCGCCAAAGCGGTAGAACGTATCGCCTTCCGCACCGTGGGGCTCTTCGAGAGGGGGGCTTTCACCGGGGAGGCCCTCGGGCCCTTGGCCCGCGACGGTGAACTCTCAGCCCGCACGGCACTCAACGAATTCGGCTACTGGTTGGGGGTGGCCTGCGCCAACCTGGCCAACATATTCGATCCGGAGATGATCGTGATCGGGGGAGGTTTGGGGAATCTGGGCGAGCTCATTCTTGAGCCGGCCCGGAAGGTGGTGGCCGAGAGGACACTTCCACCGGCGCGTGACCAGGTGCAACTCGTCCAAGCGGGCCTGGGTGGGTTGTCGGGCATGATCGGCTCCGGAATGCTCGCCTGGCAGGAGCTGGGGAGTCTCGAGGCCGGGACACCACATCGGGAAAGCAGCAAGTGAGGGGGTGAGCAGCCGTGGCTGCCGACGTGCACATGATCGACATGCGGGCTTCCGCCGGACGGCCCAATCTGGTTCGGCTGCGGCGGTTGCTCAAGAAGGCGGGCTTGCGGGGAGTCATAGAGAGGGGTGATCTGGTTGCCGTCAAGCTCAGCTTCGGGGAGCTGGGCAACGTCGGCTTCATCCAGCCGCCGTTCGTGCGCACGGTGGTGGAAGAGGTGCTCCGCCTCGGGGGGCGCCCGGTGCTCATGGATTCCAACACGCTGTACGCCGGCTCGCGTAGTAACGCCTACGACTCCTTGGTCACGGCGCTCAAGAACGGCTTCTCCTACGCCACGGTGGGCGCGCCCGTGCATATTCTCGATGGTCTTGTGGGCCGCGATTTCCGTGAGGTGTCGGTACCGGGCATCCTCTACGACCGGGTGAAGATCGGCACCGGCCTGCTCGACGCCGATGCGCTCATCTCCCTGGCCCACTTCAAGGGGCACATGTTGGCCGGCTTCGGTGGGCAGATCAAGAACCTCTCCATGGGTGGAGCCCCCCGCTCGGGGAAGCAGATGATGCACTCCGATGTCAAACCCGAGGTACACGTGGATCGCTGTGCCGCCTGCGGCCGGTGCGCGAGGTGGTGCCCGGCGGAGGCCATCAGTGTGGATACGTATGCCGTGATCGACCCGGAGCGCTGCATCGGTTGCGGCGAGTGCACGGTCACGTGCACCAGAGACGCCATCGAGGTGTCGTGGGAGTCGGAAGCCGGCGTGGTGCAGCAGAAGATGGCCGAGTTTGCGCTGGGCGCCCTCGCGGGCAAGGAGGGCAAGTTCTTGGGGGTCAGCTTCGTCATGCGGGTGACACCGGATTGCGATTGCGCCAATTGGAGTGATGCACCGATAGTCCCCGACGTGGGCATTCTGGCCGGCACGGATCCGGTGGCGCTTGACCAAGCCGCCTACGAGCTGGTCAACCAACAGGAGGGTATTGCTTCGAGTGCGCTGGGGACAAAGGGAGTGGCGGCGGAGGACAAGTTCGCCCACATCCACAAATTGGATCCTTCGGTGCAACTCGAACACGGCCGGGCGGTCGGACTGGGCACTCGAGATTATCGTCTGGCATGAGCGGTCAACGCGGGCGGCTTCGGACCGTCATCCGGCACCCACTGCCCTTCGCTCTTCTGCTCTTGGTGGTCTCCATCGTTCTGGTCAACACGGTCTTTCCCCGTTCTCTTCCGGCCGATCCGGAGGCCAGGCTGGAGGTACTGCAGGCCGCCGAGTTTCCGGGGGAGGCGAAGCCGGTGCTCGAGGAGCTTCTCGACGCCGATCCTTTGAACGTCCGCTGGAACTACCTGTACATCAACAACGAGTATTTGTTGGGGCTCATCAGCGATGGGGGGGAGGGTGAGGCCACCGAGCGCTACAGGGCGCTTCTTGAAGAGCCGGGCGGTGCCGATGTGGCGAACTACTCGTTGGGGCTCATCTCGGGTCTTGTGCACGACTATGAAGAGGCGCTGGAGTACTTCGGGCGGGTGCATGATACCCGGCTCGCCTACCTCAACAACTCTATCGGCTATGCGTTGCGTGAGCAGGGGAGGGGAGCGGGAGCCGAACCCTATTTCCGCACCGAGATCGAACTTGGCGGCAATGTGGCCGGCGCGGTGGCCAACCTCTTGCTCGTCTACTTCGCCGAGGGACGGCTCGACGAGGTGCGCGCACTTGCCGACGATGCCACCACCGGTCCCTACGTCACCATGGGCGATCTGAGAGCATTGGCCTTTCGATGCGGCGATGCGGCTTCCTATCTGTGGCTCACCTTCGTGGCTCCCTTCGGGCGCATCGCCGTGCTCGCGGCCTTGAGCGCCCTTCTCATCTGCGCCATGTGGTTCATCTATCTCTGGCGTATCGACATCTTCGAACAGGAGCCCCTGCCTCTGCTTGTGGTGACGCTGCTCCTGGGCGCCTTCTTCGCCCTCACCTCATTCGTATTCTCCGACCTGCTCTCTCTCGTGCTGCCGATGTCGCTAGCAGGGGATTGGCTGAACGATCTCGTCTTCAGTCTGCTCCACATCGGCCTCGTAGAGGAGATCGCCAAGTTCCTCCCTGTACTTCTCGTCATCGCGTTGTCTCGGCAGGCGAACGAGCCCATCGACTACCTCATCTACGGCAGCCTTTCGGCCCTGGGCTTCGCCACGCTCGAGAACTCCATGTACTTCACGGCCTACGGGCTCGGTATCGTCTACGTGCGCTTTCTCATCTCCACGGTCCTGCATATCGCCATGACGGGCACGGTGTGCTACCTGTGGGCGCGGGCGCGCTTCATGAAGCCGGGCAACCAGGTGGTTGCCGTCATCACCGGTCTTGTCATCGCCACAGTGGCACACGGCCTCTTCGACTACTTCATTCTGGGGCCCGTCACCGATCTTCTTCCGTTGTCGATCGTGATCTTGGCCGTCTTGGCGGTGGCCTACGGGCTCATGCTGCGCAGCAGTCTGCGGGCCTCACCCTTCTTCAGGGCCGAACAGATCGGGAGTAGGCGGTTGGTGAACTATGAGCTCATGGTGAGCACGGCACTCGTGCTCCTGGTCATAGGCTACCTCTTCACCAACTTTCAGCTGTCCACCGAACTCGCCGGCTACCAACTGCTTGCCATGGCGTGGAGTAGCCCGGTGGCGGTGGCTGCCGTGTTCATCTCCCTGGGCGAGATCGGATTGAAACCGGCGGCGAGAGGGCAGGCGGGGGAGGGGAAGGCGTACGACTGAGGCTACGACCTTGGGCGTGTATCTGTATCGGCGGGAAGTGTCCAGGCTGCCTTCTCCAGCAAGTGGGGGTTCTTGACCCTCACCAGGCGACCTCGGGTCTCGATGGCGTCCTGGTCGGCCAGTTGGCGAAAGGCGCGCGACAGCGTCTCCGGCGCGGTGCCGAACACCGAGGCCATCTCCGTCTTGGTGAGACCGAGGTTGACGGGGGCTCCCTCGGGTGTGCTCCTTGACTGCATGAGGATATAGGTGGCCACGCGTCCCGCCACCTCACGCAGGGAAAGGTCTTCGACGAGTGCGGCAAAGCCGCGCAATCTGAAGGACATGTAGGCCATCATGCGAAGCGCCACTTCGGAGTCCTCGTGTATGAGTTCGAGGAGGGCTCCCCGAGCCACGTAGAAGATGCGGGTGGGTTCCAGGGTCTCGGCGGTCGCAGGGAAGGTGGTGCCGGCAAAGAGGGCCACCTCGCCGAGCGGCTCACCGGGACCGAGGAGATGGAGTATCTGTTCCTTGCCCTTGGGGGAGACCTTGAACACCTTCACGCGGCCGTCGGCCACCACATAGAGGCCGGTGGCTTCGCCGCCCTCGTGAAACACCGTCTCGCGGCTTTCAAAGGAGCGAAGCTGAGAGCGCAGCCCGAGCTGGGCCAGTTCCTCCTCGGTGAGGGTCGAGAACAGGGGAATGTCGGCCAGACGAGGTCTGGGCTGGACGTTCCTTGGCGATGGCGAGGTCATGGGTTCTTCGTCCCCCTCGGGTTGTCATCGGCATAATGGGGCAAGGCGCTGGGTAGTTTGACCTATGTCAAGGATTATAGGCATAGACGCAGGTAACCTGTGCACAGGAAGCAAGAGCAGTGAAGGGTCGCGGCTCGCGCCGGCGGCTTCGAACCGAAGAGGGAGGCAATACACGCATGTTTTGTTATCAGTGTGAACAGACGGCCAAATCGACCGCCTGCACCACCAGAGGAGTGTGTGGCAAGGTCGACGAGGTGGCCGTCCTGCAAGACCTTCTCGTGTATGCGCTGAAAGGGCTGGCCGTGGCGGTCAAGGAGGCCCGCGGTAAGGTCCAGATTGGTGAGGGCGACTACCGCTTCTTGGAAGAGGGCCTGTTCACGACCTTGACGAACGTGAACTTCGATCCGGACGGTCTCGCCCGATGGATCAGGGAGACGGTGGACCGTCGCGAGGCTCTGGTGGCGCAGGCTGACCTCACCCTCTCCGAGTCCGAAGCCACTCTGATGCCGGCGCCCGACCTGGCCGGGCTCATCGAACAGGGGCGTGCGGTGGATGTCAACAGCCAGGCGAGCTCCGATGCCGATGTGAGGTCGCTTCAGCATGCTCTTCTCTTCGGTCTGAAGGGCGTGGCCGCGTACGCCTACCATGCGAACCTGTTGGGCTATCGCGATTCTGCTGCTGAAGAAGGTTACGTCGACCTTCTGGCCGATCTCGCCCACTATGAGGAAGGTGATCTGGGTTACTGGCTCGAGCGGGTGTTGAAGTGCGGCGAGGTCAATCTGAAGACCATGGAGACCCTGGACAAGGCCCACACCGAGACGTTCGGACACCCTGTTCCCACCGAGGTGCCTCTGGGTATGAAGGCGGGCAAGGCGATCTTGGTCTCCGGCCATGATCTCCTTGATTTGGAGGCGCTACTCGAGCAGACCAAGGATACGGGCATCAACGTGTACACGCACGGCGAGATGCTTCCTGCCCACGGGTATCCGAAGTTGAAAGCCTATCCGCACTTCTACGGCAACTACGGCACGGCCTGGCAGAACCAGAAGAGGGAGTTCGCGGAGTTCCCGGGCGCCATTCTCATGACCACCAACTGCCTCATGGAACCGCAGTCCGCGTACGAGAACAACGTGTTCGTCACGGGAGCGGTGGGGTGGCCGGGCCTGCCCCGGGTGGAGCGCGATGACTTCTCGGCGGTCATCGAAAGGGCGCAGGGGTTGCCCGGCTTCCCTGAGGACGTTCCCGGCAAGACCGTCACCGTGGGGTTCGGGCGGAACGCCATCCTCAGCAACGCCGGCACCGTGGTCGATCTGGTGAAGCAGGGCAAGATCAAGCATTTCCTCCTGGTGGGCGGCTGTGACGGGGCGAAGCCCGGCCGCAACTACTACTCCGAGCTGGTGGAGAAGGCGCCCCAGGATACCGTCATCCTCACGCTTGCCTGTGGGAAGTACCGTTTCTACGACAAGGACCTGGGTGACATCGAAGGTCTTCCCCGCCTCATCGACATCGGGCAGTGCAACGACGCCTACTCGGCCGTGCAGGTGGCAGTGGCCCTGGCCGACGCCTTCGAAGTGGGGGTGAACGACCTTCCTCTCAGCATGGTGCTCTCCTGGTTCGAGCAGAAGGCGGTGGCGATCCTGCTCACGCTGCTGTACCTGGGCATCAAGGACATGCGCCTGGGTCCGACGCTTCCCGCGTTTCTCACCCCGAACGTGGTGCAGTACCTGGTCGACAACTACGCCATCAAGCCCATCGCGACCCCGGAGGAAGATCTGGCCGCCATCTTGGCCTAGTTCACCCGGGATTGCCTCGGGGGGACGGCCCGCGAGGGCTACCCTCAGAGGATTGCCCCTGGTACACGGCCGTGCGGCCGGATATCGAGGTGCGCTCGGGTACAGAGTAGGCGGGGCGGGGCCAGCGGGTGCCAGCGCCGCCCCCCAAAAATACCCCAAACGGTTTGCGGCCGCCCGCCGGCGAAAAAAAATGATGATAGTGAGGCGAATACGGGCCGGACAAGCTCCGGCCGTTTGCGTCTCTTGGATGTCTGAGGGAGCCCACTCACCGCCTCAATGCAGAAAGGGGGAGACATGCACAGAACAGGCGACAGACTCCCTTCTGGGCTCTATCGATGCATCTGGTGTGGCGAGCGCGTACGCCTTGGCGCCGAGCACTGTGTGCTGCCGCTGTGTCCCAACTGTGGCTGTAGTGGCTTTGAGCCCTTCGTGCTCCGCAGGCGTGAGGTTGCCGCTCATCGAGAGCAGCGGAGCCGGTCCCTCGAGGCTCCGTCCACCGGTTCGTGGCTTGGGGTGCCCGACGAATCCTTCTTCAACTGAGAGGGACAGGGTGCCAAGACAGCAGGGTGCCCCGGAGCGCTGTTCGCGGGTGGCATCCTTGTGGCATGATGACAGCGCGCGGCCGTGTCAGGCGGGCGCGCGCTGTCCCTTCAACATCGTGCTGAGGGATGTCTTTGCCCGGTCTTGACGAAGAGAATGTGGAATTTGCCTGCGGGCTCTGCGGCCGCCGCCTCAAGAAGAGGGCGCGCTGGCTTCTCCGCAACCCGACCTTCACCTGCCCCAACTGTTACCACGACGTACAGGCTCCGGTACATCGCTTGGTGAAGGAGGCGGATTCCCACGCCGTTTCGCCATCGCCTGCCGGCTCGAACAGCTTCCGGCAGGCGGAGAGGGGAAGGCGGGTGCAGGGAGACGAACAGGTGGAGGGGCTCGATTCCCCGTCAGGGCGCCGGCGGGGCGGCCCCCTGGAGCAGAGCCGGTCTTCGAGGCGCCTGTGGGGTTTGAGGCGCCGGAGAGAAGCCGAAGAAGCCGACGTCGAGTAAGGGGAGAGGCGCAGGCCGGGGGTCCAGGCCGGCGGCGCCCCAGGCTTGGACCGGGAGAGATCTACTACGGCGGCGGCCCAGGGCCGGAGCTGGCATCAGCCCTGTCGTATGAGGCTCTGGCCCGGAGTGACATCACCCGTGCCGCGACAGGCCCTCAGGCGGGTAGGAGCGCACCGGCGGGCCGTACTGCTCGCCGCGCTACTCCCTTTCAAAGGGCACACCCAGCCCTGCGGGCGGCAGCACTCTCATGGAGCGGAGCACCCGGGCGGCGGCGTGGCGGGGCCGCTCGGGCAGGGCGGCCAGCATGCGCTCCACCCACTCGGCGTTGCCGATGTTGACGAGCAGTAGGGCGAGGATCATAAGGGGGAAGGGTGCCACCTGCAGCACCTGGGAGGGCACTCCGGGAAGGCTGGGTTGTAGGACCACGCCCAGCCACTGTAGAAGGGCGAAGAGGTAGCAGCCGAACGCAGCCCGTAGAGGATTCCAGGCGCCGAAGATGGTGATGGCGAGGGCGATCCACCCGATACCGTCCAGACCGGAGATGGTTCCTTTCCACCCGGCCTTCACGGCAAGAGAGAAGGCCGGGCCCGCCAGACCGATCAGCGCGCCCCCGAGCGCGGTGTAGAGGAAGCGCAGGCGGTTGACGTTCGCCCCCCTGGCGAAGGCCGCCCGCGGTCGTTCGCCCACACTTCGCAGCATGAGACCGGGCCGGCTCTTGTAGATGAAGAGCCAAGCCACCGCGATCAGTATGAAGCTCAGGTAGGTGATGAGGTCTTGGCGGAAGAACAGGGGGCCAAGTACGGGAATGTCGGACAGGAGCGGAAGAGGAGTGGCCGTCATGCGGGGGCCGCTCTCTCCCATGAAGGGGTTACCCAAGAAGTAGGCCAAGTCGCGGCAGAGGAGCGCCAGTACGAAGCCCACGGCCACCTGTGATTGCCGCAGCGTGATACTGCTCAGTGCCACGATGACCGCGACGGCTGCGCCGATGACCGCTCCGGCCAGAAAACCGAGGAGCAGGCTGTTCGTGGTGAGGGCCACGACGAAGCTACCCATGGCCGAGAGCAGAATGGTGCCGTTCGCGGAAAGGTTGATCACTCCAGCCCGTTCGGAGATCGTCTCTCCGATGACGGCGAAGAGGATGGGCGCCGCGGCGGCCAGAACCCCGGCCAGGCCGGCGATGATGGCTTCGCCGCTCATGCGGCTCCTTCGCTAGAGTGGTGTGGTGGCGTGAGTGTCATTGGTTCACCGTCACGCGGGCGGCCTGGGCCCGCTTCTCCATGAGCCGCTGCCGGGCGCCTTCCACGAGCAACACGAAGAGCACCAAGGAGCCCTGGAGCACTCCGGACAGGGTCGAATCCAGTTTGAGTACTATTGGTAGTTGAATACCGCCGATATTCAGGGCGGCGAAGAACAGGGCCACGGGGGCGGCCCACAAGGCGCGGTAGCGGATGAGCATTGCCACCAACAGGCCGAGGAAACCGTAGCCGCTTGATATGGAGGGGATGAGTCGGTGGTACACACCCTCAACCTGGATGACGCCGGCCAATCCGGCGAGGGCTCCGCAGAGGCCGAAAGCGAGGAGCATGTACTGCCAGGTGGGCAGGCCGAGCAGAAGGGCCGCCTTGAGGTTACCGCCCACCGCTTTGAAGCGCAGGCCCAGGTAGGTGCGTTGAAGGAGCACGTAGACGACCACGATGGCAAGAAGAGCCAACGCGAGCGCGTAGAGGCTCAGGCGAAGACCGGGCAACTGCGGAAGCCAGAGGTTCTCGGGGAAAGGCTCTGTGCCGCTCATGGATCCCACGCCGGGCCGCTTCCAGGGGCCGAAGATGAGCCAGAGCGTGAGGGCTGTGGCCACGAAGTTGAGCCCCAAGCCACCGAATATCTCGTTCACTCCGCCGAAGGTCTTGAGCGCTCCCGCAAGCATCGCCCAGAGCGCTCCGCCCACCATGCCGGCGATGACACCCAGGATGATGATGAGCCAGGGAGGAAGCGATGTGTCTTGCAGCAGGCGGAGCATCCAAGTGGTGAAGATGGCACCCAGAGTCACCTGCCCTTCAACCCCAATGTTCCAGAGTCCGGCCGAGAAGGTGATGAGTACCCCGGCAGTTGTGAGCAGCAGGGGTACGAAGACCACCAGCACATCAGCGAGCTTCACGGTGGAGCCGAAAGAACCCAGGATGATCTGCTTGTAGGCTTCGAGCGGGGGAGCGCCGGCCATGAGCAGGATCAGGGTGGTGAAGCCGAGGGCGAGCACGAACGCGCCCAGTTGGAAGAGGATTGCTTCGACCCGGGGGCTCAGTCTAGACACCGCGGCCTCCAATGAGGTTGCCGAGCTGTTCGACGGTGGTCTCGGCGGCCGTGAGCGGGGTGGAGAAGTGGCCGTTGAAGAACACAATGATACGGTCACTGTACTGGAGTACCTCATCGAGGTCGGAGGAGAGGAACAGGATGGCCGCGCCCTCCATGCAACGATCCTTGAGTTTGCTCCAGATGTAGATCGTGGACTCGACGTCGAGGCCCCGGGTGGGCTGTTCGAGTAGCAGCAGCGCTAGGGGCGTCCGCAACAAGGCGAGGAGGGCACGCTGCTGGTTGCCGCCGGAGAGTGACTCCACCGCCGTTGCCGGGCTGCCCTTGATGTTGAAATCGTCGATGTGGGCCTGTGCATCCTTGCGGCCCTTCGCCCAGTCGACAAAGACACCTCTCTCATGGTGGGAGAGGAGAAAGTGGTCGGTGAGGGACATGGTGGGTATGAGTCCCTCTTCCAGGCGTGAGGCCGGCACGTATGCCACCCGCTTCTCGCGGAAGGACCGGTAGGGCTTGCCCGTCATGTCGATACCATTGAGCTGGAGGCGGCCCGCCACGGTGCGGATGAGCCCGGCACAGGCTTTGAGCAGAAGATCCTGGCCACTGCCCTCCATGCCGGCGAGGCCTATGGTTTCGCCGGCCTTCACTTCGAGGTTGAAGTCCTCGATGCGCGCACGGGCCGTCTCGATACTCACCGAGTCGAGCGTGAGTGCCGAGTGGCCATGGGGGATGATGCGCGCCGGGCCTGGAGTGACCGCCTTGCCGAACATGAGCCTGACCAAACCGTCGACGTCGTAGGGAGATTCGGCCCTTCCCACAAGTCGGCCGTGGCGGAGCACGGCAGCGCGGTGGCAGATCTCCTCCACCTCTTCCAGCTTGTGCGACACGAAGATGATGGTGTGGCCACGCTCGGCCAGGAGTTTGAGGGTTTCGAAGAGCCGCGCCTTTTGGGGAGCACTTATGCCCGTGGTGGGCTCGTCGAGGATGAGCACCCGGGCGCCGAGCGACAGTAGCCGCACCATCTCGAGCTGTTGTCTCTCGCCGATGGTGAGTCCGTCGACAGGGGCTTCGGGGAGAAGGCTGAAGCCGAGTTCGCCGGCGTACTCCCTGAGGGCAGCCTTGGCGGCGCGGCGGTCGAGGCGCAGGCCTCCTGAGCCGCCCACGAGGAAGTTCTCGGCCGTCGACATGGTGGGAAAGTCGAGGGGGTCTTGATGGAGCATGCCCACGCCGTGGGCGATGGCGTCGGAGGGAGACTTGATGGTCACGTCGGTGCCGCCCAGAGTGATGCGGCCGCCGTCGGCCCGGAAGTACCCCGACAGTATCTTCATGAGGGTGCTCTTACCCGCACCGTTCTCGCCCAGGATGCCTTGAATGGTGCCCGCGGGGATCTCGAGGGTGATCCCATCGTTGGCCTTCAGCGCGCCGAAGCTCTTCGTTATGCCTTCGAGCTTGACTTCCATCCGGCGGCGAACCTTCCTCCTTGTACCTTCCCGCGACGGCCCTCAAGGCGCGGAGGGGGGCCGGTGGCCCCCCTCCTGGGGAAACGTGCGTACCTTCTAGTCCGAGACGCTCTGGCCTTCCATACCTTCAAGAAGCTGGGGCAGATACCATATCTGCTGATCTGTAGCAGATTCCCCGGCGGCTAGATACGGGGTACCGTCCTGCAGGCTGAGCGGACCCACCCACAGATTGAGGCCGCCGCCCAACTCTGCGATGAACTCGTCGACCTTGGCCGCATTCTCGGCCGACAGCGCGTCGCCCTTCAGGAAGCCGATGGGGCTGTCGTCGGGGTCGTTGATGTTCGCCCAATAGGGTTCCTGCCACTCCCACGTGGGTTCCCAGGTGCCGGCGCGGATCGCCTCGATGTGGCGCAGATAGTCGGGGCCCCAGTGGAAGTAGGGAACTCCGAGGGCAACCTCCGGGGCTTCGGCGATCGCCCCTTCGTAGTCGTAGGGGATAGCCCACACGTTCCTACCCTCGGCCGTGACTTTGGCTGCTTCCACGAGGGCTTCAGTGGTGTCGATGCCGGAGATGACGACGTCGAAACCCTGGTTGAAGAAGTCCTGGGCCACCTGCGTGGGGTCGGAGGTGACGCCGGGGATGTTGAACCAGAAGCCGATCCAGGTGACCTTGAAGGTGAGATCGGCCGGGTCGTTGCCGAGCACCGTCTCCCAGGCGTACCGAGCGCCGAGATAGGAAGCGGCGGCCAAGCGGCGCGTCTCATCGTTGATCAAGGGACCGAGGTAGCCGATCTGGCCGGTATTGGTGGTGAGGGCGGCGGCGTAGCCCGCGATCATCTTGCCGTACTCCATCTTGCCCATGACGTTCGCCAGGTTGGGGAGGGCTTGGTAGTCCTCGCCGTCCTCCCAGGCGGAGTCACCGGAGGCATGGATCACCGGCACATCGGGATGGGCTCGGGCGAAATCGAGCGCCGAGTCCTTCATGTCGTCGGAATTGAAGATGATGAGCTGCGCACCCTTCGACAGGAGGTCTTCGGCCAACTGAGCCGGGGTCGTGCCGGGCCGGTCGGCCGCGTTCACCTTGTCGATGTAGATCATCTTGGTGCCGGGGGCCTTTTCTTCCACGTAGAGCCCGGCGTCGTAGTGGGCTTGGCTCCAGCCGCGATCGTTGAACGGCCCCACCAGCAGCATGCCGAAGATGAACTCCTCGGTATCCTCGCCGGCCGTGGTCGTGGTGGCTTCTCCGGCCGTAGTCGTTGTGCCCTCGGCCGCCGTGGTGGTAGTGGTATCTCCGCACGCGGCGAGCGCCAACGCCATGCCGCCCACGAGTAGGAAAACGAGCAACACAAAGCCCAATGATCGTGATCTGCCTGTGTTCACGGTGGAAAGCCCTCCTGGTTCGTCTTCTTGGTTGCGCTCCCCTTTCGGCGATGGCCGCCGAGAGATGCCCATCCGAGGCCGGAGCCCATTCTAACGAGTGGGGCCCGTCCATACTAGAGTCCACCCCGTTCTCGTGCATGCGATGCTCCCTACCGGGGAATGGTAGCGGTAGAGTCGCTGGAGAGGTTGGAGAGTGGTCCACGTGGCACGAGGCTACACAGAGGGAGCGGGTACACCGACAGCTCTTGCCGGCTATCACTATCCCACCATCCACGAAGAGGCGGCGCGGGTCATCCGCGAGCACTCTTCGCACCCCGAAGATATCCGCAACGTCGCTTTTGCGGGCCTCGAACTGGACGGGGTGACCCGGGCGATCGACGTGGGGTGCGGCTTCGGTCTCATGTCGGAGGCACTGGCGCTTCGTTGTTCCCGGGATGCCTTCATTCTGGGCATCGACGCGGAAGATTCCAATCGCGATCTCTTCCTCGACCGGCTGCAAAGGACGGGCAGGCAGGGCCAGTTCGTGCAGATGGTGGTGGAAGATTCGTTGCCGTATGGGGATGGTCTGTTCGAGGCCGCCGTCTGCTCGTATTCGTTGTACTTCTTCCCTCGAATCGTTCCCGATCTCGCCAGGGTACTGGCTCCCGACGGGGTGCTCGTGGCGGTCACCCATACCGAAGAGAGCTGCAGGAAATTGGCGCGTCTTCTCAACCTCGTGGAGGACGCCTCGCCTCTGGTACGCTTGGTGGCGCAGTTCTCCGGCGAGCGGGGCCGCGGACTTCTGCTCGAGTACTTCGAGGAAGTGGAGGCGATCGAGTACCGCAACGCACTCCGTTTCGGGCAGGGTACGCTGGAGCCGTTGTTCTCCTACCTACGCTTCAAGCTGCCCTTCATGCTCGAGACGGATGAGGTGGGGCCGGGGGGCGTGCGGGAGCTCGTGGAGGCACACTTGGCTGAGAACAGGCTGCAGCTGATGAGGAGGGCAGAGGTGCTCGTTCCCAAGGACGACGTCATCTTCCGCTGCCGGCGGCCCCGCCGGGGCGGGGCCGCCGGCAGCCCCTGCGGCGCGCGCGGCGCTGCCCCCCCGCCGGGCACAGGGGTACAGGCACGAGCCGCCGATCGACCCGGTGAGGCCGGCCACTCGTGCCGCTGAAGGCCAAATACTGTTCCCAATGCGGGGCCGGAGTCGTCATGCGCATGGAGGACGGACGCCATCGCGAGGTCTGCGCCCAGTGCAACACCGTCTTCTACAACAATCCGTTGCCGGTGGCGAGCTCGCTCGTGGCGAACCCCGAGCACCAGATACTCCTCGTCAAACGCAACCGTGAGCCCAAGAAGGGCATGTGGTGCCTGCCCATCGGCTTCGCTGAGCTGGGCGAGACCATCGCCGAGGCGGCGCTGCGGGAGCTTCACGAGGAGGCCGGCTTGGAGGGCAGGGTGGTGCAGCTGCTCGATGTAGACAGCTACCCGAGCGACTTCTATGGCGACCTCCTCATCGTGACGTTCGAGGTGGAGATGACCGGGGGTGAGACCCGCCCTGGAGATGACGCCGACGAGGCGGGGTGGTTCCACTACGATCGTCTCCCGGAGTTGGCCTTCCCCGCCAACGACAACGCGGTGCGGGCGTTCTTGCGCCTGCACTGGGAGGAGTGGCGTATCAAGGAGTCCTTCGATCGTCTCTCGGACGAATCGGCGGGGTTGTTGTTGTCTGATGGCTTGGTCGGTTTCGTGCGCGAGCACGCCCCCGACATCGCCTCCGCCTGGCTTGCCGACGTCCGTTCCAACTCCAGCACTCCCTGCTATGCGACGCTGAATTCAGAGGATCTACTGCCCCGGGTGACTGCCGCCCTCGCCCAACTGGGTCGCTGGCTCGCAGGGGCGCGGGCCGACGGCGAGATACGTGAGTTCTTCGCTTCTCTGGGCCACGAGCGAAGAGAGAACGGCTGCGCGCTGCATGAGGTGGTCAGCTCCCTCACCCTCCTCAAGATGCATATCTGGACGTTTGCCCGGGATCGGCGGGTGTGGGAGCGTCCGGTTGATGTATATCGCGTGCTCGAGCTCAATCGGAGGTTGGGTGCTTTCTTCGACAAGGCCATCTACCACGCCACCCGTGGCTACGTGGATGAGATCGTCGCGGGAACCGGGGGCTCGTACGATTCTGCTGATCCCTTCGGAACGGGTATGCTAGGGGACGGCGGCTGATCGTCCCGGTGGCCGGCAGATGCCGGCTGATCATGTCGGGTTGCCGCCCGGTCTGCAACGGCGGCTGCGCGAGAATGAGCGTGGAAGGCCCACCTGCGTTTCAGCGGAGACCTCTCGTGGAAGGGAAATGCGGTGCTCTACATCTGCCCGACGCCCATAGGCAACCTGCGGGATATCACGCTCAGGGTACTTGATGTGCTTCGTGACGCCGACCTGGTGGTGTGTGAGGATACCCGGCGTACGCGCAAGCTGCTCTCGGCTCACGGTCTTCGGGCAGAGCTCTTCAGCTTCTTCGAGCCGCGCGAGGACGAGAGGCTCAGCCATATCGTCGGGCGGATCGAGGCGGGGGAAGAGATCGCGCTTGTGACCGACGCAGGCATGCCCGGATTCTCCGATCCGGGCTTCCGGCTGGTACGGGCCTGCGTGGAGAGGGGACTCCCCTTCACGGTGCTCCCCGGGCCCTCAGCCGTCGACACGGCAGTGGTTGCCTCGGGATTTCCCGTCGCCCGCTTCGTGTTTGTGGGCTTCCTGCCCCGGGGGGCCAAGAAGGTTGTCCGGGCCGTGGAATTGGCGGATCGGGCGGAGGCCACGGTGGCGGCGTACGAGTCGCCGCGTCGTCTCCCCTCTACGCTCAGGGCTCTTGCAGCACGCTGGCCCGACCGGCAGGTGGCCGTGTGCCGTGAGCTCACCAAGGTGTTCGAAGAGGTGATTCGCGGAAGCGTGAGGGAGGTAGCCCACCGTGTGTCCGGGGGGGTGAAGGGAGAGATAGTATTGGTTCTGGCTCCCGTGACTGGAGCCTCTGCCGGCGAGTTGCCGGCAGGAGTGCTGGCGCAAGAATTAATGCAACACGGCATTGGCGCAAGAGATACTGCAAGACTGGTGGCCAGAGTCTCCGGGCTCGACCGGCGTGCCGCCTACGACCTGGTGGTCCGGATGCATCACCGGCTGGAAACACGCAAAGCCGTGATATTCGACATGGACGGAGTACTCATCGACTCCGAATCCGTGTGGATGCGGGTTCTGCGGGAAGTGGTGACCGAGCATGGGGGCGTGTGGGTCAACGAGTGGGCCAACGAGACAGATCCGGGTACGCCCACGGGCGACAGTTCTCTCGAGTGGTCGGGCTACCTGGTGCGCCGTTATGGAGTCACTCTTTCTCCGGAGCGGATGGTGTTGGAGGTGACGAGGCGCATCCGGCGCGAATATGAGCGCGCGCTCCCCCTCATTCCGGAGGCGGTTGAGGCCGTACATCGTCTCTCCGGCCGCTTCCGCTTGGGTCTCGCCTCCTCGTCTCCCCGCGAGCTTATCCAGCACGTGCTCGAGGCGGCCGGGCTCAGCGGGGTGATCGAGGCGGCCGTGTCGTCGGACGAGGTGGACACGGGCAAGCCCGCCCCCGACGTGTACCGGCGGGCCTGCTCCTTGCTCGGGGTACCACCCGCGGAGGCGGTCGCGGTGGAGGACACCGGTCATGGCCTCCGGGCGGCGAAGGCTGCGGGCATGCGGGTGGTGCTGGTACCGAGTGGGATGCTCCCGTTGGATGAGAGCGACCGTGCCGCAGCCGACGTGGTGCTCGAGAGTCTCGTCCAGCTCACCCCTGAGCTACTCATGGGCCTGGAGGGTTGGGAGAGTTCGGCCGGTTCAAAGGAGGGCACCGGCTGATGGCGGATCGTGCGAGTGAGCGTTGGCACAACCTGCGTCCGGATGAGGCAGCGCGCCTTCTCGGCGTGGATGCTGGGAAGGGCCTACCGGAAGCGGAGGCGCGACGGCGGGCCGAGGAGCACGGTCCCAACGAGATCACGGCGCACGTGGGTCCCTCGTGGGTGTCCCGTCTGCTCGACCAGTTCAACCAGCCCCTCATCTACATCCTGCTGGCCTCGGCGCTGGTGGCCGGCCTTCTGCGGGAGTGGGTGGATTGTGGCGTCATACTCGGGGTGGTGGCGCTGAACGCCGCCATTGGTTTCATTCAGGAGACCAAGGCCATACAGGCACTGGACGCGCTTGCCCGGGTCATGACCACCGAGGCCACCGTGGTGAGGCAGGGGCAGGCGCGCCGGGTTCCCGCCTCGGAGCTCGTGCCGGGCGATATCGTGAACGTAGAGGCCGGCGACAAGGTGCCCGCCGATCTGCGAGTGTTCTCGTGCGTCGATCTCAGGGTGGATGAGTCCACTCTCACCGGCGAATCGGTGCCGGTGCAGAAGGGAAGCGAGGTATTGGAACGTGACACCCAGGTGGCGGAACGCACGAATATGATGTTCGCCTCCACCTTGGTCACCTCGGGTCGCGGTGTGGCTGCGGTCGTGGGTACAGGGGACAACACCGAGATTGGCCGGGTGTCGCAGCATATTGCCCACGCCTCCGCGCTCGACACTCCGCTTACCAAGAAAATAGCGCAGTTCAGCCGGGTGGTGCTGGTGGCCATCCTGGTGCTGGCCGCAGTGGCGTTCGCCGTCGGGCTGGTGCGGGGGCAGACGGTGGGTGAGATGCTCATGGCTTCGGTGGCCCTTGCAGTTGGGGCCATCCCGGAAGGCTTGCCGGCGGCGGTCACCATCACGCTCGCCATCGGGGTGGGGAGGATGGCCCGCCGCCGGGCGATCGTGCGCCGGCTGCCCGCTGTGGAGACGTTGGGCTCCACCACGGTGATCTGTACCGACAAGACGGGCACGCTCACCGAGAACAAGATGACCGTGCGACAACTCCACGCCGGCGGGAGCAAGTACTCGCTTACCGGCCGGGGCTACGAGCCGGTGGGCGAGGTGCGTGTGGAGGGTAGGCCTCCGGCGGACCCGTCGGTCGAAGGGGCACCGGTTGGTGACACGCGGGCGGCCGTCACGGTCCCCGTGGTTGTGGAGGAGCTGCTGCGGGCGGGCGCACTCTGCAATGACGCGGTTCTCCAGGAGGAGGAAGGGGACTGGCACATCCACGGTGACCCCACCGAAGGAGCGCTGCTGGTGTCGGCCGCCAAGGCCGGAATCGACCTCGGCCGCTTGAGCGTCGACTATCCCCGGCTTGATTCCGTGCCTTTCGCGTCGGGCCGCCGGTACATGGCCACGCTTCACCTTGCACCCGAGGGACTCTCAGTGGCCTTCGTGAAGGGCTCAGTGGAGGCCCTTCTGCCCCGGTGCGCGCGGATGATGGCGGGTGACGGGGGCTTGGTGCCTCTCGACGGCGAAGTTGTCGAGCAGGCGTTGGAGATGATGGCCTCTGAGGGCCTGAGGGTGCTCGCCTGCGCACGGAAGGAGTTCGGCCCCGAGGTGACCCATCTGGAGGAGGAAGATGTGGGCGGCGGGCTCATCTTCTTGGGCCTTCAGGGCATGCTTGATCCTGCGCGCGCCGAGGCGGCGGCGGCGGTGCGGGCCTGCAGGGAGGCGGGGCTCATGGTCAAGATGATCACGGGGGACCACGCCGCCACGGCCGCGGCCGTGGCTCACCGAGTCGGCATTATGGATGAACGGGTGGATACAGTGCTCTCTTATCATGAGATTGAAGCCCTCGGCGACACCGAACTGGAGGACGCGGCGCTCGAGGCCCGGGTGTTCGCGCGGGTGTCGCCGGAACAGAAGCTGAGGTTGGTGGAGGCGCTTCAGGCACGGGGTCAAGTGGTGGCCATGACCGGCGACGGCGTCAATGATGCAGCGGCTCTGAGGCGGGCCGACATCGGAGTGGCCATGGGAATGGCCGGCACCGATGTGGCCCGCGAGGCGGCCGACATGGTGCTGACCGACGACAACTTCGCCACCATCGAGGCCGCCGTGGAGGAGGGTCGTGGTGTCTTCGATAATCTGGTGAAGTTCATCACCTGGACCCTTCCCACCAACCTGGGCGAAGGTCTGGTGATTCTTGCGGCGGTGCTCGTCGGGGCCACCCTGCCCATCCTTCCGGTGCAGATTCTCTGGATCAACATGACCACCGCCGTGTTCATCGGTCTCGGACTCGCCTTCGAGGAGAAGGAGGCGGGCATCATGACCCGCCCACCGCGAAGCCCGAACATGCCGCTGCTCACCCGGGAACTCGTGGTTCGCATCATCCTCGTGGGAGCGCTCCTCCTCGCGGCCTCGTTCGGTCTGTTCGCCGTGATGTCCGAGCGTACGACACTCGCCGAGGCACGTACGGTGGCCGTGAATGTGTTCGTCGTGGTGCAGCTCTTCTATCTCTTCAACTGCCGTACGCTCGCGGGCGCCGCGCAGGGTCCCCGTTTCTTCTCGAATCCCTGGCTGTGGGGCGGGGTGACCATCATGGTGGTGTTGCAGGCGCTCTTCACCTACGCACCCTTCATGAACCGAGTGTTCCTCACCTCGCCCATCGGGCTCCCTGAGTGGGGATTGATCCTTGCCGTGGGAGTGGTGGCGTACGTGGTGGTGGCGGCGGAGAAGGCCGTCACGGCACGAAGCCGCCGGCGGGCCGGAGTCGACGGCGAGGTGACCGCCTGAGGTGACCGCCTCTGAGTCACCGTCTGCGGTGACCGTCCGGACTATCGGGTGACCCGTGCTCAGGCTTCGGCCACGAAGAGCCAGAAGACGTCGGCGGCCAAGGGCCTTGCCTCACGGAGAGTGAAACCGGCGCGCCTCAGATTCGCTTCCGTTTCCCGGTTGATGTTCGCGCCGGTGATGCGCACGGTGAGGGGATTCACCGCCATCATGAGCTGTCGTAGGCCGGAACGCCGCGAGAGGACGTGCTCGAGCATGTAAAGCCGGCCCGTCGGGCGCAGCACCCTGCGCACCTCCCGCAGGCCCCGCACGGGATCGGGCACCGAGCAGAAGACGAAGGTGACGACTGCCGCGTCGAACGAGGCGTCGGGGAACTCGAGGCGCTCGACGTCCATCTCGCGGAGGTCCACCTGTCGCCCCGCCTCGGCCGCACGCAGGCCGGCCCGCTCGAGCATGCGGGGGCTGAGATCGATGGCGGTCATCGCGGCCCCGGCGGGGTAGAAGGGGATGTTCTTGCCCGTGCCGACTCCGATCTCCAGGATGTCATGTCCCTCGACGAGGCTCCACAGCCGCTCGCGCCACCGCCCGAAAGCGCGGCCCTCCATGAGGTGCTCCATCATGTCGTAGAGGGGAGAGTTCCGGTCGTAGCGGCGGCGGGTGCGGGCGGTGGGGTCCATGCTCAGCTTCTCCTGCGTTCCGGTTTCCATACCCGGTCGATCACGGTCACCGCCACCACGGCAACGGCCATGAGAGCCAACGCGAGCCACTTGACATAGATGGTCACAGGCCAGGTGACGTACTTGAGGAGAGAGACCGGTTCCTTCGCGATGAGCTGCGTCTCTACGGCGAACCGGCGGCTCACGTTGAGGGCGAAGAGGAGGAGCAGTATCCAGAAGAGCCAGAACCACAGGCGCCGACGCTGTCTCACCGCGAAGACCGCGAAGAGAAGAGCGAGCCCGGCAAAGAGCGACGCTACGCTCCACGCCGGGACCCCAAAGAGGGCGATCCCCCAAGGGCCGCCCTGCCAGTAACCGAACGCGCTTTGCACGAAGGTGGCTCCGCTCGTCACGAAGCCCACCACGAAAAGGGCGATGAGCGCCAGTGCTGCTATCGTCACACCCATCCACGTCTTCTTGTCGGCCCACATGCTGTGTTCTCCGGGTACTGCCTGTGTCCGGTCGGTCTGTCGCCTTCAGCGAGTCTGTCCGCGGCCAGGTTCCCCGGGGAAGACCAGTAAGCGGACCGGGGTAGGGTGGAAGCCGTTGCAGGGATTGCGGTCTTGGGGGCAGTTGGAGAGCGCCACGGCGCAGTCGAGTTCGGCGCGGAGGTCGAGGTAGTCGCCGGGACGGGAGAGGGGCTCGTTGAGCGCCATGGTGCCGTCCGGCTGGTAGGTGAGGTTCATGTTGACGTTGAAGCAGGAATCGAGACTGAAGGATGTGCCCCCCAGCCCGAGCATGTCGAGGGCGGTCCTCAGGTTGTCTCCGCAATTCTTGCTTCCCCTCACCCCGTAGCGGAGGAAGTTGACCTCCTCGGTGCAGTAGCCGCCGCCCGCGTAGTGCAGACCCACCGTGTCGGCGGTGATGGTGAACAGCGGCCGGGCCCGGGTGGTGTAGAGGACGTGTCCCGTGGTCAGTTTCCAACAGCGGTTGAGCACCACGCTGTAGACGCAGGAGAGCTGCTCGGTGGGATCGGAGGAGACGAGCGCCACGATGTCCACCACCTGCTTGCCTTGCAGATCGACCACGCGCAGGATCTGGCCGGCTCGAAGGTTGAGTGCAGTCAGTTTCCCGGCGGGCACCACCTCATCGAGTATCGGCTCGCCGAGGAGCGCTCCCTTTTCCGTCGGCTCCGTCATCTCGCGTTCCCCCCGTGTCCGCTCAACCACAGCCGGAAGCCTGCTTCCCCCGGGCCGCAGCCCTTCATCAGTGTACCTTCTCCGGGCGGGACGCGGGGGAGGTCGTCTTGATAGAATAGCCGTCGTTCCTCCGCCGGCCAATCGCGAAAGACGGGTGTCGCGCCATGGGCAAGTTCTACGTCACCACACCTATCTACTACGTTAACGACGTGCCGCACATCGGACACGCCTACACCACCGTGGCCGCCGACGTCATGGCCCGGTTCCACCGGCAGCTGGGCGACGACGTGTTCTTCCTCACCGGCACCGACGAGCACGGCAATAAGGTGGAGCGGGCCGCGCTCGAACGGGGCGTGACTCCCCGCGAGCACGTAGACGCCATGGTGGGCAAGTTCAAGGAAGTCGCCATCAAGGTGAATGCCACCAACGACTTCTTCATCCGTACCACCGATCCAGAGCACGAAGCCTTCGTGCAGATGTTCCTGCAGAGGGTGCACGACGCCGGTGACATCTATGAGAGCACCTACTCCGGTCTCTACTGCTCCGAGTGCGAGGCGTACTACACCGAAGAGAACCTGGTCGACGGCCTGTGCCCGGACCACGGCACCGCGCCGGTGCACATGCAGGAGACCAACTACTTCTTCCGGCTGTCGGCGTACCAGGAGCGGTTGGCCGAACACTACCGCAGCCATCCCGACTTCGTGAAGCCCCGCCACCGCTACAACGAGGCGTTGTCCTTCATCGAGCAGGGGCTCGACGACATCTCCATCTCCCGCGCACAGTTGAAGTGGGGCATCCCCATCCCTTGGGATCCCTCCCAGGTGGTGTACGTGTGGTTCGATGCACTCCTGAACTACCCGAGCGCCCTCACCTATGCCCGCGACGAAGACCTCACCGACCGTTTCTGGCCGGCCACCTACCACGTGATGGCGCAGGACATCCTGAAGTTCCACGGCATCATCTGGCCGGCCATGCTCATGTCGGCCGGTTACGCTCTGCCCGAGCATCTCTTCATTCACGGCTACCTCAAGCTGGGCGGGGAGAAGATGTCGAAGACGCGCGGCAACGTGATGGACCCGTTCCCGCTCATCGAGGAGTTCGGTCCCGATCCGTTCCGCTTCTACTGCTTCCGGGAGGTCAACTTCGGGCAGGACGGCATGGTGAGTGAAGAGTCGTTCAAGGCCCGCTACAACGCGGAGCTGGCGAACGAGCTGGGGAACCTTCTGTCGCGCACGGTCTCCATGGTGGGCAAGTACCGGGAGGGCTCCGTGCCGGCGCCCGCGGGGCGGGCGCCGGAAGACTCGCCGCTCGCCGCCGAGGCGGCGGCAGCCGCCGCCGCCTGGCGGGAGCGGCTGGAAGCCATCGATCTCACCGGAGCGCTCGAGGCGGTATGGAACTTCGTACGCCGGCTCAACCGGTACGTGGAGGAGCAGGCTCCCTGGAAGCAGGCCAAGGAAGGCGCGGGCGCCGAGCTCGATGCCACCCTGTACGACCTGGCCGAGGGCATCCGCCTGCTCGCGGTGCTCCTGTACCCCTTCGTGCCGGCCACCAGCGCGGCGCTGCTCTCCCGCGTGGGTCTCGAAGCGGCCCGCCCCGCGGTCATGTGGGAGAAGGCGGCGTGGGGGCTCCTGCCCGCGGGTGCGAAGGTGGTGAAGGCGGCGCCGCTCTTCCCGCGCATCGAGCTGGAGGGGTAGGCGGCAGGAGGTCGAAGGAGGCCACCGGGTGATTGCTTCCCGCGAGTGGAGTCGCCCGGAGCCCGCGCCTGACATGACTGATTTCATCGACACCCACGCTCACCTCGACCATTGCGACGGGACTCCGGCCACGCTCGTGGACGAGGCGGTGCGGGTCGGGGTGACGGCCATCATCCAGTCCGGTACCGACGCGCAGTCGTCCGAGCTCGCGGTGGAGATGGCGGAGCGCTTCCCAGCCGTGTACGCGACGGTGGGGGTGCATCCACACGAGGCCGGTGCGGTCGGTGGCGGCGACATGAGCCGGCTGGCCGAGCTGGCGGCGCATCCCAAGGTGGTCGGCATAGGCGAGACCGGCCTCGACTACTACCGCAACCGCTCCCCTCAGGCAGATCAGAAGCGGGTGTTTGCCGCCGAGATGGAACTCGCCCAGAACCTGGCGCTTCCGGTGATCATCCACACCCGCCGGGCCGATGTCGACAGCATTCCGTTGCTTCGCGAGCACGCGGCCGGCACCACGGTGCTCTTGCACTGCTTCTCGCTGCCCGAGCGCCTAGAGGAACTCCTCTCCTACGGCTTCTACATCAGCTTCGCTGGGAACGTCACCTTCAAAAAGGCCTTAGCCCTGCAGGAGGCCGCCCGGACGGTGCCCGCCGACCGCTTCATCATCGAGACCGACGCTCCCTACCTGGGGCCGGAGCCGTTTCGGGGAAGGCCCAACACTCCCGCCAAGGTGAGGCACACCTACGAGTTCATCGCGGCGCTGCGGGGAGTGTCGGTGGAGGAGCTCGCCGCCCGGGTGTGGCAGAACACCGACGCCGTGTTTCCCAAGTTGGCGGCCCACCTCAAGGGCGGGGGTGCGTCGGGGTCATGAGTGAGCGGTCTTCGGGGGGTGGGACGGCGGGCTCCGAACCGGGGCGCCCGGCCCAGGTGTCGCTTGCCCGGCTGGCCGAGTTTGGCATCGTGCCCCGGCGCAGCCTGGGCCAGAACTTCCTCATCGACGACAACATCGTGGAGCTTGCGCTGCGGCGCCTCGAGGCCTGCCCGGACGACGTGGCCATTGAGGTGGGGGCCGGGCTTGGGGTTCTCACCAAGGCGCTTCTCCGGGTCACGGCCTGCGTGCACGCCTTCGAGATCGATCGCCGTCTGGAAGCGCCCCTGCGGGCCACACTCGGTGACGATCCCGCGCTGCTTCTGCACATGGAAGACATCATGCGCGTGCGGCTGGAAGACCTCGATCCGCCTCCCACCGTGTGCGCGAGCAACCTGCCCTATTCGGTCGCCGCACCGTTTCTCGCCGAGGCGGTGGCTCGCCTGCCCGAGGTGCGGCGGTACTGTGTGATGATGCAGAAGGAGGTGGCCGACCGGCTCACCGCCTCCCCGGGCGGCAAGGACTACGGTTCCCTCTCCGCGTGGATGCAGTTGCACGTGGCCTTCGTGGACGTCCGGCCCCTGTCGCGGGCCATCTTCCATCCCCGGCCGAACGTCGATTCGACCCTTCTCACCATGGAGCGCAGTATCGCCCACCCGCTGGTCGAAGGGGAGCCGAAGCACCTGCGCCGGGTGATCGACGCCGCCTTCGCCAGCAGGCGAAAGACCCTGGCGAACTCTTTGGCGGGAGCGCTTTCGGTAGACAAACAGGAAGTCCTCGCGCTGCTCGTCGCGGAAGGCTTCACCGATCGCACCCGGGGCGAGGAACTCCCTCCGGAGGCATTCCTGCGGCTCGCCGAGGCCGTGGCGGATCTGTTGCAGAGCTAAGCGCTTGGCAGACGGCAGTCCGGGCAACGCTGCTCGCGCGCCCAGAAGCGAATGCAAGCGCAAGAATTCTCCTCTCGCAGAAGAAGAAGATCGCGCTAGTATAGGAACGGCTCACGGACGGATCGACTCACGGATGAATTGGGGATGGTGGGGGAGTCGGAGATGAAGAGGTGCCGCAGGTCGGGGATTCCTCACGGCGTAGCCGTCATGTGCGGCAGCCCGCTCTGGGCGCTTTCGGCCTTTGCCGTAGATGGGGAGGGCGAGGCTACTCCGCTCCGGGGTGCCGTTCTCCAGAGCCTCTCGATCCATCCGCGCTGGGACGAGCAGGCCACACTGGAACTCGCCGAGACGGCAATTGCCGTGCGTGATGCGTGCGAGAGGATTGCCGCTGAGACCGGTGTACGACTGCTCGATACCCGGCTTACCGATGACGACGACGGCTGCCACGTAGCCGTGTGGGCGGAGCTTGCCCCCCAGGAGGCGGCTCTCGTGGGCCGGGTGTCCGATGGCTTCGAGCAGGTCGTCCGCGACCTCAACACCACGCGGGGTGCCAAGATAGCGGTGTTTGAAGTCTCGTTCGACGATACCGAGGGCCGGGCGCTCATGCGCAGGGTGGAGGACTTTGCCTTCGGGGCGAGTTCCTGCTGGCTGCACCCCGACCTTCGGGAAAACGAGGTGTCGGTGTACAACCTGATATGTAGCACCGCGTACGACCTGATATGTCGTTC
>CAYRES010000011.1:0-85294 GCA_964423425.1 uncultured Gaiellales bacterium | reverse complement strand
CGCAAGAAACCCGGTGGGAGTGCGGAAACGCGACGGGGGAGGGCGAAAACTTCGGGCTAGTTCTCGTCGTCTTGCCGCAAAGAGAAGAGTGTCGTGCGGCTGTTGTAAACCCTGGTGGGCACGTCGGTTGACATGGAGAACCGCCGACTGCTATCGTGAGGAAGCTGTTGCGCGGGGTTCCAGCAACCGCGTTCTCTATCGTGATTGCCGGCGGGGGGAGTGAGTGGCACACCTCGATTCGCACGCCCGTCTGCGCAGGCTGACCACCTGCGCCATGATGGCCGCGGTGCTCGGCGTGCTCTCCCTCATCGCGCTCCCTCTTCCCATCTCGCCGGTGCCCGTGACGCTACAGACGCTCGGGGTCTTGCTCGCCGGCGGTATTCTCGGTCCTTGGTGGGGCGCGGTGAGTGTGCTTCTCTACATCGGTCTGGGTGTGGTGGGGGCACCTGTATTTGCCGGCGGCGAGGCCGGGATGGGCGTGCTGGTGGGGCCGCGGGCCGGCTATCTCATCGGCTTCGTTGCGGCTGCGTGTGTCATGGGGCTGTGCGCGCGGAGGCAGACGATACCACTCGCGCTGGGCACCGCCGCCGCTTCGCTATCCGTGTATGCGTTCGGAGCGCCGTGGCTCGGCTGGGTCACCGGCATGGGAGTCAAGAATGCCGTCATCGTGGGTGTTCTTCCCTACGTGCCGGGTGATGTGCTCAAGTGTGCCGCCGCCGTCGCACTGCTTTCCGCAGTCCGTCCGGCGCTGAGGAAGGCGGGCCTCGAGCACATGGGAGGCGCTCGGGGCTGAGAGGTTGCAACCCGGTCGTGCACGACCGGGTTGCTGAAGCCCTGCAGCCCGCAATCTACCGCAGGTCGCACCGTTCCTGTATCCTGCCACTAGCCACAGGCTGCACTGCGCACGAGAACGAGGGGACAGCAAAGCCACATGACCGTCTTCGAGGCCATCCTGCTGGGCATCGTTCAGGGTCTCACCGAGTTTCTCCCCATCTCCAGTTCGGGCCACCTCGTCATCGTTCCCGAACTCCTTAACATGGATCCTCCGCCTTTGGCGTTCGACGTACTTCTCCACCTGGCTACCGCATTGGCGATTGTCGGATATTTCGGTCGCGAGGTGTATATGATTCTGGTGGCGTTCGTCTCCCCCAAACGTCTGAGCCCCAAGGAAGTCAAGGGGTGGCGAAGGATGGGTCTGTGGTTGGTGATCGGCTCTCTTCCCATTGCCGCTGCGGGCTTCTTCTTTCGGGGATTCTTCGAAGCGTTGTTCGACAGCACGCTCGCGGTGGGGGCCCTCCTCATGCTTACCGGCTGCCTCATGTTGGTGGCGGACATCGTGGCCTCTCGGGGCCCACGGGAGAAACGGGTCCTCAAAGACATGGGGGCGGTCGACGCTCTCATCATCGGGCTGTTTCAGGCACTTGCCGTCGCTCCGGGGCTGAGCCGTTCCGGCTCAACCATCAGCGCAGGCGTCTATGTGGGACTGGAGCGACGCTCGGCCGCTCGCTTCTCCTTCCTTCTGGGCGTACCGGCCATCTTGGGGGCAGGCTTGGTCAACATCGGCGACATCTCGGTGGGACTCCAAGGCAGCACAGCTGCAGCCTTCGCGCTGGGGGCGCTGGCAGCCGTCGTGTCGAGCCTGCTTGCGGTGCACTTCATGCTTCGCTTTCTGCGGCGGCATCGGCTGCGCGGGTTCGTGATCTACGTCTTCGCTCTCGGGGCGGTCGTGGTGGGGCTGTCTCTGTTGTGAGCGCGGACGCCACATGGGGATGCCACGTATGAGTGGTGAGCGTGGGCCCGGGAGCGGGATGCACGAGAGCCGCGGGCGATCTTCGGCCGGTTCGCACCGTACTGCCGGCGACCGCCATCTCTGCCTCCGGAGCCCTCTCCGGCTTCTCGTGCTGGGAATCAGCCTCACGGCCGTATGTCTCTTCTTTCTTGGTCTTGCATACCCTGTGAACGCCGGCCCGGCTACGGTCGTCCGCTCTGGACCTCCGGTTGAACCGGGAGCCTCGCGGCGCGTCGCCCTCACCTTCGACGACAACTTTCGGCCGGAATACTCGATCCCACTGCTTCGCTATCTGCGCGAGCAGGAAGTACCGGCCACCCTCTTTGTGACGGCCATGTTTGTCGATCGCTATCCCGAGCTCACCACGGAGATGGCTGAAGGGCAGGCCGAAGGGTGGTTTGAGATCGGTGATCACTCTGCCACCCATCCGTTTCTCACCCGACTGCCCTATCCTGAGCTTCTTACTGAGGTGGGCGCGGGCAACGATGCCTACGAGCGCATGACAGGATTGAAGCCGGCACCGTTGCTCCGGCCCCCCTACGGGGCGGTCAACGACGCGGTCTTGAAAGTGGCGGGTGAGAAGAGCTTCCCCTACGTCGTGCTGTGGAACCTGGACACCAGCGACTGGACCGACATCTCCGCTGAGGTCATCGCCGCGCGCGTAATAAGTGCTGCCGCCGACGGCACCATTGTGCTCATGCACATGTCGGCCACCCATACCTGGCAGGCGGTACCCGTCATCGTCGAGGGGCTGCGGGCGTTGGGATATGACCTTGTCACCGTGGGAGATTTGCTGCGCAATGGGCGCACGTTCGTGGATGTCGGCTCTGGTGCGCCGGGAGCCGGCGCCATTGAGCGGCTCGTGGATGCAGACATCATGAGCGGTTACGATGAGTTCCGTTTTGGTCCCACGGACCCCATGACCCGGGCCCAAGTGGCCAAGGTGGCGGTGCTGGCGGGAGGTCTGCACACCGAGGAGATCGACAATCTCGACACACCTTCATTCACTGATGTATCTCGTGCGTACGGTGTGGGTGGGGAACCTCTTCACTATCCCTTCGACTACATCGAGGAAGCGGTCGCAGCGGGATTGGTCAATGGTGTGATACGGGATGACGGGGTCCGGGTCTTTCTGCCCGGAAGACAGATTACCCGGGTGCAGTTGGCTCAGATCGTGGCCAGGATGGCGCGGGAACTGAAAGGGTATCCGGCTCCGTCGAGTGATGAAGTCGGTGCTTCATGGGGTGACGTACCGGCCCATGCCCGCGAGGACGTGGCTTTGGCCGCCCACCTTGGGCTGATGAACGGGTATGGCGAGGGCAGGTTCGACCCGTATGCCCCTGCGCTTCGCGGCCATGTGGCGGCGGTCTTCAGCCGATTCCTCGATCTGCCCGCCCACGAATTGAGTGCGCCGCCCGAACTGCCCGTCGAAGACGAGGCGTAAGAGAGTCGCCATACTGGGTATCTGCAACATGGGCGCTGCAGGCGTCGGGGACACCGGGTGGGGCGTGGAGCCGATGATGCGGGGCGACGATGCTTTCGGTGACCGATTCCCTTGGGGAGTGAATTGATATGAATGGTCGAAGCAACTGGCTGTTCCGGCTGCTGGGTCTCGTGGCGGCGGTCGTTGTTCTGGTGGTTCTAGGTGTGGTGGCAACGGGCTGCACGCTGGTCACCACCAGCCAAGGAGTCACCACCACCTCCGCTTCTGCCGGTACGGTGACGACCGGGCCCAGCGCTGTCGTGCCGCCTCCCGCATTCGCTGAGGGGGCCAGTCCTGCCGAGGCCGTGGCTGAGAGACTGGGTCCGAGCGTGGTCAACCTCAAGGTCGAGGGAATGGCCACTGGTGTGTTCGGCCAGCAGCGCTTCTCGGGCCAAGGTTCGGGCGTGATATTCAGCTCTGACGGCATGATCGTGACCAACAACCACGTGGTCACCCAGAACGACGTTCCCGCCGACACCATAGTCGTCACTTTTGCCACGGGTGAGCAGGCGCCGGCCACGCTGGTGGGTCGTGATCGCCTCACCGATCTCGCTGTGGTCAGAGTTGAGAAGAGCGGGCTGCGGGCGGCCGAGTTCGTGACCAACATGGCGGAGGTCCGGGTGGGCCAATGGGCAATCGCCATCGGGAGCCCGCTGGGCTTCGACAATTCGATAACGCTGGGCATAGTCAGTGGGCTCATGCGGCAGATTCCTCCGGAAGTGGGGGGTGACCAGGCCCTCATCGATCTCATCCAGACCGATGCCGCCATCAGCCCGGGCAACTCGGGTGGCGCGTTGGCAGACGCTCAAGGCCGGGTCATCGGCGTGAATGTGGCCTATCTCCCGCCGGGCAGGACTGGCGCCCAAGACGTCGGTTTCGCCATACCCGCGAATACGGTGGTCGATGTCGCCGAGCAACTCATCGCCACCGGGCGGGCCGTTCACCCCTACATAGGCATCGTGCCGCGCACAGTCACACCCGATCTTCAGTCACAGTTCGGTCTTTCACGGTCATCCGGCCTCATCGTGGCCGAGGTGGAGCCGGGTACGCCGGGAGATCAGGCCGGTCTCGAGCAGGGCGATATCATCGTCTCGATAGACGGGCAGACCATGGTGAACGCGGGCGATCTCTTCAGCCTTCTGCGCACGAAGAGGCCGGGAGACAGCATATCCGTGTTCATCGATCGCAATGGTACGGAGCAGACGGTTATCGTCATGCTGGGTGAGAGGCCACGGCTTTCCTGAGCTCAGGAGGAATCCGGGCGTTCAGGCGCGGATCTCGAAGCCGTGCTCGCCGCAGAGGTCTTCCTCTCTCGCCTCCACCGAGATCACGAGGGCGGAAGGCGGTCCTTCCTGAGCCCAAGCACGGAGGCGGTTGACGGCAGCAGGGTCTCCTTCGAACACCGCTTCCACGCGGCCGTCGGGGAGGTTGCGTACCCACCCCGCCACTCCGTGGAGCCGGGCTTGGCGCTTGGTGTACTCGCGGAAGCAGACACCTTGAACGCGACCGTCGATGAAGCAGTGCAGCCGGACGGCTTGGCTGTGCTGTTCTCGCATCGTGCCGCCTCCTTTGTTCAGTCGTCCGAGTCGTTCTCCTGGTAGCCATCGTAGCCGACGAGGGGTACGAAGCGGCAATCCAGTACGCGGTACTCCTCGAATGAGCTGTGCCTCTTGTGGTACACGCGGAGTTCCTGCATACTCGTGCCCCCGACAGGGATGATGAGCCGTCCGCCTTCGGCCAGTTGCTCCCGTAACGCGGCCGGCACGTGGGGAGCTGCGGCGGTGACGATGATTCCCTCATAGGGGGCCGCCTCTTCGTATCCGAGTGTCCCATCACCGACCACGACGTGAACATTGGTGTAGCCGAGGGCTCTGAGGCGCCCGAGGGCACCTTCCGCCAGTTCGGGGTGGCGTTCTATGCTCCAGACCTCGCGGACCATCTCGGCGAGCACGGCTGCTTGGTAGCCGGAGCCCGTGCCGATCTCAAGCACGGTGGAGTCTGGTCCTACGGCGAGGAGTTCAGTCATGCGCGCCACGATGAAGGGCTGGGAGATGGTCTGCCTGTGGCCGATAGAGAGAGGAGTGTCGTCGTATGCCGCGAATCGCTGGTGTTCGGGGACGAAGAGGTGCCGAGGTACCCGGCCCATGGCGTCGAGAACACGTTGGGCGCTGACTCCTCGGGCCTTGATCTGATACTCGACCATCGCCCGGCGCAAACGGGGGAAGTCGTTGTCGACCGGTGCGGACACGGGCGGCTCCGGTGGTAGGGAGGAACGTCACTCGCGAAGCAGACGCAGCCCCTTGTATTTCTTTCTTCTCGTCTTCTTGACCCGGTAGAGGAAGTACAGCAGGAACAGCAAGAAGAGTATCCCCAACAAGGGGAAGAGCAGAGTCGCGACGGCGCCGGCGGCTACGACGAGATCGAAGAAGAGGCTCATGAAGGCGTTGGTGAGTCCGTCAGCGCTGCGGGTTATGCGAAGCGCTCCCTTCGCAAAATGAGCTGCGGACGCGAGCAGGGCCCCAGCGATCATGCCCACGATGATCACCGCAGGGAGCTGAGCGGCCAGCGCCGCTCCGAACACGACTGCCCCTGCGGCGAGCCGTAGCGGGCCGAACAGCAGATCCTGCACTTGCGACATGAGGGGTAGCTTGTCCAGCACAAGCTCGATGAAGGCGCACCCGAAAAGACCGATCCACACCCAACTGTAGGCGAAGAAGGAGAACCATGTGCCGGCGAGTGCGGGGGCACCGAACAGTTCGAAGGCGGAGAAGACACCAATTAGTGCGACGGGAAGGAACGCTCGTAGCCCTGCGAGTTGTGCGAGCCCTATGCCGAGACACACCTGGGCGAGCACGCTGGTTTGAAGGAAGTCCATGGCTAATACTCCGGTCGATTGCAGAGCTTTAGTCTATCACTGAGCCCTTGTCAAAGGCATTGCCGAGCACCTATACTGCCGCGAATCATGACCAAGCGCTCTCTCGACAAATACGAAGACCTCTACGCCTCCCGCACTCAGGTCATGAGGTCTTCCGCGATGAGAGACCTCATGAGTCTCACCTCGCGCCCGGAGGTCATTTCGTTGGCTGGCGGGCTTCCTGCCACCGACAAGTTTCCCCGAGAAGTGTTCGAGCGTATCAATCTCACCATCGGGGAGCAGAGCTGCGCGGCGGCCCTACAGTACGCTCCTACCGAGGGTTTCGAGACGGTCAAGAACGACATCGTGACGGTCATGAGAGAGGAGTGGTCGCGGGCGAACGCCGACTACATCATGGTGACCACCGGCGGGCAGCAGGCCATCGACTTGGCGACGAAGACGTTCGTCGACCCCGGCGACACCATTCTTGTGGAGAGCCCTGTGTACCCCGGTGCACTCACCACCTTCATGACCTACCAGGCACGTGTGGTGCACGTGCCCACAGACGGGCAGGGTATGGATCCCGACGGGCTCGAAGTGGCGCTCAAGAAGCTGCGGACCGAGGGAGTCCGGGCGAAGCTCCTCTACCTCGTCCCCAATTTCAGCAACCCCTCGGGGGTCACAGTTTCGCGGGAGCGCCGCCAAGCCTTGGTCGACATCGCAGCACGTGAACGCATTGTGGTGCTGGAAGACAATCCCTATGGGCTTCTCCGGTTCGAAGGAGAGTTTCTGCCTACCCTGTTCTCCTTGGACAGGGAGGAGAACGTGGTCTATCTGGGCTCCTTCTCGAAAATCATCTCTCCCGGTGTGAGAACCGGCTGGCTCGCCGCTCCCCCTGCCATCTACCAGAAGATCGTGTTGGGCAAGCAGGCGGTGGATCTCTGCTCGAGTTCCTTGACTCAGATGTTCGTGCACGAATTCGTGTCCACCGGCGAGTGGAAGCCCTACGTCGAGGGATTACGCGAAGGTTACGCGTCCCGGCGCAACGCCTTGCTCGAGGCCCTCGCCGAGGAGTTTCCCGAGGGCTCTTCATGGACGCATCCGGAGGGCGGATTCTTCGTGTGGGTCACACTGCCTCACGGCATTCACACGGGCGACCTTCTCGTCAAGGCTATCGAGCGCAACGTCGCCTTTGTGCGTGGGGATGCGTTCTTTGCCGACGGGCAGGGTACGGCGAGCATGCGGCTCAACTTCAGCTACAACACCGAGGAGCGCATCCGGGAGGGAGTCAGCCGTCTGGGGGCCGTGATTCGGGAGCACTTGGATCTCCGCCGCTCACTGGGTGTCGACTGACAGGGGAGGCAGGGGGTCTCGACCTGCGAGCGAGGCGCGAGGAAGAGGGATCTGATGGAACAGACTCATGTGTGCGTATTGTACGGTGGGCGCTCTCTCGAGCGGGATGTGTCGGTCGCCACAGGTCACCGGGTGCTGCACGCGCTCGAATCGCGCGGCTACAGGGTGACCGGCATCGATGTCGACGGGACGCTCGTTCGACGTCTTGTCGAGGTGCAGCCGGACTTGGTATTCATCGCCATGCACGGCAAGGGGGGCGAGGACGGCACCGCACAAGAGCTTCTCGAAACTCTCGGGCTCAGGTACACGGGTTCAGGTGTCGCGGCAAGTCTCTGGGCCATGGACAAGGTGCTCACCAAGCATGTGCTCCTCGAACGGGGCATTCCCACCCCTCCCTTTCAGGCGTTCAATGAAGCTGCCTTTCGTGACCTGGGTGCCAGAGACACGCTTGGCGCTATTGTGGATGAACTCGGGCTGCCGTTGGTGGTCAAGCCGGCCGCGCAGGGGTCTGCTTTCGGTATCACCATTGTCGCGGAGGCGGGCCTCCTGCCCGACGCCCTGGTCTCCGCCTTCTCCTTCGACGACAAGGTTCTTCTCGAGAAGTACGTGAGTGGTCGTGAGCTTGCGGTGAGTATTATCGAGACTGGCGCGCATCTGGAGCCCAACCCTTTGCCCATCGTGGAGGCGGTGCCCCTTGCTGGACACACCTTCTACGACTTCGACTCGCGCTATGTTCTAGGAGAGACAGAGTTCGTCGTACCGGCGGAGATCTCCAGAGAGGCAGAAGCCCGTGTGCTCGAGGCCGCTCGAGAGACCTACCGGGTGCTGGGCTGTAGCGGCTTTGGAAGGGTGGACATGATCCTGGACAGGGACAACCAACCCTGGGTGCTCGAGTTGAATACCATTCCCGGTCTCACCGAGAGTTCGCTGATGCCGCTTGCGGCCGAAGCGGCGGGTCTCAGCTTCGAAGACCTCGTCGAGGCCATGGTGCGTACCGCCTTGGGCGACCGGCCGGTATAGGCTATCGTCGGCGAGCCCCGGGGGCGATTGCCGGGGTTGTGGTGCAGGGTACCGGCCTTTACGGGCGAACAAGGATGCTAGAATTGCGCTGGCCGTGGCGGGTGCCGCTTTGGGGCGCTTCTTGCGGCTGCGCCCCCGTAGCTCAGGGGATAGAGCAGAGGATTCCTAATCCTCGTGCCCAGGTTCGATTCCTGGCGGGGGCATGGACGACGATATGACCGGAGAGAGGGGTGGTCCGAGGTATGGGCGATACGGACTTCGAGGCCTGTGGTGCCCTCATAACCGAAGCACGCAAGCGTGCGGGCAAGAGCATCGCCCAGATGGGCGAGGAGTTGTCCATCCGGCCTTCGTACCTGGAGATGCTCGAGAAGGGTGAGCTTCACCGGGAGGTCGGTCCTGGCTACTTTCGTAGCATCTTGCTGAACTACGTCGAGTCGCTGGCACTTGACGGGGAGCGGTTACTCGCCGAGTTGCAGAGTGGGCTTCCCATGGCCGAGAGTGCGGAACCGCCACCTTTGACGGGAGATTCTGAGACACGCTCTGCGCCCGCCCTGGGAGACCAGGTGGCGGTCTCGCCTTCTTCGGCCCCGTGTACCCTGGCGCAGGAGGAGGCCGGCGTGTCTTCGCAACCCGCGCCTGAAGCCCGACGGGCCGCACCCCCGCCCGCAGCCCCCACGTTGGGTCAGTGGGAAGGTACGCGCAGAAGGGTCGACGCCGGTGCGCGAGAGAGGGCGAGCGACTCCACAGCCTACCGTGTAGTCATGATAGTGCTCTTGGTGCTCGGTGTCGCAACGGCCGTCCTGTTCACGCTCCCCCTACTGGGCCTGGTTGCCTGACCCTACTGGGCTTGGTCGCCGGAGGCCGTACCTCGCTGCATTCCGGGAAGGATCAGTCTCGGGATTGTTCCCATTCTGTGCGCGATGCTGTGGTCTCAACGGCGCGGGCAAGTGCGGGATGGAGAGGATTTCGCCGCAGCCCGAGTGAGAAGAGCGCATGCGCTTCGGCCACGAGGCGGTCGACGGAATACCTGCGCAGCCGTTGGCACTCCTCTTGCAGGGCCGCATCGTCAGCGAGGGAACCTGTTGCCGAGCCGGGAGGAAGGGCTCGGGCGCGAGCGCCGGCGGTGGCGGAGAAGGCCGCGAGATCAAGAGCCCGCCTCCCGGCCATATAGTAGAGGGACCAGTCGGCGGCGTCTCTCTCCATCGCCCTCAGGGAGGCGACGAAGGCGAGGCACAAGTTGTCGAAGGTTGCTGCAGGTGCATCATCGGCCGGCGAACCCTCAAGTGACCGCGCAGCCTGCGCGTACACCTCTGAGCGCAGAGCGAGCGGCTCCGGATCGGCCGGGTTGAGGGCGGCCGCCACCGCGGTGTTGGCGATGGAGACGGCCTGATCATGTCCGAGGTTTCTGGCGGCCGTGTGCTGGAAGCGCAGCGCGAGCCAAGGGAAGAAGGTGCTGAGTAGGGTGAGGAGCGCCACCGCGACGAGGGCGGCGCGGAATGCCACCGACAGGCGGCCCGGTGGATTGAGGGAGGCTTGCCCTCCCAGTATCCATTGTTGTCTGCGCGCCCGCTTATCTCTGCGGGCCGTATGCCGCTCCGAACGCCGAGAGGAGAGGAACTCGGGCTCAAGGGGCCTGCCGGGTCGAGACTCGACCTCGGGGGCCGTCGCCCAACCGTACTCCACAGGGTCCTGGGTAAGGGGGTCTGGGGCGGCGGGGTCTTCGACCGGGGTGGTTCCGCGTGGAGCCCAGGGCCAGGGCCACAGCACGATGGCCCGTGCATCCACGATTGATACGGCGAGAGCCAGCAAGAGGAGCGCCGGTAGGGTGACTCCAGGCATGTGCCACAGCCACTCCACACTGCCGTGTATCACCCAATAGAGGACGCCGAAGGCGAGAGAAAAGGGCCAGGCATGGGCGGAGGAGTCGGTGCCCCAGCGGCAGGGCTTCGGCGGCCTTCTTGCTGGGAAGAGCCACGTGTCGCGGGCACGCCGCCAGGCGGATGCCGCTCGGGGCCAGACGCTGAGAGAGAGTCCGAGGGCCAAGAAACCGAAGAAGAAGAACGCTCCCACGGCACCGGTCTCCGAGAGCACCCTGATCTGTAAGGAATGGGGCTGGCGGGGCATGGCGGTTTGGCTTCTACGATACTTGAGGTAACTGACTTCGTAGTTGTTGGCGCCGACGCCGGTGATGGGGTTTTTCAGAAACTCCTCCCAGCCCACGCGCCAGATGTCCCACCGCCCGCTGGCGGACAAGGTGGCGAAACGGCTCTCGACTTGTGTCGTACCGCCGTTTGACGAGGCACCTCCGGAGAGGGTGACAGTCTGTTCCGCGGTGAGCCTCGCCCAGCTCTCACGAGCCCACTGCGCGAGAGAACCATGATCGCGGGAGACTTGGATCGCTCCGTACACGGCCGTACTGAGGAGCGCTGCGAGCACAATACCCCCGAACAGCAGCTTCATGCGCCCGCTGACGTGCACCCAGCGCTCCAGAAGGCCGAGCACCACACCCAGTACTCCGGCGACCACGAAGGTCAGAAGAGTGTGATAGACGGCGGGCCAGGCGCCCACGGCCTCCGGGCCCTCGACCCAATAGCGGTTGAGATCCGGGAACGACCACAACATGAGCACCGCAGGGACCATCATAAAGGCCAAGGTTCGCAGACGAAGGGGCGAACACACAAACCAGAGAACCATGGTGATGGCAAACGCCCAGAGCGCGCCGCGCGACTGTGTCATCGCCGCAAGGCCGAGGAGCGCAGAGGCTGCTCCCAAGGCCAAGCCTCGCAGAAGAACCCATTCTCGTACGTCTGCACTGATGCAGATGAGGGGCCAGAACAACATGAGAAAGAGGGCGGCCGTGTTGTTGGGATAGGTAGCGGGGTAGGTGAAGCGCTTGCCCGTGAACAGAAGTTGAAGATCGCTCGTGGTTTGAAGACGCCACACGACAAGAGCGATGAGGGCGAGCGCAGCTGCCACCAAGATGTAGCGGCAGATTCGCCGCGTACCTCTGTCGGTGAGAAAGAGAAGAGCGAGAACGAAGACCAGGAAGTAGAGGAGCGTGCGATTGACCTCCTCCCAGGCGAGGTGGGCGGAGGGTGCCCAGATGAGGGAAGAGGCTACCCAGATCAAGTACAGGAAGAAGAAGAAGATGAGGGCGAGTGCCCCCTGCCGTGGGCGGCGGGGATAGGCGGCGAACACCGCGGTGACGAGCGCGAAGAAGGAAGTGGCGACGGCGGGCAGAAGCCATTGCCGGGGGAGGAACCCCCCCTGGGAGAAGGCCAGCACAAGCCAAAGGCCGAAGAGCAGACCGAGAGGGAGCAGCCACACGTTGGCCATGCGCCAGACAGATTCATACGGCGTAGGGGAAATGCCTGCCCGCACCGAGAAACGCCGTTCCGGGAGCCGTGAGGCCACCGAGGTGGGAGGAGGGGAACCTGAGCCGGCAGGGGCCGGTGGAGGAAGGTCTTCCCGTGGTGGCTTCCTGGACGTGTCTTCGCTCATGCAGGCGCGCCGCGTCATGTATCTTCACACGTTAGCACGGGAACAGGGCTTTGACAGCAGAGGAGGACTTTGACAGCTCCGGCGACTACAAGTATGGTGTTATCAATCGATAGCCGGTGAGGGCAACAACAAAGGGAGGCGAGTTGTCCGCGTATCCACGTGCGTGTCCGCAGTGTGCACACCAGCAGGCCGAGGGCGACTTCTGCGAGGTGTGTGGGACTCGTCTCACAGCCGCGGCCGGGGCAGCAGGGGCTGCGGCGGCAGAGTACTCAACGTCGGGTTCAGCACCACAAGGAGGGAACATGCCGCCAGCACAATCGTATCCACCACCACAAGGGCCCGGAGGATACGCGCCTCCGCCCCCCACCAGGCGAGACAGCCGTGGTTTCTTTGCCCGGCTCTTCGACTTCTCCTTTGGGAGCTTCATCACCCCCACGATCATCAAGGTTATCTACATCTTGTTGATCATCGTGATCGCTCTCATGATGCTCACGATCGTGATCGTCGGTTTTACGCAGAGTGTCGTGGCGGGCCTTCTCGCCTTGATCATCGGGGCGCCCATCGGTGGATTCCTGTACATTCTGTTTGCACGGGTGTGGCTCGAGATCATCATCGTTCTGTTCCGCATCCACGACAACACCGAAGAGATGGCACGCGGGGGTATGCGTTAAGAGCGGCTGCGTGTGACATACGCTCGTGCGCGGGGCCTACGACTCCGTGCACGAGCGTGGTGAGAAGAACCGAGGGGGGCCGCTGAACGCGGCCCCCCTCTTCCATGCCCCGGGGGCTCTTCCTTTGGGTGGGTGCACGGCGAGGGGGGCAGGGCATTCCCTTTTGAGAGACCCTGCTTGTGGTCCCTCGCGCTAGTCGCGGGTGAGGTACGTGTCGCCTCCCCGCTGGACAACACGGATGCCCTCAGTGTTCTCAGCTTCCAAGGCCTTACGGAGACCCTGGACGAGGGTGACGGGTTTCCGCTCTGTGTCTTCGACCAGAACGCTCTTCTCGACACCGGCTATGAATTCGTCGATGATCTGCTTGTAGAAGCTCGCACGTTGGCGTGTCGGCACGGGCTTGGGTATCAAAGTGTATCCCTTGTTCTTTGGCATTGCGGTCTCCGGGTGAGTGAATGAACGTGAGAGAAGCTCATGCTTCAACCTACTCTTGAGTTGAATGATACTACGAGTGAGATGTGCTCGTCGAGTGGAATATGGAGCGATAGTAGTAGACGAAGAGGACCAACCACAGCCACAGCACCACGCTGGAGGGAGAGGACAGCCCAAGGGAGTCGGTTATACCAAAGACCATAAAGACGGAAAAAGAGGATATCAGCGCAAGGAACAGGGCACACTCTGAGGCTCTATATCGCGCTGCTCTATATGCCATCATCCCTACAGATGCCAGCAAGAGAAGAAAGGCGAGTAACCCCGGAAGACCTAGACTCAAGCCGATGTCGAGAAAGATATTATGTGCCTGTGACACACTGTGTGCCATGCCGACAGTCTCGTAGGGGTAACGCAGAGGGACTACCTCATTGAAGACCCCAAGGCCGATGCCCGTGAAGAGGTGATCCTGCATCCCATGAAGGCTGGAAGCCCAGATGTCGAGGCGGGATACGATGTTGGTGCCGACCTGCTCATCATTGAGAAGCAGCGCATGGAATCCGGGAGAAGAGACGGCCTGTACCACCCCGATGGCCGCGGCCAGGCCGACCGGAAGCAGTAGCCAGTGCCTGTCTCTGAGGGCGAGCACCAAGGTTGCGGCGGCCAGCAGGCCGGCTAGGGCGGCACGTGAGCCGGTCATGACCACGACTGCCGTACCGAGGAGAGTGAGAGACCAAGCCGCGTTACGAACGCCTCGGGGGCTGGGAGGGCCAGCCTTGCCGAACGCCACGGCGAGTGCACAACCCACGAAGACGGCGGACACGCCCCCCAACTGATTGGGCTGAAGCCCTTCCGGCAGCCCAATCAGGGAGAAGCGCAAGGAGGGGAGGGCCGCGTACGCGGCGGAGAGCCATCCCATCTTCTCGACGGGCCAGCGGGCGGTGAGTAGTGTCCAGAGGAGGAAAAGCCCGGCGCAGACCAGGAGCGCGATGAGGACGGCCTTGATGGAGGGGGGCTTCCTGATGGGTAGGTAGGAAGCGGCGACTGCCGCAGCGCATCCGATGGCGGACATGAGTACGTAGGGCAGGCTCGCGGCGAGGTGGGGGGTCGCGAGCAGCGAGGCTGCGAGCGCCGCCGACATGAGTAGGAGTCCGGCGCGCAGAAGCATGAGGGGACGCTCAAGTGGTGGACAGGCCGTGTCTAGCCGCCGGGCAGAAGTGCGGGCGGGTGCGGAGGGCAAATTTTTCGCCTGGGAAACCACGCTCATGGAAGAGCTCCTGTCGGCCGCGGGAGAGAGGTTAGCCTCTCCAAGAGAGGCTTGGCTCCCGGAGCAAGGTCTAGGCCGGAACGGTACGCCGCGCGCGCGGCATCGACGCCGTCTATGCGCAGGAGCGCATCACCCAAATAGGCGAAGACGAATGGGTCGCGCGACCCCGACTCGACAGCGCGCCTCAGCAGCGCAAGCGACTTTGAGACGTCCATGGTGAGGTAGGAGCTTTTCGCCAGAGCATCGGCGAGTGCTCGATTGGAGGGCAGTCTGGCCACCCCGTCACGGTAGAGGTCACGGGCAAGTGAATGCAGGCCGTCACGCTCGTAGATGCCGCCGAGAGAGAGATGGGCGTCGGCCTGCAGGGGGTCGAAGGACAGGGCGGCGCGATATCCGTCGATGGCCTCTCCCTTCCGGCCGCAGAGCAGGAGCAGGTGTGCCGCCCGTAGGTGACTCCACGCCGACCTCTCGATCGACAAGGCCTCGTGCAGGAGTCGATCGACTTCGGAGATGACCGACGGGGGAAGTGGCTCGTCTGATCTGACGCAGGCGATCTCGGCCTCAGCCAGCGTGAAGAGGATGCTCTGCCTCTCACGCGCGGGCGGGGAGTCGTGTTGCATGTACTCATACGCGATGCGCAACGACTCGCTGGCCTCTTCGGGCCGACCTACGGCCAAGAAGCCTCTGCCGATGCGCAGGAGACCCACAGCCCTCTCCCCCGGTCCCTCCGGCGTGAGGGACAGGCGGGCTCCGGCCCCGGCTCTTCGACCGAGCAGCGAGGTTTGGGCCAGCCGGTACCAGTCCGCCGCCTGTCTCAGGCGGCCCTCGGCCGCAGCTGTGTCTCCGCGGTACGCGAGCAGGTTGCTGGCGTCGACATAGGAATAGGCTTCGCGGGCGACGGGCCAGTTGCCCGTGCCCGCTGCTACCTCACCAAGCCACAGCACTCCCGTCCTATCCAGCCGCTGGTTCTTCCACCCCTGGGCGAGAACAGAGTACTCGTACGACGTGGGCCGTCTCGCTGAGGCCACGGCACCGAAGGTGCGGTAGAAGGAAGCGTGCAGACTCGGGTCCGTGCCCGAGAGCCGTCCGGAGAGATAGGTCTCGAGGGTCCGCTCGGCCCGGCTGAGAGTGGCGAGGTCCTGTGTGTACCCGTACTTGTTGAGCAGCGCTCCTGCCAGGTTGATGAGCCAGAGGTCGTGGAGGGCTGGAAGCGAGAGCAGCAGCAGTGCACCCGCGAGGCCTGCGGCCAACCACCTGGAGGTTCTTCCTCGGATCGTCGCGGCAGTGGGGAGCTTGGTGGTGCCGGGGGAAGGTACTTTGTGTGGCATGATGGGGAGGCGCATGGTGTCAGGGGCAATGGCAGCGCGGGTTCGCCCCGTCGCCTGCCTACGATTCCTGTAGACTGATGCGAGTGCACCGGGGTTCCCGGCGTGACCCCTCGGGGTTCGGTGGGTTGCGCCGGTGTTCTGTGGGTGGCGGTTTGGTGAGGACGAGGAGCAGTGAAGGTGGGCAACGGCCGAGGTTGCCGGCGAATGCTTGGTCTTCCGGGGTACGATTCACCCACCCTCAACGTGCGCGTCTTGTCTCTCGCGGTTCTCTCCCTGCTCATCGTCATCTCTTCTCTGGCCGGGCTCGGTCCTTTCGCCTCGTCCGTGCACGCGATCATTCCCCCTGGTTACGAGGCGTTTCCACACGAGATACTTGAGCAGGTGAACGCGCGGAGGGCGGAGGTGGGGGAACCTCCGGTGGTCCTCGATGCGAATCTGTCCTTCGCTGCTCAGAAACACGCCGAGTACTTGGTGGCCAATGTGGACAGGTGGGGGCAGGCTGGTTTCTCCGTGCACGTGGAGTCTCCTGATCTCCCCGGCTATTACGGGCGGACCAAGGAGGAGCGAGTGGCGGCGGCGGGTTTTCCCCACCAGCGGGTGGGTGAGGACGTCACCTTGGTCATGGGCGGGGCAGTGTGGCCGGCTTCTCTCGTCATCACCCGTTGGATCGACCCACCCCTACATCGCCGGCCCGTACTCGAGCGTTCGATTGCCTCCATCGGCTTTGGTTACGCGAAGGTTCCTGCCCCCGGCGGCGGTCACTATCACGCGTATGTTCTCAATGCTGCGTACGACTACTTTGCACCGTCCAAGCCCAGTGGGGTGCAACCCTATCCCGCCGACGGCCAGAACGGCGTTCCTGTGGGTTGGGATGGCATCGAGAGCCCCGACCCCTTTCCCTCACTGCGGGACGCCACTGGGCGATATCTGGGAGGCTATCCGATCACCGTGTTTCCGGTGAATGGAGGGGCAGACTTTCTCGCGACCGCGCTCACTCTGACGGAGGTGGAGGGGAGCGAGTCGGGCAGCCCGGTGCCGGTGGTCAAGAGCGCGCTCAAGCACTACTGCTGGGCTCCCTCCTCCCCGCTCGATATCGGCCGGGAATACCGGGCGGTGTTCACCTACACCATGGTGAACGAGTACACGGGGGTGGAGACCAGCGGCTCGCTGGAGTGGACCTTCTTCACCGCCGGTGGGTCGGCCACCACGACCACCTCCACGACCACCACGACCACCACTCTGCCGCCCACCACGACCACCACCACCGCCGCATCGACTACGACCAGGCGGCCGGTCACGCCGGTGTTTGCGGACGTGGATGCCGAGCATCCATATCGTGTCGCCATCGAGGGCATGGCTGCGCGCGGCGTCATAAGCGGATACTTGGGGGACGATGGTGCCCGGACGTTCCGGCCCGACCGGAATGTTGCCCGTCAGCAGTTCGCCAAGATGATAGTCGGGGCCCTGTCGCTGGATGTGGCTCCGCCGGGGTCGTGCCGGTTCGTGGACGTCCACTCCACTTGGCCCTATCCCAGCGGCTTCGTGGCTGCGGCCGCGCTCCACGGCATTGTCCGCGGTACCTCGCTCGACCCGCCGCGCTTCAGCTCTTGGGCGCCCGTGACCAGGGGACAGGTTCTCACCATGGCCGTGAGGGCTCTCGGCAGCCTGTATCCTGAAGCACTCGATGAACCTCCCGCCGGGTTTGTGGGCCACTGCCCCTCGGGTGACCTCACCCATGGGGCCAACATACGAACCGCCGAATACAACGGTCTCTTGGCGGGCATTGGCGGTCTGGGGAGGCGCTGGGACATCTGGCAGGCAGCCGACCGGGGTGAGACCGCTCAGATACTTTGGAATCTCCTGCTGCTACTCGAGGTGGATGCGGAGAGCATGTGACGGCCGGCCTGCCGCCTCGAAGCTACCCTATGATCTTGGTGCCGATGCCTTCGTAGGCGAAGCCCAGCTGCACCAATTCCGTGCCCGGCAGGACGTTACGACCGTCGATGATCAGGGGGTGCCGCATGGTACGGAGGACTGTGGGCCAGTCGAGCTCGGTGAACTCCGGCCACTCGGTCACGAGGACGAGCGCGTCAGCGCATTCGAGGGCTTTGAGTGGCGAAGAAGCGAAGGTCACCGCGGGCAGGATGTCGCGGGCGTTGTCCATGGCGATGGGGTCGTAAGCGACTACCTCGGCGCCCTCGGCAAGCAGCCGGGAGGCCAGCACGATGGATGAGGCCTCGCGCATGTCGTCGGTGTTGGGCTTGAAGGCCAGACCGAGCAGAGCGACACGGCGGCCACGCAGTTCTTCACCCAAGTGCCGCTTGAGCTTGCCGATGACGCGCCGCTTCTGCAATTCGTTGACCTCGATGACCGCATTGAGCAGTTGGAAATGGTAGCCGGAATTACCCGCTAGTTGCTTGAGCGCGGAGACGTCTTTGGGGAAGCAGCTGCCTCCGTAGCCCACGCCCGCCTGCAGGAAGTGGGGGCCGATGCGGTTGTCGAGGCCCATGCCGTGGGCGACGGTGCGTACGTCCGCTCCGGTGGCCTCGCACACGTTGGCGATCTCGTTGATGAAACTGATCTTGGTGGCCAGGAAGGCGTTCGAAGCGTACTTGATCATCTCGGCCGAGGGGACATCGGTCTTGACCACGTGCGGACAGGTCAGCCCCGCGAACAGCTCTGCGACTCTGCCCTGGGTGGTCTCGTCGTCCGCGCCTATGACGATGCGGTCGGGGAAGCGGAAGTCCGATATGGCCGTGCCCTCCCGGAGGAACTCAGGATTGGAGCAGTAACGGATATGGGTCAGGCCGCGCTGGGCGAGGTCGACTTGGATGGCCGCCCCCGTACCCACCGGTACCGTCGACTTGGTGATGAGCACCCGGTCTCCGTCTTCGGGGGGGAGGGCATCTATCACCCGCCATATGCGCGACAGATCGGCATCACCCGAGTACGTGGGTGGCGTGTCGACGCAGATGAAGATGAATTCCCCGTGCCGGTACGCGTGGACAGGGTCACTCGTGAAGGTGAGGCGGGCGCCTTGGGAGGCGATGAGTTCGGCCAGGCCCGGCTCGTAGAAGGGGGCCTCTCCTCGCTTGAGCGAGAGCACCTTGCTGTTGTCGGAATCCATGGCCACGACTGTATGTCCCAGGTCGGCCATGCAGGTCGCCGTCACCAGCCCCACATAGCCCACACCGATCACGGTGATTCTGCTCACATCCAACCTCCCTACGAAATGGCGCCCGGATGATAGCACGCCGGGGGTGGTGACCGGGCTCCGGGCTACTCGTTGAGGAAGCGGACGATGCCGTCGGCGAGGGCTCTCGCGATGGTGCGCCGGTACTCGGCGGTTGCCAGGCGGCGGTCTTCGTCGGGGTTGGTCATGAATCCGATCTCGGGGATGATCACGGGCACGTCGGACCAGTTGAAGCCCGTCATGTCGGAGCGGGCTGTAATCCCCCGATCCTTGGCGCCGGTGGCGGCAATGAGTGCCTGGTGTACCAGTTCGGCGGCGCGCATGGAGGCGGCGGCGATATCGTCGGTCCATCCCTTGGTGATGGCAGGATAGAGTACGTGAATGCCGTGGACGGAGGCGTTGTCGGTACCGTCGGCATGGACACGGATGAAGAGATCGGCGCCAGCCTGGTTGGCAATCGCGGTGCGCTCGATGTTCGAGATGTCCACGTTCTGTGTGGTTCGGGTCATGATCACCTTCACTCCGCGTGCCTCCAGCTCATCTCGGAGCATGAGGCTCACGGCGAGCACCAACTCACTCTCATAGATGCCGGTGACCACACCGGCCGTGCCGGAACTTACCTTGGGTTTTGTCTTGGAGGACCCCGGCCCGATGGGCTCCTCCACGTAGTTACCCTTCGCTTGGTGGCCCGGGTCGATCACCACCACCCTGCCTCGGGCCGAGGGGCTCGCGGCCGTCGTTGGGGTCGCGCGCGTGGTCGTGGTCGTGAGGGCGGCGCTCGTCAAGGTAGTAGGTGAGGGGCCACCGGAGTCGGTGATGTTGGTGGAGGTGGAGGAGGCTGCAGGCTCGGTGGTGTCGGCAGGTTGTGTGACCGAGGTGGGGAATACGGTCTGGTTGGTGGGGCCGGAGGCCGAGCTGGAGCCGTTTCCACGAGGTGAGGGAGAGTTGGCGGTGACGACGACGGCGCTCACCACGGTAGTTGTGATGACGAGGGCCGCAAGGACCGCGAGGGCCAAGCGGAGGCGGCGGCGGCTCTGCCGCCGCCTCCGTGCCCGCTCGATGACCGCTCTCGTGGCAGGATCGCTGGGCTCCCTGTTGCTCACAGGTCCTTCCTCGCGAATATCAGTCCCGCTGCCACAAAGCATACAAGGACGTACACCAGAGGATAGACGATGCCTACGACATCAGGTACCAGTGGAGTGCCGAAGGGCCCAAAAAGGGTCTCAGGGCCGGAAGCGGGCCCTTCGTTGGTGGGGGCGAGACCGTTGAGCGCCATGCGGAAGAGCCTGTCTGAGGGAAGCAGGTAGCCGGCGACACGGCCGACCGTCTCAGCCGAACCGCTCTGTGCGAGACGGCCGATAAGCTCGACCACCCCGCCGATGAATGAAAGGCCGTAGGCCATGAGCGCCACGACGCCGGTAGCCACCGGGGAGAGTGCGGTCGAGGCGAGAACGGTCAGAGCCAGGATGACCAACCCCTGAAGGGCGAGGAATACCCCTGCTTCCAGCGGGGAGGGGGCCGTGAAGCCGGCGAACACCGAGGTGAGCAGGATGAGCCCGGAGACAACAGTCACGATGTACACGACGTACAAGCCGAAGAAGCCCAGGCTCCGGCCTGCGAGGACCTGCGCCCTTGAAACCGGGCGCACCACGATGGTTTGTAGCAGGCCGCTCTCCGCATCACCGGTGATGACGCTCGAGGCCGAGAAGACGATGACCATGGCGCCCAGGAAGCCGGTGATGAAGATGCCGAAGGAGAGCAACTGATAGGCGACCAGGGGTCGGAAATCCTGCACGCCGGGGCCTTCCCCGACGGCGTCGGGGCCAAGGCTCCGAAAAATGAAGAACACGCCAAGCCCATAGAGCAGGAGGAAGGCGGCGGCAAGTACGATTCCCGCGAGGACCAGCCTCCGTCTGAGGCCTTCCCGCCAGGTGGCTCCGGAAAGAGTGAGTATCTGCTCGGCCCGCCACAGGCAGCCGGACCTGGGAGACGGTGAGGGTGGTCTATCGGGCATGGTTCTCAGGAGCTGCATGGTTCATCGGCTGCTCTCCCATGAGCTGGACGAAGGTTTCTTCCAAGGAGTGGCGCTCCAGCGCGGCCTCGTAGACGGGAAGCCCCTCCTCCACCGCGAGCCGGACAAGGAAGGGGACTGTGTGGGCATCGTGGTGGGGAGAGGAGAGCACGCCGTTCTCATAGGTGGCGTGGATGCCGAGTTCGTCTCGGATCCTGTTGAGAAGCGCTTCAACGCGGACGCTCTCCTGGACGGTGCTGATGCGCACCCGGGCCACGGGCCCGGAGAGGAGTTCATCCAGCCGCCCCTCAGCGAGGATCGTGCCGCTCCGAATGATGGCCACCCGGTCGCACACGCGTTCCACTTCGGTGAGGAGATGGCTGTTGAGGAACACGGTCTTTCCCCACTCATGCAATTTGTGCAGCAGGTCGCGCACTTCGAGGCGGCCCAAGGGGTCGAGGGCGCTCGTGGGCTCGTCCAGGAACACCAGCTGCGGGTCGGTTACCAGGGCCTGAGCAAGACCGAGGCGCTGCTGCATGCCCTTTGAGAACGTGCCGATGCGGCGATCGCGGGCCTCTTCCAGGTCGAGGAGGCGGAGAAGGCGGTCGATGTCGGGGGAGGCTCCAGCGAGGTGGGCGTGGTAGGACAGTAGCTCCCTGCCCGTGAGCCAGGGAGGGAAGTGGAAGTGCTCGGGAAGGTAGCCTATCTGCGCCCTGACCGCGGTGGAGCCCGGCTCCCCGCCGAGCACACAAACCGTGCCTGCGTCAGCCCTCACGAGCCCGGTCAGAATCTTGACCAGGGTGGACTTGCCGGCTCCATTCGGACCCAAGAACCCGAAGGTGCTTCCCGGTTCCACCTGCAGGTCGACGTGGGATAGAGCCGTCACCCCACCGAAGGACTTCGAGAGCCCGTGGCAGGATACGGCGATGGCCTGAGTGTGCTCCGGCACGTGCTGCGTGCTCCTTGGAGTGCTCTTCGGTACGCTCTGCGTTCGGTGCTAAGCTAGGCCTGCGTGCAAGGTTACGTGTCGAACGCCGGTAACTCTACCGCATTCACCGGCTCGTGAAGGGAGCATTGGCATTCCTGCAGCTTCTGACAGACTTCGGGCTCCAGATCCGCAGGTCGTGGTGGTGTCCCATTCGCGGCTGCAGACGCTGGGCACTCTCGAAGGTCTGTTCAGCTCGGCCTGTACACTGGTGTGGCTTCCCGTGCACCAGGGAGTCTTGGCCTACAGGAGAGCGGTCACCGAGGTGGTCGAAGGCGGCTCCTTCGACGGGCTGGTGATGTTGGACGGCGCTATGCGCTCAGTACACGCGGCGGAGAACGAGATTCTGCAAGAGTCCCTCCGCCTGCTCCGGGCGGCACGAGCCGCCGATATTCCCGTGATGGCCGTGGGCTTGGGGGCGGAGCTCCTCGCCTCTGTGCTTGGAGCGCGTACCTGGGAGGGTCGGACAAGGGGACGTCTGAAGGAGTGGGGCTGGGTGCGCGTTGGGCTCACAGAGAGAGGCAAGGTGGATCCGGCCTTTCGTGGATTCCACGAACTCGAGCCCGTGTTCGCCTGGCACGAGGACTCATTCGATCTTCCTGAGGGCGCGTGGCGGCTTGCCGGGAATAGTGACTACCCCAACCAGGCTTTTCGCCACGGCCGCATGCGTTACGGGCTGCAGTTCCACCTCGAAGTGACCGCGCAGATGGTCGCCGCGTGGGCCGAGAGGTACGCGGATGCCCGTGAGCGCGGTGCTTTGCAGGCAGAGGGCGGATCCCGCGGCGTCGACCTGGACGAGATCGTGGAGAAAGCGGCTCGCTACTGCGTCAAACTGGAGGAGAAGGCGCAGGTGTTCGGCCGCCACTTCGTGTGGCTCGTTGAGCAGGCGCGGGCAGAGAGGCGGTTACGCGCAGAAGCCGAGTGATCCTCGGGCGTGGGCCCGAGGGTGCACCATCGCCGGAAGGGCCGTTCGCCGGGGGCTCTGGCGTGAGTGCTTCACTTGAAACCGAGGGCCCGCCTGGGAGGTGCGTCCAGAGTGCTGCCCCGGAAGTCAGGGGCCGGCAGGACGCCGCACGCCGAGCGCTTCGCACAGAAGAGCCACTGCCTCCTTGGCAGAGGCGGCGTACCAGATACCGTGAGTGCCTTCCTCCTGTGATACACGCCAGCCGCTCAGGATGACAACGGGGCGGCCGATCTTGCCGGCGAGCCCGATCTCGGACAGGGTGCCGAACTCGCCCCCGACGGCGATAGCGCCGTCGCCGCCAGCGACCACCGCGAGATTACGGGCGTGCCCGATGCCGGTGGGGAGCGCGATGTCTATATAGGGATTGGCGAGTGACCGGTCGAGCCCGGGTAGGATGCCCACCGTGAGCCCTCCTGCTTCCTTGGCGCCTCGTGCGGCCGCCTCCATGGTGCCGCCCAATCCTCCGCACACGAGCACGGCTCCCATACCGGCGACCAGGCGGCCCACCTCTTCGGCTTGGGCGTAGTGCTCTGCGGTACTCCGCCCCCCGCCGATGACTGAGATGTAGAGAGGCTTCTCTGGGTATGTGCGTGATGCTGTTGACTGCGGTTCGCTCACAGCAGGCTCCAAGGGGGCTCCGGTCGCGCCAGCAGCGATCATGATAGCACCGGTCGGGGTACCAGAGGCGCTCTTTGCGCTCGAGCTAGCCGTGCTGCGCACTTCCGGACAATGCCTGGAGCAGAGAAAGAGCCAGTTCCTTGTCGAGCGGCTCGTTCCAGTTGCCGCACTTCGGTGATTGGATGCAGGAAGGACAGCCGAGTTCACAGGGGCAGGCGACCACGAGAGCCAGGGTGTCGTCCACCCAACGCTCGAAGGCGGTGAATCCCTGTCGCGATATGCCCACTCCGCCGGGATGGCCGTCGTAGACGAAGATGGTGGGCAGCTCGGTCTGTGCGTGGAGAGGGGTGGAGAGACCGCCTATGTCGGAGCGATCGCACATGGCGAGCAGCGGCAGTATGGAGATCATGCCGTGTTCGACGGCGTGGAGCGCACCGGGGAGGCGATGTGCCATCCGGTCATTGGGGATCATCTCCAGGGGAAGTGTGAACCAGAATGATTCAGTCACGAAATGCTGGAGAGGAAGGTCCAGCTCCTCGGTGCCGAGGGATTCGTCTGAGCCCAGGCGCTTCTTCTGGTAGGCGATGACCTGTGTGGAGACCGAGATGGTGCCCAAGTAGAGCCGTACTCCGTTGCGCGTGTCGCTCATCTCCACCGAGACGATCTCGGTGGTGCTCTCCTTACGGGGCTGTGTGTAGTACGTGTCATAGTGACGCCGGACTGCGGCCACCCGGCCGTCGATGTCGAGTTTGTGCACCAGATAGGTTTCGCCGATGTGGAGGTAGACCGCTCCCGGATGCAGAAAGCCGAAAGCCGTCTCGGCCTCTTGGGTGCCGATGATGTCACCGGTGTCGGCATCGACAATGGTGAATTGGTCGGGAGATGAGGAGCGCAGCCCGATATCGGCGGCAGGGTACGTGTGCCCGGTGATGTAGAAGGTGTCGCCGCTGCGCCGGAGGCGGCTTCCGGCGGCCTCGCGCTCCGCCGCCGCTGGCAGGTCGGGCCCGAAGAACTCCTGGTCGGCCGGGGCCAAAGGCGACTCGTAGGCCGCGGCGAGGAGGTGGCGGCCGTGGATGTAGGGATTGGCGAAATCGATAGTGGCGGCCTCCACCTCCCGGCCGAGAAGCTGTTCAGGATGGCGGGCGAAGAACTGTTCGAGGGCGTCATTGCCGACCACAAACACGGCCAGGCTGTCGCTCTTGCCGCGTCCGGCCCGGCCGAACTGCTGCCACAGGCTGGCCACGGTGCCCGGGTACCCCACGGTGACCACGGCGTCGAGAGCACCTACATCGATGCCGAGCTCGAGGGCGTTCGTGGAGACCACAGCCAGGAGCTCCGCGTTGAAGAGGCGGCGTTCGATCTCCCGGCGTTGGGCAGGAGTATAGCCGGCCCGGTAGGGAGACAACCTCTTGGCGAGAGGGGGATCCCTATGTTTGAGCACGTCGACCACATACTGGAAGGCGAGCTCCGCCGCCCGGCGTGAGCGGGTGAAGCAGATGCAGCGTATACCGTTGCTCATCAGATCGGCCACGATCTCGCTGGCTTCGAGAAGATTGCTACGGCGTACGTTCAGACGTTCCTCGACCACGGGAGGCTGCCAGATGACGACCTGTCGGCGGCCACTGGGTGCACCGTCGCCCCCCACCTGGGGGATGGCGAGGCCCGTGAGGGCGGCTGCGTGTTCCCTGGCATTGCTGATGGTCGCAGAAGCCAGCAGGAAGCGGGGCTCGGCGCCGTAGAAGGAAGCCACCCGGCGTAGGCGTCGCAGCACGTTGGCGACGTGACTGCCGAACACGCCTCTGTAGACGTGGGCCTCGTCGATGACGACGTGGGAGAGGTTGAGGAAGAAGTCGCCCCACTGCTCATGATGAGGAAGGAGGGCCATGCTCAGCATGTCGGGGTTGGTGAGCAGCGCGCGGGCAGAGTGGCGTGCGGCGCGCCGTGCGGCGGCGGGGGTGTCGCCGTCGTAGACGGCCGGTGCGACCTGTCCCCGGCAGAGGTCGCTCAGCCTTCTTAGCTGGTCTTGGGCGAGTGCCTTGGTGGGGTACAGGTAGAGCGCCCGGGCGTGTTCGTCGCGCAGTAGGTGGTCCAGCACGGGGAGGTTGAAACAGAGGCTCTTGCCGGATGCGGTGCCCGTGGTGACGATGAAGTGCGACGCGGAAGCTGCTTTGTCCCAACACTCGCGTTGATGGGTCCACAGCGTGGAGATGCCGTCGTCTTCGAGCCTTGCGGCCAGAGTTGGGTGCAGGTCTTCAGGCAGGGGAGCCGTACGCCCCGCCTTCTCGGGTAGACGGGTGCAGTACTCCACCTGCGGGAAGTGCTCAGGGCTCAGTACTTCGAATATGTGCCGTGTGATTCCCATGAGTCTCGCCACCATGTTGAGCATAGCAGCACCCTTCTCGCGTCGATATGAGCCTGTTGATGCCGGCCGGCGCGCGGCACGAAGCACGCGCCCCCTCCGTGTCGCGTGGCTTTCGCACTCGGCGGCACACCGGCCGGCACTGCACGGAATCCTAGGGCCGGCACCGGGTGGACGAAAGCAGACCTTGGGCTGATATTGGCGCGGAGGTGGTTGCTATACTGCCGCCATGGCCTACTTCATCGCCTGCGACTTCGATGGCACCGTCACCGTACGTGACACCCTCTTTCTCATTGTCGAGCGGTTCGCTCCTCACGCATGGCAGGGCATTGAGCCGCGGCTCAAGCGGGGAGAGATCACCCTTCTTGAAGCGATCACCGAGGAGTTCCGGCATGTGAAGACCACCCTGCCGGAGGTACTGGTTCTGGCGCGGGCTGAGGCGGGCATCCGGGAGGGTTTCGTCGAGTTCGTGGAGTGGGCGAAGAGAGGAGGGCACCGTCTGGTCATCGTGAGCGCCGGGTTCCGCTCTCTTATCGAACCGTTGTTGGCGGACGCTGGTGTGTTGGGGCTCGAGGTTCACGCGGGTGAAGCCGAGTTCACCCTTGAAGGCACCAGCGTGTGTTTCACCGAGACGGCGGGCGAGTGCAGCGAGGGTTGCGGCAGCTGCAAAGGGGACACGGTCAGAGATCTCGCTTCTCCCGATGCAGTCATCGTCCATATCGGCGACGGCTTTTCTGATCTGTGTGCCTCCCGGCAAGCGGATGTTGTCTTCGCCCGGGGCAGTCTTGCCCGCCTTCTTGAGCGAGAAGCGATTCCCTATCACGATTTCGAGACCTTCTTCGATGTTATGGCCGTGCTGTCGGCCAACACGTCTGCCGAGGTCAATACGTCTTCTCCATGAACGTCTGGCAGGCGACCGTGGTCTCGGCGGTCGCCCTGTTCACTGTGGGAGTCATGTCCATCGCAGTCGTGCGGCTCTTCTCGCGGCGGGCCTCGGGAAAGGCGATTCTACGCCGGGCGACTCGATTCGAATCGGCCCTTGTCGGTGCAACCCTCCCCGATGGAGCCGAAGCGTTCGACGGCTGGTCATATCGCGTGGGGGCTCGTTTCGCGGGCCGGGTACGGGTGGTCATACATGGCGATCGTGTGGCCGTGGCCGGTCCCCGAGTTCCCCGGGCGCTGTACGAGGTCTGGATTTGGTTCCAGGCCTTGACGCTTGCCTTGGTTCCGCCGGCGCTCGCCGCAGCGGCGGTCATGCTCGAATGGCGCTGGCTGTTGGCGGCTGCAGCGTTCTTTGTCTTGAGCTGGATGGTCTCCATGGGTGGCGCGGGCCTTTGGCCGGGCCTCGGCGAGCTTCCCGCCGTCGAGGACAGGCACTTCGGGGCATTCGAATTCCCGAAGGAGTTGATCGGGGAAGTTGACATCGGCAAAGGGTGGTCCAAAGGTGGCCTGGGGTTCGTGCTTCTCCCCTACCGTGCCGGCGTCGACATGATGGCGGCCGCGCGGGCGGTATCGTTCTTCGCCCCGGACGAAGGCGGCCGTGAAGTTCGTTTCGCCCTGCATACGCATTCAGACGAGGAGGCCCGCGAGCTGGCAGGCATCCTCAGCTCCGGTGAATCCGGGTAGGAGCCTGTTGGGGAAGCCCCACGGGTGAAGTCTGGATTCTCTTGGACTGGATTGGTGGTGTGTAGCCACACCACCAAGGAGCAGCCGGCTTCCTCTGTGCCATACGGCTCAGGGCACGCGAATGAGGTTGTTTTCGTGGAGGAGTTCCGCGATCTGCACCGCGTTCAGCGCTGCTCCCTTTCTCAGGTTGTCGGCCACCACCCACATGCTCAGCCCGTGGGGCACCGTAGGATCTCTCCGGATGCGGCCCACGTACACCGGGTCGGTGCCGGAAGCATCGATGGCGAGCGGGTAGCTGAACTCGGCCGGATCGTCGATGACCACCACACCCGGAGTGGCGGCGAGGAGCTCCCGGGCGCGCTTCGGGCTCATATCCCGGGCGAACTGGATGTTGACCGCTTCACTGTGCCCGTTGTAGACGGGGACCCGTACACATGTGGCCGACACTTTGATGGAGGCGTCGCCCATGATCTTCTGAGTCTCCTCCACCATCTTGCGTTCTTCTTTGGTCGAACCATCGTCTAGGAAGACATCGATATGGGGTAGGCAATTGAAGGCTATGCGATGCGGATATACATGGCTCTCCGGCGTCTCCCCCTTGCGCAGCGCTTCCACCTGCGCCTGCATCTCGTACACCGCTTTGGCTCCGGTGCCGGAGACGGCCTGATAGGTCGCCACTATCACGCGCTCGACACCGGCCTCGTCATGAAGGGGCTTGAGCGGCACCACCATCTGGATTGTGGAGCAGTTGGGATTGGCGATGATGCCCTTGTGCCGGGAGGCGTCGCCGGGGTTCACCTCGGGGACGATGAGCGGCACCTCCGGGTCCATCCGCCAGGCGGAGGAGTTGTCCACGACCACGCACCCGGCCTCTCGGGCGAGAGGGGTGAAGGTCGAAGAGATGCTACCTCCCGCCGAGAAGAGGGCCAAATCGATGCCGGAGAAACTGTCTTCGGCCAGCTTGCGGCACACGACCATCTCAGTCCCGAAAGCGAGTGACTTGCCCTCTGAGCGTGGGGAGGCGAGCGGTATCAGATCGGCAACGGGAAAACCTCGCTCGGCGAGAGTCTTGCGCATTTCTTCTCCGACGGCTCCCGTAGCCCCCACCACCGCTACTCGGTACGTCTTCTTCACCACAGCCTCCTTACTCGTCACAGAATCTCGGCGGCCAGCACGAGCCTGTCGTCGCCGGGTAGCTTCTTGTCATGATGGCGGATGCTTGCCGCACACACCTCGCGGGCGATGGTACTGGGATCGGGCCCGGAGGAGCCACAAGGGGCAAGGCGGCGCACGATCTTAGAGACACCCTCGGAGCCGAACAGACGGCCGGCACGGCGTGCTTCTGTCACGCCATCGGTGGCTACCACAAGGAGATCACCGGCTTTCAGGGACAACGAGGAAGTGGCGAAGGTGCAGCCCCGCGATGCACCGAGCGGCGGGTTGTAGCGAGTGGGAACCGGCTGCGGTTCACCTCCCCGGGCGAAGAGAAGAGGCTCGGAATGCCCCGCGAGCGCTACCTCGAGCGTGCCGTGCTCCGGCTCGAGCCGGCACAGTGAAACGGCTACGAAACGGTCGGGTGCGAGTAGCGGGAGCAACTCTTCGTTGCCCCGGGCGAGGAGATCGGCGGGAGACTCCGCCTCCCGGCTCAGACGGGACAGGACGCTTCGGGCCGAAGCGGCCATGCCCATCGCTTCCATGCCCTTGCCGGAGTAGTCACCCACCACGAACCACACTTCGTGCGAGCCCTGGGAGTTGTGGTCCATGATGTCGTAGAAGTCGCCCCCCGCCTGCTGGGGAACATCGGCTCCTTGGAAGGAAACGCCCAGCCTCAGACCCGGTACCACCAGGTGGAGCGGGGGCGCGAGAACGGACTGGATAGCGGAGAAGGCCACGCGGCCCTGGTCGAGAGCCGCCCGCTCTGCGAGCAGGGGGCCCGCCTTCCGGCACACCTCCTCGATTATGGCCGCGCTGGAAGCGAAGAGGTCCGGCCGGGGATCGGCCAGATGCAGGCAGCCAAGGGTGGAATGCGGGCCGGGTATGGGGAAGATGGCGACCGACTCGTAGCCTTCCGACACACACCGGCCCCTGAGCACCCCCGTGTCGCGCCAGGAGAACTCCGCCGGTAGGGTGCCGGTGCGACCCCACACGAAGGCTCCGCCCTCGGTGACGAAAGGAAGCCGCCTGTTCATGGCACCCGTGATCACATGGCCACACAGGCATTCATCGGCGCTCACCAAGGTTTCGTCGCGGATGAAGGCATCGCTGCCGCCGGAATGGATGCAGGCTGGTATCCAGGCATGAGATACCTGTTCCGGCTCGACGACTCGCAAGAGAGCGACATCGCAACTGGTGAGTTCCCGCGCCCATGCCACCAGTTCATCCGCCGCCCGCGCAAGATCGGGACTGTCGCGCAGCCGGCCCAAGGCTTTCTCGGTGTCGAATGTGAGGTTCATGTCTTCGGTAATTCTAGTCAACGAAGGGCTCAGGCTCAACGGCCTGCCGCTTCATTCGAGGGAGATCTCCTCAATGCGGGTGGTCTATAGTGTCAATATACGGCGATTTCGATGGCGTCAAAGATGAGAGAGATCTCATGAGGTTCTCAGCTCGGGCTCACTCGGATTGGGTAAACTCGAGATGCTATGGGCTCGCGGAGCTCGGCATGGAGTTCGAACCACGTTCTGCGCTCTGCGCGCTTACTCAGAGAGGCGCTTGCATTCTCGCGGCTGGCTCGAGGTGAAGGCTATGGGTACGACACGAGCACATCTTCCGTTGTGGGCTGCGGCACTTGCAGTGGCGGCGGTCGTTCTTCTTGGCGCGGTGCTCGTGGCAGGCTGGATACAAGGGTCGATGGTGTCGGCCACCCGTGTCCCGGTGATAGTCATCGGCGAAGCAGGGGAGTCGGTTCCCGGCGCTGAGTTGTCCGTTCGAGAAGAGGAACCCTCTCTCGGGGATGGCAAAGCGGTCGGAACCCGGGGTGTCGATGCGCCCACGGCCGGAGAACCATCGTCTGGGGCGGAGGTCGAGCAGTATGGTGGAGTGTCGGTGCCGTCGGGTACGACTCACTCCGGTTCTGCCTACTCCTCAAGCCCACCGTATGACTGCACAACGGACCGGTCTGAGGATGGTGCCACGGTTGAAGGCTCGTGGGGTAATGCTCCCGGTGACCGTCCGTGTGAGCGTGAGACGGTATCTCAGCCCCTTCGCCTTCACGGCGCCCGGGCCGGCGGTGATGAGGGCTCGGGAGAAACGGGCGAGGATCGGGGACGCAATCGGTGACGCGCGTGCTTCTTGTGGAGGATGAGTCGCGGGTTGCCTCGTTTGTCGCACGCGGTCTTGAAGCCGCGGGCTATCGCGCCGACGTGGTTGGTTCCGGTGCAGAAGCAGTGGATCGTGTCGGTGGCGGCAACTATGACGTGGTACTGCTCGATGTGGGCCTTCCCGACAAGGATGGCTTTCACGTGCTGGCCGAGATTCGTACCTTCGATACGGAGACGCGAATCATCATGCTCACGGCGCGGGGGGACGTTCCCTCGCGGGTGAGGGGGCTTGATCTCGGTGCCGACGACTACCTGCCCAAACCATTTGATTTCGATGAGCTCCTCGCCCGCATACGAGCGCAACTTCGTACTTCGCGCCAGCCTGCGGCTGATGTGATCGCGTGCGAGGACCTTTCCCTCGATCTCAAGGCTCGCCGGGTGACTCGTGATGATCGTGTGATCGACCTGACCACTCGTGAGTTCGCCCTGCTGGAGTTCTTCATGCGGCATCCCGGGCAGGTTCTGTCTCGTAGCCAACTCCAAAGCGGAGTGTGGGGCTATGGGTTCGATCCTGGGAGCAATGTGGTGGATGTGTACGTGGGGTATTTGAGGTCGAAACTGGATCGGGAAGGCGCGCCTTCGGTCATTGAGACGGTGAGAGGCGGAGGATATCGTCTGACGGGGGGAAGGCCGTCTGAGGCACTGGATACGAACCCGCCAAGACCTTGAGAAGACGTCTGCTTCTGTGGTTTGTCATCGCGACGGTCTTCGTCTTCGCCCTCGGCGTGATCGTGGCCGACGTGGTTGTGGGGCGCCAACTCGAGAGCCGTGTCGATGGCGAACTCATTGCTGAGATCGGTCTCTTTCGAAGTGCTGTTCACACAGCCAAGGACGCATCCGGTCTTGTTGATCTCACCCGCGATTACCTGAGTGGTGCCGAATCCCAACGTCTTCGCCTGAGCGGGATGATCCTTTCCCTACAGACGTCCGATGGGTCTCTCATCTCGAATTCGGCCGATGTCCGCTTGGAGGAGCTGGAGTTGCCGGTAGCCGCTGGGCGCGGTGATCGAGTGTTATTGACAGCGACAACCACTGCCGGACCATACCGTGTGGTCGTTACTCCAGTGATGGCGGCAGGCAAACAGGTGGGAGAACTGCGCCTTGCCTCGCCGGTGCAGTCGCTCGTGGACACCCGCCGGCAAGTACTCACTGTGTTGCTGGCAGTGGCTCTGGCGGGCGTCATCATCGTGGCAATGGGCGCGTGGTATCTCCTGGGGAGAACTCTGCGGCCGGTCCGTGAACTCACCCGGACGGCGGCGGCCATATCCAGAGAGGATCTCTCTCGCCGACTGGAGTACTCGGGCCCGAATGATGAGATCGGCGAGCTGGCGAATACTATGAACGACATGCTTGACAGGCTTGAAGAAGCCTTCGCCGCGCAGGATCGATTTGTGAGCGATGTATCTCACGAACTCAGGACTCCTCTCACCATAGTCAAAGGGCACCTTCAGGTTCTTGATCGAGAGAGGCATTTCGACTCTGAACAGGTTCGTCGTGAGCATGCCCTCGTTCTCGAGGAACTCGACCGAATGAACCGGCTGGTGGCCGAATTGCTTACACTCGCTCGGGCGAAACGAAGCGATTTTCTGCGAAGGGAAGAGGTGGACGCCGACTCCTTGTTACGGATACTCGTTGCGCAAGGAACTCATCTTGGTCCGAGAACCTGGGTCATTGACGAGCTTCCCGGAAGGGCGGTTGTTGGCGACCAGGATCGTCTCACGCAGGTCTTTCTGAACCTCATGAACAACGCGGTGGCACATACGAGAGAGGGAGACATCATTGCCCTGGGGGGCCGGTCCGATGGACGTGTCATGCGATTGTGGGTCAGGGACACCGGCACTGGTATGGCTGCTGAGGCGAAAGAGCATCTTTTCGAGCGCTTCTACCGAGGCCCGGATCGGCCTCATCGTGGGGGAACCCATGGTGGCGGCGAAGAAGGGGAGGGTACCTCGGGCTTCGGGTTGGGGCTTGCCATCGTTCAGGCGCTTGTGGCCGCACATGGAGGCTTCATCGAGGTCGAAAGCACTCCGGGCCGTGGCTCGACTTTCACGGTTGTTCTCCCGCCGGGACTCAGCTGATGTGGGGTGCCTTCTTTTCCGTTGTGGACCGATAGTCACCCCTGAAGGGAATGAGAGGATTCTCACCCGAAGCTCATGTGAGCTTCACGGGTGATTCGTACACTTGTCTTGCGAACTGATGAGCGCTCCGCCTTCGACGGCGGGCTCAGGAAGGAGTGTATATGGTTACGAAACGAAGGATCGTGGGTGCTGCTGTCCTGGCAGGTGTGCTTCTGCTCGCAGCGGCCGGGCTGGCTGTGGCTGCGCCGGACGAAGCAGATACCTCTCTTGCGTTTGACGCGCCATCGGCGGCAGACACAATCGCCGGCGGATCGGGAACTGAGATGGCGAGTGTGGCAAGTGGTGCGGTCGCCGTAGGCGAAGCCACGCGTGAGACAGTGAGACAGCGCACTCGCGACGAAGCCTGCGAGGAATGCGACGGCGACGGTGAACAGAGCCAAGTCCGCACTCGCGAACGGAGTCTCGATGGTGAGGCGTGCGGAGGGCAATGCGACGCTACGGGAGAGTGCGTGCGCAACGGTGAAGAATGCAGTGCTGGTGCCGCCGGCTGTGACCAGGCGGCCGAGCGCACCCGACACATGGAGCGTGCCGAGTCCCGTACGGGAGATGAGTGCTCCGGCGAAGGCCCCGCGGATTGTGAGGGGACCGAGAATTGCGGAGGTACGCCCAATCGTTCTGCGGACGGCAACGGCAGGCAGCACGGGAGGAGCCGTTAGGGTAGGTCGACCTGAATCGTGACCCTGAGTTCACCGGGCTGCGCTCAGGGGATTGGTGAAGGATCAAGCAGCAAGAGTCCCCGACGAGTGCGGGGCTCTTGCTGCTTCAATGGGCGTCGGATGGCGCGGAGCCTACTTGACCGATGCCCCCTGCTCCCTCTCCACGAGACTGTCATCGAGGTTGAAGGCCTGGTGGAGCGCCTTGACCGCTTCGTCGATGCGGTCCTTGGCCACCACGCAGGAGATCTTGATGGAACTCGTGGAGATCATGTAGATATTGATGTTGTGTTGGGCGAGCACTTCGAACATCTTGGCGGCCACTCCGGGGTTGCTCTTCATGCCCGCACCGACCAAGGAGAGCTTGGCCATGTTGGCATCGGATTCGATGCGGTCGAAGCCCAGGTCGTCCTTGAAGGCGCTGAGTACCATATCCACGAGCGGAAGATCTTCCTGGCTCACGGTGAAAGATACGTCGGTGGTTCCTCTCTCCGAGATGTTCTGGATGATCATGTCGACGTTGACATTGGCTTTCGCCAGGGCCGTGAAGATGCCTGCTGCCACGCCGGGGCGGTCGGGCAGGCGATGGACTGTGACCTTCGCGTCGTCCAACGCGTAAGTGATGCCCGAGACGATAGCTTGTTCCATGGTTTCCTCTTCCTGTCTGATCCACGTACCGGGCACGTCTACGAAGCTGGAGCGAACATGAATCGGCACTCCGTAGCGGCGGCCGAACTCCACGCAGCGAAGCATGAGCACCTTGGCCCCGCTGGCTGCCATCTCCAGCATCTCTTCGTAGGAGATGCTCTCGAGTTTGCGGGCGTCCGACACCGCCCGGGGGTCGGCGGTGTAGACGCCGTCGACATCCGTGTAGATCTCGCAGACCTCGGCATTGAGGCTGGCGGCCAAGGCTACTGCAGTCGTATCGGAGCCCCCCCTGCCCAGAGTGGTGACGTCGTTGTCTATGGAAACGCCCTGAAAGCCCGCAACCAGTACGATTCTTCCTTCGTCGAGAGCATCCTGTACCCGCTTGGGTTTGATGCCCACGATCTTGGCCTTGGTGTGGGCGGTATCGGTCACGATACCGGCCTGGGAGCCCGTGAAGGAGATGGCCTTGCAGCCGAGATCGTGAATGGCCATGGTCACGAGTGCCGCCGAGATACGCTCTCCCGTGGAGAGGAGCATGTCCATCTCCCTCTCGAGGGGGCGGGGGGAGATCTCATGGGCGAGCTCGATGAGTTCGTCGGTGGTGTCGCCTCGGGCGGACACGACGGCGACCACCGGGTGGCCCGAGCGATGAGTGTCGACGATTCGGCGCGCTACTCTCTTGATGCAGTCTGCGTCGGCCACGGAAGTGCCGCCGAACTTCATGACGACGATTTTGGTGCGTTCCCGCTTGTCTTCCTGCGGTCCGATGACTACCACAGGGTTGCCTGCGGCGTCGACTGCAGTGATGGTCTCAGGTAACCGGCTTGCGTCTGGCGTAGCCACGGGGATTCAACCTCTTGCCGAGAAGGACGATACATAGAAGAAGAGCAATGAATTCTACCGGACCCACGAAGACTTGCAAAGAAAGACGGTTCAATACGTGAAGCACAGCAGGCAGGCGACAGAGGGCGCAAAGACCAGCCGGGTGTGGACATCGTCGGAGATGGAGGCGCGATCCGACCCGGCGGGCCGCTCCCCCGCGTCGCCCACGCTCTCCCCCGCGTCGCCCACGCTCTCCCCCGCGTCGCCCACCTTCTTTGCCGCCTCGCTGTTGCCTATGACGTTGGTGGCCGCCCTGCTGGTCGCGATGCTGCTGGTGGCGCTCGGCTCCCTCTGGTTGCCGCTGAGCAGCCGGGAACTGGCGCTCGTGGGGGTTACGGTGTGGCTGACGGAGCTCCTGGTCCTCTTGCCCGTTCAGTGGTACGTGAGTAGGACGCGCCTGGATCGCCCGCTGAAACGACTTCAGCAGGAGCTGGCAGGGGGCGCTGTGTGGACGGAGGAGGAGGTGGGAGCGTTCTCCGGGCTTCGAAGGGTTCTCACTCAAGTGAGGGAAGAGGTTGTCGCCGAGAAGCGTGGGCGGGAGACCGAACACGAACAGATCCTCGAACTCGCCTCCCGGATAGAGGAGCGAAACAGCCACGACACCGCCATTCGCCAGGCGGGTGAGCGTCTGGGGCAGGTGAGCGATCTGCGAGGATACTTGCTCGAAGCAGAGCGGATTATCCGCGAAGGGTGGACTGCCGACAGGATGCTTGCGCTGTTGCTCCCGGAGGGTGGCGGGGAGCCGGAAGTGGTTCACGGGCTGCAAGACGGAGATGGAGTCTCGCCGGGATACCGCCGTTCAGCGCTGCCTGTGCCGCTGAAGGAGGCGATTCGGAGAGGTGCATACGTTGAGACCGGTCTTCCCTTCAGCCACGATCAGCATTTCCCCTCCGCCCGTTCTTGTGCCGTCCTTTCTCTCGAGCATCGAGGCGCCGTGCGCGGGCTCTTGTACGCGATCTCGGACAGCCCTGAGGTGGACCGCCCCGAGCTTCTCATCCGCCTGCGCCCGCTTCTCTCTCTCGGTTTCTCCCGGGCAATGTATGCAGAGGAACTCAGCGAGGCGGAGATCAGGGATGCCCTCACCGGTGTGTACACCCAGAACCACTTTCTCGCCCTCTTCCGCCGCGAGGTGGCTCGAGCCGTCCGGTACTCGAGGCCGCTTTCATGCATCTGCTTCGATATCGATGCACTTGGACGGATGAACGAGGAGTATGGAGCGCACATCGGGGACAAGGTGATCGCGGAGGTGGCGCAGCTGGTGAGTGAGCAGACGCGGTCATCGGATGTGCTCGGCCGGTCGGTCGGCGGGGAATTCACACTACTTCTGCCTGAGACCGGTGCGGAGATCGGTGAGGGTGTGGCGGAGCGTATACGGCTCGCAGTAGAGACACATACGTTCGTGGTTCAGCGCCGGTCGGTGGAACATCTCACCGTGAGCGCCGGAGTTGCTTCGTATGCGGCTGGGGGAGCTGCCGGCGGACACGATCTGGTCGAGAGGGCGAGGTTGGCTCTGAATGCCGCGAAGCGCAGTGGGAGGAATCGGGTCGTAGTGGCGAACCCGGGGTAAGAGAAGGGGGATGGGGACCCGTGGCCGGGTCCCCATCCCCAAGAACCGCCCGCAGTCTGTGCGGACGCAGGAAGCCGGGGGCTACTGCTCTGCAGACAGCGAGGCCAGCTTCTTCAACTTGTCCCACTCCCGGTCGACATAGGCCTGAAGCTCGTTGACGATGTGCTCGTTCTCCTCGGTGAAGAGGTGGCTGAAGCGCCCCTGCAGCTTCATCCAGTCGGTAACTGGGATCTTCTTGTCCTTCGGATCGAAGTTGAGGGCGTAGTCGCCGTCGATGACCTCATAGAGCGGCCAGTAGCACGACTGGACCATCATGCGGGCCATCTCCACCGACTGGGAGGGGTCTGACCGCCAGCCGCGCGGGCAGGTGGAGAGTACCACCAGCACCGCTGGACCTTCGGTCTCGAAAGCGGTCTCAGCCTTGGAGATCAGGTCGCGGAAGTTGTGAATGGAGGCCTGGGCCACGTAGGGCACGTTGTGGGCGGCGGCGATCTGCGTGAGGTTCTTGCGCTGCTGCTGTTTGCCGGGCTTGACCTTGCCCGTGGGCGTGGTGGTGGTCCACGCGCCCAGCGGGGTGGCTCCGGAACGCTGGAAACCGGTATTCATATAGGCGCCGTTGTCGTAGCAGACGTAGACGAAGTCGTGCCCACGCTCGAGTGCGCCGGAGAGGGACTGAATGCCGATGTCGTACGTGCCGCCGTCGCCGCCGAAGGCCACGAACTTGTAGGGCTTGTCGGTCTTGCCCTGTGCCTTGAGGCTTTGGAAGGCGGCCTCGGCTCCGGACACGGTGGCGGCTACGTTCTCAAAGGCGGTGTGGATGTAGGAATCCTTCCAGGACGTGTAGGGGTAGAGCGACGTCGAGACCTCGAGGCAGCCGGTGGCCGCTCCCACCACAACGGGGTAATCCTTGGCACCCATGAGGACGTTGCGGACGACTATGCTCGCTCCGCACCCGGCGCAGAGGCGATGCCCACCCGCGAGGCGTTCTTTGCGCTCGACATACTTCTTGGGTGAAAGCTTGGTGGCCATGGGCTCAAGCTCCCTTCATGTTCAGGTAGACGCGGGACTGTGGCAGGTCGGCTCCATCGGCGGCATCCTTCAGCATGCGGAACGCGCGCTCGATGTCGTGGGGGAAGACCTCACGGCCGCCCAGGCCGTAGATGAAGCTCCCCACCTTTGTCTGGACGCCGTGCTTGTAAAGAGCGGCCAGTATCTCGAGATACAGGGGACCACCCATGGCGCCGAAAGAGTCGGCTCTGTCCATGACACCCACGGCTTTGCAGCCGGCGAGAGCCTCGGCGTACTCGGCTGCAGGGAACGGACGGAAGGTGTGGAGCTTGATGACCCCGGCCTTGATGTCTTCGGCGCGAAGCGCATCGACCACGTTGCGGGCGTTACCGGCCGCGGAGTTGGCCACGATGATGGCGATGTCGGCGTCATCCATCTTGTACTTCATGAGGTGCTGATACTGCCTACCCGTGAGAGCGGCGTAGCGGTCGTAGGTCTCTTGGATGACGGCGAGGCTGGCATCCATGGCCCGCTGTTGGCTCACCTTGGCTTCGTAGTAGTAGCCATGGAGGCCGTCGAAGGGGCCCACCGTGATGGGATGGTCGGGATCGAGCAGGCCGGGATAGACAGGAGCCTCGCCGATGAACTGCTGCACTTCCTCGTCGGTGAGGGCCTGCAGGGGGCCGATGGCCCCGGAGATGATGAACCCGTCGTACATATTCATGACCGGCAGGCGGACGCTCGCATGCTCGGCGATGGGGAAGCTCATCACTGTGGCGTCATAAGCCTCTTGTGCATCTTCGTTGTAGATCTGTATCCAGCCTGAATCGCGGCCGCCCATGGTGTCGGAGTGGTCGCAGTGGATGTTGATGGGGCCGGAGAGCGCCCGGTTCACCGTGGTCATGACGATGGGACAACGCATGGACGCTGCCACGTAGAGCATTTCCCACATGAGGGCGAAGCCGGCGGAGCTGGTGGCGGTCATGGTGCGAGCGCCGGCCGAGGCAGAGCCTACGCATGCGCTCATGGCTGAGTGTTCGGACTCCACGGTCACGAATTCAGACTTGACGAGACCGTCGGCGACGAACTCGCTGAATTGCTGCACCACGTCGGTCTGCGGAGTAATCGGGTAGGCGGCCACGAGGTCGGGGTTGATCTGCTTCATGGCCATGGCGACGGCCTGATTGCCGGTAACGGCCAGAATCGGGGCGGTGCTCATTCTTCACCCCCATCGTCCTGGAAGTCGGTCTCCAAGTGCATCGTGATGGCGTCGGCGGGGCACTCTGCAGCGCAGATGCCGCAGCCCTTGCAGTGTTCGAGGTCGAAGGCTACTACCTTCTGCCCTTCGACGACGACGGAACTATCGGGGCAGTAGAAGTAACAGAACAGGCACTGGGTGCACTTCTCTTCGTCACGCTGCGGACGCTCGCTGCGCCACCCGCCGGTGCGGTAGTAGCAGGAGTTGCCCGCTTCGGGGATATGGTGGCCGATCTCATGCTTCTCGGGGGGCCACTTCTGAATATCCTGGATCTGCCACTTCATCCCTGGACCTCCTCGTAACCGCGCTTGGCTGCCTCCAGGTTGGCCTTGACCACTTTCTCGGGGAACTTCTTGCCGAACGTGTGGGTCAGGTGTTCCTCGATCTCATCGAGCGAGAAGTAGCCGGTGACTTTGGAGAGAGCGCTCACCATTGGAGTGTTGGGGATGGCTCGGCCCAGGGTCTCTTTGGCGATCTTCGTGGCCGGAACGGTCATGAGCGACCGGCCGCTGAAGGAGAACCTCCTCTGAAGCTCCTCAGGGCTCTTCTCGGTGTTGACGATGATGATGGCGTCATCGGGGGCGCCATCGGTGACGTCGACGACGCCGAGGAGGGTTTCGTCCAAGACGAGCACGACGTTGGGGTGCTCGATGGCCGAGTAGCATTGGATAGGATTGTTGCTTAGTCGGGTGAAGGCCACGATGGGGGCCCCAGAGCGTTCCGGACCGTACTCAGGGAAGGCTTGGAAGCACTTACCCCGGTCGGCGGCAATCTCCGCCACCATCTTGGCCGCCGTGACGGCACCCTGTCCGCCCCGGCCGTGCCAGCGGATTTCTGTCAGACTCGCGCCCAAAGCTCAAACTCTCCTTGTGAAGGGATCGCCTGTACCCTTGAGAGGAGGAAGCCGTCGTCTCATCCACGGCGCTACCGCCTCCCTCACGGCTCGCAGCATGGAACGTAATGAGCGGGGACGGTGACGGAACACGGCTCTGGCTTCCCCAGAGGATCCGAGCCGCATGATCGTGGGGTACCAGCCACAGCGAATCGTGTTGCCGGGAGCCGCCCATGCCCGACCGAATATCCACACATGGTAACACAGGGTCCTCTCCTACTGGGCTCCGTGCGGAGGGATCGCCGGGCGTGCTGCTACAGGTCGCACCTGCCCCTCAGGGCCCGGCCCAAGGTGACTTCATCGGCGTATTCCAGGTCACCACCCACGGGCAGCCCGGCTGCCGGGCGCGTGATCCTGAGCGCACCGGATGCCACCATGTCTCTCAGTTCCTCGGCGATGAAGAGTGCAGTGGCCTCGCCCTGGAGGTTGGGGTTCGCGGCCACGATGATCTCCTTGATGCTGCCCTCCCGCACCCGCGCGAAGAGTTCAGCCAGATGCAGATGCTCCGGCCCCACCCCGTCGATGGGAGAGAGTGCGCCTCCGAGCACATGGTAGAGACCACGGTACTCATGGGTGCGCTCAACGGAGATGATGTCGCTCGCCTCTTCCACCACACAGAGAAGGGAGGTGTCACGGCGGGGATCTCGGCACACCGCGCACTGGTCCTGATCGGTCAAGTTGAAGCATGTGCTGCAGAAGCCGATGACCTCTTTCATCTCGACCAGGGCCTCCGCCAGAGGCAACGCCTCTTTCTTGGGCAGACGCAGGAGGTGAAAGGTGAGGCGTTGGGCGGTCTTCGGGCCTATGCCGGGCAGTTTGGCGAGCTCGTCGATGAGCCGTTGAACCACCGGGCTGTAGAGGGCGACGCTCACACCGGGCCGGTCGAGGTCAGAGGCCGAGGTTCGGGAGGCCGGGTATGTTGAGGTTCAGACCGGAGGTGAGGCCGCTCATGCGCTGCGAGGCAAGATCCTGGGCCATGCGCAGCGCTTCATTCACGGCGGCAAGGATCATGTCTTGGAGCATGTCCACGTCGTCCGGATCGACGGCGGCCGGGTCTATGGTGATGGATTTCACCTCGAGGGCACCCGTGACTGCTGCTTTCACCATGCCCCCGCCGGCCGAGGCCTCGACGACCTCGGTGGCCAACTCCTCTTGAGCCTTGGCCATGTCCGCCTGCATCTTCTGCACCTGCTTCATCATCTTCTGGTAGTTCGGATTCACGGGTCCTCCTCGTGTGTCAGTGGTCCCTGTCCTCTGCCGGCCGTCGCTCCACGATCTTGGCGCCGAACTCTCTGCGAAGATGCTCGAGCAACTCGCTGCCGGTGAGGATGCGCTCACTCTCAGCCTCTTCGGTGTCCGCGGGGGCATCGTCACCCGCCACGCGGGCGGTGATGTGCAGTCTCCGCCCGGTGATCTCGGTGAACTCATCGACCAAGAGGGCATTGTTACCCGCGCCTGAGATGCGGGCGACTTGAAAGTCGGCCCCCGCGGGAAATCGGATCACCAAGGTGTCGCCTTCGAGTGTCTCCGGCCTGCCGTCGGCCAGCACGGCGTGCAGGTTGGGACGTTCGTTCTTCAGGCGGTTGAGGATATGCGGCCAGGCCCGCTTGAGGTGGTCGATGTCGGGCTCCACCCGAGGGGAGCTGTGAACGCGCGAGGCTGCTTCCTCCTGTGAACCATCACTTGGGGAGATCGTGTGCGCCCTTTGCGGTGTGAGGGAAGGATCGGTCGTGCTCTCGGCTTCCGGTACTGCGTTCCTGTCGCCGCCGGGCTCACTACCGGGAGGCTTATCCGCCGGCGACGTGTGGTTGGGGCCGGCCGGAGGCCGGCTCCTCGGGCGGGCGACGCCTTGCTCCAGCCGGTCGAGACGGGAGAGGATGGCGCGGAGCGACATGTCGGCGACCGGTTGGGTGAGCTTGATGAGCAGCAGTTCTATCTCCAAGCGGGGGTCGGCGCCTCCGCGGATGGCCTGCTGTGCTTCGCCCAGGTGGTCGATGAAGGTGACAAGTTCGCTCGTATGGGCACGATTGGCCTGGCTGCGAAGGCCGTCCAGGTGCTCCTCGCTCACACCGATGGTTGCCGGGGGCTCCTCGGTGTGCTGAAGGATGTAGAGATCGCGAAGGTGGGCCAAGAGATCCTTGATGAACTGGTTGTAATCGGTGCCGGTCTGGGAGAGGCGCTCCACGAAGAGCAGGGCCGCCTTGGTGTCGCGTTCGAGCGTGATGTCGACGATCTCGAACAGCAGGTCGTGTTGAGCCACGCCGAGGAGGGCAAGGGCGTCCTGCATAGTGATGGTGGACTCGCAGTAGGCCGAGAGCTGATCCAAGGTGCCGATGGCATCACGGAAGCTGCCTGAAGCCGCCCGGGCGATCACGGACAGGGTGTTGTCGGTGACGCTGATACCCTCCGCTTGGGCGATACGGGTGAGAACCCCGACGATGTCGGACAGCGAGGGGCGGCGGAAATCGAAACGTTGGCAGCGGGAAAGGATTGTGGGCAGTACCTTGTGCGCCTCTGTCGTGGCCAGCACGAAGACCGCGTGCTCGGGTGGCTCCTCCAACATCTTGAGCAGGGCGTTGAAGGCCTCGGGCGTGAGCATGTGTACCTCGTCGACGATGTAGACCTTCATGCGCCCTTCGACGGGGGCGAAGTGAACCTTGTCGCGTATCTCCCTGATCTCGTCGATCCCGCGGTTGGAGGCGGCGTCTATCTCGAGCACATCCATGGAGGAGCCATGTCTGATGGCACGGCAACGGTCGCACGTGCCGTCGGGCTGCATGGTGGCGCGGCCTTGACCGGCCTCACAATTGAGAGCCATGGCCAGGATCTTGGCCGTGGACGTCTTGCCGGTGCCGCGGGGCCCGGCGAACAGATAGGCATGACTCACCCGGTTGGTCCGTATGGCGTTGACCAGCGTGCGGGTGACGTGGTCTTGACCGACCACGTCTTCGAATCGCACCGGGCGATACTTGCGGTAGAGCGAAGCTGACACCTTAAGGGAACGGCTCCTGGCCCTAGGGTTCTCCCCCCGAAATGCTTTCGTCACCGGCCGGCGGGAAACAGTGACCGTGCACCCACCGTCGAACACAGACCTCCGAGCGCCCACCGGTAGTTTGCTCCTTCCGGGCTACCCCGCGGCACATGGAAGGGTCTACTTAGGGCTGCTACCTCCCGGTCCTGACCCGGTTCGCAGAGTTCCATTGCGCGGGACCCGGCCCTCAACGCCACTTGCCGGCGGCTTGACCCCACAGACCTGGTCCTCGGGTGGGAATTCAGCCCCGCTCTAGCGGATTGCGGGTACAGGGCACCGCTACCTCCCCACCTAGCACGATCGATAGGCAGTATAGCAGCCATACAGGTGGGAACATCATATGGAGCCACGATGCGGCTCCACGGGTTCGCCGGCGCTCAGGGGATGAGTGCGGCGAGAATGCCGGCCACCTCGCGCAACACCTCAGGAGTCTCAGTGTCGCCCACTGAGGGAGGGGCGACACCTTCGAGCAGGGACCGGGCTTGTGCCAGAACGGCCGCCTCCTCACCCTCCTCCACCAGCCGTGCCCGATTGAGCAGTTTCAGCATTTCGGCGTAGCTGTCATCGGCCAGAGGGGTTTGGCTCTCGTGCATGGCCTTCAGCGCATTGATGGCTTGGCCGCGCGCCCGCAGCCCGTAGATTATCGCCACTCGGGGGTCGTCTTCGGAGGCTTGGCTCGCTTCGAGTTCGGCGGCGATGGCGTTCGAGGCGACGAGGGTCTCCTTGATATCCGCCATGTACGCGCGGGACTCGTCGTCGAGAGGGCTCGAAGGCATTGAAGTGGTGGTGTTCGGCAAGACCGTGGAGGGCGTACTTTGGTCTCCGGCTGCCGTGGTGGCCGGAGAAGCGGGCATGTCACCTCCACAGCCGGCTGCGAGAAGAGCGGCGGCGAGGAGGGGGGCCACGAGGGCGAGAACCAGGAGCGCGGACAACCGGGCCCGGTCTGAAGCAAAGAAGACGCGGGAACGGGAAGGACTCTCCACGCACGGGCGTGGGTGTACCTGGCATGATCTCATCGTGACGACCTCCGGGCGGCCTCATGAAGCGTAAGCGGGTGGAATGGCGGAGAGGGCGGGATTCGAACCCGCGAGACGGTTTTCACCGCCTACACGATTTCCAGTCGTGCTCCTTAAGCCAACTCGGACACCTCTCCCCGTTTAGAGGACCGGCGTGGCCGGGCGGTTCCCCGCCCCCCGCCGTTGTCACTGCCCGGCCGCGACCGGACCGATCTTGCAGGCGGATTATAGCAAAGGCGGTGCGCCCCCCCGCGGTGCATCGTCCAGTCGCGGTGCGCCCCCCCGCGGTGCACCACCCGGCTGCGGAGCCGCCCCCCGTCCATGTGACTCAGAAAGGCCAGGACGGAGGGCCGCCGATGATGAGGCCCCAGACCATGAGCGTGAGGGCCCCCAGCGCCGTACCGGGAACAACCAGAAGGCCGAGAGGGTCGCGGAGGACATCGTACGGTGTGAGCAGCCAGAGGGCGATGCCGGACACAATGGCCGCCGCCAGGATGGAAGGGACGTAGAAGCCGGCGGCGAGTCCCATATAGAGCACCCCGTAGCCGTAGGTGAGGAGTGAGGCGGTGAAGAGAAAAGCTCTTTCCAGGCCGAACACCGCGTAGGAGCCCCCCGGGCTGCTGGCGATGAGCACAAGTGTGGCAAGCACGATCCCCAGACCGAGAAGGAAGTAGCCCAGAGTATCTCCGATGAAGACCAACTGGGCGGCAAACTCTCCGTTTCGCACCACCTCTGGAAGTAGTCTCTCGAGGATGGTACCGGCACCGTGGATGCCGAAGGCGACCAGTATGAGGGCGAGGGCGATCCAGAAACCCCAGGCCCAGGGGCTGGCCGTGAGCGTATACGTGTTGAGCGAGCCATAACCCGCCTGCACCAGGGCGAGAAAGACGCGGATGAGGGAGAAGGCGAACAGCGCGGGAATGATGGTGAGCAGCGAGAGTTCAAAGAAGCTGAGGGGCCAGCTGCCGAGAAGCGGACCGCCCACGCCTCGGAGTGCTCTCGCTGCATGCCAGAGCACGATGGCGAATATGAACCACCGGATGCTACTCGCTACCGGTGCGTTTGCTCTGCCTACCCGCACTTGGACCCCCTGAAGGCTGCGTGCTGCATGGATTCTATAGCTTCAGACCGTTTTGCAGAAGGAGCAGGCGCGTGAAGGGAACACGAACAGGAGGTTTGCGGCGAGTGGGGGCCCTGAAGGGGGTGTGGCTCGGTCCACTTTCCCCAGACCCCCGCGGCTGTTGTCGAGTTGTTGCCAATATGGTGGGTGCATGATGTAATATGCACTCGCACCTCCTGTGGAAGTGCGCGCGACACCTCGGCACGCGGCGTGCGAGCAGGCCTTCCCCGGTTTGACCGGTTGCACCGGCAGGCCAGGCGGCAAAGGCCAAGATCCAAGAGGAGACCCGTCAGAACATCATGAGGCGTTACATCCGCGCAAAGATTCACGGCATTCGTGTCACGCAGTCGTCCCTTCGCTACCATGGCTCCGTGGGGGTCGATGACGAGCTTCTCGCCAAGGTCGGCATCGATCACTTCGAAGCGGTGGACGTCGTCAATCTGCACACTGGTGACCGCTGGCAGACCTACGTCATCCCGGCGGGCAAAGGTGAGTTCTGTCTGAATGGCGGCAGTGCCCGCTTGGGCTGCGAAGGTGACGAGTGCCTCCTCATCGTGTACGGCTACGGCGACCGCTTCGAAGGCGCCAAAGTCATCATGCTCGGTGAGCACAACGAGATCGTCGACTCCTTCGACTACAAGGACGGCGTACCCGCCCGATAGCTGCGCGGCCGGTTCACGCACCGGCGGAGACCGGCCTCCAGTGAGCGTTGACCGGCTTCTGCATGCGGTCCAGAGTTCCGCACACGAGGCGCGAGTCCTCTCTGCGCGCTCCTGTTTCCGTTTCCGAGAGGACTGCGGTAGGCTGGAGAGAAGCGATAGGGAGGTGATCTCGTGGCGGACTACGATGCGATCGTGGTGGGTGGGGGCCTGGGGGGAGTAAGTGCGGGGGCGCTGCTCGCTCAGCAGGGGCGAAGCACCCTTCTTGTCGAGCAGAGCGACCTCATCGGGGGGTGTTGCTCCACCTTCGTCAAGGACGGATACCGCTTCGATCTGGGAGCTTCGATCGTCGAGGCGGCTCCCAGCATCGATGAGGCCTTCCGCCGTTTGGGAAGTTCGCTCTACGATGAGGTTGAGCTGGTGGCCGTCGATCCGGTGTATGACGTCATCATGAAGGACGGCACGAAGATGACGTTGCCCCTCTCTCCCGAGGACACCATCGAGACGGTTCGTGAGGTGGCACCGGACGACGCGGGGGGCTGGGCGGCCTACTACCGCTACATGGACGAGTTTCTGGACACAGCCTTCGCCGCCAACTTCTTCGGCAGTCCCACCAACTCCCTGGCCGATCTTCTGGAGCTCGTGCGACGCGCTCCGGCCCTCGCGCGCTTTCTGCCCTTGTTCATGAAGAGCTACCAGTCGGTGTTCGAGAAGTACCTCAAGAGCGAACACGTGAAAGAGGCGCACGGCTTTCAGTCCTTCTATGCCGGCCTCCCCCCGGAACTGTGTCCCGGCCATATGGCGCTTCTCCCGGCTTTGGAGCGACGAGGCATCTTCTATCCCAAGGGGGGCATGATCCAGATCCCGGAAGCTTTGCAGAGACTGGGGCAGGGGTATGGCCTGGAGGTACGTCTCGGCACATGTGTGGACCGGGTACTGGTAGACGAAGGACGCGCCCGCGGGGTGGTGCTCACCGACGGCACGGAGATCACGGGCGACCTGGTGGTATCCGACATCAACGCCAAGACCCTCTATCTCGATCTCATCGGTGAGGAGCATCTACCCTGGCTGGCTCGGCGCGGCATCAAGAGCTACGACGTGTCGATGGCCACTCCCATGTTGTATCTGGGCGTGGACTACGAGCCGCCCCTGCAGGCCCACCACACCCTCTGCACTCTGCCCATGGAAGACCTGAACCACTACTGGGCGGAGGTGTACGGGCGTGGCGACTTCCCGACCGAGCAGTTCGGCATTATCAGCTGGACTTCGAGCACCGATACGAGCCTTGCTCCTCCTGGCCACCATGTCATCTGTCTCACCCTGGCCCCCGGCCCATACAAACTGCGCGGCGCAGGCTGGGACCACATGAAGCCGTATCTCACCGAGAAGATTCTCGCCCACTACTCGAAGCGTTTCATCCCGGGGCTGAAGGAGCACGTCGAAGTCGCAGAGTTCTCTTCGCCGGTTGACTTCGAGCGCCGGCTGATGTCACCGGGGGGCGCCATCTATGCTCTGCGCCAGGATGCCACCAACTTGACGGTGTTCCGGCCCTCCTCGAAGTCGAAGGCTTTCGAAGGGCTCTATCTGGTAGGAGCATCGACCGGTGCGGGTGGGGGTGTGCCGTCCACCATTCTCTCGGGTGCGGTGGTGGCCGACCTTATCGAGCGATACGAGGGATAGAAAGGGGCAGCGCCGTGAGGATCAACCTTCGCTTCTTGATGCAGATCATCCGCCAGGTGCCCTACCTGTTGCCCCGCTATTTCACGTAGTCCGGCTCGTGCGGGAGGTCCGCGAGGCACGGCGTGAGGAGATTGTGTGGCTCTGCTCGATCTGTGGGAGATCGGTCCGTCGGAGGTCGTGAGCGTTGTCGGCGCGGGCGGCAAGAGTTCACTCTTGGAGGCGCTCGCCTGCGAGTACGAAGCTGAAGGCAGAACGGCGGTCCTCACCACGACCACCAAGATATGGGCACCGGAGGCGGGCGGCCGTCCCCTCGTCGTGGCGGACTCCCTTCCCGGGCTGAAAGAGAAATTGGAGCGTGTGCTGCGTGGTTCATCCGGGGTCAGTCCCGTGGTGGGCACCCGGGTGCTCCCCAACGGCAAGGTGGACGGCCTGCCCCCTGAGTGGATTTCCTCCTTGCGAGATGCTCCCGGTGTGGAAGGTGTGCTGATCGAGGCCGATGGTGCGAACAGGCTGCCGCTCAAGGCCCCGGCTGCGCACGAACCGGTGGTTCCCTCCTGCTCCACCCTGGTGGTGGCGGTGTGCGGTCTTGATGCCCAGTTCGTGCCTTTGGAGGAATCTCGCGTACATCGCCCGGAGATACTTGCCGGTCTGCTCGGCCTCGGGCTCGGGGAGCGGGTACCTCCGGAGCGGTTGCCGGAAGCCCTCGTCCTCGGCTACGCAGAGTGCGTGCCGCGCCACGCCCGCCTGCTTCTCTACCTGAACAAGGCGGACACCGCTCCTCCGGCTCCTGCTTTGGTGGACGTGGCCCGCCTGGCTCCGATTGACGTGTGGATCGGGTCGCTCCGTGCCGAGCGAGGGCCCATCGTGGAAGCGCTGCGGCGCATGGAACGGAGGCCCGTGGTGGTGGTCCTTGCCGCCGGTTTGTCCTCCCGGATGCCCGAACACAAGCTGTGTGCCGCCCTGGCCGGCAGGAGCGTGCTCGGCCGCACCGTGGGGAGGGGTGCCGGCTTGCCTCGCTTCGGACCGGTGGTGGTGGTGTGCGGCCACCATGCGCAGAGAATGAGAGAGATGCTCGCGGCGGAACTGGGCTCCGGCTCGCAGGGTACCGAGTGGCGGTGCGTGGTGAATGAGCGGCCGGAAGAAGGCGTGAGCCGGTCTCTCAAGCTGGCCGGCGAGTGTGCAGCCTCGAAGGATCTTCTGGTACTCATGGGTGATCAGCCCCTGGTTCGGACGGAGACCCTCGGCCGTCTCCTTTCCCGGTTGGAGCGGCATCCGCGTTGCGCGGGGGCAGTACTGGAGCCGGAAGGCGGTACCTGGGGACCACCGGCTCTCATCAACCGGGCGCTCTTGCCCCTCTTTGACGGCCTGGAAGGGGACCAAGGGGCACGCCGGGTACTCGCGCGCTACGACGGCCGGCTCGAGCGAGTGGGGGCCGAGAGGACCGAAGTACTGGACATCGACAGCCCGAAAGATCTGGAAGAGGCGCACAGGGTTCTTCTCAAGGAAGCCGGTCCGGAGGGGTAGAGCACGTGCTCTTGTGGGTAGAGACGCGGAGTGGCCTCGTGTTCTGGTGCCGGCAGTCGGCGGAGTGGCCACGTGTCGTGAATCCCATGGGGAGGGGTGGGTAGGATGGGTAGACTGATTCTGCTGTACGTGGCCACCACGGCCGTCTTCTTCGGTGTGGACATCGTGTGGCTTGCCGCGATCGCCAAGGACTTCTACCGGCGGACTCTGGGCCCCCTCATGGCCGACCCGGTCAACTGGCCGCCGGCCATCGTCTTTTACCTCCTATACATCCTGGGGATAATGGTCTTCGTCTCGGTTCCCGCCATTCGCGCCGAATCCTGGACCGATGCGGTGTGGAAGGGTGCCTTCTTGGGGCTCATCGCCTATGCCACCTACGATCTCACCAACTTCGCGACCCTCAAGGACTGGCCTTTCAGGGTGGTCGTTGTTGACATCGTGTGGGGCATGGTCTTGACGGCGGTAGTTGGTACCGCGAGCTACTTCATAGGGCGCGCCATCGGGGCGTGAAGCGGGAGCTGCGGGTGCTGCCGGCATGCCGGGGGCGTGATGCGCCTGGTAGTGGTGCCGGCCCTATATGTGGCGGCGGGCGCAGGGACTGCAGCCCAGGCCGCGCCCGTCGGTGGTGGTACAGGATGTCAGTCGGGCAGCCAGAGCTTCATCTCGGGGGAGTCCTCGAAACCGAGGCGTAGGTAGAGCGGGCGGCCCTGGTTGCTCGCCACCAGCGAGAAGGCTCGTATGCCGGCACGGTACAGGTCGCGGAGAGCGGCCTCCATGAGCGCAGTCGCCATTCCCTGCCGCCGGCACTCCGGCAGTACGTACATGCTCATGAGCCGCGCCGACCGACCATCCATGTTGTGTGAGAACGGGGGACCCTGTTGGATGAGCGCACCCAGGCCCCCGGCGAGGCGGCCCTCCAGGAACCCCACCCAGCCGAGGTACTCACAGGAGCCGATTGCCTGCTTCAGGTAGGCGACGAAGGCCTGGTGTACCGCCTCGGTGGCTTCCTCGGGCACGCCCATATCGAGGAACATACGGGTTCGGCAGGTGGCGAGGCACTCGGCATCGGCCGGGGTCGCTCTCCTCACGTCGACGCCGGGGGGTGGCGTCGGGGCACGGGCTTCCGTCGAGGCCTTAATCTGCCCACACGTGTCGCTTGAGTCTCTTGTCACCCGCTTCTTCGTCATCCTGATAGACTCGTATGTGTAACCCCCAACATACTACTCTTGGGTTGATATGGAACCTATATCAGTTTCCTTGGAAGAGATGGCGAAGGCGACCCGGGCTGCTGCGCGTCACTCGGCAGGGCTCGGTGCGACGGAACGTACGCAGGCAATCGCAGCCATGGCCTCGGCACTGGAGGAACACGCAGACGACATACTGGCGGCCAATGCTCTGGATCTGGAGGCGGCGCGGGAGGAGGGCATATCCTCCCCCCTGTATGCCCGCCTCAAGCTGGATGAGACAAAGCTCCGGGCGGAGATCGAAGGTGTGAGGAGCGTGGGTGGGCTGCCGGATCCGGTGGGCCGGGTGCAGATACACCGGGAGCTGGACGAAGGTCTGCTGTTGAAGCGCGTCACCTGTCCGGTGGGTGTCTTGGGGGTGATCTTCGAATCACGGCCCGACGCGGTCATCCAGATCGCGTCGCTCGCGGTCAAGTCGGGTAACGGCGTCATCCTGAAAGGCGGGCGGGAGTCGCTTCGTTCCTGCCGGGCAATCGTGGCGGCGCTACGGGAGGGGCTTCACTCCTCCCCTGTCGAGGCCGAGGCAGTGCAGCTCCTCACCACGCGCGAGGAGATAGGGAAGCTGTTGGAGCTCGATCGCTATGTCGACCTCATCATTCCCCGGGGCTCGAACTCCTTCGTGAGATATGTACAGGAGAACACCCGTATACCGGTGCTCGGCCACGCCGACGGCATCTGCCACGTGTACGTGGATGAGAAGGCTTCAGTGCACAAGGCCCTTCGCGTGACGGTCGACTCCAAGGTGCAGTATCCTGCGGCCTGCAACGCGGCGGAGACCCTGCTCGTGCATGCGGCGGTTGTGGAAGAGTTCCTGCCCCGAGTAGCGGCTGCGCTTCGGGAGCAGGGGGTTGAACTCCGGGGCGATGAACGCAGTCGGGTGGTGGTGGAGATGGATTCCGCCAGCGACGCCGACTGGTCCACGGAGTATCTCGACCTGGTGCTCGCGGTGCGAGTGGTCGATTCATTGGAAGAGGCGGTTGAGCACATCAACACCTACGGCTCGCGCCATACCGACGCCATAGTGACCGATGACGAAACCGCCGCCCGCGCCTTCTTGAGCGGAGTCGACGGAGCCGGGGTGTACGTGAACTGCTCCACCCGTTTTGCCGACGGCTTCCGTTACGGCTTCGGCGCGGAAGTAGGCATCAGCACCCAGAAGATGCCCCCGCGGGGCCCTGTGGGTCTCGAGGGTCTGGTGACCTACAAGTATCAGGTCGTGGGCGACGGGCACGTCGTGGCTTCGTATGCAGGTCCCGGCGCTCGTTCTTTCACTCATCGCGACCGGCCCCTGGACTGAGCGCGTGGGCGGCCTGGTGGGGGAGGATTAGGCTCCCGTGGCACTTGTCTGTTACCGGGGCATGACGGGCGAGGGGGAACAGGCTGTTCTTGTGCAGGGTGAGGGCTGGTGGGCGTTCGCCCGGCCGGCACGGCCGGAAGAGGATCTGAGAGTTGCCGGGCGTATACCTCGCGACCGACTGGAGGGGGCTGTGCGCATCACCTACGACGAAGCGCTCGGCCTGCTGGGGCGGCCCCTCCCCGTTCCCCCGGCGTTCCACGCTGACGAAGGCTTGGGTGCGGGCGCATTTGAGGAGTGGGTTGGACGCAGGCCCTTGGTGGGACTGTTCGTGGGCATCGTACTCTACGTGGCCCTGGGTGCCGGCGGTCTGTGGCTGGCTGAAGCGGTATTGGCCGGTTCGGTGTGGGCGGTGTTTGCCGCTCTGTTCGCGGCCGTGTTTCTCGCGGCCTGCGCGGCGGTGTTCGTGGCCCAGGTGACGGGGGGTTTTCTCCGGGGGAGTCTCTTCGGTGGCGTGTACGGGCTCATCCTTGCCGTGATTTCTCTGGTGGTCGGGTTTGCCTGGGGATCCTCCGGCGAGTCCTATTCCCCAGAGCAGTTCACGGGCCTCGGCACGATGGTCGTGGTGGCTGCAGCGGGCGGCGGGGTGGGCTCGCTTCTGGCCCGCCGCCGGAGCTGATCGGGCCGGTTCTCCTCGCCCGCCCGAGCGTCCGCAAGAGCGGCATCGGGGATCACTTTGCCTGCCGGTCGGGCGGGCATTGCGTTCCGTATGGTTACTGCTTGCAATGGGGGCGAGGCGGACGTATGGTAATATATGACCGACGGTCGGTCGGTACCCGACCGTCGCTGATGGATGAGGCACAGTTCTTCTGGAGGTAGGACGGTGATGGTGGCGAGAGTGGTGAAGGATGCCGATGAGCGCCGGCAGGAGCTTCTTCTGACCGCGCTTGAGCTGTTCAATTCGCGAGGCTACGAGAGCACGACGGTGCAGGCCGTCACGGATGCCGTAGGCATAGCCAAGGGCACCTTCTACCACTACTTCGATTCGAAGGAAGACCTGCTCGACGAGCTGGTGGATTTTGTATCCGAGCGGGCCGTCCTGGAGCTGCGCGCGCAGCTTGCGACCGAGGAGGGTGGCGCGGTCGAGAAGATGCGCAGGCTCTTCACGGCCGGCTCGGAGATGAAGCTGCGGATGCGGGGATTCACGGCCGCCGTGGCGCAGAATCTCCGCGGGCCCCAAGGAGCCCTCCATATCAGCCGGATCGCCCAGGAGTCGGGACGGCGTTCCAAGGAGCTTATCGCAGAGGTGGTGGCAGAAGGCATGCGGGAAGGGGTCTTCACAGTGGACGATGCCCAGGCGACGGCGGAAGTGTTGGTCTGCCTGTCGCTCGGCATCGGTGTGGGCACACGTGCTCTGGACACCTTCGCCGAACTACCGGAGTGTCCGGAGAAGGTGGAAGAACTCATAGGCTTCTTCCGGATGGTGGAGCAGGCGATGGGCAGGATCCTGGGGGTGGCCGACGGCTTCCTGCGGCTCTACGACTACGAGCGCATGAGGCAGTTGTTCTCGGATACGTGCGGTACGGGTATGTCGGGCCTGGAGAAAGGCAGGCAGGCATGATCGATCAGGCCGAAGGGAACGGTCCGGCCATCAAGGTGGAGGATCTGAGCTACGCGTACGGCGACCTTCTCGCGGTCAACCACATAGACTTCGAGGTGGCTCGGGGTGAGGTGCTGGGCTTCCTGGGTCCGAATGGAGCCGGCAAGTCCACCACGATCAAGATGCTCACCGGCCAACTGAGGCCGAAGACGGGGCGGGCTCTCATCATGGGGCGTGATATCCGCAAGGACGACGTCGAGGTGCAGGCGCGTATCGGAGTGTGTTTCGAGGAGAAGAACCTGTACCTGAACATGTCGGCGCGGGAGAACCTGCTCTTCTTCTCCCGCCTCTTCGGCATCAAGGGCTTTGATCCGGATGCCCTCTTGGGCCGGGTGGGTCTGGCAGACCGGGCCGCCGACCGGGTGAAGAACCTGTCCAAGGGCATGAAGCAGCGGCTCATGGTGGCGCGGAGTCTGGTGAATGACCCTGAGGTCCTGTTTCTGGATGAGCCCACCGATGGGCTCGATCCGGTGTCGTCGTCGTCCATTCGTTCGATCATCAAGGAAGAGGCTGCCCGCGGAGCCGCAGTACTGCTCACCACCCACGACATGATGGAGGCCGACGCGCTCTCCGACAGGGTGGCCTTCATCAACGACGGTGAAATCGTCGCCCTTGATACCCCCGAGAACCTCAAGCTGCAGTACGGCATGCGGGCGGTGAAGGTGAGGAGCCGCGTCGACGGTGGGGTACGCGAGGATGTCGTTCCCCTTGATGGGCCCGATGTGGGCGATCGCTTGAAGGAAGCGGTGGCCGCGGCCGGAATCATGACCATCCACACCGAGGAGGCCACCCTGGAGAGTATCTTCATCAGATTGACGGGCAGGGGGCTCGAGTGATGGGCGGGCTCTCCATAGTGGCGGCGATCGTCCGCAAGGACATCATCGAATACACGCGCGACCGGCTCTACGTCATGCTCTCCGTACTCAGCCTGATCGTGTTCGTGGCGATCTTCTGGGTGCTGCCCGCCACCGTCGATGAAACGCTGGTGGTCGGCATCCGGCAGACGGGTATGGAGGAGTTGCTTTCGGCGGTTGAAGCCGAGGAGGGAACCGGCATTCGTTTCGTTGAGTTTGCGACCTCCGAGGACCTGCAGGCTGCCGTCTCGGGACAGAGCGGCACCGAGCGGGTGTCGTTGGGGATGTCATTCCCCGAGTCGTTCCTGGTCGACATCTCGGCGGGCCGGGAGAGTTCGGTCACGCTGTATGTGGATGGAGCCGTACCTGAAGAGACACGAGCGGCCATGCAGAGTTTCATCCGGGAGATTGCCTATACTCTGGCCGGGCATGACCTGCCCGTGACGCAGCCCGCGCAGGACACAGTTGTACTGGGAGAGGACAGAGCCGGCGATCAGGTACCCCTGCGCGAGAAGATGAAGCCGCTGTTCGCGTTCTTCGTCCTCTTGGTGGAGTCGTTCGCTCTGGCCTCGCTTATCAGCACGGAGATCCAAGAGCGGACGGTCACCGCCATCCTTGTCACCCCGGCTCGCGTGCGCGAGCTGCTCGTGGCCAAGGGAGTATTCGGTACTCTTCTCGCCTTCAGTCAGGCCATAGTACTTCTTCTCGCTGTGCGGGCTTTCGTCGGCAGTCCCTTGGCCCTCGTGCTCGCCGTGTTGCTCGGCGCCGTCATGATGACCGGGGTGGGGATGATCTCCGGCTCTGCGGGGCGCGATTTCCTGGGCACGCTCTTCTACGGCATGCTGTTCATGATTCCGTTGGCCATCCCTGCGTTCGCGGCGCTTTATCCGGGGGTGGCCTCCTTCTGGGTCCGGCTGATTCCCAGCCATGGACTCGTCCAGGCGATTTCTGCCGCCGGCCCGACGGGTGGCGGATGGAGCGAGGCCGCGCCCTACCTGCTCATGTCGCTCGGCTGGTGTGTGGTTCTGTTCGCTGTGGGAGTGGTGGTCTTGAAGAGGAAGGTGGAAGCACTGTGAACCCGAGGCGAGCATTTCAAGTACTGCGTAAGGATCTGGAACTGGGACCTCGTTCCCCCATCTTCCTCTATGCTCTCATCTTCCCGGTGGTGCTCACCGTGTTGGTGCAGTTGGTGTTCGGAGGGCTCTTCACTCCGCAGCCCCGCGTGGGAATAGTCGATTTGGGCGTCTCGGCGGTTACCGCTTCGTACGAGAGCATGGAAGGAATCGATGTGGTGCGGGTGGAGCGCGCCGCCGACCTCAAGGAGATGGTGCGGACTCACGGAGTGGATGCCGGCCTCGTGCTTCCTGCCGGGTTCGACGAGGCCGTGCGCTCGGGAGAGCGGCCGCTTCTCGAGTTCTACATCGCCGGCGAGAGCCTCGCCTCTGATCGCATCATTCTCTCTGCCACGACCATCGACCTCGTGAGACAGGTGGAAGGGGGCACCCCACCGGTGCTCGTGGAGGTGACCCCGCTGGGCGACATGCAGTCGCTCCCCATGTCGAGCCGCTTCGTGCCCTTCCTGGTCATGTTCTCGCTGCTCATCGCCGGCGTGTTCGTCACCGGAGTGAGCATAGTGGAGGAGAAGGAGAGAAGAACCCTGTCTGCGGTTCTTGTGACACCTCTCCGTCTGGCCGACGTGTTGAGCGCGAAGGCAGCCTTCGGCCTGCTCTTGGCGATGCTGGTGGCGGTGGTGACGTTGGTGTTGAACAGGGCGCTAGGCTCCCAACCGGTGGCTCTCATCGTCTCGCTCCTGGTGGCCGCGCTGATGTGCGTGGAGGTGGGTCTGATCTACGGGGCGGCCGCCAAGGATATGAAAGCGTTGTTCGGGCTCATCAAGGGCTTGAACGTCTTTCTCATCGCTCCTGTCGTGTTCTACCTGTTCCCGGAGTGGCCGCAGTGGATTCCCAAGATCTTTCCCACTTACTGGATCATTGAGCCGGTATTCGAGGTGGCCATCAACGGTGCCGGACTGGGTGGGGTGTGGGTGGACCTTCTGATTGCCTTGGGCATCTGTGTTCTTCTGGCCTTCGTGGTCGCAGCCCTCGTCCGTCGCATGGAGCGCAGTCTGGCAACTGAGTGAGTGGCGGCGGGCACTTTGCCGGGCGAGGGCGGAACGATTGCCGCCCGGACGGGGCGGAGGTTGGCCGCAGCACCTTTGGGGGAACAGTGTCTGCCATGGAACCCTTGCGCGTTGTGCAATTGGGTTTGGGGCCGATCGGACTTCTCACGGCGTCGATTCTCGCTGAGCGTCCCTCTGTGGCCTTGGTGGCGGCGGTGGATCACGATCCCTCCCTGGTGGGCCGGCCGCTTCCGACGGCGCCTGCGCTGGAGGTGGTACCGAGTCTTGCCCACGTCATCGAGCGTGGGGCCGTGGACGTCGTGGTAGTGACTACCGGGTCGCGACTGCCCCAAGTCAGGGCCCAGATCGACGAGGCCGTCGGTGTCGGAGCCCATGTGGTGTCCTCTTGTGAGGAGCTTCTCTATCCGTGGCTGCACTACCCGGAGGAGGCGGCTTCTCTGGAGCGACACGCGCTCGAGCAGGGGGTGGCGATCGTGGGAGCGGGCGTGAACCCCGGCTTCGTGCTCGACGCTCTGCCGGCCTTTCTCACCGGGGCGTGCGGCCGGGTGCGCCGCGTGCGCGGACTGAGGGTGGTCGACGTCCTTTCCCGCCGCTCCTCCTTGAGGAAGAAGGTGGGTTGTGGGCTCCCGGTCGATGATTTCGCAGCCGGAGTTGCGCAGGGGAGGTACGGGCACGTCGGCTTGGTCGAGTCGGCTGCTCTCATAGCTCACGGGCTGGGGTGGAGCGACTTCGAGGTGGAGGAGTCCGTCCTTCCGCGTGTGGCCACGGCGCCCGAGTCGATGAAAACGGGGGTGGGGGTGGGCCGGGTGATCGGTGTCGTGCAGTCGGCGGTCGCGTCTGTGGAGGGACATGAGCGTGTGCGCCTCGAGTGCAGCATCTACGCAGGGGCAGCCGATCCGCGTGATGAGATCATCATCGAAGGCGAACCGGGCTTCTCCGCGGTGATCAAGGGTGGGATTCGCGGCGATGAGGCGACGGCTGCGGTCTTGGCCAACGTGGTCTCGCTTGTCGGGAAGGGCGGGGCGGGGCTTCTCACACTGCTCGATCTACCTCTGCTCAGGTGCGCCTCTGCGGGAGGAAGGTCGGCACGTGGCTCCGATACCTGAGACAATAGATATCTGAGACAATGTCGCCGAGGACACTCCACCGCGAGGGGAGGAGCAGTGTCTACGACTCTTATGATCGTTCTGCTGGTGATCATCTTCGGGCTTGCCGGTGTAGTCGCCGTATACACCTACGGCAAAGTGCAGAAGCGTGAGTGGCTCAACTGGCTGAGGCTGGACAATAGGGACACCCCCCAGCGGATTCCGGGGGGAGGGGTCCGGGGGGCCCGGCGCCCCGAGCCCGAGGCCGGACCGGAGGAGAAGGCGAGCGACAGGTAGGGGCGTGCCTCGAGGGTATTCCATCCGCGCGTGTGTGGCCGCCCCGGCTCACGGCGCAATGGTTCACTTCGGGCCGGCTGCGATCGGAGGGGCCGAAGGTGGATGGATGAGCCCGAGGGCCACATCAGCCACGTTCGTGCCGGTGGGGCCGGTCTTCACCAGATCACCCAGCGCCGCGAAGTACGTGTAGGCGTCGTTCTTTCCGAGAGATTCTTGCGCGCTCAGGCCGAGGGCACGTCCTCGTCCGACCGTGTTGCCGTCGGCTGACGCCCCTGCCGCGTCGGTGGGGCCGTCGATGCCGTCGGTTCCAGCCGCAAGCAAGGTGATGTCCCCCGCGCCATCCAGCTCCATGGCTGCTCCCAGTGCCACTTCCTGATTTCTCCCCCCTCTCCCGCCGCCCGTGACGGTGACGGTCGTCTCGCCCCCGGCAACCACGACCACCGGCCTGTGCGTGGAGGTTTCTCGAGCCAGGGAGCGGAGGCGCCGCGCGAGATTCCGGCCGGCCGTCCGCGCCTCTCCGTATAAGGCTTCAGGCCATATCTCCACGGCAAAGCCCCACTCCAGAGCAGCAGAGGCGATGGCGTGCTGAGCTGTGCGATTGGTGCCTATGAGCCGGTTCTGCACCCGGGCAAAGGCCGGGTCTCCAGGCTTGGGAGTCTCTTTGACCCTTCCGGCCGCCCCGGCTTCCAGATGGCGGGCGACGGTAACTGGGACGCCGTTCCGGAGCTCGAAGCCGTCCAACACGTCCAACGCATCGGCGAAGGTGCTGGGGTCGGGGGCAAAGGGGCCCGAGGCGATGACCGCCGGATCGTCACCGGGAACGTCGGAGAGGAGCAGCGCGACGACTCGCGTGGGCATGGCGGCCCGCGCCGCCATGCCCCCCTTGATGAGAGACAGATGCCGGCGAACCGTGTTGAGTCCGACGATGTCCGCACCGGCTCCAAGCAAGAGTTCGACCGTCTGGGCTTTGTGCACAGAGCCGACCTCCGGAACCGGAGCAGAGAGAAGAGAGGACCCTCCACCGGAGAGGAGGACAAGGATCAGTTCCTGCTCATCCGCAGAACGAAGCGCGCGGAGTACTTCCTGGGCGGCGCGGAGGCTTCCCTCCCCGGGCAGAGGATGCTCGGCGGGGACCAGCCGGACTTCTGCGTGAAGGCGGTCTCGAATCGGAGCGGAGAGGGCCCTCGGCTCGTCGGCCCTCCCGGTGTCCCCGGGTACCGCCAAGGTACCCCGCACACGGATTCCCCTCTTGGTGTGGGCGAGCTCTCGCAGGGTCGCTTCGGCCATGGGACGGGCGGCCTTTCCGCCTCCCACGAGAAGCACTGTGCCGGGTACGTCGAGGTCCATGTCCCGAAAGGCCTTCTCAACCAGCATTCCCGGCTCCACGGCTTGGAGGCCGATGTGGAACAGCCAGCCAAGGAGGGCGCGCGCCGGAGAGGGGGTGCGGGGTGCGGGCCCATGCTCTGTGTGGGGGTCGTGATTCACCGTGTACCCTGGGAATCCGGGAGAACCCTGCTCTTGTGTTCGGTCATCCCGCTCTGCTCCGCCGGGGATCTCCCAGCGGGGGTGAATGCTGCCGCCAGCGCAAGCACCGGCCCGACCATGAAGCCGGCGAAGAGAAGGAAGCAGGCTCCGGCGAAACCCACGAGGCCCGCCCGCAGGGTCCAGGGGGGAGCGGCACCATACTTCCCCGCCGCCTTGGCCAACAGCACCCCCAGGGCGGCCGATATCACCGCGAAGAGCACGGTCAGGGCCATGGACGTCTCGATTCCGGTCACCAGCGCGGACTGAACCAGCCGAGCGAGCAGGTTCGCGCTGGAGGCGAGGGCAAGAAGAGCCGCGCCGAAGCAGAACCAGTGAAAGGCACCATAGGCGGTATTGCCCCACGTCCGCCTTCTGCGTGCTGCTCGGGCAAGCACCCCACCTCCGGCCAAGACCACCACGAGGGCGGGACCGAACAGGAGCAGCCACCCCTTGCCTTCCCAGCGGTACACGGCGAGCAGGCGAATAGGCATGCTCAACCATTCCCAGACGGAGAACTCCTCCCTCAGGCCGACGGCGAGCGCGAAGGGGCCGCCCCCTTGGTCGCCGAATATGGCCACGTGGTATGTGTCCCCGGTGGGCGCAGTTCCGCTGTAGGAGGCGGCGAAGAAGTAGGCACCCGGGGTGAAGGGTTCGTACTCCGCCTCACCACGGACTCCATCGGCTACGGCGACTTTCGACCCGGCTGGTCTCTCCAAAGCAGCGGGAGGCTCTCCGGAAGGGGTGATGCCCGGACCCATGACGGCAAGGGATGGGGCGAAGGCATCGCGGCCGGGCGTGAACACCTGCACCCACAGCTTCTCCCCCTTCTTCAGGTCGAGGAAGAAGTAGCGTGCGTCGAATCCGGTACCGAGGCGGTCGTAGAGCACCCATGACTTGGAGGGGTCGTCTACAGGAGTTGCCGAGGAGAGGCTCTGCCCCCCGGGCCGGAGGAGAGGCACGTGGGCCCCGGCGGTCACGGGGGAGGCGAGCACCAGGGTCAAGAAGCCGCACAGGGCCACGAGAAGCACCGCCGTCCGCGTGTGGGGGTGTGCGTTGGGCCACGTTCCGAGCTGCGCTTCAAACTGCGTACGGGGCCCCGCGCGGCGCCCCGCTCCGGTCTGCGTCGCGGTGGCCGCGGGCACGTGTAGTCTCTCGGGTATCCGGGAATCATGTCGCGAGGAGCGGAAGGCACTCAGTCTCCGTAGTGACAGCCGAGTCTTACGAGGAGGATCATCCTTGGATGTCAACGCAGCCGAAGTCTTGCGGTTGGTGGATCTGATAGATGTGCAGGGCGGAGCAGTGGTGAGCCGGGAGGTGGTGAGCCGTCCCACGGGTACGGTGACCGTGTTCGCCTTTGACCAGGGAGAAGGGCTGAGTGAACACACGGCGCCTTTCGCTGCGATGGTGGTCGCCCTCGAAGGAGCGGTTGACATCACCATCTCCGGCCGGGCCCATCGCTTGGAGGCCGGAGACATGATCATCATGCCTGCAGGGGAGCCGCACGCGCTGAAAGCCGTCGAGCCCTTCAAGATGCTTCTGGTCATGATTCGCTCTTAGCCGGCCGCCCGGATGCCTGCGCATTGTCGTCCGGGCACCGTTGCCGGATCATCTTCTTCCATCGAGCGGGCGACCGTCAGGCGGGCGTGAGGCGCCGCGTCCATTCGATGAGGGCGCTCACCAAGGCGCTCAGGCGCTCGCGGATGGACTCATCTGTGAGGTTGCCGTCGAGGTCGAAGCGGTCGCGGCACGAGGGCACGAAGAGTTCGGGGGTGACCATCACCTGACAGTTCACCGCTGCCAACACGGGGCGGAGGGAGGCTTGGGCTCGGGCGGTGCCGAAGCGCCCGGTCGATGCTCCCACGAGTGCCACCGGTTTCTGCTCGAACGGGCTGTCGTCGAAGGGACGTGAAGCCCAATCAATGGTGTTCTTGAGCACTCCGGGGAAGCTGTAATTGTGCTCGGGAGTCGCGATCAGCAGTGCGTCGGCGGCTGCGATCTCCTGCTTGAGTGCCACAACCGCCTCAGGCCAACGCTCGCTCTCCAAGTCCATGTTGTACGGCGGGATGCCGTTCAGATCGAAGATGTCGAGAGTGGCGCCTTCGGGGACGACATCGATGGCGGCTCTCAGCAGCCCCCGGTTATAGGAGGCGACGCGGAGGCTTCCGGCAAAGCCGAGAATCCTGAAAGTGGTTCGATCCATGACAGTGCCTTTCCGCTTGGCCGCTATGTCGACGGCGAAGTCCGGTTGCGCGCGTGGTCCGGTCTTCGATTAGTGTGACCATCGCTCGAAGAAAACAAACCCTTGGGCATCCGGGGGGCGGTAATCCGGAGGGGCGCGCGTAGGCCGTCTGACAAGGTCTCGGCGAACGCGGTACTATCGGGAGAGAAGCAGACGGCCGGGGTCTGCATGGGCCTTCAGAGGCCGGCTTGACAACTGAGATGAGGAGGAGCCTCCATGGCGGAGACGCAGGTAGGACTCATTACGCGGTACTTCGGAAAGATCGGGGTGGCCGCCGCCAAGGTCGTGAACGGCGAACTCAAGGTGGGCGACCGGATTCGCATCAAGGGCTCGACCACCGACATCGAGCAGATGGTGGAATCCATGCAGCTTGACGGCGATGCTGTGACTGAGGCTCTGCCCGGTCAGGAGGTCGGCATCAAGGTGGCCGACAAGGTCCGAACCGGCGACGGAGTGTTCATCGTGGAAGAGTGATCCGGTCGCGCACGTGCCTGTGCCCGTCCTCGCCGAGAGGCGCGGTCCTCTCAGGCCTGAGCGGGTATCGCATCCTTGGTGGCGGTCAAGGAGAACATCAAGGGTATGTCGGGGCCGCCTGCGGGCATGCGGAAGAAGCCGTCTTCACCTTCGAAGTCACCATTGGGGACGGCATAGGAACCCTTCTCTTCGCTGCGAAGGGCACGACGGTCGAAGTAGCCGTAGCGGTAGCGCAGTTCCACCTCCGTCGCCTCATCGTCGAAGATCCAGACGGTAGGATGTTGGTCGGCCACAAAGAAGCAGCCGCCGGGCTTCAGCGCTCCTGCGATCGTGCGGGCCCAGGGAGCGAGGTCGGGCAGCCAGCTCAGGGCACCGTATGAGGTGATGACAACGTCGAACTCCTCGCCATCGAGTAGGGGCAGCACGCGCGTCACCTCGGCGCAGAGAAAGCGGGCTTCAAGGCCGAGCTCGGCGGCCAGACGGCGGGCGTGCCCCACGGCCTCCGAAGAGAAGTCCACCCCGGTCACCCGGGCGCCCAATCTGGCGAACGACAAAGTGCCGAGGCCAAAATGGCACTGCAGGTGCAGTAGTGAGCGGCCGCGCACTGGTCCTACGCCCTCGAGCTCCACCTGGTCCAAACTGTTACGTCCCGCCATGAAGCCGGGTAGATCGTAGTGGTCCGAGTCGACGTGGAGTTGGGTCCACGAGTCCCAAAGGTGGCGGTTGACGCCGAGCAACTCCTCGTCTGATCGCTCGTCCGGCGGCGGAGGCGTCTCCGTTTCGCTCACAGCTCGACCTTCACGGTTCCCTCTTCGGTGACGGCGCGGTAGGTCTCCAGATCCTTGGTGAGTGCCGAAGCCAACCGGTTGATTCCGAGCGCCTTACCCGCGGCGCCGGCGAGGTGGGGACCGCTCTCCTTCTTGCCGGTGGTCACGTCGAAGCGGGACCCGTGTAGCGGGCACTGCACGATTCTCCCCTCGAGCCGTCCATCAGCGAGCACCCCTCCCATGTGGCTGCAACGGCCCTGAAACGCATACACGGTGCCCTCCACATTGGCGAGAGCGACCTCCTTGTCGCGGATCGTCACTTCCCGCATGGTCCCTTCCGGGATGTCGTCTACGGCGATTGCCGCGTGGAGTTCCATGTGCTTGTGCCTCCTCGTGCCCCTGTGTGCCCCTGTGCCTGGGTGCGTGCGCACCGGTCAGAAGCGTTCTTGAGCGCTTCGTTTGCTGCCAGGAATGATGTACCGTGAAGCGAGCGACCCTAATCTCGGACGGTGCCGGCGGGGGGTGGTTCTTGGCTTCTTGCACCATGCTTCGATTCCCGCGGGGGCTGCCAAGTGAGACTCGCCACGAGCGGCCAGACGCACACTCCGACCAGCAACGCGGAGATGAGCGGACGGATGATGTTCTTTCGGGTCTTGTTGCCGAGGGCAATCGCTCCCCACAGGTGCACGGCTCCGGAGAAGACGAAGAAGAGCAGAGTCGCTATGAGAATGGTGGCGTCGGCGTACACTCCCCAGCCGGCGAAGAAGACGATGAGGGCGGTGACGGCGTAGGCGAGGTTTCCTCCTGCCGACTGCATCTGGTACTCAGTACTTGCCTCTCTGCCCATCGCTTGGGCACCCTGCCGCCCGAAGAACATCCCTTCTATACCGGTGAGACCGGCGACGGGGATGATGATGAACAGAGCCAAGAAGTGAAGAGTGCGCTCTGGGTCCCCATTGCCCATGAAGTAGGCGAAGAAGATGCCAATCGTGAGGAGTGCGTAGCGGAAGGTCTCGAAGGCGAGGGGGATTCTGGATCTTCCGGCTTGTTCCGCGGCCTGCTCTCCTTCTGTACGAGTTGCATTGCTCGGGGGTTCATCGGCAGCGGCAAGGCGTATCATGAGAGCGATGACGGAATCTCGCTCGACTATCGTTCGCTGCAGCTGGGTGGGCTCCGACTCGCTCTACCTTGAGTATCACGATCGGGAGTGGGGGGTGCCTGTCCACGATGACCGCCTCCTGTATGAGTTCTTGGTGCTGGAGGGGGCGCAGGCGGGTCTGAGCTGGCTCACCGTTCTGCGCAGGCGCGATTCCTACCGCCGGGCCTTCGCGGGGTTCGATCCTGCGGTTGTGGCCGGGTTCGGTTCGGAGCGGGTGGAGGCCATGCTGCGGGACCCGGGGCTCATACGTAATCGCCGCAAGCTGGAGTCCGCGGTGGAGAATGCCCGGGCATTCGTGCGGGTCCAGGAAGAGTTCGGCAGCTTTGACGTCTATGTGTGGAGGTTCACCGACGGCCGGGTCATCCAGAACTCATGGAGGCGCCTGGAAGAGGTGCCGGCGTCCACCGCCGAGTCGCATACACTCTCCAAGGATCTCAAGCAGCGGGGCTTCACATTCGTAGGCCCCACCATCTGCTACGCGCACATGCAGGCCACCGGCATGGTGAACGACCACGTGGTCGACTGCTTTCGCCACCCGGAGCTCGGTGGGTACTAGAGCTCGCCGTTCAGTCTGCGTAGATACAGCGAACGGTGCCACATGTGCACAAGTGCGCGGCAGGCGCGAAGTGGTGACGGAAACACGGCGAGAACGTGGCCTCCGGCGGGTTTCTCGCCCGGCTGCGCCGTACCCCCGAACTCCACCGCGAGTACCGGCTTGTGGAAGCGGTCCATGAGAACGCCTGCTATGTCGGCGAGCCCCTGCTCCTGGTGCTTGAATGAGCGATAGGCGTGACCGTGCCCCTGGACGGCCTCCTGGGCCACTCCAGTCATCATGCCCGCCTTTGCGCAGACGCGCGCGAGCATGAAGGGCATACTCAGCACACCCAGCATGATGACGGCGTCGATGGCCTCATCGGCCAAGAGCTGCTCGAGTGTGTAGGACACGGCGTCAAGCTCGATCGTCGCGACCAAGTCGAGTGGGTTGCGGCGGCTCCACAGCTGGGGGAGGATGCGATCGAGGTCGGCGACGAGGGAGGGTGAGAGCAGAGCGGTGCGCAGCCCCTGGCGGTTCAGCTCATCGGCGCAGAGGACGCCCCATCCTCCGCCGGATGACATGACCGCCACTCGATCTCCCGGTGGGAGTGGGGTTCGGGAGAGGGCGAGGGCGGTATCGATGAGATCGTTCTGGTCGGTGGTGACGATGAGCCCGCTCTGCCGGGCTGCGGCCCGGAAGACCTCGTGCGAGCCAGCCAGGGCACCGGTGTGCGAGGCAGCCGCCCTCCCGCCCGTCTCGCTTGTGCCGCCGCGCAGGATGACCACCGGTTTGCGCGCGGTCGCTCGTGACGCCGCGGCCATGAATGAGCGTCCGTCCCGCACTCCTTCCATGTAGGCGAGCACCAGCGAGGTGTCAGTATCGTGGGCGAAGTAGTCGAGGAGTTCGGTGGCCGTGACCAATGCCTCGTTTCCGACGCCGACGAACTTGCCTATGCCGAGCCCGGCCTCGAGTGCGTGGAGCATGAGCGCGATGGCCACATTGCCGGATTGGGAGAACAGGCCGGCGGACCCGGGCATGATATCGAGGGCGACAGCGCCCAGGCCGATGAGCCGCTCGGCAGTGTTGACCAGCCCCACCGTGTTCGGTCCCAACAAGAGCACGCCTTCCTCGGTGGCGACACGGGCCACCTCTCTCTCAAGTTGAGCTCCCTCTTCGCTATGCTCGCCGAAGCCGGCGGTGACGGCCACGAGAGCCTTCACGCCTTTGGCTGCGCATGCTCGGATGGCGGCGGGGAGTTGTGCGGCGGGGACCGCGGCGAGAGCCAGGTCGGCGTTGCCGGGTACCTCGGAGATATCGGTGTAGGCGGGGAGGCCGAGGAGCCCGCCTCCGCGGGCGTTGATGGGGTAGATGGTGCCCGGAAAGCCCTCACTCACCAGGTTGACGAGGAGAGATCCTCCCCACTTGGCCGCATTGGACGAGGCTCCGGCCACGATTATGCTCCGGGGGTGGAAGAGTGCCCGCCAATTGGCGGCACTGAGATAGCCGGGTTGGGAGCCCCCGGTCGGCGTGGACCCCCCCGATATGCGGCCTACACGCGGATGGACTGCGTCTTTCGAGGTGGTGGGGGCCAAGGCGATGAGCGCGTCGACCGCGAGGGGGCGGACCGGTGCATCGAGCTGGTCGCCCTGCGCGCCTGTGGTGTCTGGGAGAATGAGGGGATTGAGGTCGATCTCTGAGATTTCCTCGTGGTCGAGGGCGAGGCGCGAGACCGCCAGCAGGAGGTCGACGAGCCCGGCTCGGTCCCCCGGCGGCAGACCGCGAAAGGGACCGAGCAGCTCACGGGAGCGTAGTGAGTCGAGGAGGCCCTCCGCCTCGGGGGGCGTGAGGGGAGCTACCGCAAAGGCGGTGTCGGCCAGCACTTCAGTGAGGATGCCTCCCAGGCCGAACATGACCACCGGGCCGAATTGGGGATCGCGAAACATGCCGGCGACGAACTCCCGCCGCCCCGGCACCATGCGTTCGAGAAGGGCAGCGGGGGCCGTATTCCCAAGTGTGGTGGTGAGTGCAGCATAGGCTCTGTCGAGTTCCTCAGGCGACTGTAGATTGAGGTGCACCAGGCCGGCTTCCGTCTTGTGAAGCACTCCAGGGGAGACGCCCTTGAGTGCGAGCGGAAAACCCAGAGTATCTGCGGCGCGGTGCAACTCGGGCCGGGAACGGACAAACCGGTGAGGGGCCACCTCGATGCCGTAGAGGGTCAGCAGCTCCCGCGCACCTGCCTCATCGAGGGCGGTGGCGCCATCTCTCCGAAAGCGGTCGATCAGTGAGCGAGCTTCGGCTCTTGCGTGCTCCTTGCGTTCCTCCACGATATCCCCCGTGCCGTGAGGTGAGCGTGATCGCACGGAGTTCCGTTTCCGGGAGCTACCGTACGTGTGCAGACGAAACCGCTCCCATTCTAGCGCGCAGGACGGCTACACTGGAGTCGAGACCGCAGCGAGGAGGAACAGATGAAGCCGTCTGGGGAAGCAGCGACGCCGGTCGTGGTGGTGGGAGCAGGTATCGCCGGCCTCACCGCCGCGTATGAGCTGCATAAAGCGGGTGTGGCCACCGTCGTCGTGGAACGCCTGCCCTACGCGGGCGGCCGCATGAGCAGCGAGACCGTTGACGGCCATGTGATCGACCGCGGTGCCTACACCTTGAGCGGCTATTCGACGCGCACCCTAGCTCTGGCCGACGAGCTCGGTGTCAAAGACCAGTATACGCACATCACGCCTTGGGCCGGCCTCTACTACCGGCGAAGAGTGCATCGCTACCGGGGTGACTCGCCGCTTGGTATGGCGTGGGGGGCCGGCTTTGGGCCCACGGATGCATTGGCTGCACTCGCGGTGCTGCGTGAGTCGAAGCGCCAGACCCCCCATCTGCGCCTACATCGACCCGATGAGCACACGTTCTGCTTGGAGGAGGAGACCGCTGCCGCGTATGCGCTCCGTATGGGGGGCGACAAGCTCCTCGAGCGCGTTGCCTATCCGATGATCTCCACGCTCTACTTGTCCGACCCGGAACACATCTCGAAGGCCGCGTTCTTGGCGAGCATGCGCTACACGCTCGGTCTGAGGCTGTTGAATTCCGCTCACGGCATCGGTCTGCTCTGCGACACCTTGGCGGGCATCCTCAACGTGCAGCTGGCGACCGAGGTGCTGGCCTGTCATCGGAAAGGGAGCGGTGTGGAGGTGGTGATTCGTGGCCGCCAAGGCGAAGAGGCCGTCACCGCCCAAGCTCTCATCTCGACCGCGGTGGCTCCCGTTGCAGTGAGGTTGCTCGGGGGGATGCTCGAGGAGGAGGCCCGTGAGGCTCTTGGTGAGGTTGCCTATGTGCCTTCCGTGCCGGTGGCGATCGGGCTCGACGCCCAGGTGGTGAGGGGCAAACAGTTCATCGTCAACCTGCCCCGGACCAAACGGTTCACGCACCTCTCCGCCGTCACCACCGAGCCCAACAAGCACCCCGGCCGTGTGCCCGAGGGCAAGGGGCTCCTCATGGCGTTGCCCACACGGGAGGCGAGCGGCGAGTTCATCGAGCTGGATGACGGAGAGGTGGTGCGGGCCGTGCTCGAAGACGTGGAGCGACTGTATCCCAGGGTGTCCGGCCACGTTGCCTTCACCCGCGTGTACCGCTGGGAACACGGCTGCTCGCAGCTCCGCCCCGGCGACCTGCGCGGGCGGGCGAGGCTGAGAGCCGCACTGCCCCGGTCGGGGCCGGTCTTCTTGGCCGGTGACTACCTCGTCTCCTCGAGCAGCATCGAAGGCAGTCTCGTGAGTGGACAGCAAGCGGCGAAGGCGGTGCTCGAGTTCCTCCCGAGGGTCTAGGCACCCGGCGGAGAGCTCTGTCTCGTGGAAGCGAATACCGGAGGGCCTTTCGCTGTATACCAAGGTGGATGGCAACCTTGACGAACACACTGGACACGGCAGGAGAGCAAGAAGAGGCAGGTAGCGGTCACGGCGTCGACGGTGCGCACGCCTGGGTGCATGCACAAGGCGGCGCCGTGGATCTCGAGGAGCGGGAGCTGCTTCTTCGCTGCCGCCGGGGTGACCGGCGCTCCTTTGAGCCCATCGTGCGAAAGTACATGCGCGCGGGCGCCCAGTTCGCCTTGGGACTGACCGGCAACCGGGATGATGCACTCGATCTCTCCCAGGAAGCGTTCGCCCGCGCGTACCGGAGCATCGGCTCCTTCGACCCGGATCGCCCCTTCCTGCCCTGGTACTACCGGATTCTCAGGAACCTCTGCCTGAATCATCTGGCCCGCGCCTCGAGAAGACACGAGGTTCCCCTGGCGGACGTCTCCGCAACGGCCGGTGATGAACCGGGGCCAGAACAGAGTGCGGAGAGGGAGGAGCTTCGCTCTGTGGTGTGGCAGGCCGTGAAGTCTCTCGGGGACGACCACAGGGAGATCATCGTGCTCAGGGAGTTCCAAGGACTCTCCTATGCGGAGATCTCCGCCGTGCTCGGCATACCCCGTGGTACCGTCATGAGCCGTTTGCACGCCGCCCGCACTCTTCTCCGGGCGGCACTCTCCCCCGTGCTTTCCCGGCGGCCGGGTGAAGAGGGGGCGAAACCAAGAGAAACGGCGGGAGCGGGCGGGGAGGAGGAGTCCCGTGACTACGCCTGAGGAGTGGAGGGTGCTGCTCAGCGCCTACGTGGATGACGAGTTGGAGCCTGCCGAGCGCCGGGAGATCGAGGAGCGAGTGAAGAACCACCCGGAGCTGGCCCGAGAACTGAAGGAGTTGGAGACGATGAGAGGCATCACGTCAGGCATGCGCCTGCGCGAGTTTCCGGACGCGGTGTGGGACCGGTACGTGGAGGGTACGTACAACCGCCTCGAGCGGCGGGTGGGATGGATCCTCCTGTCACTGGGGGCCATGGTTCTCATTGGCTACGGCCTCTATGAGTTGGTGGTGTTCCTCGTTGCAGCAGAGGAGATAGCGTGGTGGGTCAAGGCGGCCATCGGTGCCGTGTGCGTGGGCTTGGCAGTTCTCTCGGTCTCAGTCATCCGCGAGAGACTCTTTGCCTGGAAGCGTGATCCCTACCGCGACGTGAAGCGATGATCGGCGATATTCGGACCGGCTGTCGTGCGTGCAGCCTCATCTGCGACCAAGGAGCGTGAGCGATGATCATCAGTACCACCGAGACGGTACCGGGCCGTGAGATAGCCGAGACATTGGGCATCGTGCGCGGCAACACCATCCGGGCACGCCACGTGGGTCGGGATATCGTGGCCGGGCTCAGGAATCTTGTCGGCGGCGAGATCGCCGAGTACACGAAACTCATGGCAGAGAGCCGGGAGCAGGCCATCGATCGGATGATCGAGAGCGCCGACGCCCTCGGCGCCGATGCCGTGGTCTGCGTGCGTATGGCCACCTCCATGGTCATGGCCCAGGCGGCGGAGATCCTTGCGTACGGGACGGCGGTGAGGCTGAGGTAGACTCGGCCTCACCTGCCACCGTCATCGGCGGCGGTCACGGTGCCTCACAGGTGATGTTCGCGGTTGCCGCTGGGTCATCCTGCCGCGAAGTGGACGACTTCGGCAAAGGGGCGTCTGCTGCTGCGGAAACCCGCCAAGGCATGGCCTTCTTCGGCATGTCCGAGGGCGATTCCGATCACCACCGCGAGTTCCTCGGGAACACCGAGTTCTCTACGCACGAGTTCCGGATACAGCGAGAAGCTGAAGGCAGGAATGGAGTCGATATCCCACTCCCTGGCTGCGAGCATGAGCGTGTGGGCGAGAGAACCCAGATCAAAGAGCGACCAGGAGGAGAGCTCCCGGTGCATACAGAGGAAGACGACCGCGGGAGCGCCGAAGAAGCGGAAGTTCGGCTCCATGAAGGCCTGCAGCTGCTCGTTGTTGGTCAGATCTAGGCCGAGAAGCTCGCTACGTGCGCGCTGTACGGCGGCCATGCGCTCACGGTGGGGCTCCGGCCAGGACTGTGGGCCGGGAATGTCGGGTGCCCGGTCGGCACCAGCTCGGAAAGCATCGAGGTAGGCCGACCTCAGCCGCTCGAGAGGCTTGCCTGTCGCAACGAAGATCTCCCAGGGCTGGGTGTTTGCCCAGGAGGGGGCGGTGAGGGCCGCCCGTACGATGGCTTCGAGCACGGTGGGATCGAGAGGTTCGGAGCCGAACGCCCGCACGGAGTGGCGGGAGTCAAGGGCCTCAAGCACCTGCATGGTAATCCTCCTTGGTCTGTGGCCGTGTGTTCAGAGGCATTGTGAGTGATACCCGGAACAGACAAAGAGAAGGCCCCGAGGTTGGGAGGCGCCCCGGCCAGGGACGGCCGCGGGAGACGGGGGCCGTGAACCAGACGGAGGATTGGCCTGGCCATGGCAAGAATATGTGGGCAGAAGACTTCGCCGCGTAGCGGCCCGCAGGGGAGGAATTGTGAATTCGGGGAGCAAGACGAAGCTGGTGGTGGGCTTGGTGTTGGTGGCGCTCTTGGTGGTTCTCATCGCGCAGAACTCGACCACCGTAGAAGTCAAGCTGTTCTTCTGGACCATCACCGGGCCGCTCGTCATCTTGGCCGTGGTGGTGGGAGCATTGGGTTTGGGTGCGGGATTGCTCCTTGCCCGTGTCACCTCAAAGCGGGCGGGGAAGACGGACGCATCATCGAAGTAGTGGAGGCGAGTGAGGAGGTGAGGCGGCGTCCCAACGGGGCGCCGCCTCACCTCCTGCCTTTGTGCTCTCCTCAGCGGCGGCCGCTGCGGGCTCGGGCGCCGGGTCCGTGCTTGCGGCTGCCTCGATATACGAGGCGTGGGGGCTGTGAGGCGGCTGAGCGGGTCGGGTTCGGTACCACCCGGTCGAGGTAGGTGAATCCTTCCACATCCTCGCAGGGAATGGTGGTGGCGAGGAGCCGCTCGATACTGCGCAGGTGCTGGGTCTCCTCACCAGCGAGGAAGCTGATGGCGGTGCCGGTGGCACCCGCGCGGGCCGTGCGGCCGATGCGGTGGATGTAGTCTTCGGCATTCGCCGGAAGATCGTAGTTCACCACGTGCGAGATGCCGTCCACGTCGATGCCGCGGGCGACGATGTCGGTGGCCACCAGAACGCGGAAGGTGCCGTCCTTGAAACCGTCGAGCGCTTTCTGGCGTTGGGCCTGGGTGCGGTTGGAGTGGATGGCTGTGGCCGGTACGCGCTTGCGGCTCAGGTCGCGGCAGACGCGGTCGGCGCGATGCTTGGTGCGGGTGAACACCAGAACCCTGTCGACGCGGTCGCGTTCAAGCAGGCGAACGAGAAGGTCGGTCTTCTGAATGGCGTTCACCGGGTAGACCAGCTGAGAGATGCCGTCGACCGGGGTTGCACTGGGGGCCACCTCTATCCGCACGGGATCTTTCAGAGTGGGTCCGGCGACGCGCATGACGTTGGACGAAAGCGTGGCCGAGAAGAGCAGGTTTTGGCGCCTCACGGGCAGTAGGCCGATGATGCGGCGTACATCGGGCCAGAAGCCCATGTCGAGCATCCGGTCGGCTTCATCGAGTACGAGGATCTCGACGCGGCTGAGATCTACGTCACCCCTCTTCTCCAGGTCGAGCAGCCGACCGGGTGTGGCCACCAGCATGTCGACGCCGCGCTTCAGCCGCTTTATCTGCGGTTCGTAGCCGACACCGCCGTACACCGCCGCCACCTTCTGGCCGGTGTACCGGGAGCAGTCCCGGGCGACCTCTTCGATCTGGCCGGCGAGCTCGCGGGTGGGGGTGACGACCAGTGTGCGAAGGCCACGGCCGCCGCGCATGCGCTGGAGCGCCGGGAGCACAAAGGCGGCCGTCTTGCCGGTGCCAGTCTGGGCGCACCCTATGATGTCGCGGCCGGCAAGCGCCGCAGGTATGGCCTGTTCTTGTATGGGTGTAGGAAGGCTGTAGTCGAGATTCTGGACGGCCTTGAGCAGACTGGCGTCAAGGCCAAGTGCACGAAATGGCATATGTCTCCTTGCCGTGCGCCCGCATCTGGGATCGCACTGCGGTCGTTAAGACGCAGTTGATCCAGTCGGGTCTTGCGGCAAGAAAGAGCGCGAGGGATAACCGAGTCTTCTCGTAATGTCGGTGAGAGTATACACGCTCTCGCGCCCGTCGTCCTCGGTCGCGACCGCTGTCGTCTCGAGGATGAAGCGCGCGATGTCCTCGATAACCTCGGCATCGACGTGGCCCGGCCGCAGGTATTCGAGGGGCCGCGAGGGACCTTCTCCCGACACGAAGAGATGGTTGAGCTCGGGGTAGAGGTGAAGCTCGGCCTGAGGAGCAGAAGAGAGTGCCTCTTGCCAGAGCGCGAAGTCTGCGTCTGTGACCTGGTAGTCGCGCTCCCCTTGGAGCACCAAGAGCGGCCGGGCGAGCTGGTGTGCGGCCGAGGGCGGGTCGTAACCGCGGAGGTCCAGCCAGTAGGCGGCCGGTATGCCGAGGGGCAGGGAGGAAGCGGGAGTGGCTTCGGAGAGAGCCGGGTCCTTCACCCGCGCCACCTGCTCCTCAAGCTCAGCGAGGGCTGCCTCCTCGTCGGCGCCGGCCTGTTCTTCAAGGGCGTGTAGGTACCGGGTCTGCTCCAGGATGAGGTCTTCCAGGGGGCGGGCCGCTCCGGCCAGGATGACGAAGCCGGCTATACTCGGGTCGGACAGGCCGATTCTGGGTGCGAGGGTGCCTCCCAGGCTGTGTCCCAGAAGGAAGACGGCCTCAGCAGGGACTTCAGGTATGTCCCGCAGGGTGGCGACTGCGGCGAGCGCGTCGTCTATGGTCTCTTCCTGGACGGTCATGGGGGAGAAAGAAGCTGCTTCCCCGGCGTAGTGAAGCGTCCTCTTCTCATAGCGGAGGACGGCAATGCCCGCAGTCGCCAGCCCTTCCGCGAGGTCGCGAAAAGGCTTGTTGGGGCCTATGGTCTCGTCGCGGTCTTGGGGGCCGGAGCCGTGGACCAAGACGAGCCCCGGGAAGGGACCCGGGCCGGTGGGAAGGGTGAGGGTGGCCGGAAGCTCCCACGAGCCGTGGACCACGGTGAGCTTTCGTTCGGTGAAGGCATCCGGGTTGGAATATGGTGGGTTCTCGTACGCGGTCTGTGCGGGCTGGAAGAAGAGCCCCGCGATCGAGTCTTCCCCGTCGAACACCACTCTGACGTCGAGGGGGGCGTCGGCGAACGCCACTTGGACGACAATCGCCACGAACCCGCCGGATGCTTCTTCGCGTACCGCGATGGGCTCCACATAGGAGCCCACCTGACGCTCCACTGAGGCCCACGTCTCCTGCAGAGCCTCGGGAGGCAGAGCCTGCTTCATGGTGTCGTCGAAAGCCTGGTAGGCCTCGTCGAAGCGGCCGGAGGCGAGGAGTTCGATGAAGTCGAAGGCGGCGGCCGTGAGGCGGTCCGCCCGGGCGGCGTCGATGGTGGCTCCAGGCCCGGGCGGAGCGGTCGAGACGGGAGTTGAGGTCGACGAAGTGGTCGCCGAGCCGCAGCCGGTTACGCTGATGGTGAGAGCGAGTGCCGCAAGAAGCACGAGCGAGGCCGAGACTCTCGTGGTGAGCCGTCTGGAAATGTGCTGCTTCCCTCCAGTCGTCGTGTCTCCTGCTCTTCCGGCCACAGCGCTACCCTTGCCGCCGGGTCTTTGCGACGCCGTCATGTGGTCTTCTCCTTCACGGGCGAAGGGTTGGGTTCCTCGAGAGCGCCGGCCATTGCCTGCTTGTGTCGCTTCCTCTTCAATCTACCCAGCGCCACGAGAACCACCGAACCAAGGATGACAACCACGGCCACCATCATGCGGGGCGAGAGCGTCTCGCCGGCAATGATCCAGCCCAGAAACACCGCCACCACAGGGTTGACGTAGGTGTAGGTGGAGACGCGGGAGGGCGGGCAGACGCTGAGCAGCCAAATGTAGGTACTGAGCGCGATGAGCGACCCGAAGACGATGAGATAGAGGATCGCCGCGACCGAAGCCACGGAGATACCGGCGACGTCGAGCAGTTGCCACTCTCCTCGCAGCGTTGCCACCAACAACAGGAGCAATCCACCGGCGAGCATCTCCATAGCGGTGGCGAGCAGGTGGGAGCGGGGCAGTTTGGCGGTGAGTGTGAGCACAGAGCCCGTGGCCCAGGATACGGCTGCCAAGACTACGGCCAACACCCCCCAGGGGTCGATGTCTCTCGCGCCGGTCTGCCAAGGGGCGATGAGCAGAACGACACCGCCCAACCCGCCCAGAAGGCCCATGACGGTGCGTAGATCGGGGCGCTGCCCCTCGGTTCGCAGCCAGTTGAACAAGATGAGCCATAGAGGCATGGTGGCCACGAGCACGGCGGCGAGGCCGGAGGGAATGCGTTGTTCGGCCCAGGCGACCCCTCCTTGCCCTCCCAGCATGAGGAACCCACCTATGATGAGGGCGGAGCGCCAGTGAACAACCGTAGGGCGTTCGCGCTGCCGCACGCGCATGATGAGGTAGAGGACCGAGCCGGCAATGAGAAAGCGTATGGCCCCCATCAGGAAAGGAGGCACCGTCTCAACGGCGACCTGGATGCCCAGGTAGGTAGTGCTCCACACGATGTACAGGACGGCAAAACCGAGCACGAGCTTTGTTCGGGAGGGGGCTTCGCCCGGAGTGGTGGTACTTCGTGGTGAGGGAGTTGGTGAAGTCAACGGTCTGAGTCTGCAGGGTCGACCGCGGCCGTGCGGGCTCGATTCCAGAAGGCCAAGGCGGCGATGAGGACGGCCACTCTCGGCGTGAGGGTCACACCGGGTACTCCCAGCGGGCGCCGGCGCGCGGCCTGTTCCCCGTCTTCCATCTCGTCCTCCATGCCTCTCTCCCGTTCCGCACTTCTCCCGCAGTATAGGCCATCGGCCGGGCATCCATCCGGGCGACGGAAGCGGGCACGGTGGCGCCCGTCCATCGGCAGTATCATGGGGGCGGAAGCGATGTTGGAAGCGATGGAGGGAGATTCTCGTGAGTGATGCCACACGTATGGGTGTGGAGGAGAAAATTCGGGCGAAGTTCGAGGGTGGTGAGGTGCTCTCCGCCTTCGCGACTCTCTGCGAGGACGGCAGGCCGTGGGTGCGCTATCTCATGGTGGGAGCCGATGACGATCTGAACCTCTGGACCACGAGCGCTCTCGATACCAGGAAGGTGCGCCACATACGAGCCCACTCGCACATACACCTGACGCTGGGCGTGAAGGACCTGGAGACGGCGGAGTCGTATCTGCAGGTGGAGGGCCGAGCCGAGATACTCGTGGACGAAGAGTCCAAGAGGCGCATGTGGCACGATAGCCTCGGGGCCTACTTCAGCGGGCCTGATGATCCAGGCTACTGCGTGATCAAGGTGACGCCGTACCGCATCGAGTTCCAGACCATGGCCGCCGCACCCCCGGAGGTCTGGGAGCGTCCCTGAGGGCTGCGAGAGTAGCGCACACCGGCCGGAGACGGGCGGCCTCAGGGCTGCGGAAGGGCCCTGTGCTCCGCGAGAGCTCGTCGCCGGCCGTGCAGGGCTAACGCTTGCGGCTGCGCCGCTTGGTTCTCGTAGCGGCCCGCCGCTTGCGCTGCCGTTCTTCCTTCAGGCGGGCTTCCCACTCGCGGCCGGCCGCTTCCTGTTCGGCCCGCAGCCGCAGGTAGCTCTCCAAGCGCTCGCGGTCCAGACGGCCGTTCTTCGCTGCCACGAGAACCGCGCAGCCGGGCTCGTTGGTGTGCGTGCAGTCACGAAAGCGGCATCCCTCTGCCAGCGCGGTGATATCAGCGAAGGTGCGGTCGAGGCCGCCATCTGCCGCCCAGAGGGCCACCGCGCGCAACCCTGGTGTGTCGATGAGCACGCCTTGGTCGGGCAGGGGCACGAGTTCCCGGGTCACGGTTGTGTGGCGTCCCTTGCCGTCCCGCAGACGCACCTCCCTCGTGGCCTGGCGTTCTTCGCCCAGCATACGGTTGATCAGCGTGGACTTGCCCGAACCAGAAGGACCGATCACGGCAACCGTCTTGTTGCCCTCCAGATAGTCGAACAGAAGGTCGAAGCCCTCGCCGGTGGCCGCACTGGTGACGTGGATTTCGGTGCCGGGTGCGATCTCGGCCACCAGGCGGGCGGTCTCCTCGGTGTCCGTGGCCAGATCCGCTTTGGAGAGGACGATGACGGGGACGGCGCCGCTGTCCCAGACCAGGGTGAGTTCCCGCTCCAGACGGCGGAGGTTGGGTTCGGACTCGATGGGGTGCACAAGAAACACCGTGTCCACATTGGCCGCCAGCACCTGGGCTTCGGGGGTGCTCCCTGGATCGGCACGCCGAAGGGCGGAGATGCGGGGAAGAACAGCCTCCACGAGGGCATCGCTCTTCTCCGTGGCGGGTCGCAGGGCGACCCAATCGCCGGTGGCCGGCAGCTCATCAGAGGTACCGGTCCTGTTGAAGAGTTCGGGAGAGAGCAAGGCGTGCACGAATCCCTCGTCGGTGCCCGCCACCACAAAGCCTCGGTCCGTTCGCACCACCCGAGCGGGTATGAAGCCCCGCTCCGCGTAGGAGGCGAACTCATTTCTCCAGTGGTCGTCGTACCCCAGAATACCGAGCATCGCCGCGCTCATGTGTTTCCGAGGCCGGGAAGCCTGGTGTTGTGAGACATGGTGCGGGGCACGTTCGTGGTCTGAAGGACCGCCGTTCCCTCATGTGTCACCGTGGTGTTGGTGCATCCTCCCTCTTCGTAGCTCTGGTAGGTCACGCGGAGGGCCCGAGGACTGACCATTGCCCCCTCCTCATCGATTGCTTCCAGGTGGCTCCAGCGGGCGGTGACGCCCGGGGCGTCACAGTCGGCGAACACCTCGGACCACACGACTGGGGCGGCCAGGTGGGGGGCGTCTGCGAAGAGATCGCGAATGACGGTACGGACGCCATCCGTGAGGTCGGTGACTTCGGCCCGCCAGGCTCCTCTGTGTTCGGGCGAGCGGGAGATCCGAAAACGGTAAGGGGTCGCGGGCTTCCAAGGGAACGCCCGCGTGTTCGGCTCTCCTGTGAGCCCGGGAAGGGACGAGGGAGTTCCGGGAAGGGGGCCGCCTCCCTCTGCGGAGGAGCGGTAGCCTCCCCAATTGACGGCGCCATAGGCGGGGTAGGAGGGGTGCCACTGAAGACCGGTGTGGCCGCCGCCGAGCACTTGGCCCTGCCGCTCGAAGCTGACCTGCAGCGCCCAGAAGTAGAGGTCGGGGACTGCGGGAGTGCCGGGAATCTCGAGTACCGCCGATACTTCCACCAGCGGTCCGGAGTGGGGTAGCTCCCACCAGAGGTGGAACGATGAGGCCCTGTTGGCGGAGCGGGGCCGCCCCCGGGTGCGCTCTCCTTTCATAGGGAGCCCGACCACACGGCGCACAGTGTCTCCGAGCCCACCCCCGCTCATAGCAGCAGCAACACGACTGATGCCACCGCTCCGAGTGCCGCCACGAGCATCGGTACGCCGTATGGGTAGCGTTCGCGCCGGGCGAGAACCCAGCCGAGGCTGTTGGTAGAGGTATAGAGAAGTGCTCCCAGCCCCACGAGACCCACGAGAAGCCCCCAGCCGGAGCCACTGAGGAGGCCTGCTGCCCCCACGAGCAGAATGACAGCCGTGCCGTATTCTGCCAGCCAGTGCGGAAGCAGGAGACTACCTCCCGCCTTCTCTCGTGCCTTGAGCACCCCTCGTGTCCAGTCGATCTCCGGAGTGCGGGTGATTATGTCCTTGGTCCAGATGCCGGCGACCCCGATTCCCATGATGATCATGAAGACCGCAACCCCGGTGGTCACACCCCGACCCATGCTCACGCTCGTCCTTCAGCTGCTCGGATCATTGCCGCCAGACTTCTCTCCACGTCGGCTTCAGTGGTGGCCCAGCTGCTCACACTGATGCGCATCGCCGGGCGTCCCCTCCAGGTGGTGCCGCTGCACCAGCAGGTGCCATCGGTCTGGATGGCATCGATCACCTTCTCGGTGGTTGCGGTGTCTCCCCACGAGACCAAGACCTGATTGAGCACCACCTCGTTCAGGATCTCGTAGCCGGCAGCGGCCAGCCCCTCCGCGAAACGAATGGCATGGCGGCAGGTGTGCTCGATCATCTCGGCGACACCCTCCCTGCCCAGAGAACGGAGTGCCGCCCATATCTCGACTCCACGTGATCGCCGTGACATCTCCGGCGTGAAGTCCGAGGGATTGCGCTCCGGAGTCTCTTGGGGGAGGTAATCCGCAGTGATGGCCATCGCCGCCTGTAGGGCCACGGGGTCGCGGACGAGCGCCAAGCCGCTGTCGTACGGTACGTTCAGCCACTTGTGACCGTCGGTTGCCCAGGAGTCGGCCTCTTGCAACCCCGCGGTGAGGTGGCTCCGTGACGGTGTGGCCGCCGCCCACAGGCCGAAGGCGCCGTCGACGTGCACCCAACCTCCGTGGGGGTGCACGAGGCGGCAGATCTCGCCGATGGGGTCGAAGGCGCCGCTGTTCACATTGCCGGCTTGGACACAGACGATGGACGGCCCGGTAAGGTGGGGCAGGGCCTCCGGCCGCATGCGTCCCTCTGAGTCGGCGGGTACTCGGATGACTCGGCTCCTGCCCAGACCGAGCAGCCCGAGGGCTTTGAAGATACTCGCGTGGGCCTGCTCTCCCACGATAACCGTGAGCGGTGGAGCGCCGAACAGGCCGTCGGCTTCTGCGTTCCAACCGGCGCCCTCGAGCAGGCGGTGCCTCGCTGCTGCGAGCGACACTGTGTTGGCGAGTGTCGCTCCTGTGACGAAGGCTCCCGCACATGTGGGAGGCATTTTCAGCAGTTCGATGATCCAACCGAGTGCGATCTCCTCGAGGAGGGCGGAGGCCGGAGTCAGTCTGAAGAAAGAAGCGGGTTGGTCCCATGCCGCTGCCAGCCATGTCGACGCCAGCGTCACCGGCAGCGCGCCACCGGCGACGAGTCCAAAGAAGCGGGGGCCGGCGGTTGCCATGGTGGCGGGAGAACCCAACCTGTCGAGCAGGCGAAGGGTCTGAACCGGGTCTGAGGGACTCTCAGGCAATGGCTCGCGCAATCCTTCCAGCGCGGCGACGGCTTCGGGTGCTGCGGAGACGCGGCGCGAGGGAAGCGCCTCTATGTAGGCCAAGGCCCTCTCTGCGGCCTCCCGCAGAAGGTCGGGTTGGTGGGGGATCACGTTGATCTTCGCATGTGTCTGGGTTTCGCCACTTGTTCTCCCCAACGTTCTCGGGTCGCCTCTCTCGCATCGTACCACCAGACTCGGCTATGTGGTCTGCGCCGCCGGTGCCGGACGCGGGGTATTCTATGGCTCGTTGTGGAGCCCCACCTGCCGTCTACAAACAAGGAGTAGGCTTACTCTTGGAATCACCACTCAACACCGGTTCGTCCACCCACGTGGAGATCATCGCCGCGGAGCTTGCTGTGCGGCCGGCACAGGTTGAAGCGGCGGCCGATCTCTTGGTTTCCGGCGCCACCGTGCCCTTCATCGCGCGATACCGCAAGGAGGCCACCGGCTCGCTCGACGAGGTGGCCGTCACGGCCGTCCGGGACCGGCTGGAGCAGCTTCGCGAACTCGATAGGCGACGTGAGGCCATCATCCGGTCTTTGGCCGAACGGGAGCTTCTGACACCCGAGTTGGAAAAGTCCCTTGGGGCAGCGGACACGCTCGTCGCACTGGAAGACATTTATCTGCCGTTCCGTCCCAAACGCCGGACGCGGGCCACCCTCGCCCGGGAGCGCGGTCTCGAGCCCTTGGCGCTCCTTCTGTTTCGCCGGCAGGAGACGGGCGCAGAGGAACTGGCGGAAGCGGCGGCAGGGCTCGTCGACCCCGAGACCGGAATAGAGACCGAGGAGGATGCCCTCGCCGGAGCCCGCGACATCATCGCCGAGTGGGTGTCGGAGGACGCCGAAGCGCGGGCCGAGCTTCGCCTGCTGTGGGCCGGAGAGGGGTTTCTCGAGTCCAGAGTCGCGCGGGGCAAGAAGGAGGAGGGGGCCAAGTACCGCGACTACTTCGATTGGCGGGAACCGGCTTCTGCGGCTCCCTCCCACCGGGTGCTGGCTATGTTCCGGGGTGAGAGCGAGGGCTTTCTCACGGTGCATCTGCGCCCCCCGGAAGAACGGGCCCTCGATCTGCTCGAGCCGCGTTTCGTGACCGGAGACGGCGTGGCGGCCGGGCAGGTGCGGGAGGCTGTGCACGACTCGTACCGGCGACTGCTGGGGCCGTCGCTCGAGACCGAGGCCCGCAACGAGGCCAAGATCCGAGCCGACGAGGAGGCCATCCGTGTGTTCGCGGCCAACCTGCGGGAGCTACTGCTCGCTCCACCATTGGGAGAGAAACCGGTCCTAGCCGTCGACCCTGGTTTCCGCACCGGATGTAAGGTGGTCGCGCTCGATGCGCAGGGAAGCCTCCTGGAACACACGACGGTGTTCCCGCATCAGTCGGAGCGGCTTCGTGCCGAAGCCACCGCTAAGGTGAGAGAGTTGGCGGAGCGCTACTCCGTTCGTGCCATCGCCGTGGGGAACGGCACCGCGGGCAGGGAGACGGAAGCCTTCCTGCGCGGCCTCGGGCTGGGGGCCTCAATCGACATCGTGATGGTGAACGAGAGTGGAGCCTCCATCTACTCGGCTTCGGAGGCGGCTCGGGAGGAGTTCCCGGACCACGACGTGACGGTGCGCGGGTCGGTGTCCATTGGGCGTCGTCTGCAGGATCCGTTGGCGGAATTGGTGAAGATCGACGCGAAGTCGATCGGAGTCGGGCAGTATCAGCACGACGTGGACCAAGTGGCGCTTCGGCGCGCTCTCGATGACGTGGTTGCGAGTTGCGTGAACAGTGTGGGGGTGGAAGTGAACACGGCGAGCAGCCGCCTGCTGGCCTACGTCTCCGGTCTGGGTCCTCAGCGTGCCGCCAACATCGTGGCCTACCGGGAGGAGCACGGGCCCTTCTCCTGCCGGCGGGAGTTGCTCGAGGTCCCACGGCTCGGCCCCAAGGCATTCGAGCAGGCTGCCGGTTTCCTTCGTATCCGTGGCGGGACGAATCCTCTCGATGCGAGCGCGGTGCACCCCGAGAGCTACCCTGTGGTGGAGGCCATGGCGGGCGATCTGGACTGCGAGGTTGCCGATCTGCTGCGCGATACGGCGCTCCGTGGTCGGGTCGCCCTCGAACGCTACGTGACCCACAAGGTCGGGCTGCCCACGCTCACCGATATCATGGCGGAGCTGGCTCGTCCGGGCCGGGACCCGCGGGAGTCGTTCGAGAGCTTCTCGTTCGCTCCGGGTGTCGAGAAGCTCCAAGACTTGGAGCCCGGCATGAGGCTGCCCGGCATCGTCACGAACGTCACCAGATTCGGGGCTTTCGTGGACGTGGGCGTGCACCAGGACGGCTTGGTTCACGTGAGCAAGCTGGCCGATCGCTTCGTCCGCGATCCGGCGGAGGTTGTCAAGGTGCAGCAGCGGGTAATGGTGACCGTGATCGAGGTGGATGAAGCGAGGCGGCGGATCTCGCTCTCCATGCGAGATAGAGAGTGAGGAGTGATCATGGGGACAAGAATGCTGCCCGATTCCTGCGCAACGCCTCCCGTGCGGATCGAGGTGGTGGACGTACTCGAGTCCGGGGTAGCGCCCTGTGGCTACGAGAAGGGGGATACATGGTTCATGAGAAGCGACGAGGTGCCTGATGGACTGTGTGTATGGGCGCTCGTGGCCATGGCGCCCATGCTGGTGGCGTTGAGATTCGGTGGCGGAATCCCCTGGGAGGGGAACGGGAGTGTCGGCAGAGTGTGCTGCTCCGACCCGAGCAACCCGGTGGTGTTCGAGCTGCGCAGGTTGGAGGAGGCGGACCCGAGGTAACTACCTTGTCGGCGGCCCGGCGCTATCTTCCCCGTCAGTGGGTGCTGTATCCAGCCCGAGATTCCGCCGTTCCCTGAAGATTCCGCCGGCGCCCGTGTCCGGGCGCCGGCGGGTCGCATGTCCGGGGAGGCGGACCCCCGGATGGGTGGTCGGAGCGTGGTGAAGCGTACCGGGTCGGCGCGCGTCCCACCGAACCGGCCTATGCGGGCTGCAGCGTCCCTGCAAATACCTGCCAAGCCAGGAGGCTCTTGGCCACCAGGCTGAGGACGATGTAGGCGCGCTCTCCATAGAGATAGTCGCGCCACTTCCCTACCTTCTTGTACTGCAGCACCTGATTGACCGCGAAGGTGTTGAAGAACACGAAGATCGAGAAGAAGATCCAGTATACGAAGGCTGGCGGTCCCTGCCCTTCGCCGCTCGCAGAGCCGATGAGGTACACGGCCACGGCTATCCAGGGGGCGATACCGGCGATGCACCCGAAGATGTAGGCCGTCCAGTTGGTCTTCGTGGTGGTCTGGTTGTGCAGTTCCATCATCCAGCCGAAGAGGATCATGGAAGCGTTCACGATGAAGATGACGATCAGCGTGGCGATGTCGTAGATGCCCACGAGCATGGCGATGATGACCATCATGAGGGACGAGCTGAAGGAGTACTCGACCCACCTCGCCTTGTTGATGTGGTTCTTCAAATTGCGCACATACCAGGGGTATATGCCCGGCGACGAGATGAGCAGATGGGCCAATGCCGAGAAGAAGAGGAAGATCGCGACCATGGGCCCGATCTGCAGGGTGAAGAGGACTTCTGGCACAGGCTTCAGGCTCTGGGTGGCTTCATCGAAGCGCAAGTAGCTTGCGTACACGGGCAGGGCGAACGAGCTCGAGAGTACCAGCATCAGAACGCCTTGGATGAGGTGAAGCACCCCCATTATCAGGTTGAAACGGCGTAGCCGCATGAACTTGACTTCATCGGATACCGATTCGGCCATAGTTCCTCCCTTTCGCTCTCTGTAGATGTTGCCCCATACAGTACCCACATTTGTCGAGGCCAAACTCGCTCTATAGCGTGGCGCACACCTTGGGCAGGGTCGAGGGTAGGCGTCAATCGCTTTCTGCTCTCACCCAATCCACCCAATTCTGGAGCGCATCAACGGCAGCCACCATGCGGGGGGCGTTGCGGCGCACAAACTCATCCTCCTCCCTCGGTCCGTGTGGCTTCGAGGCCTCGTAATCTGCGAAGGCTGCTTTCCCGTCGTAGTCCACGAAGGCGATGCGGGCTCCGAAATCTTCGGAGGCGAGTAGACAGGCATCGCCGGTGACCACGGCCAAGTGGTGCGGATGTTCGATGAGGGCTCCCGCCAAGTCGTTCGAGGCGGCCACGCCGCGGCGTATGAGGTCGTCGGCGAGCTCATTGAAATCGGCGAAGAAGTAGAAGGCCCCAGCTGGGGTGGTTGTGCGTATCCCTTCTATCGAGTTGAATTCGCGGCTCAGGAATGATCCCATCATGCGGTGTATCTCGCGGCAAACGCTGAAGTAGTGCTCGATATGCGGGTTGGGTTCGTACACCTCGATGGCTGCGAACTGCGTGGGGGTGGAGACGTTCGTGTACACCGTGGCCGCCACCTTGGTGAAAGCTGCTTTCAACTCATCGGAGCACCTCTCCGGCATGATGCAGGAGCCCAAACGGTAGCCACCGGCGGAGCGGTCTTTGGAGATACCGTTGGTGACAAAGGTACCTTCTGGATAGATGCGCCCCATGCTCACGAACGACTCGAAATCGTAGGTGGTGAGAGCATAGATCTCGTCTGCCAGCACGAGTGTGTGGTGGCGGCGGCAGACCTCGGCGATGGCTTCGAGCTCTTGGGCCGAATACACGACTCCCGTGGGATTGTGCGGATTGTTGAGCACAAGGGTGTACTGTCCCGCGGGTAGGAGGGCCAGAAACGAGTCGAGCGCCTCGGGCTGCAGGCGATAGCCTTCTTTGGGGTCGAGGCGCAGGACGTGAAAGCGCTTGTCCAGCAGGGTGATTTGGGGTGAGTAGCCGATCCAGCTGGGAGAGGGTATGACGATGTCGCCGGCCACCACGTCGAAGAGTATATGGAAGAGGTCCTTGGTGCCCGGACCGATGAAGATACGGGAGGGGTCCACCTCCAAGCCGAAATGGCGTGTGTTGAAATCGGCCACGGCTTCGCGCAGTTCACCGATGCCGGCGGCGTCGGAGTAGTGTCCGTGCGTGGCGGCATTGCCGAGGGCGCGAGAGAGCGACGGGGGCACATGGAAGGGTGACTGCCCGAAGGCCAGGGCATAGAAGTCATCGTGACAACCGCGTCGGGCGCAAGCCTCCCGCTCATGTGCGAGCATAAGACCCACTCGCAGGTTGTCGGGCATCTTGATGGCTTCGACGTGAGGTTCGAGACCAATCTCAGGGGGTTCGCGACCCGAGGTGTCTGCGTACTGTGTGGCGTCTTGGTCTTCGCTCACTTGCCCTCCTCGCTTTCCTGCCGCGCCTCCTCGATGAGGGCCCTCAAGTTGGTGGGGATGGGCTGGGCTTTGAGGATGCGGGCCATGTACACCAGATTGTGGGCCATGTAGCGGGCGGTCTTGTTCGTATAGAGATGCCTTTCGCCCCCCGCCTCCAGGTAGGATGGACCCGGACCTGCGTCGCCCACCCAATAGGAGTCGCTGTTGGGTGGTATCGTGCAGCCCAAGTGCGAGAGGTTGAAGAGGGTATTGGCCGCTACGTCATGGGCGCCGTCCTCGTTACCGGTGACGATCACTCCTCCGACCTTGTTGTAGAGAGGGAATTGCCCCGTGTCCGGATCGCCTTCCGCATAGGTGCCGTCCAGCCGCTCAATGATCATCTGTGCCACCGAGGAACGGACGCCGAACCAGATGGAAGAACCTATGACGATGATGTCGGCGGCTTTGATCTTGGCCAGGATGCCAGGCCACTCGTCGCCCTCTCCTTCGTCGGAGAGCACACCGAAGCGGATCTTGTGGTCGACGGGACGGACGATCTCGCACTCCACACCCATCGGCTCCATGATCCCGCACACCTTGCGGATGAGGGCCTCGGTGTTCGAGACAGCCGGTGATTGCTTGAGCGTGCAGTTGAGAAACAGTGCCTTGAGAGTGTCCATATCGCCCCCTGGAGCTGTGTGGCAGGTTCTTCGAGTGTATTCCCCGGTGAAGACGTATGAAACAGGTGAGGACGTGGTTTCGGTGGCTGCTTCCCGTCGGGGGGCAGACGTGGGCAGTTGTCGACCGGCCGACAGTGCTCAGATTTCAACCGACGTTGACAGACATCTTGTCGGACGTGTAGTTTCAATCCACGCCCCCGCGCGGGGGGCGACGATTTATCGTATATGTTGCCTACGTCTAGTGTCTGGTTTCAATCCACGCCCCCGCGCGGGGGGCGACTCGCGATTTTCCCTG
>CAYRES010000010.1:84425-102521 GCA_964423425.1 uncultured Gaiellales bacterium | reverse complement strand
ACCTACACATCACGCCGTACGTGAAACGACATATGGACTTGACCACCGACACGAGCCTCGAGCAGCTGGTTGTTCACATCATTGAGCTCAGCGTTCGCAGCAGCTGTGTGTTCTCGCACACCAGCCAGGGCAACCTTGGCTGCCTCAGTTGCCTGCTGCAAACGAATGGCGTCCATACCCCCGAACGTTTCGTACCACCCGCGCAGGCCTGCGTTTTCTGCCTCCAGCTCTTCGATCCGTTTCTTGTTCCCAAACAGCATTGGCTTCCCCCCTGTCACGTCATCGATGACACAGCCCGTTGGCCAAGGCTCACCCAGCATAGCAGCGTGCACGGACGAAAAGATTGCCGTCATGATGGTCTCGTTGCCGTCTCAGTCGCTGAACCACCTTACCAAGCCGAAACGAGAGTCGGAGGATAGCCGAACCGGCCCCTGCAAAGACCAGCGCCCAAGGAGTAACCTACCGTCCGACCCTTAAGGAGCGTCGGCACGTTGGGAGGTAACCACCGGCCATGGGGGAACACAGGTCACGCCGAGACGGCCGCAGAGCTGCAGGTCATCTTCCGAGAGGTCGCCCGCACCGCTGAGCATGCCGCGGGCAGAGTGGGAGAGGCGGTCAGTCGCGTATTGGATGAGGCCCCAGGCTTTGAAGACGAGGTGGGGTGAGCCGCGGCCGAGCGGGGTTCGAACGCGCTAACTGAGGGGGTGAACGCGTGGCAGACGCAGAGAGCCCTGTATCCAAGCTCTCGAGTGGAAGGACCGCTACCGGGGAGGACGATGCCGCCGGTGTCACCTTCGTGCGGGAGGAGTGCCTGGCTCTGTTGGAACTGATCGAGGCGGCCCGAGAGGCCCTCTCGGCCATGGAGCCCTGCTTTGCCCAAGATCTCCACCGGAAGTGGTGGCAGGTACTGCCCGAGCTGGAGCTGGCCCATGCTCGCTTGGCCAAGGCGATGGAGGTGGTCGGGTTCCCGGGCTATCGGTCAGAATGAATCGCTGGGCCGGCAGGGAATCTGGCATTCGATGCGGGGCGGGTGCTAGAAGTTGAATCTGCAACCTTCTCGACAAGAAGGCTCGCGAATTTCGGGTTGACACGAAAGTAGCACGGAGGTAGGTTGGAGTACGTAGTGCGCGGTCCAATGACTGGTCCGCCACGATGGTGTATACCCTCGAACTGAGGGTCGTGGTCTTTGAGCTAGCTGTGTTTCCGAAAGGAGGTGGACGGAACACCGAGAATGCATGAAATCAGCCCTTGAAGGGGCGTGGACTGCGAAGAGCAAGAAGGAGAATGGGGGATGAAGAAGGTTCTCTATCTGCTACTGGTCACTGTGATGGTGTTGGGAATAGCTGGGTCGGCGCTGGCTGGATCCGGCACAGTGCCGGGGGGTCCGTGGGTCCAACCCGAGCAGAACGTGAGCGTCAGCGGCATCTTGACCAATGAGGAGCTCGGCAAGGCTCTACGCGATATCGAGGCTCGATCCAAAGGGCGGTTGGTTGTTGAGCAGGCCGGAACCTCTGCAGGCGGCTACCCCATCTGGATAGCGAAGTTCGGGGAGCCCGATGCCAACAAGCACGGCATACTCGTGGAGGCCAACATACACGGCAACGAGTTGAGCGGCAATCAGGCATCTCTGAACATGATCAAGTATCTGGCCATGACCAACAACAAGGAAGTGCGGGATACCCTCGAGAAATGCACGATCTGGTTCCTGCCCATGCTCAATCCTGATGGTGCCATGCGGACCGTGGACGGGAAGAGAGAGCCGTGGCGCTATAACAGTATGGGTTGGGATCCGACGGCGTACAACCTGCCGGCCGGCACACCCGCCCCGCCCGCCTATTACCCAGTCCAGGTCGGCTACGATCTCAATCGCGACTTCCACTACAACCTTGACTTCGTTCTGGATGGGAGCATACCCACGACGCTGGCAGAGTACTTGGGGACTATCCCCAGCCATGCGGACTACAAAGGTGGGGAGTTCGGCTTCTTCGTGACGCCCGAAGCCAGGACCTGGGTGAAGGTGTTCAAGGAGCTCATGCCCGAGTTCATGATCTCCTGCCACCATCAGGGAAGCTATGTGGCCGGTGATGGCAACGAGCTTGTGCAGGTCGCCTTGCTTGGTCAAGCGGTGAAAGACGACGGTTCTACCGACGGATTTGGCGAGAACATCCCAGTGTCCGCGGACGTCATTACCTTAGGCAAGAAGGTCGTGGTCAATACATACGAGAAGCTTGGAGGCCAGTTCCCAGGCGCTTTCGCCCGCTACATCGAAAACGAGAGGGCCCACTCGCCTCGTTGCAGCCAGGCGACGGCCATGTACAACGATTGCGGCATCATGCTCTGGGAAGCGCGGAACCAAGGAACCCAGAAGGCCTTCGGCATGCAGGTCAAGCTGTTGGAGAAGGCTATGTGGGAGACGTTCCGGGCCTTTGCCACCGAGAGCATCTACGATGTGAACGTGAACGTCTACGAGGAGATCCCGATACAAGTTCGCAGCACCTACGTCCCATGATGGCTGGGAAGAAGGCTTGACGCGCATCGACCCATCGGGCGTTTGGGGCACCGGTCAGCTTGGCCGGTGCCCCGCTTCTTGCGGGGGCTTCACCTCTGGTTGGAACTCCTTCCACTGAATGTGCACGCGGCCGCCCCACTTCTTCCAGATAGGGCATATCATCTCTGGCGCCGTCCGGCTTTCCCTCATGGCTCGTGGTGCCAAGTCCACACTCGGCCCCGGAAGCGAAGCGCACGCACCGCCAGTGGACGCTTCTGCCCCGTGCTTTGGGTGAGAAGCCAGTTCAGGTGAGGACGCCCGGGCAGCCGGGCATGTGAAACCGTGAGTCGTCCCGCCCCCGGCGTACAATAGATACCTGCATGCGCGTCTTCGGCTACATCCGGGTCTCCAAGGAACGCGACGACATGATCTCGCCCGAGATACAACGCGACGAGATCGAGCGCTACTGCACAAAGAAGGGCTGGGACGTCACCGAGTGGTTTGAGGACCTCGACTTCACCGGCCGGGTGGGGCGCGAGAAGCGTCCCGGCCTTGATGCCCTCATGGAGCGGGCGCTCGCCGGTGAGTGTGAAGGGGTGGTTTTCTACCGCATCGATCGCCTCAGCCGCGAAGAGGCCGACTTCCACCCCATGCTGGCAGCCTTACGAAGAGCCGGCATCCACTGCGACTCCCCCGCCAATCCCAACGACGGCAGCCCCGAGGCCCAGCTCATCTGGAGCATCTCCGCGGCGCTCGCCAAGTACGAGTCGGTGCGCCTGGGCCTGCGCCTGCGGGACGCCCACCGGCGTCTGGCCAAGACCGGCAAGTGGCACGGCGGCCCGGTGCCCTGGGGATACACCCGGGTGGAGGATGAAGAGGGTGTGCGCCTGGTGGCGGACGTCTCTACCCTGCCGCTCAGGCTCTGGATGCATGAGAAGTACCAGCAGGGTTGGTCGCTTCGCCGCATTGCCAAGACGCTGAACAGACGGGGCACCCCGACGTCTCGAGGTAGGACCTGGTCGGACAGAAACGTGCACGGGGTCCTCTGCACACCCTATCAGGTGGGCGCTCGGCGGGCAGACGGGGAGCTCGTCTTCGGGGGGAACGTCGAACCCTTAATCCCGCTTGAGGTCTACGAGCGCACCCTGGCAGTCATGGCCGCCCGCAAGCGCACGAACCTGGCCGGCCGCACCCCCCGGGTGGCCCTCACCGGACGGCATGTGCGCTGCGGCACCTGCGGGGGTGCGATGTATGCGCGCTACAGCCACGGGCGCCTCTACTACCTCTGTCGCCAGAAGGCACTGGGCACGTGCGAGCGGGGAGTGAGCATACTCCTGCCCGAGCTCGAGGCGGTGGTGGAGCAACGCCTCTGTGAGCGCTTACGGGGTACCCGCGCGCCCAAGAAGCTGAAAGGCCCCGTGGAGATGATCGAGCCCTTGGCCGCTGAGACTCGTGACATCGAGCGCCACATGGCTCATCTGACCACACTCTATATAGAGGGCCGCTTGGAGGAGGGTGAGTACCAGACGGCCAGGGGAGTGCAGCTCCGCAAACTGCATGACGCTCGGCGCCGCCTGGAGCGGGCCATTGAGCGAGCCGAGCATCGGGCCCGGGCGGCCTACGTGGAGTCGGTGTGGGGGGATCTTGGCGAGATGACGCTCGAGCAGTGGCATGCGCTTACTCCCAAGGCCCGGCGCGACATCTACGACATCGTGGTCGACAAGGTGATCGTCTACCCCAAAGAGAACCCTTGGCGCCGGCACCGCTCCGAGCCGCACAAGGTGAAGGTCATCTGGCGCTAGAGACGGGGCGTCCTCTCGCTTCTCCTCTGGCGGATATGCCTGACGGCGGCAGCTGAGAACCGAACAGCATCATGTCCAGGGCATGGCACGTGCCATGCCCGCCAGTCAAAAGTCACGCATAGCCACCCGTCATTGGTGGCAGTGCCTTCCACTCAGGAGTCGCCTCGATCATCTGCTGTAGCTTCCTGAACCATTCGCGAAGCGCGGCGGCCTTGGGATCAGCGCTAAGGGCGGAGTCCTCCCACACGATGGGGAGCGAACTGAAGCTGGCGGCCTGCCACTCCAGGCGATAGGTCATGTGGGGGGTGACGATCATGGAGGTGCCCGTGTTGCCGGGGTCCGGATCGGGAGCGAATAGCGTGGTGAACACCTGCCACTGGTTCTCCATCGAGACCAGGTCTCGATAGAGACTCTCAAGCACGTCAGGTGAAAGCGACAACTTGGTGGTTACCGGATCTTCATTCAGGCCCATATCCTTGGTGAACGTACCCGCAAAGGTGTCGATGGTGTTCCTGCCCATCACACCGAACGCGGCGACGAATCCGAAATCGGCGGGCATCTGCTCGGGTGGGACCAGCCCACCGGAGGTCCCGGTGTCCCGAATCGTTACCTTCGTGCTCGCCGCGGTGCCTGTCGTCATGGTCGAGCTCGAATCTGCGTCCGTTCCGCAGCCGGTGGCTATGAACGCCAACAGGATGAGAAGCATTGTCAGACCGGAGACGGCTAGCATGGACGGAGAAGAGTAGGCTGTGCTACGCCACTTCTGCCTCATCTGAACCCCCAAAGGGCACCGGAGCGTGATCGACGACTGTCTTTGAGACGAGACTACCGGCGATAATGGTTTCCGTCCTCCCTCCCGCCGCCGTCACTCCAATGACGGGCCCCCGCTGCCACCTGCCTAACCAAAGACATTGACGCAGAATTGCGAAGTCGGACGAGGCGGACTTCTTTCGGGTGAAGGTGCCGGAGAGCCGGAATCAGGTTGAGCCCTGCGGCCGAGCACTTCATAATCTCACCCTACCTTCTTCGGTATGGCCGTTGTTCCCGCCCCCGGCGGCCGCCTGCGGCCTGAGGTGGACCCGTCCCCGTAGACCTCTTCCTCGCGGCGTCCGCGGGCCGTCGGGTTGACGCCCCTCGCCTTCCGTCCTGCCCTCTGCTCGGGCTGCCCGGCCGGCACTTCTTCCAGGTCCCAGATGCCCTCCACCACCACGGCCAGTCCCCGCTTTCTGTTGTTCTGCAGGCGGCCGCGTACCAGGAAGTAGGTGGCCCGGGCCACCACCGGGGCACAGGCGGGGAGTGTGCTTTCGAAGAGCACGCACTCGAAGAGGCCGTAGGCGTCCTCCAGGGTGAGGAACATGGTGCGCCTGCCCGAGCGCATCCAGGGGTTTTGGGCTCGCTCGTAGACTCCGGCCACGAGCACCGGGACTTCGTCTCCCATCTGCGGGAGCTTCCAGCTGGGGGTGACGCCCAGGCGGTCGAGCGCCGATTCGTAGAGGGAGAGGGGATGGCAGGTGACGGTAAGGCCCAGGAGTTCGAGCTCGGAGCGCACACGGTCCTCGATGGTCCACTCTCGCTTCAGGCCGGCCTGCTCGGGAGCGGCGAAGAAGGCCCGCAGCTGCCCCGAGTTGCCGCCGGCTGCGGCCAAGGCGCTCAGGCGGTCGTGCAGCAGAGGGAGGCGCCAGAGGAGCTCGGTGCGGTCGGGATCGACCGAGTCGAAAGCCCCGACGCGGATGAGGTTCTCGGCTACTGGATACTCCACCCGGGTGCGCAGGTAGAAGTCCTCGAAGCTCACGAAGGGGGCGACTACTCGCTCTTCCTCGATCTTTCGAAGCGCCCGCTCCGACATCTGCTTGAGCTGCGAGAAGCCTACGCGCACGGCCCGCCCGGCGCCCGGCGCCGGCGCCCCCTCCGGGCAGAGGCAGGTGCCGGGCGCCACGCCGCCGCGGGCGCGGGAAGCGCGGGGGAGAGCGAGGTCGCCCGGTTTGGGCCCGGTGGCGGGGTGTTTGTCCGACTGGGGCTTGCAAGTGGGAGCGTGGTCACCGGGGCGAGCCTGCCACTCTTGCGACAGCGCCTCGATCGGTACGCCCTCGCCGTTCTGCTCCCGCCGGAGTGCGCCGAGGTCCTCGTCGCTCAGGCCCCAGCGGCGCTCCTCGGTCCAAGCGAAGGCGAAGGGATTGTAGGGCTGCGTCCTGATCCTCGGTGCGCCGGTCTGCTCTCCGTTTCTCGGTTGGTCGGCCTGCGCCCCTGTCCCCAGGGGGGCGGCCTCCGTCTCGGCTCCCGGCGGATCCGGCACATAGGGGGCCCACGGGTCGGGCGGCACCTCATCCTCCACCGTGAAGCCACGGCCGGACAGGTTGATGTCGAGCGGACGCACCTCCAGGCCGAAGCGGCGGGCGTCGTTGAGGACGGTGCGCGGGGTGTAGAAGCCCATGGGTTGGTTGTTCAAGACGGCGCACAGGAACTCGGCCGGGTAGCGGGCCTTCAGGTAGGCGGTGGCGTAGGCGATGACGGCGAAGCACACCGAGTGGCTCTTGTTGAAGCCGTAGGCGGCGAAGCCCTCGAGTTGGCGGAAGACTTCGCGGGCGGCCTCCTCCGGTACTCCCCGCGCCACGGCTCTGGTCACGAAGGTCTCGCCGATCTTGGCCATCTCTTCGCGGCTGCGGTCGCGGGTCATGGCCCGGCGGAGGGTGTCGGCGTCGGCCAGATCGAAACCGGCCACGGCGTGGGCGATGCGGAGTACCTGCTCCTGGTAGAGGATGACCCCGTAGGTATCGTTCACCGCTTCGGCCATGGCGGGATGGGGGAGGGTGACGGGCTCGAGCCCCCAGCGGCGGTCGATGAAGGGACCGATCATCTCGGCCTCGAGCGGCCCCGGACGGTAGAGGGCGATGGCGGCGATGACGTCGTCGAAGTCGCGCTCGCGCAGGCGGGAAGCGAGGTTGCGCTGGCCGGCCGACTCCAGCTGGAAGAGGCCGATAGAGCCGCCGTTGGAGATGATCTCGTAGGCGGCAGGATCGTCGGGGGAAAGCTCGTAGGGATGGATGCGGCGTCCGGTGCGTTGCCGGATGAGGTGGACGCACTCCGAGACGGCCGAGTGGGTGCGGAGACCGAGGATGTCCATCTTTACGAGGCCGAGGGCGGCGACGTCGTCTTTGTTGAACTGCAGCACCACCACTCCCTTGGCCGCCCACTGCAGGGGAGCGTAGTAGGTGATGGGACGGTCGGCGATGACGAAGCCCCCCAGGTGGGTGCCCAAGTGGAGCGGAAAGCCGTCGAGTCTCTCCACCAGATCGAGCAGGGGGCCGTAGCGGGATTCGTCTTGCAGCGGTGAGTCGTGTAGCTCAGGCCAGGCTCCGGCCAGATACTCGCGGATGCGGGCGGCGTCACCGTGGCGGGGGACGTGCTTGGCGAGTGCGTTGATGTCGGTCGGGGCGAAGCCCAGGGCTTCGGCCACGATGCGGACGGCCGACCGGGGCGACATGGTGTTCACGTTGGCCACCACGGCCACGTTGCAGTCACCGAAGGTGCGGTAGATGTAGTCGATGACCTCGTCGCGGCGCACGGAGCAGAAGTCGACGTCGATGTCGGGCATCTCCCGGCGGTTGGGGTTGAGGAAACGCTCGAACAGGAGGTGGTGGCGGATGGGCTCCGACGCCGTGATGTCGAGCGCGTAGCAGACGATGGAGTTGCCGGCGCTCCCCCGCCCGGAGCAGGCGATGCCCCGGTTGCGGGCGAAGCGGACGATGTCGTGCACCACCAGAAAGTAGTGGGCGAAACCCATCCGTTCGATCATGGCGAGTTCGTGCTCGAGAAGCTCGACGGCGCGGGGAGGCACAGGCTTGTAGCGGCGGGCGATGCCGCGGAAGCAGCGCTTGGCAAGGAGCGAGTAGGCGGTCTCGTCGGGTGGCACCTCTACCTTGGGGAAGTGGAAGATGCCCAAGTCGAGATCGACGTTGCAGCGGGCGGCAATGAGGGCCGGCGCGTCCAGCGGTGACATCAGCGCGAGCGGTGATACCTGTGCGAGGGGCGACATCTGCGCGAGTGGGGCCGCGGAGGATGAGAAAGACCGGTCGGCCGTGCCCCCAGCGCTTCTTAATGCAATATCAATTGCACTATGTCTCTTATGCAACTGCATGACAGACTCAATCTCTACCTCAAGCTCAGCTCTACCTCGTAGGCACCGTGACCCCGGAACCGGCCGAGGATAGCCCGAAAGCGGCTGATCGTGCCCGGCCGCGCGGCAGACGAGATGGAGCGCGCGTTCCTCGGGGCGGGCGTAGTGGGCGTTTGTGGTGAGGACGGTGGGGAGGTCACAGACGTGGGCCAGCATAAGCAGCTGGTGGCAATAGGAGTCGCAGGAGAGGGCCCAGGGACGGCCGTCGGGGTGGAAGCCGATGTCGAAATCGGCGGGGTCGAGGTGGTGGAGCCGGGTGGGGGGAAGTTCGGGGCGGTCGCCGGTAACGGGAGGATTGCTACGGGAAGGCGGCGGTGCCGACGGGGAGGAGAATGCAATAGATATTGCAGAAGTATTATAGTGCAAAGCAGTGGGACGGGAAGGAGTCGCCAGCCGGTCGACTCTGTGGTGGTGCAGCCGGCCGTTGTCGCCGCGCCTCTTCCGGTAGACGGGCGCCCCGTCACGGCCGGCGTCGGCCTCTCGCGGGGGTCTGTACCCGAAGTGCTGGAGTTCAATGAAGAGATGCCGGGGACCGAAGATCTGTCGCAGATCTTCGAGGACGACTTGGGCGGCGGCGGCGCGCCCCGCATCGATGAGTGTACCCACCTCGCCGTGTCGGCAACCCGTGAGACAGATGACGCCCTCGCGGTGTTTGTGGAGGGAATCGCGGGTGACGACAGGAGGACGGTCGCGCTCGGGTACGGCCAGGTGTGCCGCCGAGACGAGGCGGCACAGATTGGCGTAGCCCTCGCGCGTCTCGGCGAGGAGCACCAGGTGGTAGGCGGAAGCGGTGGCGGCCTCGGTGCTTTCTTTGCCTGCACAGGCGCATTCGGACGACGGCAGAAGTGACTCCACCTGCACCTCCACCCCAAAGATGGGTTTGATGCCGTATTGTTCGCAGGCTTTGGCAAAGCGCACGACCCCGTAAAGGCCGTCGTGATCGGTGAGGGCCAGTGCGGTTTGTCCGAGTTCGGCCGCCCGGGAGGCGAGCTCCTCGACGCGGGAGGCCCCATCGAGGAAGGAGAAGTTTGAGTGCACGTGGAGGTGGACGAAGGGTGCAGGTTCGGTGCACCCACGCTCAGCGGGTGGTCCGGCCGGCGCTCCCGACGGCGCCTCGGGAGACGGCTTGGCGGAGAAAGCGGATGGGCGAGGAGCGGACTCACCCATGGTGGCTCGACCTCGGAGAGAGGCGGCGGTGCTCGGGGCTACGCCTCCCGGCCCTGTGCGGGATATAGAGGCAGGCGTAGCTTAATGCAAAATCAATTGCAGTTATCACTATACGCAGCATCCTATGCCGTTTTGACAAACGTATGTTCGTATGCCCACGATAGCCCTCCCCGCGGACGGAAAGAGGGGGAGGATGGCGCAGTCGCGCTGATCGCACGGTTGAGTATATGCGAACATATGTTCATCGCCAAGTGCTGAGCCCGCTGAACCGCCACCGCTGATCCGACGCCGCAACCGAGTACCAAAGTCCGATCGACACCTCAGCTCAGCCCATGGAAAACTAGGCCTGCCGGGCAACGGAGTCAAAGAGGTGCGTGAGTGGTATGGTTAGCAATATGAAAACAACCATAGATATTGCTGATTCGCTTATCCACGAGGCGAAGCGCCTCGCGGCCGATGAGGGCACCACTCTGCGTGCCTTGGTGGAGGAGGGTCTCCGTTCCGTGATTGCAGCGAGAAGTGAACACACAAGCTTTCGCATGCGCGATGCCAGCTTCGGGGGAAAGGGCCTCCAGCCGGGGGTGTCGCTGGAGGACTGGGACCAGATACGCGATCTGATCTACGGCGGCCGCGGGGCGTGATCGCGGTCGACACCAACATTCTCGTCTACGCGCATCGCAACGACACGCCCTGGTTCGAAAAGGCCCGCCGCTGTGTCCAGCAGCTATGTGAGGGACACGTCCAGTGGGCGGTTCCGTGGCCTTGCGTTCACGAGTTCTTGGCCGTGGTCACTCACCCCCGGGTGTTCGCACCCCCAACGCCACCGGCCGAAGCTTTCGATCAGGTGTGCGCCTGGCTCGAATCCCCGACCGTCGTGCTGTTGGCGGAGGGACCCGGGTACGCCGATATCCTTCGGGCGATTGTACTCCGGGGCGGCATCGTCGGCCCTCGGATTCACGACGCTCGTGTCGCCGCGCTCTGTCTACACCATGGGGTTTGGGAGCTGTGGAGCGCCGACCGTGATTTCAGCCGCGTCGCCGACCTGCGCGTGCGCAATCCTCTGGTGGCCGCAAGTTCGGCCGCGGCCACCGAGTGAGTCAGTTTGTGCGGGGATTCAGTAGCGGGGGAGGTCCGCGTACCGGCTCATGATCACGGCGGCGTGGGCGGCTGCGTCCGCAGGTACATCGCGGAAACTGAGAGCTGCCGGTTCGTGTGTAGTCACGCCGGCGGCGCTCCCCGTTCTCGCCGGCGCGCCCGCACCTTCAGCGTGGCGGACCGGCTTCCCCCGGTGCTCCCCCGGCTTGCCGGAGGTTGCCGCGAGCCAGCGACGCCACAGTTCCCAGCACGCAGAGTCCCGTGGACAGGGCGAATGTGACTCGTACCGCGACGAGAAAGGCGCCGTGCACCTCGGGGGTGATCTCCGCCCGGCCGATGGTGAGAGCGAAGAGTAGGAGCGCAAGCGCCATGCTCATCATCTGGCCGAGCATGCGCATGGTGGCGGTGGTGGCGGATGCGACTCCATAGAATTCGGGAGACACGCTGCTCATGATGGTATTGGTGTTCGGTGAGGAGAAGAGGGCGAGGCCGAAACCCAGCACGGCCAGGAAGGGGATGATGTAGGCAAGAGAGGTGTTCGGGCCCAGAAAGCTGAAGGCCAGCAGCGCCACGGCGGTGAGGGCCATCCCGGCCGAAGCGACGATTCGGGGCTCGAGGTGATCGGAGATACGTCCGGCGAACGGGGAGAAGGCCGCCATGAGTATGGGTTGAGCCATGAGGACCAAGCCCGCCGTCTCCGGGGTGAGCGCTTTGATCTCCTGCAGGTAGAGGCTCATGAGGAAGCCCACGGCAAAGGTGGCGGAGTAGCTGATGAGCGCGGCCAGGTTGGAGAAGGCGAAGACCCGGTTGTGCCGGAAGAGGCGCATATCGAGAACCGGTGCGGTCGCGTACAACTCCCAGCGGATGAAGAGGAGTATGCCCACGGCACCTGCGGCGAGCACCAACGCACCGCGCAGAGCAGGTAATTCCGAGAGACCCCAGGTGATCGCCACCAACGCGGCTGCGTATATCAGCGATCCGGCGAGGTCGAAGCGCCCCTTTGCGGGCGTTCTCCACTCGTCTTTCACCTTCCACAGAGTAATGCCCACGACGGCAAGACCGAGCACGAAGGTCACGAAGAAGATGGAGCGCCAGCCGAACCTCTCGGTAAGAACTCCTCCCAAAAGGGGGCCGGCCGAAAGCCCCACATAAACCGCCGCCACATTGATGCCGAGGGCCCGGCCCCTCTTGTCGGGGGGATAACCGGCGGTGAGGATGGCCACACCGGTACCGAAGATGAGTGCGGAGCCGACTCCTTGGAGGCCTCGGAAGGCCAACAGCCAGAGACCGCTCTGTGCAAGGCCGCAGGCCAACGTGGAAGCACTGAAGACGATGGTTCCCGCCACGTAGATCTTCTTGCGGCCGTAGATATCGGCGATGGTACCGAAGGGCACGAGGAAAGCCGCGGTGGCCAGTATGTAGATGGTGGCCACCCAGGCCAAGTATACGGCGGACATCGCGAATTCCCTCCCGATGGCGGGCAGGGCGATGTTGAGCGAAGCGCCCATGAAGGGAGTGACGAAGGCGCCGATGGTGGTGACGGCTAGAATGACTCGGGGATCGGTTGTGGGGGGAGTGCGGTCGCGGGAATCTGCCATGAGCCAATGATACGCCTTATGGGATAGCGCGTGAGGGCACGGCCGTCATCTGACCGGGAAAGAATGTCCTTCTTCGAAGCCGGTCGCAGGTGGGCCGCTTCACGTCCCGTCGGTTACAGACTCGAAAGCAGCGTACGGAGGACGGCCAGCGTGTACGGTTTGTGCAGGGCAGCGGCGAATCCGAAGTCCTTGTGGTTGGCCATGACCGCATCTTCCGAGTAGCCGCTCGAGACGACGATTCGCGCTGCGGGGTGCAGACCCAGGATCTCCTGGGCCGTCTGTTGGCCGCTCATGCCGCCCGGCATGGTGAGGTCGGTGATGACCACATCGAAGGGCCTGCCGTGCGACCATTCCCGTCGGTAGGCTTCGACCGCCTGAGGTCCCGATGAGCAGCATTCGGCGTCGTGACCGAGATGGCGCAGCATGCGAATGAGCGTCTGGCTCACGGCCGGCTCGTCGTCCACCACGAGCACGCGAAGAGAGCGGGCCTGGGCCGGCTTCTTCGTGGAGGATGAGGCCTCGGCGAGCGAGGCGGCCTGCATGACCGGCTTCGCCTTGGCCGGTGGCCCCGGCTCGGCGGTGGCCGGCTCTCCGTTGTCTTCGAAGCTCGCATCGAGGGACTCCTCCGGCTGCTCGTTCGCGGCTGAACTCACTGGAATATGCAGGGAGAAGGTAGTGCCGATACCGGTCTCGGAGTACACGTCGATGGAGCCTCCGTGGTGGGCGATGATGGAGTGGACCACCGAAAGCCCCAGTCCTCGCCCGGCTTCCTTGCTGGTGAAGTAGGGATCGAAGAGATGTTCCAGTGCCTCGTCGCGGATGCCCGGTCCGGAGTCGATGAAGCAGATGTGTACCACTGGCCCCTCGGGGCCTCTGTGTGTCTCGCCTGTGATCCGCAGATGGCCGCTTTCCGACATGGCCTCCCGCGCGTTCAGGGTGAGGTTCTCGAATACTTGGGCGAGCTGCCCGCCGTCTGCATGCAGGGCAGGAAGGTCCCGGCACTCGAAGTCGACGGTGACGGCGGTTCCGCGCAGGCAGAACCGCACTGTTTCCCGCAGTAGAGGCTCCAGATCAATGGTGGTGCGGACCGGCTCACCACCTCGAGAGAAGGTGAGGAGCTGCTTGGTGAGGCTGACGGCACGACGGGCGGCCTCTTCCGATGCCCTCAGGATCTCGCCACGCTTCTCGGCGTCGGGCTCGTGCCGGGCAAGGTTGAGGTTGCCCAGCACCCCGGTCAAGAGATTGTTGAAGTCATGAGCGATACCGCCGGCGAGAAGCCCCACCGATTCGAGCTTGGCTGCGCGCAACCGCTCCTTCTCGAGCTCTCGCTCGTTGGTGATGTCGATGGAGGCCTGCAACACCAGTGGCTCGAGCCCTGGGTGCTCGAGAAGCGAGTAGTAATTGCGGTAGAGGTTTCCCTCGGGTCCGATCCGCTCTTCTACGGTGTCGCCTGCACCATCAAGGACTTTGCGGATAGGGCAGGGATCACAGGGCGCATCGCGATGGTAGAAGAAGTCATGGCACCTTCGTTCTCCCGGATCGCCGAAAAGATGCCGGAAACGACGATTCTGGAACGGCATTCCATAGTTGTCGTCGAACAGCTGGACGATGAACGGCAGGCAGTCGAGGATGGCAAAGACCATCTCCCGTTCATTGCGTAAGGCCAGTTCCGCACGCTTCCGCTCACTGATGTCGAGTACGGTGAAGGTGACGAGAGGGTCGGTGCTCTCGCGGTCGATGATGGTGGAAGAAAGGATGACGTCGAGTGCCCGGCCATCGCTCGTCTCCATACGGGTCTCGACGCTCCCCCTTCCCGTCGCCTCGACCTGGCGATACTTCTCGTGCCCCACGAAGGCGAAGTCCTCGTCAGTCGGATAGAGAACGCGGGCACTCCGGCCCACCAACTCGTCGCGTGAGCGGCTCAGCATGGCGCAGAGGCTGTCGTTGACTTCGAGCAGCACGCGGTTGCGGGTGATGCCGATACCCACGGGTGCGGTATCGAGGATGCTGCGGAGGCGGGCTTCGCTCAGACGGAGGGCCTCGTGTGCCCGGGTCCGGTCGGTTTCCAGTGCCAGGTGGTCCGCGAGGCTCTGCAGCGCAGGAAGGATCGCCTCGGCGTCGCGGCCGAGGACCGAGTCGCCCACGGACAGTACGCCGATCACTCTGTCCTCTACCCGCATGGGTACACATACCAGCGCCCTGATCCCCATGCTCGCCAGGCCTGTGTCCCGTGGCTTGAGAAGGCCTCGCGCGTCCCCGGTGCAGACCGGGGTGTTGGTGACCGCCACCTGCCCGCTCAATGTCTCCGACGTTGGGATGCGCCCCGACTCCCAGCCGGTCGCGGTGGTTGTGATGGCGTAGCTGCCCATGAGCACCATGTCGGCAGCATCCTCGTCGTACATTTCCACGGCGCTGCAGACGAAGCCGAAAGTTTCGGCGATCATACGGGCTGCCTTGGAGTAGGTTGCTTCTGTGGGACGCTCCGAGAGGAACAGACGGGTGAGTCTGGTGAGGAGGTTGAGGTAGAGATCCTCGGCTGTCATGGTGTTCTCCTCACGCCTCCTTGACGCTCATTCGCCGGTGAACGTCCTCACATCCTCATGGCAGATGAGTTGCACCACCTCGCGGGCGCTCATCACTCCCGAAGGCAGGCCACCGCCCGGTACGACCCATTGCCCGGCCATGTAGAGGCCGGAGAGCCCCGGCAGGGTCTTCTTGGGAGTCTTCTTCATGTCTCCCGCGACCGGGAGCCAGCCTTCCATACTGCCCTTCCAATTGCCCGTGTAGCGCTCGATGGTGGCCGGAGTGGCCACGTCGACCATCTCCACCTCCCGGGCGATTCCGGGATAGCGGGCCTCCAATGCCCGGATCACGCCCTCGGCCAACGCCTGTTTGGCCTTCTCGTATTCCTCCGGCCGCGCCGACAGATCGGTCCAGTACTCATAGTCGGCATCGGTGGTGGAAGTGATGAGCGTCTTTCCTTCAGGGGCGAAAGTGGGGTCGAAGTTGTGCACGTGGTAGTGGAGATGGTCAACGGTTCTGCCCCCCACGTCCAGGGGCTCCTCCAGAGGCACCCAGCATCCCGAGATGACTCGTGGTTCATGGGAGAGGTCACGGTTCACCCCGAGGCTCACGAAGAGGACGCTCGGAAACAGGGGATGGGTGTCGTACAGGTGCTCGACCTCCTCGTCGGTGTAGGCGCCTCCCAACAGGTCGAAGATGGTGGAGTGGCCGTCGGCTGCGGAGATCACCCAATCGGCGCGGCGCTCCGTTCCGCCGGCGACACGTACTCCCACCGCCCGGTGCGCCTCCACCATAATCCTGTCCACCCGGCTCTCGTACTCGATCTCCCCACCCAGTTCGAGGTATCGCTTCTCCAAGGCACGGGCCATGGGCAGCGAGCCACCGATGGGGTATCCGGCCACGCGGTCGTTCAGCCAGGCAAGCGTCATGAGCAGAAAGAACGTGGAGCTCTCGGGCATCCAGACGTAGCGGAAGGCCTGGGCGAGGAGCGGATCGGCGAAGCGGTCGGCCAGCTCCGCGCAAGTCACCCTATCCCAGGCGCGCATCACCCGGACGAAGGGCATCATCGCCGGAAGCGTCGTGAGCTGTTGGGAGAAGCTCATGAGTTCCCGGGGTGGAAGATCGGACGGCATGTCTCGTCCGCACAAGCGCCGGGTGTCGCGGAAGACCTTCTTGATGAGGTCGGCATCAGCAGGTGACAGTTCGATTAGGTGCTCTTCAAGGCGAGCAAGGTCGGTGAAGAAGACGAGCGTGCGGCCGCTCTTGTCCTCGAAGCGCGCGAACTCATCCAAGTCGATGATCTCGCGGCCTTCGAGCAGGCCGACCTCCTGCCACAGCTTGTGGAGACTGCCTGGGGGAGCCGACCCCACCAGCCAATGGATGCAGAAGTCGATGATGTAGCCTTTTCGCCTCCATGCTGTACAGAGACCGCCGGGCACGCGGCTCATCTCGTAGATACGGGAGGCGTAGCCGTTCTTCTGAGCGTAGATGCCGGCGCATAATCCGGCTATGCCCGCTCCGACGATGGCCACACTGCGTGGTTTCGCGGTCTCCACGGAGCATCCTTTCGCGTCCGCCAGGTGCTCAGTGTCGCACACTGCCCGGTCCCCCCTCGTGTCCGGCTTCCTCGTGTCCGGTCTCGCTGGGCGGCTTCTTGGCGCTAGTATGCCGCGGTCGGCCTTCTTTCAAACGGGTTGCGCTGTGGGCCAGCCCCGTGTACCGCTCCTCGCTCCCAGCGCGGCCCTCACGCTCACCGCCGCGTCTCTCTGGCGGTGAGCGCCCGCAGGAGCAGGTAGCCTGCCAACCCGGCTGCCACCGAGGTGATGAGTACTCCGAGCTTCATCTCCGCCTGCAGGAGTGCACTCCGGAAGGCCAGGTTGGCGATGAAGAGCGACATGGTGAAGCCGATACCGGCCAGCACACCGGCCCCCACTATATGGCGCCATTCAACGCCGGCGGGCAGTCGGGAGAGCCTGGTTCGTACCGCCAGCCATGTGAACAGCGTGATGCCGAGTGGTTTCCCGACGAACAGGCCCAAGAACACTCCAATCGGCACGGGGTGCAGCAACAAGTCTCCGATGCTGTAGGCGCGCAGGTCCACGCCTGCATTGGCCAGAGCGAAGAGGGGAAGAATCACGAGTGACGACACGGATTGCAGCGCATGTTCCAGACGTTGGAGGGGAGCTGCAACCTGTTTGGCCCCGCGGGAGAGCTCGTCGGCGATGAGCTGCTGGCGATCGTCCGCCAATACGTGGGCGCCGGGTACATCGCAGGCGCGGATGTCATCGAGCCGGAATCGGGCCCAGTCGACGAAGGCGACGGGTGGGAGCTTGGCTGAGGCCGGGATGGTGAAGGCGACCAGCACGCCGGCCACCGTGGGGTGTACACCCGATTCCAGAAAGAAGAACCACACCACGGCACCCAGAAGGCCGTACGGCCAGGGATTGTCCACCCGCAGGCGGTTGAGACCGTACAGCACCGCGAGCACGCCGGCTGCGCCGGCCATCCACCACGGGTGAAGCTCTGCCGTGTAGAAGACGGCGATCACCACCACCGCCCCGAGGTCGTCGGCGATGGCGAGGGCGGTGAGAAACACCTTGAGCCCTATGGGAATGCGAGAGCCGAGCAACGCGAGCACTCCCAGGGAGAAGGCGATGTCGGTGGTCATGGGTACGCCCCAGCCTCGCGCCCCTTCTCCACCGGCATTGAGGGCCAGGTAGATGGCCGCCGGCACAAGCATGCCTCCCAGCGCTGCCACGATGGGGAGCAATGCCTTGCGGAAGGTGGAAAGCTCACCGACGAGTATCTGCCGCTTTATCTCGAGGCCCACCACGAAGAAGAAGACCGCCATCAGGCCGTCATCGATCCAGCGGAGCAGCGTCTCCCTCAGTTCGTAGCTGCCGATCTCCAGGCCGATCTCCGTCTGCCACAGCGAGTGGAAGGCATCGGAGAGGGGGGAGTTGGCCAACGCCAGGGCAGCAATCGCGGCAATGAGGAGCAGCAGAGCGCTCGTCTCTTGGCGACGCAGGAACTCGGGAAACTCGAAGCGGGGGAGGATGGCGAGACGTTCAACTCCCCTTGGGCTCGGGGACAGGGGAGCATGGTCAAGGGCGGTCCCAGGGTCCGGCTGTGCTGCCGGGGCGCTTGGGGGATGGGCATGGAACTCGTCGTGGCTACCTGACATGGGAGCTTCATACTCCCTTGGAGTGCAAAAGGCAACTACTTCTGTGCTTCGGCCCAGCTCTTGCC
>CAYRES010000010.1:22483-84325 GCA_964423425.1 uncultured Gaiellales bacterium | reverse complement strand
GGCTCAACTCCCCGGCTCAACTCCCCGGCTCAACTCCCCGGCTCAACTCCCCGGCTCAACTCCCCGGCCCAACTCCCCCCATGTACGGATCCCCACCCTGTCGGCGCTCTGGGGCCCGCGGGTACCCGCGGGCCCCAGAACCGTTTCCGTCTGGTTCATTCTCCTGCACGTCCTCTGCAACACCCCCAAGGGCAGCAGGGAGGTGTGGTCAGTGCAGGTAGTGCGGCGGGGTGATCATCACCAGTGCGTTCCACAGCAATTGGGCCATCTCCCCCCGAGGGATGGGGGCCCAGGGATCGGCGGCCTCGTCGGCCAGAGGTATGTTGTCGAGAAGCCCCCAGTGCTCGGCCCGCCAAGCGGCCGGCCCGTGGACGGGATCGAAGTCGTTGCCCCAGGTGCTCACGAACTCCGGCGGAGGATCGGCGGGGGCGGGCTCCCAATAGATGGAGACCGCTCTCACCACCATGGTGACTGCTTGACACCGGGTCAACTCCTTCCAGGGTGAGAAGGTTGAGGGAGTGGTTCCGTTGGTGATGCCAAGCGCCCACGCGCGGGCAACGTACTCGTGCGGGTACAAGTCATAGGGGTCATCGGGGCCCAGGTCGGTGAAGGGTATCCCGGCATCCTCGTCTTCGGTGATGGGCGGGAGTGGGATGGTGAGACCCTTGACAACCATCTTGCAGAACTGTGCCCGCCACAGAGAGGCGTCGGGCCTGAACTCCCGTGTGGTGTCCGCGTGATGGTACCCGTCCACTATCCCGCGGTGGGCCACCTGCTCAGTGGCGTAGTGATAGCGGTAAGGGGGGCGGACGTCCGTGAAGGCGAATAGCTGCACAGGTACGTTGAGTCGTTGGCCAAGGGCGTCTTCGGCTCCACCCGACTCCCAGAGAGTGCGGCTGAACGCATCTGTCACCGTTTCCACATCGACGGCTTGTGTATAACCGGTGATGAAGTCGAGGAGGTATCCGGAGAGATCCCACGTGGCCGTCTTGTATCTGGTGTTGAATACTATGGTGACCGTGAGGTGGTCGTCGGTGACCCAGTCTTCCAGGGTGGTGTACCCGGCCCACCAGACGTACTGCCAGGTGACGGATTCCAGCCGGGAGCCATGGGCGGCTTCCCACTCGTGGCCGAAGTAACTGGCTATGTTGGGGGAGAAGGTGGCCGTTCCGTTCTTGGCACCTGCATAGCTGACCGAGGCTACTTCCCAGTGTCCCGGATAACGGAAAGCGAGCACTCCCCGGACTGCTGTCGCATTCATCCGGGGCTCAAGTTCAATGGTGACGGCATAGGTGGACTTCACATCGACCCCGGTGGGGGCGTTCACCACGTTGAGGCGTACGCTGCATCCGACCACGAGCGTGAGGACGGCGAGGAGCAGAAGGGCTGTAAGTATCTTACTGACCGACCTTCGGAAGCGGGTGTCTCTCATAGCTGCCTCCGATCACCCATATAGCTATGCTCCCATTATCCCCCTATATGAAGAAGCTGCAAGCAGTGAAGATAGGGCCCGCCCACCGCGGCCACCCTTACGCCGGAGACGGCGATGCGCTATAAAGACAAGCCGTGGAACATGATGTGAACAGCGCCGCCCCTCCTCACCCAGACGCCTTTGCCGCCCTGGATTGGCCGTACGTGTCTCAACTCCTCGAGTCGACGTTGGCCGGGTTGGGCACGCCGGTGCTCTTGACGGCATCCGACGCACCCGTGCGGCAACGAGGTCTGCTGAACGCCCAGCCTCCCGAGGAGTTCTTTGCCCGGTTCGAACGATCGCCGCGACCTCGGCTCTATACCAACTCAGAGAACACGCTCTCACTGCTTACTGCACGCCTCGCCTCCATCGCGCCGAATCTCGTGCGACAGATCGAAGTGGCCAAGAACAAGGCGAAGATGCGAGAGGCCCTTGCGTCGCTCTACCCCGACCTCCGCTTCCGAACACTGTCTATTCCCGACCTGGCTCAGCTCGACGATCCCGCGGACCTGCCCTTTCCCTTGGTTCTCAAACCCTCTATCGGCTTCTTCTCAATCGGCGTGACGGTGGTTGAAGACGCTTCGGGCTGGGCCGCAGGCCGCGACGCCCTGCTCGCTGCCATGGCGGGTGCCCGGGGGGCATTCCCGGAATCGGTGTTGGGGGGTGAACAGATACTCTTGGAGGAGTTGATCGCCGGAGAGGAGTTCGCAGTCGACGCATACTTCGACGCGGCAGGGCAGCCGGTCATCCTGAACATCATGGCGCACGAGTTCAGGGACCGCGCCGATACAAGCGATCTCCTCTACTATACGAGCGCCGAGCTGATGCGGGCGAGGCTGCCCCAATTCACCCCGATCCTCAGCCAGATGGGAGAGGTCTTCGGTTTTCGGGATTTCCCCGCCCACATTGAGTTCCGCGTGCAGGAGGCCGGGTCCAAGTCGGGGGAGAAGGCCCGCGGTAAAGGGCTCGGCGGTGACGGCCGCGGTGCGACGGCGGTGCCCATCGAGATCAACCCTCTTCGCTTCGCCGGATTCTGTACGACCGATCTCGTCCACCACGCTTTCGGGCTCAACTCGCATCGGGCCTTCCTGTTGGAGGAGGGGCCTGACTGGGATGGCATTCTCGGAGGGGCCGACAGCGGTGCCGGCGGCTCGGTGTTCTGCCTCGTTATCTGCGCCCTCCCCTCCACCCTCGATCGGACGCAGATCGTGGGTGTCGACTGGGATGGGCTTGAATCGCTGTTCAGGCACCCTCTCGAGATCCGCAGAATGGACTACCGCCGGTTCCCGGTGCTGGCGATGGCCATCGTCGAGAGCCGGGATCTCGCTGAGCTTCGCTCACTCTTCGAGGTCGACTTCACCGGCTTCGTGCGTCTCTAGGTCGCTTTCGGCGGCGGTCGGGGTATCCTTCTTGTGCGCCGCGCTCATGTGAGGCCGGCATGGGGCGGTGACGGGCCTTTGGGGGGCCGTGGGTTGCCCAGGGCAGAAAGACCGTTCATCGACACAGGAGGGACCATGAGCCGCTACGTCAACGTCGCTATGCTTCAGATCGCGTCACCCAGCGTGAATCCCGATCTCGAGGACCGCAAGCTCGAGAACTGGGGCAAGATGGCCTTCTACATCGACACCATGTTCATGATCAACCCCTTCATCGATCTGGTGGTGGCCCCCGAGATCTACGTCAACGGCATGGACCCCGCGAACCTCGAGGCGATGGGCGAGACCGTTCCCGGGCCCCTCACGGAGCTCTTCCAGCAGAAGGCGGCCCAGCACGGTTTCTGGTTCTGCCCCGGTTCCATGATCGAGAAAGTGCCGGGTGAGGACGGCTTCTACAACACGAGCATGCTCATCTCCCCCGCGGGCGATGTGGTGATGAAGTATCGCAAGATGTTCATCCCCAAGCCCATGGAGCCCTCCAAGCCGGGCACCGAGTTCCCCGTGTATGAGGCCGACGGCATCGGCAAGGTGGGCATTATGATCTGCGCCGACGGCCACGTGCCCGAGGTGGCCCGCAACCTGGCCATGAACGGGGCCGAGATCATTCTCAAGCCTGCCCTTCAGCCACATTGGATCGGTAACGTGCGCAACTATGTGCCGGTCAACCAGACGCGGGCCATCGAGAACCAGTGTTTCGTGGTGGCGGTCAACCACCCGGCTCCCATCGGTATGGGCCACTCCTGCCTGTGCGACCCGGAAGGGCGGCTTCTGGAGGAGCTGGGCGAAACCGACTCCTTCATTGTGGCGCAAATCAACATGGAAGACGTGCGTCAGGCCCGCGAGCAGGGTTTCGCCGGTTGCTTCCCGCTGCTCAAGATGGTGAAGACCTACCACGCCCAGGGAATTCCCTTTGCCGGCTGCTACACGGGTGACATCTGCGAAGCGCCCATCTTCAAGGAGCTCGACGGCGACGCGCCTATGACCCCGGACGAGTTCCGTCGCTACGGACATCAGCAGCTCTAGCCACATAGGGAGGGCGGCAGGGGGCACGCTCTCGGCCCCGTGCCGCCCTGGGGGCTCCGAGCTCCGCGAAGGATCTTGGAGCCCCCCGCGTCTTATGTGACTAGAGGCTCTTGTCACGCGACCGTAGTGCTGAAGGCGCATGCGGCCTGCGTAGGACGAAACCTCCGTGGGGCTGTGCCAAAGGAGAAAGGTTGCGCGACTCATTTGCGGAGATGGTGAGGCTCCACGACGAGGGGCTACGGCGGCTTGCCTTCCGGCTGTTGGGAGATCGGGACCTCATGGACGATGTGCTGCAGGATGTATATGTCAAGGCTTATCAGGCTCTTCCTCGATTCCGCGGCGACGCCTCGCTGGGTTCGTGGCTGTACCGCATCACCTACAACGCCTGCATGGATCAGCTTCGCCGTGATGCAGCGCGTCCGCGCTCGGTGATGTCGTATCACGATCTCGAGCAGGCGGTCGATCCCGCTCTGTCGGGGAGAACGGCCGCAGTCGCGGGTGGGCGTGCCACAGGCTCTCCGGCCCGGGGTGACCGAGTGGGAGGCACCGAGGATGTCGGAGAGACCGTCGCCCGCCGTCAGGACCTGGCGGCCGCCCTGGCCACGTTGTCCCCGGAAGCACAGGCCGCCGTGCTCCTCGTGGACGCCGAAGGGTACTCGTACGCCGACGCCGCCGCAATCCTCGGAATCAAGGAGGGGACAGTGGCCTCCCGGCTTCATGAGGCGCGGCGCACACTGAGGCGGGTCTTGGGGGAGGAGTGGTGATGGAGCATCGCGGGCAACGAGACGGACGCAACCCCAAGGGACACAGAGGAGAACTCCGCGATGCCAAACTTGGCCGGGAGCTACGGGCACTCGACGTTCCCGAACACAGCCCTGCGTTCTTCGAAAGGCTCGAAGCCCGCATCCAGGAGGAGGAAGCCGCAAAGCCTCGTTCCGCGTCCACTCTTTCCCGTCGTGCCGATTCCAGAGTACCTTGGTATCGGCGGAGGTGGCTGAGACTCTCGCTGCTGCCGATACCGTTGGCCGCGATGATCCTTGCGTCGGTGTGGGTGTTCGCCGATCGCATCGGCCCGGACCAACTCGCGCCTCAGCCTGCCACCGCGGCCGACGTCAAGGCCAAGGTGGCGACAGCGATGACCGATCTGAAGGCACTGGGTGGTACCTTGATCGTGACCGTTCCTACGGGCGTGTCGAACGAGAACACCTCTGCAGAAGCCTCATCTGACGACAGCCTCGGGTCCATGACGTGGACCTTTCTGATCACCGCCCGTGGCGACTTCCGCTTGACCTCGGAAGACGGCGCTCAAGACATCGCCTACGATGCCGGCACCGGCCGGGAGCAGTCGTTGTGGGACCGGGATGGTGAGGTTGTTGCGGGCGAACGCACGGGTCTTGCGTCGGGCCCACCCGATCCCCACGCGTCGAACTGGCTGGTCGCCGATTGGGTGCTCAATCGTGGATATGCTTCGTACGTGCGGGCGCTCCTCGACACCCCCGACTTCCCGGTGGAAGAGACGGGCTATGCGGGCAGGGCGGCGTGGCGGGTTCAGGTCATTGTGGCCTCGAATCTCATCGTGGATACCGCCGACAATCTCGACATCGTTGTCGATCAAGTCACCGGATTCCCCGTCAAGGTAGTGGCCACGCTGCGTGGTGAGTTCGTGGAGGAGGTGCGGCTCGAGAACCTGGAGGTGGATCCCTCGGTGACGGCCGCCGACTTCACCCTCACGTTCCCACCTGGACATGCGGTCTCTTCGCTGGACGAAGGCTTTCGCCGGGTGGGCCCAGAAGGGCTCGCTGACCTGGAGTCGATTGTCGGCTACCGGCCTCTGGTTCCTCAAGATGTTCCCGAAGGTTTCCGGCTCGTCGAGGCGAGTATCGCCGAACAGGGAGCATCGACCGGGGTGGAAGGAATGAACCCCGCAGCCCGAGGAGTGGTCTCGCTGACGTTCCGGCGCGGTTTCGACAGCTTCACCGTGTCCACCCGCTTGGTGGGGAGTGACTCCTCACCCTGGAGCGATCCGCTGGCCACCGGAGAAGGCTACGTCGATGTACCCGAGACCTTCGAAGTGGCCGCCGGGGCTTTGCAGGGCGGTTCGGCTGAACTACTCATCGATCCTCGGGGAGTGCCCCATGTGTGGGCCCTCGGCGAACGGTTGGTGGTCACGGTGGCCGGTGATCTCACGCGGGGAGAGCTGGTGAGGGTGCTGCAGTCCCTGGCGCCTGCTGCTTCGTAGACACACACGTCGCTCGAGCCGCCCCCTTCGATTCCCCTTATCGCCTCGGCTCTGCGTGCCGATAGAAGCAAGAGAGGAAGGAACCACCCGGACGGCGAACGATGACGTGGTGGGCCGTCACAGGATGAGGATATTCCGGGGATGAAGCCATGAAGATCGAGTCCATTCTTCACAAGGAGTTTGACGCACACTGGAAGGATCTGGCGGCGCGGGAGGCGGCCCAAGAGGCAGACGAGAGCTTGTGGCTGCTCGACTTCCTCCCTGTCGAGGCCATCTTCGCCCAGCTCGGTTCCCCCGCAGAGGGTGCCGCAGCCAACTGAGCTGAGGTTCGTACCGCCCGCCGGGCAGGTACTCGGCCGGAACCGCCCAAGCTGCAGCCGCCTTCAGCCGCAGCCCAACCGCGTCGGCCCCAGCCGCTCCAGCCCTCCTAGGTGGAGCGGCCTCTGCTCGAGCGGTCGGCCGGCGCAATCTCCTCGGTGACACGCAAGGCCCGCCCTCGCTGCCACACCACAAGCCCGAGCAGCGCGATGATGCCCAGCGCAGTGGTGACGAGGACGGTCGCCGACATGCCCTGGACTCGCATGGCCACCAGGTTGATGGTGAGGGTGACCCCCCAGAGGACCATCGTGGTGCGGCGCTGTGAGAAGCCCCGGCGCAGGAGTTGATGGTGCACGTGATCTCTTCCGGGAGAGGTGAGCGGGTTCATCCGCCGGAGGATGCGCCTCACCACCACCTGGAAAGTATCAAGGAGGGGCAGGAGCAGGAAGAGCAGGGGAGGGACCAGACCGAAGATGGTGGACACGCGAAGATTGCCCAGGATACTGGAAGCAGCCAGCACGTAGCCGACGAAGTAGGCACCGCTGTCACCGAGAATGATGCGTGAGGGGTGGAAGTTGTGCCGCAGGAAGCCAAGCGTGCTCCCGGCAAGAGCAGCGAGCAGCAGTGTGGCAGCGGCCCGCTCCCCGAAATGCGCGGAGACCGCGAGCAGACTGATGGCTATGATGAAGCCCACACCTCCGGCCAAGCCGTCCACGCCGTCCAGCAGATTGATGGCATTGGTGATGGCGACAACCCAGAACACGGTGAACAGGACGGAGAGCACCGGCCCCGCCGCCCCGCCGAAGGCGATCTCGATACGGATACCGTTGGCCACCAAGAGCAGGGCTGCCAGTATCTGCACTACCAGCCGGAAGAAGGGCGGCAGCCCGAACTGGTCGTCGATGAACCCGGTGATGACGAGCACCGAACCCCCGAGCAGGATGGAGAGCACCTCCGCCTTGACCTCGTCGATGACGATAGGTCGAAGCAGTGAGGCGACCACCAGCGCGGCGATGACGCCGGCGTAGACGGCAAGACCGCCCACGTTGGGCACCGGGGTTTCGTTGAGGCGGCGGGAATTGGGCTCATCGGCCCAGCCGCACTTGATGGCAAAGGCACGCACCCGGGGAATGAAGAGCCAGGTGGCCACACCCGCCAACAAGAACGTGAGGATGACCGTGAGCCAACCTGCGCGCTCAGGAGCCGCGATACCGATCTCGTTGAGGAAGCGGGTGAACCACTCCGGCATCTAGGGCAGCTCCTGCAGGAAGCGGACGGTACCGTTGGCCAGCGCATCGGCCACTCTCTGCCGATACCAGGTCTGGCTGAGAAGGCGGTCTTCCGCGGGGTTGGTCATGAAGCCTATCTCCGGTATGACCACGGGCACGTCTGACCAGTTGAAGCCGGTCATGTCGGAGCGGGCGTTGATGCCCCGGTCGGAAGCGCCGGTGGCGGCGATGAGGGCCTCTTGGATGAGTTGGGCCGCGCGTCGCGATGGAGCGGCGATGTCGTCTGTCCACCCGGCGATGACTGCCGGGTACATGGTGTGGATGCCGTGCGCGTTGGAGTTGCTGTGTCCGTCCGCATGTACCCGCAGGTAGAGGTCGGCTCCAGCCCGATTGGCGATCTGGGTCCGCTCGATGTTGGAGAGGTTCACCTCTTGCACCGTACGGGTCATGATCACCTGCACACCCCTCCGTTCCAACTCGTCACGGACCATGAGCCCCACCGCCAGCACCAACGCGCTCTCGGGAATGCCGGTGACCACACCCCGGGTGCCCGAACTGACCTTCGGCTTGCGCGTGCCGGAGCCCGGACCGATGGGCTCCAGATTGTAGTTGCCGCGGGCCTGGTGCCCGGGATCGATCACCACCACTCGGCTCTGCAGGGAATCATAACGGACCTGGGGCGGCCGAAGCCCGCCTTCGAGGAATGCAAAGGCCTCGTTAAGGGTGCCCGGCCCCTCTCGCTGCGGTGGCTCGGTGCTGAGGCCGGTCTCGTGCGAGAGGATCTCGGCCGTGTACTCCCCTCCCGCCACCGACAGCCGGCCCAGGCGGAAGGTATCGAGCCCGTAGTCTCCCGCGTGTGCCCGCAGGAAGAGCAGGGCCCGGGTCATGAGGTCGGCCGCTGCAGGCGGGGCGCCTCCCTCACCGTCGGCGGGTCTTACCACCACCGCCGCGAAGCCACGCCGGGCGGCTTTCCGTGCCGCCTCAGCCACCCCGGCCGCCTCAGCCACCCCGGCCGCCTCAGCCACCCCGGCCGCCTCAGCCACCCCGGCCGCGCGGCTGTCAGCTGCGGCCGCCCAACCTCCCCGCCCATCGCTGTCAGAGGAGGCCGACAATAGCAACAGCGGCCAGACGGAGGCGGGGCAGGACCCGCTGGGCGTGTAGAGGTCAAGGAAGACCGGGCTCTCCGCCCCTGAGCCAGGGGCGCCCGAACCCGGCGCGCCGGTGGCGGCCTCCACGTCCAGGACCTCGTGTGGCTCGGCGAGCAGCAGGCGCATGTTCCACACCAACTGAGCGATCTCTCCCCGGGTCATCGGGCCCCAAGGCGAGGTGGCGTCCAGAGGCAGTTCGGTGAGGAGGCCGGTGAACTCGGCCGCTCGGGCGTTGGCTGCGTGCGCGGCGCTGAAGGTGGCGGGCCACGTTGACCTCCAAGCCTCCGGGGCCGACTGCATGAGGGCCGGATTTCGTGCGGCCACCCCCCGTACCGTCATGGTGACGGCCTGGGCGCGGCTGATCCGGTGCCAGGGGGAGAAAGTGACGGTAGAGGTACCGCGGGTGATGCCCCGGGCGGCAACCACGGCGACGTAATTGTCCGGATACAAACCGCCGGGACCGCTCCTCTCCACATCGGGGAAGGGGCAGATGTCGGCCTGGCTCACCGGGAGTTCCAGGGCGAGCACCATGATCTTGGCGAACTGCTGGCGTGTGACCGCTCGGGCCGGCCTGAAGCTGCGGTCGGAGTAGCCTTGCACGATTCCGGCTGCAGCCAGCCCTTCGACTGCGGCAGCGAAGGGATCGTCCGCTTTCACGTCGATGAACCGGCTGCCCGCAGCCTGGACCGGTGGGGCGCCCACCGCGCAGGTGAACACCCACAGTGCCAGGGTCAGAGTGGCGACAATCACCATGCGTGCCGCCGCGAGCGAGGTCACACTGGTATGTGGAGAAGGAGCCGGGGCTGTGCCTCTCATGGCTCTAGTGTACCAAGGGGGTGGATGGCTGCACGGGATATCCGTCAGGCGGTATCCGCCGCCGGGGCCGTTCCCTTGGCACAGGGATCCTGCTCAACGGCCTCCCAATAGGCGTCGACACCGGATTGGATCTCCGCGAGCAGCTCCTCTTTGCGCGTGGGGGTGAAGAGATGGGCGAAGCGTCCTTGGCGTTTCAAGTACTCCTCCACCGGCAGCCGCGGGGAGGGCACCATCGTGTGGGTGATCTTGCCGTCCTCGTACTCCTTGAGGGGCCACATGCCGGTGCGCACGGCCAACCGGCCTATCTCCATCGACTCCTTGGGGTCGTAATCCCAGCCGGTGGGGCAGGGCGCCAGTACCAAGAGCAGGCGGGGACCGGTCAGCGACGCCGCTTTCTGCACCTTGCGGGCCAGATCGACCGGTTCGGCGCCCACGGCGGTGGCCACATACATGGGCTGGTTGGCGCTCCAGATGGCGAACAGGTCTTTCTTGTAGAGGGGATCACCGCCGGGCCCGCGGCTCGTCGAGGTGCGGGCGCCGTGCGGGGTAGCGGCGGAGAATTGCTGCCCCGTGTTGCCGTACCCCTCGTTGTCGTAGCACACGTAGAGGAAGTCGAGATCCCGGTCGATGGCGGTGGAGGTGGAGGAGAGGGCCATTCCGTACGCGGAGCCGTCTCCCGTGAGTACGACCACTTCCAGGTTCTCCTCCGCGTCAATGCGTTTCTTGTTCATGAGGATATCGAGCGCGTCCCGCACCCCTTGGGCACCGGCGGGTGCGCAGGCCATCGCCGTGTACAGCCACGAACCGCGGAATGGCGTGAACGGGTAGACGGAGAGCAGCGTCATGCATCCGGCGGCGTTCACGAACACCGTCTTCTCACCCAGCAGGGTGTAGATGTGCTGCAGAGCCTCAAGACCCCCGCAGCCGGCGCACATGGGGGTGCCGGTGCCGAGAAGGGCTGCCGTAGGCAGATCTTTCAGCGAGCGGAACCGGTTCTCATTCATCCGCGCTCCTCTCGTTTGACATTGGCGATGGCCTGCAGACGCCGGACCTCCTCGAGTTCCTCGGTCGTGTACAGGAGCCGGGGCGGCGGGGACACGCCCTCGTCGGCGGCCCTCCGGGTCGAGTGGACCATCTCGTAGAACTCCTCCGGCTTGATATCACGTCCACCGAGGCCGCCCACGAAGCCGGTGAGGGTGGCCGGAGCGCGCTTCATGCCGAAGAGCGCTCCGGCCACCTCGGAGTGCAGTACACCTCCCATGCCCGGAGAGAGGTTCTGGTCGATGACCGCGACGCCCCTCTTGCCGGCCACCAGGTGCCGCAGCTGCTCCCGGGGCAGGGGCCTGATCACCCGCGGCCGGATCAAACCGACCGCTTCCCCCGCTTCTCTCAACTCATCCACCGCATCGTATGCCTTGGTGGCGAAGGAGTCCATCATCACGAGTACGATGTCGGCGTCTTCGGTGCGATAGCTCTCGAGCAGGTGATGCCTCCGCCCGAAGATGCGCTCGAAGTCGGCCGCCGCCTCCTCGAACACCGTGAGTCCGTTGAGGCTGGCGAGGTGCATCTGATAACGGAAATAGGAGTAGGGTGAACCACCCAGTACTGCGACGGCGAGACTCACGGGGGCGCCGGCCCGGAGCCGGAGGTTCTCGGGGTTGAAGGGTGGTAGGAACTCCCGCACCTCCTCCGGCTCGGGTAGAGTGACCGGTTCCCGCGTGAACGAGAGGTAGAAGCCGTCGAGGTTCACGATGACCGGGAGCCGTACGCGCGGGTCTTCAGCGATGCGGAAGGCGAGGAGGGTGGAGTCCAACACCTCTTGGCAGGTGGCACAGTGTATCTGCAAGAAGCCGCTGTCGCGTGCCGCCAATACGTCGTTGTGGTCGGGCTCGAGGGTGACGGGGGCCGCGAGGGCGCGGGAGACATTCACGAGCACGAAGGCCGCCCGCCACCCGGCCGCGTTGTAGAGCATCTCCAAGCCGTAGAGCAGTCCCTGGCTGGAAGTGGCGGTGAACACCCGCACCCCGGTCACCGAGGCGGCTCCGGCCGCCGCCATCATGGAGTGCTCCGATTCGAGTATCACCATGCGGGCGTCCATCTCTCCACGGTCGATCCATACGGAGAGGGTCTCGATGATCTCGGTCTGTGGCGTGATAGGGAAGGCGGGGATGTAGTCGGCTTCCGCCAAGCGTGCACCCCAGGCGGCAGCGCCGTTACCGGTAAGAAGCGTGCGCCGCATCATTTCCCCTTCCCATCTTCGGTGGGTGCGCGGCCGGCCGGAGGTGGTGCCGCCGGATGGTGTGCTGTGGCCGCGGCTTGGTGCTCCGGGACCGCCTGCAAGGCGTGCCGCCGGCACTGCGAAGCGCAGATCATGCACCCCTTGCAGTGCTCGTAGTCGATGTCCGGATACCCGTCCTCACCCTTCGACATGGCGCCTTCGGGACAGAAGGTGGTGCATATCCATGTGCAGTGGTTGCACAACTCGTAGTCGAGCACCGGACGCATGATGCGCCACAGGCCGGTGGCGACCGCTTCGCTCGTGTGGCTCGCGTGGATGGCGGGAGCGCTCACGCGGGCCGCGTCGAAAGGCACATCAATCCACTCGGGAGGGGTGGAGGAGAGGGCTGAGTTCATCCCACCCTCGCGCACCGCTCCCCGCCAGGGCTCCATGAGGTCGCAGTATTCGAGCGCCCTCTCCTGGTTCTTGATGACCACGGCCGGACCGCGCGAGCCGAGTTCCTCTTCGATGGCTATGGCCAGGGAGTCCCTGGAGACGGCTTCCGTCAGCCCGGCGGCGGCACCGCTGCAGGTGGCGCCTACGAAGGCCAGCTCCTCCGGGTTCTCCACATTGACCGGCGTGGGCAGCACGATGATGGTGGCGTCCGTCTCGAGGCGCGTGCGCCACTCGTCGGCGGAGAGTCGGGTGTTGAGAAGGAGGGTGGTATCGGCAGTGGCACCGGCCATCACCCCGGCGGCGGCGAGCGGAACCAGCGTGTCGTCACTCACCACCACGAGGTCCGGCCGGCGGATCACACCCCGTTCGTTGATGGGCCCACGGGCCGCCCTCACGTAGGCGAAGATGGGAGCTCCGCGGCGCTCGGCCCCGTAACGAGGGGCATCCTGCACATCGAAGCCTTCGAGGAAGAAGGCCCGGCCGAGCACCCGACCGGCCGTCTTTATGCCTTGCCCACCTCGGCCGTGAAAACGAATGCGGTACACTACTTCCTCCGTGGTCGAAGGACCGCTCTGTGCGAGTCAAGGCATCTCATACCCAAGACCGCGCGTTTGCGAACGGTGTTCTCTCCGGGGAGTGGCATGGGCGCCACACTCATTCTTTCGGCAGCAACGGGCCTTCTCCTTACGGAGTCAACGACGGCCCTCCCGGGCCGGAAGCGGCCTCAACGCGGAGGCCACTTCCTCATGGAGTCAGTCCTCTTCGGGTTCTTCACCCGCGATCATGGCAAACAGTGCTTTGGCTGCTGCTTCGGGGCCTGAGGTCTCGTATCCGGGGATACCGAGGCGCGTACGGAGTTGTCCTACGAATATCCCGGCTCGGAAAGCCGCTTCGAAGGCCTCGCGCGCCAAGGGCTCATGCAGGTCTCTGTACTGGGGCGGTCCGAAGATGTTCGCGAAGTAGCTGTGAACCAGGCCTGTGGAGGTGGTGGTGCCTTTCGCCATGGCCGCTCCCTCGCGGAAGATGGCCAAGGCTTCGTCGGCGTTCTTCATGGGAGCTATGATGGGATGGTCGCGGTCCACCTGTTCGTAGTTGTTGGCGTAGAGGATGAAGTCGAGGGGGTAACCACGGAGCACTTCGTCCAGCATGGTGACCGGCAGAACGACCCGGGCGTTCACCTTCTGCGGGCTCATGATGATGGCTCGGTCCACCTGGGCGAAGGCATAGCCCTGCTGGAGATCATCGAGCCGGATGAAGGCCCCGATCTCGCTACCGTACCCGAGTAAGCGACCCTCTTCGTCGATCTGCAGAGAACCCATATCGTCGGCGATGATGCGCATCTCCCGAATGTAATCGCGGCCGAGTGTACGGAAGGCTTCGAGACTCTCTGACTTACCGGCGGCGGTGTCGCCGATGATGAGAACGTTCGCCCGCTGGGCACTCTTCAGCTGGATGTGAACCATTGCGCCATGGAAGGGCATGAGGCCGCGCTTCATCATCACGATGTTGTGGAGGGTGAGCATCATCTTCTTCAGGTATCCGAAGTAGCCGAAGCGGTCTTCACCCGGCACCGCCGCGACGAGCAGGTCGTTGGCTTCGTCGTCGAAGAACACGGTGGGGAGTTCACCGAACTGCCACATCACCTCCGGCGAGGCGCCGAACACGTAGACGGCGTCGGGGCCGGCGGCGATCTGTTCGTCGCTTGCCAATTCGAACAAGTTGGCCAGGGAGCAGCCCAAGCCGATGAACTGCCGGTGGAAGTACGCATTGATGAGCAGCGGACCGACCATGGCCGGGTAACAGAGCCATTCGTCGCGGTTGAGGATCAGTCCCTCGATGGGGTTGGTGTTCACTTTTTCGAACTGACCCGTGCGCTTGTTCATGGGAGGGTCGATGATCATGGGGGGCGCTATCCACACGTGGCGGATGAACGGTACCCCGGCGAGGCCGCTCTCATATTCGGCGGGTAGCGGGCATTCCTTGGGGACGGCGATGAGGCCTACGTCGCAGCCTGCGGCCACCTGCCGGTAGATGCGGGGGTGGCTGCCCGAGATGTTCTCGCACACGTCGCGGTAAAGGGAGCGGACGGTGTGGGTGAGCATCTCGATAGTGCTGTTGAAAGCCCGGTAGGGGCGTTGATCGAAGCTGCTCGGCCCCGGCTCGGAGTGAAGGATCATGAAGCGGTCGAAAGACCTCCAGTAGTCGTAGAGACCCTCGGCGAAGTCCGAGAGTGCGCGCCGCCTCGACGGCTCGAGCAGAAAGCGCTCGTCTTCCAGCACGGAGACCACCTGATCCAGTGAGTTCGTTGAGAGAGAGGCAAGCAGTCCGATCAAGCGGCTGTCGAGATCGGAGGGCTCCTGTCCTTCGATGGCGAGATCCTCGAGCAATGGTGAGTCGATCTTCCGGAGTTCGCCCAGGTACAGTTTGACGATGCCGCGGAACACCTCGCTCTGCACGATCTCCTGCTGCGAGGCACAGATGTCCCCATCGGTGTGGATGATGATCTGATTGCCTTCCTTGAAAGACTTCTTGATGCCCATCAGTGCGCTTCCTCCCAGTCTCACGAGCGAGTCTCTTGGAACCTGCTCGTGCTCTTGCGTGTGAAGTGTCCTCACGAAAAAACCGCACATGCGCCCAAGGTGCCCTGGAAGCAATGTGCGGCCTAGATATCGCGGCCCGCCCCCGGATCAGTACCGGGCGGCCTTCCGCCTTCTCTGCCTATGTGAGGGGGGAGTATAGGGGCAAGACCGGCCGGGGTCAATGCCCGGTGGCGGGGGGACGTTCAGTGGGGCGCACGTCAGGGGGGGCCACCAGCTCGAATACGATCACCTGTTGTCCCGACACGGTGCTCATGTCCGTGTAGAGACTGGTGACGCGGCGCCCGGTGGCCTGTTCGACCACCGTTTCCAGGAGGGGGCGCGCCTTCTCGATGAGTGCCAGCCGGACTTGCTTCACGAGCTCGCGCCCACGGGAGTCGCCTCCACCGGTGGCAAGTTGATGTTCGGCCGGGGTGAGCACCCCCCTGAGGCGCACAACCACCAAGTCGTCGATGAGATAGGTCTTCGTCTCGGCGGGTCCACGGCCGATGTACTCCTTCTCGAAGCGGGTCACGGCTTCGCTGATCTCCGCCTCCAGACGTCCCTTGGTCTTCTCACCTCTGTGCGCCACGTCTTCCCGTCCGTCCTCTCTGCTATCTCTCGGCTGCCTTCTCCACCCGCTTCGGCCGGCCGCGAGCCTCTCGGCTGGTCACCGAACAGGTCGCGGCCCCTAGCCCAAGCTCACATCGAGCACCATCATCACCAGGAAGCCTACGAGGGCGCCGCCGGTCGCCAGGTCTACGTGGCCTCCCTGATGGGATTCGGGGATGAGCTCCTCTACCACCACGAAGATCATGGCTCCGGCGGCGAAGCTCAGTGCATAGGGTAGCAGTGACCTGACGGCGAGAACGGCGGTCGCCCCCAGCACCGCGGCAATCGGCTCGACGATGGCGGAGAGGTGAGCGTAGTGGAAGCTCCGGGCCCGGGAGAGGCCTTCGCGCCGGAGGGGGAGGGACACAGCGGTGCCCTCCGGGAAGTTCTGGATGCCGATGCCCAAGGCCAAGGCCAGCGCTGCACCCAGCGTGGTCCCGGGCAGGCCGACCGCCGCCGCCCCGAAGGCGACACCGATGGCGAGCCCTTCGGGGATGTTGTGAAGGGTGATGGAGGAGAGGAGGAGAATGCTCCTGTGCCATGAGGTCTTGGGTCCCTCGGCTTGAGTGCGGGGCAGGCCCAAGTGCAGATGGGGTATGATCCTGTCGAGGAGGGCCAAGAAGAGGCCGCCGGCAGCGAAGCCGGCCGCGGCGGGCAGCCACGCGGGCACCGCCATGCCCTTCGATAGCTCGAGAGCCGGAATGAGGAGTGACCAGACGCTTGCCGCGATCATCACACCTGCCGCGAAGCCCAGCATGGCATCAAGCAGCCGCCGGCTGGGTGCCTGCCCCAGGAATACCAAGGCCGCACCCAGTGCCGTCATCACCCAGGTGAAGAGCCCGGCTATGAGGGCCTGCACCAGCGGGCTCAGGTTCTCCATTCGCGAGGCCTTTCGTGTGTAATGCCGTCCGCGTGCCGTTCTTCCCAAGGAGACACGGCTGCCACGCAGACCCCGCTCGCCGGGGTCGCCATGACAGGTGTACCCTCGCAGGCGACTGTGTACGCTTCCTCGCGGGAGACTTCGCTCGCACCGCCGCGGCTCAGGACGTCGGAGGCAATGAGAGGGCGCGGCGCTACTGGGACTCGTGTGCGGAAGCGTATGACCGAAACGCCCTCATCGCCGGGCCCACCTACCAACCCATCCTCCACCGTCTTCTGCGGGATGTGGGTGAGGAAGATTTCGTACTGGAGGTGGCCGCTGGGACGGGGCTTCTCACCGCTCCCTTGGCGCGACGGGCGAAGCGGGTGGTGGGCACCGACTTCTCGCCTGGCATGTTGGCCGTGGCGCAGCGCAGGCTGGCCGCCTACCCCAACGTGGAGGTACTGGGTGCCGATGCCGCCGACCTGCCCTTTCCCTCCCGGAGTTACGACGTCGTCGTCTGTAGCCACGCCCTGCACGTCATGGCTTCGCCGGAGATAGCGGTGCGAGAGTTCCGGCGGGTGCTCCGTACGGGGGGCAGGGTGATCGCCATCACACTTCTCGACGGGGAGATGTCCCCCGCCAGCTTGGTAAAGAACGTCCTTTCCTTCCTGCCGCGCTTCGGCTGCCCACCTTGCCGGCGGACGCTGCAGCTCGAGGGTCTGGCCGAACTCGTGCGCTCCGGCGGCCTCGAAGTCGAGCAGGCTGTCATCGTGGCCCGGGAGCCCATACCCACGGGCTATGTGAGGGCCCGCAAGGCGCAGTAGGGGAAAGGGAGCGCAAGGGCGCGAGGTGTAAGCGCCGGCAGGTTGGCCCGTGTCGCTCTCGGCGAGGGGCCGGCACGGGTGCGGGGCAGAGGTCCACGCTCTCGGTCGAGGCTCCTTCTCTCGTAGAGCCCGCTTTCAACCCTCAGAGGATCTTGGTCATGGTGACGTCGGAGGCCGTGTAGCCGATACTGTCGTACAGAGCACGGGCCACTTTGTTGTGGCCGAACACGTGGAGACTGATGATGTTCAATCCCATGGACCGGACCCTGTTCTCGAGAGCTCGGAGGGCCCCGCCGCCGAAACCACGCCGGCGCCACTCCTCGAAGATGACGAAATCGTAGATATACGCGACCGGGCCGTTCCCCAGGTCTGTGACCCCGAACCAGATGAAGCCGACCTTGGTGTCGGTTGTTCCGTCGATGATGGTGAGCAAATGCTGGTCGGCGGTCGAAATGCCTTGGGGCAGGAGCTCCTTGAAGGTGGAGACCGCTCTCGCCTCGGCCCCCGTGGCCGGCCAGCTTCCCGTCGTCACCTTCTCACTGGCATAGTTGGTAATGGCGTAGTCCATGTATGCCGCGAAATCGTCTTCCGTCATGGGCGTGAGAGTGACCACTGAGGGCCTCCTTCATGCGCGTGGTGTGGTGGGAGAGGCGAGGCGGCCGCGCCCGCGCGGCCGCCTCGCCATCCGCCGGCACCGGTACCTACTGCATCCTACTGTATTGTAACCGCCAGCGAGAAGGTCTCTTCGGGTTCCACACTCTCCCAAGACCTCGCGTAGTCGAGATTGATGACCGCCGACCCCTTCCCCTTGGCCACGTACGTGAACGTGAAGGTGCCGGGAGCACCTGCCAGGGTGGATTCGGGTTCGAAGGTGTAGTCACCGACCTCTTCTATCACATTCCCGTCCACCTCTCCCCGCAGCCAGGTGTAGCCGGTGGTGGGGTTGCCCTCGAGGACTATCTTCAACTCTTGGCCCTCGGAGAGCTTCACAGTACCCCCGTTATCTGCTGCAGTGACGGTCTTTGGTCCCGCTTCTCCGCATGCCGCCAAGCCGGCGGCGAGGACGGCTGAGACAAGCAGTGCACAGACAGCACCCGCGGCCCTTTTCATCTTTCCCTCCCAGGAGAAGTACGCTGTACGGGGGTTCTGACCAGGGTTGCGGGGCGGAAGTTCCGCGGGGCCGGCTTCTGCGGAAGGTATACGGAAGCCGAGGTGGATCAATAGCCGACGAGTTCCTTGAGGGTCGTGAAGCCGTATCCCTGGGAGCGCAGCCAGTTGATCATCTGCGGCAGCGCAGCTACTGTGGCAGAGCGATCGCCTCCGCCGTCATGGAGGAGGATGACGGCACCGGGACGCGTCTGCGCCCTGACGTTGGCCATGATGGAATCGACTGTGCGTGTTTCCCAGTCGCGGGTATCCACGTCCCACATGGTGACAATCATGCCGAGATCGGCCGCCACCTGGGTCACCTCGTCGTTGAAGAAGCCGCCCGGCGGACGCATGAAGGGTGAGTAGCCTATGACTTCGGTAGTGCGGGTCAGCTCCCGGACCATGGTTTCCCGGCTCACCTTGGAGAGATGGGTGTGGCTCCAGGTGTGGTTCGCAATGTGGTGCCCGCCGTCACGCATGCGCTGCAGAATGGCCTCATTGCCGGCGGCACTGCTGCCACAGACGAAGAAGGTGGCCTTGATGCCCTCCCTGTCCAAGATGTTCAGCACCTGGGGGGTGTAGCTCGAAGGTCCGTCGTCGAAGGTGAGCACCACCACCTTTTCGTTGGTGGGGGGAGTTGAGCCTCTCTTGACTACAGTGTTCTTGACCTCCCGGGTCATGAACGTGATGAGCTCGCGCTTGCTGCGCTCGCCCTTGAAGGTCTCTTTCACGCCCGGGTGTCCCTTCTCTGTGATCTTGAAGTCCCAACCCGTACCCTGCACCACGATGCGCGAGGGTATCTCGATTGAGGTTGAGGTGAGACCTTCGAGAACACCCGGCCCATGCTTGGCCACCACCTGGGAGCCGTCCTTCAGGGGTTGTGAGGGAGAAGTGGTGTCGTCGTTCACCTCCACGGCTCCCATTTCGCCCCCACCTGCGACGAACACATCTCCCGTGAAGTCCAGACCGGAACCGGTACGGGGAGCGAGCTCCCTTGCCTGCCGGATCTGCTCGACAGTGGTCCCCGGAGTGACGGCTGCGGCTACCCCGTTGATCGACACCATGAACACTGAGCGGGAAGGTCCGGTGGGGTAGAGGAGCACCGCCACGGCCGCAAGGACGACGATCATGGCGGCACGCGTGAGTGCGTACATGAGACCCGAACCGCGCCTTCGGCTTTCGACCTCGTACACGCGGAAAGAAGCATCGCCCTTCGGGGGCCGCCCGGCCTTCTGGTGGCGGTCGGCGCGGCGGGTGCCAAAGTACTCGAGGGGTGGCGCCTCACCGGGCGGTCGCTCCCACCCGGATGGGTCTACGGGAGCGAAGCCTGCGGATTCCTGACGGGTGTCGTGTCGGCTGTGTTCCATCTCTTCTCTTCTGTTGATCCTATTTTATCTGTTGAGGAGCGAAATAATAAACCGATACAACTGTGTGGCCGAGAAGGCCGCCCTGAGCGCCGGGGTCCCGAGCACCCGGCCCGAAAGCCCGGCCGCGCAGGCTGGGGCCTCCAATGCTCGGGTCGGAGCCCGGGCGCGGCGGACCCCACATCCTCGATACCTCTTCGCGGCCGGCGACCGTGGCTCCTTCTCCCGCCCTGCTCCTTCTCCCGCCCTTTACCGGGAGCGCCTGTTGAGCGACTATGTATACGAGCGTTCTCGCCAGCGGGCTGCTGGCCCGCATGAGAGGGGAAGAAGATGCAGTGTCCGGCATGTGGCAAGGACATAAGCGAGGGCATCCGCTTCTGTAGGTTCTGCGGCGTCGACACGGCTGCGCTTGGAGCCACACCCGCGGCAACCGGAGGAAGGGGTGGGCCTGCGGCGCCTGCGCCTCCGGAGGGCTCTACGGACGGAGCCGCCGAGTACGATTCAGCACCCCCTCCGCCACCAGAGCCACCACTGCCGCCTTTGGAGCAGTTTCCCGGCTGGTCGCCCGCACCACCACCGCCGTCCGACGCTCCTACGCAGGTCATGCCGGCTGCTGCGTGTTCAGGTGCACCACCGCCTCCCGGGCCCCACTGGGAACAATCCCCGCCCGCACCCACGGGCTATGGGGACGGTGCGGCTCCTCTTCCACCACCGTGGCCTGGAGGCCAGTCTCCTCCGCCCGGGTGGGAACCACGGCCCCCTCGTTCCTCGCGGACTCCCTGGATCGTGGCCGGCATTCTCGCCTTGCTGCTGGTGGCGGGCGGTGCGGTGGCCGCCGTGCTTCTCCTCACGAGAGACGGAGACAGAAGTGCGACGACGACGGTCACGATAGAGGTTGCGGCATCCACCACGTCCACGACCGTCCCGGCCACCACGCCCCCTGCCACAGAGACGACTCTCCCGCCTCTCACCACTTCCACCACGTGGGGTGCCGGCGGTGAAGACTACCTCTACGCGCTTGCCGACCTCGACTCGCTCCTTCTCTATGCTGATCTCCGCGTACCTGAACTGGCCGAGAGGATCAACGAAACGGCCCCGAATGTGCCTCTGGCCGTGCGTAACGAGCTTCGTGCGCTCATGGAATCCGTCCAAGACGCTCTCGACAATCTCAACGTGGAGGAGCTGCTTCCCGGCTATGATCGGGCCGACTCATGGCTTCAGGATGCCGCCATCTACATGCTGTACCGCATCGAGGCGACGGTGCTCGGTATTGAGGCCATGCGCGATGCGGGCACGGTCTCGGCGGGTACGTCCCACTTCAACGAGGGTCGACGAATGCGTGACGAATTCCGGGCCGCCTACCAGAAGTACCTGTCCGCACTGCCCGGGGATTGATCGCCCCGGGCTGCCCGCCAACCCCAGGGAACAGTGGTGATGAAGCGGCCCACGCGGTGTGATGACCCAGAGTCAGAAGCTATGCCGAGCGGGCCGGTATCTCTCCACCACGTCAACCCCGGTACACCTCGTTGATGAACTGCGCAACCTTGTCACCGACGGCGGCGTAGACGACCTCTTGGGGCCGGGGGTCGGACTTCGGCACCTTCAGTGAATGGTCACCGCCCTCCACCAGGTAGAGCTCGCCCGGGCGCTCGAGACCGGCTATCACGTGGGCCAGTATCTCCAGGTCGCAGAAGGCGTCTTTCGTACCAGTGACGAAGAGACTCGGCACGTTCACCCGGCGGAGAGGCTCCCAATGTGCCTTGTCCTTGCGCCCCGGGCTGTGCAGGGGGAAGCCGAGGAACACCAGCCCCGCCGCGGTGAGGCCTTCACCCTCAGGGCCGCGTGACACCAACTCGGCGGCGATACGGGCGCCGAGCGACTTGCCACCGAGGAATACCGGGCCGGGCCTGCACAGCTCATCGTCACGAAGCGTGTCGTGAGCCCTGATGAACGCCTGTTCGAGCACCGGGTTCTTGTCCGGTCTCTCCGCACCCCTTTCCGTGAAGGGGAAGTTGAACCTGAGAACACCGGCCGACCCAGAGTCCCCCAGCCGCTGCGCCACCGCGGCAAGAAGGGGTTCCGTCATGTCGTTGCTTGCCCCGTGCGCCAGGATGAGCGCCGGAGTGACCCCCGGGCGGCAGTCTTCGGGTTGGGACAAGATGCCACTCACGATGGTTTCGGGCCCCGCGTTGATCTCAATACGACGCTCGACCATGCGACCTCCCCCGCATTGCCTCATCACCACTTGCCATCAATGTACCGCAATGATAGGACATCTTCATGTGGTACAAAGGAAGCACGCGACCAGGTGTCACATATGCCCGGCCTTGAGGATAGCCGCGAGCGAATATGTCAGGGGAGGTAGGGGTGGAGCGAATAATCGACAACCTCGACAAGGTCAAGCTCAAACTCGACGAAGCCTTCTTCTACTTGGATGAGATCGAGGAGATCATCGAGGATCACACCATGGGGCCGGAGGCGGACGAGAAAGTGTCCCGGGCCAATGAACGGCTTACGGGGGAGCTCTCGTCATTGAGCAGCCGGGTTGCTGAGCTTCAGGAGATACTCCTCGCGCTGAAGGCCCAGAGGGATTCCGAAGCGGGGGCGGATGTCGGCTCTGGGGCTACAGCCGGTGCGGATGCCGCATGCGGCGATGCGCCTCCCGAGGCGTAGTTCGGCGCAGACCGGTTCATGAACAAGGGTATACGGGCGGTCGCGGGTAGCGCGCTCGTCATGTTTTTTCCGGGGGCTCTGGCCTTCGGCCTCCCTGGAGTGCTCGGGCCTTACTGGCAGGCGGAGTTCGATGTCGGCCGGGGAACCACCGGTGCCATCATGTTCTTTGTGCTGGCCTCTCTCGGTATCTTCATGTTCTTGGTGGGGCGTTGGCAGGAGAGACTCGGGCCCCGGGCCATGATGACCATCGGGGGTGTCCTTTGTGGTCTTGCCCTGCTCGTGCTCGCGTTCGGGAGCACCATCTATATGGTCTATCTCTGGGGCTTTCTCAACGGCACGGCATCGTGCTTCACGTATATGCCGGCCCTCACGGTGGTGCAGCGCTGGTATCCGTCCCGCCGCGGACTTGTCTCGGGTCTTGTCAACCTCGTCTTCGGTTCGGCGGCGGCGGTCATGGTGCCACTGTTCGGGCTCATGCTGAGCGGTCGTCTGGGTTACAGGGGCATGACTCTGGCTGTGGCAGGGGCGGCTCTTCTCTTTGGTGTGGTCGCGGCCCAACTGGTGTCTTTGCCGTCAGCGCTGCCTCCCTCTGCCGCCCTCGCTCAGGCCCTTCGCGCTCAGCCGGTCAGCTCACTCACGGTGGCGGAGGGTGTGCGTACCCGCAACTTCTGGCTCATCTGGCTGGTGTGGGCGCTACAGGGAGCGGCCGGCATCGCCATGGTCACCCTCTCGGTCGGCTACGGCCTCCACCGTGGTTTCGAACTCGAGTCGGCCGTGGTCATCCTCACCGCTTTCAACTTGACCAACGGGTTGAGCCGCATACTCACCGGTTACTTCTCCGATAGGATCAGGCGCAACTTGACTATGGGAGGCGCCTTTGCCGCTTCAGCCGCTGCGTATCTCGTGCTGCCCCACGTCGAGGGGTTGGCGGAGGCGGCAGTGCTCGCGGCCGTGGTGGGCTTCGGTTTCGGCACACTCTTTGCCGTGTCCGCTCCCTTGGCGGCCGATTGCTTCGGTATGGCTCACTTCGGCGCCATCTTCGGCTTGGTCTTCACCGCCTACGGTTTTGTGGCCGGGCTCCTGGGTCCGACGTTGGGAGGGGTGCTCGTGGACGCGGCGGGCGGAGGCTTCACGCTCGTGTTCACGTATCTGGGGCTCCTCTGTCTGGCAGCTGCGGTGCTGATCCAATTCGTGAGGCCGGACAAGAGGGGATCTTCCCGGATCAAGGGTTGAGGGTTAAGGGGGGTCTCGGGATGCAGCCTGAAAGAGCATGGCTCGGTGGAAGAGGGGAGGACTCGTGACCGAATTCGCCTACACACTGATCTGGGGCAGGCCGCTGGTGCTTTACATCGGACTGCTGTCATTCATGACGTTCCTCTTGGTGGCGGTCCTTGGAAAGTATGGACGCCGGATGACCTTTCGGGGCAGGCGTCTCGGGCTGAGACCGCATCGGGCCTTGGCGGCGGCGGCCCTCCTTGTAGCCATCATTCACGGGGTGCTGGGCTTGGCGCCCTACATTCGCTAGAGCTGTCAAGTAAGGGGTGGCAGCCACCGGCCCTGCTGCCGAAGCGCTCCGAGATAGAGAGACTACAACTCAGCCTTGCGCAGAGCTGCGTAGGTGGCAACAAGAAGCAGCAGAGACAGCCCCAGGTTGAGGCCGAGGCTGGCGAACGCCTCCACGCCGAGGGCGGCGGCAGGGGAGGTGGGGGTGCCGATGAGTGCTCCACCCGCGGCCAGTACCCCATAAGGGCCGTAGGTGCCGAGTGGGGCCCAGAAGGTACCGAGGAAGGGGAAGACGAAAAGGGGGATCACTGAGAGGCCCGCCGCAGCCGCCGGGCTTCGTACCAGTGCGGAGAAGAAGAAGGTCCAACTGAACACCAAGAGGGAGTAGGCCGCATACAGGCAGGCGGCAGCCATCATCGCCCCCACCTCGGGCGGACCCAAGAGGAGGCCGGCGTACAGGACGGCGACCAGGGCGCCCAGCAGCATCGAGACGATGACGTACGCTCCGTTGACTCCGAAGCGCACGGCCAAGTAGGAGAACCGCCGTACCGGCTTCACGAAGAGTACGGCGAGAATGCCGTCTTTCCGTTCGCCGGCGATGATGTTCATGAACACCACGATGGCGGCCAAGAGGCCCAACTGGCGGGCGAGCTCGAGGTATTGGAGGAATCCGTCGCCGGGTCCGGTCTCAGGCAGGACTATCTGCATGCCTTCCGTGGCCGCCCCCTCAAGAAGCAGCGGCAGGAGCCTGATGACGGCCGGCCCAGAGATGCCGAAGAAGACAAAGACGAGAGGCAGGGCAAGAAAGCGGCGGGTACGCACGAGCTCCAGGAACTCTTTGCGAAGGAGAACACTCATGCCGGCTCTTCCCCGGCGGGGGCTTGAACTTCATCGGCGGCGGAGGCGCCGGTCGGGCCGACCAGGCGCAGGAAGACATCCTCGAGGGTCGGGACCAGCAGGCTCAAGTCGACGAGGCGTAATTCCTCCCGGGTGATGAGGGCCGGTATGCGTCTTTCGGCCGCTTCCAGATCAGAGGTGAGCACTCGGAGCAGCGTGCCTTCCTCGAGTACCTCCTGGGCCCACGGTTCCGCCTCGAGGGCGCTTCGCATGCGCTCCCGTCCCTCCGCGACTTCGATCTGGAAGACGGGCTGGGCAGAGCGGCGCAGCAGATCTCTGAGGGGGGATTCGACCACAAGTGCGCCTTGAGAGATGACCCCTATCCAGGTGGCGACCCGCTGGACATCGTCCAGCACGTGGGACGACATGACTATGGTGGCGTGATCCTTGAGGGCGGCGATGAGTTCGAGCACTTCCCGGCGGCCGATGGGATCGAGTGCGGAGGCGGGCTCGTCGAGGAGCAGCACCTCAGGGTCACCTACGAGAGCCTGGGCTATGCCCAAACGTTGCCGCATGCCCCGTGAGAAGCCTCGGATGCGGTCGTCGGCGCGGTCAAGGAGACCCACGGTGGCAAGCAACTCTCGTGCCCTGTCCGAGGCCCGGCTCCGGCTGAGGCCGAAGAGCCCGCCCACGAAGGAGAGGAACTCCTGAGGGGTCATCCAGGGATAGAATGCCGGCTCCTCCGCCAGGAACCCCACCTTGCGGCGGAGTTCCACGCTCGCCTCGCCGGGCCTCACCCGCTCCCCGGCGATGTACGCCTCCCCGGCGCTGGGCGCGAGGAGGCCGGTCAGCATCTTCAGAGTGGTGGTTTTGCCTGAACCGTTCGGCCCGAGAAAACCGTATATCTCTCCGGCGGGCACAGCGAGGTGTAGCTCATCGACCGCCCGGAAGGATCCGAACACCCGGGTGAGCCCACGGACATGGATGGCTGGCTCAGGCGTCGCGGCCGGCGCGGCACCGGTCAAGACGTCACCTCCACCGCGCTTCCTGTGCCGAGCCCTCCGGAGTGTGCAGCGGTGCTCTCGGCCCTCATGCGTGCCTGCCCCACAGCAGGTAGGCGATCGGCCCGACCAGGTTCAGGAGGAGAATGACCAAGACCCACACCAGCTTGTTGCCTCCCTTGACCGCCGATCGTGTGGCCAGGTCGACGAAAGCCCAGATCATGAGGCCGAGTTGGATCGCCGCCAGAGGTACGAGAATCGCCAGCCATTCACCTATCTCGAGCTGCTGCATGGTACGTCCTCGCGCGTTTGCAGGCATGTGTGGTGTAGCCGTTGCCTCATCCAGTCGGACGGCCGCTTGGGGTGGGACCGCCGGAAGAAGACCGGCTTCGGGCAGGCACTATACTAGAGAGCGAAAGCAGAGTGAAGGTGACCCACGCCACAGGATCGGCCCAGGCCCGCAAGGCTATGTCGTAGAGGGAGGAGCCTCATGCAGACCGCATACTTCGACAGCAGGGGTAGTCAGAACACCGACACCGTGATGGAGTTGGTTCGGACCAGGGCGGCGGAGCTGGGTATCGCACAGGTGGTAGTACCCACCACCGGGGGCTCGGTGGGGTTGCAGGCGGCCGAGGCGCTCGCCGGTTTGAACGTGGTGGTCGTCACCCATTCGGCCGGCTTCTCTGAGCCCGGACGCCAGGAAGTACCCGAGAACACCATTGCCGAGATCAAGGCCAAAGGCGCGAAGGTGCTGACGACCACGCACGCATTCGGCGGGGTGGGCCGGGCGGTGCGCTTCAAGATGAAGACGTATCAGACGGAGGAGATCATCGCGCAGACCCTGCGCTTGTTCGGCCAAGGTACCAAAGTAGCGATAGAGATCAGCCTGATGGCGGCGGATGCGGGTCTCATCGCCCCTCACGAGGAGATCATCTCGTGCGGTGGCAGCGGCCGCGGTCTCGATACCGCGCTGGTGCTCCGGCCGGCCCACGCGCAGAACTTCTTCGATCTGCAGGTGCTGGAGGTACTCTGTAAGCCCCGGGTACCCTAGGGTCGCCCGGACCGCCGGACCTGCGTCCGCCTACGATGCGCCTTCATCGACGATGCGGCCGTCGCGCATGGTGATGACCATATCGGCGTAGGAGGCCGTGAACGGGTCGTGCGTGACCACGAGGATGGTCTGGCCCTTGGCGTTGAGTTCCGCCAGCAGATTCATGATGGCCTCGCTCGTATGAGTGTCCACCTCGCCCGTCGGCTCGTCGGCCAGGATGAGAGGCGGATCCATGATGAGAGCACGGGCGATGGCCACCCGCTGCTGCTCGCCGCCCGACAGCTCGTTGGGCCGGTGGTCGAGACGGTTCTCCAAGCCCATGAGGTGCAGCAGCTTCACAGCCATGTCGCGGGCCTTCTTGCCCCGAATGCCCTCGTACTTCAAAGGGAGGGTGACGTTGTCGACTGCACTGAGCGTGGGGATGAGGTTGAAGCCTTGGAACACGAAGCCGATGAGATGGCGGCGAAGGTCGGGGAGGGAAGAGGCGGGAGCCGAAGTGAGATCGTTGCCGTCGAGCACGATGCGCCCGGAGGTGGGACGGTCGAGTGAGCCCAACACGTTGAGCAGGGTGGACTTGCCCGACCCGGAAGGGCCCATGAGAGCGTAGAAGGCGCCCCGGGGAATGCCGAGGTCCACCCCTTGGAGTGCGTGCACGACGTTGCCCTCACTCATGACGTAGTTCTTGCGCACGCGTTCGACCTCCACGATGAGATCGCGTGGTACCTTCTCCGGACTCGTGTCCGGGGCGGAGCTCCGTTGGGGTGTGGAGTTCGTCATCTGCTCTGGCATTCGTGTGGGCCTCTTCTCCTCATTGGGTGCGCAGTGCGGTCACCGGGTTCATGCGGGCGGCTCTGAAGGCCGGATAGAGGCCTGCGACCATGCCCAGGATCACGGCAAAGGCGAGTGCTCCCACGGCGAGGCGCCAGGTCATCGTGAACAGGAGCGTGCCCGTGCTCTCGGTTTGCGCGTTGATGATGAGCGTGACGGCCCACCCCACCCCGAAGCCGATCAGGCCGCCGAAGAGACCGATGAGGGCGGACTCGCCCAGGTACTCGAGCAGGACGTGGCGTGTCTTGGCGCCGACGGCCCGCTTGATGCCGATCTCGCGGGTGCGCTCGGTCACGCTCATGATCATGGTATTGATGACAGACAGTCCGCCGACGACAACCGCTATGAGCGCCACTCCGAAGATGATGAGGTTGAAGATGACCGTACCCGATTCGAACTGGCGCCGGAACTCGCTGGGGGGAGTTGCACTGAGCCCGGTGAACGCTTCGGAGATGTCCAACGCCAACTCGTCGGGGTCCACACCCGGAGCCGCAAACACCTGGGCACTGGTCACGATGTTGTCAGTGGTGAGCAGGGGAAGGTCGCGGGCGAGCAGCCGGCGCGTGTCATCGATGAAGACGAAGGAGAGCTTGTCGGTGAATTGCAGGCTTCGCTCGAGCACGCCCTTCACCGTGAACGGCTCTGCACGGATGAGCAGTGTATCGCCCGGCCGCACGTCGAACTCTTGGGCAACGTCGGAGCCGACGACCACCGCGCCGCTGTCGCCGGGTTCGAGATTCCGACCTTGAGCGACACGGAGCCCTTGTTCCTCGAAGCGGTCGAGGTAGGCTTGGTCGATCTCTACCCCGGTCACGATGTTGGGTGGTCCGAAAGAGAAACCTCCGCCTTCTTCGGGTGAGCGTAGCAGGATGCTCACGCTGGCCTCCACCCGTTCCACGCCGGGGAACTCCCGCAGTTCATCGGCGACGTCTGCATCGAAGGCACCGCCGAAACCAACGTCCCCGGAGGCCTGTACGTTGATGGCGGTGCCGTAGAAGTCGAGTGCGCCACCGATGAGAAGGTTGATCTTCTCGGCCATGGAGCCCATGACCGTGAAGGCGAAGATGCCGATGGCTATTCCGAAAATGGTGAGGGCGGTTCGCAGCTTGCGCCGCCACATGTTCAGCAAGATCTCCAGCGTGTCCCTTTCTATCGTGTTCTGCGGGGCCCGGACCGCAAGGCTGCCCTCATGTGAGCGCAAGCAACCGACGGCGAAGCAGGTCGAGTGCCGTGTGCGCCGTACGTTCACGTATCTCTGCTCGCGTACGGAACATTGTATACTTTCGTGCATCGATGATTCCGCGAACGTCCGTGGCGATCCATACGAGTCCGACCGGCTTCTGGGCTGTGCCGCCGCCTGGGCCGGCGATACCGGTGGTCGCGATGGCGCAGTCGGCGCCGAGGCTCTCTCGCACGCCTGCGGCCATGGCGGACGCCACCTGCTCACTCACGGCGCCGTAGCACTGGAGGTCGCGCCGGTCCACACCCAACAGCGACTCCTTGAGCTCGTTGCTGTAGGTGATCACTCCACCGAGAAAGTAGGTGCTGCTCCCCGGTGTGTCGGTGAGCTTCTTGGCCACGAGACCGCCCGTACAAGACTCTGCGGTGACCGCAGTGAGACCACGTTCGGTGAGTAGACCGCCTACTACATCGGCGAGTGGTACGCCGTTCTCTCCATACACCTTGTCGCCCAGACGTGCCCTGATCTCGCTGGCGAGGGTGGCGATGCGCGCCCTCCCCTCGGGGGTGGGCGCCGAGCGCAGCACTAGAGTGATGCCTTCCAGCCCGGCCCGGGTTCCGATCTCTGCGGTGCCGCTCTTCCAGGGGAGGTCGCTCAATACGTCGGCCAGACTCGACTCACCGATCCCATAGAGCTGTAGCCGGCGCACGACTACTCCGGGTGCAAGGCCTGTCGCTTCCCTCATTCGCAGCAGGGGCTCCACTGTATCCTCCCACATACGCTGAAGCTCGGAGGGTACTCCGGGCAGAGCGACAACGAGCGTTGGCCCCTCCTCGAACCAGAACCCTGGAGCTGTGCCCACCAGCGGTATAGCGGTTGCTCCTCGGGGGAGAAGAGCCTGCTTGCGGTTGGTCTCGGCCATGTGGACTCCCAGGTCCTGGAAGCGGCGACGGATGGAGTCGAGGAGGGCTTCGGAGAGCGCAAGCTCGCGGTTGAAGGCCAGCTCGATGGCTTCCCGTGTGAGGTCATCCGCTGTGGGGCCGAGTCCGCCGGAGACGACCAAGACGGCCGGTCGTCGCGATGCCGCCTCGCGCAGAGCACCGCCGATGAGTTCGAGGTCGTCGGTCACCGAGAGGGCATGCGTCACGAAGAGACCCGCATTGAGCAGCCTCTCGCCGAGATACGCCTGGTTCGTGTTGACGATATCGCCTCGGAGAAGCTCGTCGCCTGTGAAGATCAGCTCGGCCCCCTGTGCCCGAGGTCTCTTCTCACCCGGTAACCCCGTCGATCGCCCTTGCGTCGCCTCAACCACGCCCCGGTACCTCCGCCTCTTCTCAGAAGCCTGTTCACAGCCGACTACACCATACTCCGTTTGCTTCGGGCCGCACAGCTCGAGGCATCTGTTATGCTACGTGTCCACTATGTGCGGCGATCGCGGTCAACGACAGGAGAGGTGCGGCTGAGATGCAGGCGAATGTGGACCTTGGCTCTTCCGACCTGAGTGCCGTTCGTTTCGATGATCGCGGTCTGGTGCCGTGCATCGTGCAGGAGTGGAACTCGGGTGAGGTGCTCATGCTCGCCTACATGAACGAGGAATCGTTGCGAAAGACTCTTGAGACCGGTTTCACCTGGTTCTTCAGCCGCTCCCGTTCGGAATTGTGGAACAAAGGGGGCACGTCCGGGCACGTGCAGCGTGTGCGGGCCCTCCTGTACGACTGTGACGGCGATACGTTGCTCGCGCTTGTAGAGCAGACCGGGCCTGCCTGCCACACGGGTACGTACTCCTGTTTCGATGGGCGGGTACTGAGCCCTCTTCCCTCGAGCGGGCCGCTGTTTCAGGCGCGCGAAGGTCTCTACAGGTAAGAGCGCGGGGCCACGCCGGAAGGCGGGGCGAGTCCGACCGGTTCTTCGGGAGGGGGAGGGTCATCGAGGCCGAGGCATGATGGACTACTTCGACAGAATGGCCGCCATCGCACGACTCAAGATCATGGAGAGACGGCGCAGCGTGCCCCTCGATGACCTCCGCCTGTACGAGCCCCCGAGAGACACCGGTGGCCTGCGCGAGATCCTCGGCGGGTCCGGCCTCACGGTCATCGGCGAGATACGCAGGACGATTGACGTGGCCGTCCATCCATCCCGCGAGGTATCCTCTGTGATCGCACGACAGAGGGAGCGCGGTGTCAAAGCCTTCTCCGTTCTGGCGCGTGACGAGGACATGGGCGGCCACGGGCTGCTCGACCTGGCTGAGGCTTCTGCAGCCTCGGCGCCCCTGCTCTTCCGCGACATCGTAGTCGATGAGTACCAGCTCTATGAGGCGCGCTTTCTCGGTGCCACCAGCGTCTCTCTGCTCCCCGCGGTGTTGGGGCCGACCGAGCTCCACGCCATGGCGGCGCTCGTGAAGCACACGGGTCTCGAGCTGGTGATCGAGGTTCGCAGCGAACAGGATCTCGAGGCGGTCCACGATGTACCCGAGGCCATCGTGTTTCTCTGCGGGCCGGAGCCGGGGTCCCCTGACATCACTCTTGATGACGCCTTCAGGCTGGTGAGCAGGATCCCGGCCGAACGTCTGGTGGTGTGTTCTCTGCGGGGGGGCCGGGAAGCGGACCGCCGCACGCTCGAGGCCAGCGGCTTCGATGGATGTATCGTTCCCGACTACCTGCCGAGGGCGGGCGCGTCGGCCACCCGCGAGAAGGTGGAGATCGGCCCATAGAAGGGGTCGTGGGTATATCAGACCGGCACTCAGGGAGGGGCTCATGATCAAGTCGATTGTCGTTGCCGCCGATGCATCGGCCCATGCGGTGGCCGCAAGGGAGCAGGCCGTCTGGCTGGCACGCGCCTACCAAGCGCGCGTGGTCGGTCTCGGAGTGCTCGACGTGCGGCTGCTCGAGATGCCGCCCTATCTCGACTACTCCTATCCCTTCGAGACCATTCCCATCTCCCAGTTCCCAGTAGAGCTCATGGAGAGTTTCCGCAAGAAAATGGAGCACGTGCTGGTCGGTTTCAAGGAAGCGGTGGAACAGGCGGGAGTCCAGTGCGACACGCGGTTGGAAGAGGGCGTGCCTGCCGAGGTGATAGCCGAGCTGGCCGATTCAAACGATCTGCTGGTGGTCGGTAAGCGGGGGGAGCATGCCCGCTGGGGCAAGGAGACCCTGGGTTCGACCACAGAGCTTGTGATTCGACGTGCCACTGTACCCGTGCTCCTGGCCGACGAGGTGGCCCGGCCCATGGGGAGCATGGTGCTGCTCTACGACGGCAGCCATCCCTCCAACCAGGCGCTCAAGCTCGGCATCGACATCGCGACGCACACCGGCGTGGCCCTGCGCGTGCTCTCGGCGGCTGCATCGGAAGAAGAGGCGGCGCAGGTACAGGAGGAGGCGCGCGAGTACGCCGCAGCCTTCGATCTGGATGTCGGCTATCGCGTGAGGGAGGGAGACGTGAACGCGGCGGTGTTCGCTGAACTCGACGACGAACCGGCCGATCTGGTGCTGCTCGGCAAGAAGGGCCACTCTCTGCTCCACAAGCTCTTACTTGGAAGCACGGCGGAGAGGCTCATGCGTGAACTCGAGATGCCGGTGCTGCTCGTGCCTTAGCGCCGTCGGTGAGGGTCGGTGCGTCAATGAGTGGCGGAAGCCTCGGCCGGGGTGCCCTCGTGCGCGGCGACTTCCTCGGTCGGGCAGCCGGCGCACAGCCGGCATGCCGCCGCCATACCGTCGGGTGCACACGGGCCGAAGGGGCATCCGCACGTGTGCACCCGACGGCTGGTGGCCCTATTCGCCCGCGAAGGCAAGAACCTTGGCCGTGATCAGACGCTCGCGCAGGACCTCGGGCCGCACTCCGTAGAGCGACGCCAAGTAGTTCAGGTCGTCTCTGCGAATGGTCATCACATCGGTGGTGGGGTCTTGCCGTATCCGACGCAGGAACTCGAGGTAGAGGTCAAGCGCTGACCTCTCCTCTTCGGGCAGGCCTTTCAGTGCCCCCAGATCGATACGGAGTGGCCGGCTGTCTGCGAGGCTGCCTTCGGGCCGCTCCTCCACTTCGAGCAGGGTGGAGAGGGATATCCCGTAGATGTTCGCCAACTCGACGAGCCGTTCCAGGCTGAGGCTCCTCTTGCCGTGCTCATACGCACTGAGCGTGGATACCACGAAGGAACCCCCCGACCGATCGCAGACGTCCTGAAGGCTGAGCCGTCGCTCCTGGCGTAGCCGCCTGAGCTTCAGGCCGACCAACTCGGCGTATCTACTTGGTCTCTCGGGAACAGTATTCATGTGCTGAACATAGCACCGTTTTCGCGGTTGGACCACAAAGAAATGCGCGGTCGCATGATTGGACCGCAATTTCTCCATTTATTCCCTCTGGGAACAGCATATGTATCCTCAGGGGAAGGGATCTCGTCCCGGGTGCCGGGGACGTCGTATTGAAAGGACCATTCAGGACCATTCAGGCGTAAGGTCGGAGAGGGAAAGGGGGATCATGAGCGTTGACGCAACGTTGATCGCGCGACCGGGAGTGCGTCGAGCCATGGTGGTGGCATTGATGTCGGCCGTGATTGGCTGTGGGTGCGTATTCACCGTGGCAGAATCTGCGTGGGGAGCCGCGCCTCAGGGCATCAACCACGACTACGCCGCCACTGGCAGCCTGGAAGGCGCCTACACGCGCGCTGAACTGACTGCAGCGCCCGCCGACCCGGTGGTGGCGGAGTACGCAGCCCAGGAGATCCTCCGGGAACAGAGAGGGACGACTGTGAGCCGGGGTGGACGGGCGGTGTTGCCGAGCACGGGGTCCCAGATCGCCCTCATGGTGGGAGTCGGTGTGCTGCTCGTCGTGATCGGTCTCTTGCTACGCCGCGCCGCTCGCAGGCAGAGTTCCACCTCGGATCCGGAAGCGAAGGAGTGATGGTGCGCTTCGCGCAGCCTGAGGCGCCGTCTGCCGGCCGGGAAATGTGAAAGCATGGCGGGCGGGGGGCGCCGGAAGACGCCCCCCGCCCGCCAAAGCATGGTCGCTGAGCCATGGCAGTATCATCGAGAAGGACTCACGGTCGCCGCCAGCCTCTGCGACGAGGCGGGAGAGCTTCGGCCACGCGCGTTCTACTCGACTTGCTCCAGGGTCATGGCGAGCTTCATGTCCAGACCGAAGGGACCACGTTCGCTCGGCGGTACGATCTCGGCCGGGGCGTCGGTGATGGCGAACTCGATGTTCATGGCCACTTCTCCGGCGAAGGCTACGGGAACACCCTTGGACATGTTGAGTCTCGTGGTGCCGCTCATGGCTTGAAGGCCGCTCACGCTCATGGTGAAGACGAAGTCGCCCCCGGCTTCCCGGAGCACCTGCCCAAGGCCCATACCTTTCATCATCTCCGCCAGATCGATCTCGATGTCCATGGGAGTATCGAGCGTGTAGTCGATGGTGGCGATGGTGTCGCCTCCGACCGTGTCCAGCGCCACCAGAGTGGCCTTCACTGTGCTCACCACTTCTTCACCCGTGCCGGGGATGGGTGTGGTGCTGGTGGCGGTCCATTCGTCCCCCACCTCCCGAAGGCCGCCTTCAGGGGTCACGACGACCATCTGAGCACCGAACTGAGAGGGGTCGAAGGGCAGGCTGGACATGCCCATGCCGAAGGGCATCCCCTGAGAGTTGCCGTCCACCGAGACGATTCGGCCCTCACGGTCTATCTGCAAGGTGATCTGCGGGATCATGTCTGCAGGAATGGATTCGGTCTGGCCCTCGGCATTCATCTCCAACGAGTCGTACCGGTAGGCGACCGTGGCTATGCCGTCCTGCACGTCGGTGATGTCGATGGTGAATGCGGCCTCGAGACTGGTCCCCTCGGGGATCTCCTCTTTCCCGAGGTTGGGTGCGGAAGCCGAACCGCTCATGCCGATGTTCATGACGTAGGAGAACGAGTCGCCGGCCTTGAAGTCGTAGGTGACACCCCCTGCACCTTTGCCACAGCCCATAACGGCGAGCGCCACAACGAGCAGAAGTGCAAGGACTATCACGGGGGTTGCGTGTGGTGTGCGTCGCATCACTGACCTCCCGGTGTCTGGGTTGCTCCCCTCATCTTACCCGACTCATGCTCGTGGTCGCAGCCGGCCCCACGATGCGAAGTGCTCTTGTGGGAGGGATTCACGGAATGCCGAAGGCGGGAATCGAACCCGCACGAGGTGTGAGCCTCACTGGATTTTGAGTCCAGCGCGTCTGCCAGTTCCGCCACTTCGGCACGTATTCCAGGACAACACTCCGCTCTCCGGACCTCAGCCGGAGCAGCAGAGTGCAGGATAGGCACTCATTATAGTCCAACGTGGCCCGGGCACAAGGCACTCGAATTCCTCGACGTGTGCTTCGATGAATTGCTTGCATGGTTGGTTGAATCTGTATACACTTGCGCATTCGTGGGCGTAATGCTCCATCTCACCCGCATCCTGGAGACCGCTCGACGTCGTTAGGCGCAATGCTCGGCGGTCGAGGTGGAGCAGTTTCTGTGAGAGTGAAGGAGGCTGGTGCAAGTGAAATACGGGAAGTATCTGGTCTTTGTTCTGGTTGTGTCTCTTGTTGTCATGGGTTCCCTGCTCGCCGGTTGCGGTGGTGGCGGCGGGGACGAAACCACGACCACTGCGGCGCCTTCCGGCGCGGCCTTCAAGTTCGGTCTGGCCGGTCCCATGACCGGGCAGTATGCGAATTACGGTGCCTCACACAAAGCAGGCGCCGACATCGCCGTCGAGGAGCTGAATGCAGTGGGCGGCGTGAATGGCGGCGAGGTCTCCTACGTGACCGGTGACGACTTGGGCGATCCCAAGGAAGCCGTGCTCGTGGCACAGAAGTTCATCGATGACAAGGACGTCCTCTTCGTCAACGGCCACATGTTCAGTGGGGCCACCTTGGCCGCCGGTCCCAAGTACGACGCGGCCGGCCTGCCCATGATGTCTCCTTCGGCCACCAACCCTGACATCACCGACCTCGGCGCCTACGTCTGGCGTATCTGCATGACCGACGCCGTGCAGGGTGAGGGCCTCGCGAAGTACTCCGTCGATACGCTGGGCTACAGCAAGATCGCCATCATGCACTCCGACAACGACTACGGCCGTGGCTTGGCCGATGCGTACGAAGATGCGGTGAAGGCCGCCGGCGGCGAGATCGTGGCTCGTGAGCAGTACACGGACGGCGACAACGAGTTCAAGGCTCAGCTCACCAAGATCAAGCAGGCCGAGCCTGAACTGCTTTTCCTCTCCGGTTACTATCCCGAGGGCTCCAAGATCGCCCAGCAGGCCGTGGAGTTGGGCCTGCAGGTGCAGATGCTGGGCTCCGACGGCTTCGCCTCCGATGAGCTCGCCATCCTAGGGGGAGCTTCGGTGGAAGGCATGTTGGTCTCGACCTTCTTCGACTACAGCAAGCCCGATGAAGACGTGCAGGCCTTCGTGACGGCCTACAAGGCCAAGAACGACGATGCCAACCCCGACTGGTTCGCGGCGTCAGCCTACGACGTGATCATGTTGATCGCGAGCGCGGCTACCGAAGCGGGCTCCAACGATCGTGGCGCCGTCAACGAAGCCATTGCCGCAATGGATGGTTATGACGGCATCACCGGACGTATCGAATTCGATGAGAACGGTGACGTCATCAAGCCGCTCAACATCGTCGTGGTGAAAGACGGCGAGCTCTCCACCGCTCCGCAGCAGCCGTAGGCTGAGGCCGCCGCGAAGGTGATACAGGACTAGAGCAACGTGGGGCCGGCGGAGGCCATGCCTCCGCCGGCCCCAGAAAGAACCTCCAACCCTCATGGAATACCTGCTACAGCAGCTCATAAACGGTCTGATGCTGGGGTGCCTGTACGCCCTGATCGCCGTCGCCTACACCATGGTGTACGGCATCATCGAGCTCATCAATTTCGCCTTCGGTGAGCTGTTCATGTTCGGGGCTTTCATTGCCATAGCCATGACCTCCCAGCAGATAACGCTGTTCGGGCAGAACGTGAGCATGCCGGCCATGACGTTCTTCTTGGCCGTTCCCATCGCCATGGCGGTGGTGGGTCTCATGGGTGTTTTCATCGAGCGCATCGCCTATCGTCCCCTGCGCGCCGCGCCGCGCTTGGCGGCCCTCATCTCCGCCATCGGCATGTCCATCCTGCTCGCCAATCTTGCCCAGGCCATCTTCGGGTCAAAGCAGGTGAAGTTCCCGGACATCCCGCTGTTCACCTCGGCCGACGGGTTCACGAAGGCCTTCACCCTGGGCGGCGCCCAGATCACGTATCTTCAGGTCTTCGTGCTGTGTATGACTGTGGTGGTCATGATCGGTCTGACCATGTTCGTGAAGCATACGCGGCTTGGCCGGGCCATGAGGGCCTCCGCGCAAGACAAGCAGACGTCGGCGCTCATGGGTGTCAACGTGAACCGGGTGATCGCTCTCACCTTCCTGATAGGTTCAGCCATCGGCGCTCTGGCGGGCAGCCTGTACGGCGCCGTCTACAGCTTCGCTCGTCCCGACATGGGCTTCATTCCCGGATTGAAGGCGTTCATCGCCGCTGTGCTGGGCGGTATCGGCAACATCCCTGGAGCCTTCCTCGGCGGTATCGTGCTGGGAATGGCCGAATCCCTGGGAGCTGCCTATCTTCCCATGGGGTCGCAGTATAGAGATGCGTTCGCCTTCGTGATCCTCATCCTGCTTCTCACCTTCAAGCCCTCCGGCCTGTTGGGTTCACCCATATCGGAGAAGGCGTGACATGAGTGAGCCTGTGGAGAAGAATGGGATGAGTGGCGGCGCACAGAACGGTCCCGAAGGCGGGAACATTCTCACCAAGCGCGTGGGTTTGAACCGCCTGTCGCGCATCATGGTGGGCGATGAGGGTCCGCCATGGGCTCGTTATGCGGTGCTGGGGGGCATTCTCGCCATAGCGCTTGTCTTACCATACGTGGTGGGGTCCGACCGTTGGGTCACCCTCCTCACCATTGTGCTGATCTACGTGGTGCTTTCGTCGGGCCTGAACATCGTGGTGGGCTTCACCGGCCTCCTCGACTTGGGCTACGCGGCCTTCTATGCCATCGGCGGCTATTTCACAGCCATCGTGTTCGTGCAGCTCTTGCGGAACAGATACGGCGTCGACATTGACGGGCTGTGGTGGCTCTTCTGGGTCAACCTGCTGCTGGGAGGGTTGTTGGCGGCTGTGGCCGGTATCCTCATCGGGTACCCCACGCTGCGTCTCCGGGGTGACTATCTGGCCATCATGACGCTCGCCTTCCACGAGATCATCCGTATCGTCTCGAACAACTGGGTGGGGCTCACCCGCGGTCCTTCCGGCATCTCCGGAGTGCCTTCACCGGAGATTGGTTCCTTCAGCCTGGGAGGCTCGTTCCGTCTGTACTACCTGGCCCTGGGCATCGCCGTGGTGACACTGTTCCTCATCGGCCGCCTGGTCCGGTCGCGCATCGGCCGGGCCTGGACGGCAATCAGGGAGGACGAGGTGGCGGCGGAGGCCATGGGCATCCACACTTCGCGCTACAAGCTGCTGTCGTACGCGTCGGGAGCCTTCTTTGCCGGTGTCATGGGAGTGTTTCTGGCTCACTATCTGAACTTCATCCATCCCAGCAACTTCAAGCTGATGGAGTCATTCGTCATTCTGTGTCTGGTGGTCCTGGGCGGCATGGGGAGCCTTGCGGGTCCGGTGGCCGGTGCCGTCATCTGGATCAGCGTGCAGGAGTGGCTGCGTGATTTCGAGTTCATCCAGACCCACCCCGAGGTTCGCGGCATGGCCATGGGCGCGATTCTGGTGCTGCTCATGGTCTTCCGCCCCCAGGGCATCTTCGGTGGCCGGCACATCTCTCTGCAAATGAGGCTGCGCTCTCGCCATAGAGCGGGCAAGGGAGAGGAGGCTTGACGGCCGTGCCTGTGCTGGAGACGAAAGAGCTCACCCGTGCCTTCGGGGGCTTGGTCGCGGTGAACGGGGTCGACTTCCACGCCGACAAGAACGAGATCGTGGGTCTCATCGGTCCCAATGGTGCCGGCAAGACCACCCTGTTCAACGTGGTGACCGGCGTGTACCGGCCCAGCAGTGGCGCGATCACCTTTATGGGCCGTGACATAGCCGGGCTGCCTCCCCACAAGGTGACCAGTCTCGGTATCGCCCGTACCTTCCAGAACATCCGGCTCTTTCCCAACATGAGCGCGAAGGAGAATGTGATGGTGGGGCAGCACTGCCGCACGCATACCACTGCCGTCGGGGCCATGTTGCACACACCGCGGGCGGTCCGGGAGGAACGCGAGGCCATCGACAGCGCTCTCCATTTTCTCGACTATGTGGGTCTGGGTGGTACCGAGAACGAGATGGCAAAGAACCTTCCGTACGGGTCGCAGCGCCGGCTGGAGATCGCCCGGGCGCTGGCCACGAAACCCGAACTACTGTTCCTCGACGAACCGGCCGCCGGGATGAATCCCCAGGAGACGGCTGTTCTCATGCAGCTGATCAGGCGCATCAGAGATGAGAATATGACTATCATTCTGATCGAGCATGATATGAAAGTGGTCATGGGCGTATGCGACCGGGTGGTCGTGCTCGATCATGGGGAGAAGATCTCTGAGGGGTCACCCGATCACGTGCGCTCTGATCCGAAGGTCATCGAGGCGTACCTGGGTAGGAGCACATGATGGCAGGTGCGAACGACATCACAAATCCTGCCACTCAGGCAGGCGCCGCCTCTTCCGCGAGCGAAATTGTGTTGGAACTCCGTGGCGTCCACACCTACTATGGCAATATCCATGCCCTCAAGGGCATCTCGATGCACATCGACCGCGGTGAGATCGTCACCCTCATCGGTTCGAATGGGGCCGGCAAGAGCACCACGCTGAATACCGTGTCGGGCATCCTACGGCCCCGACAGGGGGCTATCGTCTATGAGGGTCGTGACATCACCAAGGTGCCCCCGTACGAGATCGTCAAGCTGGGGATAAGCCAGGCGCCTGAAGGCCGGCGCATCTTCCCCCGCATGTCGGTCAGGGAGAATCTGGAGATGGGGGCCTTCTCGCGTCCGGGGCAGGATCTGGCCGAGGACTACCAACGGGTGTTCGACCTCTTCCCGGTTCTCTACGAACGTCGGTCCCAGCCCGGTGGAACTCTCTCAGGGGGGGAGCAGCAGATGCTTGCCATGGGACGGGCGCTCATGGCACAGCCACGCGTTCTCATGCTTGACGAACCCTCCATGGGGCTCGCTCCCATGTTGGTGGAGAAGATCTTCGAGATCATCAAGGAGATCAACTCACAGGGCACCACGGTGTTGCTCGTGGAGCAGAACGCCCACGTTGCGCTTGAGATATCGCGGCGTGGCTACGTGCTCGAGACCGGCAACATAGTGCTCACCGACGATGCCTGGGTGCTGCTCGCCAATCCCCAGGTACAGGAGGCCTATCTGGGCGGCGCCGCCTGAGGCGGTGACCGGCGGCGCGCCGGGGGTGAGTGGGGCCGTTGATAGCCCCGGATCTCTCCGGTCTGTGGTATGTTGTTCTTCCTATGCGTTACCACGGCGCGGTCATCCGTCCACCCAGCGAAGCCGATAGCCTCATCCTGCAGGTCACCTACGGCTGTTCCAACGACACCTGCGACTTCTGCGGCACCTACATCGGTAAGCCCTTTCGTGTGCGTCCCTATGAGGAGGTGGTGGAGGATGTGGAGGGGCTGCCTGCTTGGGCGCGAGAGCGCTATACGAGGGTCTTCTTGGCCGATGGTGACGCCCTGGTCCTCCCCCAACGGCGGCTGCTCGAACTGCTCGAGCTGCTGTACCGGGAGTTGCCGAGACTTGAGCGGGTCAGCTCGTACGCCAACGCCCAGAACATCCTCAAGAAGACACCCGAGCAGTTGGCCGAGCTCCGCCTCAAGGGGCTGCATATGCTGTATGTGGGCCTTGAGTCTGGGGACGACGAAACCCTGGCTGCAATTCACAAGGGGGTGACTGCGGCCGAGCAGATCGAGGCCTGCCTGCGCGCCAAGGAAGCGGACATGGCCCTGTCTCTCACGTGCATCCTTGGTCTCGCCGGGGTGCAACGATCCCTCATCCACGCGCGGAAGACGGGCGAGGCTCTCTCTGCCATCGATCCCGATTACATCGGGGTGCTCAGCCTCATCGTGGTCCCGGGCACACCCATGGCTGATCGCATCGAACGGGGGGAGTTCGAACTGCCCGACGCATGGGAGATGCTGCACGAGCTGCGGGAGATGATCGCCGCCATCGAGGTCACACACAGCGTGTTCCGCTCCAACCACGCCTCCAACTACCTGCCGGTGGGTGGCACGCTTCCGCGCGACAAGGGGCACATGTTGGCTGCTCTCAATCAAGCGCTGAGCCGGCCGGATGCAGTCAGGCTCCGCCCGGAGGGCTGGCGCGCACTCTAGAGCCGTGGTGGCGGTCGGGTAGCCACCCGCACAGCGTACTCCCGTCAACGCCTGCCCCGTTCGCCTGAGCTTGTGCATATGTACAACACACAGCCTGCGCTAATTGGCGAGTGGGATAAGCCGCGGTCCCAACCTGATTGGTACCCTTGGCTCCATGAAGCCGATATCCATATTCTGGGGTTGTACGATTCCTGCGCGGTTTCCCTTCATCGAGCAGGCAACCCGCTTGGTGGTGGCCGATCTGGGAGGCGAGGTCAACGAGGTCGCCGGCTTTACCTGCTGCCCCGAGGGTGCGCTGGTCAAGACGGCCGACGAGCACGTCTTCTATCTTGCGGCCGCCCGCAATCTCGCCTGTGCGCTCAGGGTAGGCTCACTGCTCGTGACTCCCTGTAACGGCTGCTATGCAACCTTCAAGGAGACCCAAGCTGAGCTGAAGATCAATAGGGAGCGGTTCCGGACCCTCACTCGGGCGGCGGAGCACGTAATGACGGCGGCCGCCCGCGAAGGAGAGGGGTCCGAAGAGGCGGTCGGCGTGACGGCCTCGGCGCTCGCGGTCACCGTGAAGCACTTCGCTGAGTGGCTGCACGATGAACTCGGTCCGGCGGGGTTGGCCAAGCGTGTCACCCACTCGCTGTCAGGCATGCGGATTGCCGTGCACTATGGGTGCCATCTACTCCGCCCCAGCCCGGCGGTTCGGTGGGACAGCCCCACCGAACCCACCAAGCTCGAAGACTTGGTTCGTGCTCTGGGCGCCTTGGTTGTCGACTACGAGACCAAGATGGACTGCTGCGGTGGGGCACTCGACCGGGTGGGCGAGCGTGACGGGGCCTTGGCCATGTGCCGCCGCAAACTGCAGGATGTGTCTGCACACGGGGTGGACGCCTTGGTCGTGGTGTGCCCCTCCTGCTTTCAGCAGTTCGATCTCAATCAGGCCGCCCTTGTACGGGCGGGCGATGACCTTCATGTTCCCGTATTCCATCTCTCCGAACTCCTTGCTCTCGCATTCGGCCGACAGGCCGGTGAGATAGGACTTGCGGGCCATCGAAGCGGGGTTGATGGCTTCCTCAGCCGTCTGCGGGAGCAACGCGCGATCAGAGACGAGGTGGGCCGCCGTTTCAATGTGAAGGAGCTCGATATGTGCGTGGCCTGCCGGGCCTGCGAGGCCGACTGTCCGGTGGCGGCGGTGCAGCCCGGCTTCAGCCCCACGGCGATCATTGGGGAGATCCTGGCCGGGGATCTCGATGGAGTCATCGAACGAGGCGTGCTGTGGAGTTGCGTCGAATGCTACACGTGCTACGAACGGTGCCACAGCCGGCTGGGGATGGCTGAGGTGTTCCGTGCGCTCAAGCGGCTCGCACAGAGGCAAGGCGATGTGCCGCCGGCAGTGACGAGGGCGTATGAGACGTTTCTCCACTCGGGGAGGCTGGCTGAACCTCGCGAGGCGGCCCGGGCCAAGCTCGGTCTGTCACCGCTTCCGGCCTCGGGGGCCGAGGAGCTCAAAGAGATGGTGGCGAGTCTCGGGGATGCAGAGGGAGGCGCCTGAAATGGCTGGATATACGTGGTCCACTCATCCGGAGCGCACGATCTCAACTGGGCCCATGGGGGGTCTTCCCCTGCCGGGAACCAGAACACCGGACCTGGGCCCCCGGCCCGCTTACGGCCCGGAAGCCCCAGAGCGCATTCTGGGCGGTTGTGGTCTCATGGGGGTCTGTGACGAATCGGGGCAACGCATGAGTGGTGAGGTCGCCATTCGCAGCATGGCATCGATGCACGACCGGGGCAACGGCCTGGGGGGTGGCTTCGCCGGCTACGGCATCTACCCGGAGTTTGCCGATTGCTTCTGCTTCCACCTCTTGTACAACGACGAGATGGCCCAGGAAGACACCGAATACTACCTCGGCCGGCATTTCCTTACGGTGGCGGAAGAGCCGATTCCCACCAAGCCTGTCCGCGGCATTGAGGATGAGCCCCTGCTCATGCGCTACTTCTTGGACATCGCGCCGGAGAGGTTGGAGGAGACCCGGCTCTCGGCCGAAGACTACGTTGTGCACGCAGTCATGGACGTGAACTCATACATCGATGGCGCGTTCGTAGCCTCCTCAGGCAAGAACATGGGCGCCTTCAAGGGCGTCGGCTTTCCCGAGGAGATAGGCGAGTTCTACCGGCTTGACGAGTATGAGGGTTGGACCTGGACCGGCCATGGACGTTTCCCCACCAACACGCCCGGCTGGTGGGGAGGGGCGCACCCCTTCGTGTTGCTCGACTACAGCATCGTGCACAACGGGGAGATCAGCTCCTACGGCATCAACCGCCGCTACCTCGAGGCCTTTGGATACAAGTGCACCCTTCGCACCGACACCGAGGTGGTGACCTATTTGTTCGACCTCATGCTGAGACGCCAAGGGCTTCCGGTGGAGATGGCCTGCAGGGCACTGGCCAGCCCCTTCTGGAGCGAGATCGATCGCATGCCCGAACCGCAGCGGCGCCTCTTCACGGCTCTGCGCATGGTCTACGGGCCGGCGCTTCTCAATGGTCCTTTCGCCGTGGTGCTGGGGATGGGTGAAGGCATGGTGGCTCTGAACGACCGCATCAAGCTGCGGCCACTGGTGGCCGCCCGGGATGGTTGCCGGGTCTTTGTCGCAAGCGAGGAGTCGGCCATCAGGGAGATCTGCCCCCGCCCGGAGGCGAGCTGGATGCCCAAGGCCGGTGAGCCGGTTATCGCGCGGCTGGTGCGATCGGACCCGGCGGGGTCAGAGGCTGCCGGGCAGGCAGCCCCGACGGCAGGCAACGCCCCGGCGGGGGAATCCGCTTGGACGAAAAAGGTTGGCTCGGCGGGAGAGGTGGCGGCACGGTGAGCGAGATCACTTTCACCACTCCTGAGTTCCGGGTGCGGGTGGACCGGGACGCCTGCCGGCGCTGCGGGCGCTGCGTGCACCAGTGTGGTTGGGGTGTGTACCGGAGGAGCGGCGACGGTGAGTACCCCCTGCCCGATCACAGCCGCTGTGTGGCCTGCCATCGTTGTGTCACCTTCTGTCCGGAGGCGGCTCTCACCATCGAGCGTCACCCCCTCGCGTACAAGGAGTCCGACAGCCTGAGCCCTGAGCTGCGCAAGGCGATCTGGCGGCAGGCGGAGACCGGGGGGGTGATGCTCACCGGCATGGGCAACGATCGCCCCTACCTGCGGGTCTTCGATCACCTGCTGCTCGATGCCTGCCAGGTCACCAACCCCTCCATAGATCCGCTCCGTGAACCGATGGAACTGCGCACCCATCTCGGCCGCAAACCCGACTCCGTCGAGGTCGACATGGTCGCTTCGGACGGCCCTCTCCTCGTCTCGGAACTCGACCGGCAGCTCATCCTCGAGACGCCCATCCTGTTCGGGGGGATGAGTTACGGCTCCGTGTCGCTCAATGTGCATCGGGCGCTGGCGATGGCAGCCAAGGAACTCGGCACGTACATGAACACGGGGGAGGGTGGGCTTCACGCTGAGCTCGAGCCCTACCAGGACCACATCATCGTGCAGTGTGCTTCGGGACGCTTCGGGGTTGACTCGGAGTACCTGCAGGCAGGCGCAGCCGTGGAGATAAAGATAGGGCAAGGCGCCAAGCCCGGCATAGGCGGCCATCTGCCTGGTGAGAAGATCGACCTGCAGGTGTCGGTGACCCGCATGATCCCGCAAGGCACCGACGCCTTGTCGCCTGCTCCTCACCACGACATCTACTCGATTGAGGATCTGCGCCAACTCGTGTACGCGATCAAAGAGGCGACCGGTTACAAGCCGGTCTCGGTGAAGATAGCCTGCGTGCACAACGTGGCGGCCATCGCCTCCGGAGTGGTGCGGGCCGGAGCCGACATCGTGTACCTGGACGGATTTCGAGGTGGCACCGGAGCGGCGCCGGTCATTGTTCGCGACCACGTGGGGATACCCGTGGAGATCGCGCTGGCCGTCGTCGATCAGAGGCTCCGGGACGAGGGGATCCGCAACCGGGCTTCCATCGTGGCCGCCGGTGGTATCCGCAGCTCGGCCGACGTGGCCAAAGCCATCGCCTTGGGTGCCGATGCCTGTGCTATAGGGACGGCCGCTCTCGTGGCCCTGGGCTGCCACCTGTGCCAGAAGTGCCATACGGGCCGCTGCTCCTGGGGCATCTGCACCCAGCGTCCGGAGTTGACCCGGAGGCTCGACCCGGAGTGGGGCGCCGAGCGGGTCGTCAACCTGGTCAGGGCGTGGAGCCACGAGATCGCCGAAGTGTTGGGTGCCCTGGGGGTGAATGCGATTGAGAGTCTGCGGGGCAGCCGCGAACGGTTGCGTTCGTTGGGCTTGGACCAGACCACCGGTGAGTTGTTGGGCGTGAAGCCCGCCGGGTTGGGCCACTAGAAGGGTCGCGCGGGAGATGTCGCCGGCCCAGGCTGAAGGAGAGGCACCATGACACCGAATTCGAGCACAGTGAGAAATGTTCCCACCGGTCCGGCGCGCCGTGGACCCACCGGCATCGAGCCGGCGCGTATCACCGCCGGTCAGCCGGGCACGGAACTGGGTGTCGTGAGTCGTTCCAATACCACCTCCCACATCGATGCGCGAGGTATCTACTACAAGACCCTGAACGAGCAGGTGCGGGAGGAGATCGAGAGTGGGGCCACCACGGTGGTGCTCGACAACGTGAACGGCCAACGATACATAGGCGCCGGCCTTCGGGGGAACGGCGTGACGCTGGTGGTAAACGGTGTGCCCGGCAACGATCTCGCCACCTTCATGGATGGGCCCACCATCTTCGTGAACGAGAACGCGCAGGACGGAGTGGCCAACACCATGAACTCCGGGCGCGTGGTGATTCAGGGAGACGCGGGCGATGTCCTCGGCTACGGCATGCGGGGAGGGCATCTGTATGTGCGCGGCGATGTGGGATACCGGGTGGGCATCCATATGAAGGCCTATGAGAATCAGCGCCCCGTGATCGTCGTGGGGGGCAGGGCCCGCGACTTCTTCGGCGAGTATATGGCCGGGGGAGAGATGATCCTCCTCGGTCTGGAAGCCGGCACCGGTCCGGCTCTGGGTGCGTACACGGGCACCGGCATGCACGGCGGGACCATCTTCGTGCGAGGCGGGGTGGAACCACACCGTCTGGGCAAGGAGGTGGGTGTCAGGTGGCCCACGTCGGCGGAGGAGGTGCGTATCGAGGAGATCGTGCGCGACTTCTGTTCCGCCACCGGTCTCGATCCCGCACCCGTCTTGGCCGTCCCCTTTGCCACCCTATATCCGGAAAGCCATCGTCCGTATGGGCGGATGTATGCGTATTGAGCCACACATCCGGGTGCGCCGGCGCCGGAGCAGGCCAACGCCGGCACCCCGCACGAGAGAGAAAGGAACGTGATGCACGTGGGCAACGGAATGACGGCAGAGGATGTCCTTCGCACGGTGCGCGACCAGAATATCCACTTTGTGCGTTTCTGGTTCACCGATGTGCTGGGCATGCTGAAGAGCTTCGCTGTGACCCCGGATGAGCTCGAGAACGCGTTCGCTGAGGGGATGGGCTTCGACGGTTCCTCCATCGAGGGTTTCATGCGTATACAGGAATCCGACATGGTCGCCATGCCCGATCCGGGTACCTTCTGTGTGGTGCCCTGGCGCAGCGGTCCGGGAGGTACGGCCCGGATGTTCTGCGACATCTATACACCGGACGGCCGGCCCTTCCCGGGAGACCCCCGCTACATCCTCAAGCGGAACGTGCAGAAGGCTTCCGACATGGGCTACACCGTCTACATCGGTCCGGAACTGGAGTTCTTCTACTTCCGTAACAACGAGGGCACCGAGGTGCTCGACCATGGCGGCTACTTCGATCTGACCACTCTGGACGCCGCCTCCGATCTACGCCGCGACACCATCTCCGCCCTGCAGGAGTTCGGGATCCAAGTGGAATACTCCCACCACGAGGTGGCTCCGTCGCAGCACGAAATTGACCTGCGTTACAAAGATGTACTCACCATGGCCGACCAAGTGATGACCTACCGCATCACGGTCAAGGAGATTGCGCAGTCCCGGGGGCTCTACGCCACCTTCATGCCCAAGCCCATCTATGGTGTGAACGGCTCGGGTATGCACGTGCACCAGTCCTTGTTCGACGTCGCCGGCCGCAACGCGTTCTTCTCGCCCGATGACGAGTACAACCTCTCGACGGTGGGCAAGTCGTACGTGGCCGGATTGTTGAGGCACGTGGGTGAGATGTGCCTCGTCACCAACCAGTGGGTCAACTCCTACAAGCGGCTGGTGCCGGGCTACGAGGCCCCCATCTACTGCTGCTGGGCCCGCCGGAACCGTTCGGCCATGGTGCGGGTACCCATGTACAAACCCGGTAAGGAAGATGCCACCCGGGTGGAGCTCCGTAATCCGGATCCGGCCTGCAACCCATACCTGGCCTTCGCGGCGATGTTGGCGTCCGGGCTGAAGGGGATCGAAGAGGGTTACGACCTTCCTCCCGAGGCGACGAACAACATCTACGAGATGACTCTGGAGGAGAGAGAGGCGGCCGGCATCCGTTCACTGCCGGAAGACCTGCTGTGGGCGATCAAGGAGTTCGAGGAGTCCGAGCTCATGCGTGAAGCCTTGGGGGAGCACATCTGCAAGTACCTCATCCTCAACAAGAGAGCCGAGTGGGATGAGTACAAGGCTCTGGTCACACCGTACGAGTTGAACAAGTACCTCCCTGTTCTCTAGGCCGTCCCCCGGCCACGCGCGCGACCCGCCTCCCCCATACCTTTGTGGCGGCTCGTGTGCACATTTCCCAAGGGGCGCGGGGAGCAGCGTGAGCGGCTCCCCGCGCCCATCTTTTCGGCGTCACTCCTGCCGGGCGGCGTCTGGGAAGTAATCCTGGTTGTCCATATGGCCAGACCAACTGGGTTTCAGTTTAGACTTGCGCATATCAACGTTGCAGTTCTCGCCGCCTATCATTCAGGCATCTTGTACACCGGAGTTCGATGGGCGACAACCTGCAGAGTATGGGGCACCACACAGTGCAGGTTGCAGATGGAGGAGCGATGACACTCACACCTACCAACCGTTCCGGAGCCACCGGCACGAGGACGCGGCTCGGCGAGGACGTCAACCCCCAGAGCGGGCTCTGCGTGGTGTGTCAGGACGATTGTCCCGGCTTCTGCGAAGTGGCTCTATCCGCCGTGCGCGGAAGTGAAGTCCTTTATCCGCAGCCTTACGGGCACATCACCGCGGCGGCACAGAAGGACTATCCGGTCGACTACTCGCACCTGTCCATCATGGGTACCGCCATGGGAGCGTATGGGGTCGCCGAAGACCCCGATCAGGCCATCTTCCCGAACGTGGATGTGGGTATGGTCCTGGGGCACGACGGTGGTATTCGCTTGAAGCTGCCGGTGGTGGTTCCCGGCCTGGGTTCTACGGAGATCGCCCGGCGCCATTGGGATGGGTTGGCTGTCGGATGCGCCATCGCGGGCATCATGCTGACCATCGGTGAGAACGTGGTGGGTATGGATCCTGCGGCCAGATTCGAACACGGAAAGGCGGTGGAGGCTCCAGAACTGCGCCGGCGGGTGGAGTTGTACCAGAGATGGTCTCGGGGTTGGGGGGCGATCGTTGTCCAGGAGAACGTTGAGGATTCCCGGCTGGGCACGCTGGAGCATGCGGTGCACGAGTTGGGAGTCGAAGCGGTTGAGCTCAAGTGGGGCCAGGGGGCCAAGGACATCGGCGGCGAGGTCAAGATCTTCGAGGCTGACAGGGCGCGTATGTTGCGGGACCGCGGCTATCTCGTGCTGCCGGACCCGGTGGGCCACGAGGCTGAGCTGGCCTGGGGACGGTCGTTCACGGAGTACGAACGGCACAGCCGGATAGGCATGGTGTCACGGGATGCCTTCATGGAGAGAGTGGGACAACTGCGCGATGCGGGTGCCAAGTACGTCTTCCTGAAGACCGGCGCGTATCGTCCGGCAGATCTGGCTCGGGCCATCAAGTTCGCCTCCGAGGCCAGGCTCGACCTTCTCACCATCGACGGGGCGGGCGGGGGCACCGGTATGAGTCCATGGAGGATGATGAACGAGTGGGGCATTCCCACCCTGTACCTGGAGAGCTTGGCTCATCGGTACTGCGAGCGTTTGGCCTCCATGGGAGCGTACGTTCCCCCTCTGGCCATCTCCGGGGGTCTCTCCATGGAGGACCACCTCTTCAAGGTGGTGGCCTTGGGCGCTCCCCACGTGAAGATGGTGGGAATGGCGCGGGTGGCACTTACAGCGGCCATGGTCGGCCGTACGGTGGGACGCCTCGTCGACGACGCGGCGAAACTGCCGAAGCACCTGGCGAGGTACGGCGAGCAGCGGGAGGCCATCTTTGCCAAGTACCTGTCCCTGCAGGAGGAGTACGAAGACCTGGGGCCGGTGCCTGACGGAGCAGTGGGTGTGCACACATACATGTGCCGTCTGGCACAGGGACTGCGCCAACTCATGACCGGCAGCCGCAAGTTCTCACTCGAACACCTCAGCCGGAACGATCTCGGTGCGCTCTCCCGTGAGGCGGCCGACCTCACAGGCATCGCTCACGTGTGCGACTTGGATTCTGAAGAGGTAGAGGCCATCTTGGAGGGAGCTCCCGTCCTCGGCACGGTGTAGCCGCCTCGGTCGGGGCTGCTGTCGAGCCTGCGGCCGGAACGTGCCTGAGAACTCGGGGCGCCGAGACTGAGATGATGAGACGGTTGACGTGGCCGGCCCCCACTCCGTGGTGCCCCCTTCCGTCATGCATGCGACTCCCTTCATCACGCAGCCCATGCCCGCCTTGGCGCGGGGCTGCGTTCTCCATCACGACCGGCCGGCTCGAAGAGTAGAATGGGGTCGGGAGGTGGGAGAGACGTGGACTCGAGAGGCTGCCGGTCCAGTGATCGGGGAGTGGAGCGGGCCGGGAACGGCGGGCTCCGGGAAGAGCCCGAGCGGCAGAGGGGCGCCGGCGGAGACGCAGGCGCCCTCACAGGCGCTTGTCCCAGGCAGGCCGAGGTGCAGCAGGAAGGGCCCATCTTCCTGCTGGACGGCAATAACATGGCCTACCGGGCCTTCTTCGCTCTTCCCGACACCATCGCCACCTCCACCGGCTTCCCCACCAATGCGCTCTACGGCTTCTGTGCCATGGTGCTCAAAATCCTGGCCGACTATCAGCCGGCGGTGGTGATCGTGGGGTGGGATTCCCGCGAGAAGACGTTTCGGCACGATGACTTCGTCGACTACAAGGCCACACGTAAGCCCATGCCCGACCTGCTGTCAGAGCAGTGGCCGTACTTCGAGGAACTGTGCAGCTCCTTCGGTTTCGCCAACGTCACCCTGGCCGGCTATGAGGCGGACGACATCCTGGGGACGCTGGCCCGGCAGGCCGAGAGGGAGGACCGGCGGGTGGTCGTCGTCACCGGTGACAAAGACATGCTTCAGCTGGTGAGTGACCGGGTGCAGATCATGGCCAATGCCCGCGGGGTCACCGACGTGAAGCTGTATGGTCCCTCAGCCGTGCAGGAGCGTTTCGGGGTGCCGCCAGAGCTCATTCCCGATCTGATCGGCCTCAAGGGCGACCCGTCCGACAACATACCCGGCGTCCCCGGCATAGGAGAGAAGACCGCTGCCGATCTCCTGGCCCGCTTCGGCTCGGTGGAGGGTGTACTCTCCCATCTGGACGAGGTCGGAGGGCCGAAGCGGAGGGAGCTTCTGCGCGAGCACGCCGAAGAAGCGCTCCTGTCGAAACGCCTTGCCCTCATCGAGTGCGAAGCACCCATCGACATCCGCGCCACGGAGGTGGCGGCCCGCGCTCCCGACAGGGACAAGGTGAAAGAGCTGTTCTCCCGCTTCGAGTTCAATACGTTCATGGAACGCATCGAGGAGCTGTTCGCCGGAGGGGTTCCTGTGGAGTCAGGTGCCGGCCAAGCTGACGAGGAAGCTCCCGGTTCGGGATCCGGGGGGAATCTCGAACTACTGCGGCTGGACCTCCACGAGCTCGCCTCCCGGCTTCCCCGCGAGCTGCCCGTGGGCCTGAGCGAGGAGGCCTCTGTCTCCGCGACGGACGAAGCCACGAACGAGCTCCCCGCTCTCTGGATGGCGTGGGACAGGGGAGGGGAGTCGTGGGCGGGCGTGCGCGTACCCATGGATGCGGGCGCTGAAGGCCCCTTGAGGGAGATCCTGCGCGCCCGGCGGGTGGTGTGCCACGATCTGAAATCGAGGCGCGGTGTGCGTCGGGTGAGTGATTGTGCCGCGCACGACACTCTGATAGCGGCTTACCTGCTTGATCCCGGTCGGCGTCAGTATCCACTCGAGGGGGCGCTGGAGGAGGCCGGCCTCAAGGGGTATATGCCGCCCCAGGGGGGGCATAGCGCTGCCGGCCGGGCGGTGGATGTGGTCCGGCTCGCCGCCGTGCAGGAGCCCGTGTTGCGTCAAAGGGGCATGTGGAGTCTCTTTACGGACATCGAGTTGCCGCTCATGCGGGTATTGGTCGACATGGAAGAGGCCGGGGTTCACCTCGACTGCTACCGGCTGGGGGAGATCGCCGCACGTCTTCAGGACCGGATGGAGGCGCTCGAGGATCGCATCCACACATTGGCCGGAGGCGAAGCCTTCAACCTCGGGTCGCCGGCCCAGTTGGGAGAGGTGTTGTTCGAGAGGCTCGGGCTACCCCGCGGCCGCAAGACCAAGACCGGCTACTCGACCGATGCCAAGACACTCGCCTCTCTGCGCGGAGCCCACCCCATCATCGAGGCCTTGGAGTCATACCGCGAGCTGTCCAAGCTCATGTCCACCTATGTTCTCGCGTTGCCCGAGGCGGTCGATCCGGCCACTGGACGTCTTCACACAACTTTCCATCAGACGGTGGCGGCTACCGGACGCCTCTCCTCGAGCGACCCCAACCTGCAGAACATCCCCATCCGCACCGAACTGGGCTCACACATACGAGAATGTTTCACCGCTGAAGAGGGTTCGCTGCTGGTGGTGGCAGACTATGGCCAGATCGAGCTCCGGTTGATGGCCTTCCTGGCTCAGGAACCGGCTCTCATCGAGGCGTTCCGGCGGGGGGACGACATCCACGCCCGCACGGCCGCAGAGGTCTTTGACCTCGTCCAAGAGGCAGTCGACCCGGTTCACCGCCGCTACGCGAAGGCCGTCAACTTCGGCATCCTCTACGGTATCTCCTCGTTCGGTCTCTCTCAGCAGCTGAACGTATCCCGGGAGGAAGCCGCCGAATACATCGACCGGTACTTCGAGCGCCTGCCCAATGTCCGCCGCTTCATCGATGAGACCATTGCAGACGCCAAGGAGCACGGCTTCGTATCCACGGTCTTCGGCCGCACGCGGAACATCCCCGAACTCTCCTCACCGGTGTTTCAGACACGCTCGTTGGGGGAGCGGCTGGCTGTGAACTCAGTCATCCAGGGCAGCGCCGCCGACATCATCAAGGTGGCCATGCTTCGCTGCCACGAGATGCTCGCGCGGGAGTTTCCCGCTGCCCGGCTCGTGTTGCAGGTACACGACGAATTGATCTTCGAGGTGCCGGCCGCAGTGGCTCAGAGCGTGAAGCAGCGGGTGGTGAAGGAGATGGTGGCCGCCTTTCCCATGGATCCGCCGCTCTCGGTGGACGCGGGGGTGGGCGAGAATTGGCTCGCGGCCAAGTGAATCCGACCTGTGGGGGCCGAACGGACGGCTGGCATGTATGCACGAAGAAGTTGCTTTTAGTCGGCTCGCAGGTATACTAGCCGCTAGTGCGAGACGAGAAGTAGACTCGCGCAATTTTTTTCGAGGAGGAATAGAAACTACATGCCTGACCAACAACTCGACGACAACGCGCAGACCCTGATGGGAGGCCAAGACCTCATGATCGAGGTCGACGGCCAGATGGTCCCCAACTACGACGCCACCATGGTGACATTCGAGGAGGGCGACATCGTCACCGGCACCGTCGTTCGTGTCGACAAAGACGAAGTCTTGGTCGACATAGGCTACAAGAGCGAGGGTGTGATCCCCGTCAATGAGCTCTCCATCAAGAAGTCGGTCGATCCGGACGACGAAGTGTCGCTCGGCGACGTGGTCGACGCCTTGGTTCTGACCAAGGAGGACGCCGACGGGCGGCTCATCCTGTCGAAGAAGAGAGCCCGGTTCGAACGGGCGTGGCAGCGCATCGAGAAGGCTGCTGAGGAAGGTACCCCGGTGGAGGGGTCCGTCATCGAGGTGGTCAAGGGCGGTCTCATCCTCGATTTGGGTGTACGCGGTTTCCTGCCCGCTTCACTGGTCGATATACGGCGGGTGGCCGATCTCGAGGAGTTTCTCGGTCAGTCCCTGCAGTGTCGTGTCATCGAACTGAATCGCTTCCGGAACAACGTCGTCTTGAGCCGGCGCGCCGTGCTGGAGGAGGAGAGGCGTGGTGTGCGCGAGCAGATCCTCGACAGCATGAGTGTGGGCGATCTGGTCACGGGCACGGTCTCCAATATCGTCGACTTCGGAGCCTTTGTCGATCTCGAGGGCATCGACGGCCTCATCCATATCTCCGAGCTCTCTTGGAGCCACGTGAATCACCCCTCCGAGGTTCTGGAGATCGGCAAGAAGGTCAGCGTGAAGGTGCTCGACATCGACCGCGACCGCCAGCGCATCTCGCTGGGTCTCAAGCAGACGCAGAAAGACCCGTGGCAAGAGGTCTTTGAGAACCGCCAGGTCAACGAGATCGTTCACGGCCGGGTCACCAAACTCGTGTCCTTCGGTGCCTTCGTCGAGATCGAAGAGGGTGTGGAGGGTCTCATCCATATCTCAGAATTGGCGCAACACCACGTTGAGGAGCCCTCCGAGATCCTTCACGTGGGCCAGGAGATCAACGCCAAGATCATCGAACTCGACCCCGATCGACGTCGCTTGTCCCTGAGTCTCAAGCGGCTCGAACCTGAGTATCGCATCCATGAGGACGCCTTGGCCGAGCGTGAAGCGGCGCTGGCGGCAGAGGCTGCCGAGGGTGAAGAGGCTGCCGAAGGCGAAGAGGCTGCCGAGGGTGAAGAGGCGGTTGCGGCTGAGTTCGTGAGTGACTCGGCCGAGCCGGTCGATTTCCCCGAAGAGGCCGGTGAAGCCGGCGGGACGCCGGATGCCGGTGAGGAACCCCCGACTGCCGTAGAGCAGCCCGCGTCTGAAGCCGATGCTGGCGGTGAGCCGGAAGCGTCCACACCGGAAGCGGTGGATGTACCTCCCGAAGAGGAAGAGACCGAGGAAGGTTCCGCCGACTAGGGTGCCGGGTACTACAGTGTATGGCGAGCTATGTAGCGAAAGAGGAGGCGCCTGAGGCGCCTCCTCTTTCGGCTCAAAACGGATAGAATGGAATCACTTCCAGCACGGGACTCGGGGGAGGGCTCCTATGGTTGAGTTCGGAGAAGAACGCAAGGGCGAGAGTGTAGCGCAGCAGGCAGAGCCTGCCGTGATTCGTGACCGGGCCGTGGTGGTCGGTCTCACCGGAGGAACGGCCGCCGGCAAGAGTACGGCTTTGCACATGTTCGAGGAACTGGGCTCTGCCACCTTCTCAGCCGATGAGTACGTCCACGAGCTCTATCGGCGCCCAGACGTGAAGCAGGCCCTGCGCAGCCATTTCGGTCCCTACATCTTCGGGCCCGATGGGGAGGTCGACAGGAAGCTCCTCCGTCAGCGCGTGGTGAAGGACCGCAAAGACCTCATCTGGCTGGAGAACTTCGTCAACCCGCAGGTGGCCCAGGAACGAATGAGGCGCATGCAGACCTCGCCCCCCGGCACCGTGCTCGTGTGTGAGGTCCCCCTGCTGGTTGAGGGAGGGTTCCAGGGCCGCTATGATCTGGTGGTCACCATCGAGGCGCCGTTCGGCGTTCGACTCCAGAGGTCTGCGGGCAAATTCGACGAGGCGACCATGATGGGCCTCGAGCGCCGGCGGGTGACATCCGGCCAGCGCATCGCCGCCGCCGATATGCATTACATCAACGATGCAGGCATCGAGGAGCTGCGTTACTTCGTGCAATCCGTCTACAACCGGGCGAAGGCCATGGCCACCGGCGATTCATGCCGCATCGGCCTCGACGGCTCGTGCGGATAGGCGTGTGCCTTCGGGGTGAGCCGGCGGCTTAGGTCTACAGGCCCGCAGGCCGGGGGTATCGCCCTCGCCCTCGTTCTCTTTGTGGCTGCCGCGGCGGTGCTGGCTGGGGTGGCCCTGTGGTTGACCGAAGGCCTGCCTCCGGGTGTCGCCCGGGTCGCGTACCCGGTCGACTACCTGGACGAGATTGGCCGGGCGGCAGCGGAGTTCGATCTCGATCCGTATCTCGTGCTGGCGGTGGTGAAGGCGGAGAGCGGGTTCGGTGCCCGGGCAAGGTCTCGTGCGGGGGCCCGCGGTCTTATGCAGCTCATGCCCAACACCGCCCACTGGATTGTGACGCGTCCCGATTGGGAGGGGCCCAGCGAACCGGACCTCGAGGATCCTTTGGATAACGTGCGACTGGGCTGCTACTACCTGCGGTTTCTGTTGGACAGGTTCGACGGCGACGTCTCGGTCTCTCTCGCCGCTTACAACGCCGGCCATACGGCGGTGGCTTCCTGGCTGCAGGATTCGTCTTCCACCTCGCTCGCAGCCGGTGACATCCCTTTTCCCGAAACCAAGGCCTTTGTCGAGCGGGTGAAGCACTATGAAGCTCTGTACCGGAGGATCTATCCGTATGTGTTCGAGAACCGGCAGAAATGAGCGTGGGTGTGGCTGACTTCCGCTTGAAGGCAGGCTACGAACCCCGTGGTGACCAACCAGAAGCCATAGAGGGCATGGCTTCTGGCTTGAAGCGTGGCTATCGCTTTCAGACCCTCCTCGGCGTCACCGGCTCGGGCAAGACCTTCACCATGGCCAATATCATTGCCCGGGCGGCGAAACCGACCCTGGTCATCGCCCACAACAAGACTCTCGCCGCGCAGCTGTGCAACGAGTTCAGAGAGTTCCTGCCCGACAACGCAGTGGAGTACTTCGTCTCCTACTACGATTACTACCAGCCGGAAGCCTACGTTCCCGCCACCGACACGTACATCGAGAAGGACTCCTCCATCAACGAGGAGATCGATCGGCTGCGCCACTCCACCACCAGCAGCCTTCTCATGCGCGATGACGTGGTGGTGGTGGCGTCTGTGTCCTGTATCTACGGCCTGGGGTCTCCGGAAGAGTATCTGCGGCAGGTGGTGTTGCTGCGCCAGGGGGAGGTGGTGGACCGGGATGACGTGCTGCGCAAACTGGTGTCCATACATTATGAGCGCAACGACGTCGCCTTCGCCCGGGGGAAGTTTCGCGTACGGGGCGAGAGCTTCGAGGTGTGGCCTGCGTACGAGGATGTCGCCCTGCGCGTGCGCATGTGGGGTGACGAGATCGAGGAGATAAGCATCATCGACCCCCTCACGCAAGAGGTGAAGGGTACCCTGGCCAATGTGGCCGTCTATCCTGCCACTCATTTCGTGACCACGGACGAGGGCATCGAGCGGGCGGTCCGCCTGATTGGGGAGGAACTCGAGGAACGGGTGGTCGAACTCACCGGTCAAGGCAAGCAACTCGAGGCCTACCGGCTGAGGCAGCGTACGCAATACGACATGGAGATGCTGAGAGAGATCGGCTACTGTAGCGGCATCGAGAACTACTCCCGCATTCTGGACGGCCGTGGACCCGGAGAGCCTCCGCACACCTTGCTCGACTACTTTCCCGACGACTTCCTGGTACTCATCGACGAGAGCCATATGACCGTCCCGCAGCTGCACGGTATGTACCACGGTGACCGTAGCCGCAAGCTGTCTCTCGTGGAACACGGCTTCAGGCTGCCCTCCGCCCTCGACAACCGTCCACTTCGCTTCGAGGAGTTCATAGAGAAGGTGCACCAAGCGGTCTTCGTCTCGGCCACTCCCGGAGACTGGGAACTCTCGGTCTCCTCGCAGGTTGTTGAGCAGCTGGTCCGCCCCACGGGTCTCGTCGAACCTCTGGTGGAAGTCCGCCCCACGCGCCACCAGATAGACGACCTCATGAATGAGATCAGGGTCCGGGCCGGGAAGGGGGAGCGTACCCTGGTCACCACGCTCACCAAGAAGATGGCTGAAGACCTGACCGACTACTTGGCCGAGATGGGTTTCCGCGTGCGCTACCTGCACTCTGAGGTCGACACCCTCGATCGCATCCGGCTGGTGCGCGACCTGCGCCTGGGGGAGTTCGACGTCTTGGTGGGTATCAATCTGCTGCGGGAAGGCTTGGACCTGCCCGAAGTGACGCTGGTCGCCATTCTCGATGCCGACAAAGAGGGCTTCCTCCGCGGAACCACCTCTCTCGTGCAGACCATCGGGAGGGCGGCGCGTAATGCAGATGGCCGCGTCATCATGTATGCCGACACCACGACCCAGTCGATGGAGACCGCGCTCCGCGAGACCGACCGGCGCCGTGAGGCCCAGGTTCGTTTCAACGAGGTGCACGGCATCACTCCGGCCACCATCGTGAAGGGGGTGTCCGACATCACGCAGCTCCTGGGTATCGCCGAGATCACTCCCTACAAGGAGCGGCCGCGCTGGCAGGACCGAGACGGCCGGGATATGGGTCCCGAGGAGATACAGGCTCTTATGGCCGAACTCGAGGAGGAGATGTTCGCTGCGGCCGAAGAGCTTCGTTTCGAGTATGCGGCTCTGCTTCGCGATCAGATCCGCGATCTTGCCGAGGAGCTGAGGACGGCGCGCAGGCAGGTAGATACCCAGTAGGGTATAGTTACCGCATGGAAACGTTGATTATCATCGTGATCATTGTGCTCTTGCTGGGCCTGTTGTTCCTCTCCGCCCGCAACCGGCGGGACGGTGGAGGCGGGTGGGGCGGAGGCTGAAGCTCCTGCTGAACGGTTCCCGGCGGGAACCGAGGTGTGGCTACCGGACCGCTTAGTCTCTACAATAGGCAGGCGCGATGTGGACGGGGCGCGGCCGCATGCGCGGCGCGCCCCGTCACGTGTGCGGCTCGTAGCATCCCTGCAGAGCGATTCACCCGCTTGAAGGCGCGAAAGGAATGGACTATGGCACGCTCGTACAGTCCGGAGGAGATCGAAACCAAGTGGCAGGAGGTGTGGGCGAGGGAACGGACTTTCGAGGTGGCCAACCCCACGGCCCAGGAGTTGGCTTCCGGCCGGGTGCCTGCGTCCACCTACGTGCTGGAGATGTTCCCCTATCCCTCGGGCAGTGCGCACATGGGGCATGTCAAGAACTACACCATGGGCGACGTGGTGGCCCGCTTCCGCCGCCACCAGGGGCGGCGGGTGCTCCATCCCATGGGGTACGACGCCTTTGGCCTGAACGCCGAGAACGTGGCCATACAGACCGGGGAACACCCGGCCGTACTCACCGAACGGGCCATGACCACCATCAATCGGCAACTCAAGCGTCTGGGCGTCTCCATCGATTGGAGCAGGGAGCTCGCTACCTGCCGCCCGGAATACTACAAGTGGACCCAGTGGCTGTTCATACAGTTCTACGAGCGGGGCCTCGCCTACAAGAAGGCGGCTCCGGTCAACTGGTGCCCCTCCTGCCAGACCGTACTCGCCAACGAACAGGTGATCGACGGCGGGTGTGAGCGGTGCGACTCGCCGGTGGAGGCCAAGAAGCTCGAGCAGTGGTTCTTCCGCATCACCGAGTACGCCGAACGCCTGCTGCAGGATTTCGACAAGCTCGACTCATGGCCGGAGCGGGTCATCACCATGCAGCGCAACTGGATAGGCAAGTCCGTCGGCGGCAATGTCACCTTCACCATCGCACCGTTGGCCGATGCAGCCGGGTGCTGCGCGGCCTGCGATCATCTGGCCGGTGAGGAGATCACGGTCTTCACCACCCGTCCCGACACGCTCTTCGGGGCTACCTTCTTCATTCTGGCTCCGGAACACCCGCTGGTTGCCGATCTGGTGGCGGGTACCACACAGGAAGAGGAAGTGAACGCCTACGTGCGGCGGGCCATGAACACCTCCTCCATTGAGCGTTCGAGCCTCGAGAAGGAGAAGACTGGGGTCTTCACCGGCCGCTACGCGGTCAACCCGGTGAACGCCGAACTGATCCCCATCTATGTGGCCGACTACGTGCTCATGGAGTACGGTACGGGAGCCATCATGGCGGTCCCCGCCCACGACGAGCGCGACTTCGCCTTCGCCAAGAAGTACGGCCTGCCCGTCATCGAGGTCATCGAGAGCCCGGTAGAGTGCAAGGATGCCGCGGGTGAGCTCACCGAGGCGTACACCGGGGACGGCGTATTGGTCAACAGCGGCCGGTTCAACGGGCTGCCCAAGGACGAGGCCATTCGTGCGATCACCGAATGGCTCAAAGGTCAGGGCAAGGCCGACTTCGCCGTCAACTACAAGTTGCGCGACTGGCTTCTCTCGCGGCAGCGTTACTGGGGTGCGCCCATTCCCATCGTGTACTGCGACGAGTGTGGGGAGGTCCCTGTACCGCACGAAGACCTCCCCGTGCTGCTGCCGGACGTGAGTGACTACGCTCCGAAAGGTCGGTCACCGCTGGCCGCCGCCGAAGATTGGGTCAACACCACCTGTCCTACCTGCGGGGGGCCCGGTCGGCGGGAGACCGATACCATGGACACCTTCGTCGACTCGTCGTGGTACTTCCTTCGGTACGCTTCGCCCCGGCGTGATGACGTGGCCTTCGACCGTGACGCCGTCGACTTCTGGCTGCCCGTCGACCAGTACATCGGTGGAGTGGAGCACGCCATCCTACACCTCATGTACTCGCGTTTCTTCTGCAAGGTGCTCTACGACTTGGGGCTGGTGGGCTTCGAGGAGCCGTTCCGCAACCTGTTCACCCAGGGCATGATTTACTACAAGGGCGCTAAGATGTCGAAGTCGAAGGGCAATGTTGTCAACCCCGACGAGCACGTGGCCCGGTACGGAGCCGACTCCCTGAGGAGCTACGTGTTGTTCATGGGTCCGGCGGAGAGCGACGCCGAGTGGCACGACCGCGGCATCGAGGGCGTCAACCGGTTCCTGAATCGGGTGTGGCGGCTCGTATGCGAGTGCCTGGAGGCGGGGCTGCCGGCGGGTGCCCTCCGCTCGAGAGGTCCGGCGGGCTCGGGTATCGATGCGGCCGAACTGCCTGCCGAGGCGCGGGTGCTCTTGGTCAAGACCAATCAGACCATCGACAAGGTCACGGTCGACATAGAGGAGCGTTTTCACTTCAATACGGCACTTGCCGCCATCATGGAGCTCAACAACGAGGCGATCGCCGCCCGGCAGGGTGACGCCGTCTGGCTTCGCACCAAGGTGGGTGGCCGGGTGATGGCCGAGACGGTGGTCACGTTGGTACGCTTACTCGAACCTTTCGCTCCTCACATGTGCGCCGAGCTGTGGGAGATGATGGGCGGCAGCGCCATCTGGGACGAGCCTTGGCCTTCCGCCGACCCACGGTTGCTCGAGCACGACACGGTCGAGATCGCCGTGCAGGTCAACGGCAAGGTGCGCGACCGTCTCGCGGTGGCCAAGGACGCCGGCAAGGACGAGATACTGGCGGCCGCGAAGACCCTTGCGGGTGTCGAGCGGCATATCGCGGGCAAGGCACTGGTGAAGGAGATAGTGGTCCCAGGCAAACTGGTGAACTTCGTGGTGCGCTGAAGCGGCAATCGTGGTTCCACCCGCTCCTCCCACCACTTCCAGGCGTCTCGGACCGGGCGCCGCCGGCGCTCTGGCGGGCATCAGCCTGCTGTGGGGCATCAATGTGGTCATGATGAAGATCTCCACGCAGGGCTTCCCGCCTGCCCTCACGGCCGGGCTGCGTAACCTGGTTGCAGCCGCGGTATTCGTCGTGGTACTCACGGTGATGCGGCAACCGGTGTTTCACAGAGACAGGCGTGTCTTGCACGGTGTGGTCATAGGGGTTCTCTTCGGGCTGGATTTCTTCTTCATGTACACGGGCCTTCAGTACACGAATGCCTCGCGGGCTATCATCTTCATCTACACGCACCCCCTGTGGGTAGCGGTGGGAGCACACTTCCTGTTCCGGTACGACCACCTTACCTGGGGCAAAGCCGCCGGCCTCCTGCTTGCGCTTGCCGGCATCATCTCGGTGTTCGGTACCCGCACTGGCGATCTTCCCCCCAACTACTGGATTGGCGATCTGATGCAACTCGCCTGCGCACTTTTCTGGGGCAGTACTACGCTCTACATCAAGTGGATGTCCGATCGGTACCAGGGTCCCCAGCAGATCAGTGCGGTGCATGTGCTCTTCTACCAGCTGGTGTTCTCCGTGCCGCTCCTTCTAGCGGCATGGGCGCTCTTCGAGCGAGGCTTCGTCATCGACATCACGGCGGCGGTGGCGTGGTCTCTCATCTACCAGACCTTCGTCATCGCCTCGGCGAGCTACGTGGTGTGGTACTGGATGATCCAGCGCTATCACGTGACGAATCTGGCGGTCTTCTCCATGCTCACGCCCTTGTTCGGAGTGCTGGCAGGAGCGTTGCTGGGTAGGGAGGAATTGAGCTCGTGGTTGTTCGTGGGATTGGCGTTGGTACTCGCCGGCATCTACTTGGTCACGGCCGGTGACCGCAAGAGCGGGGCCGGGAGGGGGGCGGGGGGCCCGCGGGGCGCCCCCCCCCCAAAAAACCTCAGAAAGAGGAAAAAGAGGGGGGACCCCCGAGGGAGGGAGTGA
>CAYRES010000010.1:0-22473 GCA_964423425.1 uncultured Gaiellales bacterium | reverse complement strand
GTGCTGGGGTTTGTGGGTGGTTTTGGGTTTGGTACTCGCGGGAATCTAGTGGGTCACGGCGGGTGACCGCATGTGGGGGGCGGGGTGGGGGGGGGCGTCCCTGCGGGACGCCGCCCCCCAATAACTCGTCTGACGTAGCTATCGGAGGCGGACGCCGATAGGACGTGAGTCACTCCGCGGGCTACGCGGTGAGGTCGGTCACGAAGGCGGAGAACACCTCAAGGTGGTGGTCGATATCGGCTTGGGAGTGCTGCACCGATACCAGCCACTGTTCGTCCAGGCCGGGCGGTAGAAGGATACCGTGAGTGATGTTGTACACCCAGTTCGCGTAGGCGAGATCGGCGTCGCATTGTGTGTAGTCACGGTAGTTCCGCACGGGTGTCGGCGAGTAGGTGACGCACCCCTTGGCACCCATCTGCACTGTGTGGGCAGGCAGGCCGGCTTCTTCGATAATCGCTCGGCACCCCGAGAGCAGACGGTCGTTCAGGGCCTCTGCGCCGGCGAAAGCCTCATCGGTACAGATCTCCTTGAGGACCGCGCGCGCCGCCGCCATGACCAAGGGATTCCCATTGAAGGTTCCCTGGTGCGTGACGATGCCCTTGGTGATCCAATCCATGATTTCGGAACGTGCCCCAAAGGTCCCTAGAGGCACTCCGCCTCCGATGGACTTGGCGAGCGTGACGATGTCGGGGAGGAGGCCATATACACCGTAGACCCCGCGCGGATGAGCGGTGATGCCGGTCTTGACCTCATCGAAGATGACGAGTGTCCCGTATCGGTGGCAGATCTCAAGTACTCCTTCGAGGTAGCCCGGCTCGGGAAGCACGATGCCTATGTTTTCCGGAACAGGTTCGAGGATGTAACAGGCGACCTCGTGGGGATGGGCGGCCAGCATTCGCTCCAACGCATCGAGGTCATTGTAGGGGACCACCAATACATCATCGACCACTCCACGCGGAACGCCGTGATAGAAGGCCACAGAGCTGGGGAAGGCCGCCGGTCCGGAATCGGTCAACTCCGGCTTGACCGAGACCATGACGGCATCGTGGTGGCCGTGGTAGCAGCCCTCCGCCTTGATGATCTTGTCGCGATTCGTGTAACCGCGCGCCAGACGGATGGCATCCATAGTCGATTCAGTGCCGGAGTTGGTGAAGCGCACCATCTCGAAGGCAAAGCGGCGCGTGAGTTCCTCGGCCACCTCGAGGTTGAGGGGAGAGGGGCTGGTGTAGAGCGTGCCTTCGAGGGTCTGAGCCTGCACTGCCTCGACGAGCTTCGGGTGGGAATGGCCGGCCAAGAGGGAGCCGTAGGCCATGTTGTAGTCGATGTACTCATTGCCGTCGACATCCCACATGCGGCTGCCTTGGGCGCGGGCTACCACCACTGGGTGCGGATTGTAGTACTGGAAGTTGCTGGCCACTCCCTTGGGCATGACTCTCTTGGCGGCCGCCGTCATCTTCATGCTGCCCGGAGTACGTTCATCGAATACCTGCAGTTCGCGATCGATGATCCTCTGGGCATTCGCCTTGAGGGCCTTGCCGTCGGCCATAGTGGTTCTCCCTTCCTGTGGGCTGGTAGCTAGCTGCAGTCTATCGCATGAAAGGCAGTCACGCATAACGCATAAAAGCTACAACGCTGCCCGTTCCGGACACAAGAAGGGCGGCCGAGTGGCCGCCCTTCTTGTGTCCGCGGAGCGCGCGTGCGCGCGCGTTGGTACTACTGAATGGCGCGGTTCTTCACGAGGTCGTCGACCACTTCCGGCTCGGCGAGCGTCGAAGTATCGCCCATATCGCCGATGTCATTGGCGGCGATCTTCTTGAGGATACGGCGCATGATCTTGCCCGAACGGGTCTTCGGCAGACCGGGAGCCCACTGGATGACGTCGGGGCTGGCGATGGGGCCGATCTCCTTGCGCACGTGAGTCACGAGCGTCTTGCGCAGGGCGTCGTCACCATCGACACCGGTGTTCAAGGTGACGAATGCGTAAATGCCCTGACCCTTGATGTCGTGAGGCATGCCTACCACGGCGGCCTCGGCCACGGCTTCGTGGCTCACAAGAGCCGATTCCACTTCGGCGGTGCCCATACGGTGGCCGGAGACGTTGATGACGTCGTCGACCCGGCCGGTGATGCGATAGTCACCGTCTTCGTCACGGATGCCACCGTCGCCGGCGGTGTAGTAGCCCTCGTTCTGGACGAAGTATGTGTCGAAGAAGCGCTGCGGGTCGCCGTAGACACCGCGCATCATGCCCGGCCACGGCCTCTTGATGACGACGTTACCGGCCACACCGGGTTCGGTGACGGGCTGGCCGTCGGCGTCGAGGAGCTCAACTTCGACCCCGAAGAAGGGACGGCCCACGTGGCCCGGCTTGGAGGCCACGGCACCGGGGAGCGGCAGGCACATGTGGCCGCCGGTCTCGGTCTGCCACCAGGTGTCAACGATCGGGCAGCGGCCGCCGCCGATCTTGTTGTAGTACCAGAGCCACACTTCCGGGTTGATGGGCTCGCCCACCGAACCGAGGATGCGGAGCGAGGAGAGGTCGACGCCTTCCAGCCACTGGTCGCCTTCCTTGGCGATGGCGCGCAGAGCCGTGGGGGCGGTGTACAGCTGGTTGACCTTGTAGCGCTCACAGATCTTCCAGAAGCGGCTATAGTCGGGATAGCTGGGGACGCCTTCAAACAGCACGGAGATGGCGCCATTGATGAGAGGAGCGTACACGCAGTAGGTGTGGCCCGTTACCCAGCCGATATCGGCCGTGCAGAAGAACACGTCACCGTCGTGGTAGTCGAAGGCCAGCTTGAACGTGTAGGCGCCGTAGAGCAGGTAACCGGCGGTGGTGTGGAGCACACCCTTCGGCTTGCCTGTGGAACCAGACGTGTAGAGGATGAAGAGCGGATCCTCGGCATCGACGTCCACGCAGGGGCAATCTTTGGCATTGTCGGCGTCGGCCATGATGTCGTCCCACCACAGGTCACGGCCTTCAACCCAGTTGATGTCGACACCGGTGTGCTTGACCACGACGCACTTCTCGACGCTGGGCGCCTGGGCCATGGCGGCGTCGGCGGAACCCTTGGCGTCGACCTTCTTACCGCCGCGGAGAGAGCCGTCGGTGGTGATGAGGACCTTGGCACCCGCGTCGTTCAGGCGGTCGCGCAGGGCCTCAGCCGAGAAGCCGCCGAAGCACACCATGTGGATGGCGCCGAGGCGGGCGCACGCCAGCATGGCGATGGGGAGCGAAGGGATCATCGGGAGGTACATGGCCACCCGATCGCCCTTCTTGACACCCAGCTTCTTGAGGCCGTTGGCCATCTTCACGACGGCATCGTAGAGCTCGCGGTAGGTGAGCGTGTAGCTGTTGTCTGGATGATCGGCCTCGAAGTAGTAGGCGATCTTGTTCTCGGTGGGGGTGCCCATCCACTTGTCGAGGCAGTTGTAGGTGGCGTTCAGCTTGCCACCCACGAACCACTGTACTTTGGCCTTGGCCCAGTCGTGATCCTGTACCTTGTCCCACTTCTTGGTCCACTTGAGGTACTCGTCGGCCGCTTCCGCCCAGAAGTTGTCGGCATCGTTCAGCGACCGGTCGTACATCTCCTTGTACTGTTCTTCGCTGTTGACCCAGGCGGTCTTCTTGAGATTCTCCGGTACCGGAAAAACAAGCTTTTCGTCTGCCACTATCGTCCTCCGCTTTGTTGCTGGGCTTTATGGGCTTACGTTGCGGCCTGCGGGCGCCCCGGAAGGCATGACTCCGCTATGGGCGGGCAGGCGAAAGAGCGGCACGAGTATACCAGAAGCGGGAAAAGCCCTCCATACGCCACAGGTAGGGCCGGCTTTGCCGAGGCCGGGCCCTTCACATGACAGCATGGGCTCACCGGGTGCTTCCGGGAGGCGACTCTGCCGAAAGATTCGGACGCAGGCCGGGCCGCTATTGCGGCACCGCCTGCGTCCCCATATCTACCACGAATCCTTCAGGACTTCAACGTAGTCGCTGCCCCACCAGAAGGACGCACCGCCACGCCGACGGTGGGCGCTGCAGGTTCCCCGCAGTCGCCCAGCGCTTCGTCATTCACGGTGTCGATGACCACGGCGTGGTTGATGTAGCCACCGCTCACGTACGCCTCCTTGCCGTCCGACCGGACGGCTATCTCGTAGGGTCAGTACATGTCGAGCGGTATCTTCTTCCTGATGGTGAAGTCGTCGGTGGTGATGACAGCGCAGAACCATTCCCCCGATGCCCCGATTCTTTCGGTGGTGAGGGGTGCGTTTCCAGCCACTCGCGCCTCTCCGGCACACACCACATAGACCTTGGAGCCGTCTGGCAACACCCCTACGCCGGTGGGCTTCGACTTCCCGACCGGCACGAGCGCGACGTCTGCCAGGGTCTGGGCGTCGATCACTCTCAGTGCGTCTTCCGTCAGGTCGCTCAGGTGGAGGAGGGAGTCGTCGGGCTGGACAGCGAGCCCTCCTGCAAGGCCGCATTCTCGGCTCGCCACTATCTGCCACGAGCTGGTGTCAAGCACGGTGAGGCTTCCTCCTACGCCTTCTTCAGTGAGCGCGAACCACTCCTCGAGCCTCCGGGCTTCACGTGTGAACCAATCGTGGGTCGCGACGTAGGCCCGGGTGCCGTCAAAGCTCACCGCCACCTTGAAGCCGTGTACGTCGGCTAGGGTGCGCTCCGACAACCCCGTGCCAAGGTCGACGATCTGTAGGCCGGCTTTGGTGCAGACAAGCAGCTTCTCACCGTCGGGCGTGACCGCGAGGGCTCCCGTACATCCTCCCACCTCTTGGTATGACACGGGTCCTTCCGCCACTTTCCTCGACCAGCTGAGTACGTCCGTTGGTTCGATGCCGGGCAGGACGATCTCACCCTTCTTCTCGTGCGTCTCGCAGTCCATGATGTGGACCACCGGCTTGTAGGTGTCGCTCACATAGAAGACGGTCCCGTCAGGGTTCACAGCGATGCCGACGGGCTGTATCCCGGCCCTGGGCCTATGCGCCACGCGGTTGGCGAGGGCGTCCACATAGGCGATCTTGCCCACGAACTGCCACCCGCCGCCGGTGTCCATCTCCGACACGTACGCGAACGGGGGAAGGGCGAGCCGCCTCTGCACTTCTTCCCGGGAGACTCTGGTGAACAGGGTTTCCGCCGCCACGGTTGTAGCCGTGGTGCCACCGGTCACGCCGCCTGCGGCGGTCGTTGAGGTGGAATCCTCACCGTTGAGCGAGGGGATTGTACCCCCCTGTTTATCCTCCCCCCAGTCGACGTTCACACTGCACCCACACGTCACCATGGCGAGGAGGCAGGTCGCAACGAACACGGCGACCAGTGGCGAGCACAGCGTGCGTGCGGTTCCTGGAGGCTCTTTGGGGGCCCTCCCCGTAGGCCAGAATCCCTTTCGGTCGTATGCGAGCATCGTCGCCCCCTTCCTCCCCGTGAGATGCCCCGACTCGGTGATGGCTACTCGGCGACCGTTGCCAGGGCCGATAGGGTATAGATACCCTTGGTGCCCTGCAGTACCACGATGAGTGTTGACGGTCCACCGACCGTCCCCCGGAGCACCTGCGTGCCCGTCGTTTCCTCTCTCTGCCAGACCGGCCACATGATTCGTTCGGGGCCGTCTGGAGTGATGATGCCCATCTGCAGCATGGTCTCCTGGGTCTGGCCGCCGGAGAGAGTGACCACCACGGCCGTTGGGCCTTCTCCGTCGATGTCCAGGCGGAAGATGTCGGTGTCGTTCCGTGAATCGCGGGGCGGGGAGAACGCGCCTTCTACCTCCGCTCCCGCTATGAGCACGGTTGCCTCCTCGACTCGGTCGTTGGGCTCATTGGCATCGTCTGCCGGGCCGCTGCAGCCCGCCGCCTGAAGGCCGAGAAGCAGCGCGAGGAGGGCGGTCATGAGCAGAGGCAAACGCCGGCCCGGGCCGCTCAGCCCGCGCGAGCAGAGCCGTCCGGTCGTGGAAGGTCTCGCCGCCCGGCGGAGGAGCTGTCGGAGAAGGCTCACCCCCCTACCGAGCTCTCCCTGATGCGTGTGCTCCGGTAACCCCCCGACGAGCGGGAACAATTGTTCAACCCTCTCCCTGCCCCGGCTTGCCCCCAGGTGCGGCGTGGACGTCCGGGAACCGCAGCCCACCCCGCTACGCTCGAGTGTATTCCTCAGGCGACGAGCGCGCAATCGGGTGTTCCTGCCACCTGCTCCAGCCCGCCGGCCTGTGGGCTCCCCCGGGCGCTTCGCTGCCCGTGAGGGTCTGGACCGGTGAGGCCCGGAGTCCTCCGGACGGGGCGCTCCCGCGGAGGGCCTGTGATATGCTCCGGGCCGTTCAAAGGCTGCGGCCGGACCCTCCGGCGTGGGGAGTGAACGCGATGCAGGTTCAGTTCTGCGGCGCCGCCCGTGAGGTCACCGGGTCGTGCCATCTGTTTACCGTGGGCGACACCCGCTTCCTTGTGGATTGCGGCATGCATCAGGGCGGCAGAGAAGCGGAGGCGGAGAACTTCGCTCCGTTTCCCTTCGACCCCACCCAGATCGACTTCTTGCTTCTCACTCATGCCCACATCGACCACTCGGGGCTCATCCCCAAGCTTTCCAGTGAGGGCTTCAGCGGACCCGTATACGCGACGCCCGCCACGGCCGATCTGGCCCACATCATGTTGCTCGACTCTGCCTACATCCATGAGATGGAAGCGGAGTGGAGAGACCGCAAGGCCCGGCGGGCCGGTCGCACAGCGGGAACGCCTCTGTATACACGCAAAGATGCCGAGGGTTCATTGCGGTTGTTTCGAGCCCACCCCTACGGTCTGGAGCTCGAGCCCGCGCCGGGGGTGAAGTGCCGTTTTCTCGATGCGGGGCACATTCTCGGCTCCTCCATCATGGAGCTGTGGCTGAAGGAAGGAGGGCTCGATATCAAGGTGGTGGTGAGTGGCGACCTCGGCCAGCCCGACCAACCCATCATTCGCGACCCGGAGGTTGTGACGGAGGCGGACTACCTGCTCCTGGAATCGACCTACGGTGACCGCCTTCACGGAGCGGAGATAGACCCGCTCGAGGAGTTGGCCGGCATCCTCGAAGAAGCCAAAGCGAGCGGCGGCAATGTGGTCATCCCTGCGTTTGCGGTGGGGAGGACGCAGGAGTTGGTCTACTTCCTCCGGCAGATCTGCGAAGGCCATAACATGGACATGCCCATCTACGTGGACAGTCCCTTGGCGAAGGACGCCACCGACATCTTCCGCCGCCACCGCGAGGAGTTCGACGAAGAGGCGCTCCATATCCGCGAGAATGGGCCCCTCTTCAGTTTTCCGGGGCTCCAGTACACGGAGAGCGCCGACGAATCCCGGGAACTGAACACCAAGAGCGGCGTGATCATCATCTCCGCAAGCGGCATGGCCGAGGCCGGTCGCATCAAACACCACCTCAAACACAACCTGTGGCGGCCGGAGTCCCACATCGTCATCGTCGGCTATCAGGCTCCCGGCACGCGGGGTAGGCGCATACTCGACGGAGAGAAGGTGGTGCGCATCTACGGGGAGGACATCGCCGTCCGCGCCAAGGTGCATCTGATATCCGGCCTGTCCGCCCACGCCGACCGCGACCAGTTGCTCGACTGGGCGGCGCACATGGGGCCACCGCGCCTCACGTTCTTGGTTCATGGCGAGGCCTTGTCCTCCTTCTCCCTGGCCTCGACCCTCGAGGAGCGGTTGGGTTTCCGCGTCGAGGTTCCACGGAAGTATCAGACCTTTCCGCTGGAGTGACACAGCCGGGTAGCATTCCCGCCGCGATCCGGGGCGAGGGAGCCGGGCAGCGGTCGTAGGTCGGCGGGTGCCCGGGAGTTGGCGGTCCCCGGGAGTTTGCGATTGCCTTCTCGGCGGGGAGACTGAGGGAAGAGCCCGACACGGGAGGCGGCCGCTACAGCCACACCCGGGCGGCCACACCCGGGCGGCCACACCATTTCGGGCACACGGTGGTCTTACATGCCGGCCGGAACGGCCGAAGGAGGTGTGCTCGTGCCGATAACCACTCTCGCGTCCTACTCGGTGCAGCGGCTCGAGGTGCTTGATTCCGAGGGGACGGTTGACAAGTCGCTCATGCCGGAGGTGTCCGCCGACGATATCCGCGGGCTCTACCGCCTCATGGTGGAGACGCGCGCGCTCGATGTCCGCATGCTCAAGTTGCAGCGGCAGGGCAGGCTCGGCACCTTTCCTCAAGTGCTGGGCCAGGAGGCCGCTCACATAGGGGCCGCCTCGGCCTGCCGTCCGGCCGACTGGATCGTGCCGGCCTTCCGCGAGTCGGGCGTGTATCTCATGCGGGGTGTGCCCATGGTGAGCCTCCTGCAGTACTGGGGAGGTGACGAGCGGGGAGCGCTGGTGCCCGAAGGAGCTCGGCTCCTGCCCGTGTCGATACCCGTGGGTTCGCACATGATGCACGCGGTCGGTCTGGCCTGGGCCATGAAGAGGGACGGGGAAGATGCGGCGGCACTCACTTTCTTCGGTGACGGCGCCACCTCGGCGGGCGATTTCCATGAGGCCATGAACCTGGCTGCCGTCTTCAGGGCTCCGGTGGTGTTCGTGTGCCAAAACAATCACTGGGCCATCTCCATACCGGTCCGGCGCCAGACGGCGACTGACACCATTGCCCAGAAGGCGGTGGCATACGGCATGCCCGGCATCCAGGTGGATGGCAACGACGTGTTCGCCATGCACCGGGCGGTGAAGGAGGGCCTCGAGCGCGCCCTCGCAGGAGGGGGCCCCACCTTCATTGAAGCCTTTACGTACCGTATGTCCGATCACACCACATCCGACGACGCCAAGCGCTACCGGCCTCCGGAGGAGCTCGAGGTGTGGAGCGCCCGCGATCCTCTCAGCCGCCTTGCCGCCTACATGAAACTGAACGGACTGCTCGATGAAGCGGAGGAAGCGGCCTTCGGCGAGGAGGCCGACGAGAAGGTGGCCGAAGCGGTGGCCGCCTACGAGGCCCTCGACCCACCTCCGCCGGATGAGGTGTTCGCGCATCTGTACGACGAGCTCCCCCCAGACCTGGCCGCACAACAGACAGCCCTGCTCTCCCGCGTAAGAACGGGGGTGTGAGGCATGGCTCGGCTCAACATGGTGGAAGCCGTCAACCAGGCGCTCGCACAGGAGATGGAGCGGGATGCCAAGGTGGTCGTGATGGGGGAGGACGTCGGCCGGGACGGCGGGGTGTTCCGCGTGACCGACGGTCTCATTGACAGGTTCGGCGAGGACAGGGTGCTCGACACACCGCTGTGCGAGTCGGGTATCGTGGGCATGGCCATCGGCATGGCCATCGCCGGTTACCGTCCGGTTGTGGAGATCCAGTTCTCCGGCTTTGCCTATCCCGCCTACGACCAGCTGGTCTGCCACGCCTCACGCATGCGGAATCGCTCCCGCGGTCGCTATACGGTGCCGCTCGTGGTGCGCATGCCTTTCGGCGGTGGTATCAGGGCGCTGGAGCACCACTCCGAGAGCATGGAAGCGATCTTCGTACACGTGCCGGGCTTGAAGGTCATCATTCCCTCCAATCCCTACGAGGCCAAGGGGCTCTTGGCGGCGGCGATACGCGACCCCGATCCGGTGGTGTTCATGGAACCCAAGAGAGTGTATCGTGCCGTGAGGATGGAGGTACCCGAGGAATCGTACGTGGTTCCGTTGGGCGAGTGCCGGGTCGCGAGGGAGGGTGCCGATGTCACCCTCATCTCGTGGGGGGCGCACGTGCGCACGGCCGGGGAGGCGGCTGAGAGACTGGCGGCCGACCACGGTATCGAGGCGGAAGTCATCGACGTACGCACTCTGTCTCCCTTCGACGAAGGCACCGTGGCTGAAAGCGTGGCCAAGACGGGGAGGGCCGTGGTGGTGGCTGAGGCACCCCGCACGGGAGGGTTCGCATCGGAGATCGCCGCCCGGCTCATGGACCGGGTGATCTTGCGCCTGGAAGCGCCTGTGAGGCGGGTTACCGGCTTCGATGCCATACCCCCTCTGGGCAGGCTGGAGGACTACTACCAGCCCGATGTTGACGTGGTAGTCAAAGAGACCATCGACACCATGGAGTTCTAGAGCAATGGCTTTCGAATTCAAGTTCCCGGATGTGGGTGAAGGCATTTCCGAAGGTGAGCTGCTTGCCTGGCAGGTCACTGTGGGCGACGTGGTCGCTGAGGATCAAACGCTGGCCGAGATCGAAACCGACAAGGCCGTCGTAGAGATACCGTCGCCGCGTGCCGGCCGTATCGCCGCCCTTCACGCCGAAGAGGGCGATGTCATCAAGGTGGGCCAAGTGCTGGTGACCATCGAGGAGGAGGCGGCCGAAAGAGAACGGGCGGAGCCGGAGGAGGCCGCCCCGGCCGCAGAGAAGGCCCCCGCAGAGAAAGCCCCGGCCGTAGAGAAGGCCCCCGGTGAGGGCGAAGACACGCGGCGCGTGGTACCGGTGCCGCCGGTCGCCCAGGTGGAGGAGCAGGAGGAGTTCTACACGGGTTCGGTTGTCGGCCAGCTGGAGGAGGCTCCGCCGGAGGAAGAGGAGGAGTGGAAGCGCGAAAGGCGGGAAGCGGCACGGGTGACCTCCGTCAAGGTGCTCGCCATGCCCTCTGTGCGCTCACTCGCCGCTGAGTTGGGAGTGGATCTGGCCCGGGTGCAGGGCACCGGTCCGGGTGGCCGTGTGCTCAGGCAGGACGTGGAGGATTACGCGCAGGCGGCCGCCTACGGGCGCACGAGCATCGCGGTACCGTCTGTCGCCCCTGAGGAGATCGAGACGGCGCAGGCCTGTATGGACGGCTGCTTGGAGCAGGACGACTACGGTGTCATCGAACGGGTGGAGTTCAGGGGTGTGCGGCGCACCATGGCCAAGCATATGGCCACTGCGCTTGCCCGGCAGGCCCTGGTGACCGAGACCGACGAGGTCGATGTCTCGGTATTGCGGCGTATCCGGGAGAAGCAGCGCACGCTGGCCGACGAGCGAGGCATACATCTCACCTACCTGGCCTTCGTGCTGAAGGCGGTCACGCTGTCGCTGCAGCGCTTCCCCCGCTTGAACGCCGTTCTTTCGGAGGGCTGTGATGAGGTCGTCATCAAGCGCTACTACAACATCGGCATCGCCGTGGATACGAGTGCCGGCTTGATGGTGCCCAACATCAAGGATGCCGACAAGAAGAGTATCTTCGAGCTGGCAAAGGAGATCAACGAACTGGTGGCCCGGGCCCAGGAGCGGAAGCTCGACGTTGCCGACCTGCACGGGGGTACCTTCACGGTGAGCAACTATGGGGCGATCGGTGCCATCTATGCCACTCCCATCACCAACTACCCGGAGGTGGCTATACTCGGCATGGGCCGGGTGCGCGACAAGGCGGTAGTGTCGCGCGGCGACGTCACCACTGCGCACATGCTGCCCCTCTCCATCACCTTCGACCACCAGCTCATCGACGGTGCCGAGGCGGCTCGATTTCTCAACCTGGTCATGAGCTACTTGGAGGATCCTGACATCATGCTGTTGGAGGGAGCGTAGGGACTGCGTGAGCCCGGAATCTCACGATCTCGTTCTTCGTGAGCGATTCTGTAGTGGGCGGGACCAGTCATGGTGGCGCTTCTTGGGATGACTAGAGCCGGCCTGTGGCGGCGAATTCCTTCAGCCCGCTGGGTGTCAGGTGTTTCAGACCCAGCCGCTCCAGTGTGAGTCCTTCGCGTCGGTGGTTCTAGTCGTTGATGATGCCGCCGAGTGTCACCTCAGGCGTCACACACCGGTGTGTCGACTCCGGCAAGATCGCCCAATGAGGCGTACGTGACCAGGCCGTAGGGGATGTCCTCGCTCAAGTAGCGGTCGCCCACTTCGAGGGGGCCCCTCATGTTGTAGCCCGCCGTCTTGATGCTGCCTTCACCGAAGTAGTCGACGAAGACCTCGTATACACCTGGGCTGGGGTCGAGGCCGTAGTGGGGAGGGCCGTAGCCGAGAGCTTCGCGAACTGCCTGATGCTCGCGATCAACGGCCAGCATGACTCTCCGGGTAGACGGCGTCATGCCTTCCCGGTAGAGGTAGAACTCGTCCGCATACTCGATGCGGCCGGTGTTGAGCACGCAGGGACCCGGATGAATACAGGGGTTGACGTTCTTGAGCGCGATGTCGACGACGTCGGCACCGGCCTCCACCGCAGGGAAGGGCTTTCTCAATGCGGCCACCATCCACGGAGTGGCGCCGGCGGGCAGAGCCGCCGCGGGGAGTTTCACGGCTTCAACGAATATGGAGACCTCCCCGAACCCGGTGCGGCGGGCTCCGTAGGGAAGCGTGGCCACGTCACCCTCGAGGGCTGCGTGGATGTCCGAGGTGACGAGGTCGAGCAGCGCGTTTCCACGCCTGTCCACCCCGTCGAGGGTTATCTCGCCTGATTCTTTGATGGGCCCAAGGTGCTCGATGAACTCCGGCAACTCGAACAATCGGACCACTCGACCGGCCAGTGTGAGGTCGGCGGCAAGGGCCAGACCGCCGTTTCCGCCTCCAAGTACGGCAATGGGCTTGGCGGCGCTCACGTCATCCCCCCAAGTGCAGTAGACGCCCAGCAGGGCGGCGTGGCTGCCACCGTGCTGTCTCATAGGTAACACAGCAACCACGTGCGGTCAATCGGACGTAGGCGTGCTGGGAGGAATGAGAGGGGGTATGATGCAGAGAGCTGTACGGACAAGGAGTGGATGCGTGACCTCTCTCTTCGATCCCACCATCGGATTGGTTGTGGCAACTGATCTGGAAGCCGATCCCTTTCTGCACGCTTTCATGCGTGAGTGCATGCCCTTGCTCATTGCCGCGAAGCGCTGGTATACGGGTACCGTCATCTCCTCCGGGGAAGCCGTGGCGGACAGACCCCTGCAGAGGGAGGAGCCGGGGAGACGCTCTCGAGCCGTGCTCGTCATCTCCGGCTACGACAAGACCAATGCAGCTCAGGCGGCCACCAGCCTCATCGAGAGGTTCTCCCCGCACATGGTCATCAACTTCGGTATCGCGGGCGCGTTCCCCGGCTCGCGCCTGGGGCTCAGGGACATCGTGGTGCCCACGGCAGAGATCTACGCAGATACCGGCGCGTCTTCGCCGGGGGGATGGCTCTCGACCGAGACTTTCGGCCTGCCCTTGGCGAGGGTGGGCGGAGCAGAGTACTGGAATGCGTTCCCGTTGGACGAGGGTCTGGTGGCCGGCGCCGAACGTGCGCTCCGGGAGGCGGACTGGGGGGGAGAGGATACCGCCCCCGATATCGCCGTGGGCGCCTGCGTGACCTTGTCGCAGGTCACGGGTAGACGGGAGGAGGCGCTCGAGCTCGAGGAGCGCTTCGGAGCACTGGCCGAGTCGATGGAGGGGGCCGCCTGCGCTCATGCCTGCACTCTCTACGGGGTGCCGTTCTTGGAGGTGAGGGCGGTGAGCAACATGGTGGGCCATCGCGATCGGGCGGCGTGGGACCTGGAGGGGGCGGCGGCGCGCGCCGCGCGCGCCGCCGCCATCCTGTGCGGCCGGGTGGACGACCTCCTTGCCAACGCGCACTTCCTTGCCCCTTCCCACTCGGAAGCCGACGCTTCCAAGCGGGATGCCGAGAGCGGTGCCGAGGCGACCCGAGGCGGCGGGACCGGCGTCGGTGAGAGCGTAGGCGGCGAGGAGGGTTACGGGGTGCCGACGTGAGTTCCGTTCTCAGGCTGGCTTTCTCCCCGTGCCCGAACGACACCTTCATGTTCCACGCCTGGGTGCACGGGTTGCTGCCCGGGGCTCCGGCGGTGGTTGTTGAGCTCGCCGACATCGATGAACTCAATCATCTGGCCGTGCGGGGCGTGCCCGACGTGGTCAAGCTGTCCTTTCCTGCCTTCGCGGTCGTCTGTAAGCGGTATGTGCTACTGCGAAGCGGCGGTGCCTTGGGAAGGGGCTGCGGTCCGCTCATCGTGGCTCGGCCGGGGTGTGTTGCCACCGACGCTGTGGGCGGTCTAGAGTCGGCCACGGTGGCAATCCCAGGTGAACTCACCACCGCGGCCTTTCTGCTCGACGAGTATGCGCCGCATGTGGGTGCCAGGGTCGCCATGCGCTTCGACGACATCATGCCGGCCGTGCGGGACGGCGTGGTCGACGCGGGGGTGATCATTCACGAGAGCCGCTTCACCTATCCGGGGTACGGCTTGGAGAAGGTGGTCGATCTGGGGGAGTGGTGGGAGGAGGAGACGGGGCTGCCTATGCCTCTCGGCGGCATAGCCGCCAGGCGCACCCTGACTCGGCCTGTCGCGCTCGAGGCGGAGAAGGCCATCCAGAGAAGCATCGAGTATGCGTGGAGACACCCCGAGGAGTCCGGGGCGTTCGTCACCGGATATGCCCAGGAGATGGCAGCGGAGGTCTGCAAAGAGCACATCGGCCTCTACGTCAACAACTACTCGCTTGAGTACGGTGCGGAGGGTGAAGAGGCCATCCGCCTGCTGCTCACGCGAGCGCGGAAGCGGGTAGGTGTGGCCGACGCCTCACAGGGGGTGTTTCTGGGGGAGTAGGCGAGCCTGAGCACATAGGGGTCGAGCAGGTGAGGTTCAGCGGTCGGCGTCTGCGGGCTCTTCGCCCGGCTCGGCCAGGCCCACCCTGCGGCACAGCTCCCCGAGGAGGTGAAGCTCCTCGTGTGTGAGCGAGCCCATCTCCCGTGCGATGGTCTGGAGATGGGTGGGGAGGTAGTCGCTCATCAGCTTGTGGCCGCTGCCGGTGAGCCGCACCATCATAGTGCGGCGGTCACGCGTGCCCCGTTCCCGTTCCACGAGTTCTTGCCGCTCGAGATTGTCGATCACGAGAGTGGTGTTGCCGCTCGAGTGGCGAAGCACGCGGTCGGCTATCTCTCTCTGGCAGAGCGGACCCTTGGTGAAGAGCACTTCCAGCACTGCGAACTGGCTCGCGGTGAGGCCGAGGTCCGCGAGCCCGGCATGGATGCGCGACGACACCGACTCGGACGCCCTCATGAGCTTGATGAAGGTCTCGGACGCGAGTTCGACGTGGGTGTCCTGGGAAGGATAGACTCCGGTGGGAGGGTCATGTGACACTGATGCGGGTACTCCTCATATTGGGTGCCGGTGTCCTGATGCGCAACGGGCATCCTAGTTGGGAATATGCCCAATGTCAAGTCGCTTGGTGTGTGCTTGTTCAATGTTGAGCAAATGCGCAACACCGTCACTGCGGTAGGTCTCGCGGGCAAGGGGGTTATCTTCATGAGGAGGATCAGTCATACGGGGAGGAGGAAGGTCAAGTGAGCGGCCGCGTGGCTGTTGTCACGGACTCGGCGGCCAACCTCCCCCTGGAGGGCCGCTCCGAACTGGGTATCACCGTGGTTCCGGTTCTTCTCGAGCGGCAGGGCGTCTTGCTCCGGGATGAGATCGATGTGACCTCACCCGAGTTCTACGCATGGATGCGTGAACATCCGGAGATAGCGACGCGCACGGCGAGCCCTTCGGCGGGTGACTTCCTTCGTGTGTACGAGAAGCTGGGCGATGACCATGCTGGCATAGTCTCGGTGCATGTGGCCGCCCAACTGAGTGCCACCCATGCGGCGGCCTTGGAGGCGGCGCGCTTGGTGGGGAGTGTCTCCGTCGAGGTCGTCGACAGCCGCACCGCGTCCATGGGCCTCGGCTTCGGCGTGCTCGAAGCAGCCCGGGCCGCCGCCCGTGGAGCGGCGGCCGATGAGGTCCGCGTCCGCGCTGAGGAGGTTGCGCACCGGGCCAAGGTCTACGTGGTACTCGACACGTTGCGCTATATCCACCACTCGGGAAGGGCGCCTGCCATCGCCGGTCTCATGGGTGCTGCGATCCGGGTGAGGCCGGTGCTGAGGGTGGCGGAGGGCAGGGTGAGACCTTGTGCCGTGCAGCGCACGCTGGGGGCGGGTGTGCGCAGGCTGGCGGCCCTCGTTGAGAGGGAGGCCGAGGGTAAGGCGGTGCATCTGGCGATATTGCATGGTGATGCCGCCTCGCGCGCAGCGGAACTCCAACATCTGATTGAGGAGAGGGTGGCCTGCGTCGAGGTGCACACGGTTCAATTCACCCCGGTCATGGGTGCCGCCACCGGCCCCGGCCTGGTGGGCGTGGCTTTCTACGCAGAGCGGGAGTAGATGACCGCCGAGGAAGGAGTTTCATGCGGGTGGCCCTGTACCTGGTAGCCGCGTACCTGATCGGCTCGTTCCCGACTGCGTACCTGCTCGGGCGCTGGCGCGGGGGCGTCGATCTGCGGCAGGTCGGTAGTGGCAATGTCGGCGGCTCCAACCTGCGGCGCACGGTCGGGCTTTGGGCCACCGTGGTCGTGGGCGTCTTCGACATCGCCAAGGGCGCCCTTCCCCTGTGGTTGGGCCTACGGCTCGGTGTGGGAGAGGTGGTCGCTTACACTGCCGGGTTCGTGGCAGTGGTGGGGCACAATTGGCCGGTCTGGCTCGGTTTTCGCGGTGGGAGAGGCGGAGCCTGCACGTTGGGTATACTTGTCGTTGTGTTTCCTTTGGGGGTCTTGTGGACACTTGCCCTTATGGGCGTGGGAGCAATTGCGTGGGGTGTCGCGCCATTCCACCTTATCGGCATCCTCACTGTTCCGTTGCTCACAGCTTGGATCGGTGGGCCGGCCGCGCTCACTTGGTTGTGCGTCGCACTTGGTCTTCTCATGGTTGTCAAGCGATTGGAAGCCAATCGGCACTTCGCGTTTCCCAGCAAGGACGGCTCGGGCACGGGTCGCAGGGCCGGCTCTGCCGTCTTGGCGGCCCGCCTGTTGTACGACCGCGACGCGATGTAGCCGGTGGGAAGTGGCGTGCTACGGCAGTGCGTGTGGCAGTAGTGTGTATCGGAGGAAAGGGGCACCGGTTCGGTGAATCAGGGTTCGGGCCCTTAGAGGGTGCGGTCTTGAGTCGCAAGAGAAGTGAGCGCAGAACGGCGGAGCGTCGCAAGAAAGGCATCAGTGTCGTGCTGCGGGAGCGCCGTACGGGTTTCGACCGCCGCAACTCACGATTCTCGCCGTTTCAACGTCGCTACCTCGCCCTGCTTGTCGCCCTGCGCGACAACCCGGTGTGGTTGCTCGCGATGCTGGCGGTCGTCAATCTGCTCAACGTACTCGACCTCTTCTTCACCATTCGTGCGTTGGTATCCGGGGAAGTAGAGGTCAATCCTCTTCTACGGGTGCTGTTCGCGGAGAACGTCTACGTGGCCGCGTTCTTCAAGGCCGTGCTGATACTCGGGGTGAGCCTTCTCATCTTCCGCCTCCGCCGCTTCCGGCTCGTGCTGGAGGCGGGTGTGCTGGCTGCGGTTGTCTTCCTGGCCGTGTTTGTGTACCAGATACTTGGAGCCGTCCGCGTGCTCGGCTAGAGGTGGGGTGGCGCGGAGTTGGTGCGCGGGCCTGTACTCAGGGCGCCGGTGCCGAGTGGGACGAACACGCGAAGAAGGGGCCCATCGGGCAATGGGCCCCTTCTTCGCGTACTGCGGGGGGATCGTCTCGCGGGCAGGGTTCGTCGCAGAAGGATGGGGTCTGCGTTGGCTGCCTGGTTTGTATGGTACCGTGCTCTACAGATAAATCAATTAGATTATTCTTATTGTAACGATAAGAAGGCCAACTCAATACGAGATCCGGCTACGTCAGTTGCTGCTGGGCTTCTGGTGCTCATCTTCCGGTGGCGTCTCAGTCGCCGAGGTAGAGGGTCCGGTTTCGGCTTCTGGCTCGGGCGAAGGTGAGGTCTCTTGGTCGGCTTCGGCAGCCGCAGCGGAAACCTCCGTCTGTTGCGCTCTCTGCAGCGCGGCCTTGGCGGCCTCAAGGCGGGAGTCACTGGCTTTCACGGCCTCAAGTTCGTGGCGGGCGGCCTCGACGGCACGTTCCGCCTCTGTTCGTGTCGCCTCCAGGGATTCTTCGGCTTGAGCGACGGCGTGCGCTCGTTGCTGGGCGATGCGATCCATGCTCCCGGAGGCGTTGTTCATGCTCAGAGCCAACTGACGGAGCTTGGACTCATCGTCGGCCTTGCCTTCGGTCACGTCGACGAACACCGGCGTCTCGATGAGTAGGTAGGGGACCTTGGCCTGCTCGGGTTTCTCGGTGGACGTGGTGAGCCGGCGCATGATCTCCTGGCCGGCTCGCGAGAGAGCCGCCTGTTTCGAAGCGAGCAGGCTCGGCGCCGTGTCGACCGTGGCTTCCACCCGACCATTCTCGAAGCGGAAGGTACCGGATGAGGTCTCCACATGGTCTTCGAAGATCTTGACCTTGCGATAGGCGCCAATGGCGCGGGTGCCGATGCTGCGGGCCTCGGTCAATGCCTGCTCTGCCGCCTTCACCCGTTTGTGCCATGTCTGCTCGGTGATGTCGAGCGTCCTCTCGGCCTTGTCGACCGCGTCGTCGTACTGCTTCTGTGCCTCGAAGAGTTCCCGTTCCTCTGGGCTCATGGCAGCCACCCGCCGCTGGGTGCTCACACGAACCCATATCCACGCCACCGCCACGATAATGATGACGGCACCCAGGATCACCAACACCAGCACCACTGTGTCCGACATAGCCCGCTCCTCATTCCCACGACCAACCGGTGGCGCGGTCGCCACCGCCTGAACGCAGGGTATCAGCCCTCGAGTCTCATCGGGAGTGTTCTTGCCCCTTCAAAGAAATCCTACGCCTAGCGGGTGTAGTGTGCCCTCCTTTCCGTGTACGCGGGTGGTTTTTCGTGCGGCCTCCCGGGGAAATTCCCACATAACGAGACTCATTGCCGCAGATCGCGATAGGTGGGAGACATGCTCGGGACCTTGAGGTGTTCCGATGGGGAGGATGGGTACCATGATGCTCGTCTGTGACGCTGAGGCCGGCGTTTGTTCGCCGGGCCGGATGGAGAAACGAGATGCCGTGGTGCTCGGAGCGGGCCAGGCGGGCAAGCCTCTCGCCGTTGCGCTCGCCGGGGCGGGCTGGAGCGTGGTGCTCCTGGAGCGTCGGCACATCGGCGGCGTCTGTGTGAACGAGGGTTGTACGCCGACCAAGACCATGGCCGCCGTTGCCCGGGTGGCGCATGTGGTTCGAGAGTCCGCCCGCTACGGAGTCGAGGCGGATACGTTGCCGCCCCAAGCGGAGATCGCCATTGATATGGCGGCAGTGAGAGGGCGGACCCAGGAGGTGGTGACGGCCTTCCGTCGAGGCGGTGAGAAGCAGGTCGCCCGTGCGGAGGGGGTCCGGCTTGTGAGAGCTCAGGGACGCTTCGTACCCGGCCCGGGCCTGGTGGTGGAGGCGGAGTACCCCGACGGTGCCTCGGAGCGCTTTGAGACGGCCCACGTGTTCGTCAATGTGGGCTGCAGACCTTTTGTGCCCGATCTCCCCGGGCTCACCTCCACCCCCTATCTCAACAGCTCCTCCATCATGCAGCTCGAAGAAGTGCCCGATCATCTGGTGGTGCTCGGCGGAGGATACGTGGCGGTCGAGTTCGGTCAGATGTTCCGCCGCTTCGGGAGCCGGGTCACCCTCATTCAACGCTCGGAGCGCATCCTGAGCCGGGAGGACGCCGATGTCTCCTTGGAGTTGGCCGGTATTCTCGGCGAGGAGGGGGTGACTGTTCACACCGGGTGTTCGGTCACCGGTGTTCGCGCGCGTTCCGGAGGAGGCGTAGAGGTGAGTGTGTCGAGAGGAGACGACCGGGAGGTGGTGCGTGGCTCGCATCTCCTGGTGGCGCTCGGCCGCATACCCAACACCGAGAATCTCGGCCTCGAGCACACCTCCATCGAGACCGATCATCGTGGTTTCGTGAAAGTGAACGAGAGACTCGAGACGAGTGTTCCGGGCGTGTACGCGCTGGGTGATGTGAATGGGGGCCCGCAGTTCACCCATGTGTCCTACGACGACTTCCGGGTGGTGCGGGCGAATCTACTGGAGGGGAGGGAAGCCTCCGTCAAGGAGCGTGTGGTTCCGTACACGGTCTTCACCGACCCGCAGCTCGGCAGAGTGGGCATGACGGAGGAGGCGGCCCGGGCCGAGTACGGGGCCGAGGGGATACTGGTGGCGAAGCTGCCCATGCGCCATGTGGCCCGGGCCATCGAGACCGGAGAGACCGCGGGCTTCATGAAGGCGGTGGTGGATGCGGGAACGGGCCGCATACTGGGAGCCGCCATACTCGGCGCAGAGGGCGGCGAGGTCATGAGCGTTCTTCAGATGGCCATGATGGGAGGCGTCACATACCCTGCGATCCGGGACGGGGTCTTCGCCCACCCCACGTTCACAGAGTCGCTGAACAACCTGTTTATGACGCTTCCCTCCTGAGTCCCGCCCCATGTACCGGAGACGCGCCGTCGGTACAGGCCCACTCGTCCGCCGGCGGCGCGCCGAGCGCGCGCTTACTCGCCTGCTATCCTTGTGTGGCCGTGTTACACATCAGCGACATCAGCAAGGCGTTCGGCGACCAGGTCATCCTGGATGAGGCGAGCCTTCACATCAAACCGGGCATGCGTCTGGGCCTGGTGGGGGCCAACGGTTCCGGCAAGACCACCCTGCTTCGGATTCTCGCCGGTGAGGAGTCGCTCGACGCGGGCGAGATCTCCCGGCGCAGAGACCTGCGTCTCGGGTTTCTTCCGCAGGAGATCGAAGAGATATCGGGCCGGAGTGTGCGCGAGGAGGTTCTCGCCTCATTCAAAGGGGTCCTCCATCAGGAGAGGCGGCTGCAGGAACTGGGGGAGGCCATCGGCGGCTGCGCGGCCGGTGGCGGCGACGGCAAGGATGTGAACGAGCTGCTTCGGGAGATGGCCATTCTGCAGGAGTCCTTCGAGGCCGCCGGCGGGTACGATCTTGAGTCCCGGGCGGAGACCATCCTGCGGGGCATGGGGTTTGCCGAGACCGACTTCGACCGGCCCATCGCCGAGCTCTCCGGGGGATGGCGCATGCGTGTGGCGCTGGCCAGGCTCCTGCTCGAGCGTCCCGACATCCTGCTCATGGACGAACCCACGAATCACCTCGATCTGGAGAGCCTGCTGTGGTTGGAGGGTTTCCTGCTGGACTGGCCCGGTTCCCTGGTGTTGGTGAGCCACGACCGCTACTTCCTCAATCGTATGGTCACCCATGTGGTGGAGTTGGAGCAGGGACGGCTCGATCTCTACGCCGGCGACTATGATCATTACGAGAAGGAGAAGCGGCAGCGGTACGAGGCCCTAGCCAACGCCGCCAAGAACCAGCAGCGCGAGATCGATGCGGCTGAACGCTTCGTGCGGCGCTTCCGCGCCAAGAACACCAAGGCCAAACAGGTACAGCAGAAGATACGGCAACTCGAGCGCATGGACCGCATAGAAGCGCCGTTGCTCGATCGACCCACGATCAAGTTCAGCTTCCCGCAGCCGGGGCGCACCGGCAGGGTGACGGCGGAGTTGAAAGGTGTGCGCAAGATCTACGGGAGAAACGTCGTGTACGGTGGTCTCGACCTTGTCATCGAGCGGGGCCAGAAGATGGCCCTCGTGGGCGCCAACGGTGCGGGCAAGTCCACTCTGCTCAAGCTTCTCGCCGGCGTCATCGAACCCGACCGGGGAACTATCGAGTTCGGTTACCGCGTGCGCCGCGAATACTTTGCTCAGCACCAGCTGGAGGTACTCGACCCCGAGGCCACTGTGCTTGCCACCATGGAGGCGGCCGCCGTCCGTTTCGACCGGGCGTCGGCGGTCCGGTCCTTCCTGGGTGCCTTTCTGTTCGGTGAGGATGACGTGTTGAAGAAGGTGGGTGTGCTGTCGGGGGGCGAGAAGGCGCGGCTTGCACTGGCACTCATGCTGGTCGATCCGGCCGCTCTGCTGTTGCTGGATGAACCCACCAACCACCTCGATATGGTGTCTCGCGAGGTGCTCACGGCTGCGCTCAGGCAGTTCGAGGGGTCCATCGTGTTCATAAGCCACGATCGCCATCTCATCAACTCCATCGCATCGGAGGTGGCAGAGGTGGCAGACGGGCGCGTCACCCGCTATCCGGGCGATTGGGAGTACTACCAATGGAAGAAGTCGCGCACGGGTCAGACGGCGGACGCCGCCTCTGCGGGGCAGCCGGATTCGAACGGAGGGCTGAAGAAGGAACCGGAAGCCCGCAAGAGGCCCACCGCGGAGAGTGCCCGGTCCACGACATCGAGGCCCGGCATCCCGGCATCGCCGGGGCCGGCCGGGCCGGGCGGTTCATCCGAGTCACAACCGCGCACTGCGGCCACCGGGGTGGAGAACTTCTCCTACAGGGAGCGCAAGGATATCCAGCGTAAGCACCGGCAGGTGGAGAAGCGCATCCTTGAGTTGGAGGCCGAGCAGAAGCGCTTGGGTGCGGTACTGAGCGACCCGGGCAACGCGAGCGAGTATGAGGTGCTGCTGCAGGCGAGTCGGGGGGCCGAGGAGGTGCGCGATGAGTTGGCAAAGCTCTACCCGGAGTGGGAGCGGCTTGCCGACAGAGTGGCCGCCTTGGGCCTCTGAGTGAGGAGAGGGGCCGCGTGAGACGCCGAGAGGTGCAGGGTGTCGGTGTACAACCTGATATGTAGCACCGCGTACGACCTGATATGTCGTTCC
>CAYRES010000009.1:0-107519 GCA_964423425.1 uncultured Gaiellales bacterium | reverse complement strand
GCATCTACGGCTGCGACGGCTACGACCACATCGGCATGATCGACGCCTCCGGCGGCGTGCTCGACCAGGACTACGAGATCTTCGAGCAGGCCACCCCGCACCTCATCCTCAAGCACGAGTATTGGACGGATTCGGCGGGTGCCGGCCGGTGGCGCGGCGGCATTGGCGTCGAGACGGAGTTCCTGTTCCACGGCGATGCCATTCGGGTCGTCACCTTCGGCGACGGCGACGTCGAACCGTCCCGCGGTTCGCAGGGCGGTTCAGACGGAGGCTTGAACATCATCCAGCTGAAGTACCCGGGCGATTCGGAGTGGCGCACGCTCACCACGAAGGACTTGGTTCGGAACGTTCCCGACGGCACGCTCTACTTCCAGCAGGCCTCCGGGGGGGGAGGCTGGGGTAATCCGAAAGAGCGACCAGCCGAGAAGGTGCTCCGCGATGTTCGCAACGAGATTGTGTCCCTTGAGAGCGCTCGCCAGGATTACGGCGTCGTGATCAATCCCGCCACGTGGGAAATCGACTGGGAAGAGACCAACAAACTGCGGGCGTAGGTAGCATCGGCCGTCATATCCGTTGCCTGGTCCGGGTCACACTTCCGGACCAGGCAACGGTGGACCACCACTAGTACAAGGGAGTGGGTTGTGGGAAAGACGTTCATGCCGAGTTGGAACACCAAGGAAGAGCTGGAAGCCATCCAGCTCGAGGGTCTCAAGTGGACGACCAAGCACGTCTACGAGGGATCACCCTTCTACCGGGAGCGCTTTGATGCGGCTGGAGTGAAGCCGGAAGACATCAAGACGCTCGACGACATACGTAAGCTCCCCTTCGTCACCTCATCTGACCTGGCGTCCCAGTATCCGTTTCCCCTACGCTCAGTTCCGTTCGAGGACATCGTGCGCATACACGCCTCGTCCGGTACTACCGGCAAGCGCAAGGTCATGGCCTACACCATCAAGGACGTCGAAGACTGGCGCAGGATGTTTGCCCGTGTGTACGAGATGGCCGGCCTCGATGCTCTGGACAGAGTGCAGATAGCGGTCGGTTACGGTCTCTGGACCGCCGGCGTCGGCTTCCAGGCGGGCGTGGAGGAATTCGGGGCGATGGCCATTCCCATCGGTCCCGGCGGACTTGACCTGCAGGCCGAGTTCTTGGTCGACATGGGCACGACGGTGCTGTGTTGCACGGCATCCATGGCGTTGCTGATGGCCGAACAGGTCGATCAGAGGGGTATCAGGGACCAGATCAAGGTGCGCAAGATGATCCTGGGCTCCGAGCGTCACAGCCCGGCCATGGACCAGCGCATCGCCGATCTGCTGGGCATCCCTGCCGAGGAGATCTATGACATCCCCGGCATGACCGAGCTCTACGGCCCCGGCACCGGGCTCGACTGCCGCCACCACAGCGGCATCCACTATTGGGCCGACTACTACATTCTGGAGATTCTCGATCCGGAGACGCTCGAACCGGTGCCGGAAGGCGAGACCGGCGAGATGGTGGTCACCACCCTGCGTAAGGAGGCGGCCCCGTTGGTGCGGTACCGCACGCGGGATCTCTCTCGGGTCATCCCGGGAACGTGCGCCTGCGGTTCTCAGCTGCCGCGCCATGACAAGCTGATGGGCCGTTCCGACGACATGTTCATCTTCCGGGCGGTCAACATTTACCCGGGTCAGATCGAACACGTGCTGGTGAACACCGAAGGGGTCTCGAGCGAGTACAACATCATTCTTGATCGCCGTGAAGGCAAGGACTACATGACGGTGTTGGTCGAGCGCGACCCCGAAGGTGATGGCGCCGCCGACAAGCAGCTGGCCTCCCTCATCCAGAAGAAGGTCAAGGGCGAGGTGATGGTGACCGGCGACATCGAGATCGTCGACTACGGCTCCCTGCCCCGCTCCGAGCGCAAGAGCAAGCGGGTGTACGACAACCGGGGCCAGTAGGTCTCGTGAAGATGGGTCGCTTCAAGACTGGAGATGTGTAATGGCTAGGTTCGAATACCTTCGCCCGAGTAGTCTGGCTGAGGCCGTCTCCCTTCTTACCGAGAAGGGAGACGGGGCCATGCTCGTGGCCGGCGCCACCGACGTATGGGTGGGCGTCCGCTCCGACAAGATTACTCCGGCGGCAGTGATCTCGCTCAAGGGAGTCCCCGGCCTCCGCTATGTGACCGCCGACAAGGACACGGGCGCCTATGACGGCAAGGCCGAAGGCGCCGGCGGCGGGGCCGGGCTCATCATAGGCGCTCTCACCACGCACGCCGACATCGAGGACGACGAGTGGGTGAAGAAGCACTTCCCCGCGCTGGCCACCGCCTGTGCCGGGGTGGGCAGCCGCCAGGTGCGCAATGTGGCCACCCTGGCCGGTAACATCTGCAACGCCGCCCCCTGCGCCGACTCCGCTGTGGGCCTGCTCCTCTACGACGCCGAACTCGGCATTGTCGGCCCTAAGGGTGAGCGTACTATGGCTCTCTCTGACTTCTTCGTCGGCCCCGGCGAGACCCGCCTGGCCGCCGACGAGATCCTGAAAGAGATCCGTGTGCCCTCACCCGGTGCGCGCACGTACTCCGGCTATTGGAAGCACACGCGCCGCAAGGCCGTGGAACTCCCCCTGCTCGGGGTGGGCGCCCGTGTCACCCTGGCCGAGGACGGCACGGTGGAGAAGGCTCGTATCAGCTTGGGCGTCTGTGCTCCCATGCCCAAGCGTGCGGTGGAAGCCGAAGCGGTCCTCGAGGGCAAGCCCCTCACCGAGGAGACCGCCAAGAAGGCCGGCGAGGTGGCCGCGGCTCACGCCCTGGTGCGTGACACCTGGCGGGGCCGGGGTTGGTACCGTCGCGAGATGGTACGCGTCTTGGTCCCCCGGGTGCTCAAGCTCTCCGGGGCCTCGTTCTAGGCCGTGGTGCGGATCTACTGCTGCGTGTGCAGCCTGACTCTCTTTGAGGTGAGAGATCGGTGAAAGCCATAGAGTTCACATTGAATGGATCCCCCGCGTCGGTGAGTGTGGAGGAAGACTGGAATCTCCTGCGCGTACTCTCCGACATGGGGTTGTCCGGCGCCAAGGAAGGCTGCGGCGCCGGTGAGTGCGGTGCCTGCACGGTGATCGTGGACGGGGTCGCCGTCACCAGCTGCCTCTACCCGGCCGCCGAGCTGGACGGCCGCACGGTGGTGACCGTGGAAGGGCTGGTCCTGGAGAGCGGTTCCCTCCATCCCCTGCAGAAGGCCTTCATGGAGTACGGAGCGGTGCAGTGCGGTTTCTGCACCCCGGGCATGATCATGTCCGCCAAAGCCCTGCTCGACGCCACCCCCAGCCCCACCGAACAGCAGGTCAAGGTGGCCATCGCCGGCAACATCTGCCGGTGCACGGGCTACCGTCAGATCGTGGACGCGGTACTCGCAGCGGCCGAGGAGATGAAAAAATGACAGACCGTAGCGAACGTGCCACCCCGGCGGTGGATACTGAACTGAAGGTATGCGACGAACTCATGGTCGTCGGCAAGCGTATTCCCAAGAGCGACGCCCTCGAGAAGGTCCTCGGACAGGCCCAGTACATCTACGACATGGAACTGCCGGGCCTGCTCTACGCCAAGATCAAGTGGTCGGAGCGCGCCCACGCCAAGATCGTGTCCATCGACACCTCCGAGGCGGAGCAGGTCCCGGGTGTGCGTGCCATCGTGACCGGCGCCAACACCCCCGAGATCCGCATCGGTTTCATGAAGGACCAGCCGGTCTTGAAGAAGGACAAGGTCCGCTCCTACCGGGATGAGGTCGCCGCGGTGGCCGCTACCTCGTTCGAGGCGGCCGAAGAGGCGGTGGCCAAGATCAAGGTGGTCTACGAAGACCTGCCCACCGTCTTTGACCCGGCCTCGGCCATGGCTGCCGACGCTCCTCTCATTCACGAGACGGACGCTCGAGGCAAGGATTTGAAAGACAATCGCATCCGTCTGCCGTGGAAGGTAGAAGCCGGCGACATCGCCAAGGGTGAAGAGGAAGCCGCCTTCATCGCCGAGACCGAGGTGCATCTCCCTTGGGTGACGCACTGCTGCCTGGGCACCTCCGCCTGCATCGCCAGCTTTGATGCCGGCGACAATCTGACCATGTACGACATCACCCAGATCCCCTCCCTGGCCAAGGCCGACTTTCAGGACGCCATGAAGGCCATGGGCGCCAAGGGTCGGGTACGCATAGTCACGCCCAAGATCGGGGGCGGCTTCGGCTCCAAGCTGGACACCTACGGCTACCAGTACATCGCCATGCTCTTGAGCCGCACCACCCAGCGGCCGGTGAAAGTGGTCTTCACCCGGGAAGAGGAGTTCTTTGCCACCTCCCCGCGCCAGGCGGCCTCCTTCAAGGTGCGCCATGGTTGCGACAAAGAGGGCTACCTCACCTTCCGGCACATAGAGGCCACTCTCGACAACGGCGCCTACATCTCCTGGGGTACCACCACCCCCTCGGTGATGATGATGCCCATGACCAGCCTCTACCGGGTGCCCAACGTGCTGTTCAAGGCCACCTGTATCTATACCAACAACACCTGGGCCCAAGCCATGCGCGGCTACGGCAACCCCCAGGCCACCTTCGCCATCGAGACCAACCTGGACGTGTTGGCGGAGAAGGCGGGTATCGACCCCTACGAGTTCCGTCTGAAGAACGCCAATATCGTGGAGGAGACTCCGCAGGGCTTCCTGCCCAAGACCTGCGGCCACCGGGAGTGCATGGACAAGGTCATCGACCAGATCGGCTTCACCGGCAGGACCAGCGGCCCGGTGGCGGGTGAGCCCAAGGCCCGGGGCATGGGCATCGCCTCGCTCTTGCACGTGGGGGGCGGCGCCAAGATCTACAAGTCCGACGGCTGCGCCACCGCGATCAAGATCGACGACGCCGGTTGGGTGGACGTGTACTCCGGCTCCCAGGACATCGGCCAGGGGCTGGACACGGTACTGCGCCAGATCGTGGCCGAGACCCTGGGGGTCAAGCCCGACATGGTGGCCATCCATGTGGGCGATACCGACGCCTGCGGCTGGGATGCCGGCTGCCATGCCTCCCGCTCCACCTTCGTGGCCGGCAACTCGGCCAAGGCCTGCGCGGAGATCGTGCGGGAGCAGATGCTGAACAACTTCGCCGCTCAGCTCGAGACCACGGTGGACGACATCGCCATTCAGGACGGTATGGTCATCGTGAAGAGCGACGCCGAGAAGACCACGAAGCTACCCAAAATGCTGCGCAAGGCCCACATGGCCCCCAAGGGCAACACCATGTTCATGGCCTCGAACTTCTGGGAGCCGAACAACAGGCTCCTAGCCGGTGACTTCCACGGCAACTTCTCCATGTCCTACACCTGGGGTGTACACGCCGCCGAGGTCGAGGTGGACACCGAGACCGGACAGGTGGAGATCGTGCGCTACGTGGCCGCCCACGACATAGGCCGGGCCATCAACCCCATGCTGCTTGACGGGCAGGCCTACGGGGGCATCATGCAGGGCGTGGGCTACGCCCTCACCGAGGAGATGCTCTTCGAAGAGGGGCGCATGCTCAACCCCAACTTCCGTGATTACAAGATACTTACCGCCCTTGACACTCCACCCATCGAGACCATCGTGGTGGAGACCGACGACCCGGAAGGGCCGTATGGGGCGAAGGGCGTGGGCGAGCCCGGCCTGGTGCCGGTGGCCCCCGCCATCGCCAACGCCATCTACGACGCCATCGGCGTCCGCTACTGGAGACTGCCCATGAGCCCCGACCGGGTGCTCGAGGGGGTGTTCCAGAAGGAAGGACGCGACGTGGCCTAGGCGGCATCGGACGGAACCGGGCGGGACTGCCCCCCGTCCCATTTGTCGAGGGGCAGTCCCCCGTTTCCGGGGTGGCTGCGGTCACAGCCCGCACCGCCGTACATGTCTTCCAGCCGCCTGGGATGAAAGTTTTGGTTCGGTTGGTGCAAAGTAGTATTATCAACCTCGGGAAACTTCGAGGGGAGGAGGTGGATACCTGCGGGGATTCGAGTTGGACGGATGCGCGGTTCGACGTGTGCCTGCGGTCATATGGCGCGCGCCCTAATCGTCTCGTACCGAACTAAGCAAGGATGGGGATAGCACACATGAAAAAGACTTCTTGGTTGATCGTTTCCGTACTCGTCATCGCATTGGTTGCAGTCGCGCTCGCGGCATGCGGCGGAACCACGACCACCACGGCCGCTCCCGAGACGACCACGACGGCTGCGAACGGCGACGAGACCACCACTACCACTGCAGAGCCTGGTCCCAAAGTCACCCTTAAGTACGCTTTCTTTGCTCCCGAGAATACTTTCCCCGCCGTTGGCATGAAATGGTGGGCGGAGGAAATGAGCAAGAGGACCAACGGCCAGGTCGAAGTACAGATGTTCTTCGGCGGCACGCTTCTCACTCCGCAGAACATGTACGACGGTGTTCTGCAGGGCACGGCCGACATCGGTCTCTCCTGCCCCACCTACGAGCCGGGGCGTTTCCCGGTTCTGGCGGTGAACGACCTTCCGGGCCTCTATGAGAGCGCGGAGCAGGCGAGCGCCACGGTGTGGGACGTCACCATGGAAATGATGCCGCAGGAACTTGCCCAGTTCCACGTGGTCACCATCTTCGGTATGGAGCCCGCCTACATCATGACCATCGACAAGGTTGATACCCTCGACGGCCTCAAGGGCAAAGAGATCCGTATACCCGGTGGCCCGAAGTACCTTGAAGCTCTCGGCGCGGCCCCGGTCGGTATGCCTCAGTCCGAGGTGGGCCAGGCCCTTCAGACCGGTGTCATCAAGGGCGTCCTTTCCTCTCGCGAGACGCTGTTCGACTTCAAGTACGCCGAGACCCTGAAGTTCGGCGTCGATTACCCCACGGGCCTCGTCACCTTCCTCGCTGTCATGGCCAAGGACAAGTACGAAGCACTGCCTGACAACGTGAAGCAGGTCATGGACGACATCTCTCGCGAGTACGCGGTCTGGACTGGTGCGTATCTCGATGAACAGGTACAGAAGTCACTGGAGTACGCCGAAGGCGAGAACTTCGAATGGGTTACCCTGTCGGCCGACGAAGCCCAGAACTGGGCGGACATCCTCGTGCCGTTCAATGACGCATATGTTGCCGAAGCTGCGAAGGCCGACCCTGGTGCCACCGACTTCTACGCCAAACTGGTCGAGATGGCGGCGCAGAACAAGTAACGCGAGCTGATCGTAGAGCAAGCGGTGTTATTGCCGGCCCATCTCAATCGAAGAGATGCGTTGGTGACCACTCGAAATTGAAGGGGGCGCTCTCCGGCCGGGCGGATTCGAGCCGGGGGGCGCCCCGTATTCCACGGGCTGTGATTGTAGCTGTACTTCGCATGTTCGGGCGGGACTGTCTCTCGATTCTTAGAAAGGAGGCACGGTGGGGGCCATTGATAGATTCGTTGCCCGAGTGGGTGACTGGCTGGCGGTTGTCTCCGGCACTCTCCTTGTGGCGATGATGACCCTGACCGTGGTGAATATCATCCTTCGCCAGGTCTGGCAGGCTTTTGCTGGGACCGTTGAGATCGTGGGCTGGTCGGCGGCTCTTGTTGCCGGTTTTGCCCTGATCTATTCGCAAAACAAGAAGGCTCACATAGCCATCGACATCCTCACCAGTCGCATCAATCGGAGGGTGCGTGCGGTTATCGTCGGTGTCATGCTCCTCGCCGATACCGTGTTGTTCGGCGTTGCGGTGAGCCGTATCTTCAATTTGTCACTCGATCTTCGGGGCCGGGGTGGTCTACCCGCTCGGTTGTCCGAGACGATGCAAATACCCTATTGGTACGTGGTCACGATCCTGGCCATACTGATCGGTTTGTTCGCCATCAAACTACTGGTGGATTCACTGATGTCATTCCAGAAGGCTGCACGCAAGGGGGGGGGTAGCGAATGACCCCCACCCAACAGGCGATCTTGGGGATCGTCATCCTGCTTGTGCTCATGCTACTTGAGATGCCCGTGGCGTTCGCCATGTTCGCCGTGGGCTTCCTCGGTCTTTGGCTGGCGGCCGACCTGACTGTGGCGCTCAACATCTTGGGCTCCGACATCTGGATACAGCTCGGTTCTTACGGCATGAGCGTCGTGCCGCTCTTCGTGTTCATGGGGAATATCGCGTTTCGAACAGGGGTGACGACCGACCTGTTCGAGAGCGCGTTCAAATGGATCGGTCAATTCCGCGGAGGATTGGCTGCCACCACGGTGGCCGCGTCGACTGCGTTCGGGGCCATCTGTGGTTCCAATGGGGCTACCACGGCCACCATGGGTACCATTGCTCTGCCCATCATGAAAAAATACAAGTACGATGATGCGCTCGCGTGTGGAGCAGTGGCTACCGGGGGCACCCTCGGAGTCATGATCCCGCCGAGCGTTGTGCTCATTATCGTGGCGCTGCAGACCAACCTCTCGATCGCGAAGCTGTTCATCGCCACGATTCCTGCCGGTATCCTCCTCGCGGTGTTCATGATCGCGGCAGTCTTCATCGCCTGCGCGCGCAACAAGAATCTCGGTCCGGCGGGACCGAAGACCACGTGGCTCGAGAAGATCAAGTCTCTCGGTGGAGTGATCGAGACGCTGATGCTCTTCGTGTTCGTCATGGCGGGGATGTTTCTCGGTTGGTTCACACCCACAGAGGGTGGGGCGTTCGGTTCGGCGGGAGCCATTCTCATCGGGTTGGTCAGGCGCAAGCTTAAGTGGGAAGGGTTCAAGCGTGCGGTCATGGACACCATCAGCACGTCGACCATGGTGGTGATGCTGGTGGCCGGCGCCGTGGTGCTCGGCCGTTTCCTCACCTTCACCCGCCTGCCGCAGACCATGGCCGACTGGGTGGCTACAGTTGATGTCCCGCGTTTCTGGGTGCTCATGTTGGTCATCGTGGTGTATGTGGTGGGAGGTATGCTCACCGACGCCTTGGGCTTCCTCACGCTCAGCGTACCGGTGTTCTTCCCCCTCATCATTGCCATGGGCTACGATCCTATCTGGTTTGCGGTGTTGGTGAACACCATCACCACCTTTGGTGCCATCACCCCGCCGGTGGGCCTTTGCCTCTACATCGTGAAGGGGTTACGGCCGGAGGTGCCCATCCAGACCATCTTCAAGGGGGCAGTGTGGTTCATGCCTGCGTTTGCCGTCACGATCGCACTGCTCATCGCCTTCCCGCAGATCATCACGGGTATTGTCTCGAGTGGCATCTGATGCCGGTATCGACGTGAAAGCGGGCTGGGGCCCCCGCGCACCGCGCGGGGGCCCCAGCCCGCACCAGACGGGGGACTGAAGGGGGAATCGGAGAGTCCACACACAAACGGAGGATCTGATGTACGAAAAGGGAATGTTCAAGAACGCTTGGATCCCCTACAAGGGATACTACGCTTCCCCATTTGTTCGCTGGCAAGGTAGCCTTGCCACTGAACACCCGGTCAAACTGGCCGGTGCCACGGTGAAGCGGTGGCTTGCCGAACGCCATCCCGACTGGGATCCCATGCAGCTCGACTATGTGAATTGCGGCAATACCGTTGCTTCAAAGCACGCGTTCTGGAATGGCAGCTGGGTTGCGGCGCTGCTCGGAGCAGAGCGTACCGTCGGAGTGTGGATCAGCCAAGCCTGCAGCACCGGCACCACGATGGTTTACCAGGCGTCCATGGCATGCGAAGTTGGCTCGGCCGACTGGGTCATGAGCATCGGCAACGATCGAGTCTCGAACGGCCCCCACTCCGTGTGGCCGAACCCGATGGGTCCCGGTGGATATGTAGAGCGCGAAGACTGGGTCATGGACAACTTCAACTATGATCCCTGGGGCAAGCTCCCCATGGTCACCACCGCCGACCTGGTCGGGAAAGAGAACGGTATCACCAAGGAGGAGTGCGACGAGCTTTCCTGGGTGCGCTACCAGCAGTATCAGGACGCCCTCAAGAACGATCGGGAGTTCCAGAAGCGCTACATGTTCCCGCTCGAAGTTCAGATCAGCAAGAAGAAGACCATCGTAGTCGAGGCCGACGAAGGTATCACCGAGACTTCGCCCGAGGCCATCGCTGCGCTCAAGCCGGTCAACGAAGACGGCATCCACAGCTTCGCCGCACAGACCCACCCGGCGGACGGCAATGCCTGCCTCTCGGTGTGCACCCGGGAAAAGGCGAAGGAACTGGCCGATCCCGATGGTCCAGAGATTCAGGTCGTCTCCTTTGGCTACGCGCGGGCCGCGAAGGCCCGCATGGGCGCGGCACCCGTGCCGGCGACCGAGATGGCTCTGGCCAAAGCGGGGCTGACGCCTCAAGACATTAAAGTCTGGAAGACTCACAGCCCGTTCGCGGTCAATGATGTCAACATGGCCAAGAAGCTCGGTGTCGACCCCTACAAAGGCTACAACGACTACGGTTGCTCCCTCATCTACGGCCATCCGCACGCGGCCACCATGGTTCGCCACGTTGTGGAGATGATCGAACAGCTGGTGATCGAGGGTGGCGGCTTCGGGGCGGCATCCGGCTGCGCCGCCGGCGATACAGGTGCCACCCTCGTCGTCAAGGTCGGGTAGCAAAGGAGACTTTCCATGGCTGAAAGCAGCCTGTACCCCGGGTATCGCAATCCCCTTCTCGGGGCACCCAAGAAGACTCTGCCCACCCACGTGGCCATCGTCGGAGCAGGCACTATTGGTCCGGACATCGGCTACTACCTCAAGGCGGCACTTCCCGAGATCAGGCTCACGTTGGTCGATGTGGTCGAGAAGCCTCTCGAGGCGTCGAAGGCCCGCTATCAGGAGTATGCCGACAAAGGCGTGAAGCGGGGCAAGATGAAGCCTGAGGCGGCCGAAAAGGTTCTCGCCAACATCGTGTTCTCCACCGACTATGATGCCGTCAAAGGCGCCGACCTCGTCATCGAGGCGGCGACGGAGAACATCGATCTCAAGAAGAGGATCTTCGGCATGATCGAGGAGCGGGTCGCTCCCGATGCCATCATCACGTCGAATACCAGCTCCATCCCGGCGGAGATCATCTTCGCCGGGATGGAGCACCCTGAACGTACCACGGTCACTCATTTCTTTGCTCCGGCCTGGCGTAACCCGGCGGTTGAGATCATCACCTGGGCGAAGTCCGACCGCGATGTGGTCGACTACCTGCGTTGGCTGTTCGCAGCCACGGGCAAGGTCCCCTTTGTGACCGCCGACGTGGCTTGCTTCATGCTGGACCGTATCTTCGATAACTGGTGCAACGAAGCCGCCTATCTACTCGACGGCGCGACTTCGGGCCAGATCGATTCCGTGGCGGAGGAATTCGTCTTCGCCGGCCCGTTCTTCGTGCTGAACATGGCGAACGGCAATCCGATCATCGTTGAAACGAATGAGCGTCAGATGGCCGAAGGCGAGTGCTACAAGCCTGCGAACATCTTCAACAGCGTGGACAGGTGGTTGGTGAATCGTCCCGGTACGCCCGTGGAAGTCGATGCGGAGACCCGGGCCCAGATTCGCGATCGTCTGCTCGGCATCGTGTACAGTCAGTCCCTCGACATCGTGGCGAGGGAGATCGGCACGGAAGAGGACCTCGATCTCGGTTGCGCCCTCGCACTGGGCTTCAAGAAGGGTCCGTTGGAGCTCCTCGGCGAGTTGGGTGCGGCCGAGGTCAAGCGCATCCTCGAACGCTTCGAGAAGGAGCGCCCGGGCTTCCCCGGGCTTTCGGTGATCGATCAAGCCGAGGAGATGGCGGCATTCAAGCAGTTCATCCTCGTGGACAGGCTCGATGACGTCGTCGTCCTCACCATCCGCCGTCCGGCGCAGATGAATGCGCTTACCGATCGCGTGAACGACGAGATTCTCGCGGCGATTCAGGAGTACGAGGACGATCCGACGGTGAAGGGCTTCGTCATCGTAGGTTTCGGCACGAGGGCGTTCTGTGCCGGCGCCGACATCGGACGGTTCCCCGAGATGTTGGGAGATGCGGAAGCCTCCACGCAGTACACGCGCGACTGCTCACGGCTGCTCGTCTATATCGACCAGATGAAGAAGCCGGTCGTCGCGGCCGTGAACGGCATGGCATTGGGAGGTGGCGCCGAACTCGCCATGAGGTGTCACGACCGGGTGTCCACACCGAAGGCCTTCTTCCAGTTCCCCGAAGTCACCCTGGGTATTCTGCCGGGCATCGGCGGGCTCATCATTCCTTATCGCAAATGGCCCCAGGCCGCAAAGCTCTTCACTTCAATGCTGGCCCGCGGTGACCGCATGACCGCGACGCAGGCTCTGGAGTTGGGCGTGGTGTCGGCCACCGAGGAAGAATACGAGGCCCTGGTGCAACTGGCGGCACGGCGGGTCCGTGAGCTGGAGGGCACCTTGCCCCTGGCGCTCGAGGCTCTGTCAGTGCCGGAGGATGCTCTTGCCGACGTGGAAGCGACGAGCGTCGACGGCGTCCCCCTGTCCGGTGAGGTGGTGCGGATAATCCTCGAAGCGGTTCGTGAAGGGGCGAAGGCGTCCGATCTCTCCTCGGCTCTCGAGGTCGGTTACCAGGCCTTCGGCAAGGTTGCCACTACAGCGGCAGCCAAGGAGGGCATCGGGGCCTTCATGTCCGGCCGTAAACCCGACTTCACCGGCATGTAACACTATCGGTCGGCGCCCGTCGATGACGGGTGGTCTGGGGAATGCGCCGGGCGCGGCGCCGGGCTCTCCGAGGGCTCGGAGAGCCCGGCGCCGCGCATCTCGGAAGGACCGAAAAAAATTGGCCGGTCAACCAGTTGCCGAACTTGCGTCCAGTCCCCCGGGTGATATACTACTCAGGGTGGCTGACTGGCCGGTTGGTCAGCGGCTCGCTTCGCTGATGTGGGTGGTTGTAGAGCCACATCTATGTCCGGAAACACCCATACAGGTCTCGCTGTGTAGCGGGGACGAAGGTGGTCATGAGGCGTCCGGGTCCGAAAGAATACGAGGTGTATCTCATCGGCATCGACGCTGCGCTGTGTGAGGCGTGCGGAGAGTGTGCGTTCATCTGTCCCACCGGGGTGTACGAGCTGGTTGATGGAGTTGCGGTAGCAGTGAAGCCCGAGAGCTGTCTCGGGTGCATGGGTTGCGTGGGAGTCTGCCCCGTGTCGGCGATCACGGTAACCGAAATCTAGTGCCCACGAAGGTACGACGAGGTACGAGGGATGTCTGAAGCGTCTGAATCGGTACTCATCATTGGCGGGGGCATAGCCGGCATCACGGCAGCCCTGAACACGGCGGAATACGGCTACAAGGTGTACTTGGTTGACGACACACCGAGTATCGGTGGCCTGATGGCCCGCCTCGACAAGACCTTTCCCACCAACGACTGTTCGATCTGTATTGAGGCTCCGAAGATGTATGAGGTGAAGAGCCACAAGAACATCGAGATCATCACCAACGCGGACGTCAGGAAGGTGGAGCCCTCCAACGGGGGCTTCAAGGTCCGTGTGCTCAAGAGGGCCATGTTCGTCGACGAGGAGAAGTGCAACGCCTGCGGCAAGTGCGTCGAGAAGTGCCCGGTCACCATTGCCGACCCGCTCGACGCCCGCATCGGGGGCACCCGCAAACTGGTCTCTGTCGATTTCCCCCAGGCCGTTCCCAACATGAACTTCGTCAACATCCTCTGCCGTCAGGGCAAGATGCGCGACAAAGGCGCCTGCATCGGAGGCTGCGTGGTCGATTGCAGCCAGTGCCGGGAGTGCGGGGTGGCCCTCTGCGTGAAAGCCTGCCGCGATGAAGGTAAGGGCGCCATCGAGCTGTGGATGAAAGACAAGTGGCTGAACCTCGAGGTCAAGAGCATCGTGGTGGCCGCTGGCGTCAAGACCGCTGCGATTGAAGAAGGGACGTGGGGCCTCGATCGCTACCCCAACGTCATCGACTACATGAACTTCGAGCGGCTCATGAACTCGGGAGGGCCCACGCTCGGCGAGATCGTCCGGCCCTCCGACGGTCACCATGCCCATAAGATCGCGTGGATCCAATGTGCGGGCCGCGGCGACAAGGGTTTGAACTACTGCTCCAAGGTGTGCTGTATGGTCGCCGCCAAGCAGACGATCATCACCAAGGAACACGACGCAGACGTTGAGTGCCTGGTCTTCTACAACCATCAGACCTGCTACGGCAAGGGCTTCGACGAGTTCTACAAGAAGGCTTCGGCTCTGGGTGTGAAATACATCATCGGCAAGCCGTTCGATGTCACAGAGGATCCCGATACCCACAACCTCATCCTCCGCTACGAGGACGAGCTGGAGGGTGTCATCAAGGAAGAGGAAGTCGAGCTCCTGGTGCTGTCGACCGGACTGGAGCCCAATGACAGGAACGAGAAGCTGGCGAAAGTCCTCAAGATCGAACTCGATCGCAACGGCTTCTTCAAGGAGAGCGATCCCATCAACGCCCCCCTCGAGTCGACCGTGCCGGGCATCTACCTCTGTGGTGGCGCCACCGGCCCGATCGATATCTCGGAGTCCGTGGTTCAGGCAACAGGTGCCAGCATGAAGGCCGTTTCGAAAAGGTGAATAGCATGACCGACGAGACTGAAATCAAGAACGAAGCCACACAGAGTGCCTCGGAGGAGGAGCCCCGAGTCGGCGTCTTCGTGTGCGACTGTGGGTCGAATATCCAAGGGGCCGTGCGTTGTCCCGACGTCACCGAGTTTGCGGCCACCCTGCCCGACGTGGTACATGCGGAAGAGGGCAAGTGGATCTGCTCGGTTGACTTCCTCAACCGTATGAAGGAGGCCGTGAAGGAGCACAACGTCAACCGCTGTGTGGTGGCGTGCTGCACCCCGCGTACTCACGAGAAGCTTTTCAAGGCGACCGTGGCCGAAGCCGGGATGAACCCCTACCAGCTCGAGTTTGTCAGCACTCGTGAGCAGGTCTCCTGGGTTCACAAGACCGATCAGAACCTGGCGACTGAGAAGGCCAAAGACTTGGTGAAGGCCGGGGTGGCGAAAGCCCGCCTCCTCGAACGGGGCCGCGAGATCAAGTTGCCTGTGGGTCAGAAGTGCCTCGTGCTGGGTGGCGGGGTGGCGGGTATGACCGCCGCTCTGGCCGTCGCCGATCAGGGATACGAGGTCTTCTTGGTCGAGCGCGAGAAGCAGCTCGGTGGACTCTTGGGTAAGGTGAACTACATCGCTCCGGAACACGTGAGGGCGGAGGACGTCGTCAAGACCCTCACCGACGCCATCGCCGAGCGGTCAAACATCAACGTCTACACGGGCGCCAAGCTGGAGTCGATCGCGGGGTACATCGGCAACTACTCGGTGAAGGTATCCTCGGACCAGGGCGAGGCCGAGTTCCACACCGACACCATCATCGTGGCGACCGGCATGCGTGAGATCGACTGCGACGGCCAGTTCATGTACGGTGAAGACCCAGACGTCATCACGCAGCTGCAGCTGGAAGAGAAGCTTCGCTCGGGCGGAGTGCAGGGCAAGAAGAATGTGGTGTTCATTCAGTGCGTGAACTCCCGCAACGAGGAGCGCGGTTGCTGCACCATCGGGTGCACGGCTTCTGTGAAGAACGCCCGGCTCATCAAGCAGGCCGACCCGGACACCAATGTCTACGTCCTGTACCGCGACATGATCACGGTCAAGGAAGAGTACGTGCACCTCAAGGAAGTCATGGCCGAGGGCGTCAACTTCGTCCGTTTTGCCTACGAGAGTCCGCCCGAAGTGGTGAAGGCTGATGGCGGCTTAAGGGTGAAGGTCTTGGATCTGCAGCTGGGTGAGGAGATCGAACTCCCGGCCGACCTCCTAGTGCTCCAAACCGGATATCATGGCCCCGAAGGAGTCGACGACATCAAGGGTCAGCTGAAGGTTTCGGCCAACGCCGACAACTTCTTCCAAGAGCAGCACATCAAGCTCGGCCCCCTCGATTTCGCAGCCGCCGGCATCTACCTCGCCGGTTCCGCCCGCAACCCCAAGCCATTGAAGGACGTGCGTGATGAGGGCTACGGGGCCGCGATGCGTGCCTCCATCCCCATGACGGCGGGGTTCGTGGAAGCGGAAGGCATCGTTGCCAAGATCGACCTGACCGACTGCATCGAGTGCGGACGTTGCTCCAAGAAGTGCCCCTACGGCGCCATCAAGCTCGTGGGTGATGAGGGCAAGACTCCGGAGGTCATCGAGGCCCTCTGCAAGGGTTGCGGACTGTGTGCCGCCGATTGTCCGAAGGAATGCATCCAGGTCGTTCACTTCACCGACGAGCAGCTCATGGCCGCAGTCGACGCCCTGACGGAGAAGGACGCCGACAAGAAGATCATCGCGTTCGTGTGTCACTGGTGTGCGCACGGAGCGGTCGACATCGCTGGCGTGGGCCGCATGGACTACCCACCGAACGTGAGGATCATTCGGGTGATGTGTTCCGCGCGGGTCGCCCAGCGTTTCGTGCAGCACACGCTCGACCGGGGAGCCGCCGGCGTATTGGTGGCAGGCTGCGAGTTCCCGACCTGCCACTACATCACGGGCAACTACGAGTGCAAGGACCGGCTTGAGAAGCTTCGCAAGAAGCTAGACAAGAAGGGCTACGACACGAGCAAGGTCTGGGAGGTGTGGCTGTCAGCAGCCATGGGTCCCAAGTGGGTGGCGACGCAGAAGGAAATGGTCAAGGCTCTGGGTCTGGAAGACAAGCCCATTTAAGGCGGCGAGGAGCAAAACACAGGTTGCGTGAGGTGCGACAGTGGCAGTTGACGTACAGCAGATAGTAGAGCCGGTCATCTCGTGCGAGCAGTGCGGTACCTGTAGCTCCGCCTGCCCGGTCACGGGTATCGAAGGCTTCAACATCCGGCGAATCGAACACGCCGTGCAGCTCAAGCGTTTCGAGCAGGTCGCGAACACCGGAGTGCAGTGGGTCTGTACCATGTGCGGTCGGTGCGAGGCCGTCTGCCCGAATGGCTACAAGATCATGACCACCACTCGGGGTCTGCGGGCGATGACGCCGGCGGACTTGGTACCGGCGGCGGCTCCGTGTCAGGAGGCCTGCCCGGCGCATATCAACATTCCCCAGTACGTGCGGCTCATCGCCGAAGACAAGCCCGAAGAAGCATATGCGGTCATTCGGGAGAAGGTGCCCCTGCCCGCGGTCCTCGGCCGGACGTGCGCACATCCGTGTGAGGCCGCCTGTAAGAGAGCTCCGGTGAGCAAGGCCATCTCCATATGCGCACTCAAGCGCTATGCCTCGGACAACACCCCGGCGGAAGCCAAGGCGGGCTTCGTCGGCAAAGCAGGCGCTGATACCGGTAGGAAGGTGGCCGTCATCGGTTCAGGCCCCGGCGGCCTCACCGCCGCATTCTACCTGAGGAAGAAGGGCCATCAGGTCACCGTCTTCGAGGCAAAGGACAAGGCGGGCGGCATGCTCCGCTACGGTATCCCCTACTCCCGGCTTCCGGAAGACGTACTCGATCAGGAGATCAGCGACATCCTCGGTCTCGGTGTGGAGCTGAAGACCGGTGTTGAGTTCGGGAAGGACGTAACCTTCGCGTCTCTCACGGCCGATGGGTATGAAGCGGTGTTTGTGGCAGTGGGCATGCAGGACAGCCGCAAGATCCCGTTGGAGGGCTCAGACAGTGCGGATGTGCTGTGGGGCGTGGAGTTCCTCAATGATGTCGCCGATAAGAAGCCGGTCGACGTGAAGAAGAACGTGGTCGTCATCGGCGGTGGCAATGTGGCTATTGACGTCGCCATGACCGCGCAGCGCTGCGGGGCCGAGAACGTGACCATGGCCTGCCTGGAGAGCCGCGAAGAGATGCCCGCGTTCGAGTGGGAGATCGAGGAGGCCGTCGAGGAGGGTGTGGAACTCCTCCCATCTTGGGGCCCCAGCAGGATCGTGCTGGATGGCGATGCGGTGAAGCAGGTGGAGCTTGTGCAGTGCACCTCGGTCTTTGATGACACCGGCGCTTTCTGCCCCATGTTCGGGCAGGAGAAGAAGGTCGTCGAGGCCGATCAAGTCATCCTCGCGATAGGCCAAGCCTCCGATCTCGGTTTCATGGGAGGCGAAGGCGTGGCCAATGGGCTCATCGAGTGCGATGGCGCTACTCAGGCCACTCCACGTGAAGGTGTGTGGGCCGGTGGCGACGCGGTCGTCAAGCCCGCGGGTGTTCCCGGCACCATCATCGAGGCCATCGCGGCCGGCCGCAGGGCGGCGGAGAGCATTGACGCAGCTCTGGGCGGCGACGGAGTCATCGACGAAGTGTTGTGGACGGGCGAGGGCCCATCGGACTACACTGGAGAGCGCCTGGACGGCTTTGCCGATTTGGAGAGGCGCAGCGAGAATCATATTCCGGTGGAGCAGCGCAAGGGCAACTTCAACGAGGTGTCGCAGGGTCTTGCGAAGGAAGACGCCATTGAGGAAGCGAAGCGGTGCTTCCATTGTGATCTGGAGATCAAGCTGGCCATGAGCTTCAACGGAGGCGGGCCGGCCTGACAGAGTGTTGTTGGTATACGTCGGCAGACAAGCCTAGAGAGCGCAAGGGTGCCCGCGGGCGGCACGGTATGAAGGCCCCCGCTCGCGGGGTCCCTATCCGAAGGGAGGTGAGAGGGCGCGCTTCTTGAGGTCAATAGCCGCCACGTATGCTCAACGGGGGTGATGTGGCGGCGCGATCTCCTCTGATGAGTGGAGGGAAAAGCGACCTGTATTTCCCCGTTTGCTCCCAATTGGAGGAAGAGGAAACGAGTATGAAGAGTCAGTTTTTCGACGAATGGCAAGAGAAGTACAAGAGCATGCCGGGTGCGCAGAAGTACCCGCACGTGTTCAGTCCCATCAAGATTGGGAATCTTGAGATTCCCAACAGGGTGAAGTACGCGGCTACGGAAGACAACCTGAATTCGCATGACGGCTTCATCACCAAGGAAGACATCGCCTACATGCGCATGCGGGCCCGCGGTGTCGCGGGTGGTATCGCCACCATGCAGGGTGTCACCACCGACATGCTGCAAATGGGCCAGGGCTACGTGGGTCAGGCCTGCGCGGCCGAGCGGAAGTTCCTGCCCGGCCTCACCGAGATGGCGGATGCCATCAAGGAAGAGAAGGCCGTCGCCAACTATCAGTTGATGCACTGCGGCCGCGTTGGTGGCCACATGGTCCACAAGTGCGAGGGCCCCTCTGCCGTGCCGCAGCGGCTGCGCCTCTTCGTCCCGCAGGAAGAAATGTCGCATGAGCGTTGCCTGCAGGTCATCGATGAGCACGCCTTCGCGGCCGAGATCGGCGTGGAAGCCGGCTTTGAGATCATGGAGATCTCCGGTATCGTCGGCTACCTGCTCTCCAACTTCCTTTCGAAGTACACGAACCGCCGCACCGATGAGTTCGGTGGCGACCTCGAAGGCCGCTTCAAGTTCGTGGGCGACTGCATCAAGAAGGTCAAGTCGGTCATTCCCGAAACCATGCCGCTGATCATTCGTATCTGTGCGTGGGAACAGCTCGATGACGTCAATGGCAACACGATGGAGGAGTCTCTTGAGGTCTACCGTTTGGCCCAGGAGGCCGGCGTAGACTCCATCTCCATCACCGTGGGCTGGCAGGAATCCGTGGTGCCGGTCATCAGTCGCGACATCGATCAGGGCTCCTGGCTGTGGGTCCCACAGAAGGTCAAGGAATCCGGCATCACCGTTCCGGTATCGATGGCCTATCGTCTGTTCAAGGCCGAGATGGCCGATAAGGCGATCGCTGACGGCGTTCTGGATTACTGGGAGAACTGCCGACCGCAGATCGCCGATCCGCTCATGCCGCTCAAGTTCCTTGAGGGCCGTGAGGAAGACATCCGCTGGTGCGTGGCCTGCAACGTGTGTCTGGCGCGTCTCTTCCGTGACGCTCCCATGACCTGCTACATCAGCCCCACCTGCGCGCACGAGGCGCAGCCCGACTGGTACCCGGAGAATGTTCCCGCCGAAGAACCCAAGAATATCTGGGTCGTGGGGGCGGGTGTCGCGGGGTTGGAAGCGGCGTGGACTGCCGCTGAGCGTGGCCACACGGTCACCGTGTTCGAGAAGAACAGCGAACCGGGCGGTACTCTGCTCGACGCTCGCCAGGCTCCGTACAATGACTACGAGCTGTACGAAGTGACCACCAACTTTGGTGTTGCGCAGTGCGAGAAGCGCGGCGTTGAGGTCAAGTACAACACCGAAGTCGATGCCGACATGATCGCCGAGGAGCTTCCCGATGCGGTCGTCATCGCCACCGGCGCGAACTACGTGAAAGGTACGGCTCCGGGCTTTGATCGCGACAACGTGATCTCACTGCGCGACGCCATTAACGACCTCGCACCTGTCGGCGACAACGTGGTGATCTACGGCAACCGTAAGCCCGCTATTGGCTGCGCCTTGGCTCTTGCCAAGAAGGGCAAGAAGGTCACCATCGTCGGTAAGGAAAAGACCACCGGTAAGGACATCAACCCGTCCTTCCGTTGGCGCTACAACATCTTCCTCGCTCAGAACGGTGTCAAGGTGTATGGCGATGCCGACATCAAGGAGATCAACGACGACGGCGTCATCGTGCGGTACTACGACGGCGTCAAGTTCCCGGTGAAGGCCGACACGGTCGTGTACGCGGAGCGGGAATCGAACAACGCGCTCAAGGAAGCCTGCCAAGAGAACGGCATCGAGTTCCGTCTCATTGGCGACGCTGCCTTCCCGCGTGGCGTTTCCGGTGCCGTTCACGATGGTTACAAGACCGGTCTCCGGATCTGAGAGGGAGGAAGCGAAAAGTGGCATTCGATGCTGAAAAGGAAATAACGAGTCTGTGGAGAGCATTCCACGGTGCTCAGGATGACGGTAGGCGGATGTTCTACCTCTGGAGGCAGACCGCTCTGGAGCTTCTCGGCGATGACGCCGATCCCATGCAGGTCGCTCTGAAGGCCTGGGAGCACATCGGTCTGGACACGGCCAAGAGCTACTTCCCCCGCACGAACCTCTCCAAGGCCGATTGGCTCACGAGAATGGCGGGCAACTTCGTTGGCTCGTGGATGATGCGCGGTGCGAAGATTCGCCTCGAAAAGGGCGAGAACGAGAACGAAGTCTTCATTATCTGGGATCGCTGCCCCTTCCCGACCTCGGCGAAGGAATTCGGCGCGACGATGGAAGAAGACCTCGCAGGCTGCGATATGGGCCTGAAGACCACTGTCGAGCAGCTGGCCGCCTTCACCAACAAGAAGCTGAACATCGAGACTCTCAAGGCTATCCCGAAGGGCGAGGGCGCGTGCGTCCGCCGTCTGTGGGTAGAGGAGTAGGTGGTAGAACGATATGGCAGCTCAGATTGATTATGACAAGTGCACGATGTGCGGCGGTCTCAGCGATACGCGTTGCGTCGAGGTGTGCCCCGACGCCGCGATCCGGGTACAGGACGGCCGTCCGGTAGTCACGGAAGCCCTGTGCGAGGATTGCAACGAATGCGGCATCGCCTGCCCGGTTGACGCCATCAGCATTCCGCTGCACATGGTGACCTTCTAGGAGTGTATCGCCTCCTCAGAGGGTGAGGAAAGGGGGCCGGCCGCTCGTGAGACGAGCGGCCGGCCGCAACGCAAGTATCCAGGCCGGCTCTCCACCTGCGCCTCAGGGCGGACGAGGAGTGTTGTCTGGTCAGGGAGGGTTTACAGTGCCCAAAGTCAATAAGATCGACCACATTTGCATGTGCGTCAAGGACTTGGAAGCCGCCAAGAAGATGTGGGAACCGATTCTTGGCAAGGAAGGTCCGGACGATCCGTACGAAGATGCCCCCTCGAAGATCCGTGTCGCCCGGTACTGGATCGGCGATGTCGGTTTCGAGCTCATGGAGGACATGGACGGCACCGGCGACGTGGCCAAGTGGATCGAGCGCCACGGGGAGAGTGTCAACATCATCGGCTTCAACGTTGATAGCACGCCTGAAGCCGTTGAGGATCTCAAGGAGAAGGGCTACCAGATCATCAAGTTCGGCGAGTACGGTGAGCTCATTCCCTTCCGCGATTGTCAGTACAGCTTCGTGCACCCGAAGCAGACCAATGGCATCCTGGTCGAGATGATCGACTACAAGTGGGAAGAGTTGAAGAAGTAGCTGTGCCTCGAACGCCGTGGCGCGAAGGCCCACGGCCGGCGGAAGAGTATGGCGGGCGGTCTTCGCCGAGAACGGACGAAGACCGCCCGCTGTCGGTACATATGGGGGAGTGATGGGGCGAGCCAGGGTGTCCGAAGAAGAACGGCGGCAGCAGATAGTGCGCGCAGCGCGCCGCCTTATCGTGCGCCATGGGTACAGTCATACCACCCTCGCCCAAGTAGCGGCGGAAGTGGGGGTGAGCAAAGGTCTCGTCTCCTACTACTTTGCGAAGAAAGACGCCCTCTTTCTCGCCGTCCTCGACAGCATGCTCAGCCGGCTCCGCGACGATCTAGATGCGGTGTACCGGCGCGACTTGCCGGCCTGGGAGCGACTCAAACTCAACCTCAAGAACCTCTTCGGCAGTGAGAAGCGCACCAAGCAGTACTATGGCTTGCTGATAGAGTTCTTGGCGGAAGCTCCGCGCGAGAAGGAGATATCCGAGTACACGCGCGTCATCTACCAGACGCACCTCACTTACATCGAGCGCACGATTGACGACGGGATCACGGCGGGAGAATTCGCCTCCGTCGACGCCGGGGCTGAGGGCTCGATGCTTGTGGCGCTCATGGAGGGGATGATACTGCAGTGGATGTACGCGGGGGAAAGCCGGAGCTTCATCGACGCGTACCATACCTGTGAGACCGTCGCCGCGTGCCGCCTTATGCCCGGTGGTTCTCCCCCACAGCCACTCGCGGAACGGTAAGGGCGGCATCGAGAAGGAAAAGCACCCGGGCTCCTGGTCCGCTCAGGTCTCTCGCGGCGGCGAGGGCGGAATCAAGACTCGCAAACGGTTGCAGAAACGCTGCCGCCAAGGTCGAAGGCTCGAGTTCGGTGACGCCCCAGAGGCGCACTCGCTTCGCCACTTGAGCCACTCTCGCAGCCTTGTGGTATCCAAGAACCCAACACTGCTGAATGTGTTCGAGCGCCGACCCGGGGTTGGCTGCTGAGGAAAGGACACGGAAGAAGGCCTCGCCGCCGACTCCGTGGCGGCACGTACTCACCAGGATGAGTGTGCCGGAGTCTTTGACGGCGAGAGCACCGTTGTCGATGCCCTTCTGCGCTTGGTAGAGGTTGTAGTCCATGGGGTGGGGAACGGCCGCAACCACCACGTCGAAAGGCTCGGACAATTCGACCACACACTCACGGTCGGCCGCTGCGGTGGCGGCTCGGAAGGTGGAGCCGAGATCACCGGCGTGAGCAGAGACGATGCGGTGGCCGTCTCCAAGAACCACCTGCACAGAGAAGGTGGGCAAGTGACCGAGCAGACCGACCGCTTCTTCGAGGTCCTCGTGCACCGGATTCCCCTCGAGGCGAAGCGCCACGGCAGCGGGGTGAAGGGCATGCCGGTGATTGGTCGATATGGTGCCTTCTCCGGCGCAGCCGGGGACCAGTGACTTTCTCCCCCCCGTGTATCCGGCGAAGTAATGTGGCTCAACGGAGTTGATGACGAGAAGACCGGACGCACGGGTGACAGCCTGGTCCAGGTGCACCGGGGTGCCCCTCGTCGTGGTCCCCAGGTAGTCGTGAGCGGCCGGATTGGACGCATCGTGCCAGAGGATGATGGAGGCGGGGACGTCGGCGAGGAGTGGCCCCAACATGTGTGCAAGGTCTTCCCTGCCCCCGGCCCCATGGGCACCGGTCGCAATCATCACTCGTTGGCCGCGCGACTGCGGACCCAGTAGGTTTGGATGGAGGCGTCGCAGGCAAGCGAGGAGGTGAGCCGTCGGCGTGGGCCGAGTGGCGTCGTTGACGACGACGGTGAGCTTCTCGCCGTATTCGCGCAAGAAGGAGTGGAGAGCGGGGGAGTTCTCCGGGGACGCGAGTGCATCAGTGAGCAAGGCGTCAGGAGACACACCGTCCGGCGGCCCGCCCCCGGCGGGCCGCCGGACGACAGTCGCTTCGAGGTCCGGCGGGCACTCGACGGTGATGTGCCCCCGGCCCCACGGCACGTCAAGCTTCATGTGGCGAACGGACGCTGCCCCTCTCGGGCGCCATAGAGGTGCAGCAGTAGCTCAGCGGGGTGTGCCGTGCGAACCCCGGTGGCCTGCTCGATCTGCATGCGGCACGAACTGCATTCGGAGAGAACGAGGTCCGGTTTTACCTCGCCGACCCTTTCGAAGAGTGGCTGCCCCGTACGCATGGAGAACTCGAAGCTGCCTGCCTTGGTGCCGAAGGTGCCGGCCATGCCGCAGCACCCGGAATCGAGCGAGATGATCTGTACGTCGGGAATCTCTCGGAGAAGGTCGGGGAAGGAGAGTTCTGCCTTTTGCGTCTTGAGGTGGCAGGGTGCGTGGTAGGCGAGGGTGAGGCCGGTGGATGAGGGAGCCGGCGCCTGCTCGGGATGGCTCTGTCTCCATTCGGCCAGGAACTCGCCGAGATCACGAGTGGCCTTGGCCACGGTCTCGCAGGCCGGATCGTCGAGGTAGTCGGCGTAATGGACCTTGAAAGCGAAGGTGGCGGTAGGTTCTCCGCTCACTACCAGGGCTCCGCTCTCCACATAGGGTAGGACGCTGTTCACGTTGAAGGCGGCCGTCGCGCGGGCGCGGTCGGCGAAGCCATAGGCCATGTCGAGTATTCCGCTGAACTTCTGCGGGGGATGGACTACTCGCACCCCGTGCTCTTCGAGCAGGCGCATCATGATGGCACCGAGTTCGGGATCATTGTAGTCGGCGTACACTTCGGTGAAGAAGGCGACCACGGAGCCGGGGGCCTCGGTCGGTTTGAGAGCGGCCTCTGCAATTGGAGTGGGGCGGCCTACCTTCTGGCCGAAGGTCTTGGTGTGGAAGGCAGGCAACTGCCGTCGCCGGTCGAGCCCCACGGTCTTCTCCGCGACGGTTCTCAGCGGCTTCTGATCGAGAGCGAAATTGGCAACGGGGGCCACGAAGCGGCCCACCTTGTAGAGCGCGCCTGCATGGCCGAAGAACATCTCCACCGGCTTGGGGCGGTGTGCCGCTTGGTAACGGCTCTTTGCCTCGAGCATCAACTTGGGGATGTTCACGTTGGAGGGGCACTCTACGTGGCACATGCCACACTCGATGCAGTAGTCCTCGATCTCGCGAACCGCGGCCTGCGTGTAGGTGTCATAGGGATGGAGATTGCCCTGGATGATGTTGCGCAGGAGGTTGGCCTTCGCACGAGGGGAAGCATGTTCGCGAGTGGTGGCCTTGTAGGTGGGGCACATGGAGGTGTTCACCAGGCTCTTGCACTCGGCACAGCCGTGACACTTCTCGATCTCGGTTTCGTATTCACCGTTGGGGAATTGAAGGAGAGTGGGCTGGTCGTAGGTGCGGTAGTTCGGCCCGTAACGGAGGTTGGTGGCAAGGCCACCCGTCTCGGATTCACTGATGACCTTCTTGCCCGGGTTGAAGATGCCGTTCGGGTCGAACACCGTCTTCGTCTGTCTGAAGATGTCGTAGACTTCGTCACCGTAGAACTCCCGGATGTAGCGGGAGCGCATGAGTCCGTCTCCATGCTCACCCGAGGGTGTGCCCTTGATCTCCTTTACGAAGGCCATGACCTCATCCATGATGCGCTGCATCTTGTCAAGATCGCTCTGCTTCTTCATGTCCAGACGAGGCCGGGTATGGATATTGCCGTCGCCGGCGTGGCCGTACATGATGCTGTCGGCACCGTGTTTACCCAGTATCTCGGCGAGTCCGCTCATATAGGTGGCCAACGTATCCGGGTGCACGGTGACATCCTCGACGAACTCAACGATACGCTCCGGTCCGGGCAGCTTCTGCATGAGGGGCAGGGCCGTCTTGCGCACCCTCCAGAGTAGTGCCTGCTCGCCGGGATCGAGTGCTCTTTTCACCGAAAGTGCTGATCCTCCCGCAAGCAAGGACTCGAGCGATGAGAGTTTCTCGTCGAGTTCAGAGGAATCTTGTGCCTCGAACTCGACGAGAAGGGCGGTGTCGGCGTCCGTCGGCAGAAGGTCATTGACGACGGGGTCATTCTTCCGGACGAAGGTGAGGAAGTTGGAGTCCATGATCTCCAGGGAAGTGGGCTTCTGCCCCAGAATGGGGAAGACAGCTTCGCCGGCCGCGAACACAGTGGGGAAGTAGGCCATGGCGATTGCCCGTTTTCCCGGCAGGGGGACCAGGTTGAGCGTGGCCTCGGTGATCAACCCGAGTGTTCCCTCCGCGCCTATGAAAAGCCTATGAGGATGCACTAAACCTTCGTCGTCAAAGACCGTCTCCACTCGATATCCAGAGGCGTTCTTCATCACCCGAGGTTGCGCCGCCCGGATGACGTCCTGTTTGTCGCGGAGGAGTGGGAGTATCTCCTTCAGGGCCCGCGTAGCACCACCAGAGCCGGCGAGCAACTGCTCCAGACCACCGTTCGCGGAGACAGCTGTACCCTGAAAGACCTCGCCTCCATGCAGCACTATGGTGGCGCCCAGAACGTGGTCTTTGGTGTCGCCGTAGGCAACAGAGCGCGAACCGGAGGAATTGCAGCCCATCATGCCCCCCAGGGAGCAGTAATTCTCGCTGGAAGGATTGGGGGCAAAGAACCTGCCGTAGGCTTTGGCCTTCTTGTTGAGCAATCCCATTACCAGCCCCGGCTCGACACGTACCCAGGAGCCGTCATCTGCGAACTCCAGGATCCGGTTCATGTGCCGGGGAAAGTCGACAATGAGCCCCCGGCCGATGGCAGCACCGGCCAGCCCCGACCCGGCACCTCTTGGCACCAGTGGTATCTGGTGAGTGGCAGCGTATTCGACGAGACGGACGACATCTTCCTGGTCGAAGGGAGCCACGACTCCCATCGGCTCCACCTGGTAGATGCCTGCGTCGGTGGCGTAGAGGTGTCTCGATAGCTCATCGAACTCCACATCGCCACGGAGGATGCGTCGAAGATCGTTCTCCACTGCATTCACGGTTGTCCGCATGGCCGACACCCCTTCTGTAGAAAACCCCTAGATAATCTTAGCATCAGGAGCCACAAAACGCGCCTGCTGATTCCGCCCGTGGTGTCCGGCTGGGACTGCGGTGCACGGGACGGCCGAACGCACTAGCGGCAGGGTTCGCTGGATGTCCTAACCTGCCCGGTGGGGGTGGCATCGGGGGTGCCCGCGATGGCGGCGCGGACTATCTGGTTCCGGCCGCGTCGCTTGGCCTCGTAGAGGGCTTCGTCTGCCCGGGCGATCAGCTCCTCCAGACTGATGCCGTCGCGAGGGCAGGTGGCCAGGCCGCCACTGACGGTCACGTTCCGGTCGGAAGGTAGACCGAGACCGGTATACATGACCTCGGAGAGCCCGGTTCTCAGTCTGTCGGCGAGGAACATGGCATTGCGGCCCGGAGTGGCCGGAAGGAGAAGAACGAACTCCTCTCCACCGTACCGGCCGCAGATGTCGCTCTTCCTGACTCCCCCGGCCAGGAAGCCCGCGACCGCTTGAAGCACCTTGTCGCCCGTTTGGTGTCCGTAGGTGTCGTTCACGCTCTTGAAGTGGTCGACGTCCAGCATGAGGAGTGTCACCGGTTGCTGGTGCCTCAGGCTGCGCTCGATCTCCTCCTCCGCCCTCTTCTCGAAGAAGCGGCGGTTGTAAAGGTTGGTGAGGGGGTCGGTCGCCACTTCGCGCCTTATCGTATCGTACTTCAGGGCAGTCGAAAGAGCGGTCTGCACGTGGGACACGAGTGTGTTGATCACCACATCGTTCAAGTTGTCAAAGGACTGAGGATGGGCGGCGGCCGCCAACAGTGCGAAGATACGCTCATCGTCTGTGCGGAAGGGCAGTGCGAGACGTGCCCTCATGGAGGGTGGGAAGCAACCACATTGGCCCCCCGAAGCGCGTGTTTGCTCAACCTCTCTGAACGCGGTCCGTACGGAGCAGCTCGAGTAGTAGCTGCAGCAACTGAGGTTGACCTCCGATTCCTCGCCGCCGGCAACCCCCTCGAGACTGAATTCCCTACCGTGTTCGGATACGAGAGCGACGAGATCAGCCGACAGGAGCTGCCTGCATGATTCCAGGGCTCGTGTCTTGGTTTCCCGGTAAGGAAGGGCGGCGTTCAGTTCCTGAGCCATTTCGCTCAGCTTGATGAGTTGGTTGTTGAGCCCGCGCAGGCGGTAGAGATCGTTCCGTGCCCCGGAGAGGCTGGTCCCCTCACCGCGGTTGAGCCCTTCAGACAGCTCGTCTACCAGCTGCTCAAGACTGAGCTTGGTGCCGGGGGTGAGGGGGATCCCGCTCCGGTCGCCCAGTGAAGCGGGGTCGGAGGAGTCGGGTTCGTTGGTGGCGCGTTCCGCGTGCACCGCCTGCCTTCGATCGAGGAGCCTGAGAAAGAGCCGGTTGACCGCTCGATATGCCCAGTAGTCCACTCCCACCGACAATAAGAGCAGTGAGAACATCCCCAGGAGCATGGAAAACTCAGACAATGGGAAGAGCGCGACGTACAGGACGAACATGAGTACGCCGAGTAGCTTGGCGGCGAGTGCTGCTCGTGCCCGGGAGACGATGGGCCCCCCGGCAAAGAGCAGCCGCGGCCTTGTGGGCGGCCGGGTATCCTCACTCTCGGGGCGCGGCGATCCTTCTGGGCGCAGCGGTTCCTTCGGGTGGGACGGCTGTTTCGGGTGCGGTGCCGCTTGCTGCATGCTTCTCCCGGTTCCCTCTGTGCCTGTGGAAGCGGATCGGCCCGGGCCGGATCCTTTGTGTGGTTCAACGGTAGTATCGGCAGGGAGGTGACGCAGCTTCACCCGGTGTCGGGCCGTTCGCTGTGGGCGCGCGGTCGTCGACGGCGGGGTCACCGCGGTTGAAGGAGTCGACATGGAGCTTGTAGTGCTTGGGTCAGGGGGTTGGATTCCCACTCGGGGACGGCATACCACGTGCGTGGCTGTGCGAAGCGCCCACGATCTCTTGCTGCTCGACGCGGGAACTGGTGTGGGCAGGCTTCTTGAGCCTTCATTCAGTCACCTGCTTCCCGAGGGAGACGGAGCCATCCACATCATTCTTACCCATCTGCATCTCGATCATACGGTAGGTCTCTCGTACCTTTCCGCATTGCCGGGAAGCGGACCCATCACCGTCTACCTCCCTGAGCTCCACGTGGAGATGTGGGGAGAGGACGTCTTGGATCGCGTGGTGGGCCCACCCTTCTTCCCGCACACTCTGGCTCAGTCTCGCCGAGCGCCGGAGCTGCACACGCTTGCGTCCGGTAACGGTAATCCGGAAGAGGTGGCAGGTCTGGAGATCCGGGTGCTTGAGCAGATGCACCCCGGATCCTCCCTCAGCGTGAGGATAGGGGACGCTGTGGGGTTTGTGACCGATGCCGTGTTCGCGCCGTCGACAGTGGACTTTGTGGCCGGGGTTGAGGTGCTACTTCATGAGGCGTGGTCGCCACTCCCCGAAGCCAATCCCACCTCTCACTCAAGCGGGAACGAAGCCGGGCGGTTGGCCTGGGAGGCCGGGGTAGGCGAGCTGCTCCTCCTTCATCTCCGACCCGACCAGGGTGACGATTGGCAGGGTAAGGTTATCCAGGAGGCCAGGGCCGCGTTCGAGAATTCCCACCTCTGTGCGGACGGCCTCAGTCGGTCTGTCGGTCCACGGTAGGTTTGGCGACCTTTCGTACCCGCGGAGGCGGCAGGGAGACGAGCGAGCTTTCGTCGCGTTGTTCAAGGGACTCCAAGGGAAGGAGCTCCAACCGTTTGACTCCCAGGAGCAGCAGGAAGCTCGCCATAAGGAACACCACCGCCGTCGGTCCGGACACGCCGTAGGCTCCGGAGACCATCTGCAGGGTGAGGAACCACCACCCGGTGAAGAAGTTCGTTCCTGTGTTGATCACCAGGTAGACGTAGAGGAGCAGTGGGGCGGTGAGTCCCATGAGCAGGAGCAGGGTGTTCGAGCGCGGCTGGGGCCACCAGTGAAGGACCGGATTGCGTAGCTCGCGGAAGCAGGTGGTGAGAGGCCATATCCAGGCGATGGTGAGCGCATTGATGACCGAGAACACAGAACCCGCGTTGAGCAGAACAAGGCCGACGACAAGAAGCAGCAGACCCGAACTCAGCTTGGCGATCTCTGTCACCATACGGGGCTCCCTGGGCCGGAGGTACCCGAAGAGATGGCGGGAGAGGACGAAGAGGCTGAGTCCCACGATGACGATGACACCGACTGCGATCCAGTTGGGGCGCACCGCGGTGGGCCCCAACTGGACGGCCTGGAATTGATATCTAGGAAGCAGCCCGATGCGTGCCGCCGTCCAGACCAGCAGCGACAAGACGCCGAGGGGCAGCACGAAGGAGGCCATGTTTCCCAGGTGGCGCAGCCAGCCAGCCGGCGACAGGCGGTTGACGGCCAGCCAGGTGAGGGCCATGGCCAAGGCGGGTGCGAGAAGCAGGAAGCCGAAGATGGCGAGAGTGCGGCTCGTGACATAACGACCCGAGGAGAGCACCATTGCGGTGCCGGGGTCACTGGGAAGGCGGCCCCCTTGGTCGAGAGACAAGAGGAGCCTTTCTATGGCGGCTCCCTGGGTGGCGAGCCCTGCCGGACGGACTGTACCCTCCCCTACGTCGTGAATCATGATGGAGGCCTTCTTGGCGCGAAGGCCCGCCACCTGTTCCCCCGAGTAGATCCTCAGCGCTTGGTCGGCTATCTGTTGCTCGAAGCTGGGCAGGTTCATAGAGAGCTTGGAGTCGGCAAGCACGCGGGAGGTCAATTCCACAAGCCAGCCGGGAGTGGCCATACCCGGACCGGTGATGGCGCCGGTGAGGGTGTCGCGCAACTCATAACCCAGGCCCTGCAGCGATATGACCACGGTGATGTCGTCGGCCCGCGGGTAGGAGCGCAAGAAGTGCGTTACTCCAAGACCACCGAAGCCGCCTTCTTCGGTGGACAGAAAGACGATGGTCTTGTCGTGGGGGCGAGTGGAGAAGACTTGGGCCAAGTCGATGATCATTGCTGTGCCGGTGGCGCCGGCGATGGCGGAGAGGCCGCTGGATGCCTCGGGGTTGCGTGGGGCGGTCACCAAAACGGTCTCGCTGCTGGGGCCCGGTAACACGACCTGGATGTTGGTCACCTCGATGAGCCTGTCTCCAAACGGAATCGGGAAACGATCGCTCTCGTAGGGAATGTCGAGCGTCCCCAGCCGGTCTTCGCACCACGCGGCGGCACCTTGCGCTTCCGTGGAACCGATGGAGCGCTCGGGATACAGGCGGGCAAATTCTTCTGCCGCCCAGAAGGCCCGCTGGCCGTCGAAGAACGTGGGGTCATGCACCGATTCGACCACCAGGGCGGGGGCGGAGATCGACAGGAATGTCATCACAACGCCGAGAATGGCCAGGCTGGCGCTGAGAGTGTATGTTAGTTTCCGCCAGCGCCACACGCGGTCGGCCAAGCGGCTGCGTATCAGGATCTGCATCGTGTCTCCCCGAGTCTTCGAGGAGATTCTAGGCGGTCCAAGTGCTCTTTAGCAAACCGGTGGCATTGCGGAGCGTCATCCCGGAGTGCCTCCGGCGTGCGAATATGGGTGTGAAGGCAGGTGTGGCCGTCCCACCAGGGCTCGTACATGTGGAGGGTGCCCGAATGGTAAGTATTGAAGAGGCAAGGAGACTGGTGCTTCGTGAGTGCTTCCCTTTGCCCGAAGTAAAGCTCCCGCTCATTGACGCCGTGGGTCACGTTGCGACGAGAGACATCAGCGCCGGCGCAGATGTGCCACCCTTCGACAACTCAGCCATGGACGGCTATGCGCTGAGAGCCGAAGACACAGAGCCGGCGTCTCCTGGGTCTCCCGCCCTGTTGAACGTGGTGGAGGTCATCGCTGCGGGCGATGTGTCCAATCGTGTCATCGGTCCGGGGGAGGCGGCGAAGATCATGACCGGAGCTCCACTTCCTTCTGGAGCGGATGCGGTAGTCCCCTGGGAGGAGGTGGAGGAGGGCGAGGGCTACCTGAGAGTGGCCAGTCCACTTCGGCCCGGCACACACGTCCGCCCTGCCGGTGAGGATCTCCACGCCGGAGATGTCGTCATCTCGGCGGGCGAACGAATGGGCCCCGCGCAGATGGGGGTGGCGGCTAGCATGGGCCGGCAAGAAGTGTGGGTGCATCGCTTTCCCCGCGTGGCCGTGCTCGCGACCGGGAGCGAGCTCGTGGAGCCGGGAGGCCGGCCGGCTCCGGGGCAGATCTTTGACTCCAACAGTTACACTGCCCTTGCCCAGTGCCGGGAACTCGGCATCTCGGCCGATCGCCTCGGCATTGCCGCCGACGACTTCGAGAAGACCTTGGCCGCCATGCGCCAAGGGCTCAGCTACGATGTGCTGATCACGTCCGGGGGCGTGTCGGTGGGTGAGTTCGACTTCGTCAAAGAGGCTCAGGAGGAGCTGGGGGTGGAGCGGCGGTTGTGGGGCGTCGCGATGAAGCCTGGGAGGCCCCTCGCTTTCGGGGTGCGCGGGAGGACTCTCGTGTTCGGGGTACCGGGCAATCCGGGTGCGGCGATGATCTCTTTCGAGCTGTTCATCCGCCCCGCTCTGCTGCGCATGATGGGTCACGCTCGCGTCGTCCGCCCGGTGAGGCGGGCGGTGCTCGCGGAGGACTTCGTCAACCAGGGGGACCGCACGCGAGTGCTCCGTGTGATTGTCCGGCGCGAGGGAGAAGGCCTCCGCGCATACTCGGCGGGCGGGCAGGGGTCCGGAGTGCTCACCACCATGGCTCGAGCCAACGCTCTCGTCTTCATCCCTGTGGACGGCGGGGGGCGAAAGAAGGGAGAGGAGGCCGAGTGCGTGGTCTTCGGGGAGGAGTTGCTGGAACCGTAGGGGCAGTGTCTTGGGCTTGGAGTGTTCGGGGGGGGACGTCTACGAGGAGGATGTTGCCCGTGCGCGGCATTGGGGTTACAATCTAGGTAGTATGAATGTGCTTGCCCACAACGAGACTTCCGTCTAGGGCCCGGCTGCTCCTGTGCTGCCGGGCCTTTGCATCTTCTGGTAGAGAGCGGCGAACTGCCCTGAAAGGAGAAGTGATGGCCCAGCACTTCACTCCCGAGGAACTGGCGAGAGAGTTCGGGTGGGAGATACGCGGCCTGGTACAGTTCTGCCTGGAAGAGGGTATCCCCATTTACAAAGGCAAGATCGATCGTAGTCTCCTCCTTACGGTGATGAGGGCGCGTGGGCATCAAGTGCCGCAGAGGGAAGTAGCCTCGGTCTGAGTCACGTATCAGTGTGAGGCCACGGCAGAGCCGACGGCCTCGAGCACCTTCAGGCGTGACCGGTGAGCAGCTCGAGTGAGCGTCTGACCACGGCACTCGCCCACTCTCTCCGGGTTGCCTCCGCTTCCTCCGGCTGGGGTGAGTGGATGATGTCGCAGCCTGGTGAGTCGAGCGTCCAGCGTCTCACTGCGAGAAGGGTGTCCACCTCTTCGGGAGCCACGGACAGGAAAGGGCCGGGGCGGCGGGCCGGTGGGAGGCCGCGTACTGCGCGGCCGACCTCGAGCGGTGCCGTCGCCGCTGAGACGGTGAATGCTCGAAGGAGCACTCCCCCCCAGACGATATTGACGCGGATGTATTCCGGCTGCGAGCTGGCGCTTGCTCTGAGCGGGAAGAGCGCTGCGAAATGTATCTCCGCAGCCTCGGCGAGGGCTTGATACGACTTCTGGAGCGCAGCCAAGTCGTCGATGGCCGCCCGCACGCGCTCTGCCTCTTCGAACCGGAGTGCCCGGGACAGTCGGTGCATAGAAGCCTGTCCCTCGGCGAGTGGGTCGACTGTGTGAGCGGTCGAGGAGCCGGCCACCCAGGCGAGGAGGTCGGCGACCAGGTGATTGTGGCGCTCGGTAGCCTTCGGATCGCCGTTGCAGGGTGCGAGGCAGCGGCCGGTGTGTAGATAGATGCAGCTGTTGGGTGCAGTGGTGCGGGTACAGCGGGCAAGAGGATAGCAGCGGCGCAAGAGGTCAACCGCGTTCTTGACCCTCGCGGGGCCGCGGAAAGGGCCGAGCGTCACGGTGCCGGGTGCGCCGACGTGTGCGGCCCCTCCTTTGCCGGCGGGGGTGGGACCGGGACGGCGGCTCGTTTGCAGCCGTAGAGTGCCGGCCGAGGCCAGCGCTTTCAGGTATACGTAGGATTCGGGCCGGCGGCCACGAACATTACCGGCCGGCCGGTACTCGAGGATCTGCTCCTGCTCGCGGACGACGGCCTCGAGGGGAGTGTCGGCCTCTTCCCAGACCACCGACTCAGCGTGGCGCAGAGCCTGGCGAATGCGCCGGGAGTGCGCGGCGCTGGGGACGAAGTACGACCGGATGCGGTTGCGGAGTTGATCGGCCTTGCCCACGTATAAGACGGTGCCGTCTTTGCCCACAAAACGATAGGTGCCCGGGCGGCGGGGGATGTCGCCGCTCACCAATTGGCGCAGACGCATGCTGGGGCTGGGATTGATGAAGGCCCGTGCAGCCTGGAGTGTGGTGATGTCGCGCTCCTGCAGACGGCCGATCAGCGCCAGGAACACGTGTGCTGTGGCTTCGGCGTCTGCCAAGGCGCGGTGGAAGGTGACGCCGGGGAAGCCGAATGCACCGGCGACAGTGCCAAGGCGATGGTTGGGGAGGCCGGGGGCCAGGCGTCGTGACATCCTGACGGTGTCGAATGCACCTTCGCCTATACGCCTTCCCCGTGTTCGGCCCAACTCGTAGTTGAGGAAGGCGAGGTCGAATGGTGCGTTGTGGGCGACCACGATCGCCCCCTCCGCGAAGCTCAGGAAGCCGGGAAGGACATGCTCGATGGGAGGAGCTTCACGAACCATGTCTGAAGTGATGCCGGTGAGCTTGGTAATGGCAGGTGGTATGGGGCGCCGTGGGTTGATCAGAGAATGAAAGGAGGCGGAGACTCCCAAGTCTTCTATCCTGACCGCTCCTATCTCTGTGATCTTGCAGGGGCCGGGGCGCGAGCCGGTGGTTTCCAGGTCGACCACAACGAAGGAGACCTCTGCGAGATCGGGGTCCTTCGCCGACCACTCTGCCAAACCGATGCGCCCACCCTCGTGCCAGGAGAAACGGGGGTCTTCGGCAACCAGTGAGCGCATGATCTGTCCACAGAGATCCGCCGGCGCACGCTGAAGCGCGAGTATGTGGCGGGCGGCGTCTTCGTGAGCGAAGGGTTCGCCCTCCAGAAGCAACGATTCGTACAGATCGTCGGCCAGAGTCAGAGACAGCTGCAGCTGCAAGGGGCCGAGCCTTCGTGGCGGGTTGAAAACGACGGGCTCATGGGCCACAATACTACCTCACTCCGGGGACGCATTCTCCATCCTTGCCCCGGGCGAATCCACTGAAGTGTGGGCCAAGAGGCCGACGGGGATATGTGCATGTTGCAGAGGGCGGACATAGAGGCGATCATCCCTCACCGAGAGCCCTTTCTCCTGCTCGACGTCGTGACGTACCTCGACCCCGGTGTCCGAGTGACTGCCGAGAAGCACGTGACGGGCGGGGAGGATTTCTTTCGTGGCCATTTTCCCGGATACCCGGTCATGCCCGGTGTGCTCCAGATTGAGGCCTTGGCGCAGGCGGGGGCGGTCGCGGTGCTGTCACTCGGCGAGAACAAGGGGAAGCTCGCCCTGTTCGGTGGTGTGGAGAAGGCCCGCTTTCGCAGGAATGTCGTGCCCGGTGACATCCTGCGCTTGGAGGTTTCGCTCACGCGTTCGCGTGGAGCGGTGGGCAAGGGCGAGGGGCGAGCCTATGTAGGTGATGAAGTCGCCTGCACGGCTCTCTTGACATTTGCGGTTGTCGATCGGCCGTGATCGTGCCTGCCCGGCTTCAGCCCATCTCGAACACCGGGCCGGCTCAGTGAAACCTCGAGGCTCGGCCATATCGGGTATCGGTACCTACGTACCAGAGGCTGTGGTCACGAACGACGACTTGGCGCTTGGACTCGATACATCCGACGCCTGGATCAGGCAGAGGACGGGTATACGGCAAAGGCACATCGCCGATGAGCTGACTGCTGCCTCGGACTTGGGTGCGCGGGCGGCGGCCGCGGCTCTTGATGACGCCGGGGTCCTTCCCTCCCAGGTGAGGCTCGTTGTGGTAGCCAGCATCTCGCCCGATCACATCATGCCGGCCACGGCATCTCGTGTGGCTCACGCGGTGGGGGCGGTGAACGCGGGAGCGTTTGACCTTTCGGCAGGGTGCACCGGCTTCGTCTACGGATTGTCCGTCGCCTCCGCGTTTGTCGAATCGGGCATGGCCGACCATGTTCTTCTGGTAGGGGCGGAAGTCATATCCCACCTGCTCGATTGGTCTGACAGGAGCACGGCAGTTCTCTTCGGCGACGCGGCGGGTGCAGTGGTCGTCTCGGCCACTCACACTCCGGAACGTATTCTCGGCTTTGACTTGGGAAACGACGGCTCTGGTGCCGACCTGCTCAGCATTCCCGCCGGTGGCTCCCGTCTGCCGGCCAGCCACGAGACCGTCGATGAGCGGGCCCACTTCCTCAAGATGGAGGGGCGGGAAGTCTACCGCTTCGCCACCAGGGTGGTTCCCGACAGCGCTGGCAGGGTACTTGCGCGTGCAGGGCACGCTGTTGAAGACGTCGACCTTCTCGTTCCGCACCAGGCCAACCTTCGCATTATCGAGAGTGCGGCAAAGACACTTGGCATCCTCAGGGAACGCGTGTGGACCAACCTCGAACGGTATGGCAACACTTCGTGCGCGTCGATTCCGCTGTGTCTGCAGGAGGCCCGTTCTGCGGGGGTGCTCAACCCGGGGAATCTCGTGCTCCTCATGGGGTTCGGCGCCGGCCTCACGTGGGGTTCGTGCCTTCTCTCGTGGGCGGCGACGGACAGGGGCATCGCAGGCGGTCGGCCGAGTGACCGGGGAGGAGGCAAGGCGGAGATGTCGGAGTCGAGTGAGGGAGCCGGGCTGACATGAAGATACTCGGCATGTTTCCAGGACAGGGCAGCCAGGGTGTCGGTATGGGCCGACACCTGTGGGAAGGCTTCCCGGCGGCGGCCGCGGTGTACGAGGAGGCTTCCGAGGCGGTTGGCTACGATGTGCGTCGTTTGTGTTCCGAAGGCCCTCCTGAGGAACTCACACGCACCGATCGCGCGCAGGTCGCCGTGTTTGTGGCGAGCGTCGCTGCGTGGCGGGTGCTGCAGGCTGCATGCAGCACGGACGGGCCGGAGACGGCTGCGGCCTCGATCCGCTCATGGGTGGTCGTGGGGCACTCCCTGGGAGACTACTCCGGTCTGGTGGCCTGTGGTCATCTGACCTTCAGCGACGCGCTTGACGTCGTGGTTCGCCGCGGAGAGGCCATGCGCCGGTGTTCTCTCGAGAACCCGGGAGCGATGACGGCCGTTCTGGGTTTGGCGGACACCTTGGTGCAGGCCGCGTGTGAGAATGTGCCCGGGGTGTGGCCCGCCAACTTCAACAGTCCCGGACAGGTGGTGATCTCCGGCGCGCTATCCGCCTTGGAGGAGGCTGAGGCCGAGTGCACACGCCGAGGGGCCAAGAAGGTCGTCCGGCTTCAGGTGGCGGGAGCGTTTCACTCCCCGCTCATGGCCGAGGCCGCCAAGGAGGTGCAGCGTGCACTCAGGAAGGTGAAGCCGGCGGCGTCGGTGGACCCGTGCTTCTACTCTTCCACCGAGCTGTCGTTCCCCCGGGTGGACGAGATCGTTCCCATGCTGGTGCGCCAGGTCACCGCACCCGTACGTTTCGCTCAAGCCATCAGTCAACTCACCGGTGGTTCGATCGACATGTCTGCGGCGGAAGATGGTGGACCGGAAGGAGCCGTGAGCCCGCCACGGCGGGAGGGCACGACCGCCGCCCCTCCACAGTTCGCCGTCGAGATTGGGCCGGGCAGGGTACTGTCCGGTCTTGTCCGCAAGACGGTCAAAGGAATCCCGGTGGTCGATACTGAGTCAGACTCAGGGCTCGGCCGAGCAATTGAGCGCTGTGGAGGAAGGGCGGGATGACGATGGATGGTGGCATGGGCCTCGCCGGCCGCGTGGCTGTGGTGACCGGCTCGGCAGGGGGCATCGGGAAGGAGATTGTGGAGCACTTGGCTCGGAGAGGAGCCCTCGCGGTGGTGAGCGACCTTCCCGGTGCCGCCGAAAAGGGTGCTGCGGTGGCGCGGGGCATAGAGGAGGCTGGAGGGAGTGCGGTGTTCGTTCCGGCCGATGTCACCAGCGAGAGCGACGTGCAGAGTATCGTGGCGACGGCCGAATCGACCCTCGGCCCCGTCGACATCCTGGTCAACAACGCGGGCATCACGCGCGACGGTCTTCTCGTGCGTATGTCCGAAGCCGACTGGGAATCTGTGGTCGCCGTCAACCTCAAGGGAGCGTTTCTTGCGGCGAGAGCCGTTGCCAGAGGCATGATGAAGCGGCGGAGTGGGAGCATCATCAATGTGGCGAGCGTGGTGGGCCTTCGCGGCAACGCGGGCCAGGCCAACTACGCGGCGTCGAAGGCCGGTCTGGTCGGCCTCACGAAGAGCCTGGCCCGGGAGCTGGGCCCTCGCAACGTGCGAGTGAACGCTGTTGCCCCCGGCTACATCCAGACGGAGATGACAGAGGCTCTTGCCGACGAGGCGAGACAGGCTATCCTTGCAGGGACACCGCTCGCCATGCTCGGTGCTCCGCGCGATGTGGCGTGGGCCGTTACCTTCCTAGCCTCCGATGCTGCGCGCTTCATCACCGGAGTGGTGCTGCCGGTGGATGGCGGGCTCGGTATGTAGTCGGTGCGCTGAGGAGTTGTGGAGGAGGACGAGTATCGTGAGACATTCGCCCGGGTGCGAGACAATGAAGCGCGTGGTGGTCACCGGCGTGGGAGTCGTGTCTCCGGTGGGAGTGGGCAAGGAGGCGTTCTTCAAGGCCCTCGTGGTGGGCCGGTCGGGGGTCAGGCACATCACCCGTTTTGACACTGAGGGGTACCCGGTGAGAATTGCCGCCGAGATCGAGGGATTCGAACCGACCGGCTTCATGGATCGCAGGTCCGCCCGCCGGATGGATCTCTATTCGCAATATGCGGTGGCAGCTGGGGTACTCGCCCTCGAGGACTCCGGCTATCCCGTGGAGGAGGATCCCACCGCGGTGGGAGCGCTCGTCGGCTCGGGCATAGGCGGTCTCGACACCTTCTATGAACAGACCAAGGTGCTCGTGGAGAGGGGCCCTACACGTGTCAGCCCGTTCTTCGTGCCCATGATGATCCCCAACATGGGCTCTGCCCACGTGTCGATGACCCTGGGTCTCAAAGGGCCTGTGTCGGCGACCTGCACCGCCTGTGCCGCCAGCACGCATGCCCTCGGCGATGCATTCGAGATTGTGCGCAGAGGTGATGCAACGGCGATGTGTGCCGGCGGTGCTGAGGCGCCGGTGGGCCCCATCGCCTTGAGCGCGTTTGCAGCCGCCAGAGCCCTCTCTGCCCGCAACGACGATCCGACCGGTGCCAGCCGGCCTTTCGAGAGGGACAGAGACGGCTTCGTGATAGGGGAGGGCGCCGCGGTGCTGGTACTGGAAGAGCGGGAGCATGCGCTCCGGCGCGGCGCCCCCGTCTACGCGGAGTTCCTGGGTTATGGCATGAGCGGTGATGCCCATCACCTCACCGAACCTGATCCTACCGGTGCGGCGGCGGCATGGGCCATGCGGCGCGCCCTCAGAGAAGCGGCTGTGGAACCGGAGGCGGTCGACTACATCAACGCCCACGGCACCTCCACCCCGCTCGGTGATGTCATGGAGACGCGGGCGGTCAAGCGGGCCCTCGGGGAGCAGGTGGCCAGCCGGGTGCTCATCTCCTCCACCAAGAGCATGATAGGCCACTGCTTGGGGGCGGCCGGCGCGCTCGAGGCCGCCGCCACCGTACTCACTCTGCAGCGCGGGGTGGTGCCGCCCACTATCAATCTCACCAATTCCGATCCGGAGTGTGATCTCGACTACGTGCCGAATACCGCTCGTGAGGCGGAGGTGAAGCTGGCCATGTCCAACAGTTTCGGATTCGGCGGCCACAACGCCTCCATCCTGTTGGGCGCGCACGAGGAATAGGGAGGATGGCCTGACCAGGTACATCACAGTGCACGTCCCGCCTGCGGCCGAGCCCAGTGCCCCGGCAGCCGGGGTGAGGGAGGACAAGGCCGCCGCGCCCGACGACGGGCAGCTCTGCCGGAACTGCACCAAACCTCTGTCTGAGAAGAAGCTTCGTGAGAACCTCCGGGTATGTCCCCAGTGCGGCCACCACTATCCACTTGGCTCGTGGGAGCGCATCGAGTCCCTGGTCGACGAGGACACGTTCTCGGCGCTCGATGCGCAGGTGTACGCGCTTGACGCGCTCGGCTTCTTCGACATCAAGCCATATGAGGAACGTCTGCGAGAGGCCCGGATGGAGACCGGCCTTGCCGATGCCCTGGTGGCCGGGACCTGTCGCATCGAAGGGATCCCGGTGGCTCTTGGGGTCATGGATTTCCGCTTTCTGGGCGGTTCCATGGGCGCGGCGGTGGGCGAGATGTTCGCTCGCCTGGTTATTCGTGCAGTTGAGGATTCACTGCCACTCGTGGTATGTACTGCGTCGGGTGGTGCCCGCATGCAGGAGGGCATTCTCTCCCTCTTGCAGATGGCGAAGACCACCGTGGCCCTCGAGATGCTCAGCGAGAGGCGGCTGCCCTTCGTGTGTGTGCTCACCGATCCCACCACGGGTGGGGTGCTGGCCAGTTTCGCTTCGCTTGCCGACGTCATCATCGCCGAGCCTGCGGCTCTTCTGTGTTTCGCCGGTCCCCGGGTAATAGAGCAGACGACCAAGGAGAAGCTAGCCGAGGGATTCGGTCTTGCCGAGTCGAACATGGAGCACGGCCAGCTCGACCTGATAGTGCCTCGCGGGGAGATTCGTCAGAGGGTCGCGCAGGTGCTCACGTTGCTTCGAGGAGGTGAATACCGTCATGAGGAACCCTCTCAGCCGGATGCGTCGCAGCTACCAGGCCGAGGCGGCCAAGCTCGTCGCGCGTTTGCGCGAGCTCGAGAGTCTGCCGTCACTGCCGGGCGTCGGCTATTCGGAAGAGATTCGTCGGGTGGAGGACCACCTGGAGGAGCTCAAGAATAGGCGTCCTTCCGAGCTGGCGTGGAAGACTGTGCAGCTGGCCCGTGACCAGCACAGGCCGCAGACGCTCGACTACACGGGTGCCCTCGACCCCCAGTTCATCGAGCTTCGTGGCGATCGTCTCTCCGCCGACGACAAGGCCGTGGTAGGGGGGCTGGCCTCACTGGAGGGTCGCACAGTCATGATAATTGGGCATCAGAAGGGTCACGATCTCAAGGAGCGGCAACTCAGGAACTTCGGCATGCCTCAGCCGTCAGGCTACCGGAAGGCCCAGCGTTTGGCCCTGCTTGCCTCTCGGTTCGGGATCCCGGTGCTCACTCTCATTGATACCCCGGGAGCTTTCCCCGGGGTGGAGGCCGAGCAAGGAGGCCAAGCCGCAGCCATCGCGGAGACCATGAGGGTGTTCGCCCGGCTGCACGTGCCCACTGTGGCCTTCGTGATAGGCGAGGGAGGTTCGGGTGGGGCTCTTGCGCTCGGTCTGTGCGACCGGGTGTACATGCTGGAGAACTCCGTCTACTCTGTGATCAGCCCCGAGGGGTGTGCGGCCATCCTGTGGCGGGATGCCACCGAGGCCCCACGGGCGGCCGAGGCCTTGCGGCTCACCGCAGCGGAGACGCTCGAACTCGGTGTGATTGACGGCGTCATCCCCGAACCCAGGAGGGGGGCGCGGAACTCCCGCCTCATGGCGAGGCGTCTGCTGAGGAGCTTTCAGGGGGCACTGCAGGAACTCGACGGCCTCGACTCCGCTGAACGTCGGAGGGCGCGTGTGGAGAAGTACCTGGGGATGGGAAGGTACAAGGTGGTAGGAGGGCACGCAGAGGTCTTGTGAGAGGCAGGGCTTCTCTCGTGCCCGTGAGATACCGGTGGGAGCAGCGGCGGCACGAAGACGGAGAGCAGAGGCCGCTTAGGCCTACGGGCCCCGGCCGCCGCCGGCCTCGTCAGCCTGCAGTGGCAGCGAAGCCCAGGTAGGGCGCCCAGCTGTCCGGCACCGTGCCGGCCGAAGGGACGAGCAACTCGGCGAGCGAGGGCGGGCGTGGCTTGCGGTGGAGGGCCATGCCGATCTCGCTGGTGAGGTGGGCGCCTTTTCGCACGTTGCAGGGGGCGCAGGAGGTCACCACGTTGTCCCAGGTGTTGGTGCCGCCCCGACTTGTCGGGACCACATGGTCGAGCGTGAGATGCTTCGCACTGCCGCAGTATTGGCAGCGGAAGCCGTCTCTGGTGAGCACCGCCCGCCGCGAGAGCCGACGGCGTTCGCCGGGGGGCACTCGCGCGTAGTTGAGGAGCCGCACCACCAGCGGCTGATGCAGGGAGGCCCTCTCGGACCTGATGAAGGAGTCGCCCGCCTCCAGTATCTCGGCCTTCTGCTTCATGAGAAGCACAATGGCCCTTCGCGTCGTACAGACGTTGATGGGTTCGTACGTTGAGTTGACCACCAAGACGCGCCGGGGCAAAGGCTTCTCCTTGATCCTGGAGCCACGGCGATTCTACCGGAGGCGGACGGCTACCTCAATAGTCCGGTGTGGCTCCGGCCGCTGTGCCTCACAGGGGGTTGGAGCCCGCCGCCGTTGCTAGAATACGCACATGGAGCCCGCAAATCTCTTCTCGGACCGGTTTGAGATGGCGGCGGAACGCTCCGCGCCTCTCGCTGCTCGCATGCGCCCGCGCGCGTTGTCCGAGGTGGTGGGGCAGGAGCACCTGCTGGGTCCCGAAGGGGCTTTGACTGAGCGACTCCGTTCTGGAGCTCTGCGGTCAATGATCCTCTTTGGCCCTCCTGGTTCGGGTAAGACCACAGTGGCCCGGCTCGTGGCTGAGGATGCCGGGCTTACCCTCGCGGAGATCTCCGCCGTCGACTCTGGGGTCGCCGATGTGCGTGAAGTACTGCGCCGGGCGCGATATCGGATGGAAGAGGAGGCGGGTGGCACCGCTCTCTTCATCGACGAGATACATCGGTTCTCGAAGGCCCAACAGGACGCCTTGTTGCACGCCGTCGAGGATGGACTCATCACCCTGGTGGGGGCCACCACGGAGAACCCCTATTTCGAGGTGATACCGGCTCTACTTTCCCGCTGTGACCTCTTCGTACTCAATCCGCTGTCGGCGGAAGAAATCGTCGGTCTGTTGCGAAAGGCGGCTGGCGATGAGGTGCGTGGTCTGGGTAAGGGCGGCGTCAAGGTGGGAGAAGCCCTGTTGCGGAGCATCGCCGACCTGGGCTCGGGTGACGCGAGAAGGAGCCTCAATCTTCTCGAGGCCGCAGTGCGGATGGCCGCAGCTCGTAGCGAGAGGGTCTTGACCGACAAGACGCTTGGCCTGGCGGCACAGCAGCGGACGGCCTCGTACGACAAGGGCGGTGATCGCCACTACGATTTCGTCTCGGCCCTCATCAAGAGCATGCGTGGTTCGGATCCTGACGCCGCCGTCTACTACCTCGCCGTCATGCTGGCCGGTGGTGAAGACCCCGGTTTTGTCGCCCGCAGACTGATAATCTTCGCATCGGAGGATGTGGGGAACGCTGATCCCGTGGCCCTCCAGATGGCGGTCGCCGCCTCACGGGTGGTGGAGTTCGTGGGTATGCCCGAGTGCCGGATCGGTCTCGCCCAAGCGGTCACGTATCTCAGTTGCGCGCCGAAGTCCAACGCATCCTATCGTGCTATCGATGAAGCCCTGAGAGAGGTCGAACGGCATGGCGTATTCGCTCCTCCCATGAGCATTCAGCAGGCGGGGTACGCGGGAGCCGAGCGGCTTGGAAAGGGACAGGGTTACGTCTATCCCCATAATCACGGTGGATACGTCGACGCCGACTATCTGCCCGAGGCCCTCCGTGGCCGGGTATTCTATCGACCAGGTGAACAAGGATTCGAGCGTGTTCAGAGGGAATTCCTAGCGGAGAGAGGCAGACCGAGAACAGTTGAGGTGGATGAGGGAGCATGAGTTCTTCGATTCTCATGGTGAGTTTGGCGTTCGTGCTGCTCTGTCTGGTGGCGTTCGTCGGGTACTATGGATATCGACTGATGAAGGCTTCCCGCCACGCGCAGGAGACCACATCCCGGTTTGAGGAGTTTGTGAGGCGGCAGGCGGTTCTCGAGGCCAAGACGGCTGCACCGGCCAGAGAGATGCCGGCCACAGACGTGCCGGCCACAGAGATACCGGAAGCACCGGCGCCCGCAAGTGACCTTTCCGGGAAGAGCATAGGGGTTTCGACCACAGTGCGGGTCCACGACCAGAAGCTACCCCTGAGGCAGCTGTCGCCGGAGGCGATCTTCATGCGGCGCGATTCCGGCGGCGAGGTGACCGTCCAGATCGCGGAGCGTCGTCCTCTGCCGCTCAAGTACGTGCTCGATCCCCGGGTAAATCACATCCTCTCGCAGGTTGCGATGAGGGCCACTGCCGACCTGGGAGCCATGTGGTCGATTCTTGCGGAGGAGGATGCGGAAGGGAGGCTCCAGATCACCCGGCTGTCTTGATGACTCTCCTGCGGCCCTGGACCAAGGTACATACCTGCGCCCTCGGGGCATGAGGTGGGTCGCCGGGTGGGTTCAGGGTTCGGGGCTCAGGTGCCGATAAAGAAACATACCTGCTACGGCGGAGTGTGAAGGAGAGGGTGAGTCATGAGCGGCTTCTGGAAGTTCTTGGTGGGCGGCATCGTGGGAGGTGTCGTGGGTTTCCTAGTCTCCCCGAGGCGTACACCCAGAGAGCCGGCCGCACTTCTCCGGCCGGGAGAGGGTGCGGGTGTGGAGTCCGCCGAACGGCCTCGGCTCGTTTCGGCCCCGCTTCTCGAAGAGGAGCCGTTTGGTCAACCGGCGTCAGAGCCCATGCAGGAGGTGGCACGAGAGCCATGGGACGCGCCGGCGGAAGCGCTTGTGGAGGCCCTCGAAATGCGCGAGGAAGAGGCGGGTTCTCCGGAGGTCGAGGAGGTTCTGGAGGAAGCCATCCTGCGGGCTGACGAATCGACTATGGCCCCGCCTGCCACCGAGCCGCCTGCCACGTGGTTCCTCTCGGGGGGTTCGTTGCCGCCGGCCACTGAGATCGCGGAGAGTCCCGGGAACGACAATTCCCTCGGCGGCAGAGGCGAGGGAATCATGCTCCACGAAGAGAGGGAACCCGAGCCGGTGGGAGTGGAATTCGCGGAGCCCGGAACCGGGGAAGGCGAGCTCGAACTCGAGGAGATCGAGGTTGAGGAAGAGTACGTCGTTCCCCTCTGGGCCGAGGAACCCCACGTGGCCGAGCCGGAAGGCGCAGAGGCTGCGGAGCCCGGGGAGCCTCTCCTGGAGTCTGGGCACACACCGCAGCCCGATGCCGCTACCGCGGAGACGCGTATCGAGGAGACCAAGCAGCGGCTGCGAGCGGCACACCAGGCGATGCTCGCCGCTCAAAGGCGGGCTGTCGAGACCGAAGACACCCAGACCGTTCCGCCGGTAGTCACTGGGGCGGTGTCGCAGCCCGAGGAACTCCAACCGGCTGCGGAGGGAGCAGGGTTGAGGCGACCCGCCGGTGAAGGGGAACCTGAGGCAACGCATATCTCCGCGGAGGCCAGAGAGACATTCGTCACGGAGATGCAGGCCTCACACGATGACCTGCGGGCGCGTATAGAGGAGACGAGAAGGCGCATCAAGCAGGAACTCGAGCAGTCATTCGAAATGGAGCCTTCAGACGAGGGGGAAGCGGACGGCGACGAGCGGGCGTCCGCTATCTCGGAGCCCGCGGTGCCCGAACGGGTGGAGCCCGAATCGACGGCACCGTCCGGGCGGTTGGTGGCGGAGTCCGGCGAGCAGGAGCTCGCTCAGGACGGCCCGTCGGTCACGGTGCCTCAAGAGACCTCCCTTGAATCGGCCTCCGACTTTGTTGCCGGAGAAATCGAGAAGTTGGGGGCGGACGTGGGCGCCGGGCCTGAGTTTGATTTCGAGGCCATGCGGCGGAAGATCGAGTCGACCCGAAACCGGCTCAAGTCGAAGGCTTTCGATGCGATGATGGCCGGCGAGACGGTGCTTCTCGAGCGAAGCGATGACGGCCAAGCGATATCGGCGCCTGCCCCGCCGCAGGTCGATAAAGAGGTCGAAGAGACAGTGGAGAGCACTCTTGTTGAGGAGGAGTACTAGCACCTCAGCGGGAAGCGCCGGCACCCCTGTCTTCGGGAAGCGCCGGCGCCCCATTGGCCCAGAGACGCCCCGGGGAGGCGTTGGTCAGCTGAGACTGCGGTCGTCTTCCGCGGGCGGCAGGAAGTCGGTCTCCTGATGGGCGGCCTTGGGGATATGGAGTGGTCTGCGGAAGAGGTTACGTAGATCGGTCCACTCTGCGTTTCGCGAGCCCTCTACTATCTCGAGGAAGCCCTTGGCTTTGGCGTCGAGATTGTCGACGTGGTGGAGGATGAGCGCCTCGATGGTCTTGGGCCTCTTGGGAGACCCCCACTCCAGCTCACCGTGGTGGCTCACGATGGCATGGAGAAGCTCCTGCTTCTTCTCCTCCGGGAAGTCGCCGAGAGCTTCGATGCGCTCGCTGATAAGGGTGACTCCGAGTATCACGTGCCCCAGGAAGCGCCCCTCGTCACTGTAGTCTATAGCCTTCGTATAGGTGAGCTCTCTTACCTTGCCCACGTCATGGAGGAGCGCGGCCGTGATGAGGAGATCACGGTTGACACGGCCATACTGCTGCGCCACGTGATCGGAGAGCCCTGCCACGGTGACGGTGTGTTCTAACAGACCGCCAAGATAGGCGTGGTGGAACTGCTTGGCTGCAGGGGCGAGGGAGAAGCTCTCTGAGAACTCGGGGTCTTCGAAGAGTGAACGGAGCAGACGAGAGTAGTCGGGGTCGTAGATGGATTCGATGTGGAAGGATAGGAAGCCCATGAGTTCCCCGGTGTCTCTGTACGTGGTGGGGAGGAAGTCCCTGGGATCCGCCTGCTCGTCAGAGCAGAGCTCAAGGTTCGACGCCTCGACTTGAATGCTGCCCTCGTACTCGGACACCCGTCCCTGAGCCACGACGAGGTCACCAACCGCGAATGTAGGCGCGAGAGTGGCCGCATTGTCCCAGACCACGCCCTCCACGCTTCCTGTGCGATCGGAAAGCTTGAGGCGGAGGAACGGTTTACCCGCTTTCGTGCTGCGTACCTCTTTGTGGGACACGAGAAACACCTGCCGGATGTGCATGCCGGGAGCGAGGTCGGCGACAGAGAGCCTTTCGTTGCAGCGTGCGGGGTAGTCGGTGGCGCCGGATCGGCGGGCGGTGCCACCACTCTCATCGAAGCCGAGTTGCTCTGGTGCCACGTCACTCCCCTTGTCTTCGTCGGTTGCACTGTGTGCCGGTCGTTTTGAGAACGATTCTACCAGGAGGTCCGGACACTTCTTGTGGGGCCGCGGCCTGGGTTTCGAGTCGGCGGGCTTCTGGTAGAATGCCGAGCAACGGGAAGTCCGAACGCACCCGGGAGTGGTTTCGTGGAGCGGGAAGGCCGGCAGACCAATTCGAACTACTGCTCCGGCGAGGACTACGTGCTGGAGTTTCGGAGCTTTCGCTACGGCTTCAACAGCGTCGACTTCAGCCAGAGAGCCGAGTTGGCCGCCGTACAGTTGGAGCTGGTCCGCCCCGGGGTCCTCGATGAAGACGGTTTGGCCGACCTTGTGTGCCTTGTCGCCGGGGGAGAAATCGCTGCGGCCGGCAGTTCGTTCGGGGAGTATGTGGTTGAACACGCCGACGCAGTCTTGCGCTGCGAGGGCGAGTGTCTCGTCTACTGGCTGCGTGAGCTGCTGTTCCGGGGGGCGTGGCTGGACCTGCGTGTGATCGAAGAGCAGGTCGATGCCGTGTTCGATGACAGCTCGGGGTCTTTTTCCTACTACCCGCGGGGCAATCGCTCCCGCAAGATAGGCCCTCCGCCGCATCCCTCGTGGGGGACAGTGGCCTTCCGCGGTTGACCCGTGCTTCGGAGACAAGGCGCCGGGCGCGGCTTCTCTTCAAGAAGGAGTTCACGCGCTACTACCGGGTGCTGTGCTCCGACTCGATTGCGGACCCTACCGACTCGTACTCGTCGCTCGAAGCCTTCCTCACCGCGTGGCAACAGGATGTGAGTGAGCCGCACTCTCCGGACAGGCTCAAGCAGGAACTGTCCGCCCTGCTGGGAGAAGTTGCCCAAGACCTGACCGGTGGCAGGTCGAGGACATCTTCGGGTGATTGGAGGCCGGAGTCTCTGGCAGAACGCTTCTGGGAGTGCGTGGAGGTGGTCGAGGAGCGCCTGTGGCGCCGGCTGGTCCCTTGAGGTATGGGGCATTTTGCCCATGCAACGCGGGAGTCATCGTGCCGATACAGGATGTATGGCACGTTCACCGAAACGAATCGGTGTTATGGTCGCCGGACTGGGCGGAGGGCTTCTCGCCGGGAGTATCGCGGCCGTCTACTTCGGCCGGCAAATGCCGCCTGTGGTCAAAGGAGCGGCGGCCGGAGGGAACGGGGGGCACCTCACCTCGGCGGCCGATTACGAGTACTGTGCCCGCGTCGTGTGGTCGGATGATCCCCGGCGGGGCAAGGGTAACCTTGAGGACACCGAGTCCATCGAAGCCTTCACGAACGGTGGCTGGGAGCTTGTAGATGTGATTGTACCCTTTGCGCAGACCAAGCTTCTCGACATCAGCTATCCGGGCAACACACGCAAACTCATCGCGTATTTCAGGCGTCCGCGGGGAGGAATCGAAAATGGAAGCAACGCTCAGTAAAGGCAACTCAGGGCGCGAATCGGCCACTATCTCTGCGCCCTCTGTTGCGCGGACGGTGGAACAGGGAGTGATCCCCGGCGATCTGTCCTATTCTCGTTGGGAGTTCCTCAGCGTGATCGTGTGGGACGACGATCCCAAGTCGGGAGTGACGAGCGATCTCGAGGACGTGGAGGTCATGAACACTCTCGGTTTCGAGGGCTGGGAGCTGGTGTGCGTGGTGCCGCTGGCCCGTACGCAGGTTCTGGAGATGGCCTATCCGGGCAACACGCGCAAGTTGCTCGCCTACTTCAAGCGCCCGATCCAGTAGACGACGGCAGCGTGCCCGCCTCTCGCCAGCGGTTCAGGACTGCAAATGCTTATCTTGAAGTAGCGATCTAAGGCAGATTTCGCGTCGCGGGCTAGAGCACCATCCCCAGGAACTTCTTGGTGCGCTCCTCCTTGGGGTTGGGAATCATCTCGCGAGGATCACCTTCTTCGACGATGATGCCTTCGTCCATGAAGACAAGTCGGGAGCCGACCTCGCGGGCGAAGCCCATCTCGTGGGTGACCACCACCATGGTCATGCCACTGTTGGCCAAGTCCTTCATGACGTTCAGCACTTCGGCGACCAGCTCGGGATCGAGGGCTGAGGTCACTTCATCGAAGAGCATCATGTCGGGCTTCATGGAGAGCGCGCGTGCAATGGCGACTCTCTGCTGCTGGCCCCCGGAGAGCTGATCGGGAAGGTTCTTGGCCTTGTCGGCCAGCCCTACCCGGGTGAGGTACTCCATGGCAATCTCTTGCGCCTCGCTCTTGTTTATCTTCAGCACCTTGATGGGAGCAAGGCTGACGTTGTCCAGCACGTTGCGATGGGGGAAGAGGTTGAAGCTCTGAAACACCATGCCGATCTTCTGGCGCACCTTGTTCACGTTGGTCTTGGGATCGGCGATGTCGATGCCTTCTATGTAGATGTGCCCCTTCTGGATGTGCTCGAGGCCGTTGATGCAGCGAAGCATGGTAGATTTGCCGCTGCCGGAAGGCCCGATCACCACGACCACTTCACCCTTGGTCACGTGCATGTCGATGCCGTTGAGTACATGCAGTTGGCCAAAGCTCTTGTGTACATCTACCAGCTTAATCACGTGGGTCTCCTCGCTGCCGGCCGTTCTATTGGCCCGCCCGTGCACTGCCCTTCTCTTGGCCCCTTCCCTTACCGCGTTCCAACCGGGCCGCTACTCTGATGAGGGGTAGGGTGAAGACAAGGTAGACGATAGCGGCTGCCGTGAGAGGTGTGGGGTTGGCCCGGACACCCATTATCTCACGGGCACGGAACAGGATCTCTGGGGTGGTGATGACAGAAGCGAGCGCAGTATCCTTGATCATGGCGATGAGTTCGTTGGTGAGAGGAGGCACGACTATTCTCACCGCCTGCGGCAGGATGATGTAGCGCATGGCCTGACCATAGGTCATGCCGAGAGAGCGGGCTGCTTCCAGCTGCCCGTGGTGAATGGATTCGATGCCGGCCCGGAAGATCTCGGCGGAGTACGCTGCATAGCAGAGAGTGAGTCCGAGGACGGCTGCAGGGATGGGATCGAGGATGAGGAAGCGCCAGCCGATCTGCGCACCCACCAGCCCGAGTCCGTAGTAGATGAAGGTGAGGAGGAGCAGTAGCGGGAGGCCGCGGAAGAAGTCGATGTAGATGGCTGCGAGCCAGCGCAGCACCCGCACGCGGGATATGCGCATGAGGGAGATGATGAGGCCGAGGATGAAGGCAAAGAGGAGCCCGAAGAAGAGCAACTCGATAACGACAACGACGGCCTTCAGGAGCTCCGGAATGGTGTCTCTGAGGATATCTAGGTTGAAGTAGTACTGCACCAATTGGCCCATGGTCGTCCCCTGTGGCTTGGGATGAAAGCGGGGGCCACGGCCCTAGGCCATGGCCCCCAAAGCACTCACGGAAGAGACGTGTGTCTCAACCTACTACTCACCGAACCACTTGACTCGGATCAGCTCGTATATGCCTTCGTCCTTGAGCTCCTTAAGCGCCTGGTTGATGGCGGCCAGAAGCTCTTCCTTCTCCTTCTTGATGCCGAAGCCATAGTCGTCATCGACCGGGATGATGCCGGTGTTGGCGAGGTTGGCCTTGTCCTTCACCTGGTAAGCGTTGGAGGGCTCGTCGTTCACCACCGCTTCCACCCTGCCTGCTTCGAGGTCCTGCAGGGCGGTGATGATGTTCTCGTACTTCTTGATCTCCTTGATGCCCTCGATCTCCTCGACCGCGAACTGGCCGGTGGTGTCAACCTGAACGCCCACTACCTTGCCTACCAGCCCCTCCGCGTTCTCGATGGGATTGTCGACCGGTGTGGTGATGGCCAGGTCGTTCCTGTAGTACGGGTCGGAGAAGTTGATCTGCTCGAGCCGTTCCTCGGTGATGCTCATAGCCGACATGATGACGTCGAAGCGCTCACTCACCAGAGCCGGGATGATGCCGTCCCATGCTGTGGGGACCACTTCGAGCTCCAGACCCATCTTCTTGCACACGGCCGTGAGGATGTCGATGTCGAAACCGATGTAGCCGCCCTTGCCGTCGGAGAACTCGAACGGTGGGAAGGCGGTGTCGGAGCCGCCCATGAGAGTGCCTTCCTTGATGGTGGGAGGAGTCTCGATATTGGGCGACTGGGTGATGGCCGCGATGGCCGCGTCGGCCGCGGCTGCCGGATCATCTTCGGCTGCCGCAGTGGTGGTAGTTGTGGTCTCACCACAGCCCGCTGCAAGAGGTAGGACTATGAATGCCAAGACGAGCAGTAAGACCAGAGGCAACAGACGTTTGTTCATGATTTCCCATCTCCCCTTCTCGTTGGGAACGTAGCCGACGGCCGTGTGCCTTCCGGGTCGGCTGTGTTCGACCCCTCCGTCGCACGCGAACCAGTAATAAATATCACGTTTGCATATTTGCTGTCCACATGAATGATTCGGCGCAGGGCTCGGGTGGAGACCACATCACAGGCGCGCGGCGCTGAAGTTTCGCTTCTGTATAATCGAGCGTCATGAAGAAGAAGCGTTGCCGCTCTCACCCGCAGAGCGGTGAGAATGCCGCCGCGGGTCCCACCTACGTGTATTGGGGTGGCCCCAATCTGTACCTGAACCTCACGAGCCGCTGCTCGGCCTCGTGCTCCTTCTGCCTGCGCAACTGGTCGTGGGAGGTGTACGGATACGATCTGTACTTGAACGAAGAGGAGGAGCCGGGGGTGGATCAGGTGGTTGCTGCACTCGAGGCCGAGTTGGGCCGATGCACACCCGTGGAGGTGGTGTTCACGGGGTTGGGCGAGCCCACTCTTCGACTCGACGTGGTTGTGGCCCTGATCGCGTGGCTCAGCGAGAGAGGTCTATCCACCCGGATCGACACCAACGGCCATGCCGCGCTTCTCAATCCCGGCCGGGATGTAGTGGGCGAACTCGTGCGCGCCGGGCTCGTGGCTACTTCGGTCAGTCTCAATGCTCCCGACGAGGCGGCTTATGACCACCTCTGCCGGCCCGCGGTGGCCGGGGCGTATTGTGCAGTCAAGGAGTTCATCCGCGATGCGGCAGCTGCGGGCATCAGAGTGACAGCCACAGCGATTCTCCTCCCAGGAATCGACGTGGAGCGCACCGCGCTCGTGGCCGCAGAGCTCGGTGTCCCCTTCCGGGTGCGTCCTTTCGTGGACTTTCGTGCCTCCACCGCCGGGGAGGATACGTAGAGTGGGCGGAGAGGTCCCGGTCCGTTACTCGAAGCGCGATGCGGCCGCCGAGGCGGTGATCGTGGAGCTTGCCGACGAGCTGGCCCTCCGCCTCCGCGAGATCGTGTTGCCCCACCTGGGCACGCAGGCGGCGCGGGGGCTCTCGGGGCGTGCGGCCGGAGGTGACACGACGTTCGCCATTGATGAACAGGCTGAGCGCTTCGTGGAGACCTTTCTCGCCGATGCGGGAGTACCCGTGGCCGTGTACTCGGAGGACCGGGGCCTGGTGGAGTGGGGCCGGGCTGCGTATGTGCTCATCATCGATCCTATCGACGGTACTCGCCCTGCTGTGGCCGGCTTGGAAGCGGCGTGCGTGAGTGTGGCGGTGGCCGCCCGCACAGAGACCCCTCGAATGGGTGACGTGGTGTACGGTGTGCTGAAAGAGATCAAGGAGGGTGGACTGTTCAGGGCCCATCGCGATCATGGGGCCGAGGCCTTCGGGGCGGACGGCGCCCCTCGTCCCCCTCGCCCCTCGTCGAATACGGACCTTTCCCGCCTGTTCTGGACCATCGGTTTCCGTGGCAGGCCGGCCCGTGAGCTCGTGGAGACCCTCGGCCATCTCATCGATCAGTCCTCTGTCGACGGTGGGGTATTCGATCTGGGTAGCGCCACCTACTCCATGAGCCGCCTGCTCACCGGGCAACTCGACGCCTACATCGACGTGGGCCCGCGCATGATCGAAGTGGCTCCATGGGTGGAGAAGCGCTTTCGCGACGTGGGCGGCGGACACGTGCTCAACAATTCACCGTATGACGTGGCGGCCTCCACCCTCATACTGGAGGAAGCCGGCTGTGTGGTGACCGACGCGGTCGGCCGCCCTCTCGGCGAGAGACCTCTCCTCGGGTCGGGTCTCGAGCACCAGATGTCGGTAGTGGCATCAACCGGTCCGGTGCTGCATGAGCGCATAATCGAGTCGGTGGAACACGGCATGGCGCGGCTGGCCGCCTCGCTCGGTGGTTGACCATGGGTGCCCCCCATCCCAGCGAAGAGCGCCACCTCGCTCTCTTTGCGGATGCAGCACCCGGTGGAAACATCCGTTGCCGGCTCTGTCCACATGGCTGCTCCTTGGAGGAGGGCCGTGACGGCCTTTGCAGGGTGCGCGGTGTTCGCGGTGGAGCCTTGGTCAGCCATGTCTACGGCCGCCCTGCCACGGTGATCTCCGACGAGATCGAGAAGAAGCCCCTTTACCACTTCCACCCGGGCACACGGGTGTTGTCTCTTGGCACGCTGGGGTGCAACGTGCTGTGCGCCGGATGCCAGAATTGGCAGATATCCCATGCGGGTGCGACAAAGGGGGAACTCAAGCGGCTCGGGTATGTCGCTCCCGCCGATGCCCTCGCTTTGGCCCACAGGCACAAGCTGGCCGGAGTGGCCTTCACCTACAACGACCCGGTGGTGTGGATCGAATATGTGCACGACGTGTGTGCGCTGTTCAAGGAGGCCGGCCTGTATACGGCCTTCATCACCGCCGGGTACCTGAACAGGGAGGCACTCGAGCATGTGGCCCCCGTACTCGACGCGTTCAAGTTCGATCTCAAGGCACCGGGCGCCGAGGGCTGGTCGCGGCTCAGCAAGGTGAAGGATCCGGCACCCTGCCTGGAGGCCGCGGTGGCGGCCAAATCGGCACATGGATGCCACGTCGAGGTCGTGTCGAATATCGTCCCGGGCCTGAACGACGATGACGAGGATCTCAGGACCATGGCCCTGTGGGTGAAGGAGGCCTTGGGCGCCGCCACCCCTTGGCACGTGACGCGCTTTCTGCCCGATTTCGAGTTGACGTACCTCCCCCCCACTCCCATCGCGGTGCTCGACAAGGCGGTGAAGATAGGCCGCCGGGAAGGTCTTCAGTTCGTGTACGTGAGCAACATCCCTGATCACGCCGCCCGGCACACCGTGTGCCCGGAGTGCCAGCGCACCGTGATCCAACGCGACTCGAACCGTGCGCGGGTTCTCTCGGTCCGTGACGGAAGATGTGCGCTTTGCGGGGCCGAATTGGGCGTGGTGGGCTGATGGCGGCGCGCAGGATCCTGACAGAGGCGGCTGCGTGGTTTAGTAGTGCCGGGGCGGGGGTAGGCATTGATAGCTGTGACAATCGGGACCACGAAGAGCGGGTATCGGTGAGAAGCCGCGAAGAGATCTCTGACCCGAACGTACGGGACATGACCGCGGGAGACACGGTTCTTCTGACTGTTCCCCTGAAGCCGGAGTACGTACAGCTCGTTCGTCTGGCCGTTGCCGGCTTGGGGGCCCACGCCGAACTCGGCAGGGAAGTGACCGACGACGTCAAGTTGGCGGTGTCGGAGGCGTGCGCTTGTCTTCTGCGAGTGGTGGAGAATCAACGAGACGGCGAGGCAGAGGCCGGCGAGGCAGAGGCCGGCACCACGCTCACCGTGCGCTTCGACTTGTGTGCGGACGGCTGGGAGATCAAGGTTTCGGCTGAGAGCCTGACCACCACGTGTGCCCTTGATACCTCCGAACTCTCGCCGTTGTCGGAAGAGGCCCTCCGGGTGAAAGTCATGCAGGCCCTCATGGACGAGGTCGAATCGATCGCCGAAGACAGGGGGGTTCGCTTCTTGCGGCTGAGGAAAGCCCTCTCCTAGGTACGGTGGCTGAGCCTCGAGGCCGGGCTGCTCGTGTGGCCGCCGGAATCCCACTCGGGGTGCCGGTTCTTCTTGTGGTGCTTCTTGTCTCCCTACTCATCGCCGCGGGGGGCCTGGGGTCGGCGTGGGCGGCCGACCCGTCCCTGGACGTCGAGCTCCGACCGTCACGCCCGCTCTTTGCCGGTGGCGAACCGGTGGCGCTCACTGTGAGGCTCACTGTCCGATCTGACCTTCGCGAGGTGGAGATCGGTTTCCTCCTCCTGGGACCGGGAAGGGTCACCGATGAGCCCGCGGAGTGGGAGACGGTCGCCTCGTGGCGGGAGACCGTCGCCGTGGATGCGGAGGGTACTCTGAGCGTTGAGACCTCACCTCCACCAGATGTGGCGGTCGAGCCCGGCGCCTACCGCGTTGAGGCGGAGGTGACCGCCTCGGGGGAGAGGGTCAAGGCGACTACCTGGATCGGGGTGGTTGACGCCCAGCAACAGCCCGTGGACCTGGCTCTGGTGTGGTTGGTCGCGCTCGGACCGCGCCGCGATGCCGATGGTGTGTTCGTGGATGAATCCGTCCAGGCTTCCGTCGGCGGAGGCTCCGCCGAGGCGGGCACTCTCAACGGGGTTCTCTCCCTGGCCAAGGAGTTTCCCGCCTGGCGTATGACGGTCGCCCTCGAGCCGCTCTACCTTCGCCAACTCACCGCCGTGGCCGATGGCTACCGCAAGATCGGTGAAGAAGGCAGTGTGGTCGAGGTCCCGCCGGGTGATGAGCGTTGCGGGAACGCGGCCTTGGCTCTTGAGGCGTTGCGCTCAGTTGCGGCACTGGAATCGATCCAATTCATCCCTACTCCGTATGCGACTCCCCACCTCGCGCTTCTCGCCACGAAGGGCTGGGACGATGGCGTCGATCAGATGCGGCTGGGGAGATCGGAATTCCAACGCCTGCTTCAGATACCCGCCCCTGATGGGGCGTATGCCCCCGGTCTCGAGATGGCCACAAACGTGATCGCCGACTTCAGCGGTGCGTCGGTGACCTACGTCCCGGTTATGAGTCACGTGCTGAAGGACCTGGCAGAGGAGCCGGACAGCTTTCTTCTGCCGGTACGCGTGATTGACGACTCCAACAACCGCCTCACCCTCTGTCCGGTGGTGAGCGGGTTGCGGGCTGCGCTTGCCGAACCGTGGGATGCATCACGCTTCTTTGCTGCGCTTGCTTCCGACGTGGCCGCCGGCAAAGAGGGGCCGTTCGTTGCCGTTCCCCTGGAAGAGTACGAGATTCCGCCCGCCCGCTTCCTGGAGGAGTTGGGCCGGGGGCTCGCGGAGACAGACGTGGTGCGCACCGTGACGCTGGCCGAGGTGGTGGAGCGGTATCCTGTGAGTACGCGACCTCGCTTCTTGTCCAGGTATGCGGGTCACGTGGACGGGGTAATAGGGCGGGCGCTGGTCGATGCCCTCGAGAGTGCCCGTTCCACGGTGGTCGATTTCGGTGGTGCCGTGGAGGGGGCGGGAGCGACGAGTGAGGCATTGAGCCGCGCCCGGATCCTTCTCTACGAGGCACAGAGCATGTACTTCTTCAGGCCTGGGGTGGACCCGGCCGAGGTGAACCGGGCCATCTCGCTTTCGCGGCGTGCCGGGGAGCTTGCGGGGGTGGAGTTGGCGAAAGTGGAGGTTGTGGCCGAGGCCGGCATCGAGCGTAGCGGTGGCCTGTTCGAAGCGGTGGTCCGGGTGGAGAGCGGAGTAGCTCACGCACTCGAGATAGCCGCTCTCGTGGAGGGAGGCGCAGCGGACGGGTCGGCGAGGGAGTCTGTTCCGATACGCATCGAGCCGGGTGTCAACGTCATCCGGGTGTCGCTCGGGGACCTCGAGAGTCGGGGAACCGTTGTGATCCGCCTGCTCGCGGGAGAAACGTTGCTCGGTCGGGCGAAGGCGGACCGGGGAGGGAGGGTATGGACCTGGGCTGCGCCCGTGGGGGCCTTGGTCGTATTGGCATGTGTGGCGCTGTTCTTTGTAGTGCGGCGATACCGGTGCAGGAGGCGACCGCCTTCTATGAGGCGCCGAGCAACACCTTCTTGATGCAGGTGTTCTCCACGAACGCGAGCCCCCCTCGTTCGGCGATTGCCCTGGCTTCGTTGCTTCGCACTCCCTCCTGAAGCCAGAGCGCCTTGGCGCCGCACTCAACCGCCTGCCGGGCCAGGTCACCCGCCGCTGAACTCTCCCGAAAGACGTTGACGATGTCTATGGGCTCGTCGATATCCTCCAGACCGGCCACGCAGGCACAGCCCAGTATCTCCTCGACTCCAGGCCGCACGGGAATCACCCTGTAGCCGCGCTCAAGGAGAAAGCGCATGACCGCATTGCTCGCGCGATGGGGCTGCGGCGATGCGCCCACGAGGGCGATGACGCGGGCCTCATCGGCGACGTCGGCGGGCCTCTTGCTCGAGCCATGCGATTTCACGAGCCCTCCTTCTTGGCGGATGCGTGCGGTGAATGGTTCCCCCTAGGCGTACACGCAAAACGCGAGTCTAACCGTCAAGTCTCCCGTCGAGCACCTTTAGCGCATACGGACTGCGTGGGAATACTACGTGCGGGGTGCGGCCGGCTTCTCTGGAATGTGGGGGCGGCTCTGGTAGACTAGTCGCAATGGACTCCGTTGAGCAGATAGCCGCTCTTCTTCGGGAAGCCCGTTTTCCGGTCGCTCTTACCGGCGCCGGCATCTCGACTGCTTCCGGCATCCCCGACTTCCGCACTCCGGGCACGGGTCTGTGGTCGAAGGTAGACCCTGCTGAGGTGGCAAGTATCGACGCCTTTATGACCGACGCGGTACGTTTCTGGTCGTTCTACCGGCACCGCATTGGATCTCTGACCGCGGTCGAGCCCAATCCGGCTCACTACGCGCTGGCACGCCTGGAGAAAGCCGGTTTCGTGAAGGCTCTGATCACCCAGAACATCGATCGCCTCCACAGGAAGGCCGGTAGCAGTGCCATGGTGGAGGTCCACGGTTCGATCGACTTCTGCGTGTGTCTCGATTGTGGGAACAGGTACGGGCACGACCGCATGGAGGACGCACTCGTGGATCCAGAGGGAATTCCCACGTGCGATTGCGGGCGGATACTGAAGCCCGGTGTGGTCTTCTTCGGCGAGATGCTCCCTGATGACGCCTACGGGCAAGCGGTGTCGTGGGCGCAGGCGGCTGATGTCATGTTGGTGGCCGGATCGTCGCTTCAAGTGTGGCCGGTGGCCGGTTTGCCGGATCTGACTTTGAGGGGTGGCGGCCGCCTGATCATCCTCACGGCTTCTGAGACTCCGTTCGACGACCGTGCGACCGTGGTGGAGCACGGTCCCCTCGAGGAGGTCCTCCCCCAGGTGGCCGATCTACTCGGAGCCTAGGCCCCTGTGGCCGTTTACGAACTCGCGGGCAATCGTCCTCGCATCCATCCCAGCGCGTTTGTGCACCCGCTCGCGTCTGTGGCGGGCATGGTGGAGGTGGGACAGGATTGCTATGTGGGACCGGGTGCCTCCGTCCGGGGCGATTGGGTGCGTATCCGCATCGGCGCAGGCTCCAATGTGCAGGATTGCTGCATCATCCACGGCGCGCCCGGCTTTGAACTGATACTGGGCGCCCGTGCCCACCTGGGCCACGGTTGCATCGTTCACAGCGCCACGCTGGAGGATGACGTGCTGGTGGGCATGAATGCCGTCATACTCGACGGTGCCGTCTTGCGCACTGGCTGCGTGGTGGGGTCGGGCTGTGTGGTGCCCGGCGGCATGGAGATCGAGGCGGGCAAGCTGTGCGTGGGTGTGCCCGGTCGCATCGTGGGCGACGTACGGGCCGATCTCCGGCGCTTCAAGACACTCGGCACTCGCTGGTATCAGCAACTCGCCGCCCGCTGTGTGCGGGACATGCACGAGGTGCCGCTCAAAGCGTGTACGGCCGGGTTGGAGACTGAGCCTCCCGAGTGGAGGGACTGGGTGGCGGAGCTCGAGAGCTACTCCGCGCGGTGAACCTTCGCCCTACCGGCCCAGGTGCCGCCGCGGCTCACTCAATTGCCGTAGGCGGCGGGTGAGAGTGAGGGGCTCGGCGTGGACGCCTCTGGCAGCACGTAGTGGTTCATGAAATCGACGCAGGTTTGGTAGGCTTCGTCGAGCTTGAAGCCTTTCTGGTCGAAGAACCATTGCAGGATGAGCCCTTCCATGAGGGCCATCAGCATGGAGGCGGTGCGGTGCGGGTCGACCTCGCGAAACTCACCGGAGGCTACTCCGTCGCTGATGACACGCTCCATGTAGACGCGGTAGGCGTCGTAGATGGCCTGAGTGTATTCCTGCACCGCCCTGGTGCGGATGGCTTGGGCCATGTAGTCGATAACCACCGTGTAGTACCGGCGGGCGCGTTTCTCGTTGCCGAACAGGTTGGAGAAGAACATGGTCATTCGTGCCGGCGCGGGGGCATCGGTTGTGCAGAAGCGCTCGAAGCGTGCCGTGATACGGGCGACGATGCGATCGAGCACCGCCAAGAACACGTCCTCTTTGCGGGGGAAGTAGTAGGAGATGAGACCTTTGCTCACCCCCACTTGGTCGGCGATGTGGGCGAGAGTGACGTTGTTGTAGCCTTCGCGGACAATCAGCTGGAGCGCGGCTCCAACAATCTCGTCTCGTCGCTCATCTTCTTTTGTCTTCGGTCGCGCCATGGCCGCCTCGTGTGCCGGTGAAGCTCGTGGGACCGAGCGGGAGCTTAGCCACCGAATTAACTGGTTGGCCAGACAGGGAGAATATCACGGACGAGGTTTCGCCGCGAGACCGCCGCCTTCGAGGGGGACGCTACGGCTTTCGCGGCCTTCCGACCACGGTCAGGTACAGGGAGCTCTCGGTCGCACCGTCAACTCCGAGAAGCTCGTTCAACTCGTCGTCGTAGAAGGCCGCGATGGGGCAGCTCTCCAAGCCGAGGGCCACGGCGGCCAGGGAAAGCTGGGCGGCGATATGGCCGGCGTCGAGATAGACATAGCGGTAGGCTCGTTCCCGGTACTTCCAGCAGGCTCGTTCGAATACCGCCGTCCACGTGAAGACAGCGGCCGCTTCGGCGGCGATTGTCTGATCGAGGGCGGCTTCGGCCACCTGTCTTCTCATGTCACCCCTGCGGAGTTGCTCGAGCGCGTGGCCGCCCTTTGGGGATAGGCGCTGCTCATCGTCCTGAGAGAGGTGGCGGTAGTGATAGGTGCCGGGCTGGAGTTCACTCACCCGGTGGGCCACGACGTAGGTCTCGATGGGGTAGAGGGCCCCGGCGGACGGACTCGCCCTGTAGAAGCTGTACCCGTCGGAGGCGGTGATGCCGGTGGAGGCCAAGAGCAGGAGGGATAGCTCCATGAGTGCGAGCGGCTCCTCACTGAAGTCCCGTCCGCTTCGCCGCGCTCGCGCTGCGTTGAACACATCCATCCGCTCTCTTGCGCCCGGTTGCGCAACCGCTGATGGCCCGGCCGTCAGGGGAGCTTCGGGTGTGGGCAGAGCGGTCAGAGGTGCTTCAGGGTAGAGCTTGTAGGTGGGTGGCTTGCCGGCCCAGTCCAGATAGTGGCCACCCATACGTCCCCGCACGTGCCTCGTCTCCTGCTGGAAACGTGTGCCGATGCCGTCTTCCATGGTGCACGGTGTCTACCCGGCGGCAGGCGGGGGGAAACCGGGTTGGGCCTGGGTGCTACGATAGACGCGATGGCCTCCCCCGCAGACGTTCACATAGTACCTGTCGATAGTGCACCCCGGCCTCTCCTCGTGGGGGTACTCTCCGACACCCACGGACGACTGTATGAAGACGTCGTCTACGGCCTCCACGGAGTGGACACCATTCTGCATGCTGGAGATGTGGGGTCCCCACCCGTGCTCCAGAGACTGGCCGCTGTGGCTCCCGTGAGGGCGGTGAGGGGCAACACAGACACCCAGGAGTGGGCGCGTGAACTGCCCTTGGAGCTCATCGTGGAGACAGGGTCAGTGTGCATAGGTGTTGCCCACCGCGAGGCCGACGCAGTGGCGGCTCTTCGTAAGGCGGGTCGGATGGATGTGCGCGAGGGAGTGGTCGTGGTGGTGTGCGGACACAGCCACCGGCCTCATGTCGAGTGGCGCGAGGGAGTCTTGTACCTGAATCCCGGCGCCGCCGGTCCGGCCCGTTTCGGTCTCGGTCGCTCGTTTGCCCTGCTCAGGATAGACGGGGGGAAGATCGTTCCCGAGATACGCGCCTTGGGGTAGGAGGTGGGTGACGGGAGAAGCGCCCGGTCCGGGATGTGGAGACGCGGGGAGGGGCGAGTGCGCTCCCTCCCCGCGTCTCCGATGCTATTCCGGACGGTATTCTTCGGCTCGGCCGTCAGACCTTGTCGGCGATGTACTCCGTGAGCTCACCCATGCGGTGGGTGTAGCTGCCGAGTTCATTGTCGTACCAGCCCATGATCTTCGCGTGGGCGACGGGAACCTTGGCCTTCTTCCCATCGACCTCCACGGAGAGATAGCAGAATGTGCTCTCGGTGAGCGTGGCCTCGATGATCGCAGCGGCATCCTCACCGATGATGTCGCAGGAGACGTTCTGCTCGTAGCTCACCCGGAGCAGACCTTTTGCGGGGCCGGCGGCTGCGGCCTCGTATGCCAGGTTGATGGATTCCGCCGTCACCAACGGGGCGCCGGACTCGTCGACCTCGGTCTGGATGGTGAGATAGAGTGCGATCAGGCTGCCCGTGGTGGTGGGGATACGAACGGAGTCGGCCATGAAGCCCACATCGGCCATTTCCGGCATCACGGGCTTGAGTGCGTTGGCCGCGTTGGTCGAGGTCAGAATGATGTTGTTGTAGACTGCGCGGCCCTTGCGCAGGTCTTTCTCGTCGGCCTTCGGGACCTTGTCGAGCACCATCTGGGAGGGAGTGGAGGCGTGGATGGTCGACATGCTGGCGCTCGCGATGTTCTTGGTGGCCTCGTTGTCCAGCAGCGGCTTCAGCATGTGAGCGAGCCCCGTCGTTGTGCACGAGGCAGCCGACACGATCGTGTGCTTGGCCGGGTCGTAGGTCTCGTGGTTGATGCCGTATATGATCATGGCGGCATCTTCGGGGAGTTCCTTCTCCTTGAAGGCCGAGCTGTTGATGACCACCTTGGCACCGGCGGCGAGGTGACCGCGGATGGAACCCTTGGGATCATCAGCAGGCACGGCTACATTTCTGAACTTGCCGCTGCATTCGACCACGATATCCACGCCGTGTGCGGACCAGTCAACGTCTTTGGGGTTGCGGGCTTCGCGCAGAATCCGCACCTCTTTGCCGTGGATGCGGAGGATGCCCTTCTCTTCGTCGATGACCTGCACATCGGGCCGCCCGCGGTGGCCGTCCAGCCAGCGGTAAAGGGGCCCGTAGGTGCTGTCCTTGGTGAGGTACTGGGCGATTGCATCCATTGATCGCCCGATGTGCCTCCCGGCGTTCATGACGAAGGAGTCGAAACGGTTACGGTCGAGGTGGTACCAGAGTGTGAGCTTCCCGATCCTGCCCATCGCGTTGATGCCTAGAACCCGGCTGCTCATGATGAATCCTCCTCTACGGTTGTATGGCTGACTTCGCCCCCCCGCGTGCTTTGCCCCCTGATGTGGCTTGACCTGGAACGATGGACGCGCAACTAGATTGGAGAGCACCTCCTGGGAGAGAAGCGACGTAGTCCACATGCATCATGATATCGCCCCCGAGCGGGGGACCGCCAGACCCGAGCGGGAGACAATTGTGAGTGCCATAGCGAGCGAGGCTGCTCGTGGGGGCGTTCCGACGGGGAGCGGGCCCGCGTAGGGGTGGCGCTCATTCCTGGAGGAGTTCCTCCACCTTGTTGATGAACTCGGCGGTCGAGAAGGGCTTTCCGAGGAAGCCATGGTGTCCGTTGAGGTCTGCATAATCGTCGATGACACCCTGGGTGTAGCCGGAGATGAACAGCACTCTCAGCTTTGGGTATCGGGCGCCCAACCTCTTTGCCAGCTCGACTCCGTTCATACCCGGCATCACAACGTCGGTCACCAGCAGGTCGATGCCACCGCGCTCGGCTTCGTCCCGGCGCAGAGCCTCCTGCCCATCGCCTGCTTCCAGTACCGCATAACCGTGCCGGGAGAGCACGCGAGTCGCCAGCCGGCGTACGGAAGTCTCGTCCTCTGCGATCAGTACCCGGATTGGAGAACGGCGATCCACAGTGAGGGCAAGTTGACGGTGGGAGTCGATCACGTCTCTGCCGGCTTGTATCAACGGCAGCCGTACCGTGAACGTGGTGCCGACACCGGGTGTGCTCGTGCAGACGATCTCTCCTGCCATCTGGGCGATGATGCCGTAGGCCGTCGATAGTCCAAGGCCTGTTCTCTCGTGTACCTTCTTCGTGGTGAAGAAGGGTTCGAAGATGTGAGCCACCACGTCGGGTTCCATACCCATCCCGTCGTCGGTGAGCCGTATCTCCACGTACCGGGCTGCCGTCTCTCCCTGATGGGCGGGGCAGGCGTCGGACTCCTCGCCTCTCTGTACGTGGAGTGAGAACGTACCTCCCCGCGGCATGGCGTCACGGGCGTTCGCTGCAACGCTGAGGATTGCCCGCTCGAGTTGGTGCGGATCGGCTTGGGCGAGGAGGGGCTGATGGGAGCGCACCACATTGAGTTCGAGTCTCACATCTTCTCCCATGAGGGCGAGGAGAAGCCCCTCCATGCCGGCAATGAACGCCGGTATATCGACAGCGGTTGTGCGAAGAACCTGGTGCCCGCTGAGGGCGAGCAGATGGCGCGTGAGAGACGCTGCCTGTTCAGCGGCCTGCTTGATCTCGCGTAGGTCGACTTCGCCGACGGGGTCGACGTGGCCGGAGGTGGACAGGAGGTCGCAGTAGCCACCGATGGCCGTGAGAAGGTTGTTGAAGTCATGCGCCATGCCCCCGGCCAAGCGGCCCACTGCGTCCATCTTCTGGGCTTCCCGCAGTTCCTGCTCCTTGCGCTGCAGTTCCTCCTGCTCCCTGCGGCGTTCTGAGATATCCTGACACAGGGCAACGACCAGAGGCCTCCCGGCGAGCGTTATCTGAGTGGCACTGAACTCGATGGGTATTGTGTTGCCGTGGGGATCGAGGTAGTCGACCCGGGCTTGGCGAAGTGGGCTCTTGTCCGCCAACGCCTCGAGATACCCGGCATTGCGCTCCCGGTCGTGGGGAGCGGTCCACTCGAGGAAGCTCCGGCCGATCACGTCCTCCGGCGACTGGAACCCCGCCATGCGGGCGTATTCGTCGTTGGCGTCGAGGACAAATCCCTCGGGGTCGGCTATCAGGTAGCCCGTAGCGGTGGTCTCGACCAAAGCCCTGTACTTCGCCTCGCTCTCGGCGAGTTCACGGACGAGCCTCACGCGGTCACTGATGTCCTGTGCCATGCAGATGAAGCCGTGAGGCGTTCTTTCGTCGCTCAAGAGGGGGGCCATCGCGATACTCACGTCGATAGTGCCACCCTCCCTGGTGAGACGAACGGCGTCGAAGATGACACTCTCAGGTGTGATGACCGGCTCGGGTGCATCGGGCCGATTGAAGGGTGGCTGTGCGAGCTGGCCGCCTACCTGGGGAGGCCAACACGCTTCGATCTCGTTGGTCTTCAGGGTCGGGAGCGGCTTTCCCCTCACCTCGTCGGCACTCCAACCGAACAAGTCCTGAGCGGTCGGGTTCCACGAGGTGACGCGTCCCTCCCTGTCCAAGCAGTAGACGGCGAGGGGCGCCCTATCGATGAGGGTGCTGAGGTCATCATGTGCGGGATTGCGCCGGTTGGATTCCAATCGAATCCCCCTCGAGAACCGCTGTAGGAGCCCCAACCGGTTGTCAACGATAGCACATTGCTGCAACACGGCAACTGGTCCTTGTGGAGTGAAGGCCGAAGGCCCGTGCTCCCTCAGCGGCCTTCTTCGCCTGTGGGTTCCAACGGTAGCGGAGAGAGGCGCACGCGTGCGATACGCATGCCGTCGACCTCCCAGATGCCGGCTCGGAAATTGCCCAAGGTCACCTCGTCTCCCACGCGGGGGCGCCGCTGCAACTGCTCGAATATCCTGCCCCCAAGTGTGGGGAAGCCCTCATCGGGCAACTCGATGCCCAGTTCCTCCCTCAGGAGATCTATACGGGCGGCGCCATCGACCGAGAAGGCGCCGCCCTCCAGGGGTTCGATCAAGGGGGCGTCGTGGTCGAATTCGTCCTGTACTTCTCCGATGAGTTCCTCTACCACATCTTGGAGGGTCACTATGCCGCTCGTGCCACCGTGCTCGTCGACCACCACGGCAAGTGGTGTGCGGGTACTCTGAAAACGCTGCAGCGCGGCGGCGATGCTCGCCGTCTCGGCGATGAAGCCGATGGGGCGGAGCACGCTCCTCACCGTCTTGTCAGGGTGGGTTCGATAGAGATCCTTCACATGCACGTAGCCTATGGCGTCGTCGAGATCCTCTTCGTACACGGGGTAGCGAGTGTGATTGCTCTCGGTGATCCGTTCCATCGCCGTCGAGACCGGCATGTCGGCAGCGAGGGCCGCCGTTTCAGGCCGGGGCACGACGATATCCCCCACCGCTCTGTCGCCCAGGGTGAGTGCGCGCTTCATGATGCCTTGCTCGATTTCGTCGATGTGACCCCCCTCGTGACTGGCCATGAGCATCATGCCGAGCTCCTCTTCCGATGGAGCCAGGTCGAGGGCCGAGGCCGGCTCTACGCGTAGCGCGTGGAGCATGAGGTTGGTGAGCTTGGTGAGAAGCCAGACCAGAGGCCACAGAAGCCAGAAGAACGCGCGCAACGGAAGGGCCAACGCCATGGTGGAACTCTCGGCCTTACGGATGGCGATAGACTTGGGAACGAGTTCCCCAAGCACGATTATGGCGATCGTAATGATGAGGAACGAGATGGTGCTGGCCAACCCGCTACTCGCTGTGGGGCTGGTGACTCCCATCCAGCGCAGAGGGTCCTCGACCAGCCTGGCCAGTGCCGGTTCTCCCGTCCAGCCAAGGCCGAGAGTAGCCATGGTCACGCCGACCTGAATGACGGGAAGATACGATTCGACGTTTTCCACGATAGGCTCTGCGATGCGAGCGAGTCGCCGTCCGTCGTTGGCGAGTTCTTTCATGCGAGCGGTCCGCGCCTTCACAATGGCGAACTCTGCGGCCACGAAGAGCGCGTTGACGCAGATGAGGACCAGTATGAGCAGGAGGCCGGCGACCGTGCTCATGATGTCTCACCCCGGCCCGCAAGGGTGCTCGGTGTGGAGTGGCTACTTGGAGGGTCTTCGAGTCTGTCCATATTCGACGTGAATGAGCATAGCAAATAAGGCGCGCTATTTGGCGGGTGCCTGGCTTCGAGGGCGGCGTACGTGAGCGGAGCGAAGCTGACTCTCAGTCCTCGACATACCGGGTGGTCCACGGGGGTCGAGGGGCGGCTCCAAGGCCATGCGAGTCTCTTCCGGGTTCCCCAAGTCGGCGAGAGCGTCTAGCCGGTTGTGACCAGCTGTATCGCCGGTGGCACCCACGACTTGTCCAACACCGCCTCCTGCGGCCAGTACAACCGCAGTGTCAGCGAGAAGTTCCCGCCAGCCGGTGCCGGAAGCCAGTTGGGTGTGCCTGATGGGCTGGGTGAATCGCGTTGTATGAATATGTCAATCGAGCCATCTGGATTGGCCACCAGAGGCGGATTACTCATTGAGCCCAGGTTGTATCTTCCTATGGTGTTGTCGGCGAACATCATCTTGTCGTTGTACATGGAAAGCGACCAGAAGCCGTTGACGGGCGGGATATCCTCCTTGTCGAAATGGAGCACGTAGCGATTGTCGCTGGACAGCCACGCCCCATCGCTGCTCCTGAACAACGAGGGGTAGAAGGCATCATCGTCCAGATTCGCGCCGAGCCCCTGATAGGCGATAATCGCTCTGAGGGTGTAGTCGGTGCCGTAGTCTCCTGCACCGTACACCATTCGCCATCCGTTCTTGTCCTCACCCGGGCTTGCCGTGGGAATCGCGGCGAGGGCAGATTGATGGCCGGCCTCTATCGCCGATCTGATGTCCTCGTGGAGCTCGGATGAGTAGGCGTGGTAATCGGCGCCGGGCTTGATGCCGATCTTGGCCAGCTCATCCAGCATCGGCATGTCGGCTCCATAGGAGGGATTGTCCGCCATGAGCCGGCAGACCTCGTTGAGGTAGGTAGGAGCATCCATAGCCAGCAATTGGTTCAATGGAGATGTCTCGCGGTTCACGCTGGGATCGACCGGGACAGCGGTCGGCGGTGCGTACTCAGTGCCCCACGCCGAGAGAGGCATCAGGATCAGCTGGTGCTGGAGTTCGTGGACATCGTCGTAGTCTGAAGGGCCGCTGCAGGCAAAGCGTCCGACGATCCACGCCCACCTGGTGGGAGACCTCGTCTCCGTGACGCCGTCGGGCAAATCACCGGTCCAGCCCGGACCGGTGATTGCATACTTGCCGGCGCCGGAGCCCGTGGTTCGTGGACCGAGCGAGGCGAACACGTTTGTCCAGTAGTCCAGCATCGAGATCATGTAGTAGCGGCTCTGTGAGTCCGGAACAGACAGGATGAAGGGTTCCTCGGCGGTGTCCACCCAGGCCGTCGAATAGAGCGTGTCGGCATTGGGTCTCACCACGGTGGTGAATGTTGCGTCAGGGAAGGTCTCCTTGTGGCTGAATTGTCCCACCGGCGCCCCATTCTCCGTGGGCGAGGGGACTGCGGTGAACGCCTGTCGCGTGAGGTCCATCTCGACCAGAGGGAAGCCGAAGACAGCGGCATCATAGGCGAGTTGTTGAGCCTCTTGGGGATCAAGGCCTTGTGGGGTGGGTTCTTCCTTGGGGGTGCATCCCACAGATGTGACAGTCACCAGCGTAAGCAGCAACAGAAGAAGTGCGAAGGAGTAACTATGCCTTGTCCTCACAGGTACACCGCTCCTCTCCCATGCCGTTTCTGAGTGCCCTCAGCAGTCGAAGACAACCTCATAATGCATCATACTCCGCGTGACTTGGACAGTCTCAAGCTGGGGTTGGAGTGTGAATGCCCATGCGCTGCACCGGCTTCCGCCCTCGGGCGGAAGCCGGTGCAGCGCATGGAACGAGAGACGGGAGCCTCTCCGCTTGGGCTTGGGGTCTGTGGTGCACGCCGACGAACGAAAGGGCTCCCGTCTCCGAGAAGGCTGCTGCGTTGGACAAGGTTGTCAGTGCTTCTCAGCGTAGTCGTAGAAACCCTTGCCACTCTTGCGGCCCAGATAGCCTGCCTGCACCATGTTTCGCATGAGGTCGGGCGGGTTGAAACGGGCCTCCTTGGAGTACTCGAAGAGCATGTTGCCGATGTGGTACACGATGTCGATGCCCACAAAATCGGCCAACTCCAGGGGACCCATGGGAAGATTGGCGCCTAGCTTCATGGCAGTATCGATGTCTTCGGCGGTTGCAACGCCGCTCTCATACACGCGGGCTGCGTCGATGATCATGGGGATGAGGATGCGGTTGACGATGAAGCTGGGCGTATCCTTGCAGGGAACCGGCACCTTGCCGAGCTTCTTGGTCAGCTCGATGGTGAGGTCCAAGGCGGCCGGGTCGGTCTGGAGGGCCGGAATGACCTCTACCAGCTTCATGACCGGGACGGGGTTGAAGAAGTGCATGCCCACGACTTTGTCGGGGCGGCCGCTCAAGGCCGCGAGCTGGGTCACCGAGATGGACGATGTGTTGGTGGCGAATACCACCTCCGGGCGGCACACCTTCTCGAGATTGTCGAAGAGCGTCTTCTTCGCTTCAACTTCCTCCAGGATGGCCTCGATGACGAAGTCGGAGTCGGCCAGTGAAGCTGGATCGGTGGACATGGAGATGCGACCCATGATCTCATCGTGCTCGGTCTGCGAGATCTTCTCCTTGGACAGCAGTCGGCCCAAGCTCTTGGACACGATGTTCATGCCCCGATCGAGGAAGGCCTGCTGCACGTCGATGACTTTGACGTCGAACCCGCTCTGGGCGGCCAGTTGCACGATGCCGGCGCCCATGGTACCTGCGCCGCACACCCCGATGGTCTTGATGTTTTCGGCGTTCATCCGATCAACCTCCGATTGCTTGCTGCTCACTTTCGCGTGTGGGTCGCCCCAGGGCTCTCGCGCTGACAGGCGACCTGCGTGCCGCATAGTGTATCTTCTGGGCGCATATGAAGGCTAGACGCCGTCGTTCGGCCGGGTTGAGTCAGGGTCTCAGCCCGCGTATGCGCTGGGCGAGGTCGATGGCTTCGGGATAGAGCCGTGACGCCGGCCGCACCGCCTCGCCGAACTCCATATAGGCGCCGTCGACGGTCTCGAAGAAAGGCCACACCGGCTCGCCGTCTCCATTCGGATCGCCGGTGGCTGCAAACCTGGTCCAATAGCCGATCAACAGCTCGGACAACTGCATGTCGTAACCTTCCTCGGTGGAGTGTGTGCCGAAGACGTAGGGTATTTCGGCTCCATGAAAGGCTCCCAGTGGATTCCTGAGCGGCACGTAGGTGAATTCGTAGAGGTGGGCGGGCACGCCCTGGGCCGCCACCGATTGGGCCACATACCAGGCCGACGAGGCAAAACCCACCTCGGTGAGCATCCGGCTGAGGGCGTTCTGCGCCTCGTCCGCGCGTGAGGCCGGATAGAGGTCGGTAAGCTCGTCGGCAAACCCCGCGTCGGCGATACCTTGGGTGATGTCGCCGTACTCTTGCAGGGAGAGTTCGAGGCCTTGCGTGAAGGTGGCGCCCTCATCACGGTTGGACCCGGCGAGTAGTGGTACCACATTGAAGTCGCCCTCTTCGAGGAGGGTGGTGGGTTCGTCGGGAATGAGCACGCCGTCGATGACCGGTGTGTAGGTGAGGCCCTCGGCGAAGAGTTCGATGGCAGGGGTGGCCTCGAGCAGATCCTCTGCGGGTACGAGCCGAAGCCTCTGTGCCATCTCTTCGGGGGAGAGACCGGAGAGGCCGAGTGCTTCGGCCATCCTCTCTCCGGCACGCAGCGCCGCCTCAAGGGGTTGGGTGGTCTTCACCTCGAAACCCCGGTCGAGCAGGGCACCACTCTGCGCGATGGCTTTGTGAAAGAGACCACGGGCGGCGGGGCTCACCATGAGGTGATACACGCTCATTGCGCCGGCCGACTCGCCAAAGACGGTGACATTCGCGGGGTCTCCTCCGAAAGCGGCGATGTTGTCTCTCACCCACTCGAGAGCGGCTATCTGATCCATGATGCCGTAGTTGCCGGAGATGTCCTCAGGGGATTCGCGGGAGAGCGCAGGGTGGGCCAAGAAGCCCAAGGGGCCGAGCCGGTAGTTGATTGTGACCGCGACCACGTCTCGTGCCGCCAGATGACGGCCGTTGTAGAAGGGGATGGCTCCCGACCCGGTGACATAGCTCCCCCCGTGTATCCACACCATGACGGGGAGGGGAGTTGAGGGGGAGTAGGTGGGGGTCCACACGTTGAGATACAGGCAATCTTCGTCCGTCTCACCTACGCCGAGTAGGCCCATCACCCCTCCGGTTGGCTGCGGGCAGGAGGGGCCGAAGCTGAGGCAGGGCCGTACGTCGGTCCAGGGTTCGACCGGCTGGGGCGGACGGAAGCGGAGGTCGCCGACAGGAGGCGCGGCATAGGGGATACCCTTGAAGGACAGTACCTGCCGCCCAGACGCGGCCTCCACGAACTCACCCTCGACGAGACCGCTGTTCGTGTCTACTTGGGTACTGGGCCGGGGGGATTCACCGCAGGCGGCCGCCGCGAAGACGAGAGAGAAGGCGAGCAAGACGATGAGGATGGCAAGGACGCCGAAGGAGGGGCGGCAGTGTGGAACGGGTGTCGCTCGCGTTGCCACGGGGGCAGTGTTGCCGGAGGGTGCTCGGCGTCGGTTCAAGACACAACCCTCATGGTGCGGAGGCGGAAGGGCAGATGTCGGCGAGCCCGCACTCTCCGCAACGGGGTTTCCTGGCGACACAGACTGCGCGGCCGTGCTCGATGAGGAGGTAGGTGAGCAGGTACCAGTCCTTCCGGGGGATGATCTTCAAGAGCTCACCCTCTGTCTTGTTGGCATCCTTGGTTGATGCCAGCCCCAATCGGTTGGAGAGGCGCTGCACGTGCGTGTCGACGGCGATGCCTGCATCAGGGTCGGCAGCGTAGGCGTCGGGATAGGCATTCCCCAGCACGATGTTCGCCGTCTTTCGGGCAACTCCCGGGAGGGTGAGGAGTTCAGCCATCGAGGTAGGCACCTGGCCTCCGAAATCGGCCAGAACCTTCTGGGCGGCGCCGATGATGTGCTTGGTCTTGTTGCGGAAGAAGCCGGTGCGATAGATGTGCTGCTCGAACTCGGCTGGATCGGCGGCGGCGTAGTCCTCAATCGTGCCGTATACGCGAAAGAGATCCGCTGTGACCTCGTTCACCACCTTGTCGGTGCATTGAGCGGAAAGAATGACGGCGACCAGTAGCTGCCACGGGTCGCTGAACTGAAGAACAATACCCGCATCGGGGTATTCGTCCCGCAGGCGGGATATCACTTCGGCGGCGTGCGCCGCCCGCTTCTTCAATGACGGAGGCATATGTCGCTCGTGGAAGTCTTTGCGGCCGGGGGGCCGGGGCCCGGCCCCCCGGCCGGCGTCTCTGTGGTCGCGGCCGCCCCGCTAAGAGGCCGTCGCGGCTTCTTTGCCCAAGGCAAACGCCTTCATGTTGGCATCAACCGTCTTGGGCGGTACCACTTCAGCGATTATTCTCTGGTAGGTGTCGTCCCTAAACGGCAGCCGTGCGGAGACGCTTCCCAGAAGAACCATGTTCGCCGCCCGCGCATTGCCCGCCTTTGTAGCGAGAGTTCCGGCATCCACCGGCAGCACGTTGTCCCACGCGGCAGCGATCTGGTCGAACACCGCGTCCGGGTAGGAGGAGAGGCCTGATGACACCGTGCTTGGGTTGATGCGTAGGGCGTTGTAGATGAGAACGCCGCCTGGCCGGAGCCAGTTCACGTAACGGAGGGCCTCCAGGGCTTCGAAGGAGAGGAGGATGTCCGCCGCTCCTTGGGTCACCAATGGAGACCACACCTTGCCGCCGAAGCGCAGATGCGAGAGTACACTGCCCCCACGTTGGCTCATGCCGTGTACCTCGCTCTGCTTGACGTCGAAACCCTCGGCGAGGGCGGCTTGGGCGAGCACGTAGCTTGCCAGGATGACCCCTTGGCCACCGACGCCGGTGAGCACGATGTTCGTGGTACGTTCGTTCATTGTCATTGCTCTTCTCCTCAGGCCTCGACGGGCACGGGGGCTTCGATGGCGTCGAACTTGCACATCTGCGCGCATACGCCGCAGCCGGCGCACTGCGTGGCGTCGATCTCGACGACCGTGTTACCGTCATCGGTCTCCACCAACCCCAAGGCGATGCAGCCCACGCGCAGGCAGCGCTTGCAGCCGGTGCACAATTCCACGTTGACCGTCCAGGGATCCTTGCGCACCTTGTACTGAAGAACGCAAGGCGCCTTGGCTATGATGACCGAGGCTTCGTCAGATGCGAGTTCGGAGCGAAGTACACTCTCGATCTCAGCCATGTCGTAGGGATCCACCACGGTGATACGGGGTATTCCCAGAGCCTCGCACAGCTTGACCAGGTTGACTTCTGCAGTGGATTCGCCGTCGAGGGTGCGCCCCGTGCCCGGGTTCTCCTGGCCTCCGGTCATGGCGGTGGTGCGGTTGTCCACAATGATGGTGACGGCGTTGCTCTTGTTCCACATCGAGTTGAGCAATGGCGTGATGCCGGAGTGGAAGAAGGTGGAGTCACCCAGCACGGCGACCGGCCTGTTCTTGGTCTCGGCGCCTGGAGCCAGAACCTTGGCCATGCCGTGTGCCATGCCTATGCTCGCACCCATGCAGACACAGGAGTGCATGGACGCGAGGGGAGGAAGCGCGCCCAGCGTGTAACAGCCGATGTCGCCGCTCACGAAGACCTTGAGCTTGTTGAGCACGGTGAATACACCACGGTGAGAGCAGCCGGGGCACATGGTGGGGGGCCGCACGGGAAGGTCGGCGCACCCGGGGCCGGGGATGCACAAGAGATCGGACTCCACGCCGGGTGCACCGTCCCCGGCGAGAGAAGTGGCTACGATTCCTGGATCGAGCTCGCCGAGAATGGACAGGATGTTCTTGCCTCCGTCCACCGTGATGCCCATGGCCTCGATCTGCTCCTCAAAGAAGGGATCGAGTTCTTCCACGATGTACATCTTCTCGACCTTGGAGCGGAATTCGCGGATGAGCTTCTCGGGCAGGGGGTAGCTCAGGCCCAGCTTGAGGAAGGAGGCGTGGGGGAGGGCTTCGCGGGCATACGTGTACGAGGCTCCAGAGGCGATGATGCCCACCGCCGGATCCCCCATCTCGATGCGGTTGAGGTCTATGGCGTCCGAGCGCTCCCGGAGGGCGATCATGCGCTCCTCCACGATCTTGTGACGACCCTTGGCGAAGTTGGGCAACATGGTGTACTTCGCCGGGAGCTTGTCTAGTTCGCGGATGGGCTCGAGCGTGTCGCGTTCACCCAGCTCGACAATGCTCTTCGAGTGGGATATGCGTGTCGTTGTGCGAAGCATGACCGGCGTGTCGAACTCCTCGGAGAGTTCGAAGCCGATGCGGGCGAAGTCCTTGGCCTCCTGGCTGTCAGACGGCTCCAGCAGTGGTATCTTCGCAAACTTGGCGTAGTTGCGATTGTCCTGCTCGTTCTGGGAGCTGTGCAGCGCCGGGTCGTCTGCCGACACGAGCACCAGACCGCCCTTGATGCCCACATAGGAGGCGGTGAAGAGAGGATCGGCGGCCACGTTGACCCCCACGTGCTTCATGGCGGCGAGTGCTCGGGCGCCGGCCATGGCCGCGCCCAGTGCTACCTCCAGGGCGACCTTCTCGTTGGGGCACCATTCTGAGTACACCTCGGGAAAGTCGCCGGCCAGGGTCTCGAGTATCTCGGTGCTCGGAGTGCCTGGGTATGCAGCCGCCAATCTGGCGCCCGCCTCCCACGCTCCCCGGGCGATGGCTTCATTGCCCGACAGGATCTCGCGCATGTAACAACTCCTCACTGGGATGGGATCGGCGTTCGAAGGTATCGAATTGTACTCACTTGGCGTGCGAGTGCGCAAATGCACCGCGTATTCGGCTTTGAGGCCCGCAGGGCTCCGCGGTATGCTTGCCCCATGAACTCGGACTCGGTCAACAGGCTCGTCGTAGGCATCTCCGGTGCCTCGGGCACCGTGTACGCGGTGAGGTTGTTGCAGGAACTCAGCCGCCCCTCCGGAGCCGGTCGGATCAAGGCCGGTTCTTCGATCGACGTCCATGTCATTGTGACACATGCCGCCCGTGAGGTCGCACGACACGAGACGGGAGCGGAGCTCGAGGGTCTGCTCCCTCCGGTGGCGGCACTCTACGACGATGATGACATCTCTGCGCCACCTGCCTCGGGGTCCTTCAAGACGATGGGCATGGTGGTGGTTCCATGTTCCATCGGCACCTTGTCGGCGGTCGCCACCTCGAGCGCCCAGGGTCTTCTCGCCCGGGCGGCCGACGTGGAGCTCAAGGAGAGGAGGCCGCTCGTGTTGGTGGTCCGCGAGACACCGTTACACCTCGGCCACCTGCGACTCATGCTGCAGGCCGCCGAGGCGGGAGCCATCATCCTGCCTCCGGTTCCGGCCTTCTATCACCGCCCGTCCGACATGGACGACCTCGTGGGCCACACTGTGGGCAAGATCCTTGACATGCTGGGGCTGCCACATCGCTTGTATGCACCATGGGAGGGGCCTCAGCCCGAAGCGGGTGGGCAAGGACACGCCGACAGTTGAGCGTGGCATCCCACAGCGAGGATGTGTGGGAGTATCTGCGTTCGCACCACGTGATGTGCCTTGCCACGGTGGGTTCGGCGACCACCGATGAGGGCGCCGGATCGCAGGTATCTGCCGCACCGGAGGCACCCGCCGTACCGCACGTGGCCTCTCTCTTCTACGCGACGGACGCCGAGGGGCGGCTCATCTTCTTGAGCATGGCCGCGAGCAGACACGGGCATGACCTGAAGTCGCAGTCTCGGGCCGCGGTGGCCGTCACCGAGCAGTACGAGGACTGGCGGGAGATCAAGGGCGTGCAGCTTCACGGAAGCGTGGAGGTTCTCCGGGGGGTGGAGCGATTGCGGGGGCTGGCCACATATCTGGCCCGCTTCCCGTTCGTACGAGAACTCGTGCGTCTTCCCGGCAAGGCCGGGCTGCTGGAGAGCGCGGAAGTGTTCCGCTTCGTTCCGAGCGATGCGGCGTTCACCGACAACTCCACCGGAGTGTTCGGAAGGGAGGAGTGGCATATTGGCTCTGCGTGAACAGCCGCCGGAGCCGGGCATGACCGACTCGCCTTCGGGGGCAGCCGACGGAGGTCGCGGGTACGGAGAGAACCGGGCCCAAGGCAGCGGGGAACCGGCTCGCGTCCGGACGGGGCGCCGGCGACGCCGCCGGCGGACCATCTTCCTGAAAGCGGCGTTGGTGGTGGGACTGTGTGTTGTGGCCGCACTGTCGGTCGCCTTTGCGTTCTCAGCCCTCCAGCGTGGTCAGGATGCGGGAGCAGCCACGGCTGCGCCATCCATCTCCGTTGCCACCGCTACGACGCAGACACCCTTTCCCACGTCAACAGGGTCCGCGGGCACACCATCCACGACGACCACCACGGAGCCGTCCCTCGAGCCTGGAGACGTCCGCATTCCCGGAACCCATTACGGGCCCATCAACACCGAGTACGTGGGAGTGGCCATGTTCCGAGGTAACGGTTCCCGCACGTACTACGGGGAGGGGCCTGTGCCCCAATCCCCCAGGATTCTATGGAAGTCCGAGTACATGGCCGGCCAGTCTACACATAAGGGGCAGCCAAAGGTGTGGACGGGCACCGGCTGGACCGGGCAGCCTGCGGTCTTCGAACGTGAAGGAGAGACCTGGGTCGGCTTCGGTTCGTATGACAAGTATGTGCACTTTCTCGACGCCGACACGGGCGAGAAGATCTACCCGAGCTTCAAGGGCGGCAACATCTTCAAGGGGTCTCTCACTGTCGACCCAGACGGCTATCCGCTCGTCTTCATGGGTTGTCGCGACCACGAGTGGAAGGTCATTGCCATCGACCGCGACCAGCCCACCCAGCTGTGGAGTATGAACGCCTACGACGTGCAGGTGGTGTGGAACAACGACTGGGACGGCAACGTGGTCATTCGCAACGATTACGCCTTCGTCCCTGGAGAGAACAGTCACTTCTTCATCGTGAAGCTGAATCGGAGCTATGGTGACGACGGCAAGGTGAGGGTGGATCCGAAGGTGGTCTTGGTGTTCCCGAGCTTCACCCCCGAGCTGTTTCGAGCCATCGGCGACCAGGAGACCTCCATCGAGAACTCACCCGCACTCGTCGGCGACCGCGTGTACTTCTGCAATTCCGGTGGGCTCCTGCACGGCCTCGACGTGAGCGCCACCCTGAGAGAGCTTGGGCCGGGGGAGGAGCCACCCCGGGGCCTCGACAGCTATCCGGTGGTGTTCAAGTTCTGGACGGGCGACGACACCGACGCGACCATTGTGGCAGATGACGAGGGCTTCCTCTACGTGTGTGTGGAGCTCCAGCGTTTTCTCTCCCGCGCGGAGGAGGTGGGCCAGATCATGAAGCTCGATCCGCGAAGGAACAGGGAGGGCGACGATCCGCTCGTGTGGTCGGTGGCGGTGACGAAGAGGGCGAGCGACGGGCTCTCGGGCGTCTGGGCCACACCGGCGCTCTACAAAGACATGCTGTATGTGCCCACGCACCCGGGTTCACTCCTCGGCATAGACCGCATGACGGGCGAGATCGTGTGGAAGAAGCCTCTGCCTGAGCACGCGTGGAGCAGTCCCGTCGTCATCGACGGTACCCTGATAGCCTGCGACGCGCAGGGGTACGTACGTGCATATGATGTGACCGACACGAGGGTCGACCCGCCGGAGATCTGGACACTAAGGCTTCCGAGCGGTGGAGCAATCGAGTCGACTCCGGTGGTGTGGAAGGGGCGTATCTACGTGGGCAGCCGTGACGGTTACTTCTACTGTATCGGCGATGAGTGAATCGGTGACGGAGAGACCGGTGACGGATAAGCCCGGTGTGCAGAGAGGGGGCGATCTTCTCACTCCGGAGCGGCTCTTGGCGCTCTCTGATGGCATATTCGCCTTCGCCGCCACGTTGCTTGTCGTGAACCTCGATGTACCCTCGATTCCCGCAGGTCAGGAGGCGAGCGCCCTGCCGGGGGCGCTCGCCTCCCTCTTCGACCAGCTCGAGGCTTTCGTGCTCAGCTTCTACCTGATTGCGGTATTCTGGACAATCCATCAACGGCAGTTTCGCTATCTTCGAATGCTCGACGACGGCCTGCTCTGGATCAACCTGCTGTCGCTTCTCCTGGTGGTACTGATCCCGTTCTCGACGGCGTTGGTGAGCAGATACGGAGACTACTTGATGGGAGCCGTGGTGTTCGAGCTCAACATGCTGCTGGCCGGCCTTGTCTTCACGGGCCAATTCTTCTACGCGGTGCGCCGGCCCCATTTCTTCTCGCACGCGTATAGCTCGTCTGAAGTCAGGCGTGCCCTCCGGAGAAACCTGCTCATCCCCGCGGCCTCGACCCTCGCCATCGGTGTCGCTTTCGTGAATCCGGGGCTCAGCACGTCCGCGTATTGGCTGATCCTGGTCTACGTCCTTGTCGAGCGGGCTGTGCTCAAGCGTCGCAGCGCGTCTGCCTCATGAGCACGAGAGTCCGGTGTGCGTATAGAGGGGGCGAACGGTGAGGGACGAGATACCCCGGGTGGCCCAGGTCGCCCTGCGCCGGCTTGCTCCTGATCTTCTCATCGAGAACGGCATGCTCATCGACGTGTACTCAGGCCGGTTGCTGCCGGCGCACACGGTGGCGGTGGCGGACGGGCTGGTCGCGTGGACGGGGCCGGCCGTAGAAGCGCCCGAGCCGGGAAGTAGCACTGTAGTGATCGAAGCGGGCGGCGCGTTTATCTCCCCAGGCTTTGTGGACGCCCACGGGCATGGGGAGTTTCTCGTCACTCCCACGGAACTGGCAGCGGCCATACTTCCGCTCGGCACCACGGCGATGCTCTCCGATACCCATGATCTGGTGTGCGCGCTGGGGGAGCTCGGTCTGGACATGTTTCTGAAGACGACTGCCTCCATTCCCTTTCGCTACTATCTGACCCTTCCCCTCCACTGTCCCCCGGAGCCCGAGATCGAGGGCAGAGATCTGCTTCCCTTGGAGCGAGTGGCCGCCTACGCGGGTCACCCTCGCGTGCTCTCCGTGAGTGAGATATTCGCGTGGCCCCGGCTGCTACAGGGGGATCCGGTGATGCTCGCCAAGCTCGATTCCGCCCGCCGGGCGGGACTGAGGGCGGAGGGCCACACACCGGGATGCTCGGCCGACCGGTTGGCCGCGCTGGCTGGTCTGGGATTGACCTCCTGCCACGAGAGCGTGACCGAGGACGATGTGCTCGAGAGGCTACGCTTCGGATACTGGACGATGCTCCGCTCCGGCTCCATTCGCTCCGACCTTCCGCAACTCGCGGGGGCGATCACGGGCAATCCGGGCTTGGATACCTCCCGCTTCATACTCACTCCCGACTGGGTGAGCCCCCAGGACGTGTTGCGGCGCGGCTATCTCGACCACGTGGTGGGTCTGGCTGTTGAGCGGGGCATCCCGGCGGTGACGGCCGTGCAGATGGCGACGCTCAATCCGGCAACCTATCTCGGTCTCGACGGCCGGCTCGGGGGCCTTGCCCCCGGCCGCGTGGCGGATGTGCTCATCATCGACGATCTGGCCCGGCCCCGTCCACGAGCGGTGATCTGCCGGGGTCGCTTGGTCGCCGAGCACGGACGTCTGCGCGAGCAGGAGAGAGAGTCTTCTGTCTCCATGGGCGCGGTACCCATCTCTTCGTGGCCCGCCGTGCGGGTGCCTGCGGACCCCGTTGAGCCCGGGCACTTCGTGCTCGAGGGGGGCCGGTCCTGCTCTGCCGCCGAGCTTCCGGTCATCTTCATGAAGAACAAGACCATTACCCGCCTCGAGTACCAGCGGGTCGCTCTCTCAAACGGCGTGATCCAGGATCGTCCGGACCTGCTGCTCGCCTCCATCTGGTCGGCTTCCACTGGGGGCTGGCTCACGGTCCCGCTCGGTGGTTTCGGCGCCGGGGTGGGCGGAGTGGTGCTTTCTGCGGTCCATGAGAACGGAGTACCGCTGGTTGTGGGGAACGACCCGGCGGACATGGCGGTGGCCGTACGGCGCATGAAGGAGATCGGGGGAGGGGTGATCATCGCGGATGGCGGGCGCGTGGTGTGTGAACTGCCTCTCGATGTGGGGGGAGTCATGTCCACGCTCCCGTTTGCCGAGGTGGCCGCCCTCATGGACGGAGTCAATCGCTATCTGCAGGAGCGGGGTTGTCCCTTTGACGATCCCTTCTTCGGCCTCAACTTCCTCTCCTTCACCGGGCTGCCCTACGCCCGACTCACGCCTGAAGGAGTGTACGAGACCGGTCGGGGGCTCGTGGGCTATCCTCTGGTCTGCTAGGCTGAGAAGGCTATGCGAGTGTTCGAGGAAGCCGAGCACGTATATCGTGTTCCCGTCTACAATCCGTTCGGCCCCCTCCCCACCAATGCCTACCTGCTCGACGGTGATCGCCTGGGACTCTTCGATGTGGGGCCGGACCACCCGCGGTCGTGGGAGGAGCTCAAAGAAGGTCTCGCTACGCTGGGCAAGAAGCCGGAGGAGATCGATGCCGTCATCTTGAGCCACGGCCACGCCGACCATGACGGCCTTGCCCACCGGTTCACCTGGGCGCAGGTTCTCATCGGCCGGCCCGACCTGCACAAGATCACCGACTACTCCGGCCATCTCGAGAGGTACGAGGCGGTTGTTCGTGCGGTCCTCCCCTCCTGGGGGCCACCCCCCCGCCTTGCAGACCGCATTCCCGCATTCTTCAGCCACCTCCGGCGCTCCGGGGGCTCGGTTCCCTGGGCCGAATCACTTGACGACGGTACTGTTGTCAGAGGCTTCGGCCCCACCCTCCGCGTGGTCGCGTGTCCCGGGCACTGCGAAGGCCTGATCTGTCTGTTTCGGGACGAGGACGGTGTGCTGCTGTCTGCCGACCAACTGCTCGAGCACGTCATTTCCAGCCCCAGCCTCAACATCCTGGAGAACCCTCTCGGCACCGGACTCGCGGACTACGCTGCATCTTGCCACAAGCTCCTCTCCCTGGATGCGACGAGAGCCCTGCCCGGGCACGGCCCAGGCTTCGCAGGCGTCAGGGCGAGGTTGGGCGAGGTCTTGGCCTATGAGGAGCGGCGGCAGCAGCAAGCGCTTGCAGCTGTCGGCGAAGGTGTCACCGTCTATGAGTTGAGCCGGGTGCTCTTTCCCAGCGCGGGTGGAGACAACCCGTACCTCTCCTTCGTTGTCTTGGTGGAATCCTTCAGCCGTGTAAACCTGCTTGTCGAGCAGGGTGCGGTCGAGTCAACGATGAGCGAGGGCCGTCTCATCTACCGGAGAATCTGATACACGCACAGGAGGATCTGAAATGGTGCTTCATGTTTAGGGTTCCCAAGGCTGAGCTGGAGCGAAGAATCGGCGAAGTGCAGGGCCGGCTGCGATCCGCCGGCGTGGACTTCGCCGTCATCGTCCAGAATACCGACCTCTACTATCTCACCGGCACGGTGCAGCAAGGGCATCTCGTACTTCCCGCTGAAGGCGAGCCCGTCTTCTTCGTGAGGCGGGACGTGGCGAGAGCGCAGTGCGAATCGGAACTGGACCGGGTGGTGGAGTTGACCAGCCTGCGGGCTCTGCCCGAGGTAGTCGGGCGCATGGGTCTTCCTGCCGACGGGACTGTGGGTATGGAGCTCGACGTCGTACCGGTGGCGATGTATCGGCGCTATGAGGCCATGTGGCCGGCTGCGCGCTTCGCCGACTGCTCGGACCCCATAAAGGAGGCCCGGTCGGTCAAGTCGGCATTCGAGCTCGAGCTCATCAGGGAGGCTTCCGCTCAGGCGGATCACATCCTGGAGACGGCAGCCGGCCTCCTGCACGAAGGCATGACCGAGATAGAGATGGCCGCGGAGCTTGAGGCCGTGGCCCGGAAGGCGGGCCACCAGGGCATCATCAGATTCCGGGCCTTCAACATGGAGCTGTATCACGGCCACCTCATCTCCGGCCCGGACGGCGCCATCGGCTCTCACGTCGACACGCCGCTTGCGGGCCGCGGCCTCACCCCGGCGGTGGCGCAAGGAGCGGGCTGGCGTACGATAGGGCGCAATGAGCCCATCGTCTTCGACCTGTCGGGCGCGGTGCATGGCTACATCGCCGACGAGACCCGCATCTTCTGCGTGGGCAGCCTTCCCGCGGACCTCGCCGACGCCTACGAGCGGGTGAGGGAGATGGAGCAGGCGATGGTCGCCTTGGTGCGTCCCGGCATCACCTGCGGCGAGCTCTATGCAACGGCACACAATATGGCCGCCGAGCAGGGCCTTGGGGCCTATTTCATGGGCGCTCACCCCACCCAGGTGAGTTTTGTCGGGCACGGAGTGGGTCTCGAGATCGATGAGCTGCCGTTTGTGGCCCGCGGTTCGTCGCGGGCGCTCGAGGAGGGCAACGTGATCGCACTCGAACCCAAGCTGGCTTTCCCGGAGCGCGGCGCCGTGGGGCTGGAGAATACCTGGCTGGTCACTGCAGACGAGGCGGAGCGTCTCACCAACTCCCCCACGGAGATCTGGGAGGTATAGGCCGACCCCGGAGGCGTGGAGGGTGAGCGGCCGGCTCAGCCGACGGAGTGCCTGTCAGTGGATACGAAGACGTTCCGGATCGACCGCCGGCAGCATACCTTGGTTGGCGGGATTCAGTATCTGCCGTACACTCCGTGCGAACCCTCCCCCGGGGCTCTTCTCCGCGAGGTTGTAGTGGACGCCGGTGTGTGATCCCTCGATCACCCGCACCACGGGTCGGTCGAGAGGTTCGGCCGGGAGCGGAGGCTGATGCACCACGCAGACTTCGTTGGTGTTGAGCCTGACCACGGTGCCGACGGGATAGGCCCCCATCATCTCTACGAAGAGCTTGAGCAACAACGGGTCGTAGTGGGTGCCTGCCCCCGAGATCATGTGATGCAGCGCTTCGGCCGGTGTGATGTTGTGTTCGCGATAGGGACGGGGGGTCGTCATGGCGTCGTAGCGATCGGCGATACTTACGATGCCGGCCTCCAAACCGACCCTGTCCACGCTTGTGTGAGGAGGGTAGCCGGTCAAGTCGTAGTTCAGGTGATGCTCGAAGGCGACGGTGACGGCAAGCATGATGGAAGGCGTGATCCCCTCCCTAGTGAGCAAGACATCGGCCGATAGCAGGGGGTGGCGTAGCATGATCTCCCATTCGTCGCCGGTGAGTGGGCCCTCTTTTCTCACGATGCTGGGGTCCACGCGAACCTTTCCGATGTCATGCAGAAAGGCAGCGAGGCAGAGTTCGCCCAGCCTGGCCTTGGCCAGGCCCAGGCGCTGCCCGAGAATGACGGAGAGGATGGCGACATTGGTCGAGTGGGCGAGGAGGTACGTGTCATATTCCTTGATGGTCGTGAGGGACACCATCGAGGCCGGATCACGCAGCACCCTGTCCACCACCGATTGAGTCACATGCCGTAGTCGGCGCAGACGAAGTGAGTCGCCCGCCCCGATAGCAGAAGATGTCTCTCTGGCGGCCTCCATACATGTGGCGTAGGCGGCTACTGCAAGGTCCGCTGCCTCGTCGTCTGTGACGTGATGATCACTCTCGGCAACCACGTGTATGTGTGTCACATCGTTCTCTGCCAACCGTTCCGCCAGAGTCACGGGATCGGGAGTGGGCTCGGCGGCGATGACATGGGCCGCACGGGCGAGTTCGCTCTCGTCCACTCCTGCGCAGAAGTCCAGCGCCCCTATGTGCCACTGGGCGAACACCTGCATGAGGTACGCGAGGCGATGGAAGTCGGAGGCCGTCATGCGAACGCGGACCGAATCCACGAAGAAGCAGCGGTTGTGTACCGAGATGGTGCTCTTTCCTTGCTCGGAGAGACGCGACGCCAGCAATTCGTGGACGTTGCCTACGGAGGACAGCATGGCTTGGTTGCCGGGCTCGTAGAGGAGAGAGGTGCGGAGCGAGGCCGCGAGCCCGGTGAGTAGGCGGCTCTCCTGACCTGAGGCTGAGGCCGCCCTGGATTGTTGACGGTCCTGCGTGGGCGTCTCAGTCACCGGCGGGCCTCTGTGCGACTCGTTGTTCGGCGAGACGCCGCTGCGCAGCTTTGGCCACAGCCTGCTCCTTGGCGCTCGCCGCTTGTGTGAGTGAGTTTCGGGCTGCATTCGACTGCACGCGGGCGAGGGCTCCGATGGCGGCCACCCGCAGATCGAGAGGCCTGTTGCGTGCGAACACCCGTTTTCTCCAGAGTGAGTCGAGCAGTGGTGTGGCGGCCTCGCCGCCGATATCGGCAAAGGCCTCGAGAAAGGCGGCTGTCTCGTCGGCAGAACGGCGGAGGAAGCCCTTGCTCCTGATGCTCTCTTCCAGACGGCTGAGGCATGACGCGCTTCTCCTGGTGCCCAATGCCCTCACCGCGAGGATGCGCACTGAGGCCGCTTCGTCATGGAGGAATCTCGCCAAGAGCTGCAGCGCCCGCTCGTTGGCGGAGGCGGAGAGGGTGCGGACCACCTCTCTCCTCACCCGCTCATCCGGATAGAAGGAGACGGTGGAGAGGAGGTCCAGCGTGTGCTCATCGTCGCAGGCCCCGGCGAGCAGGTAGACGCAGTTACGAATCACGAACCAGCGGGTGTCATGCAGACGCTCCGCTATGGTGGCGGACGGCAGGGGGCGAACGCTCGCAAGCACGGTGAGGAGGCCCTTCCGCGCGGCTGTGCCCTTCGTCTCGGCAAGGCAGTCGAGGAGTACAGGGAAAGCATGCGGAGAGATGCGCTCCAGGAAGAGTTGAGCTGTGGTGCGCTCTTCCATGTGCGGCGACTCTAGGAGAGCCACAGTTCCTTCCACATCGCCCGGGGTGATCGCGGATGAGATAGCCAGGGTCAGGAGGTGCTCTCGGGCAGGGTTGTTCTTCAGGGCGAAGGAGAGCTCATCGAGTGCGGCTTCCACGTCCGCCACGCCGCCCCGACGCAGGCCCGGTGCGAGCAGTGCCGCATAGGCCCGCGAAGCCTTCTCGGCGGTGCCGTCGGTCGACGCCGAGGCGGCTATGTCGAGCAGGACGCGGCGGAACTCCGAGGCCAGCTCCGGTTCCTGCCGGGCCAGGTGATCGAGCTCCTCCCGTTCGCTCTCGGTCAGTATGCAGTCCCTCAGTGCCCCGAGTCTCTCGACCTCTTCCGGGTCGGTTGCACTGATAGTGCCGAGGCTATCGGGGCTCAAGCCCAGAGTGTCTATTCTGTTGAGGACGAGGTCCGCCATGCTCTTGATGGTCTCGCCGCTCAGGTAGTCTCCCGGTGAGAAGGGGTCGGCCACGCTGTAATCGATGTGGGCCAGGTCTGCTTCCCAGAGGAGGGTGGCAAGATCGTGATCTTCACGGTCCAGTCCGTCGGCCTGGGCGAGACAGTCGACGAGCAACTCTATCTCCTCTCCGGTCGTTCCCGGGTTGAAGGCTAGGCGGCGGATGCCGTCGCCGAACATGAGGAAGGCGAGGTTCTCCTTGCCGGCCTCGTCGCCCCCGTGCACCTCATGCCCATTCCAGCGGAGCGAGGTCTCCTCCACCACGAGCGGCAGGCTCTCGTGGGCGGCGAGGTAGTCGTTGAGAGTGGTGGCGAAGGCAATGGTGCCTGCTCTGGCGGCGGGGTGGTCGGCAGGGTACATGCGCCGTTCCTTGTAGGCCCGGCGCAGGCCTGACACCAAGTCGCGAACAGTCTTGCGGTCTGAGTCGCTGCCGCCTGTGTGATCGGGCATGTCGCTCACCTGATGAGAGAGGTACTTGACGCCTCCGCCCTCGGGGCGATGGCCTCGCACTGGCCTGTTGGCTATCTGAAAACTATACTAACCGCTGAGGCGCTTCTCGGGGAGCGGCCCTCGAGATACAGGTGCCGGGCGAAACGGGCTGCGAGGAGGGGGTGTCATCATGCCGAGTTGGATAGGATGGCCGGAGATCGTGGTAGTGGTGGTGCTGGCGCTGGTCATCTTCGGTCCCAAGCGTCTTCCGGAGCTTGGGGCTTCGCTGGGCAAGGCGATAACGGGCTTCAAGAAAGGCCTGAGCGACACGGAGCGTGAGTTGCGTAAAGCGACCGCCGACGGAGAGGGGCCGGACGGAGAAGAACAAGCCGGTAGGTAGGAATACGCGAGAAGAAGAGGTTCTCCACACATGCACTCATCCACTCCGGGCGAAGAGGCCTACGCGAAGGGCAAGGAGCTGGCCGAAGGGGTCCGCGCAGGCAATCAGCGTGCCATCGCCCGGGCGATATCGCTGGTCGAGGATGGGGGTCCGCTCGGAGGTGTGGTTGTGGCGGAGCTGTTCCCACACACGGGGCGAGCGTGTCGTGTGGGCGTGACCGGTCCACCCGGTGTGGGCAAGTCGAGTCTCATCTCCCAGCTCGTGAAAGTGGTGCGGGAGCGTGGAAGGACGGTAGGTCTCATCTCGGTCGATCCCTCGAGCCCCTTCACTCAGGGCGCGCTTCTGGGCGACAGAATCCGTCTGGCCGATCACTTCTGTGACTCGGAGGTCTTCATCCGGTCGATGGGCACCCGCGGCCACCTGGGAGGATTGGCCTTGAACACCCTGCAGGCGGCCTTGGTGCTCGATGCGTCCGGCAAGGATGTCATCTTCTTCGAGACGGTTGGCGTGGGTCAGACCGAGATAGCGGTGTCGGGCATTGCCGACACGGTGGTACTTGCTCTGCAGCCGGGGTCGGGCGACTCCATCCAGGCGCTCAAAGCCGGCATCATGGAAATCCCTGACGTCATCGTGGTGAACAAGGCCGACCACCCCCAAGCTGAGACTATGCTCGATGAAGTCAAGGGAGCTTTGCACTACAGGAAGGCCCGCGGCGGCTGGGAACCCCCGGTGCTGGGCACCAATTCCCGTACTGGAGAAGGCGTGCCCGAACTCTGGGCGACCATCGAGCGGCACCTGGCCTATCTGCGCGAGGAGGGACTGCTCGAGGAGAGGCGCGCGCGCCAGCTCGAACAAGAGGTCTTGGACCTCGCCCTCCAGCATGTGCAGAGACGTTTGGCGGAGAAGGCGGCGAGCGATCCCCATCTGTCCGCCATCCTGGCGAGGGTCGCCCACAGGGAGATCGACCCCTTGTCCGCTGTGGCCCTCATTCTTGACAGCATTCTCGGCGCGGGAAATCCATAGAATCCCCATGACGTGGGCCGGTGCGCTCTTGGGCGCCGGTCCGCAGGCCGTGGCTGAGTGGTCTTCTGGGAGACCGCCGTCGCTCATTCAGGCACGTTCGGCTAATGTGGGATGCGGCTTCAGCCGATACCAAAGGCGAGCCCAGTCGTTCATATCAGCGAGAGGCATCTGCTTCCCATGGAGCCTTTTTCGATCATGGCCGTATGTCGCCACTGTGGAACAACGTTGTGTCTTGCCGAACACGGGCGGGCACGCGTGGACGAGGTGAATGCCACCCATGTTGAACAGGTGGCTCGTGCAGTATGCGGGTGCTACGTCTTCGCCATGCCGGACTACCGCCTCGGGTTGCTCATGGCTTCCGTAATCGCCGCCGATGAGTTCCGGCGTGACGTCAATGGAAGTCAGGTGTGCGCATCTGACTGTATCTGAGACAACATACCGTCTACAATCAGGGTCTGCTCTGTGGAGTGGGCCCTTTTTTGTGCAAAGAGGTGGGAAGGAGGTGGCCGTGTTCTCCGCACCCAGGGTTGTCCTAGCGAGCACGGGGCCGCTCAGCTCCGAGCAGACCGAGGTTGCCACAGTGGCAACCCTGCGGGACGATGGCGTGGAGGCCGTGTATGCCGGAATGGGGCAGTCTCCTGAGGCGATAGTCAGGGCGGTGCTTCAGGAAGACGCTGATGTGCTCGGGGTCTATCTCACGCGGCCGGAGGATGTACCGGTGGTCGAGGCGGTGCTCGCTCTCCTCGAAGAGCAGGGGGCGGAGGACGTCACAGTCGTCGTGGCCGGTGAGATGCCTGCCGCCCTCGAGAAGCGGCTCGAGGCGGTGGGTGTCGCCCGAGTGTTATGTGCAGATGGAGCGGCGGCGGGTGTAGCGAGTTACGTGAAGACCGTCGCACGAAGAAGGGAGGAGAGGTAAGCGATGGCACTTGTCGAGACTACCATCGACGGCCGGGTGGCGATTGTGGTCATCAACCGGCCCGAAGCCATGAATGCGTTCAATACTGAACTGCTTGCGGTTCTTCGGGATGAGGTGCTTGCCCTGGGAGTGCGGGAGGACGTGGGGGCTCTGGTTCTCACAGGCACCGGCAAGTCCTTCGGTGCAGGGGCCGACATCGCCGAGATGGTCGATTACACTCCTGAGCAGGCCCGCGCATTCTCCGAGCTGGGGCAGAGTGCCACCACGGCCATCGAGAGCATTCCCCAACCCGTCATTGCGGCGGTCAACGGATTCGCTTTGGGCGGAGGCTGTGAGATGGCCATGGCCTGCGACGTGCGGCTGTGCTCCGAAAGCGCTCGGTTCGGGCAGCTCGAGGTCAATCTGGGCATTATGCCGGGGTGGGGTGGCACGCAACGGCTGGCGCGCATCTGCGGCCCCAGCTTCGCCCTCGATCTGATGTTCACAGGCCGCATGGCTTCGGCCGACGAGGCACTCCGTTGCGGCTTGGTGAGCGGTGTGTACCCGAAGGAGGAGTTGCTCGGCAAAGCCCAAGAGATGGCCGCCACCATCTCTTCCAAGAGCCGCGTGGCGTTGCGGAACATCAAGCTGGCTGCGAAGAGGGCACTGGAACAAGACCTGGCCGGTGGTCTTCGTCTCGAGGCGGATCTTTTCGGTCTATGTTTCTCCTCGTTCGATCAGAAGGAGGGTATGGACGCATTCCTCAACAAGCGAACGCCGGAGTTCAAGCACCAGTGAGCGAGGCTTCAAGTTTCGCCGTCCCCTCTCCGGGTGGTCTCGGATATGCGTGAGGATGGAGCTGGGCCTTGGTTCACGTACCGTTTGACGGTCCGTTTCTTCGACACGGACGCACAGCGCATCGTGCATCATGCCAACTACCTCGTTTATCTGGAGGAGGCCCGCTCCGAGTTCGTTCGCTCGAGAGGCATACCCTACAGAGAGATAGATGCGCGCGGTATCGCCATCGTGCTGGCCAAGGCCGAGATGCGCTGCACCGCGCCGGCGACCTTTGACGATGAGCTGGTGGTGCGAATGAGGCCGGCCGTTGTGGGCAGCAGGCTCGCCACCTTCGAGTATCGCATCGAACACGCGGTCAGCGGCCGGCTGCTCGTGGAGGCCCGCACCACGCACGCGTTTGTGGACCGCATGATGAAGGCGGTTCGAGCACCTGATTGGCTGCGAGAAGCGCTCGAGCTCTGAAGGGCCGGGGGGGGGGGGGGGGCGCCCACCCCCCCCCCCCCCCCCCGGGGCCGAATCGCCTGCAATCCCCCGCCTCTGAACAGGGTCTTCAGTACAGGGTGACGCGAAGCGAACTCACTCCGGTGCGGGCACGCAGCAGCACCGAGTCACCCCCACCGTCGTGGAGGAGAGTGCCATCAGGCTGCCGGCTGAAGGCCGAGTCGAGGTTGGTGGAAGTGAGCCCACTCTCGGCGTCGACCACCACGCGCAACTGCCGGGGCAGCTGGACTTCGTACGAGGCCACCCCGCCGGCGATGGAGATCTCAGCCCCGGCGACCACCTCGGTACCCACCTTGATCACCAACGAACTGGCGCCGGTGTCGGCGCGCAGGTTGGCCAGGACGACGTCGGTGAGGTCCACGTTCATGCGGGCGGCTCCGCCTCTCAAGTCAAGCTCCCAAGGGATCCGAGAGGAGAGGGTGAAGGCCAACCGTTCGCGGGTCTCCCCCACGAAGAACGGGAACACGAACCACGAGCCCCGTCCGAAACCGACGTCGATCTGGGCCACGCCGTTCTGCATGGTCTGTTCGACATTCAAGCTCTTGCGCGTACGTAGCTCCCCCTCGAACACGGTGCCGATGTCCCGGCCGGCCAGGTCGAGCTGAGTGCCTCCCACGTCGATTGACAGCCGTGCCGCAGTCGCGCCCTCAAGCGAGTGGCCGGTGATTCTCTTGACCGTGGGGGCGCCCCATTCGCTCGCCCACGACCCCCAGGCAAAAGCCACCCCGCCCAGCAGGATGACGGCCATGAGGACCGTGGCGACGGGAGGGTGTCGGCGGCCGAGAAGGTAATAGACGCCGAGGATGATCAGGATGAGCGGCCACAGGTGCGCGAGCGACAGCACGAATCCCCATTCGACCCACCCTTGTACCGCCGCAAGCAGGAGAAACCCCAGAATGACCAGGAACAGCCCCCAGATGATGCGCCCCGGCTTCACGAGTGCCTACTTCGCACGAGTATGAACAAACCGATGACGATGAGAATAAGCGGCCACCACTTCGCCCAGCTCCAGAAGTCACCGAAGAACTGCTGCGCCAGGAAGAAGAGGCCCAGAATGATGAGCACGATGCCTGCCACCCAGCGCCTGCGCTCGGAGACGTCGGTATCCGTGGTCTGTGGAAGCGAAGTGTGTTGAGACGGTGGCGGCTCCTGTGGGGGCGGCGCCTCGACGCTGGGACCTCCCGGTGCAGCAGCGGGTGTGGAGCTTTCGGTGCTGGGGCGTGCCGTGTCGGGAGACCCCTGCCCTTCCGTGTTCATCTCGTGATTGGGCTCACGCGGCGTGTCTTGCATGTGGTCCTCCTACCCGGGGAGAACAGAGTGTGCGCCTCCACCTCGCAGTCTACCTGACGGGGCTCGAACACGCACCCCTGAGGCGGTCGGCGACTCTCGCGCCGGCTTGGCGGCTACCCGACGGGCCGTCCCGACCCTCGGTTCCGGTAACGGTGCGAGGGGAGGAGCGGAAGCAGTTCCTCCAGTGGTAGGGTGTTCATCACATCACGAGCCTCGATCCATCCCCGTCTCGCCTCGTCCACCCCGTAGTCGAGCAGCGCGAACCCAGCGGCGTCGTGGGCATCGCTCGAGATGATGAAGCGGGCGCCCCGGTCCCGGGCCTCCCGGGCCATGGGGGCGGCCAGGTCCAGCCGTTCGTAGCTCGCATTGATCTCCAGGAAGGTTCCGGTACGGACGGCGGCGTCGGCCAGCGCTTCCAGGTTGATCTCATACGGAGCGCGCCGTCCGAGCAGCCTCCCCGTGGGGTGGCCGATTGCCGCTACCCGGGGATTCTCCATGGCTCCAAGCAGCCGGCGCATGATGCGGGTGCGATCCTGCCCCAAGCCTGAATGTATGCTTGCCACCACGAAGTCCAACGATCCGAGTATGTCATCGGGGAGATCGAGTGATCCGTCGGCAAGGATGTCGACCTCACAACCGGCGAGGACGGAGAGGTGGGGCACCTGCGCATCGATCTTCCTGATCTCGCGCACCTGGTCCTCTATGCGGTCGGAGGTGAGTCCTCGCGCCACGCCCAGGGAGCGGCTGTGATCGCAGATGGCTATGTATTCGAGCCCCACCGCCGCGGCTGCCTGCGCCATCTCCTCTATTGTGGCCCGACCATCAGACCAAGTGCTGTGTACGTGCAGGTCGCCACGAAGGTGGCCTCTCTCCACAAGCGCGGGCAGGCGATCCTCGGCCGCCGCTTCGATCTCGCCTTGGCCCTCCCGGAGCTCCGGCGGGATGTAGGAGAGGCCAAGAGCCGCGTAGACGTCCGCCTCCCGCTCGTGAGTGACTGTTCTTGAGGCAGCCTGCCCTTCGAGGCCGTGCTCGGAGAGGTGGAAGCCCTGCTCCTTGGCGAGACCGCGGAGGTCCACGTTGTGCTGTGCGCTCCCCGTGAAGTGCAGCAGGAGGTTTCCGTAGGCCTGGGGCGTGGCGATGCGAAGGTCTACGCTCACCCCGCCCTGAGTGCGACCGGTGAGTGCAGCGATACCGTGCAGCCCCACCTCTGCGAGTTCCGGCAGGGCGGCAAAGGCCGCCATCGTCTCCTCCGGGGCCGCAGATGCCGCTACGAGGTCGATGTCCTTGACCGTGGCCTTTCTCCGCCGGAGGCTTCCGGCCACGTCCGCCTGTCTCGTGCCGGGAAAGGAACGGAGCGCCAGAAGCAGGCGCCGGGCGGACGGGTCGACGTGGCCGAGCAGGAGGCGGTCGGCGCGGTCGGCGTGGTCGGCGCGCTCCACTTCACGGAGGATGCTTTCTTCGGTCTTCGCACCCATCCCGCGCAGCCCGCGCACTCTGTTCTCCACACAGGCGTCTCTCAGGCCGGCCAGGTCGTAGATGCCGAGGGAGCTCCACAGCGCTTTCGCCTTACGGGGTCCTATTCCGGGTAGGCGCATAATGTCGAGGAGCCCGGCCGGGTAGCGGTCTCTCAGTTCCTCCAGTATCGTGATCCTTCCCGTGTCGAGCAGCTCGAGCACCTTGGCCTCGATGTTGGCGCCCACGCCCGGAAGTTCACGAAGCGAGCCTTGCCGAGCGAGGGCAGCAATCGACACCGGGTGGTTCTGGAACACCTGCGCGGCGCGCTCGTAGGCGAGCCGGCGATAGGGCGCCCCACTCTCAAGAGACAGGTAGCCGGCGAGCTCGGCGAAGAGGTCGGCTAGGTGGCTGTTGGCGTAGGCGGAGCGCGGGCTCATGTGAGGATAGCCGGCTTCATCGATCATCGGTGGAGAGCTGTTGCGCAGAGACGGTGGAGCGAAAGACTCTGCGCTCTCTACGGCAGAGGAGTTGCACGACGTTCTTGCCCGACTGGATGTTTCCCGCTGCCTCCCCGCCCGGAGTGACCCACCGGCCGGCCATGAAGAACCCCGAGAGGCCGGGAAGGGTGTGAGGTATCCACGTACTCAGGGCCTCCGGAGTGGGGAGCCACCCTCCGGCCGAGCCCTGGTGGTTCGAGGTGTAGCGGTGGATGGTGTGGGGTGTGGATACATGTTTCAGCTCGACCAGGCTGCGAACGCCCTCGAAGTAGAAGTCCAAACGACTCAGACACTCCGCCGCCAAACGCTCTTTCTCCTCCTGGTAGCGGGCCGGGTCCTCAGACGCCAGGGTGTGCCAGTATCCCCAGTCGCTCGGGAAGCTCACCTGCACCACGCTGTGCCCCGCCGGAGCGAACGAGGGAGCATGCTCGAAGAGCTGCACGGAAATGAGGTCGACGGTGTGGTTGCCGATGAAGAACGGCCGTCGCAAGACCACGTTCCAGAGCGGCGGCAGGCCAGAGCATCGCCGGCGGATACCGAAAGTGGCCACGAAGGGGCCGGACCAGACCGGCCACGAGGCGGTTCGGCGGCGGGTGGCTTCGTCCGTATGGCGTGCGTCGAGCAGCTCGCACAGGGTGCGAGTGGCGTCGGCTGTCGAGATGACACGGCTTGCCTCGATGAACTCGCCGCGTGCCAGCTCGACTCCCGTCACCCTTCCACCTGCCGTTCTTATGCCGGCCACCTCACTACCGTAGCGCAGTTCGGCGCCCAGTTGCTCCGCCCGATCCGCGAGGGTGTGCACGAGGTTGGTCGACCCGTCAGGGGGAAAGCCCAGTCGCCCTTCAGCGATGCGGGCCAGCGTAAGGACAGCCATCCACAAAGGCGCGTCTGGATGGAACAGGTCGCAGACCAGCTTGGCGATGAAGGGGCTGTCCATCTCCCGTGCGTAGTCACGTGCAGGCCGGGAGAAGGGTTCGGTGAACAGCCTGAGGGCCCGCCTCATCTTCCACGTACGGAGCGCCTTGTCGCCGAAGGTCATGAGTTCGAGAGGTTTCGCGGGTGGGTCCAGGTCGGCTGCCTTGACGGACGTCGCCATACCGATCAGCTCGAGCGCCCGCCCGGAGTCGCTCTTCCTCAGCGTGCTGAGTTCGACGGCCAGGCGATTCAGGTCGCGGCCCACGTCCACCGACCGGTCACCGGCCTCATCGATGAAACGGAGGGCGGGATCAGGTACAAGAAAGGTTTCGGGCTGGATACCGAGTTCGGTGTAGGTACTGTGGAGGGGGTCTTTCGGCTCCGGCTTCAGGAGAAGGCCGGGCGTGAAGGGGACGGCGTACCGTTCGTTCGTCCAGGGCGCCGCGAGACCTCCCGGAAAAGCGTTCTGCTCGAGTACCAGGGGACGGTATCCGTTCAGAGCCGCATATGAGGCCGTCGAGAGCCCGGCAAGTCCTGCTCCCACGATGATCACAGTGTCACGGGTCATGGAGCAAGTGTAGTCCAGGCAGGCGGGGTATGTCAGATTGAGGAGCCGAGGGCCGTTTAGGTCGGCTCCGGCGTCGGGTAAACTAGAGACAAGTGTTGGTTCTTCCGTGCATCCGGCCGGAAGCATGGGGGAAAGAGCCGAAGGAGGGGACATGGCCGACAAGAAGGTCGAGCGCAATATCCGATCCTCAGATGAAGAGCGGCCCAGCACTCCGTCGCAGAAGCTTCAGGCCTCCATCTCGGACGGCGGGACGCTGAACATGGCGGAGAGGCCACACAACAAGGCGAAGGCCGCCCTGCTCGATCGCTTTCGTGAGAGGGAACAGCGTTTCCGTCGCGATCAGTCGGATCATGCACAGGCCGAAGCCGTACCTCCGACCCCCGGTCCTACCGAGAGGGAGGCGCAGCGAGAGTAGCCGCCCGAGCCGGTAGTGCGAAAACCCACCCTGCACTGCGACTCGTGAAGAGAGGGCGGCATGCTCGACAGGCAATATCTCAAGGACCTGGCCGGTTACCGAAATCCCCAGGGCCTCTTCATCAGTGTCTGCGTCTCCACGAGCAGGCTCGACGACTGGCGACAGAAGGCACCCACCTTCCTCAACAGCGAGTTCGGCCGCCTCGGCCGGGAAGGCGCATGGAACAAGGAAGAGCGCAGGCTACTCGAGGCCGAGCTGGCGAAGATCGCCGAAGTCCTCCAATACGACATCACCACACAGACCGAAGGTGTGGCTGTCTTCGCCGATGGCACCCAAGGCATGTTCGAGCGGGTGGAACTCCCCCTCCGGCTGAACAACCGCCTGTTGGTGGAGCCTTCTCCGTACATCCGTCCGCTCATACACGCTCTGGAGGTGCTCGAGCCCTTCCTCATCACCAGAGTGAGCAGGGATGACTCCAGCCTCTATGTGGTGGACTGGTGGAGAGTCGCACGTGAGGATGATCTGACCGGTCCCTACTTGCGCTCTACCGACCGCGAGACCGGCGAGGTGCCCGTGAAAGAGTACTACGCCGCCGCGCGCCAGGAGAACCTCGTAGAGCAGCACTTCAAGGAAGTGGCGCTGAACGTCGACCGGCTGCTGAAGGAGACCGGCGTGCGCCGCATTGTCATGTGCGGCCAGCACGAGATCATCACCAACGTCTCGAAATCGTTGAGCGCGGCTGCGTCTTCTCGCGTCAGCGCTTCGATTTCTTGGGATCCGGCAACCAGCGTCAACCAACTGGTCGTGTCCGCGCGCGCGGCCCTGGCCGATGCCCGCAGGCAGGAGATGAGCCGACTGATGGAGCGCATCGACAACGATCTTGGTCCTCAAGGCATGGGTGTGGCCGGTTTCGGCGATGTGACCGGCGCGTTGTTGCGCGGCCAGGTGCAGACTCTGCTCGTCGAGCGGGGAGTCCGTCCACCGGGATGGTCGTGTGTCAATGATGACTTCGTTCGCCCCGAAGAGGTTCATGTCTGTCCCCTGTGCGGCGGCCGGTCCGTGAGGGTGGACGACATGTTCGGGGAGGCCGTGCGCCATGCCGTCCTGCAGGGGGCTGAGGTCGAAGTGGTGGAGGGGGTGGAGAGGCTTCACGAACTCGGCGGCATAGCAGGTTTGCTGCGCTTCAGATAGGCTTTGCGGCAGCATATGCCTGCCGATGTGGACATGCGTACGCCGTGCCCGCAGTGTGGCGCACCTTTGGTGGCGCCGCACCGTGTAGATGTGTTCACGTGCCCGTGGTGCAAGGCGACTCTGCGTCCGGACGAAGGCGTTCCCATTCACTATCTGGCTGAGGCCGCCCGTCTCGACCAGGAGTCCGCCTTGGCGGCTGTGCGGGCGTGGGCGGCGGGTTCGGATCTGCCCGCAAAGATGGAACGGGAGGCCGACTTCCGCGCGGGTGGCCTCCTCTACTTCCCCTTCCTGAGAGTCCGGCGCACCGGTGAGGACTCGGTTGTTGCCTTGGCTCCGCTCCCCCAGCCCGAGGTGTATGAGCTGGGGGGAGTACCCGGGAACCTCTACCCACTCGAGGATCTCCCGGAAGAAATCCTCGTCGGCGCCCCCCGGCCGGATGACGAGGTCTTCAGGGACCAGATCAAGCGGGCTCTCGACGACGGGGGATTGATCGACCTCCTCGTGGAGTACCGTGCATACTACCCTGTGATGTACCGCTATCGCGAGGAACCCTTCTCTCTGGTGGTGGGGGCGGGCAGCGGGCGGGTGCACGTCAACCGCCGCCCCGCCCGTTTCAGTGTTGCCTGCGAAAACCTGATGCTGGCCGCCGCCGTGTGCCTGCTCCTCGCGGAGGCTCTCTTCTTGCCCGGTTTCTGGGTTAAGCTGATTGCGATAGCGCTGACTGCCGGTGCCCTGTTCCCGCTCCTGAGGTTGCTTATCGCACGCCATGGCTGAGAATCTGTTTGCCGACCCGGAACCCGCCGCCCACGACTCGGCACCAGGCGCGCAGGGGGCCGCCTTGCTCCGCCTGCGTCTGCGGTCGGTATCCTGCCCCGCCTGCGCCGGCGCTCTGCACGTAGCCGACGGAGAGCGGCTCTTGGAGTGTGATCGCTGTAGCAGCCGCTATCTCACTGCAGGTGGGAAGGACTTCTCCAGGCGCTACTTCTCCCCCAGGGTCGAGCGTCTTCGAGCGGTGGGCAAGGGCACCCGTTTTCTGCTGGATCACCCGGCTATGCCCAACGACATCAAGGAGTCGGCGTTCGTGGAGGCCCACCTCCTGTACGTGCCCATCTGGGAGGTGCGTGCCCACGTCGTCGGGTGGGAGTTCGGTACGAAGATGAGGTCTCGCCTCGCGCGACAGACGGGTAGAGACGAGGAGTACCCGGCGATGGAGATGGTCTCAGAAGGTATCCAAGAGGGGTATCTCGGTGAGCGGCGTTTCTACCGGGCGGCAGCCGATCTCGGCACGCTCGGTATCGGGCGTCCCCACATCACGGGACGGGACTGCTCACTGCCGTACGTTGCCGGAGAGCTCGAGCCGGGTGCAGCGGTTCTGGGCGCCGACCGGGACCACGCGGACGTCGTGGCTCAGGCCCGAAGGGCCTTTCTGCGTCCTCCGTCGGGGACGGGGAGCCGGGGTGCCCGTCTGTTCATCCTCAACGAGACGGTGACCCTGCTCTACTACCCGCTGTGGTCACTTCGCTATCGTTACCGGGGCAGGCAGTACGAGATGATGCTCGATGGTCGTAATGGGGTCGTGCATGCAGCGCGAGGCCCCGCCGACAACGACAGGCGGCTTGCCCTGCTCTTGGTAACCTACGCGGCACTTGCGGTCGCCCTTGCCCTCTTCGTCTCCAACCTTCAGGCGCATGAGATCGCCCGACAGGCTTCCTTCTACGCGCTCCTGGTGATGGGGGCGCTCACCGCCGGAGCGTTCTTTCGTCTCAGGCTTGTGAGGGAGGTGGAGTATCACGAACCATTCTCCTCTTGAGTTGATACCGCTGCGCTGTGCCCACTGCAGCGCGGAGTTGGAGGGTGGGGGTGGCGCGGCCGCTTTCATCTGCCGGGTGTGCGGAGTGGTGTTCGAGCCCGAACGGAAATCGTTGCGGGCGGTCACCCCGTTCAAGGTCGCTGTGACGACTGAGCTGTCTATACCGCTCGAGGTCCGTTATCTTGCCGTGTGGGCCCTTGCCGCCGATGTGGCGGTGACCGAGAAGGAGTCCCGCTCTTCATCCTCCCGGACGTCGGTATGGGAGAAGATAGGTAGTGTCGCCTCTCCTTCGCCCCCGCGTCTCTACGTACCCGCCTTCGCGCTCAAGCGCTCGGTGGTGCAACAGCTGGGAGTGGCGCTCACCGAAACGCAGCCCGTGCTTGATTTGGAGCCGGGACTGCCGCGCGAGGGGCTTCATGGTCCCCACCGGCTGGAAGTGGGGCCGGACCGGGACCTGTCTTCCTCGCAGGGGGAGGATGAGCCGGGTTTCGGTACCGTGTCGCCGATTCTCCTTTCTGAGGCCGATTGCCGCACAGTCGCCCATTTCGTGTACCTTGCCCTCGAGAACCGGTATACGCGTGATTTGAGGCACATCGATTACAATCTACAATTGGGTGCCGGGCAACTTCTGTTCTTTCCGGCGGTCTTCGACAGACGCCATGTGAGAGACTCCAATTGGCGTTTCCTTCTGAGAGAGTTCGACGGGCTGGTAGCGTGAGCAGACGAGTGAGGTGGGGGCCGTGAACGACATTGGATCGCGAATAGAGGACAGCAAGAGCTGGTTTGAGAAGGCTGCGGAATACGTACCCGGCTACAAGGGGTACAAGCGCAAGGAGCTGCGCCGGGAGGCCGACAAGTTGCAGCGTACCTACGTGGCGGAGCGCTTGGAGTCTGCCCGTAGAGTGCTCGAGGAGCTGGAATTGGCGCTGAGCCGTCAGGGCAACCTCCAACTCTTGGGCATCATGGACACGGCACAACGCAAGCTGCGCACGGTGAAGGACCGCTATCTGTTTGCCGACTACGGGTATGCGGGGTGGTTCGACGCGGTGAAGGTGAAGGAGAACCAGCTCGACCAGATGTACCAGCTGGACGTGGGTGCACAGGAACAGGCGCGGGCCATCGAGGAGTTCGTGCGCGCCATGAGTGCGGAGTCCCCCACGCTCAGGGTCGACATTTCCTTGTTGGAGCAGAGGGTTGGAGCTCTCGACGAGTACTTCCTGGAGAGGGAACACGCGATCACTGGTGTGGGGAGGTAGACCATGGCGCTCATGGACATCATTGAGTTCGTCGATCAGGCCGGCAACGAGATGGTTCATCGGATTCCGGAGAAGGGCTCCGGTGAGTTCCGCATCGGTTCGCAGCTGATCGTCCGCGAGAATCAGTGGGCCGTGTTCTTCCGTGACGGCAAGGCGCTTGATGTGTTCGGGGCGGGCCGCCACGCGCTCACCACTTTGAATATCCCCCTCCTCACCAGCCTGCTGACGACCCCGTTGTTCGGAGACACTCCGTTCCGGGCCGAAGTCTACTTCGTCAACCAGGTGGTCTTCACTGACCTCAAGTGGGGCACCATGGAGCCCATCTTGTTCCGCGACTCCGAGTTCAAGATGATAAGGCTGCGCGCTCACGGCATCTACAGCATCCAGATCAGCGATCCCAAGCTGTTCGTCATGAAGCTGGTGGGAACGCGGGCCATCTACAACAACGCCCAGATCGAAGACTTTCTCCGGGGCATCATCATCGGACGCCTGGCCGACCTATTGGGTGAGAACCTGGATTCGGTGCTCGACCTGCCCCGCTATTTCGATGAGCTGGGGGCCGGACTCAAGGTCCGGGCCAAGGATGACTTCTACCAGTACGGTCTGTCTCTGGTCGACTTCATCATCAACGCCATCACTCCGCCTGAGGATGTGCAGAAGCGCATCGATGAGCGTACGGGTATGGAGGCCATCGGCGGCATGGACCGCTACTTCCAGTACAAGGCGGCGCAGGCAATCGGCGATATCGCCCAGAGTGGCGGCGGCGCGGCGGCCGGCACCGGTGAGGGCATCGGGGGCGCGGCGGCCACCGGGCTCGGCCTGGGCGCCGGCGCCGGTCTCGGCTTCATGATTCCCGGCATGTTGCAGCAGGCCATGGCGGGAGGGGCCCATCCGAAGATCAGGTGCCCCAATTGCCATACGGATATCCCGCTGGAGAGCAAGTTCTGTCCGAGTTGCGGCACCAACCTCCAGGCCACCGTCAGCTGTCCGCAGTGTCAGGCGCCGTTGCCGGCGAGTTCCAAGTTCTGTCCCAGTTGCGGGCATCAGTTGGGGGCTCCGCCTGCAGCTGCGCCGGGGCAGACGGCTGCTGCTCCCGCACCGCCACCCGGCGAGGCGGCGGCAGGTACCGAACTGGACTCCTCTCCTGAGCAGGGCGAGGGCGGCGGCGGGCAGGCCAACTAGTGGGCGCCCGGGGCACGACAAGCGGGCACGGGAGAAGCCTACCGGTGCCCGCAGCCGTGGTGCTTGCCGTCACGTTTCTCGCGATCGCGGCACTGTTGTTGGCGCCTCCCGTGGAGGCGCAGGCTCGCTCGTGGACCATCGACAGTATGGACGTCGTTCTCGATGTGCAGAAAGACAGCGACATCCTTGTCACGGAAACCGTGACCTTCACCTTCGAGGGTACCTACAGCTACGTGGGGCGTGTCATCCCCACTCGTAACCTTGAGTATCTCAAGGACATCAAGGTGTTCCGGGACGGGGTGCAGTTGCCCCAGGGTTCGGGCCCCGGCACGTACGACGTGTTCAGCGAGGATGGCAACCGCATCATCCAGCTGAACTTCTCCCTCACCGACACGTCCGCAACCTGGACCATCGAGTACCGAGCGCAGGGCTCCGTCTTCTACTTCGAACAGGGTGATGAGCTGCGCTGGTACGTTCTCGACGCCGATACGCCGGTGCCTATAGGCCGGGTGCGGGCCACCGTCAAGCTTCCCGCCGACGTTTCCCCCGACCGGCTCTTTCCCGCGCTCCAGACGGGGCCCTCAGTGGAGACCGGCGTGGACACATCCGGGGGCGGCGTCGTGGTGTACGAAGGTGTCGGATTGCCGGCCTTCACCAAGTTCTGGACGGTGACGGGTTTCCCGAAAGGAGTGGTCGACTTCAAGTGGACCACCAAGAGGATAGTGGGATGGATCGTGCCCAAGGTAGGCTTTGCCCTTCCCATCGGCGCCTTCCTCTTCGTGCTGCTTCTATGGCGCAGGAGGGGCCGGGACGAGCCCGCGCTGGTTCACGCCACCTATGTCTCCGAGCCCCCCTCCGACCTGCCGCCGGGGGTGGCCGGGGCACTCATCGATGAGTCCGTGGACATAAGAGAGGTGACAGCCACCATCGTCGATTTGGCTCGGCGGGGCTACATCGATATGGTCGAGGACAAGGTGGGAGGCTTCGCCGGTGTGTTCGGGGCCAATGTGACCACCTTCCGCAAGCTCAAGCCCTTCGACGATCTCGAGGGTTTTGAGCGGAAGGTGGCCGATTCCCTGTTCGCGGGCCATGGTGATACGGTGACCTCCAAAGACTTGAAGAACAAGTTCTACGTGCACATGACGCCCATCGTCAACGAGATCTACAATTCGGTGACGCGCCGCAAACTCTTCGTCGACAATCCGCAGAAGGTCAGGGCGAGATGGGCCGGCTATGGGGTGCTGCTGACCATAGTGCTCGGAGTGCTCACCACCATCCTCATCATGACCGACATCGCCGGCTGGGGCTACTTCCTGTTCGGTTCCATCGTGACGGTGGTCATCGTGTTCGCCTTCGGGAGGGCCATGCCGCAGAGGACGGCGCTTGGCGCCCAAGAGCAGAAGAAGTGGGGGGCCTTCCGCAACTACCTGCGTGATCTGCGCAGGTTCGACGACATGGACACGGCTCGGGAGGCGTTCGAGAAGTACCTGCCCTACGCCATCGCCTTCGGTGTGGAGAAGGACTGGGTCAGACGGTTCAGAGACGTTCAAGTTCCTCCACCCACCTGGTACCATCCGGTGTTCGTTCCCGGCTACTCCACCTGGGCGAGCGGAGGAAGAACCGGGGTTCCGCCGGCTATGGCCGGGCCCGCAGGTGATTCGCCCAGGGGCGGTATGCCTGCCGGCGGTTTCAGCCTGGATAGCATCTCCAACAGTCTGTTCAGCAGCCTGAACAACATCTCGAGCACGCTGACCTCGTCGCCGAAGAGTTCGGGGTCGAGCAGCGGTGGAAGCGGTGGTGGGTTCGGCGGCGGATTCTCGGGCGGCGGAGGAGGAGGCGGCTTCCGGGCCGGCTAGCCGGCCCGGAAGCCCGCGAACCGCGAAGGAGGGCTCATGCAAAGCAGGATCGTGGGAATCGTACTCATCGTCGTCGGTGCGGGAATCGGTGTGTGGCTGGGCACAGGCATCGCGACCAAGAGCGTAGGTGTCACTGGGGGAGCTCTGGGCTTTGTGCTCTTCAGCCTGCCTTTTCTGGGAGTAGGGCTCTACTTCCTGCTGTCGTCGAGGGGCGAGATCAAAGAGCAGTCCAGAGCCGACAAGCAGAGGGCGGTGCTCAACGCCGTCGCCACCCGGGGAAGAGTGGGTGTGGCCGATCTTGCCATCGAGACAAACTCCTCACGAGAGGAGATACGCGACTACATATACGACCTCATCGGCAAGGACCTCTTCACCGGCTACGTGAATTGGGACAAGGGTGAACTGGTCTCCGCCGAGGCGGCGCAGATCACCGAAGGGCAGTGTCCCAACTGCGGCGGAGCCGTGGAGTTGGCTGGCAAGGGTCTGGTGAGATGCCCGTATTGCGGCACGGAGACGTACCTCTCGAGGAGCGCATGAGAGGACGAGCCACTCGACATCCGGTGGCTGGAGGCGGCGGCCGGGCGAAGCCCGCCCGCCGCGCCGTCTGCCTGCGTGGCATTGCACTGCTCGTCTCGTTTCTCGTATTCGGACTCCTAGCCGCTCTCTGTGCCGGGCCGGCCCAGGCCAAGGAGTGGCGCATCGAGCGCATGGACGTGCTTCTCGACGTGCAGGAGAACTCCGACGTGCTCGTGAGTGAGAGCGTCAGCTTCGCGTTCACGGGGCAGTTCAGTTTCGTGACCCGCTTCATCCCACTCGTGAACCTCGACGATCTCACCGATATCAGGGTGTCGAGAGACGGCGTCGAGCTACCCCGGGGCACCCAGCCCGGCACGTGGGACACTTTCCGCGAGCACGGCTACCAGGTGATACAACTGAACTTCTCGCTTGCCGACACCACGGCCGCTTGGACTATCGACTACCGGGCCGTCGGGGCGGTGCACTATCTGGAGGACGTGGACGAACTGCGCTGGTACGTGCTGGACGCAGAAACGCCGGTGCCTATCGGCGAGGTGCGCACTGAGGTGCGCCTTCCCGGTCAACTGTCTCGCGAGGAGCTCTCCGCTGCTGTGCGCACCGGGAGCGACACGGAATGGCGGGTCTTCGGCCCCTCCCCCTCCGTGGTCGTGTTCGAAGCGCGGGGCCTTGCGCCGTTCACGGAGTTCTGGACCGCCACCTCTTTTCCGCGGGGAGTGGTGGCGTATCGGTGGACAGTGGAGCGAGTCGTTGCCGCCGTTGTTCCTAGGCTGGGCTTCGTGCTGCCCTTGTTGGCCCTGCTTACCTCCTTGGTCATTCTCCTCCGCAGGCGAACCTCCGTAACGCGATTTCCCCACGCGAGCTATGTGACCGAGCCCCCCTCGGCACTCGCCCCCGCTTTGGCGGGAGTCCTCTTGGATCAGAGAGTCGAGCGGCGTGAAGCGGCCGCCACGCTTGTCGATCTTGCCCGGCGGGGCTATGTGTCGTTGAGGGAGTCACCCCTTGGCAGCGCCGCCGACCCTATTCCACCGAAATCAGATTCAGGCGAGGAGGCCGACGAAACGCCCAAGGCACTTCCAGGTCTGGTGGTGAGCAAGCTCAAGATGTTTGAAGACCTCTCCCCCTTCGAAAGGGCCCTTGCCCACGGAGTGGCGGAGTCGGTCTCCACCGGTGTGGGTGTCGAGTATGATCCGTCGCGGGTGCCGGGAGCCGTGGGCAGAGCCTTCTCCAGTTTCAGCAACCTCGTGTACGAGGAGGCCGTCGATTCCGGCTTCTTCGTCAGGAATCCCGAGACCGTCAAGAACCTGTGGTACGGCAGGGGAGGTGTGGTCGCCATAGTGGGTGTGGTGGCCGCGGTATTGGCCTGGGGTGCGGATGTACCCGGTACGGGCTACATGGCACTGGGCTCTGTAGCGGCGGGAGTCATTCTCATCGTGTTCGGCCGGTTCATGCCCGTCTACACTCACAAGGGTGCGTTGGAGCGGAGCAGGTGGCAGGCTTTCCGTGCGTTCCTTGAGGATCTGGGCCGGTTCGAGGGAGTCGAGAGGGCCGACCAGCTGTATCAGGAGTACCTGCCCTACGCCATCGCTTTCGGAGTAGAAAGACTGTGGGCGCAGAGGTTTTCCGGCTTGGCTGCGGTACCTGCGTGGTTCGCTCCCCGGCCGGAGGTGGAGGAGGAGCGCCGGCGTCGCGCACCCGGTGTCTTCCCGAGCCGGGACATCTCCGGCGCAAGACCACCTTCGGCAGCGCCGTGGGGAACCGGGGCTCCGGGCGGGACCTTCGTGCCGCCACGGGTCCGTAGTAATGCGCCGGTCCCAGGCGCGGTGTCTGGTCTGGACGACCTCTCCGACCGTCTGTTCAAGGGCCTCGAGAGTTTTTCGGTTGCTCTGACCAGTGCTCCCCGCCTCGCCGGAAGTCGCTCGAGCGACTCAGACAGCGTTCCCAGCCGGTCATCGTACTCCTCAGGGAGCGCTTCGTCCTCGTCGAGCGGCAGCAGTTTCAGCGGCGGGGGAGGCGGCGGGGGTTTTCGGGCCGGCTGATGCTGCCGCCCGGGATGGCTGCGCACTCGGGTGTCAGGTGCGGAAGGCCTCTGTCAAGAGTCGCTGCAGACCTTCGAGGGCCCGGAACTGCAGGGCTTTCACTGCGCCTTCCGACTTATCCATCACTCGGGCAGTCTCTTGGATGGAGAGCTCGAAGAAGAAGCGGCACTCGATCGCCTCGCGCTGTTCCGGAGTGATGACGGCGAGGGCCTCCCGCAAGGTCCGACGACGTTCGGCACGCAGCAATTCGCCTTCAGGGTCGGCCTCGTAGCTGGGGTCGACTGCCGTCTGCGGGTCGGCCTCACCATCGATGGGCAGCCGCCGCTTGCGGTAGTGATCGATGATGGAGTTCTTGGCGATGGTGTAGAGCCACGTGGAGAATTGAGCAGGCGTGGGTTGGTAACGGTCGATGGCGGCGAGGGCCTTCTCGAACACGAAGTGGGTGAGATCCTCCGCGTCTTCCCTGCTTGCCACGCGGAAGTTGACAAAGGTGAATACCTGGGGGAAGTACAGCCCGTACAGGCGCGAGAAGGCGGCGGCGTCGTTTGCCGATGCCCTCACCGCCATCTCCTTTATCTCCTCGGGGGAGATACCGGAAGGGCCGGTGGCCGCCGGAAGGAGCACGTCGATTTCCGCCGTCATACGAGGCCTCGTTCTGTCGTGGCACAGCTGTATGGTGATGTATCGGCGGAAAGCCGCGGGAGCTTGAGTCGCCCGGAGGAACTCCCGGCTCTAGGGCGAGGTGGTGGTCGTCGTCGGGGGCGCCGTCGTGGTCGTGGTGGTGGGTGACGGCGGTTTGGTGGTTGTGGTGGTGGGTGCGAGAGTGGTGGTGGTTGTGGGCTTCGTACCCTCCTGCACCACCCGGGAGAACATCGGATAGTTGCTGATGAACGTGTCTTTGTGGATGACCTTGCCGTCTTGTGTGACTGTGCGGACCACTCGTATCTCTTTACCGTCTTGCCCACCGTCTTTCACCCTGGTCTCGCCGACGAATATCTCGTCTGTCTTCTCCCGCTTCTCAGTGGCGAGCCGGATGTTATAGAAGTCGCTCGTCGTGTAGGTGACCTTACGGCCTTGCGAGGTGCCGTAGATGACGAAGGTGACGCTGTTGCGTGACGCGGAGGAACGAATGAGTATCCAGCCCGGCGTGTCGTTGCGGAAGCGAAGATTGGGAGCGGGCCAGCTCACGGTTGCGTCCCTACCTGCTGGGTAGCTGCTCAGATAGCGGCTGTGGTTCCAGCGCTCCGTGATCTCGACGCCGGCGAAGAAAGCCGCGTTGAACAACGTGGTGGAGACCTGGCAGATACCGCCGCCCAAGTCATCTTCCAGCCGGCCGCCTTCGACGATGACCGGGGCAGTCTTGAAGCCGCGGTCACTGGTGCGTCGGCCCACCACGTCGTTGAAGTTGAACTGCTCACCGGGGGCGATCAGCGTGTTATGGATGATCTGAGCCGCCAACTGGACGTTGTCGCGGCGATTCTCAGAACCCCCGAACTCGGTGGTGTAGCTGCCGAGAGCGGCTTTGATGCCCATCGCCTCGGCATCCTCGGTGGTGCGGTCGGGCTTGATCTCGCTCACGGCTATCTCGCCACGCCTGCCGGTGGACGACTTGGTGATCTCTGTAAGGATCTCCGCAGTCTTCTCCCTGTCCAGCTTCCGGCCCGCCACCGAGGGTATGATGGTGGCGTTCTTGCCGTCGGTGGACCATCCGGCGTTCTTCGGGTCGAGCTTGACGGCGTCGTTGATGCGGTCGAAGAGTGGCACTGCCTTCTCGGCCGAGATGAAGGGCACGAGCCGGGATCCGCCTTCCACAGTGAAGTCCATGAAGTCGGCGATGTTGGAGGTGGTCACGGGCCACTCGTTGTCACCGAGGAACAGGGTGGCGGAGGAGCCGATCATCGTGCGGGCTTCAGCGACGGCTGCCGCGGTATCGGTGGCCTGGATACGGGGGCTCTCCGTCTTCATGGGCACGGGAATCTCGGTGGAGTGGAAAGAGAAGAACACCTGCTCCAAGCGGCAGCGGAGTAGCTCGCGATCTACGACCAAGCCGTCTCTGCCCTCGATAACGGTCACGTCACCGCCTTCTATCCTGAGACCGGCATTCACCGCGGGGTCGTCGAGCTTCTCTGAGACCAGATCGAGAAAGCGTTCGGTGCGCTCGTCGTCCATCACCCCTTGGAGCTCTACGTCACGCGAAGAGAAGTAGAGAGAGATGCGGGTGCCCAGATCGACGAAGAAGTTGCGGTCGCGTGTGAGGTTGTAAGCATCGGCGACCGTGGCTTCGACATCGATGTCCACCCCCAAGTCATCGGCTCGAAGGGGCCAACGGTACTCATCTTTGGTCAGCACAACAACGCTGTTACCCGCCTCTTCGACCAACTCGGCGATCTTTGCTTCTGCCTGGGGGCGGGTGAGCCCACCGACCGTCTCGCCGGATACCGTAATACCCGGGTGGATCCGATTGAGGGTAACGAGAGAGTCGATGAGGACAAGGAAGAGAAAGAGGGCGAAGAGTATCGCGAAGGCCGCCAGCAGTCTGGCTTTCCAACTGCGCTTGAGCGCACGGCGCAATGAGTGCCCGGGCCGAGGACGGCGAGCACGCGTAGCCGGACGCCTGGGGGCTTGTGAAGAGCGTGACACTTGCCTGCTCACGGAGTGGTTTCCTTGGCGCGTACGTGCGATTCTCATACAAGATACCAGACCTCGGTGGGGCCTCACAGGTTCCCTCCCGCGTGTGTGACGTCGGTCTCCGGAAGGAGTCGCTGTGGACGTGAAAGCACTTGATGCCCGGCTTGGGCGGCTGCGCGAGGCCGGCCTCATTGACGGCGGCTCTGTTCAGCGCGCCCGGGTGGTGTCTCGGTTGAGAGGTGGAGGCATCGTCTCCGGAGAGCGGGTGGCAGAGGCACTCGGGGTCTCCCGCGCCGCGGTATCGAAGCACGCGCGCGCTATGATGGCGGCCGGCCTCGGCCTGACCGCCGTGCCCCGACTTGGCTATGCGCTCTCCGAGTGGGGCTGGGCGGACAGCTTGCTCCCGGAAGTGATGGTGCCGCGGCTTCTCGAAGAGCATCATCTACCGGATCCCGGATGCTCGCGAGGGGCGGAACCCAGGGTTTGTCTGGAGGAACCAGAGTCTTCCGTTCTTGGCATCCCGTACCTCTATCGGGCGGAGGTGGGCTCCACCAACGACGTGCTGAGGGCGGAGGCGGAGGCAGGGCTGCCCGGAGGAGCTTTGGCCGTGACCGAGGCCCAGCGCAAGGGCAGGGGGCGCTTGGGACGCTCGTGGGTGAGCCAACCGGGCAAGGACCTCGCGTTCTCCCTGCTCATACGGCCTGCTGTTCCGGCGGCGCTCATTCACTTTGCGGTGGTGGCGGCGGGATTGGCGGCAGCCCAGGCGGTGTGCCGTCTTGCGCCGGAGATCGGGACGGCGGTGGGGGTCAAATGGCCGAACGACGTGATGGTGGGTGGGCGCAAAGTGTGCGGCGTGCTCACGGAGGGATCGGTGGATATGGATGTCGTCCACTGGGTAGCCATGGGGGTGGGGTTGAACGTGAATGGAGATCCCTGCGCTTACGTCCTGGAAGGAGAGCGAGAGGATGCGCCCCTGCCGGCATCGCTGCAGGGGGAGACGGGAAGGGAGTTCCCACGCGGCGACGTGTTGCTTGCCTTCTTGTCTGAGCTCCGCCCTCGCCTCGCGCTGCTCGAGCAAAGAGGTACGACGGCTTTGCTCGAGGAGTTGCGTTCGCGCGACGTGCTGGTGGGTAGGCCGGTGACGGTGAGACGGGGAGTGGGGTCTCGGGTGGACGATGTTCGGGGAATAGCCGACGGGTTTCGCGAAGATGGGGCCCTCATGGTACGCACCGAGGACGGTGGCCGTATGGCTCTTGTCGGTGGTGAGGTCACGCTCCGGCCCTCTGCCGGCTAGCCCGAAGTTTTCGCCCCAACTGAAGCCCGATCCCGCATTGGCAGCGGGATCGGGCT
>CAYRES010000008.1:80426-152196 GCA_964423425.1 uncultured Gaiellales bacterium | reverse complement strand
GCCACAAACCCGGTGAGGGAACGGGAGTCACCTGCAGGAAGGGCAAAAACTTCCGGCTAGCGGATGGGCGGCGTGTGCCCACCGGTGTCTGCCGCACGAATCCGCCGTACGCAGGCCAGAAGACGAGAAGGCTGGTCGACATGGCAGGCGGTATCGAACGCTCCGATGTGGCCGGCTCCGTCACCGACGGTGAGCTGGATGGTCTCCTGCGGGCCGAGGAGCGATTGCAGGCGGCACTCGCGGAGTCCGAAGCCGAAGCGGCCACGATACGTGCCCAGGCGGAGCGGGCTCTGGAGTCGGCAAGGAGCGAGTTCGAGCGGGCTCTGGAGGAGGCTCGGACGGTTCTGGAAGGGCGGGTGTCCGCCGACCGTGACGCCGAAATCGCTCTGGTTCGGCGGAAGCACGAGGCAGAGAAGGCCGCGCTCGAGAGCATCACTTCCGGCCAAGTCGAGCGACTGGCGGCTGCCGTCATCGAGCGCCTCTTCGCGTCCGAACCCGGGGAAGCCGGCCCGGCGGAGCCGTCACCATGATTGTTCGTATGGCCAAGATCAGGGTACTCGGCCCGCGCGACCTCTTGGACAGTGTCTTCAAAGCGCTGCAGGAGTTGGGCGTACTCGAGTTGGTGGAACCGGATCCCGGCGGACCCGTCGAGCGGATGGGGCTCACCGAGGGGCAGCGGGCGCGCCACCGGCGCTTCCATAGGATCCTTGCCGACATCGAGGCCTGCCTCGACTCTTTCGGACACATTCCCCATCCGGCCTTCTCCGGTCCGGCAAGCCGCGAGGACTTGGCCCGCTGGGCCCGCCTTGCCCGGCGTCTCCGGCCGCAGGTGGAACACCTGAGAGCAACGGCCGCCGACCTTGAGGAAGAGGAAGCTCTTCTCCTCAAGTACCGTCCCTTTCTCACCACGTTCGGCCGCCTGCTGAAGAGCGAGTCGACCTGGAAGCACGCCGCCGCGTATCACGTGGTGATTGCGCGAGAAGACGGTCACACGGTGCCGAAGCTGCGCGAGGCCCTCCGCGAGGTGGTGGGGGAGGAGTTCGAGTTGCGCAGTGAGCACCTTCCCACGGGAGAGGTGGCGCTCCTCATCCTCATCACGAGTCCGGTGGCCGAGCGGGTGGAGCAGATGCTCAAGAATGCCCGCGTACAGGACATACCGGTTCCCTCCTCCTACGGGGCCCACAGCTTGGCCGAGGCCGTTCCGCGGATGCTGGAGCGTCTGGAACAACTGGCCGGGGAGATCGCCGAGATCGAGGGGCGGATAGCGGAGCTGGCGGCCCGTCATCGGGATGAACTGGCGAGAGCGCGGGACGCCTTCATCGACTGCCTCTCCGAGCTGGACGCCCTGCCTGCGGCCGGGGCCACGAGACACGCCTTCGTCGTCGAGGGGTGGGCGCCGGTGGAGGAACTGCCGCGTCTCTGCGCACGGCTTGAGCGGGAGTTTGCTCCACTCGTCGTGGTCGAGGAGGTGTGCCGAGACGGTCCCTCGGCGGCGGAGGCGCCGGTCGTGCTCAGGAATCCCCGGCTGGTTCGTCCCTTCGAGAGCCTGCTTCGCCTGCTTGCCCCTCCGCGCTACGGCAGCGTGGACCCCACCCCCTTCGTGGCTGTGTTCTTCCCTCTCTTCTTCGGACTCATGGTGGGAGATGTGGCGTACGGACTCGTGATGATCCCGCTGGCGCTTCTTCTCCGGTCCCGCACCCGTCCGGGGAGCGTATTCCGCGCGGTGAGCGAAGTCGCCGGGGTGTGTGCGGCCAGTGCGATCGTGTTCGGAATTCTCTACGGCGAGTTTCTCGGCGGCATGGGTCACGAATGGTTCGGCATGAGGCCGCTCGCCTTCAATCGGGAGACCGCGCTCACGGTCTTTTTGGTGGTGGCCGTGGCCCTGGGTTTCATTCACGTGGTCTTGGGGCTCGTGCTCGGTACCGTCTCGGAGTGGCGATACCATCGGCGCCATGCGCTTGCCAAGGGCGCGACGGCCGCGATCATCGTGCTTGCCGCGGTGCTTCTCCTCGGGGTGCTGGGCTTTCTCCCCAAAGCCGCGATACTGCCTGGCGCAGTGATGCTCGCTCTGTGCCTGCCCCTTCTCGTGGTGACCGCGGGCTTCATGGGGATCATCGAGATCCTCTCCACCATGAGCAACGTGATGTCGTACGCGCGGCTCATGGCTCTCGGCACCGCCGGCGTCATGCTGGCCGATGTAGCGAACGAGCTGGCCGGAGCCGTGGGCCTGCTCATTCTGGGTGTCGTGGTGGGCCTGTTCTTCCACACGCTCAACTTCGTCATCACCGTCTTCAGTCCCACCATCCACGCTCTGCGTCTGCACTACGTGGAGTTCTTCGGCAAGTTCTACGACCCGGGCGGAAGGCCGTTCCGTCCATTTGCTCGCTTTGACCAGCAACTCGGCCGGTAGGCCGGAAGGGGGGAGGGCAGCATGGAATTCGCCATCATCGCGTTGGCGGCAGCAGGGGCAATCAGTTTGCCGGCCTTGGCGACGGCCTGGGCTCAGTCGAAGATCGGTGCGGCCGGGGTGGCCAGTCTGGCCGAGAAGCCGGAGATCTCGGGGACGGTGATCATCCTGCTCGCCATCCCGGAAACCATGGCCATCCTCGGTTTCGTGGTGGCCGTGCTCATCCTGTTGCAGGGTGGTGGGTGATCCGGCCATGGCCATGGAAGAGTTGATCCGCGCCTTGGAGCGGGATGCGGCCGCCGAGGCTGAGGAGAACCTCCGGCGGGCGCGGGTGTATGGCGAGGAGCTTCTGGCCGCGCACCGCAGGGAATCCGCCGAGAGGTTACAGCAGGAGTCGGAGGAGTACGGGCGGGAGCTCCGGGCCCGGGGGGCGTTGGAGGTGGCCGCCGCCCGGCGAGAAGGACGTAACAGCGTGCTTGTGGCGAGGGATGAGCTGCTCGGCCGGGTGCGGGCGGCCGTTGATGCGCGTCTCCATTCACTCTGCGCCGACGACCGCTACCGGGCGAGACTGGGGGAGGAGTTGCTGCAGGCCTGCGCCTATCTTCCCGAAAGCCGAGTCGAGGCCAGATGTCATCCGGCGCTGGCGGACGCCTTGGCTGAGGCGGCAGGCGGGGTCGCGGGAACCGAGGTCGCCGTGAGCGAGGAGTCCTCGTTCACGTCAGGATTCGTTCTCGGCACGCCGGGCGGCCGGGCTGAGGTCGACGCGCGGCTCGACACCCGTATCGATCGTATGTGGCCCGAGCTTGCACTCACGGTGATGGCGATGGTCGAGAAACATGGATGGTGTGGTGAGGCAGCCGATGACCGACTGGAGTGACGTCATCGCCAGAGTGGCGGGTCTGAAGACCCACCTGCTCTCCGCCGAGCAGCTTCGTGGGTTGTCGCGTTCTTCCGACCTGTCCTCCCTGGCCGACGGCCTCGAGCGGGCGGGTTTCCCGGTATGGGTCACCGCGACCGGAGAGTCGGCCACCGCCTTGGATCACGCCGTGCGGCGCCAAGCGGGTGAAGAGCTGAGTGTGCTTGCCCGTTGGTCGGGATCGCGGGGGCGCCGCCTGGGTGCCGTGTTCGAGGATGAGGATCGCCGCTCTCTGCGCACTCTCTTTCGCGGTCTGGTGCAGGGCGTCGCGCCGGCCCACCGGTTGTCGGGTCTCATTCCCACTCCGGGGCTGCCCGAGCGGGCGCTCCAAGAGCTGGCCGCCCAGCAGAGTGGGGAGGCGATGGCGGGCGTTCTCTCCATCTGGGGCAGTCCCTTCGCCGGGCCTCTCTTCGAGGAACTGATGCCTGCCCAGCCCGACCCCTTCCGGTTGGAGCTGCTGCTCGACCGCACCTGGACGAGTAGAGTGCTCCGTGGCCCCGGCGGGCGTGATCGAGACATCCGCCGCTTCGCCCGTATCACCATCGACCTGGCGAATATCCGGAGCGCGTTGCTCATGGTACTCCAGGGAACGGATGTGGAGATCGACGACGCGTTTCTCGCCGGCGGAGAGATGCTGCAGCGGGCGGCCTTCCTACGTGCGAGTGCCGCCGGAAGTGTGGAGGAGGCGGCACAAGTGTTGGCCCGGGATCTCACATCCCCCGGCTTCTCCCGTGTGCTCCGTACCCACCAGGATCTCTCGACCCTCGAAGAGGCCCTCCTGGGTGAGCACGCGACTCAGCTCGCACGCCACGCGCTCATCGAGCCCAACGGTCTTGCGCCGGTCCTCTCCTATTGGCTGCGTCTGCGGAGGCAGCTCATCGATCTGCGCCGCCTCATCTGGGGGGTGGCGCTCGACATGCCTCGCCCGGCACTCCTCAGCGGATTGGCGGGGGTGCGCTGATGGAGTACTCCGTCCATGTCATCTGCCGTCCCGAGGTGGCCACGGGATTCTCTCTGGCCGGGTGCCCCCCCTTGGAGGCTTCCGACGGGGCCGCCGCGGCGGAGCGCCTGTTCGAACTCACCTGTCGTCCGGAGAGCGGGGTGATCCTCATGCAGGACGATCTCTATGAACGACTGCCGGCGGACGTCCTCCGCTATGTGAGCAAGCGGCCTCTACCCATGTTGGTGCCCTTCCCCGGTCCGGTGTGGGACGAGTCGCTCCGGGGGCCGGAGGGCTACATCGTCGAGATGCTGCATCAGGCCATTGGCTACCGGGTGAGGTTGCGATGAGTGAGAAGGGCCGCATCACCCGCGTGACCGGAGCACTCGTCGAAGCTCGTCCTCTGCGGGGAGTGGGGCTGTATGAGCTTGCCCGCGTGGGGGAGGGTGGACTGCTGGGAGAGGTCATCCGGCTGGACGGTGACACCGCCACCATCCAGGTATACGAGGACACCAACGGGCTGAGGGTGGGCGAGCCGGTGCATCCCAGTGGGGAGCCGCTGGTTGTGGAGCTGGGGCCGGGTCTTCTGGGCTCCATTCTGGACGGGGTGGCCCGTCCTCTCGAACTGGTGGCGGCAGCGACGGGTGATTTCATCCAATCGGGCGTGTCGGTGCCCACCTTGGACAGGGAGCGTGTCTGGTCATTCGAACCCCGGGTGGGAGCCGGCCAGCGCGTGGGCCCGGGTGACGTCGTCGGGGTGGTGGAAGAGCGGGCGGGCAGAGAGCTCGCCATCTTGGTGCCGCCCAATCAGGAGGGTACGGTCGCCGGCATCTCAGCCGGCGAGTACACGGTGTTCGAGCCGGTCGTGCACCTCGAAGACGGCGGGGCCTTGACGCTCGCCCACCGTTGGCCGGTTCGCCATCCGCGGCCGTCTGCGCAGAGGCTGCCTTCTGAGCAACCCTTCATCACGGGGCAACGGGTCTTCGACTTCTTCTTCCCCGTCACGGAGGGCGGATCGGTGTCGGTGCCGGGGGGCTTCGGCACAGGTAAGACCGTGATCGAGCAATCTCTGGCTCGTCATGCCGCCGCCGATGTGGTCATCTACGTGGGCTGCGGCGAGCGGGGCAACGAGATGGCCGATGTGCTGAACGAGTTCCCGGAACTGGTGGACCCGAATACCGGCCACTCGATCATGGACCGCACTGTGCTCGTGGTGAACACCTCGAACATGCCGGTGGCGGCCCGTGAGGCTTCCGTCTACCTGGGCATGACGATTGCGGAGTACTTCCGGGATCTCGGGTACCGAGTGGCCGTGATGGCCGACAGCCTCTCCCGTTGGGCGGAGGCGCTGCGGGAGATCGGCTCCCGGCTCCAGGAGATGCCGGGTGAGGAGGGCTATCCCACCTATCTGGGCAACCGTCTGGGCAAGCTCTATGAGCGGGCCGGCCGGGTGAGGGCACAGGGTACACCGGAGCGGGAGGGTGTCATCACCTTGATCAGCGCGGTGTCGCCCCCCGGAGGTGATTTCTCCGAGCCCGTCACCCAAGCCTCGCTCCGGGTTGCAGGCGCCCTGTGGGCGCTCGACCCGGCACTGGCCCATCAGCGCCATTTTCCGGCGGTCGACTGGGAGATCAGCTACTCCCTGTATGCCGAGATGACGAAGAGCTGGTTCGCTGAGCGTGTTGCCGCCGATTGGCCCGACCTGCGGGCCGGTCTCCTCAAACTACTGCAGCGCGAGCGCGAACTCCGCGAGATCGCGGGTCTGGTGGGTCCGGAGGCCTTGCAGGACAAAGACCGCCTCCTGCTCAATACGGCCCACCTCATTCGTGAGGTGGTGTTGGGGCAGAATGCGTATGACCCCAACGATGCCGCTTCACCGGTGGAGAAGACCTACCGGCTCGCCTCGCTCTCCTCGGAGCTGTATGAAGCCGCCCTCTCGGCACTTGAGGCGGGCATCGACTTGGAACAGCTCGACTTGGAGCCGGCACGGCGTGCACTCACCAACCTCAGGAACTCGCCCGCCGATGAGGTCGAGAGCTGGGCGGCTGAGACCGCCGCCGCTCTCGCCGTGCTTCGGGGGTGGACGGCCGAGACCCCTGAAGCGGCCACAGCAGCCGGAGCGTCCCACGGAGCTGAACCTGTACCTGAGCTTGAGTCGGTGTCTGCAGGCGGGCCGAACGCGACGTCAGGGGGTGCCGGCGATGAGTGATCTCTGCCGCATATACCACGGGGCGCGCGGGGCGAGCGGACCGCTCATCTTTGTCGAGAAGACCCCGCGAGTGTCCATGGGGGAGTGGGTGACCATCGCTGTGCCCGGGCAACCTCCACGTCGGGGCCAGGTCATCGACGCCGGGGAGGAGATCACCACCATCCAGATACTCGAGGAGACGTTGGGCCTTCCACCGGCGGCAACCGAGGTGACCTTGACCGGCGAGACGGCCACCACCATCGTCGGCAGAGAGCTCTTGGGCCGTACCCTGAACGGGGTGGGCGCTCCCATCGACGGACTGCCCGCGCCGGTGGGTGAGGCTCGGGTGCCCATTTGGGGGGCGCCCCTCAATCCGGCCCGCCGGGCCCGTCCCACCGACTTCATCGAGACCGGCGTGTCCGCCATCGACGGCATGAATACACTGGTGAGAGGGCAGAAACTCCCCGTCTTCTCCGGGCCGGGACTGCCCGGCCTCGATCTGGCCGGCCAGATTGTCGAGAATGCCCGTGCGCCCCGGGGGGAGCCCTTCGCGGTGATCTTCTGCGCCATCGGCATCACCGCACATGAGACCTACTCGTTTCTCCATCGCTTCGAGCGGAGCGGAGCTACGGAACGAAGCGTGCTCTACCTGAACGAAGCCCGTGATCCCACCATCGAACGCCTGCTGGCTCCCCGGGTGGCTCTCACACAGGCGGAGTATCTCGCCTTCGAGCGCGGCATTCACGTGCTCGTCGTCATCGCCGACATGACCCACTACTGTGAAGCGCTGCGCGAGATCGCGACTGCGCGGGAGGAGATCCCCGGCCGCCGTGGCTACCCCGGCTATATGTACACAGACCTCGCCAGTCTCTACGAACGCGCAGGGACCGTGCTCGGTCGGGAGGGATCGGTCACCCAGATTCCCATTATCACGATGCCCGACGACGACATCACCCATCCCATCCCCGACCTCACCGGCTACATCACCGAGGGCCAGCTCGTGTTGAGCCGGGAGCTCCATCGCCGCAGCATCTTTCCTCCCATCGACGTGCTGCCCTCACTCTCGCGGCTCATGAACTCCGGCATCGGCGAAGGCAAGACGGTACCGGAGCACCGAGAGTGGGCCAATCAGCTCTACGCCATCTACACGCAGGGCCGTGAGGCGAGACTCATGGCGACCATCGTGGGAGAGGCGGGGCTGGGCGAGCGCGACCAGCGTGCCCTCGCCTTCGCTGAGCGCTTTGAGTCGGAGTTCGTGGGCCAGGGATTCTGGCGGCGGAGTGTGGGGGAGACCGTGGAGCTCGGCTGGCGTCTTCTTGAGACGCTGCCTCGGGCTGATCTCTTGCGGGTGAGCGACTCCGTCTGGGTGGCGCGACGCGAGGCGGCTGATGCGGTGCAGACCGAGGCGGAGAGGTCGGCGACGCTGGAGGGGCGGCCTGCCGCCGCCTGTAGCGGGGACTCGCTGTGAGCGCGACCCGGGGGCTCGCAGCCACGCGTATGAATCTTCTCCGCTCGCAGCGGCGGCTGGCCCGGGTGGAGAAGGGAGTGGATCTCCTTCGCCGCAAGCGCGAAGCTCTGGTCACGGAACTCTTCAGTCTGGCGCGGCCGGCTGTCGATGCCCGCGCCGCTATCGGCGGGCTTGCCGCCGGGGCCTACCCGCTGCTGTATCAGGCCTTGGCGCAGGAGGGCCATGCGGAGTGCCAGGCGACCGGTTGGCCGGCCCGGGATCTCTCGGTGGAGATCCGGTCGGGCCACATCTGGGGCATATCTGTCTCCGATATCACGGCACGACCGCCGCTGGCCCGCACCTTGGGCGCCCGGGGCACTCCGCCCACCAGCGTCGGCTTGGCCGTGGCTGAGGCGGCCAGGAAATTCGAGGTCTTCACCGATCTGCTGCTCGATGCGGCCCCCCGGGAAATGCTCATTCGTAGGTTGGGCGAAGCGCTGGCCCAGACCTCGCGCCAGGTGAACAGTCTGGATCGCCGGGTGGCACCTGAGCTGCGGTCACAGATGGCCACCATGCGCCGAACCTTGGAAGAGAGAGAGCGCGAAGAACATCTGCGTCTCAAGCACCTGCTCAAGAAACGGAACTCGCAGAAGGGGGAATGGGGCCATGACAATGCCGGACCGTGAACCTGTCTCGATCAACTTGGCTTTGCTCGATACGGGTCCCCAAGGCGCCTTTGCGTGGGGAGTGCTCGATCGACTGCTCAATGAACGTTGGCTGCGAATCGATGGCATCTCGGCGACGTCCGCCGGTGCCATGAGTGCGGCGGTGCTGGTGACCGGCCTGCTGAGAGAAGGCCGGGTGGGGGGGAAGCGCGCTCTCGAGAGGTTCTGGCATGAAGTCTCCGATGCGGCCATGTTCAGCCCCTTCAAGAAGGGCCCCATAGGGTTCCTCACCGGCGCCCTCGGCCTCGACTTCTCCTCCCCGCACCGAATGCCCGAGGTTCCACTCGAGGTGGTGTCCCCGTACGACTCCGTCTATGAGGGTCCCAACCCATTACGCCAGATTCTCGATGAGATGGTCGGCTTCAAGTGGCTGCAGGATTCCTCCATCCGCCTCTTCGTGGGCGTCGCCCATGCGCGCACGGGCCGGCCTCGTATCTTCCGCAACGGGGAGTTGTCTTCGGATGTGCTCTTGGCCTCGGCCTGCATGCCCTCGCTGTTCCAGGCGGTCGAGATCGACGGAGAACCCTACTGGTGTGCCGGTTCCAAGGGATACCCCGTGCTTGCGCCCTTGGTAAGTGAGTGCGAGGCTGTTGACACCCTACTGGTGCAGGCCGGGCCGCTCAAACACACGGCCGTTCTTTGGGAGAAGGCGTGGCCGGGCGGTGAAGGTGACGGCGGTGATGCCGTCTGCACCAGCGCGGAGAGCCGCTGGGAGAGCGTGCGGATGCACTACATCACCAGCGACAGCGTCATTGAGCTCACCGCCGCCACCGAGACGCCCACACATTGGGACTTTCTCCGCCGGCTGCGCGACGAGGGCCGTAGGACCGCCGAAGACTGGCTGAGGGAACACGCCACGGACATAGGGGTGCGGTCGTCGTTTGAGGTTCCGGTGATACGGTAGCGTGAGGCTCGGTAACCGTTCCGACTCCCGGCGGTGCGCTCAGATCTGGGGCCGGCTTCATCGAGAGTCTGCCGCCCTCGCGACGCATGCGAGGTATAGTCCACGCAGCTTTGAGACGCCCGCCCTCTACGTTCCCTCGTTCAGCCTCTCCTCGAGCAGCTCCTTTATCACCTTCGGGTTCGCCTTCCCTCCCGAGGCCTGCATCACTTGGCCCACCAGAAAACCGAGTGCCTTGCCTTGGCCCGCCCGGTAGTTGTCTGCGGCCGACGGCTGTTCCTCGATCACCTTGTCGACCAGCGCAGCGAGCGCCCCAGGATCGGAGACCTGCGCGAACCCCTTGGCGCGTACCAGCTCTTCTGGTGACTCGTCGCTTTCGAACAGGTGAGTGAGAACCTCCCGGGCCGCCTGGGCGTTGATCTTGTCTTCCGCGAGCAGGGTGAGGAGGGCGGCCAGACGCGCCGCGGTGACCGGGCAGGTACCCACCTCCAATCCGCGCTCACGGATGGCCGGCAGAACGTGTGCAGTGAGCCATTGCAGGGCGGTCTTGGGGGTGATGCCGAGCGAGACGAGCTCTTCGAAGTAGCGGGCGTTCACCGGGTCGCCGCTCGCCGCCGACGCTTCTTCCCTGGTGATCTCGTACTGTGCGAGGAAACGGTCGGCCCGCTCCGCCGGAGTCTCGGGTAGGCGGGCGCGCATCTCCTCGATCCAGGCGGGCGACAACTCGATGACCGGTACCGAGGGGTCGGGTATGCAGGGTCCCTCGAACTTGGCCCGCATGGGGTAGGTAGCCTTCTTGTCCGGGTCCCACAGGCGGGTGTGCAGAATCACGTCCTCACCGGCCTCGGCGGCAGCACTCTGCCGCGTGATCTCGTAGGCGATGGCGTCGCCCACGTGCCGGATGGAGTTCATGTTCTTGACCTCCACCTTGGTGTTCATCTCGTCGCTGCCGCGCGGACGCACGGAGATGTTGGCGTCTACGCGCATGGTGCCGCTCTCCATGCTGCACTCGGACGAGCCCGAGTAGCGCACCAGGGTGCGGAGCTCCTTCACGAACTCCATGGCCTCATAGGGCGTGCGGATATCCGGCTCGGTGACGATCTCGACGAGCGGTGCTCCGGCGCGGTTGAAGTCAACCAGGCTGATGGGCAGGCGGCCTTCCATCTCGTGCACCAGCTTGGCCACGTCCTCTTCCATGTGGATATGGTGGATCCGCAGTCTCCGAGGGGTTCCGCCCTCGTCGGTGATGTCGATGGCACCCCCGCGGGAGAGGGGAAGATGGGCCTGCGACAACTGGAAGCCCTTGGGGAGATCGGGGTAGTAGTAGACTTTCTGGTCGAAGGCGCTTCTCGGCTGGAGCTCACCGCCCAGTGCCAGGCACAGGAGTGACGCCTTCTCCAGCGCCTCCTGGCTCAGGCGGGGCAGAGCGCCGGGAAACCACAGGCAGGTGGTACAGGTGTTCAGGTTGGGTTCGTCTCCCGGGCGATTGGGGCAATCGCAAAACATCTTGGTGGCGCAGTTGAGCTCGACATGTATCTCCAAGCCGATGACCGCTTCGAACTCACTCATCGTGCGCCTCCCCACGAGGTGTGAAGTAGGTGTGCGGCGAGAGCCAGGAGTCTCCCGTCGCTCAGCCTCGGGCCGGCCAGTTGGAGGCCCGAGTGCTCGGCGCCCGGGGGCGGCGGCACATACAGGGCCGGTTGTCCGTTCACGTTGGCGAACAGGGTGGGAGCGAACCGCGTGTACAGGTCGGCCAGTGACGCCGGCGCGCCCACGCTGCCGGCGGCTGCGGAGTCTTCATCGGCGGATTCCCCCGAGATGCCGGACACCGGCGGAGGGGGAAGCACCAGCACGTCAACCTCCGCGGTGAGGTGCGCCATGTCGTCCAGGAGGCGGGCACGAATGCGGCAGGCATCCACGAAGGCCTCGTAGCGCTCGAACTGGAAGAACGCTCCTTGAATGAGGTAGCTCTTCACCAGAGAGCCGAAGGCCGCGCCCCGCGAGAGCAGGTACATTTCGTTCCAATTCTTCGCCCCGGGGGCCCGTGGGCCGTAGCGGACGGAATCGTATCGTCCGGCGGCGGAGGAGGCCTCCACCGAACCGACGATGCTGTGAACGAGGGTAAAGAGAGAGAAGCCGGGCAGCGACACCTCTCGCAGGGAGAAGCCTGAGGCTTCGAGCTCCTGCAGTGCGACATGGAATGCCTGCTGCTCGTCCGCGCTGAGGCCCTCGCGGGCCTCTTTGACGACACCGATGGTCACCATGCGTGGGTCGATGGTGCCGGAGGAGAGGGCGGGCAGCACCTCTGCAGGGGGCAGCTTCTCGGTCGGCCCATCTGCGGCCGTCCCGGCGGTCGCCTCCACGGGCAACGAGAAGTCCCGGTCGTCCGGGCCTGCGACGGCGTGGAGGAGGCGCTCTATCACCTCCGGTGTGCCGGACAGCACGCCGCAGCACTCCATGGAGGGGATGAGGCCAACGAGACCCGCCCGCGACACCAACCCCCAGCTCGGCTTGAAGCCGAGGACCCCCGCCCGGCGGGCGGCCGCCCGGCTCTCGCCCACAAAGTCGAGCACCAATTCGGCGTCGGCGGACTGTTCGCGGAGCGCCTCGCCCGCCCGGCTCCCCTCGAGACCCAAGCCGAACTCGCTCATGCCGGTCGATTCCTCCAGGTGTGCGCCGGCGGTCTTGAGACGTGCAACGATGGTGGCGTCCTCCACGGCGAAGAAGCCGGCGAGCGCCTTCGAGCCTGCTTCCGTCGGCCAACCGCGTACCGAGATGTTGGGTGGGAGGGCAACCCTCAGGCCCTTGAGAGGACCGTCCGCGGAGGCGGTGTGAGTGCTGCTGTCTTTGCGGGGGGAGAAGGTGGGGCGCATGAGCCGGCTCTCTCTATTCGAGGATGCTTGCGACTCTGAAGTAGTCGCCTTTGACGGAAGGTGCGTTCTTCAACAGCTCGCCTGCCACGGACAATTCCGAGGGCTGCTCTTCGCTGCCGGGACGGGTGCGGTTGGAGACGGGGACAACGGTGAAGACGGGCTCCTCCGAGCCTGCCGCTTGGGAGGCGCGTGCAGCAAGCTCCTCCGCCTGGGTGAGCGTCTCTTCCAGAAGCGCGCGCTCATCGTTCGCAACGCCGATGCGCGAGACCCACGAGAGCCGGTCGATCAACGCATCTTCTCTGTCGGCTCCGGGCAGTATCTCCTTGCCGTCGAGGCCAAGCAGACCCAGTTCGGCCAGCTGCTCGCGGGCCACCGGGGAAGGCGCACCGGTCAGCGGACAGACGGCGCTCCTGTTCTTGGGGAAGGCGATCACCTCGCGGATGGATGGGGTGTCGAGAATCATCGAGACCGTGCGATCCATGCCCAGGGCGATGCCACCGTGCGGGGGCGCGCCGAAGTCGAGCGCCCTCAGAAAGAAACCGAACCTCTGCCTCACTTCCTCGTCGCGCAGTCCCAGAGCCGCAAACACACGTCGTTGCACGTCACGGTCGCTGATACGAATGCTGCCTCCTCCCAGCTCTTCGCCGTTCACCACCAGGTCGTAGGCCCGTGAGCGTAGTGCCAGCAGCTCTTCGGCGTCGGTGGGGTCGAAATCGACCCGGTCGGGCGCGGTGAAGGGATGATGGCTGGAGGTGACGCCCCCCTCATCGGTGGGGTCGAACATGGGGAAGTCGGTGATCCACACGGGCTTGAACACACCCCGGGGAATGAGGCCGAGGCGGTCGGCCACGTGGAGACGCAGCTGCCCGAGTGCCGAGGTGACGACGGCGTAGGAGGGGTCGGCGATCAAGAGCAGAACGTCGCCGTCGGCGGCTTGGAACCGTCTCTTCAGCCCCCCGAGCTCGCGGTCACTGAAGAACTGGACGATGTTCGACTGGAGCCCACCATTCTCCGCCCGCATCCAGGTCATGCCCTTGGCGCCGAAGCCGGGCACGATCTGCTTGGCGTACTCGTTCTGGAGGATGTTCTTGCTGAGGTCGGCAGAACGTGCCTTGACGTTGATGCCCTTGATACACCCGCCGCGCTGCAGAACCTGGCGGAAGATGGCGTACTCCGTGTCGCTGAAGATGTCGGTCGCGTCGACGAAGCCCATATCGAAGCGCAGATCGGGACGGTCGGTGCCGAAGGAGTCGATCGCGTCCGCATAGGTGAGGCGGGGGAAGGGCCGGGCGAGCGCGACGCCGCCCACGGCGAACATCTCCACCGCCAGCTCCTCGATCAACTCGTAGATGAACTCTTCATCGATGAAGGAGGCCTCGAGGTCGAGCTGGGTGAACTCCGGCTGGCGGTTGGGCCGCAGGTCTTCGTCACGGAAACAGCGCGCCAGCTGATAGTACCGCTCCAGCCCGCCCACCATGAGGAGCTGCTTGAACAGCTGTGGGGACTGGGGCAGGGCGTAGAAGCTCTCGGGGTGGACCCGGCTGGGCACCAGGTAGTCGCGTGCACCCTCGGGAGTGCTCGCCGTGAGCGCCGGGGTCTCCACTTCGAGAAAGCCGCGAGCATCGAGGAAGCGGCGTATCGTGTGGAAGATGCGATGCCGGGCGATGAGATTGTCACGCATGGAGGGTCGGCGGATGTCCAGATAGCGGTACTGCAGCCGCACATCCTCCGAGACCTGCCCCGCATCGACCGACTCGGAGCCTGCCACCATGGCCTTCTCGGAGACGGTGAAGGGGAGTGTGTCGGAGGAAGAGAGCACGGAGAGTTCGTGCACCGTGACTTCGAGGCCACCGGTCTCGAGGGCGGGATTCTCGGTGCCGGCCAGCCTTTGCTTGACCTCACCGCGGACCACCACGCAGTACTCGGAGTGCAGCGATGCCGCCGTTTCGCACACCTCGGCCGGGGCGGTCTCCGGGTTGAACACGATCTGAACGATACCGCTGCGGTCGCGCAGGTGGACGAACTTCAGGCCGCCGTGGTCGCGAAAGGCATCCACCCAGCCGGCAAGCAGCACCGTGCGGCCGATGTCCTCCGAGGTCAGCTCTCCGCAGTGGACACGTTCGCTAAGACGCATGTGAGGAGCCCCTTCCGAGCCGAATCGATGTCGTGCAGCCTGGTGAGGATAACTCAGTGAGGGGGCGGACACTAGCGGATTGGGCTGCCGGGTGCAGGGCCCTCAGGTTGTGCGGGCGGGCCCACCACCCTCCTCAGGAGCGGCTCCAGCTGCGCCCAGGCCTCCTCCGCCGTCTCCACGTACGTGAAGAGCTCGACATCCCTTGGTGAGATCATGCCCTCCTCCACCAGTGCGTCGAAATCGACGATTCGCTTCCAGAAGCTGCGTCCGAACATGAGCACCGGGATGGGGCGGATCTTGTGCGTCTGAATCAGCGTGAGGACGTCGAACAGCTCGTCGAGAGTACCGAAGCCTCCGGGAAACACGACCAGTGCGACGGCGCGCATGAGGAAGTGCATCTTGCGTATGGCGAAGTAGTGGAAGTTGAAGCAGAGCTCCGGCGTGATGTACTGGTTGGGCGCCTGCTCGAAGGGCAGTACGATGTTCAGGCCGATGCTGTCGGTGTTCGCCTCGTGGGCGCCGCGGTTGGCCGCCTCCATGATGCCGGGGCCGCCCCCGGTGATGACAACCGCGTGCGGCTTCACCGGCTGGCAGTGAGAGTCGGTCCAGATGCCCGGAGTCAAGCCACAAGGCGGCTGGGCCCGGCGAGGTGTCCCGACGGGGCAGGCCGGCAGGTCTTCGCGCGCCTCCCCATCCGCCTCGCTCGACAGAGAGTCATCGGCGGGCCGGCCGAAAGCGCTTGAGATGAGGTGGGCCAGGTGCCGGGCTTCGGTGTAATAGCGGCTCTTGGCCCGCAGTGATTCCGTAATCCGCCCGGCCGTGGCCTCGTCGAGGGGAGAAGCGGCAGCCGGGGCCTCGCTTCTCGCCTCGACTTCAGGCGTCAGGGGAGGCACGAGCTCCCGCAAAGGCTCTTCGCCGGGGGCCGGGATACGTGCGCTTCCGAAGAAGGCGATAGTCGCCCTGATGCCGCGATCCTGCTGTAGGAGCTCGGGTTTCAGGAACTCCAGCTGTAGTCGGACGGAGCGCAATTCATCGCGGAGCAAGAGGTCGTTGTCGGCAAACCCGAGCCGGTAGGCGGGCGCGCGTGTCTGGGCCGAGTCGGCGCTCAGGCGGGCTCGGCGCTCATCCTCCCAGGCCGAGGGGAACGGCCCGTCCAATTCCGGGTCGAAGGATCTCTCGTGTGTCTCATCCAGCATGGAGGATCACTCCTCATTCACTCAGGTGACTAGCCACGTATCGGTGATGTGCCGTGCCTCCATTCTAGCGATTCTGAGATAATGGCAGCCGCCGCGACGTATGGAGGTGGATCTCGGGCCAACGGAGGAGATGATGCGCCGGCAGCAGATCGCGTGCTCGTCGGGGGGACTTCGCATGGAGGGCACGCTCACGGTTCCCGAGGCAACCGGGCCGTTCCCCTGCGTGCTCATGGTCTGCGGTTCGGGCCAGGTCGACAGGGATGAGAACCATCCCCGGATGCGCCTCAACGTGTTCGCCGATCTTGCGACCCATCTCGCCGGGCGCAGCATCGCCAGTTTCCGTTACGACAAGCGCGGCGTGGGAGTAAGCGAGGGCGACTTCTGGACGGCCGGCTTTCACGACAACGTGGCCGGTATCGAGATGCCGGTATTCGCGATCACCGGGGCCAAAGACCTTCAGGTGGACCCGGACGACATCGAGTTGATGCGTGCCCTGGTGCAGGCGCCGTTTGAAGGCCACGTATTGCCGGACGTCACTCACTTGCTCCGCGTGGAGCACGGTGAGCCCTCTCTCGACACCTACAAGAAGCAGATCAAGCGGCCTCTCGACGCAGGTGTGGTGGAGCTCATTCTCGAGTGGCTGGAACGCCGTGTGAAGTCAAATGGTACAATTTAGCTAGCCTTGCGATCTGAGTCCACATCTTCTTCGCTCTCCCCCGCAGGAACCGAGGCCGGCGTGCCTACGCGTACGCGGGGAATCCGTGCCCGGAAGCATGCCCGGGTACTCGGCTACGCGCTGTCGGCGGGTGTCTTGGTTTACGTGGTGTGGAGGCTCAATCCGGCCCAGTTGGCAGCGAGTCTGGGGGGGTTGAGATGGTGGCTCCTCTGCGTGGCCGTGGGTATGGGCGTTTTGTCGGTGGCGCTGCAATCGCTCCGCTGGTGGTACCTCTTGCGGCCGGTGCGCGTGCGCTACCGCCATGTGGTGCAGGCCACCTATCTGGGCAGTCTCTGCAATCAACTGCTGCCGCTTCGCACCGGCGAGGTCATCCGTGGCCTGGTCGTGTCGCGGCGCAGCCACCGTCCCCTCGCCGGTGTGCTGTCGACGGAGGTCATCGAGCGGGTGGCCGACGGCGTGGCCATGGCGGCCCTCATGCTCGTGGCACTGCGGGGTCTCCGCCTTCCTGCAGCTCTTTCAGCCGCTCCTTGGATACTGGGGGTGGGAGTTGCGTTGCTCATGGGGCTTCTTGCCCTTGCGGTGTGGCGCGAGCGCAGCGTCCGCCGGCGTCTGCAACTCTGGACGCCGGGTGGGAGACTGCGGGCCCGGGTGCGCCGGGTACTGCTCGAGATCGTGCAGGGTTTGGGTCTGGCGAGAAATTGGCGGGCGGTGGCTGTATGTCTGAGCGTCGCCCTGGGCATGGCCGGCCTTCAGGTCGGTATTCTGTGGTTGGCGCTTCAGGCCTTCGGTATCGATCTCGGCTACGGAAGCACGGCGGCAGTGCTTGCCGTGATCAGTGTGGGCACGTTGATTCCTTCTACCCCCGGCAATGTGGGAGGCTGGCAGTTCTTCTGCGTCATGGGTCTCGCGCTCTTCGGTGTCGGCCAAGGTACGGCTGCGGGCTTCAGCCTGGTGGCCTACTCGGTCTTGTCGCTCGGGTCGCTCCTCGGTGGCATTGTGGCGCTTGCCACTTCCCCCTTCAGCTTCGGCGAACTGCGCCGGCTCCGCTCCTCGCAAGACGCACATGCCCCGGCGGCAGAAGCCTCTGCTTCTTTGCCTTCGCTTCGCTCCCGCTTTCCGGCTCCCGCCTTGGTCCCGGTTCGCACCACTTCCAGGTCGCGACGTGTCGCGAAGGAGCCTACGCTTCCGGAGTAGTCTCGTGGTGAAGCGGCGGGCGGTTCCAGGGTGGGTACGCCACCGCAACGTCCGTCGTGGTGGCTCGTGTGTAACGTCGGCGCCGGTGACTCGTACTCAAGGAGGGTTCGCGGGACGATCTGCGAACACCTTGGCGAAAGCGGCGCCGAGTAGCACAATCTGCGCCGAGTAATAGGCCCAGACGAGAAGCGCCACCAGCGATCCCGCCGCCCCGTAGACTGAAGTTGCCCCCGCCCGGGTCAGATACAGTCCGATGAGCATCTGTCCGACGGTGAAGAGCACTGCGGTCAGTGCCGCCCCCGTCCACAAGGCTCCTCGGGGAAGCCGGGCTTCGGGCAGTACTCGGAACACCAGCGCGACAAGCATGGTCACGAAGCCCATGGACAGCAGGAAGTTGGCCGCCTGCAGGATGGCCTCAGGGTGCACGAGGACGTCTCTCAGTCGCTCGGCAAAAGCGGAGATGACGGTTGTCGCTGTGACCAGACCCAGCAGGAGCAGGCAGGCTCCGATGACCACCGCGAAGGCGAAGACTCGGTGCACGAGGAAGGGCGCCTTGCCCCTCTCCGCCTTTTCCGCCCCCCACATCGTGTCGAGCGCCCACTTGAGAGACATGACCACGCCTGTGGCCCCGAAGATCATCACTCCGAGCCCCACCAGGGAGGCGACCGTGCCCGCGGTGGGCTGCTGCGCGTTTTCAAGCAGCACTCCCACTACGTAAGCCACCTCTTCACCCAGCATCTCCTGGGCTTGGGCGACAAGCTCCTGTTCGGCTCTCGCCGGCGAGGTGAAGACGCCGAGCACGGCCACGCCGAGGAGCGCCAAGGGGGCGAGAGACAACATCGCGTAGAAGGCGATTGCTGCGGCCAGGCGCGATGCTTTGCGATCGAGCCAGAGGGTAACCGCGGCTCTGATCAGGCCGTAGGTGGTCCTCGGCCTGGTTTTTCCCTTCGACGCGATCCGAGCGGACCCCATACTCACCTCCAATGCCTTATGCTAGGTGGTGCCCCCTTTCGATGCGGGATAATCGGGCGCGAGCCGGGCCAAGCCGGGTTTCGGCGGGTGCCGGGGCCTTGCCGGCCGTGTGAGGGGACGCGAGAAGGTGTCTCTAAAGCAACGACGACTGGATCGGCCGGCGACGACGGTGCGGGCGGCAGCACGAACGGGACCCGCTCATGGGGGGAGCATGATCTACAAGAATATGGGCCGAACGGGGCTCAAGGTGTCGGCTTTCGGCCTTGGCTGTGGCAACTTCGGTGGTATCGGTTCGCTGCCCGCGTTTATTGGCAGGGGCGAGAGCGAAGCGGAGGCGTTCGCGCTCATGGACGCAGCCCTCGAGGCCGGGGTCAACTTCTTCGATACCGCCGACGCCTATGGGGGTGGGCGGAGCGAAGAGATGATCGGACGATGGCTCTCCGCCAAGGGCCCTCGGGTGCGCGACCAACTTCTCATCAGCTCCAAGGTGTTCAATCCCGTGGGGGAGGGGCCGAACGACTGGGGTCTGTCCCGTAGGCACATCTTGCGCCAAGTCGATGCCAGTCTGAGCCGCCTGCAGGTCGACTATCTGGACATGTACCTCATACACGAACCCGATCCCACCACTCCGCTCGAGGAGACGTTGCGGACGCTCGACGATCTCGTACATCAGGGCAAGATTCGCTATCTGGGGGCGTCGAACATGCCGACGTGGCTCACAGCGAGGGCGCTCTGGCTGTCCGACAAGCACGGCCTTCACCGCTTCGAGTGGATCCAGAACAACTACAGCTTGTTGAATCGGCACGATGAAGAGGAACTCTTCCCGCTCCTCACCGACCAGGGCTTGGGATATACACCATTCAGCCCGCTCTGTGGAGGCTGGCTCACGGGCAAGTATCGCCGCGGCGAACCGTTCCCGGAGGAGTCGCGCATGACGCTTCGCCCGGAACCGTACGTGAATCTTGTGGCCGACCGTATCTTCGTGGGCCTCGAACGGCTGGACCGGCACGCCGCCGACCGGGGTACCGACATGGCGAGTCTCGGTCTTGCCTGGCTCATGTCTCACCCGCGGGTGACGGCTCCCATACTGGGACCGCGCCGTCCCGAACATCTGGAGCCGGGCCTTCGGGCTCTCGCCATGCCTCTCGGCGAGGACGAGCGGGAGGCCATTGCGGGCTATTTCACCGGCGAGAATGGATAGGATGAGGGGGGATCGTGGTGAGGGGAAATCATGAGTAGGCTTCTCGTGCTCAATGAAGATGAGGTGCTGCGTCTGCTTCCCATGAGGGAGTGTGTCAACGTGATGGCGCGGGCGCTCATCGCTCTGGCCCGCGGCCAGGTTCATCAGCCGCTGCGTACGGTCGTGCGACCCCCCGACATCCCGGGGGTCTTGGGGCTTATGCCGGCCGCGGTGTCCGGAGAACATCCGGCGTTCGGACTCAAGGCGGTCTGCGCCTTTCCGGCCAATACGGCTCGGGGTAAGGACAGCCACCAAGGAGCCGTCATTCTCTTCGATACCGATTCCGGGGAGCTGCTCGCATTGATGCCGGCGTCCGCCGTCACGGCGCTCCGCACGGCGGCGGTCACAGCGGTGGCGACGGAGCTGCTTTCCCGGCGTGTCGCCGGTGACCTCGCCGTCATCGGTGCCGGCAGGCAGGCGCGGGCACACCTGGAGGCGCTCTCGGCCGTGCGCACTCTGCGGCGTGTGCGCATGCATGACGTGGAGGAGGGGAGAGCGCAGGCAGCGGCGGAGGCAATGAGTGGCTCACTACCAGTGACCGTTGAAGTGGTCGCCTCGGCCGAGGAAGCAGTCCGGGGCGCCGATCTGGTGGTGACGGTCACCTCGAGTGCCGAGCCGGTGCTCCGTGGTGAATGGCTCTCGGAGGGGGCACACGTGAATCTGGTGGGCGCGAGTACGCCCAGGGAGCGGGAGGCTGATGCGGCTGTACTGGCGCGGTCCCGCCTGTTCGTCGATCGTAGGGAATCGTGTGTGAACGAGTCGGGGGAGTATCTGGCGGCGTGTGAGGAAGGTGCCATCGGGCCCGACCACATCCTGGCGGAACTGGGGGAGCTTCTCACCGGCGAGAAGCTCGGCCGCACGGAGGAGGCCGAGATAACCCTCTTCATATCTCTCGGCATGGCCGTGGAGGACGTGGCGGCGGCGGAGCACACGTACCGCAGGGCTCTCGAGGCCGGCGCGGGTGTATGGGTGGACTTCTCATGAGCGACGGGGCGAGGGTAGCACTGGAGGCGATATGAGCGGCACAGGCCTTGGCCTGCCGGCATTGGCAGACATAGAACGCGCCCGTGAGGCCATCGCGCCCTGGGCGGTACGTACGCCTTTGGTGCGCTTCGATCCGTTGGCGCCGCCCGCGGTGGCCGCGGGCGGCGCCCCGCTTGGAGAAGCTTCTCCCGAGGAGCCTGCATCCTTCGGGGCGGAGGGTGTGGAGGTCTACCTCAAACTCGAGAATCTGCAACCCATCGGTGCCTTCAAGATCCGGGGCGCAGCCTCCGCCATGGCGGCGGCTGCGCCCACTTCCCGTCTCGACCGGGGGGTGGTCACGGCTTCGGCGGGCAACATGGCGCAGGGCGTGGCCTGGCTGGCCCGTGAGCTCGGCGTGTCGTGCACCGTGCTCGTCCCCGACTTCGCGCCCGAGACGAAGATAGTGGCGATCGAGCGCCTCGGAGCCTCGGTGATGCGGGTGAGCTACGAGCAGTGGTGGGAGGCTTTCCAGACAAGGATGCATCCGGGAGTGCCCGGTCTGTTCATCCACGCCTTCGACGATCCGCACGTGATGGCGGGCAACGGTACCATCGCGCTCGAGATACTGGAGGAGCTGCCCGACGTGGACGCGGTCATCACTCCTTGGGGAGGCGGCGGCCTCACCTGCGGTGTGGCCGCCGCCATGCAGGCCGCGCGGCCGCAGTGCCGCGTGTACGTGGCCGAAGTGGAAGGTGCCGCGCCACTGTCCGCCTCGCTCGCTGCCGGCTCGCCTCAGGTCATCGAGTATCACCCGTCGTTCGTCGATGGTATCGGCAGCAAGTCGGTGTTCCCCGCCATGTTGGAGCGGGCCAAGGGGCTGGTGGCCGGTGCGCTCACGGCGAGCGTGGACGACACGGCGGAGATGCTTCTCGCCCTGCTGGAGCGCAACCACGTGTTGGCCGAAGGGGCGGGAGCCTGCCCGGTGGCCTGCGCCCTCCGGCCTGCCTCCGTGGTGTCCGCACCGTCCAAGCCGGCACACGAGGCTGCAGCACCGGCCTCCTCTGCCGCCTCGGGCCCGCGGGGCAAGGTGGTGTGCGTGGTGTCGGGAGGCAACATCGATCTGCTGGAGGTTGCGGAGTTGGCCTCGCAGTGCGCCCGGTAGGGACAGGGTGAGGAACGCTGCCGGAGTGCCCACACTGCCGCTCGCAGTGCATGGCAGGAGGTGCCGGCCGACGGCCGCTTCTGTGCGGAGGCGTTCCCGGGAGCTGCGTGCGGAGGCGTCCTTGTGAGTGGGGTCCTCAAGGCCGGCATGCGTTTCGCGGTGGTGTGGGCGATGCAGGCGCTGGCGCTCCTGGTGGTCACGTGGTTGGTGCCTGCGGTCAAGCTGACCGGGGAGGGTGCGTTCGGCGTCTTTGCCGTGGCACTCTCGGTGACCCTCGTTCTCGCCCTGGCCAACCTGTTGGTGCGTCCCCTTCTCGTGCTGGCCACGCTTCCCCTGAGTGTGGTGACTCTGGGCTTCTCCACCTTTCTCATCAATGCCCTCGTCTTCTTCTTGGTCGGCTGGCTGCTCCCCGACTTCTCCGTGGGCGGCTTCGGTTCCGCCGTGCTTGCCTCCCTGGTCTTCGCCGTGGCGAATACCATCATCACGGCCTTCACCACCATCGATGACGACTACTCCTTCTACGGGGGCGTGGTGCAATGGCTCTCGGCCCGCAATCTCGACATGGGTGAGCACGAGGAGGGCCGGGGCCTGGTCATGCTGGAGATCGACGGGCTGAGTGCACGAAGGTTGCGGGAAGCGGTGGACAAGGGGCTCATGCCCACGGTGGCCGGGATGCTCGCCGGCGGTACACACACCATGTCGACCGTCGATTGCGGGCTGCCCTCGCAGACGTCGTCCTGCCAGGCCGGCATCATGTACGGGCGGAACGACGACATCCCCGCCTTTCGTTGGTACGACAAGGAGCGCGGCAGGGTGGTGGCTTCCAGCAACTTTCGCGATGCGGCCGAGATGAATGCATTTCTCTCCACCGGCCACGGCCTCTTGCGCGACGGTTCGAGTATCAACAACCACATGGCGGGAGATGCCCGCAAGAGCCTCTTCACCATGAGCGTGCTCACCGATACCCCGGAGAGCATGCAGAAGCGGAGCCGACGCGACCTGTACCTGTTCTTTCTCAATCCGTACCTCTTCCCGCGAAGCATCGTGCTCAGCCTGGGCGACATGGTGCTCGAGGTGTTTCAAGCGGTGCTGCAGCGCATCCGACGCGTTCAGCCCCGGGTCAATCGTTTTCACAAGGGGTACCCGCTCATTCGGGCCGCCACCAACGTCTTCTTGCGCGATGTGGGTACGTTCGCCGTCATCATGGACATCATCCGCGGCATGCCGGCCGTCTACACGACGTATGTGGGCTACGATGAGGTGGCGCACCATGCCGGTCCCGATACCTGGGACGCCATGAGTACCCTCCGCGGACTCGACAAGCAGTTCCACCGCATCCTCGATGTGATCGAACGTAAGGCCCCCCGCCCCTATGAGCTCGTGGTGCTGTCGGATCACGGCCAGTCTGAAGGCGCCACCTTCCGCCAGCGGTACTGTCACACGCTCACGGATCTCATCAACGGGCTGACCCGGGAGGAAGCTCGGGTGGTGGAGGTGAACGCCACCGAGACCGGCGTGAACCACGCGCGGAGCCTCTTGGCCGAGATGGAGGGGTTGGAGAGGGGCGACGGTGGCACCGAGGGCGGGGCGGCGGTGATCGCGCGCACGCGCCGGACGCTCGAGAAGCGGATGGAGGACGGCGACGAGCGGCAGGAAGAAGCCGCCGCCCAGGCCGCGGTGCAGGTGCTGGCGAGCGGCAATCTCGCCAACGTGTACTTCGACCTGGGGCAGGGCAAGGTGGCGCTCGAGCAGATTGAGGGCGCGCATGCCGGCCTGCTCGACGCGCTGGTATGTCATCCGGGGATCGGGGTGGTTCTCGGCTACGCGAACGGAGGCCACCCAATCGCGTTCAGCGCAGAGGGCAGGCGTGACCTCGTCACCGGCCGCGTGGAGGGAGCCGATCCGCTTGCCTGCTATGGCGACCCCGTCCTCCGAGCCGCCCAGTTCCTCCACGTTGCCCGCTTCGCGCACGCCGGCGACCTTATCGTGAATTCGACTCTCTACGAGGACGGCTCGGTGGCCGCCTTTGAGGAGTTGGTGGGCAGCCATGGGGGTCTCGGCGGGGAGCAGACCGAAGCCTTCCTGCTGCATCCGGCCGACATGGAGTTCACGCCCACCGGCAACTCCCTCGAGGTGTTCCCGCAGCTGAATGCCCGCCGCGGCCTGCCGGGCAGTCCGCTGGAACCTCATCCCGAACCTCATCTGCCCTCCGGGTGGGACCGGGAATCCATGGCCGCCGGCCTGCGCGACGTGCACACGGCCGCGGCGCGGATATGGGGCGCTCTCAGGCTTCGCCGGACGGCATTTCGTGAGGTTGCCGCTGATGAGCGGGCGTCAGGTCCGGCTCTCGCCCTCGTGCTGGCGGTGGCGGTGGTGAGCGGCTTGGTCGACATGTTCGACCCGGACCTCGCCGGGCCGCTGGGTCTCCGCTTTGCCGGAGGTTTTGGCATGATCGTCGCCGCCTGGCTTCTCTTCGCCTGTCTCGCCCATCTGGTGGGGCGCATCTTGCGGGGGAGGGGCGTCCTCTCGCGCACGCTGCGGGTGATGGCATACGCACTCACCCCCTTCTTGGCGGATCCGCTGGCGCTCATCCCCACCGTGGGCCCCTTCCTGGCCGCGGGTCTCATGGTCTGGGTGCTGCTCGCCGCTTGGGTGGGGCTCCAAGAGTCGCTTGAGATAGGCTGGGCACGGTCGATTCTCGCGCCGGTGACGGCCGTGGCCGTGGTAGCACTCACCGCTTTTCTGGTGACCTCGATGATAGATGGGGTGGTGATCACCGTCGAACAGCTGCTGGCCCGTCTCGGCTGGGTCTAGCAGGTTCATCCGGGCTCGTGGTGGTGGACGGCCGCCAACCTGCGTGGGGAGTGCATCCGCCACTCGTCGTGCATCGTGCCCAGGAAACGCCTGTCCAAACCGGCTCCGGCCGCTCGCCCCTGTCGCGGGCTCCGTCGGTGGCGTATCATGTGCGGGCAGAGACCTCATGGATCATACTCCCCACTCCCACACACCCCACTCTTCCCCGGCCGGCCTCTTCGCCTCCGCCGTCGATGTCACTTACGTGGGGCACGCCACGGTGCTGGTCGAGATGAACGGTGTGCGTATCCTCACCGATCCGGTGCTCCGCCACCGGGTGGGCTGGCTGCGTAACCGGCACCGTACGCCCCAGCCGGAGTGGGTGCGGGACGTCGATGCCGTGCTGATCTCGCATCTTCACCTCGATCATATGGACCCGCCCTCGCTCAAGCTGCTCGGGCCCGCCACCCGGCTCATCGTTCCCGCCGGCGCGGGGAGGGTCTTCAGGGGGCTTGGTTTCGACCGAGTGGAGGAACTCCGTCCGGAGGGTTTCACCTCGGTGGGAGGGGTCACCATCTCGGGTACTCCGGCGCTGCATACGGGGCAGCGCTTTCCCGGCGGGCCGGATGCGGACTGCCTGGGGTTCCTGCTTCGCGGCGACTATCACGTCTACTTTGCCGGTGACACCGCTCTCTTCCCGGGTATGGAAGACCTGGGCGGCCCTGCGGCCGACCCCCTCGATCTGGCGCTGCTCCCCGTCTGGGGTTGGGGGCCGCGTCTGGGCGAGAATCACCTCACGCCCGAGTCGGCGGCCGAGTCGCTCTCCCTTCTCAGGCCTCGGCGCGTGGTACCCATCCATTGGGGCACTCTTCACCCTCTCGGCATGGGGTGGCTCAAGCCCGGGTTCCTCACCCGTCCTCCCCGTGACTTCGCGCAGCACGCCGCCTTGGTGGCCCCGGGCGTGTGTGTGCACGTGGTTCGTCCCGGCCAGAGCTTGAGTCTGCGGGATAAGGGGGATAACGTGGCGGATGAGGCTGCTTAGATCCTTCCGCGTCACGCTCGAGAGCAACACGAAGAGGCTGCTGCGGATCTCGATCCGCTTCATGGTCGTGTGGGGAATCGAGGCCCTCAGCCTGCTGGTGCTGCACTGGGTGGTGGCCGGCATCATCTTCACTGCCCCCGATGGGATCGGCTTGGCTGCGGCGGCTCTCTCCACGGCACTCGTCCTCTCTCTGTTGAACACGCTCGTCCGCCCACTCATCGTGTGGCTCACGGTGCCCTTGAACGTCTACACCGCGGGTTTCTTCACCTTTCTCATCAACGCCGGCATGCTCGTGCTCGCTTCCTACCTGCTGCCCTACCTCGAAGTGACCGGGTGGGGTGCAGCACTGTTGGGAGCGTTGATGCTTGCTCTGGTCAACACTTTTCTCACCAGCCTCACCACCATCGACGACGACTACTCGTTCTTCGACGGTGTGGTGCAGTGGCTCTCCCGGCGTGAGGTGGTGGGTGAGGTGGGGCGGACGCGGGGCCTTCTCGTCATCGAGATCGACGGGCTGAGCTATCCACGGCTGAACGATGCGTTGGAACGGGGGCTCATGCCCACGCTCACCGGGCTCCTCGCTGCCGGCAGTCACAGGCTGAGCCCCTTCTTCTGCGGCCTTCCTTCGCAGACCTCCTCGTCACAGGCCGCCATCATGTACGGCACTGCCTTCGATATCCCCGCCTTCCGCTGGTTCGAGAAGGAACGCGACGCCCTCATGGTGTCCAACCGTCCCAGGGACGCGCTCGAGATAGAACGGCGCCTCTCCACCGGCCGGGGGTTGCTGCGAGGCGGCACCAGCATCAACAACCAGGTGTCCGGCGACGCCCGCAAGGCGCTCATCACCATGAGCGCCATCTCCCTGAAGGAAGACCTGCCCATGCGCCGCTGGCTGGGAGACCTCAACCTCTTCTTCGTAAACCCCTATCTCTTCCCGAGGGTCATCGCCCTCATGGTGGGAGACATATTGCTCGAGTTGTTCCAGGGCGTGCGGCGACTGCTCCTCAACCGCCGGCCCCGATTGAGCCGCTTGGGTGCGTGGCCCTTGGAGCGTGCGGCCACCAACGTGTACTTTCGGGAGATGACCACGTTTCTCGTGGTGTCCGACGTGATGAGGGGCTCCCCGGCCATCTACGCCAGCTACGCGGGTTACGACGAAGTGGCGCATCATGCCGGCCCCTCCTCCTCCGACGCCTTGGCCACCCTCCGCGGCCTCGACCGTCAGTTGAGACGTATCCTCGATGTCATCTACCGCAAGGCGCCCCGCCCGTACGACGTCATTGTGCTGTCCGACCACGGGCAGTCGGAGGGGGCCACCTTCCAGCAGCGCTATGGTATGTCGCTGGGACGGTTCTTGGAGGAGTTCACGGCGCGGCGGATACTGGTGGCCGATTCCGAGACGGCCGGGGGGAGGGCGCTGCGGAGTCGGGGTCTGGCTGCGCTTCTCTCGGAACTGGGCGCCGTCTCGGAGAGCGTGTCGCAGTCGCCGGCGGACAGCGCGAGCGAGCGCCGGGCGCGGCTGCGTGCGGCCGTCTACGGCCGCACGCAGCGTAGTCTCTCCGGCAGCCTGGCCGACAGGAGGGGAGCAGACGGCCTAGGAGCCGGCCGGTCGGTTGGAGTCGCGGCCGCCGCGCCGGAGGAGCGAATGGCGGAGCGTACGCCTCCCGAGGTGGTGGTCTGCTCCGGGGGGAACATGGCACACGCCTACTTCCGCAGCATTCCCGGCCGTGCTGATGTGGGAGCGATCGAGGAGATGCACCCCGGGTGCATCGAGGCCCTGGTGGCCCACCCGGGGGTCGGCTACGTGGTGAGTCACGGCCGCGGCGGTGATCCCCTGGTGGTAGCCAAGGGAGGCGCTCGCAACTTGGTGACAGGCCGCGTCACCGGCTCGGATCCCTTGGAGCCCTATGGGCACACCGTCGTCGCCGCCCGGCAGTTGCTGCGGCTCGCCCGGTATCCACACTCAGGCGACCTCATCATCAACTCCACGCTGTTCCCTGATGGCACCGTGGCTGCGTTCGAGGAACTCATCGGTTGCCACGGCGGCTTGGGGGGTCAGCAGACCGACGCCTTTGTGCTGCACCCGGCCGGCATGCGTGTGCCCATCCTCACTGATGCAGCCGAGCTGTTCCCCCTGCTCGATGCCCGCCGGGGGCTGCCCGGCGACCCTGGTGCCGTGAGTCATGACGAGCCGGAGGTGGATGCGTGGTCGTGGGGCAACATCTCTGCCGGCATTAAGGATCTGAGGACGTGGATACCGCGCGCTCTCGCAGTCTTCACACTGCGCCCCCGCGTCTTTGGAGCGGTGGCCGGGGACGTACGGGCCACGGGCCCCGCGCTCTTGATCCTCGTGGTCGGGGTGCTCCTATCCGGACTGGCCGGAGGCTTCGACCCGGCGCTGCCCGGTTCGTTCGGCGTCAAGACGGCGAACGCCTTGTGGGCCGAGGTGGCCGCATGGACCGCCATGGTGCTTCTCGCTTATTTCGCGGCCGGGCTGTTACACGGAAAGGGCAGTTTCACGAGTGTGTTTCGAGCCATGGCCTACGCTCGTGTGCCCTTGCTCCTCTCTCCGCTGCAGGCCGTTCCCGTAGTCGGACCGGGGCTCGGAACCGCCTTGATGGTGGTGTTCTTGGCTGCCTCGCTTGTGGCCCTGCGGGAGGCCATGCGTCTGCGTTGGGTCCTTGCCGTGTGTATCCCGGTCGTGAGTGTGGGGGTATTGGTGTTGGGAGCGGCGCTCGTCGGTGAGATCTTCACCGGCGTGCAGATGACCATCGAGGTGCTGTTCGACCGGGTTCGCCTTCTCTTCGGGCCTTAGCCTGACCGTGAACTTCAGTAGGTGATGACGGGCAGGCCGTAGGTCTCGCCAAGAGCGCCCAAGCTCTCCGGGAGCTGCTGTGGTATCGAGATGAAGGAGGGGTCGCCGTCGGAGATGAAGCGGTCTTCCAAGTGCCTCTCGAAGTAGGAGAGCATCTCGTCGAGAGCGTTCCCGTAGACCGGGATACGTTTGATGTGCGTGGGGTCGAAGCGGCCGGCAAAGGGGCTGGGGTTCGGGCCTCCGAAAGCCTCCAGGGCCGCCTCGTACCTGTAGGTGCGCCCCTCGTAGGAGCCGCGCACCAGTATCGACTCGTTGGCCGGATACGAACCGAAGGGTACCGACAGTGTGGTGACGCGGTAGCCGGAGCCGATCATGTCCTCCAGCATGAACTGTGACCGTCCGAGCTCCTCATAACACGCCTCGAGTGGGGCCGCCTTCAGATCGGCGTGCGTGCGCGTGTGGCTGCCGATCTCGTAGCCGAGCGAGACCAGGGTGGTGAGCTTCTCCTCCTCGCGGCCCTTCTGCCCCCACAGGATGTAGTCCTCCGGGTCGACGTAGAGGAGGGGGAAGAAGCTCGCCCGCGGAGCCCAGTCCCCATCCTCCACCGCCGCCTGCATGATGCCGACCGCGCAATCGGGGTCGATGGTGCCGTCGTCGAGGAGGCGGAACTGGCCCGGACTCGAATCGTCGAAAGTCAACACCACCGGGCTCTTGCCGGCGGGCACATCGATACGGCCGGCCGCCATGTCGCGTACGTTGATGGGGTAGAAGCCCGCCTGCTTGAGCCGCTCGATGTCGGCACGGAAGTTGGCGGTGCTGCGGTGGAGGTCGTCTTCGGGCACGTCATCTTGGATACAGTGGTATTCGAGCACAGGAATGAGACCCATCTCGTTCGCCTTGAGAGCCGCGGCCCGCGCGGAGGCCTCTTCCGGGTCGAGGGAGGCGAGCGGGGTGTCTGTTGAGCCGGCCGATACCTCATAGCCGCCCGCCGCATCGGAGCCGTCTCCGGCGTAGGGTTGACCGCCCGTGCCCGGCCCGTCCTCAGCGCCCGTCTGCCCGGCCTGCGCGGTCGAGCCCGAGGCGGAACTCGTCCTGCCCCAGATGAGGCTGCCGACGAGCAGCCCCAAGCCTATGCCGACCACGAGGGTGATTATCAACAGGCGTATGAACCTGCTGTTGTAGCGGGCGGCGGGGCGTCTCCTTGCGGAGGCTCGTGTTCGTGACGAGGACATGGCTTAGTTAAGCATAGTGCATATCGCGGCCGATTGTCTTCTTGGACGTACCCCGTGGGCTCGTCGCCATCATCGTCAGTGGCGCAGAACCCCTTTCACGTCGATCTTGGTACGCAGAGTGTCGAGCTCTTCGCTCGAGGGCGGCTCCATCGGCTCAGGGAGGCAGGGGACAAGCAGCTCGAAGCCGGTCGAGCGGGCGACCTCCTCCACGGTGATGCCCGGCATGAGGTGCTTGAGCCGCATGCGCCGATTCTCTTCGTCGAAGTCCATGATCGCCTTGGGAGTGATGACGTAGGTCGGCCCTCCGCCGGGCAACCCCAAGCGCGAGCGGTGGTCACCTCCAGCACCCCAGCCCACCGCGGACACGAAGTCGCACTTCTCCACGAAGTTGCGGGGCGAATGACTGCCCACATGGATCATGAAGCGGCGGACGGTGGCCATGACCGTGGTCGCACCGGTGGCCCCCGGCCCGCGGAACGTGAGGTTGTCGTGATCGTCGCCCACCCCGATGAGATTGGTGTTGCCGTGCATGTCGATCTGCAGGGCTCCGGTGAAGCACCAGTCCATGCGCGGGACGGCATACATGAGCGCGTCAAGGGGCCACACCGCCTCGGCCCAGCGGGCAAGGCGCGGACTTGCAATCTGGCCCAAGTCGTGAAAGGTGTCGACTCCAGCCAGGTTGGTGAAGTAGCTGAGCGCGCTGATGCGCAGGTCGGGGGCGTGCAGGAAGTGGGCGAGCAGTACTCCCGCGGTGGAGACGGGAAGGTTGACTCCGATGGCCACATACTCGTCGTTACGTATCTGCCGGGAGATGAAGACGGCCATCAACTCGCCGGGTGTGCATGCGACTGAGGTCGTGGAATTCATCAGTCGCCGCCTCCTTCGATACTGAGGGAGAAGACCTTGTCCACCCCCACGGCTTGGCAATAGGCTGCATGAGAGCCGGGACCGTCGATGAAACGGGCAACGAAATCGTCGAAGGGTTGTTCGTCGCCCCGAAGGTGGGCGCGGGCGGCGTCGACGTATGCGGCGATGCTGCGGTCATCTCTTCTGTAGAAGCCTTGGGAGGCGGCCGGATGGGCTCCGAAGGGCGTCTCCACCACATAGTCGACGAATTCGCAGGGCAGGCTCGTCTCGAGCGACAGGCTGCGGATGGTCTCGTTGGGGACCACCCTCTCCACCTGCACGATGACCTTCTTGGCGGCTTGGGCCAGCAGGTGGTCCATGAAATGGGCCCCCCGGTGCTGGACGTTGCCGTACTTGTCTGCGCGCATGGCGTGGATGAGGGCCACATCGATCTCGAGCGGACGCACGACGGCCACCTCACCCTGTTTGAAGGGGTTCTCGACCACCCGCACCCGCTCGTTGTACTCGACGATGGAGGTGCCGATGACGTGCACGGGCATGAAAGGCACCCGCCGGATGTGTGCTTCCAGCATGGCCATGAGGCTGCCGTTGTCGATCTCCTGCAGGCGGAATCGCCGCCCGGCGTAGTGGGAGTAGAAGGGTGCGACCGGGGCGAGTGACTCCGCGCCACAGTACGGAGTGATGACCTCCTGCACCATGTCGAGCCCGATCATGAGGTCGAGCTCGATACTGGAGGGAGCCGCCACGACAGTAAGGCGGCGCTTTCTCGCCATGGCCAACTGGCGGACGAGCGCACAGGGCTTGTTGGTGGTGACGAAGCCCCCGATGCCCACCACGTCTCCGTCGGAGACGAGGTCGCCCACGTCGTCCAGGCTTATGACCGTTGAGCGGCGGTTCACGGCGAGATGGCCTTGTAGGTCGCGTACGACTCCATGAAGGTGGGGAAGCCGCAGGTGGTGATGAGTAGGAGCAACACGTGCTGGATCTCCGCTTCGGTGGCGCCGGCCTCCCGGGCCTTCAGGATGTGTGTCTCCAAGGCGCGGTGGAAGCGGGCCGCTCCTGACATGCCCACCTTGATGAGCCAGCGGTCCTTTTCGGTGAGCGGGCCGGCCTGCTCGTGCACCACCCGTCCCAGCTCTTGGTCCTTCTCAAAGACGGCGGGAAACTCGTTCTTGAAGCTGGTGAACTCGTCGTGGATGTCTCTCATGGGGAGTACCTCCATGCCGTAGACGGCGGCGCGCTGTCGGGGATACCCTATGCGGCTCGCCACAGCGGCTGCCACTTCCATTTGTTGCTCTTCAAGTGTCTTCCCGCCTGGCTGGGGGCGTAAACTGCGGGTGTGTTCGGCTTTTCGGTGTGCGGGCACGGGCCTCGTGGCCGGCGGATCTCAGGCCGCACTCAAGTCGAGGCTCGTTCTGCCGAGTGTCTTAGAGAGGGCATCGGGGCGATGCCGGGCACAAGGGTGAACACAAGGAGGACACGAGCATGTCGCGCATCTCTCGCAGTTTCGAGTTGGTCAAAATGTGTCTGGGAGTTCTGCGCCTCGACAAGGAGCTTCTGCTGTTTCCAGTTGTGTCCGCCCTGGCGCTCCTCGTGGTCTCGGCGGCATTTGCAGTGCCGTCCTTCTTCGCCGGATTGTTCTCCCCGGGTGGCCAGGCCCTCACGGTGGCCCAGGTCATCGTGGCCTTCTGCTTCTACTTCGTGTGTTACTTCGTGATCATCTACTTCAACTCCGGTCTCGTGGGGGCAGCCTTGATTCGTCTCCGGGGCGGAGACCCCACCCTCCGGGACGGTTTTCGCGAAGCCTCTTCGCACCTCCCCGCCATCATCGGCTATGCAGCCCTCTCCGCTACCGTGGGGCTCGTGCTCCGTCTACTGCGCGACCGGGGAGGCATAGTGGGGGCGATCGGCTCGGCCGTCGCCGGAGTGGCGTGGAGTCTGGCCACTTTCTTGGCCGTCCCGGTGCTCGTTGTCGAGGGTATCGGTCCGGTGGCCGCCATCAAGCGCAGTGCTCAACTACTCAAGAAGACGTGGGGGGAGCAGATCATCGGCTCGGCGGGGATCGGGCTGGTGTTCTTCCTGGCGGGGCTTGTCGCCGCCGCGGCCGGGGGCGTGCTGGTGTGGCTGGCGTTCTCGGCATCGGCGGGTCTCGCGATCGCGCTCATCGCACTCACCGTGGCCGCCATTCTCGGGCTGTCGCTCGTGGGGGCGACTCTCCAGGGCATCTACTCCGCCGCGGTGTATGACTACGCAGTGACGGGCGAGCCGGGCGGCTTGATACCGGGCGAGGTGGTACGCGATGCCTTCCGGGTGAAGCCCTCCGCGCGGTGGTGAGGTAGCCGGACACCCCCATCTTACCGGTCGGCACACCGTCTTTCCGGCCGGTATCCCACCTTCATTGCGGGTCAGGCGACGCTCGCCGCCTGACCCGCTGTCTGCCGTGCGCCGCGCCGTTTGTTTGTGTGCATCGAGCCACGCATTCTGGATGTGGATATCGAGTGTATGTGATAAAGCATTCGAGCACAGAAACAAGTAGAGACGGGATCGCAGATTGTTTTCATATTTTGCGAAATATGACAATATGAGCATATTGGGCACGTACTTCTTGGGCATATGCTTCATCACTGTCTTATAGAATTGTTGATGACTCAATCTATGCGTGCTATGGTGGCCGACGATCTCGGCGCTTCTCCAGTGGGTGGTTTGAACACCTGTCCTGCCGAGTGGCCTGCATTGCACACAAGGAGCACGTTGGTATGCCCAACTACGCGGAAGTCCTCGAATGCTTCAGGGACAAGCCCGGAGGCATCATCGAGGCGTTTCATGCCTTGCAGAAGGAGCACAACTACATTCCCCGCGAGGCGATTGGCGAAGCGGCAAGAGCCTTCGCGATGTCCGAACCTCAGGCCTACGGAGTCGCTACCTTCTACAGCTACCTCTCAGTCGAGCCGCGCGGTGTGTACATCATCCGTGCGTGCGAGAGCGCTCCCTGCCACGTGGCCGGGGCGGACAAAGTCATCGAAGCTCTGGAGGCGCATCTGGGCATCAAGGTGGGAGAGACCACCGCGGATGGCAGATTCACCCTCGAACTCACCCAGTGCGTGGGCCAGTGCCAGGGCACGGCGGTCATCACCATCAACAGCACGCCCTATCTCGACGTCACCCCCGAGCAGATCCCGGTGATTCTGAGCGGGCTCGAGTAGGTGCCGCAGATGCGACCCCGTAGGAGGAGAGAAGCGGCGGATGATTGAGCAACTTCACATAGCGTTCCGCAACGCCGACAAGATCGACCCCAAGAGCATCGGCGACTACATAGGTGCCGGCGGCTATACCGCTCTGGAGAAGGCACGGTCTCTCGCGCCCAAGGAACTGGCCGATGAGGTCAAGAAGGCCAATCTCCGAGGCCGGGGCGGGGCCGGGTTCAATGCCGGCCTCAAGTGGGGATTCGTTCCCGCAGATGCCGAGACCACCTATGTGGTGTGCAACCTGGACGAGGGCGAACCGGGTACGTACAAAGATCGCCTCGTCGTCGAGAAAGACCCTCACAGCCTCCTGGAGGGCATGGCGATCTGCGCGTGGGCGGTTCGCTCCCGGCAGGGGTACATCTATTGCCGGGGCGAGTACCCGTACATCGTCGACCATCTGAACGGTGCAATCGCTCAGGCCGAGGCCCGGGGGGTTCTGGGCGACTTCAAGGTCGAGGTGCGGATGGGTGCGGGCGCCTATGTGTGTGGGGAGGAGAGCGCGCTCATCGAGTCAATCGAGGGACATCGGGGGCTGCCTCGCTACAAGCCGCCCTTCCCGGGAGCAAACGGCGTCTGGGGCCGGCCCACGGTGGTGCACAACGTGGAGACACTGGTGGCGCTGCCGGAGGTAGTGAGCAAGGGCGCCGACTGGTATGCGGCCATCGGCGCGTCCAACTATCCGGGCACCAAGGTGCTCACTCTCACGGGAGACGTGGTCAACCGGCAGGCGTTCGAAGTGCCCACCGACGTGACCCTGCGCCAGGTGATCTTCGAACTCGGCGGCGGTGTGCGCGGGGGCAGGAAGTTCAAGGCCGTCCAGGTTGGAGGCACGTCCGGCGGCTTCATCCCCGAGTCCTACCTCGACACCCCCATCGACTTCGACTCCATGAGGCTCTTGGGGTCTTTCCTGGGCTTGGGCACGGGGGCGGTGTTCGTTCTCGACGAGACGAGAGACATGGTTGATGTCGCCACCCGAGTGGCCAAGTTCTTCGAGCATGAATCCTGCGGCAAGTGCACGCCGTGTCGCGAGGGTACCTATCGCATGTACGAGATCATGAAGAAGATCAACCGGGGCGACGGCACGGACGAGGACCTCGATCGCCTCGAGAGCATCGGGAAGGTCATGCTGAGGGCTTCGTTGTGCGGTTCCGGGCAGGCTTCACCCAGCCCCATTCTCACAGCGATCAGATACTTCCGCTCAGAGTTCGACCACAAGCTCAAGGCCCTGGTCTAGGAAGGCGAGGAAGCAATAATGACCACTCTCACCATCAACGGCCGGCAGGTGACCGTTCCCAGAGGAACAACCATCCTGGAGGCCTGCCAGAAGAACGGCATCGATATTCCCACGCTCTGCTACGACGCAGATCTGAGGCCGGAGGGCTCCTGCCGGCTATGCATCGTCGAGGCCAAGGGGCGGCCCCTGTTTCTGGCCTCCTGCGTGTACCCGTGCGAAGAAGGCATGGAGATCGAGACCGAGAGCCCGGCCGTCCGGGAGGCCCGCAAGGGCATCCTCGAGTTGCTGCTGGCCAGTCACAACGTTGACTGCCTCACCTGCGAGAAGACCGGTAGCTGCAAACTGCAGGACTACGCTTACCGCTACGGAGCGCGCCAGGAGACGTATGCGGAGGGCGGCAAGCATGCCCTCACCGTGACCGACCCCAATCCTTTCATCCTGCGTGACTACAGCAAGTGCATTATGTGCACTCGTTGTGTACGGGTGTGCGAGGAGGTCACCGCTGCCCGTGCCCTCACTGTCATCGATCGGGCTTGGGAGGCGAAGATCGGCACCACGTTTGACGGCGATCTGGCCGACTCTCCCTGCGTGTTCTGCGGGCAGTGCGTCATGGTATGCCCGGTGGGTGCCCTCACCAGCAGGGTGAGCGCCGGCCGGGGCCGCGAGTTTGAGAACGAGAAGGTCGTCACCACCTGCTCGTACTGTGGCACCGGCTGCACGTTGGAACTCAATGTGAAAGACGGCAGAGTCGTTGGTGTCACCTCCAACCGCACTGAGGAGTGGAGCCCGGTCAACCATGGCGCCCTCTGCGTGAAGGGCCGCTTCGGGTGGGATTTCATCAATTCATCCGATCGTCTCACGAAGCCGCTCATCAAGGAGGAAGGCGGGTTCCGGGAAGCCTCCTGGGACGAAGCTCTCGAGCTGGTCGCGGCGCGATTGGCTGAGATCAAGGAGAAGAGCGGGCCCGACTCCATGGCGGTCTTCACGTCGGCCCGCATCACCAATGAAGAGAACTACCTGGCACAGAAGTTCACGCGGGCGGTGCTCGGCACCAACAACGTGGACCACTGTGCACGCTTATGACACAGCGTTACTGTCGCCGGTCTGGGGGCAGCATTCGGTAGTGGCGCAATGACCAACTCCATCGACGAGTTGGAGCGCGACGCCAAGGCGATCTTCATCATTGGTTCGAATACCACCGAGAATCACCCGATCATCGGGTTCAAGATCAAGAAGAACGTCCTCTACAACGGAGCCAAACTCGTGGTGGCCGACCCGCGCCGCATCGAGCTGGCCGAGTACGCCGACGTCTACATGCAGCAGAAGCCGGGCACCGATGTGGCCCTGGTGAACGGCATGTTGAATGTCATCATCACCGAGGGTCTGGCCGATGCCGATTTCATTGCCGACCACACCGAGGGCTACGAAGCCATGGCTGAGGTCGTGGCCACGTACACGCCCGAAGTGGCGGCCGAGATCACCGGTGTCCCGGCCGAGGACATTCGCAAGGCCGCGCGCATCTACGCGGAGTCTGAGGCTTCTTCCATCGTGTACGCCATGGGTCTTACCCAGCACAGCACCGGCACCGACAATGTGATGTCGGTGTGTAACTTGGCGCTTCTCACCGGCAATCTGGGCCGTCCCGGCACCGGGGTTAATCCCCTGCGTGGGCAAAACAATGTGCAGGGTGCCTGCGACATGGGCGGCCTTCCCGTCGTCTACACCGCGTACCAGCAGGTGCAGAACGAGGACGCGCGGGCCAAGTTCGAGAAGGCCTGGGGTGTGTCCCTGCCACCGAAGAACGGCCTTCCCCTCACCGAGGTCATCAACCGGGCCTACGTGGGTGAGATGAAGGCTTTGTACGTGGTCGGCGAGAACCCCATGATGAGCGATCCCGATCTGCACCACGTGAAGGAAGCACTGCAGAAGCTGGACTTCCTCGTGGTGCAGGACATCTTCATGAACGAGACCGCCGAGCTGGCCGACGTGGTGCTCCCGAGCGCCTGCTTCGCAGAAAAGGACGGCACTTTCGCCAACACGGAGCGGCGCGTGCAGCGTGTGCGCAAGGCCGTGAACCCCCCCGGCGAAGCGCGGACCGACTGGGAGATCATCTGCGACCTCTCCACCCGCATGGGCTACCCCATGAGCTACGAGAGCGCCGAGCAGGTCTTCGAGGAGATCCGTACGGTCACTCCCTCGTATGCCGGAATGACCTATGGGCGCCTTGAGGGTTGTGGCCTGCAGTGGCCGTGCTTGGCCGAAGACCACGAGGGCACCTGCTACCTCCACAAGGACGGCCGTTGCACCCGTGGCAACGGGGTCTTCAACGCCATCGAGTTCAAGCCACCCGCAGAGGTGCCTGACGAGGAATATCCGTTCTACTTGACCACTGGGCGTGACTACTATCACTACCACACCGGCACCATGACCAGGCGCTCCTCGGCCATCGATGAGTTCCGGCCCGAAGCCGATGTGGAGATCAACCCGGTTCTTGCCGCCGAGCTCGAGGTGAAGGCCGGAGACGTGGTGCGCCTTGTCAGCCGCAGAGGAAGCCTCGACGTGAAGGCAAACGTGACCGAGCGTGTCCCGGAAGGCGTAGTGTTCATGACCTTCCACTTTGTAGAGAACGCGGTCAACTGGCTTACGAACGCCGACTCGCTGGATCCGGTCGCCAAGATCCCCGAATTCAAGGTCTGTGCGGTGAAGGTGGAGAAGGTGTGACGAGACACACAAGCGTGAGGAACTTCGGCTCCGGTGGGGCCGAGGAACAGGTGTCAACATCAGTGGGGTCGAGGGAAAGGAGAGGACGGTCTGACAGATCTTCTTCATCGCGGTGAGGCCAAAGGGTCTTTCCCTGCGGTCGGGCGTGTGACGTAAAGGTTGAGACTAGAAAGGGTCACGAGGGTATGACGCCTCCTGTTCAGTTGAATTGCTACCTCCCGGGCGAAGTCGCCGGGAATGCCTGCACTGCGAGCAAGACCAAGTCGGGCCTGCCGCTCGGCAAGATGATCGTGCTCGCCATGCTCGCAGGCGCCTATATCGGATTTGGGGCCTACTTGGCCACCACCGTGAGCCACGATGTGCCCAAGTATCTCGGGTTCGGCATCGGCCAGCTGCTCACGGGGGCCGTGTTCACCGTCGGCCTCATGTTGGTCATCATCGCCGGCGCGGAACTCTTCACCGGTAACAACATGTTCATGATGGTGGGAGCTCTCGAGGGCAACATCGGTTGGGGAAGCCTCATCAAGAATTGGGTGGTTGTCTGGATCTTCAACTTCGTGGGCTCCCTGATTCTCGTCTTCATCATATACGGCGCCTTCTATGCGGGTGATTCCGCCGGTCTGTTCGGTGGGGGGATCGGAGCGAAGGCGGTGGCCATCGCCAAAGGCAAGGTCGAGCTGACATGGATGGCCGCGTTCTGGCGTGCCATCCTCTGCAACTGGCTCGTCTGCTTGGCTGTGTGGTTGGCGCTGGCCAGCAAAGACGTGGTGGGCAAGATCTTCGGTATTTTCTTCCCCATCATGGCCTTCGTCACGATGGGCTTCGAGCACAGCGTGGCCAACATGTTCTTCATCCCCATGGGTCTCATGGTGAAGGGCAACCAGACCATCCTCGAGGTGGCTGCCGCAACCGCCTCCGACCCGGAGACCTACAAGGCCGCCGTCCAGGCCAATCTGACGTGGGGCGCTCTCTTTGTGAAGAATCTGATTCCGGTCACCATAGGCAACATCATTGGTGGAGCTATCTTCGTGGGTACGTCATACTGGTACTCTTTCCTGCGCAAGCCGAAGTCGGCACCGGTGGCCGACTGATTCAAGCCAATCCTGGATCCAGCCCCGGCTTCCGGCCGGGGCTGGATCCTCCCCACATCCTCCCCCCTCGTCTCCGGGCGGCGCCTTCCGGTTCCAGGAGTCGAACTTGCGAAGGAACGAGGTTGTCCGATAGAATTCCCGCCCAGCGGTCGTATCGCGGAGAGCGTTTGGCCACTGCAATCTGTCCGCGTCCTCCGGGAGTTTCCCTGTGGTAGCGGATTGTCGTGTTGCAGAGGCAAATTCTCGGTCACGAAGGCGCTACTTTCTCGGGCAATTCGCAGAACCACGATCCGGTCGCGCGTGCACGGGGGCAAGAACGAAGAACAGCCACGTCAATGGGAGGAGTAGCTAGATGCTAACCACGCCACAGCAGGAGGTGAGGGAGCAGCTTGCCGAGCTCGTGGAGATACACGGGACCAAGCGGGATGCTCTCATGCCGATAGTCCAAGAGATCCAGCACCGGAACGGCTATGTCTCCGATCTGGCCATGCAGGAGATCGCCGACATGATGGGAGTACACCCCGTGGAGGTCTACGGTGTCGTCTCCTTCTACGGCTTTCTCGACACGGAGCCCAAGGGCAAGTTCGTCATCCGCTTGTGCCAGACGATCTCATGCGACATGGCCAATAAGGAAGCCGTGGCGCGTCAGCTCGAGAACGATCTGGGCATCGAGTTCGGCGAGACCACACCTGATGGCTACTTCACTCTGGAGTGGGCAAGCTGCATCGGGATGTGCGATCAGGGTCCGGCCATGCTGGTCAACGACCGGGTCTACACCAAGGTCGCGGCCGATCAGGTGGCCGACATCTTGGCTGAGTGCCGCAAGACCTTCGGGCCCAGCGCTCTCAGGCCGGAAAAGGAGTGACGGCGATGATCGATTCCACCAAGAACACACTCACATACTCTTCCGTCACGCCCGGCGAGGGGCTCAAGGCTGCCCTGGGCATGGCTCCGGCGGACCTCATCGAGTTCATGAAGAGCTCCGGCCTCAAAGGCCGGGGAGGCGCCGGCTTCCCCACCGGCCTCAAGTGGCAGTTCGCCGCCGCCGCCGACAGTCCCCAGAAGTACGTGGTCTGCAACGCCGATGAGGGCGAGCCGGGCACGTTCAAGGACCGCGTCATTCTTGCTGACTACGCCGCTCTGGTGTTTGAAGGCATGACCATCGCCGGTTACGCCATCGGGGCGACCAAGGGCATCCTGTACCTTCGCGGCGAGTATCCCTTCATGGTTTCTCAGCTGGAATCCGTGCTCCAGGCCCGCCGTGAGGCGGGGTTGCTCGGCAACGGTGTCGCCGGTAAGGGCGGCTTCGACTTCGACATCGAGATCCGCATGGGGTCGGGTGCCTACGTGTGTGGCGAGGAGACTGCTCTCATCGAGTCGATGGAAGGCCATCGCGGTGAGCCCCGCAACCGTCCGCCCTTCCCGGTGGAGGTAGGCTTCATGGGCTACGGCACCGCCGTTCAGAACGTGGAGACCTGCGCCTGGGTCGCCGCCATTCTGGAGAAGGGTGTCGAGTGGTGGAAGGGTTTCGGCACCGAAGGCTCCACCGGCCTCAAGCTCTTCAGCGTTTCCGGCGATTGTGCCGAGCCGGGGGTCTATGAGTTCCCGCTGGGCCTGAGTGTGGCCGAGCTGCTGGAAGCGGTGGGCGGCACCGGGGCGAAAGCCGTCCAGATCGGGGGCGCATCGGGCAATTGCATCCCCGCCAAGGACTTCAATCGCCTCATCGCGTACGAGGATGTCGCCACCGGCGGCTCTGTGATCGTGTTTGGCGAGGGCCGCGACATGCTGCAGGTGGCCAAGAACTTCATGGAGTTCTTTGTCGAGGAATCCTGCGGCCAGTGCACACCCTGCCGCGAAGGCAATGAAGTGCTGCTCGAGGGCATCGAGATGCTCGAGTACGGGCACTGCTCCACAGCCTACCTGAAGGAACTGGTCAAGCTCGGCGAGACCATGCAGTTCTCCTCCAAGTGCGGCCTCGGCCAGTCGAGCCCTAACGCCTTCCTTTCGATAGTCGAGAACTTCCGCGAAGAGATCTTGGGTCGCGGCTAGTCCGCCCGACAAGGTATAAGGAGCCACAATGGAATCAAAGCAACCATTTACGTGTGATACCACCCGGGCGCCGCTCAGCCAGCAGGGTCTCGTATGCACTCTGCCTGTCGACTACGACGGTCCCCGGGTTGTCGCCAACATCGATGGCATCGACGTGGAGGTCGCTCCCGGCACCACCGTGCTCGAGGCGGCCAAGCAGATCGGGGTCAAGATCCCGACGCTGTGTGCGCACCCCGACTTGGCCATCGCCGGTGTGTGCCGTGTGTGTGTGGTAGAGGTGGAGGGCCAGCGCACTCTGCAGGCGGCCTGCGCCTATCCCATCACCGGCCCCATGACCGTACGCACCACGAGCGGCCGCGTACGCCAGGCCCGCCGTCACATCCTGCAGCTCATCTTCCGTAAGCACTACGGTGAGTGCTATGCATGCGTGCGCAACAACAACTGCGAACTCCAGACGCTGGCCAAGGAGTACGGCATCGACGAGTTCATGTTCGGGCATCCGGAAGAGCCCATGTACGAGCTCGATCAGTCCAGCTACTCGGTGCACCGCGACATGAACAAGTGCGTGCTCTGCCGCCGCTGCGTGCGCACCTGTGTGGACATGCAGGAAGTGGGCGTGTACGAAGCTGTGGGCCGCAGCAACTGGACCAAGATCGAGACCTACCTCGACAAGCCTCTGGCCGATGTGGTCTGTATCAACTGCGGTCAGTGCATCAACCGTTGTCCCACGGGGGCGCTCCGGGCCAACGACCCGCGCGATGAGATCTGGGAAGCCATCGACGACCCCACCAAGCATGTGGTCATCCAGACCGCTCCGTCACCGCGTGCCGGTATCGGTGAGGTCTTTGGCCTCGAGCCGGGCCAGCCGCTCACGTTTGAGATGAACACGGCGCTGCGCCGCTGTGGTTTCGACCGGGTGTTCGACACCAACTTCACCGCCGACCTCACCATCATCGAAGAGGGCACCGAACTCATCATTCGTCTGTACAAGGCTTTGGTGCAGGGCGAGAAAGACGTGGCACTGCCCCAGTTCACCAGCTGCTCGCCGGGCTGGGTGAAGTACCTGGAGCACTTCTATCCCGAGTACATCCCCAACCTGTCCACCGCCAAGAGCCCGCAGCAGATGTTTGGCTCGGTTATCAAGACGTACTACGCTGAGAAGATGGGCATCGATCCCGCCGATATCGTCACCGTGGCGCTCATGCCCTGCTCGGCCAAGAAGTACGAGTGCAACCGGCCGGAGATGGTCGACTCGGGCTTCAAAGACATCGACTACGGCCTCACCACGCGTGAGTTGGGCCAGATGATCATGGAAGCCGGTATCTGGCTGCCCGATATGCCCAAGAGCGACTTCGATGATCCCTTCGGCACTGCCACCGGTTCGGGCGTCATTTTCGGGGCCACCGGGGGCGTGATGGAAGCGGCCCTTCGCACCGTGATCGAACTCGTGACTGGTCTCAAGGTGGAGAGCATCTACGAGCATGCCGACATCATCCCGGTGCGCGGGTTTGAAGGCATCAAGTACGCCGAGATCACCGTGCCCCAAGTGGGTCCGGTGCCCGACATCCTGAAGGGCCTAGTTGACAGCTGGGATTGGCTGAACGGCGCCACCGTCAAGGTGGCCGTCGCGCACGGCACGGCCAACGCCAAGAAGGTGCTGGAGAACATCAAGGCCGGCGGCAAGTTCGCCGATTGCCACTTCATCGAGTTCATGGCCTGCCCCGGTGGGTGCATCGGCGGCGGCGGCCAGCCCATCCCCACCAGCCCCGAGATCCGGGCGGCACGCGCGAAGGCCATCTACGACGAGGACGCTGCGTACGAGATCCGCAAGTCGCACGAGAATCCGGCGGTACTGGAGCTCTACACCAACTTCCTCACCGACGGCCCCTGTGGGCACAAGAGCCACAAGCTGCTGCACACGCACTACACGGCCAGGGGCAAGTTCATCAAGTAACTGAATCCAGAAGGGTTGCGCCGCAGGCGGTCGCTGAAGCGGCGGACTCACGCAAGACGGGCAAGGGCGGGGGGGGGGGGGGGGCGGCCCGCCCCCCCCCCCCCCCCCCCCCCCCCCCCGCCCTTGCCCGTCTATCTCGGGGCCTCGACGTGCCGGCACAGAGGCGAACGCATACAATCAATCGCTCCCGGGGACTGTTTGAAGAGCGGAGGAAGAGGGAACTTTTTTGACCGATTCGGTAAGGTTACCCTTCACGTGCCATTGTGTTCCCGTACCAGCGACAGAGAAGGAGAGATCGACATGACCAAGCGGACCATTCTCGGCGTACACATCTCGCAGAGAGTACAGAGCATCCCCGATGTTCAGGCCCTCTTCACTGAGTACGGCTGCAACATCAAGACTCGGGTGGGCATGCACGATGTGCAGGGTGACTACTGCTCACCCAGCGGCCTCGTGGTGTTGGAGATGCTGGGAGAGTCTGAAGATATTGACCAGTTCTATACGAAGCTCGGGGCAGTAGCCGGCGTCGACGTGCAGCGCATGGATTTCGCCGAGTAGACATTCGTCACCATTTCTAGGAGTGTGCATGTTCAAGAAGAGAATTCCGGGGGTGACCCTGAGGCGGGGAACGGCTCTCGTCCTAATCGTGGCGGTTCTATTGTTGTCGGCCGGTGTCTTGGGCGCCTGTGGGGCTAGCACGACCACCTCTGCGGAGAACCAGGAGACCACGGTCACCACGCAGGCGGAGGTGACGTCTGTCACCACCGCTACCACCCGGCCCAAGCTTCCCAAGCTCACGCTGGTGGTGCCCCCGGGGCCCATGGCCATCCCGGCCGCATATCTGGCAGCGAACGACATGTTGGCAGCAGTGGCCGAAACCACGGAGGTGGTCGTCTGGGAGAACCCGGAGCAGTTGCGTGCCATCGTGGCGGGCAGGCAGGGCGATTTCGTCACCTTCCCCACCAACAACGCCGCCATCTTCTACAATCGAGGCCTTGAGGTGCAGCTTCTCGACGTGTCGGTGTGGAACATCACCTACATGTTGAGCTATGACCCCGACGTCGCTTCCCTTGCCGACTTGAAGGAGGCAGCGGAGAGAGACGGCGTCGGCATAGCAATATCGTTTCAAGGGAGCGTCCCCGACCTGATGTTCCAGTACATGTGCCGGGCGCAGGGCATAGATTCCCTCGAGACCTTCGATGTTCGCTACGTGGCCGATCCCACCCAAGCAGCCCAAACCCTACTTTCGGGTGCGGTTGATACAGCCGTGATAGGGGAGATGCTGGCTACTGCCGTCATCGCCCAGGCGAATGAGAGAGGTGAGCCGGTCTACCGCGCCTTTGGCTTCGAGGAAGAGTGGCAGCGAAGCACCGGCACCGCGGAGCGGACACCCATAGCCGGCACGGTGGCAACCGGTGCGGTGATGGAGCGTCCGGACGTAATCGATGAGTTCATCCGCCAGTACCGGGCGGCGGTGGAGTGGATGCTGGCCAACCCAGAGGAAGCCGGGCGGCTCGTGGAGGAGGAGCTTCCCCAACTCGGCCTGAAGGGTGCAGTGGTGGCGAGTTCGATGAAGAACATCACCTGGGAGCACGTGCAGGCCAAGGATGCCCGCCGGTCTTTGGAGGCGTTCTTCGCGGTGTTGGCTGAGCTGTCACCCGACGTCATAGGCGGCACCTTGCCCGACGACGGCTTCTACTATCCGGGCGTCGCCGAGTAGTCATCAGCGGTTACGGAACATCAGCGGTTACGGAAGGCACCGCCGCCTTGGAGCGCCGCCGCTTTCCGTAACCGCACGCACCGCGGCAGCGCTGTTTGTGACGACCGTCTCTGCGTGTGCGGCATTCCTTTGCGGCGCGACACGCGCCGGCCTTGGGCGCACCCCTGTCCGGCGCGCCATCGGCTGTCGTGTCCGCTTGCGGCCAGCGCCGGAGCCTTGAATGCTTACGCCCGAGCCGCGGAGCCCGCAAGCCTCCGGCCTGGACTCCGGGTCAGTCGTCCGAGTCGGCCCTTCGTGCCGGTGGCCGGTCCTCAGCGAGGTTAACTGCCGACGAACCCTGGGGTTGCGCAGCCGGTCTCGACGAGACCGGCTGCGCCGAGGCCGCGCCTGTTGACCTCTGCGGTGCCGCGGGAATATCTTCGGTGGTCGCCTCGGCCGTGTCTTGGAATTCAGACCGCTTGAAGGTAGCGGACGACACCAAGCGGGCGACAATGGTGACGAGGAAGAGCTGTCCGAGCACGGCCTGGAACACGGCCAGAGTCTTCGCGGGGTTCGTTACGGGAACTATGTCGCCGAAGCCCACGGTGGCCATGGTGATGAAGCTGTAGTAGTAGAAGTCGCCCCGGGCGACAGCGCTGCCGGGATCGTTGGACGACATCAGTACGGGGTTCTGTTGTACGAAGGAGAGGGCAAGGTTGATGTTCGCGAACGCCATCCCGAGCAGCAGGTAGACGCAGAGCGCGCCCGCCACCGTCTCTCCCGTCACCCTCTCATGGCGTGCGAGGCGGCTCAGTATGAGAGGCACAGAGGCGAACAGTAGCACCGTGAAGAGAAGCCCCACAAGCGCCGACACGGCTGAGAGGTCGAAGTACTCGCCCGCCAGGGTGCTGAACACGGCTCCGGCCAGCGCCAACCAGCCCATGATGCGCCACGTGCGCGACGCGTGAGAGGCCGTCACCGCAAGTATGAGCGACCCGCCCGTGAGCATCTGCCCTGCCAATCGGCCCAGCTGGATGTCGGTGGCGGCGATGAGGAGGGCCAGACTCACGAGCAGCGCAAAGAACAGTAGGAAGAAGGTGTCGCCGCCCCCCAGCCGCGCCCGCAGCCGCTCCTCGGGCCGGGACGGCCTGGAACGCGCAGAACGAGCGGGCGGAGACGCCTGTGTGTCGACCATTCCCTTCTCCTTTCTTCTCATCTCCTCGGCCCGTCCTCCACCTGGCCATCGGGCCCTACTTCGTTCTCACACGCGCCCCGACCCCGGTCCAGCATCTCCAGGGCGGCAACGACGAGAGCCTCGGTACCGAAGGAGAGGGCCCGTCTTGCGTCGGCCGGAGCATACAGAGGTGAGTGGAGGGGTGGGGGGGTTGCGGAGGTGGTGGCCTGTGGGTGGCCGGAGATGCCCAGCGTCCAGAAGTCCAGGAGCACTCCCTCCCCCGCGAACTCGGCGAAATCTTCCGCGGTCGACGTGAATGGTTGCTCGATCATGTGCTCTTCGCCGAAGTGGGCGGCATGTGCCGCCCGGATCCTCTCGTCGAGTGCATCATCGTTCACCACGGGGGGGCAGGTCGCCAAGATGGCTATGTCGGGCTCGCGCGGGGCGGCGCAGGCGGCCGCTTCGGCGTGCACGATTCGCTCCACCGCTCCCATGGTGCGTGCCATGGCGGAGGAGGTGGCGGCGCGGAGATCGATCTCCAGATAGGCGCTATCGGGGATGATGTTGGCCGCCGTTCCGGCGCGGAGGACTCCCACGGTGACGACCACGCGGTCATCGGGAGGGGTTTCGCGGGCCACGATGGTCTGGAGGCGCGTGGCCAGGTGGGCGGAAGCCACCACCGGGTCTGTGGTGAGGTACGGAGTGGAGCTGTGCCCTCCCCGCCCATACAGGGTCACCGCCAACCGGGTGCAGGCGCCGAAGAGGACCCCCGGCCTGTGGCCGAGAGTGCCGAGGGGCGCAGGCCAGGTGTGCTGGCCGAGTACGATGCCGGGCCGGGGGAAACGCTCGAAGAGGCCGTCGTCGAGCATGGCCCTGGCCCCGGAGACCTCTTCCTCGGCGGGCTGGGCGACCGCGAGGAGGGTACCGCTCCACGCGGAGCGGGTGGCGGAGAGGTGTGAGGCAGCACCCAAGAGGCACGAGGTGTGAAGATCGTGCCCGCAGGCATGCATCACCGGCACGTCGAGGCCGTGCCTGTTCTCGGAACGCGTCCGGCTTGCATAGCGGAGACCGGTCTGCTCTTCGACGGGGAGCGCATCCATATCGGCGCGCAGCATGACGGTGGGCCCCACGCCGTTCGCGAGGAGTCCCACGACCCCGTAGCCTCCTACGTTCTCTGTGACGGCGAAGCCTGCCTCTCTCAGCCAGGTGGCCGTCACCCGTGCGGTCTCCCGCTCCTGCCGGGACAATTCGGGGTTGCGATGCAGGTGAATGTAGAGACCGACGAGCTTGGGGAGCAGCCTTTCTAGCGCCTTGGTCTCCAGGCCCGGCCCTCCTGCCGTCCGTTCTGATTGTATGTCTGGTCTCGAAGTCGACATCATGAAGCCCCCTCGGTGCGTCTCCTGCACTAGAATGACATATGATGAAGAAACCTGTCTCCCCTCACAGCCTTTTCTACGGCCTGGCCGGAGCCGTCGTGCTGCTCGTTGTCTGGCAGCTGCTCTCCACCGTCGTGAACCCCGCAGTGCTGGCGTCTCCGCTCGACACCGCCCGGGAGTTGTGGCGGCTGGCCCTGGAGGGAGACCTCTTCCGGCAGGGCCTCATCACGGCACGCCGCTTGGTCCTCGGCCTGCTCATAGGGGGCGCACTTGGATTGGCGCTGGGGGTAATCGCCGGCCTTCTGCCCGCGTTGCGTGCTTTCTGTGAGCCTCTCCGCTGGTTATCCATGACCATTCCGGCCGTGGTCGTCGCCGTGCTGGCCATGCTCTGGCTGGGTATCGGCGAGCGGCAGGTCATCTTCGTGGTGGCCGTCATTGTCGCTCCGGTGATCTACGTGAACACGCTGGCCGGCGTCCTGGCCATAGACGAGAGGCTGTTGGAGATGGGGCGGGTATACGGCTTCTCGCGTCGCCAGATGCTCACCTGCGTGTACCTGCCCGGCATCGGGTCACCGGTGTTCGCCGGCCTCACCCTCGCGGCCGGCATCGGGGTGCGTGCCGCCGTCTTGGGGGAGGTACTCGGCGCCTTCGACGGTGTCGGCCACAGCTTCTCGCGGGCCATGAGTTTCCTGAAGACTCCCGAGGTGTTCGCCTGGGTCATAGCCATCTTGGGCCTCATGGCCCTCCTTGAGTTCGCCCTGCTCAATCCTGCCCGGCGCAGGGTGATGCGCTGGAAGAGGCCGAAGTGAGCACTCATCGAGATACAGCCGGGCGGAGATGCCCGTGAACCCCTACGTGGTCTCACTGAGAAATGTCTCCAAGTCATTCGGTGCCCTTCCCGTGATCGAGCGCTTCACCCTGGATGTGCAGGCCGGTTCGATAGTGGCCCTGGTGGGCCCTTCCGGCGTGGGCAAGAGTACGTTGCTGAAGCTGGTGGCGGGCGTGATCAAGCCCGATGCCGGCTCGGTCAAGGTGAGCGCGACACGCATGGGGTATGTGTTCCAGGAGCCGCGGCTCCTGCCCTGGCGGACCGCCCGCGAGAACGTCGCCGTGGCGCTGCGGGCTGCGGGGAGGACCAAGAGTGAGGCCCGCAGGGAGGCGGCGGAGTGGCTGGGCCGCGTGCGCCTCGAAGGCTTCGAAGACTACTATCCGGGGCAGCTCTCCGGCGGCATGATGCAGCGGGTGGCGCTGGCGAGGGCGTATGCCGCAGAGCCCGGTCTCGTGCTCATGGACGAGCCCTTCAGCAGCCTGGACGCGGCCCTCAAGTCGGAGCTTCTGGGGCTCATCGGGCCGCTTATCGCAGGAGGCGGTACCACGGTGCTCTACGTGACCCACGATCTTCCCGAAGCCCTTCGGCTGGCCGATCGCATTGTGGAGTTGGTGCCGGGTGGTGCCATCAAGGAACTCGACGTGCAAGACCGGGAAGAACTCCTCCACCGCTGGGTGGGAGCCCTGCTCGCAGGCAGGGAGTGGGTATAGTCGTGGTAAACTCTGGCTCGAACAACACCGGAAGGAGGGGGAATGCGCGAGAGTTTCGGCGGCTATCTCCTTAACCGGCCGCACAGCCCTCAGGCCGTTCAGGTCGACATCGATGACACCACTCTTCGAGACGGCGAGCAGACTGCCGGAGTCGTGTTTGCCAACGAAGAGAAGATACGCATAGCCCGCCTGCTCGATGAGATCGGCGTGTACCAGATCGAGGCGGGTATTCCCACCATGGGCGGCGCAGAGAAGGAAGCCGTGGCCAAGATCGCGGCCCTCGACTTGAACTGCAGCATCCTGGCGTGGAACCGGGCGGTCGTTTCCGACATCAAGGAGTCGATAGAGTGCGGGGTCGATGCAGTGGCCATCTCCATGTCGACCTCTGATATCCATATCGAGCACAAGCTGCGGGCGACGCGCGAGTGGGTGCTCGAGAGTGTGAAGGAGGCGGTCGACTACGCCAAGTCCCAGGGTCTCTATGTGTCGGTGAACGCCGAGGATGCCTCTCGAGCGGATATGGAGTTCCTGCTGAGCTTCGCCCGTACGGCGAGAGATGCGGGCGCCGACCGTATCCGTTTCTGCGACACACTCGGCATACTCGATCCTTTCAACACCTTTATGAAGATCAAGACCCTGATCGACGTCACCGGCATGGATGTGGAGATGCACACCCACAACGACTTCGGCATGGCCACCGCCAACGCGCTGGCCGGCGTCAAGGCGGGGGCGCGTTTCGTGAACACCACGGTGAACGGCTTGGGCGAGCGGGCGGGCAACGCGGCGCTCGAAGAGGTCATCATGGCCCTCAAGCACGTGGAGAAGATCGACCTCAACTTCAGGCCGGAGAAGTTCCGGGAGTTGTCGCAGTATGTGGCCCGGGCGTCCAACCGTCCCATTCCCCCGTGGAAGCCCATCGTGGGGGCGAGCCTCTTCTGGTATGAGAGCGGCAGCCGCTCGGCGGGCGTCATCGACGACCCCACCACGTTCGAGGTCTTCTCTCCCGAGGATGTCGGCCTGCGCCGGCGCTTCGTGCTCGGCAAGTACTCGGGCGTGGCTTCACTCCGGCTCAAGCTCTCCGAGCACGGCATCACGGTGAGCAATGAAGAGGCCGCTCTTCTCATATGCAGGCTCCGTTCCAAGAGCATGAAACTGAAGCGCGCACTCTTCGACGCCGAGGTGGTCGAGTTCTATGAGGAGCTCATCGGGGAGGTACGCGAAGAGGTGGCCGCGATGAAGGCGACCGGGGCGGAGGCGCAGGCTGAGGCTTGTGTGGCGGCCGCCGAGATCGCCGAGCGCGTGGCCGGGCACGACGTGTCGGCTTCCCGCGATGGGAAGGGGGCCGATGGGGACGGGGTACCGGTCACCGCCGAGGAGGCCTAGCATGACACCCAGGTTTGGAGTGAGGACGGGTATCGACTATCGCACCCGCAAGGCCCGCCCTTTCGAGTCGGGCTTCGAGCACAGCGATCACGAGGTGTTTCTGGTCGACACCACCCTACGCGACGGTGAGCAGAACGTGGGAGTGGTGTTCGCCGGGCAGGAGAAGGTGCGCATTGCGCGCCTCTTGTCGGAAATAGGAGTGCATGAGATCGAGGCCGGTACGCCTGCCTTGTGTCTCGAGGAGCGCGAAGCCATCTCCGACATCGCCTCCTTGGGGCTACGCTCGCGCATTCTTGCCATGTGCAGGCCCATGCCCGTGGATGTCGACTTGGCGGCCGACTGCGGCGTCAACGCCGTGGTGGTCTGGGTGAGCACCTCGGGTATCGGCAGTTCCTCCGGGGAGAAGCCCCTCGACGAGAATCTGACCCGCATCGAAGCGACTGCGGAGCGGGCGAGGGATCACGGCCTCCCGCTCATCTTTGCGGCCGAAGACGCTTCTCGTACCCGTATGGACCACCTACTGCGTTATGCGGTCTTCGCCCAGGAGATCGGGGCAGAACGCTTCCGCTTCTGCGATACGCTGTCCGTGCTCGAGCCCTTCACTGCCTTCCAGAGGATACAGGTGGTGCTCGAGGCCATCGATCTCGACGTGGAGATCAACTGTCACAACGACTTCGGCATGGCCACCGCGAATTGCCTGGCGGGCGTGAGGGCGGGCGCCCGCTACGTGACCGTGGCGGTCAACGGCCTGGGTGAGCGTACGGGGAACCCCGCCCTCGAAGAAGTGGTCATGGCGCTCAAGTACCTGGACGGCATCGACCTCGATGTGGCCACGACCCGCTTCCGCGAGGTGTCCGAGTACGTGGCGAGGGCGTGTGGGGGCGTCCTGCCCATCTGGAAGGCCATCGTGGGCGAGAATGTATTCGCGCATGAATCGGGCATCCACGCCGACGGCGTCATCAAGAACCCTCTCACCTATGAGGTGTTCACTCCGGAGGAAGTGGGGCTGGCCCGCCAGCTCGTGGTCGGCAAGCACTCGGGAAGCCGCACCATCCAGCACAAGTTCAAGGAGTTCGGCATCGACTTGTCCGACAAGACGGCCGCACTGCTTCTGGAGCGGGCCCGCCAGATGGCGGTGGAACTGAAGCGGGCGCTGTTCGACAAAGAGCTCGTCTACATCTATCAGGACTACCTGCGCGAGAAGGGTGAGCACGAGATCGTGTTGGACGCGGCGGGAAGTCTCGACAACGACGTGTGAGCGGCGTGTGAATCGAGACGATCACGATGACGCTCGTAGCCCACGTCCGCCAAGGTCCCTCTTCATCACCAACGATTTCCCGCCGCGGGTGGGTGGCTTTCAGTCCTACTACTACGGCCTGATCCAGACGCTCTCACCAGACGATGTGGTGATCATGGCGCCCGCGTACGCAGGCGCCGAGCAGTTCGATGCAGGCATTCCCTATCGGGTGCACCGGGTAGAGACACCGGTGGTGTGGCCCACTCCTCGTCACTTGGAGATGGCGCTCGGTCTCATCGACGATTTCCGCCCGGAGCTCGTCCAGATGGGCCATCCCCTGCCGGCGGGCCTGCTCGCACCCGTGCTCAAGAAGAGAACGGGTCTGCCCTACCTCGTGTTCCTGGGAGGGGCGGAGCTCACCGTGCCGGCGGTGATGCCCGGTGCGGCGGCCGCCACCCGGTATGTCATCGAAAGAGCCGCTCTGCTCGTGTCGGTGAGTGATTTCACCACCAACGCCGCCCGTCGCCACACGGGCGGGCGCGTGTCGTGCGCCACTCTGCGCCCCTATATCGACGTCGACCGCTTCACCATCGCCTGCCCGGGCGAGAAGGCCGAGGCCAAGAACGCTCTCGGTGTCAGCGGCCCCTTGGTGGTGTGCGTGGGCCGCCTCGTGCCGCGCAAGGGCCAGGATCGTCTGGTGGATGCGGTCGGTCTGCTTCGACACGAGTTCCCCGGTCTCGAGCTCGGAATCGTAGGCGACGGCCGGTTGCGTGATAGGCTGTGGCGCAAGGCGGTGCGGCTGGGTATCAGCCGGAGAGTCCATCTGGCTGGTGAGGTCAAAGACGAGGCACTGCGTACGTGGCTGAGGGCGGCCGACATCTTTGCCTCGCCCTGCCGCGTTCGCTGGGGAGGTTTGGAGGTGGAGGGCTTCGGCTTGGTGTTCGCCGAGGCCGCTCTCATGGGGCTTCCCGTGCTGGCCGGACGCTCCGGGGGAGCGATAGAGGCAGTCAAGACGGGGGAGACTGGGCTTGCGGTATGTGGCTCCCGGGTGGAAGAGGTGGCCGAGGGCCTGCGCCGCCTGCTGCTGCTCTCCGAGGACGAGCGGCAGACACTTGGTGAAGTGGGGCGCGGCTTGGCCCTGTCGCGCCACACGCGTGAGGTGGTAGGGGCTCGTTATCGGGAACTGCTTCGTTCGGCCGTGGCCTGTAAAGGATGGTCCGGAGGGAATGGGAGTCGGGGATAAGAGCAGTTCGAGCGATCCGCCCGCGAATGAAGGCGTGATCTCCGAGGGAGAGAGCTTGTCACGCGCGCCTCATCGGTCTCCCGCCGCGGGGGGCGATCCCGCACCCGACTTGCCGGACGGGGAGTGCGGGCGTCCCAACTGCGCTCTCGAGTCGGCTGCGGATGCAGTCCTCATCGCCTCCGCGGCTCGGGAGGTTCCGCCCAAGGTGGCCTTGCCGTGGCCGCGGATGGTTCTCGGTATTCTTCTGGGTCTCGTCGCGGGCGTGGTAGTGATTCTCATTGCGAACCCCCGGGTGGCGGAGGACATTGAGACCGCCACCTTGGCCACCCGGCAGCCCTGGTACCTGGCGGGCGCTCTTCTCGCGCTCGCGGTGCTTCTGGTGGCCGATGCCTGGTCGCTCGTGCTGATGGTCCGCGTCATTCGCCCGGATGTCTCCCGGGCCAAGACGTTCGGGGTGTCGTTCGAGGCCAACCTCGTGGGGGGCGCCACCATGTTCGGCGGCTTGGAGATTCCGTACCAGGTGTTCGTCTTGTATCGCATAGGGCTCAAGCCCTCAGAGTCGACATCCGCAGTCTTGGTCAAGGGCGTGATCCACACCTCCGTGCTCGTGCTCGTGGCCCTGGCCGCCTTTCTCCCCATTGCCGGGTCTCCCATCACACCTTTGCAGCGTTGGATCATCCTGGGCGTCATCGGCGGGCTCATGCTGGCCTGGGTGGTGGGGTACCTGTGGTTGCGCCGGCCGCTCGGGTTGTCCCTGCTGCCGGCCCGGTTGGGGCGGCGCCTCCGGGCGTTCGTCGATGCCATGGCCGTCTTCCGGCAGGCGGGCTGGCGGGTCATGGTGCAGGTGGTACTGTGGCAACTCGTGTACTGGGCAGCCATGTTCGCCATAATCCCGCTGGTGCTCCATGCACTGGGGTGGAGGGGATCGATCATGCCCGTCATGACCGGGCAGGCTGTGCTGCAGGTTCTTATGCCGTTGTCTCCGCTCCCCGGAGGGGCGGGCATAGCCGAATTCGGCTACTTGGAACTCATCGGGTCGAACACCCCAGAGCGCATCCGCGTGGCCAGCCTCATCCTGTGGCGGGTTCTCACCTGGCTCATTCCCATGGCTCTGGGTGCGGTGGCACTGGGTATACGCACGGCGGGTTACAGCCGGCGGTCACGAAGGCCACGCCCGGAGTGAAGAGGATGGTAGGAGGGAACCCTTGGTAGGTGTTTCGCCACGGTCGGGGGGAGAAGGTGGTCCGGCGGGTGAATGGCGGGCGGGTCAACGGCGGCCCACGCGGAGGATTCTGCGCCTGCTCTTCGCGGGGGCGGCCTTTGCCCTGGGCTGCCTTCCCAGCGCGCGCATCGTCACCCGCAGGGTGGCGGGTCTCTCCATAGATGAGTTGGGAGACGGCAATCCTGGAGCCGCCAATGTCCGCCGGGCCCTGGGTCTGAAACCGGCGCTGGTGGTCGTGGCCATAGACATCGCCAAGGGCTGGCTGCCCCCCCTCGTCGGCCGCCGTCTGGGAGCGGACGACACCACGGTGGGCATGCTGGGCCTGGCTCCGGTGGCCGGGCATGTGTTCGGTCTGCGCGGCCGGGGGGCGGCTTCTGCTCTTGGGGCCGGTCTGGGTATGGATTTCTGGGCCATGACCTCCTCCGGCCTCTTCATCATCGCCGGTACCATCAGAAGGATGCATGCGCAGGTGGTGCTTCTGGGTGCGTTTCTGGCGCCTCTCTTCAGCGTGGTGTTCGGCCGTTCACGGCCTCGCGTGCTGTGGTCTATGATGACGATGTCGCTTCTTGTCGTGTCTCGGATACGTGGCCCCCGAAGAGGGGCGCAGCCGCTCTCCCGCCGGGTGCTGGTCTCACGTATCCTGTACGATCGGGAACCGTGACGGCGAGGCGGCTGCGCCCCGCGCGGTGCTGCCGGCATGCGAGCCGGGTGCATGTCGGCGGAGGGTCCCTCGGCTGCGGGGTATGTACATCAAGGTGAGGAGGGCAATGCGCATCGGCTTGGTGTCACCGTACTCCTGGAGTGTACCCGGGGGGGTGAACGACCATGTGGCCAATCTGGCCGCGCAACTCGAGGCGCGCGGTCACGAGGTGTTCATCATGGCACCCACGGGAGGGGCGGGCCACGCCCGTTCCCGGCACGTGAGCCATGAACGCTTCATCTCCGTGGGCATTGCCACCCCGTTCAAATCGAACGGCAGCAAGGCCTACTGCAACCCCTCCCCGTTCATGCTTCTCCGCATGAAGAGGCTGCTGCGAAAGATGAACTTCGACGTCGTGCACCTGCACGAACCGTGTACTCCCTCCGTATCGGCGAGCGCGGTGCTGCAGAAGCCCTTGGAGCTACCCATGGTGGGCACATTCCATGCCGCCCTGGATGACTCACCGCTCTATCGCCACCTCTACTCCCTCGCGGACCGTATCATCGCCTCGCTGGCGGTGCGGATAGCGGTGTCGGAGGCGGCCAAGGAGTACGTGGCCCTCAGATTCCCGGGTGAGTACCGCATAATCCCCAACGGCGTGCCGGTGGAGTCGTACCTGCCGGCCCGCCGAGGCATGCGCACCCCGGGCCGCATCGTGTTCATCGGGCGGGCTGAGCCACGAAAGGGTGTGATGGTTCTCCTGCGAGCATTCAAAGAGGTCAGGGAGCGGCTGCCCGAGGCCACCTTGGTCATGGTGGGGCCGCGTTGGGCCCAGGTACAGGAACTCGTCTCACGCCCCGGCAGCGGGCTGGAGTGGCCCATGCCCGGCATAGCCGCACTGGGCCGGGTGTCTCACGAGTCCAAGTTGAAGGAGATGTCGCGGGCCGAAGTGATGTGCGTGCCCTCACTGGAGGGGGAGAGCTTCGGTATCGTGCTGGCCGAAGCCATGGCGGCAGGGCTGCCGCTGGTGGCCTCCGACCTGCCCGGCTACCGGTCGGTACTGCGAGACGGCGAACTGGGCGAACTCACTCCGGTGGGCGGGCACACGGCTCTGGCCGACGCGCTCTGCCGCCTCTTGAGCGACTCGGGCAGGCGGGCGGAGTTCTCCCGTAAAGGCATTGAGGCTGCGGAGGAGCTCTCCTGGAACCGGGTGGCCGAACGGGTACTCGAGACGTACGACTCTGCCATCGAGTATCAGGCCCGGGTGGTGGCGGCCTCGCGGTAGGGGGGAGAGGTTGAAGGGGAGAGGGGCGCGCCGGTCCCAGGCGCTCTCGTCCTTCGGACCGGGCCGGCGTAGCGGCCCGAGGCCCCGGCCCGGCGCGCGCCGCCATTCTCTGGTAGCCTTGCCGCCAAGGCAATTGTTCTCAGGAGGAACAACTCATGCGCTCTTTGGTCGCCCACTTCTCCGGAGGTACGGAGATCTCCATCGAGACCCCCACGGAGCCACAAACTGTGTACGCGATGCTGGCGGAGGAGGGAGACTGGCTCGTTCTCGAGGATGCCGCGGGGGAGAAGCATTACCTCGCCAAACGCCACCTCGCCTATCTGACCTTTGGCAGCAAGAAGGGTATCGGATTCGCGTGATGAACGGGCTGCCCTCGTAGAGGGCCGGCGGCTCAGGCCCAACCAACAACGATCGCAAGGAGAATCGCACGCATGGCCTACCGAATTACCTGTATTCCCGGCGATGGCACCGGTCCTGAACTGATGGCCGCCGCCAAGACTGCGCTGGCGGCCACGGGGGTGCCCATCGAGTGGATCGACGTGGAGGCGGGCGCCGATGTGATGGACAAGTACGGCACACCTCTGCCGGCGCACGTCCTTCATTCAATCCGCGAGACGAAGATCGCCATCAAGGGCCCCATCACCACGCCGGTGGGTTCCGGTTTCCGGTCGGTGAACGTGGCACTGCGCAAGGAGCTCGACCTCTACGCGAACCTTAGACCGGCGGTCAGCATTCCCGGAGTGCGCTCGCATTACGACGACATCGACCTCGTGGTGGTGAGGGAGAACACCGAGGACTTGTACGCCGGAGTGGAGCACATGGTCGGGCGGCATGCGGCTGAGTCCATCAAGATCATCACCCGTGAAGGCTCCGAGCGCATCTGTCGCTTCGCCTTTGACTATGCGCGGCGGGAGGGGCGGAAGAAGGTCACGGCCGTCCACAAGGCCAACATCATGAAGTGCACCGACGGGCTGTTCCTGGAGGTGGCCAAAGAGGTGGCCGAGCGGTATCCCGACGTCTACTTCGAGGACCGCATCGTCGACAACATGTGTATGCAGCTGGTGCAGAAGCCCGAACTCTACGATGTGCTCGTCTGCCCCAACCTCTATGGAGACATTGTGAGCGACCTGTGCGCCGGCCTGGTGGGGGGCTTGGGCGTGGCACCCGGAGCCAACATCGGCAGCGACATCGCCATCTTTGAGCCGGTGCACGGCTCGGCGCCCAAGTATGCCGGTCAGGACAAGGTGAATCCCACGGCGCTCATCCTCTCGGCGGTGCTCATGCTCCGCCATCTGGGCGAGAAGGAGGCCGCCGACGCGCTCTTCGAAGCCGTGAAGGTGGTCATCGGCGAGGGGCGGTGTGTCACCTACGACTTGGGAGGCAGCACGGGTACAAGTGGTATGGGTGAGGCGATCGCCGCTCGTACGGCGGACCTCCTGTCGGCATAGGGGAAGCGGCGCGGCAGGTCAGGTGCGGCAGGCAGGGGTGTTGTCACGGCTCGTGCCTGCCGCTCTCGCCGGGACGGGCATCCTGCCGGCCGTCGAGGGCCGAGCTGTTCCTCTCGGTGTCGCCGGGGCGAATGAGCTGCGCCTTCAATTCCTCCACCTCACGCCGTAGGCGTGTCTGGCGGGAGGCGAGAAACCACACATAGCCGCCGATCAGCGTCCAGACGAGGGCGAGGCCGATGAAGAGGAAGTGAAGTGAGTTCACGAGCGGGCCTCCTCCTTGCGAGGGGGTATGGGTCTGGGAGTTAGGGCCGACCGCCTGAGTGCCGAGAGGTCGTCTGCCGTGCGCACATGAGCGGTGCGGAGTAAGAGAAGCACCACGAAGAGCAGGGTGAAGGCGGCGAGCGAGAGCCCGAGTACCGCCGCCATCGTGCCCTCGAGCTGCATGCCCGAGCCGGTGATGACCTGAGGGTGGATGGTGCGCCACCAACGGATGGACATGAACACCAGGGGCACGTTTGCCCAGGCGATGATGCCGTACACGGCCGCGAGGCGCGCCCTCCGTTCGCCCGGAGGCACCACCGAGCGCAGCAAGAGGTATCCCGCGTACATGAACCATAGGATGAGAGTGGTGGTGAGGCGTGGGTCCCAGGTCCAGTAGGATCCCCACACCGGCCTTGCCCACAACGGCCCGGTGGCCAGGGTGATCGTGGTGAAGAGAACCCCGATCTCGGCGGAGGCGGCCGCCACTCGGTCAAAGGCGTCCCGCCGTCTTGCCAGGTAGGCGACACTACAGACGAACACCGTGGTGAAGGCCGGCCCGAGTGCCACCCAGGCGCTCGCTAGGTGGAAGTAGAAGAGACGTTGAACGTCGCCCATGACACGTTCCTCAGGTGCCCAGAGCAGGCTACCGTAGAGGGCGGCGACTACGGCAAGCCAGGCGGCGACCCCCAAGACCGGCAGGGCGTGAGCACGGGATCTGCGAACGCCGCCTCTCACGCGGTTCTCACTTCTCGACCACATACTCGAACACAATGAGCGCCACCACTACGAAGACCAGATCATAGACGACCATCAACGCCGGCCAAAACGCGTCGCCCGCGAGGGTGCCATCCCGCATGAGTACCGCCGTGGACCGTGAACCGGCCAGAAGGAGCGGTACCAGAAGGGGGAACATGAGCACGGAGAGTAGGGCGTCGCGCGCTCGCAGGCCAAGGGTGAGACCGGCGAAGAGTGTGCCCACTCCGGCAAACCCGGCTGCTCCCAAGAGGAGTACGGCTGCGAGTGAAAGCGCCGCCTGAGCCGTCGCTGTGGCCGAGCCCAGACCGTGCAGGAGGGCGAAGACGGCCAGGATGACGATGCCCGGCGCGGCGAGGAGGACCACGTTGGCAAGGAACTTGCCCAGATAAAGGGCGGCGCGCTCCACCGGCGAAGCCAGCAGGCCGCGCATGGCGTCATGTTCCCGCTCGGATTCGAACGTCCGGCCCACGCCGAGTACGAAGGCGAAGGTGAGTGCGGTCCACAGGATCCCGGCACGCACTCGCTCTGCCTCCACCGCGCCGGCTTCGAGGGCCAGGCTCGCCACCACGACCACGAGCGCACCGAAGAGGGCGGTGAGCGGCACCGTCTCTCGTCTGCGCCATTCAGAGACGAGGTCCTTGCGGGTGATCGCGAGCGCGGAGATGCGGAAGCGACTCACGGCCGACCTCGGGTGTCGGATAGATGGGCAGGGTGCGACCCGGCGCCCACACGGGCAAGGTAGAGTTCTTCGAGTGAGTCGTGGCTCAAGTCTGCGGCTCCGCCCTCAAAGACCACGCAGCCGGAGTCGAGGAGGGCGATCGTGTCGGCCAATAGGAGCCCTTCTTCCAGCCGGTGCGTGGCCATGATCACCGTGCGTCCTTCCCGGCAGCACGAGGAGAGCAGGGAGCTGAAGGTACCGGCCGCATGTGCGTCCAAGCCGGAGAAGGGCTCGTCCAGCAGCAGAAGCCGGGGGTTGTGCAGCAGGGCCCGGGCGATGGCCAGCCGCTGCTGCAGGCCGCGTGAGAATGTACGCACGAGATCGTCCCGGCGAGGGTAGAGGCCGAGTGTATCGAGGAGGTCGAGGCTCCGTTCGCGTCCGTCGCGAAGACCATAAAGGTGCGCATAGAACTCCAGGTTCTCAAGAGCGGTGAGGTGGCCATAGGCAAACGACTCGTGTGAGACGAGTCCGAGAAGCGCCCGTACCTCGGATCCATCTGCGCCGGGGTCGAGTCCGAACACTGAGATGTTCCCTTCACTGGCTCTTGTAACCGTCGCCGCCAACGCAAGGAGAGTGGTCTTGCCGGCGCCGTTCGGACCGAGCAAGGAGAGGAAGACGCCCTCCTCCACGGTGAGGTCGACATCGTGGAGCGCACAGGCGTCTCCGTAGTACTTGGAGACACCGCGGAGGGTGAGCGCGGCGGTCACTCGTGGCCCCGCCGGCGCGTGGAGGCTGCTTGTTCCGGCCGAAAGAACGGATAGGCCACGTACAGCACCACGGCGATCACCAGTACGATGACGAGTGCGAGCGTCACGCCTGCGCTCTCCGGTCGCTTCCGAGCAGTGCGGGCAGGGCGCCGAGAGCCATGAGTACTCCCCCCAACCACAGCCACGACACGAGAGGGTACACCTGGGCTGCGATGAGAACCCTGCGCTCCTCTTCACTCACATCGAGTAAGGACACGTAGACGTCACTGACGAGGGTCGACCGCACGGCCACCCGGCTCCAAGCCTCTTTGCGGTTCGGTAGCCGTTCCCGGATGGGCGCCAGAGTGTCGCGAGGGCGGCCTTCCTGCTCGAGCAGGAAGGCCGCCTGCAGCTTCACTCGATTGGTGTCGCGAGTCACGTCGAGCCCTTGGAGGGTGAGCATGTAGCCGCCCAGTGCGAGCGTCTCGCCTTCGGAAAGGACGGCCGGGCCGCTCTCCAGCTTGAGGGCCTGCGAGCCGGTGACTCCCGTCAAGAGTAGGATCACGCCCAGGTGCACGAGCCATGCTCCATAGCGCCGCAGGCGCCCGGCCGGGCGCCTGCGGCCTCCCGCGTGGCCGGCGGGAGGCCGGCGCACCTCCAAGACGATCCGCACGGCGAGAGCGCTCGCGGCGAAGGCGGCGAAGCCAAAGGCGATTGCCGCCCACGCGGGGCCGCCGGTGAGGAGGGACACGAGCAGAGTGGTGACGGCGGCGGCAAGTGCTGGGGCCAAGAGACGGAGAGCAAGTGATCGGGGAGGCACGTAGCCCCATTCGGAAAGGCTGCAGGCGCCGAGCAGTGCGAGAAGTGCCAACCCGAGAGGGCCGGCCGCGGCGGCGAAGTAGGGGGACCGAGTTCCGCCCGCTGTGCGCCGAAGAGTCCCCCGAGGAGGGGCGAGACCACCCCGAACAGGATGACGGCCGTCGTAGCGGCGAAGAGCAAGACGGCGGCGATGAGGGCGGCGCGGCGGGTGCTCATGGCGGGCGCAGCGGTCCCGGGAGGCGCGGGCAGAGCTTCGTCGCGCGCGGGTGCATCGGTGGTCGCCTTGCGCGTGATGCCGCCAGGGCTCCCAAGTTGTTCCCGACGTACGAGCACGACGAGCAGGGAGAACACTGAAGCCGCCGCCGGTAGGACTCCGTAGGTGTAGGCCGCCGAGCCGCCGGTGAAAGCGTGCACCGATTCGGCGATGCCCGAGCGAGTTACGAACACAGCGAAGAGGGTGAGCAGGAAGGAGCCCACGGCCAGCCACACACTGGAGTGGGTGAGACGGAGACGCTGCGCCGGCATCAGCAGGGAGTGCAGGAGCCCGGTGGAGAGTAGCCAGGGCATGAGTGAGGCGCTTTCCACCGGGTCCCAGGTCCAGTAGCCGCCCCACCCCAGTGTGACGTAGGCCCACCAGGCGCCGATGATGTTGCCGAGCGTGAGGAAGAGCCAGGCGAACACGGTGGAGCTGCGGGTCCAGGCCATGATGTCCTGATGCTCGGGGGCACGCGCGAGCAGCGCACCCATGACGAGTGCGAAAGGTACCGCGAGCCCAACGAAACCCAGGTATACGGTGAGAGGATGGATCACCATGCCTGCGTTGAGGAGGAGAGGGTTGAGGCCGGCGCCGTCCTGCGGCGCGGGCGATGCCGCCGGGAGGGTCGCAAAGGCGTTGGACCCGGGCAGGAAGGCTGCTACCAGGGCGAAGCACAGGACCAGTGCGGTCACCACGCTCGCGGCACAGGCGAAGGCCCGGTCGGGTACGCGGGTGTGCCCGGGAGTTCCCGGTACGGAGGCCTTCTTGTTCACACTGCGGGCCGACAGAAGTGCTGCGCCGAATGTGAGCAGCAAGAGCCATAGAAGCAGCGAACCCGCGTTGCCGGCCCAGAGGGCGGAGATGGTGTAGACGAAAGAGAGATCGCGGGAGGTGTGTTGGTAGACGTAGAGGTTGGCGAAATCCCGGGAAAGGAGGCCCCATTCGAGCGCTCCGACGCCGAGAAGGGCGAGAAAGAAGGCGGCATAGGTGGCCCGGCGGGCAGATTCCGCCAAGCGCAGCCGGCCGTCGCCAAAGGCCCCGGCGAAGCCGGCGGCCGCGCCGTACGCGGCGACGGGGCAGAGGAGGAGGAGTGCGGCCCGCCCTATCTCGTTCACGGCTTGACCGCGCCCTCATACCGGCTTGGGCACTTGGTGAGCACCTGGGAGGCGGCGAAGCCGCCCTCACCGTCATAGTCTCCCTCCACCACCACCTCCAGGGCCTCGCCGCTGCGGAGAGTGTCTGGGAGGGGGCCGTCATACCTCACGGTGAGGTCGACCTCCGGCCGGCCGGCCTCGTGGAGTGCGAAGACGGCTGCCTCCCCAAGGCCGCCCTCTTGGAGGCTTCCCGGTACGAAGGCACCGGCCACGCGCACGCCGGTGGCGGGTGCCGACTGTCGAATCTCCTCCACGGTGTAGTAGTAGGTGAGAGTACCGCGAGAGGCGACGGCCACGAGCAAGGCAAGTGCAGCCACGATGGCGAGGCTCCCCCCGAGCACCCAGATGTGCCGCCTGCGCCTGGACTTCGTACCCATGGTGCCATTATCGCACCCCGCCCCCGTAGCGTAATATGCTCATACTGGATGCGGACAATCCTGGTCAGGATGGGGACGAAGACGATGGCGCACGTAGTGTCGGTGAACGTGTCGGACAAGAAAGGCGTGGTCAAGTCGCCCGTGCCCTCCATCCACCTCGTACCCGAGGAAGGAGTGGAAGGCGATGCTCACGCGGGCCCCTGGCACCGGCAGGTGAGCCTGTTGGCCGCAGAGTCCATCGAGCATGCGCTCGAGACGGCCCGCGGGCGACAGCAGGCGGCCGGCGGTGATGAAGGCGAGGGGCCGCAGGTCGGTCCGGGTGCCTTCGCGGAGAACATCACGGTGCAGGGGCTCGACTTGCCCCGGTTGCCGGTCGGCACCCGCGTCCAGGTGGGCGAGGCCGTGCTCGAGGTCACACAGATCGGTAAGGAGTGTCACGGCCGCTGTGCCATCTACTATCAGATCGGGGATTGCGTCATGCCCAGAGAGGGGATATTTGCCCGTGTGATACGAGGCGGCCGTGTGTCGCCGAGTGACAATGTGAACGTCATCGAAGGAGACGACTGAGCGATATGTGGGACTACTCGGAGAAGGTCAAGGATCGCTTCTTGAATCCACGCAACGTGGGAGAGGTCGAGGAGCCGGACGGCGTCGGTGAGGTGGGCTCTCTTGCCTGTGGCGACGCGCTTCGTCTCACCTTCAAGCTGGACGATGAGGGCCGCATCGCAGAGGCAAAGTTCAAGACCTTCGGTTGCGGGAGTGCCATCGCCTCAGCCTCTGCGCTCACCGAGATGATTACGGGCATGACCCTCGAGGAAGCGGAGAAGATCACCAACCAGGACATCGCGGAGTACTTGGGGGGCTTGCCCAAGGAGAAGATGCACTGCTCGGTGATGGGTCGGGAGGCGCTGGAAGATGCCATCGCCCACTATCGAGGTGAAGAGAGCCCGCGGGCTGAAGGCACGATCGTCTGCGAGTGCTTCGGGGTGACCGACCTGGAGATCGAGCGGGCCGTACGCGAAAACGATCTTCACACCGTCGAGGAAGTCACCGACTACACCAAGGCCGGCGGTGGCTGCGAGCGCTGCCATGAGCAGATCGAAGAGATCATCAGGCAGATACAGGGCGGAGAAGCTCCGGTGCCCGCCGCGCCGGCTCCCAAGCGGCTGACCAACATCGAGAAGATCCGCCTCATCGAAGAGACCCTGGAGCGCGAGATACGGCCTTCATTGCGCATGGACGGTGGCGACATCGAACTCGTGGATGTGGATGGTGATCGAGTGCTCGTGAGGCTGCAGGGCACCTGCTCGGGCTGCAAGTCGGCCGAAATCACCCTGCGTGATTACGTACAGGCCAGGCTGAGGGAGCTGGTGGTGCCCGAACTATCGGTCGAGGAGGTCTAGGCACATGACCAAAGTGACCGCATTGCCCAAAACGGCAGCCCCTGTGGAACCGGCGGGTACAGATGCCGCCTCTGGATCCGCGCCCGAGGTGAGCTCGGGGGAGTTTCGCGAGCCACTCATCTACATGGACTACAACGCCACCACCCAAGTGGCTCCCGAAGTGATTGAAGAGATGCTGCCGTACCTGCGCGACTACTACGGCAATCCTTCCAGCATGTACGGTTTTGCCGCGAGGGTGGGCAAGAAGGTGCAGGAAGCACGGGAGCGGGTGGCCTCCCTTGTGGGTGCCCATCCCGATGAGATCATCTTCATCAGCTGCGGCACCGAGGGTGACAACACCGCGCTCTCGTCCGCACTCGCTTCGTACCCCGGCCGCCATGCCGTCGTGACCACACGAGTGGAGCATCCGGCCATCAAGAACGCGGCCGAGCGTCTGGGTAAGCAGGGCCGGCGCGTGGTGTTCCTGCCGGTGGACAGGCAGGGCAGGCTCGATCTCGACCAGGTGGCGGAGTCCCTGGCCGAAGACGTCGCCGTGCTCAGTGTGATGTGGGCCAACAACGAAACGGGCACGGTGTTCCCGGTGGAGCGCATCGGGGCTTTGGCGGCAGAGGCGGGTGTGATGTTTCACACCGACGCTGTTCAGGCGGTGGGCAAGATACCCATCGATCTCAGTGCCGTACCCATCGATATGCTGACCTTGTCTGGGCACAAGCTGCATGCCCCCAAGGGTGTGGGCGCCCTCTATGTAAGGAGAGGCACCAGGTTCGCTCCCTTCATGGTGGGAGGCCACCAAGAGCGGGGGAGAAGAGGCGGCACCGAGAACGTGGCCGGCATCGTGGCGCTCGGCAAGGCCTGCGAGCTGGCGGAGCGCCGCCTGGGCGAGGAGAGGGAGCGCGTACGTGTACTGCGCGACCGCTTGGAGCGGGAACTGCTCGCGCGCATACCGGGTACACTCGTCAACGGCGATGTCGAGAACCGGCTTCCCAACACCACCTCCCTGAGTTTCGAATACGTAGAAGGCGAGTCGATCCTGTTGATGCTGAACGAACACGGCATCTGTGCGTCATCGGGCTCGGCCTGCACCTCGGGGTCTCTCGAGCCCTCCCACGTTCTGCGCGCCATGGGAGTGCCCTTCACGGCCGCCCACGGCTCCGTCCGCTTCAGCCTGGGTGTGTACAACACCGACGCTGAAGTCGACCTGGTGGTGGAGAAGCTTCCTCCCATCATCGCCCGGCTCCGTGAGCTGTCACCGTTCTGGACGCCGGAGACGGCGGCGGCCTGCACCCGGGCCTCGGCCGACGCGTCGTAGGAGGGTCGCGGGTGGGGTCGCGTCGCGGGTAGCGGCTCGGGGTCTGCGACTCTCAGTCGATGCTTGGAGCCGGGGCCGCCCTTGGGGCTGCGCTCTGGGTCTGCGGCTCGGGGCGCGGCTTCTTTCGGGGGGGCCGCCGGCGAGGACCCTCACATGTCGAGCATGTACACGTAGCTTGCGACCGGCCGCCCGGCGAGCCACGAATTGAGTGGATCAGTGAATTCGGCCACGTAGCGGAAACCGTAGGCCTTGTAGAACGACCAATCGCTCAACGGATCGGTGAGCAGACGCAGTGAGCGGGCTCCCTGGGCGGCGCATGCCCGGACGAAGCGATCTATCAGGGTTCGTCCCACACCGTGCCCCCGGTGGGCGGCGGCGACCACCACCAGCTCGATCTGGGCATCGGCTTTTGGGGCCTGTTGGTCTGCGCGCAACCGAGATTGAACCATCTTGGCGGCCAGGGTGAAGGGATGCGGCGCGTGTCCGTATTTGCCCCGTAGGAAGCGTTCACCCAGGGCGATCCTGCGGAAGGAGTTGCGAAGGGCGGCTTCCGGGGGCCTTCTCTGTAGGGAGCTGCCGAAGAGCAGGCCGACGGGCCGGCCCGACGCCACGGCTATCTCCTGCCAGAAGCTGGGGGCTCGGCAGAGTTCACAGTAGGCGAGGCTGAGGCCGGTGGCATCGCCCTCGCGGCCCAGCTTGTGTAGAAGCGGCCAGGATTGCGACACCATGCGGGCGCACTCCTCCATGTCCTCAGGAGCGACGCGCCGGTACTCGAGCGGCGGGCCGGCATCGCTGGGGAGCTCTGGACCGGCGGACGGCGTGGTGTTCACAGCGGCCGCCTCGCAGGCGTGCCGGGCCACCGGTCTTTGTATCGTCTGAGCATCGGGCGCAAGTGGCGGAAGTCGGTGAGGCGCGGAGCGTAGCCCGAGCTGTGGAGGGCGGTCGTCTGCAGGCGGTCGTACAGGAGGAAGGGCATGCCGGCGCGCACGGCCGCCTCGTGGTCGAGGGGGGTGTCGCCAACGTAGAGCACCCGGGCCGGCTGCACGCGGAGGAGCGCCGCCGCTTCGAGCAGGAGATCGGGGCTCGGCTTGGGCCTCTCAACCTGTCCTGCGGTGAGTACGGTCTTGAGATGCCCATCGAGCTCGAAGTGGCGGATGACCTCATCCATATCGTGAGTGCGGTTGGTGGCAACGGCCAGAGGATAGTCTGGAGACAGGTCGGCCACGCACTCCCGCGCGAACGGTTCGAGATCGAGCCCCACGGTCACCTCGACGTAGTCGAGGTTGCAGACATGCTGCCACATGAGGTCTCTCACCCGCTCATCGGCGACGTAGCACTCGAGCACGTCGGGAATGGAGCGGCCCTGCACGGCCTTTTCGATGGATGGCTCACGCCATTCCGGCTGGCGCACTCCAAACAGGCCGAATAGCTCCTCGTAGAAACCCAGGAGGTTCTCGCGGCTGTCTACCAGCGTGCCGTCGAAATCGAAGATGATGGCTTCAATCATACCCGGCAGTATAGTGGCCGGTGAGGACGAATTCCCATCGCGGTTGACGATACGTGGGGTACATGTGCCGCCCGTATCTTTCGTTTCGTCCCCTCCATGCCCAAGTGTTGCTCACCCTGCTATATTGTTACACTTCTTCTCTCAACTCCGATGTTGGAGGAACAATGCCGGCCATGCGCAGCGATCAGGTGATGCAGGGGGTTTCCCGGGCTCCTCACCGTTCCCTGTTTCGATCCCTCGGGCTCGATGACGATGCCATGGGCCGGCCGCTCATCGGGGTGGCCAACTCCTACAGTGAGGTCATCCCCGGCCACACCCACCTCCGCTCCGTCGCCGAGCAGGTCAAGTTCGGCATCTACCAGGCGGGCGGCGTGCCCTTCGAGTTCAATGTCATCGGGGTGTGCGACGGCATAGCCATGAACCACATGGGCATGAACTACTCGCTGGTCTCACGCGAGAACGTGGCCGATGGGGTGGAGATCATGGCGGAGGGCCATGCCTTCGACGGCCTCGTACTCGTCACCAACTGTGACAAGATCGTTCCGGGCATGGTGATGGCGGCCGCCCGGCTCGACATCCCTGCCGTTGTGGTGTCGGGAGGGCCCATGCTGGCAGGTGACTTCCAGGGCCGCAAGGTAAGCCTCGTGAACGTCTTCGAGGGTGTGGGGGCGCACGTGAGCGGTAAGATGTCGTCCGAGGAACTCGCCGAGCTCGAGGAGTGCGCCTGTCCCACGTGCGGCTCCTGTGCCGGCCTCTTCACCGCCAACTCCATGAGCTGCCTCACCGAGGTCTTGGGGTTCGGTCTTCCCGGCGACGCCACGATTCCCGCGCCTTACTCCGCACGTCTGGCACTTGCCCGCCGTTCGGGTGCACGGGCGGTCGAGGTTGCGCGGCTCGGGCTGGGTGCCCGTAGCTTCATCACAGAACGGTCTCTGGGCAACGCCCTCGCGCTGGATGCGGCGCTGGGGTGTTCCACCAACACCGTTCTCCACCTCACGGCCATCGCGCATGAGGCCCGGGTGGCCCTGCCGCTCGAACGCATCAATGAGGTGGCGAGGCGCACTCCGCACCTGGTGAAGCTGGCTCCCGCCGGGCCCCACCACATGGAAGACCTCTATCGGGCGGGCGGCGTCATGGCCGTGTGTGGCCGTCTCCTGGAGGCCGGGTGCCTCGACGGCGCTGCGCCCACAGTCTCCGGGGATACGCTCGCCGAGCAGTGCGCCTCGGTCCGGGTGAAGGAAGACGACATCATCCGGCCGCTCGAAGAGCCACATTCCTCCACCGGCGGTTTGGCCGTGCTGTTCGGCAACCTGGCTCCGAACGGAGCGGTGGTCAAGGAGGCCGCCGTGTTGCCCTCGATGCTTCGCCACGAGGGTCCTGCACAGGTCTTTGACGATGAGCAGTCGGCCATGGCCGCTATCGAGGCCGGAGCCGTCACGCCCGGCAGCGTCGTGGTCATCCGCTACGTCGGGCCCAAGGGCGGCCCGGGTATGCCCGAGATGCTGAGCCCGACATCGGCTCTCGCCGGAGCGGGGCTCGATGAGAGCGTCGCTCTCATCACTGACGGCCGCTTCAGCGGCGCGAGCCGGGGCGCGAGTATCGGCCACGTGGCGCCGGAGGCTGTGGACGGGGGGCTCATCGGCTTGGTCCACGATGGCGATGTCATCTCCATCGATATCCCCGCACGTTCCCTCAGCCTCGAAGTCCCTGAGGAAGAGCTCTCGCAAAGGAGGGCGGCCTGGCAGCGACCGGAGCAGAAGCATACCGGCGTGCTGGGCCGGTACGTACAACTCGTGCAGGGCGCCGACACCGGAGCGGTCCTTCGGGGCTGAAAGGTCGTTCGGGCGGTTCGGAGGTACCCGTCGCACTGCGTCCGAGCCAAGGTCTTCTTCGGTGCAGGCTCCTTCGGCGATGATGGGTCCCTGTCCCGGTCTTGTCAGCAACCGTGTGCTTTTGGGCACGTAGTGGAGTGAAGAGAACCATGAAAGCAGCAAGAGCGCTTCTCGAAGCGTTGAAGAGAGAGGGAGTGGATGTCGTCTTCGGCTATCCCGGTGGGAGTGTCATCCCCCTCTACGACGCGATGTACGACTTCGACATCCGTCACATCCTCACCCGGCACGAACAAGGGGCGATTCATGCCGCCGACGGCTACGCGCGTGCCTCGGGCAAGGTGGGGGTGTGTATCGCCACGTCCGGCCCAGGTGCCACCAACCTCATCACGGGCATTGCGAACGCCTACCTGGACAGCGTGCCGCTCGTGGCCATCACCGGCCAGGTGCGTTCGGCCATGATAGGTACCGACGCCTTCCAGGAGGCCGACGTCACCGGCATCACCCTCCCCGTCGTCAAGCACAGCTACCTCGTGCACACGGCCGAGGAGATACCTCAGGTGATTCATGAGGCCTTCTACATCGCCCGCACCGGCCGTCCCGGGCCGGTGGTGGTCGATGTCCCCGTCGATCTGCAGCTGGCCGAGATTGAGTACGACGCCGAACGGGCGACGGTGATCGACCTCCCCGGTTATCGTCCCACGCTCAAGGGTCACCCCAAGCAGGTGAGGGCCGCCGCAAAAGCTCTTGCCGAGGCCGAGCGTCCGCTCATCTATGCAGGCGGTGGAGTGGTGAGTGCGGGTGCGCACCAGGAATTGTTCGAGTTGGCCGAGTACACCCATGTCCCGGTCACCACCACACTCACCGGCATAGGTTGCTTCCCAGGTACACACCATCTGTCCTTGGGTATGCTGGGCATGCACGGCACCAAGTACGCCAACTATGCCATCAACAACTGCGACCTCATCTTCGCCGTGGGTGTCCGCTTCGACGACCGCGTCACCGGTAACTTGGAGACCTTCGCTCCTTCGGCCAAGGTGGTCCACGTCGATATCGATCCGGCGGAGATCTCCAAGAACGTGGCCGTGGCCGTTCCCATCGTCGGTGACGCCAAGCGGGTCCTGACCGACCTCCTTGTCCAGATCAAGAAGCTCGACCTGTCTCCTGACCGCCATCTGTCCTGGATGCGGCAGGTGGAAGACTGGAAGGAATCACACCCACTCAGGATCCGCACGGACGAGGGCGGGGAGATCATGCCTGAGTTCGTGGTGCGCACGATCTGGGAGGTCACCGACGGGAAGGCGGTCGTCTGCACAGAGGTCGGCCAGAATCAGATGTGGGCCGCCCAGCTCTACCACGCCCGGGGCCCACGCCAGTTCATCAGTTCGGGGGGGCTCGGCACCATGGGGTTCGGGTTCCCGGCCGCCATCGGAGCGCAGGTGGCCAGACCCGATGCACTGGTCATCGATGTGGCCGGCGACGGGTCCATCCAGATGAACATCCAAGAACTCTCCACTGCCGTGGGCAATCGCCTTCCCGTGAAGATATGCATCCTCAACAACGGTTGCCTGGGCATGGTGCGCCAATGGCAGGATCTCTTCTGGAACAAACGCTACAGTTCCACCATCTTCGAGCACCAACCCGACTTCGTGAAGCTTGCTGAGGCATATGGGGCCGACGGCTATCGGGTGGAGAAGTGCGAAGATGTGGAACCGGTGCTGCGAGAGGCTTTCGCCACGCCCAATACCGCGATCATAGACTTCCGCGTGAAGTGCGAGGCCAACGTGTTTCCCATGGTGCCGGCCGGAGGTTCGGTCGACGACATGCTGGGAGGTGAGGAGTGATGAAGCACACACTGTCGGTCTTGGTGGAGAACAAGCCTGGTGTCCTCACCCGCATCGCCGGCCTGTTCGCTCGTCGCAACTTCAACATTGATAGCTTGGCGGTGGGCGAAACGGAGGATCCGCGCTACTCACGCATGACCATCACCGTCGACGGACAGGCGCAACCCATAGAACAGGTCACCAAGCAGTTACACAAGCTGGTGAACGTGCTCAAGATCAACGATCTCGATCCGGCGACGACACTGCAGCGGGAACTGGTACTCATGAAGGTGGCCGCCGACTCGTCATCCCGTGCGGAGGTCATGCAGCTCGCCGGGATATTCCGGGCCAAGGTCATTGATGTCTCACCCCAGTCTGTTGTCGTCGAGGTGACGGGCGACACGGGCAAGGTGGAGGCACTCACCAGAGTTCTTCAGCCTTTCGGCATCATCGAACTGGTGCGTACGGGTAAGATTGCGATCAGCCGTGGCAAGCAGCCCACGTAGGAGGGAGTGACTACATGTACTACGACAAGGACGCCGACCTGACTCTGCTCAACGGGAAGACCGTCGCCATCATAGGCTTTGGCAGCCAAGGCCACGCCCATGCTCATAATCTTCGCGAGAGCGGGGTTCAGGTGGTAGTGGCGGAGGCGGCGGGTACGCCGGCATGGCAGCGGGCGGCGGCCGCCGGTTTCGAAGTGCTTCCTGGGGCCGAGGCGGCCGCTCGGGCATCGGTCATCATGATGGTGGTGCCCGACCAGGTGCAGAAGGCGGTGTACGAAGACGCCATTCGTGACAATCTGGCCGACGGCGACATGCTTATGTTCGCCCACGGTTTCAACATCCATTTCAGCCAGATCGTTCCTCCGGATACGGTCGACGTGACCATGGTGGCTCCCAAGGGTCCCGGTCATCTCGTTCGCCGCGTCTACACCGAGGGCGGGGGAGTGCCTGCGCTCGTGGCCGTGTACCAGGATGCCAGCGGACAGGCCAAGGAGAAAGCGCTCGCGTACGCGAAGGGCATCGGGGCCACGAGGGCCGGTGTCATCGAGACCACCTTCGCCGAGGAGACCGAAACCGACCTGTTCGGCGAGCAGGCCGTGCTCTGCGGAGGTTGTTCGGAACTCATCAGGGCCGGCTTCGAGACCCTGGTCGAGGCGGGCTATCAGCCCGAGATCGCGTACTTCGAGTGTCTGCACGAGCTCAAACTGATTGTGGACCTCATCTACGAGCACGGCATAAGCGGCATGCGCTACTCCATCTCGGAGACAGCCGAGTATGGTGATGTCACGCGGGGCAAGCGCATTATCACCGCTGAGACTCGTGCGGAGATGAAGCGCATTCTGGGCGAGATCCAGTCGGGGGAGTTCGCCCGGGAGTGGATACTCGAGAACCAGGCCGGCCGTCCGGTCTTCAACGCTGTCACGCGCAAAGAGGCGGGCCACCAGATAGAAGAGGTGGGGGCCACCCTGCGCGGCATGATGAGTTGGATCGCGGGCGGCAAGACGCTCGAGTAGGGTCTGCCGTTGAAAGAGAGGTGGAGCGCGCCGGCCTTCGGGATACCCCAGGGCCGGCGCGCACGAACAAGCCGGGGGGGGGGGGGGGGGGGGGCCGGCGGGGGCGCCCCCCCCCCCCCGAGCCCGGGCC
>CAYRES010000008.1:0-80416 GCA_964423425.1 uncultured Gaiellales bacterium | reverse complement strand
CCCCGCGGGGGGCGCCGCCGCGGGGCCCGCCGGGCGCCCCCCCCCCCCCCCCCCCCCCCCCCCCCCCCCCCCCGCGTCTTCCCGGTAATTGGGCTCAGGAGTGTCTACCCTCCCTGAACGGCCGCGTCACCAAGGTCGCGGCGGCGAAGCCGGTCAGCGGAAGAGCCACACCGCAGAGGCTCTCACCGCCTCCATCATGTCTCTCACGTACTGAGGCGGATCGTTGTCGCGCCACATGGGCATGCCGCCCCGCCAGATGTAGTCGAGAATCTCATGAAACACCTGCTTCTCGAAGACGTAGTCGCCGATGGCCACGGTCTTGGTGCCTTCGTAGAAACGTATGGCGATTGATTGCTCCTCCGCATACTTCTTCACGATGGGTTCGACCACTCCGCGGTTCTCCCAGCCTTCGGGCTTCTGTTTGAAGTCTTCGGGAAGCGCGGGGAAGGGATAGACTCGGTAGACCTCGGGGATGAACCCATGGTGGTCGATGCCGTTGATGGCCCAATGGAGGTTGCCGATGTCGCGGCTGCTCCCGATGACGTAGAAGTCCTTCGCCGTCTCTCCCTCTTCGGGCAACTCCTTGGCCCAGTTGCTGATCCACTCGCACACGTCGGTTGCGAAGGCGAAGTAGTTGTTCACGAGCAGGAGATCACAGTCGATGTTGAAGAAACCGACTGGTATCACTCCGTGGCTCAAGGTCCGGAATCCGAGTGGCATGTGTTCAACTCCTTTGTGCCTGCTGTGCCCGCCCGTTCGCAGGCGGTGCTCCTAGGGCGCGCGACCAGCGGTGGTGAGACACCAAGATACCACGAGAGGAGACGGGGTAGAGGCCAAGGGGCGGGGGCGGCAGTGATCCAGGCCGGGCATTCCACTCGGACGGAGGGGGCGAACTCAGACCTCGGGCTCAAGGGCGACGGGGATCTGGTCGGACCAACCCAGTATGGGTTTCGCCATGCTGGGGGCCGCGGCCAGCATGGTGGCCCGCACGTGCACCATGAGCGCCCTCGTTGCGACGGTGGCGTAGCGGTCCTTGCTCTTCACCAGGTTGAGGTCGCGATACACGGGTTCCTCGAAGGGGATGACCGCGGTGCGCTCGTCGTCCGGTCCGCGTAGGGCCAAGCGGGGTATGACGGCGATACCCAGTCCGTTGCCCACGAAACTCCGCAGGGATTCCAAGGATCCCACCTCGTAGGCGACCTGGGGCTCGAAGCCCATGCTGTGGCACCCGGCCAGCACCTGTTCGGCCAGATTGAAGGAGCCGCTCAGCATGACGAACTCTTCGTTCTCCAACTCCCGCAGCCGCACCGCAGTGCGTTGGCTGAGGCGATGCCGGGCCGGAACCACGAGGAGTAGTTCCTCCTTGAGAAGTGGAGTCACCTCCAGGGCGCCGGGACTGGAGGGGGTGCCGATGATGGCGCAGTCGTCCTCGGAATCGAGTACCGCGAGCTCGAGGGAGGAGGAAGAGGCCTCGTGAAGGCGCACATCGATGCCCGGGTAGTTCTTGCGGAACGTGGCCAGGATGCGGGGAGCGAAGTAGGCGGCGACGCTGGGGATGCTTCCCAGGGTGACCTCACCGCGCTCCACACCCAGGCGTTCCTGCATGACCCGGGTGGCCTCTTCCATCTTCGCCAGCACGGAGCGGGCCAAGGGTAGAAAGACGCGGCCGTCCAAACTGAGCGAGACCCTTCGGCTCGTACGGTCGAACAGGCGGGCGCCGAGCTCGGTCTCCAGATTCTTGATCTGGTAGCTCAGGGCCGGCTGAGAGACATGTAGGCGGTTGGCGGCTTCGGTGAAGCTCATGGTCTCGGCTATGGTGACGAAGTAGCGTAGTTGGACGATTTCCACGCCGCCCTCCAATACGAGACGAAGAAACGGACCCACGGACCACACACTGCAGCATCGAACGACACAGTGAGGTATCCGCTATACGGCCGGGGCAGGGCCGGCGAGGGCGCGACTTCATCGGCTGGTGACCGAACCTCGACGTGGAGGCAATCAGGGAGCAACAGGGCCGTCTTGACGGGACAGGCTCCGGCGTCCTCCTGCCGTCAAACCCTCGTGCCGACCGATAGCCGCGGCTGTATAACCGATTAAGTATCGAAGCAGATTATACCAAGAATAGAAACAATCTATTGGATTAATGATTAGACCGGACGTACACTACTAACAGCTGAGCACTGACATACCGCGGCCCCGGGAACCCCCCCATTCCCCCCGCGGTGGAGCTGAGCAGTTTTCCCCGCAGTATAGCCGGTCCTCCCCCCCCTGGGACCGGCTATACACGTTCTGCGACCAAGGCAGCCCTTGCAGCCGGAATGCCGGCGTGGACCAGACTGCTGCACGCTGGGACGGTCGCCGACTAACCTGTGCGGGCTCCGGCCCCGCGCGCCAGGCGCTCCACCTGCTCGAAGGCATATTGAAGCAGAGGTTCGCACCTCTGTGTGGAGAGGCCCTCCTCGCGGAACCTCTGCAGTTCCTCTGGGTTGGACAGGTTGCACTGGGTGAGCTCCCGGCACTCCACGTGGCCGAAGCGGTCCTCGAAATCACATACGAAGCCGCGCAGCACCGCGCCGGGATCGACGAGCTCAGTGAGCCCCGGTCTCCGCTCGGTGAGCAGGGCGAAGGCGAGGGCGGTGCCGGATACGGCTCCACAGAGGCGCCCGCTCCTGCCCAGACCCCCACCCAAGAAGCGGGCCAGGTAGAGAAAGGAGGGCTCCTCTCCGAGTTGCCGGAAGGCATACCAGAGGACCGTCTGGGCGCAGTTGCGGTGTCCGGGGCCGGGGTCACGAAAACCCGCGAGCGCCTCTTCCCTGCTGGTGGCGTGGCTCATGTCGCTCCCGGTGGGCTTCCTGCCGGGAGCGGGGGACGAAGAATCAGACCGAGAAGAGCTTGGATCAGTCATGCGCAGAAGCACCTCCCGACGGTGGCGGGGTGGTATTGTTCTAGCTATGCCTGAACCATCTTACAACGTGTACGATACCAACGAGACGGAGCGCCGCCGCTTCAAGCGCCGCCGTATCATTCTGCTCGTGGCTCTCGCCGTGTTCATCGTGTTCGGCGTCGTCCTGGGCGGAGTGCTCATGAGTGGCGAACCGTCAGCGCCCGGCGACGAGCTGACGACGACCACCGCCACCACTGTCCTCACCCCTCCCACGGTTCCCCTCCCCTCTTCCGAGGCGGGCTCGGGGGTTGCGGCTGCGGTGACGTCCGCCACGCAGGAGAAGATCCTGGAGGCGGACTATGCCCCCATCAATACCTCATATGCCGGTCTCAGCATGTTCCGGGGCAACGCCCACCGCACCCATTACGGGGAGGGTCCTGTACCACGTGATCCTGTGGTTATGTGGCGGCACGGGCCCATGTCGGGCCCTTCTTCAGAAGGGGGCGTGCAGAAGATCTGGTCCGGCACCGGGTGGACGGGGCAGCCGGTGGTCGTGGAGCGGGAGGGCATGACCCAGGTGATGTTCGGGGCCTACGATCACGCCGTGCATTTCCTCGACGCGGAGTCGGGTGAGCCCTTTCTCCCCCCGCTCAAGACCGGCGACATCATCAAGGGCTCGGTCATGTTCGATCCCGACGGCTATCCGCTTCTCTACACGGGTTCGCGCGACAACTTCTTTCGCGTCATCGCTCTCGACCGGAACCCGGCGGAGGTTCTGTACAAGCTGAACGCCGCCGATGTGCCCAAGCCGGTGTGGAACAACGATTGGGACTCCAGTCCTCTCGTCATCGGCGACTATCTCTTCGAGGGCGGCGAGAACAGCTACTTCTATATACTCAAGCTCAACCGCGGTTTCGACGAGGACGGCAGGGTCACCGTGAAGCCCAAGGTCGTCTTGGCCCACCCCGCCTACGACCAAGACCTGTTCGCCGCCATCCGCGACCGCAATGTGAGCATCGAGAACTCGCCCTCGGTGCACCTGGACCTGGTGCGAGGTGACCGCGTGTACTTCGCCAACAGTGGAGGCCGGGTGCTCGGGCTCGACATCAGCGCGCTCGGGTTGTCGAAGGCCGGCTATGGACCGGGGGGGCAGGCTCCGGGTACGTGGGAGGACGGCGTCCGCCTCCCGGATGCGTCGGGTGGAGGGGCCGGCTATCCGGCGGGATCGCAGAAGGTGAGGCCGGTCCCGGACTCGTTGGCGGAACTGCCGGAGAACTCCGAGTTTCCCGTGGTATTCAAGTTCTGGACCGGCGACGATACCGACGCGAGCGTCGTGATAGACGAGGAAGGCATGCTGTACGTGGCCTCCGAGTTCGAACGAAAGCTGCCCCAGGCCAAGGAAGTGGGTCAGCTCATGAAGCTCAATCCCTACGACGCGGAGAACCCGCTCGTGTGGTCGGTCAAGGATCAGGCAAGCGCCGGGGATGCGGGCATCTGGGCGACTCCGGCTCTGCACGGAGACATGGTCTACGTTCCCACACACACCGGGCGGCTGCTCGGCGTCGACCGCCATGACGGCCGCATCGTGTGGGAAGTCAAGACCACGTTCCACGCCTGGAGTTCGCCCGCGGTGGTGGACGACACTCTGATCATGGGTGATACGGACGGCTATCTACGGGCCTGGGACGTGAGTGACCCCGGACAGGAGCCTCCTGAACTCTGGAACGTGAAGGTGGGGGGAGCCATCGAATCCACCGTGGCGGTGTGGCGGGGTCGCATCTTCGTGGGTTCGCGCGACGGCTACTTCTACTGCTTTGGTGATGCGTCGGACCGATACGACACGAATGGAGACACGTGACATGAACGTGCGGTGGAACGAGTTGGTCACTATGACCGCCGCGGTGGCGATCGTGTGTGCTGTGGTCTTGTCCGGCTGCAGTATCCCAGGGATCGGTGGGGGAGGCACAGAGGGCACGACCACCCTGACTCTCGATTCTGGTAGCGTCATTCCTTCCCTGACGACCACCACGATGATCGAGCCGCCCACCACCGACACCAGTGCTCCATCTGCAGGCAACGCGTTTCCCACCCCCGAGGAGGCGGTGCAGGCCGAGGTGGGTCGGGAGTGGGTGGTCTCCACCGCCTGGATGCAGGGTGACGAGGCCGAAGTCTGGGCCGGCCCCCCCTACAGCGAATTCGTGCTGGGTTTCGCGGTCACCAGGACGGCGGCCGGCTGGCACGTCGTCGATACGTGGGACCTCGGGGACGAAGGGGACGACCACGGCTCCACCGGCGGGTATGACGACATCCTTGGGGGCCCGTGGTATCCGGGAGACTTCCCTGAGATCTTCGAGTTGGGCTCGGGCCTCTTCGAACCATTCCGTACCGACATCTATCCACGTCCGGCGAACACCTCCTACCCCTCGTCGGGCGATGCCTGGGTGGTCTGGGATTCACTCGGGCGCATGTTGAACGACCTGAAGATGGGACGCATCACCGAGGCCACCAGGTATGTGACCTCCGACTTCTATCAGATCTGGTACTTCAGTCTGTTCGATGAGGTGGAGGTGCGGCTGCGGGAGTTCGAACTCACCGGCTGGGAAGACATGGGTGGCGGATTCTACTCCGTGTGGGCCGATCTCCGTTTCAATCCTGCGGGCGGGGGAGCCTACAGGCAGAAAGCCGTGTTCACGGGGGTGGTGAACCGAGGGGGAAGCGGCATCCTGGTGTACGCGGACCTTTGGGAACCCCGCTGATATCCGCCGACAGACTCGGTCCCCGGGGCACTCGTCTCTTTGCTGAAGCCGGCCTGGCGCTGGCGGGCGTTATCTGGGGGGCGAATTTCCTCTTCATCAAGTGGGCCGTCGAGGACATGCCACCCATGTACTACATCGGTGTGCGTTTTCTCTTGGCCTTCGTGGTGATGGGTGTGTTCTCAGTGCCGCGCCTGCGGGCCTTGTCGCGGAGAGAGTGGGGGGTGTCGGCCTTGGTGGGTCTGCTGCTCTTCGCCGCCTTCTTCTTCCAGACGATCGGGCTCATGCAGACCACCCCGGGCGTCTCCGGATTTCTCACCTGCCTCTATGTGGTGTTGGTGCCCTTCTTCCTGGGGCTCTTCACCCGCCGTTGGCCTTCGCTCAGAGTCTGGCTGGGCATTGCCGTGCTTCTGGGAGGGATCGGCTTCCTCACCATAAGCGGCCACCTCGCTTTTGGCTTCGGTGAGACCCTCACGCTCATCGGGACGGTGTTCTGGGCGCTGCATATTCTCGCAGTGGGGTACGGGGCGACGCGCATCGACGTGGTGGCCCTCACCACCGTGCAGTTGGGGGTCACGGGGCTCTTGGGTCTCGCGGTGTCGCTTCTTACCGAGCCCTTTCCGGGATTGCCGGATGGGCGCTCTGTGTGGATCATTCTGTACACGGCCCTCGCTGGGGGTGTCCTGGCGTTCTGGCTCATGGTGGCCGGCCAGAAGCACACCCCTCCCACAATCGCCGGGGTGCTCATGAGTCTGGAAGCCGTGTTCGCCGTCATATTCTCCATCCTCGCCGGCTATGATCAGTTGACCGTGCAGAGTGTGGTCGGCTTCGCACTGGCCTTTGGGGGGCTCACCATGGTCCAACTGGGGGCCATGGCGGGTCTATCGGCGAAGCAGGTCACCGCCGATCTTGCTGCGGGAGCCCTCGCACCTGAACCAGATCTCGTCGGCCGGGAGGTGGTGCGGAAGTCTGTGCAGCAGCCCGGTACTGAAGAGGAAGGACGGCGAAACCTAGCGGCGAAGTACGAGGGCCAAGCCGGCGAGTAGCAGGACGAAGCCCGCAGCGCGCGGCCAGGTGAAGGGAACCGGTGTAAGCCCGAACCAGCCGAAGTGATCGGCGACGAGTCCTCCCACCAGTTGTCCGGCTACCACCGAGGCCATGAGACCGGCAGCTCCCAAGTGGGGCACGAGAAGAATCGTGGAGTACACGAACAGCGCTCCCAGAAGGCCTCCGGTCAGCATCCACCAGGGAACACCGGAGAGCGTGGAGGGCCTGAGGTTGCCGCTGACCGCAGCCGCCACGAGTAACACCACGAAACCGATGAGAAACGAGAAGGCTGCTGCTCCCAGACCACCCGTGCGGCGTGCCAGCGCGGCGTTGATGGGAGGTTGCATGGCGCTGACCGCTGCGACCGCGATCATTCCCAGGGCGAAGAGATAGCGGATCACGCCGTCTCGACCTTCGCGGCGAACACGTCGAGCAGGTGGGCGGCCTCGTGCAGTCTGGCCGGATCGAGGGAGTAGAAGATCCACACCCCGTCACGACGGGAACGTACCACACCGGCTTCCCGGAGTATCTTCAGGTGGTGGCTCACGGTAGGCATGGAGAGGTTGAACAACGAGGTGATGTGGCACACACACACCTCTCCCTCCAGGCAACATGTTTCCTCCTTAACGCCGTAGGCGGCCCTGTCGGACAGGATCCGCACCATGTGCAGCCTCACCGGATTGCCGAGCGCCTTGAAGAGGTCGGCCACCGAGGCGTCGGCAGATACGTGGTCGGCCACCGAGGGGTCGGCCGACACGGCGGTGGCGTGATCGGAGTTTGTTTCATCCATGACGACGTAACATTAACACGCTCTTTACTATTGGTACCTGCGCAGAGTTGTCGCCGCCGTTATGATGTTGAAGGGCTCCAAGGAGGAAGCAATGCCCTTATACGGCTTTTTCTCAGATGTGCACGGGAATGTAGCGGCCCTTTCGGCTGTTCTCACCGACCTGCGGGAGCGAGGTGTGGAGCGTGCCTTCTGTCTGGGGGACCTGGTTGGGTACGGGTCCGGCCCCAACGGGGTGATCGACCTCGTTCGCCGTGCGGGAATCGCTACTCTCATGGGCAACTACGATGAGGGGGTGGGCTTCGAGCGCGGGGAGTGCGGCTGCTTCTACGCCACTCCGCGGTCGGCGGAGGTGGGACGGGTGTCCTACGACTTCACCGTTCGTGAGGTCACGCCTGAGAACAAGAGCTTCCTGCGCAATCTGCCGCGGGAAGCCGAACTGGAGCTGGGGGGCGTACGCCTCCATCTGGTCCACGGCAGTCCTCGGGCAAACAATGAATACCTGACGGAACACAGGGACACGCGCACCTACGAACGGCTCGCCCGGGCCGAGTCCGCGGACGTGCTGCTCTTCGGCCACACCCATGAGCCCTGGCATCATCGCCACGGAGGTGTGCTGTTTGTGAACGTGGGATCGGTGGGCTGGCCCAAAGACGGCGACCCGCGCGCGGCTTATACGGTGCTCCAAACAGGCGCCTCGGGGCCGGAATCCTTGGGTGTTGAGGTGGTCCGCGTGTCCTATGACAGCGAGCAGACGGCGCAGGCGGTGCTCGAACGGGGTCTCCCCGAGGAGCTCGCGGAGTGTTTCCGAAGGGGCGTGGGGCTCTCTTGAGGCCTGAAGTGTATCCGGGGGGAGGGGCCCCGGTCTGAAGGCAGTGTCCCTCCCCTAATGTTTGTCTTCTTGGCGGCCGGCGAGTCCGATCGCCGGAGTGATCTCGCGGTTCTCAGTCGGAGGCGAGCATGACGTTCGTGGCCTTGATCACCGCGTACACTTCTGCTCCAGGTGCGAGATGCAAGGCGTTGGCGGAGTGTTTCGTGATTACGGAAACGAGTTCATTGCCTCCCGGCAGCTCGAGGACAACCTCGGTGTTCACTGCCCCATGGGTCACATTCTTGACTGTGCCTTTCAGGACGTTCCGGGCGCTGATCTTCACGATGTACCCCCTGGCCATTGCAGGTATAGCGGTAGCTCTATGCCCGGTGACGGAGATTCCTAAGCGAGCCTCGACCGGAGCGGTGTCTCTCACCTTCGTGGTGAGGGCGGGTGGCCGCGGATCATCTGATCCGCGGCCACCCGCTGCGCCGTCTCCTATTGGGGTACCGCGATGCGTACCGTCTGCTTGACCCAGTAGCCGCTGCCGGTCACCTGATCGGCGTCGGGACTCACATAGGCCATGCGCAGAGGTCCATCGGTGGGTGCCCAGGAATCTCCATCCACCAGGTAGGCCACAATCAGGGTCAGGCCTCCAGCGAACCCATCGAGCTCGTCGCCCGTGAGCGGGTCGAATGCCGGAACGCCGCCTGCCAGGTCGTCGGCCGAGAAGTTCCGGGAATAGCCGTCCAGCGCATGGACACTCGCGGTATCACCCCCACCCACGAGTTCGAGCAAGGCCTGCACCGAGACGCCGGTGCAGGCGAATGGACCGGTGACGATTCCCTGTCTGTTGATCATTCCACCGAAACCTTCCACAGGGGGCATGGCCATCAGATCCTCGAGAGAGAGCAGCATAGTGCCGCCCGGTCCGTGCAGTTCCAGCGCGGCCGCTTCGATCTGCACCGTCTGCTTGACCCAGTAGCCGCTGCCGGTCACCTGATCGGCGTCGGGACTCACATAGGCCATGCGCAGCGGGCCGTTGGCTGCACCCAGGCCCACGCCGTCCGAGAGGTAGGCCACAATCAGGGTCAGGCCTCCGGCGAACCCATCGAGCTCGTCGCCCGTGAGCGGGTCGAATGCCGCAACGCCGCCTGCCAGGTCGTCGGCCGAGAAGTTCCGGGTGTATCCATCAGCCGCGGAGATGACGGCGGCCGCTCCGCCACCCACCTGCGCGAGCAGGTCTTCAACGGGAACCCCGGTGTAGGAGAACGGACCCGTGATGTTGCCCAGCCGGTTGATCAAACCACCGAACCCTGCGGTAGGGGTCATTGCCATGAGCTCCGGCAGTGAAAAGACCTCGGTGCCGAGGTGTCCGGAGACCTCGAGAGCGGGGAGGCAGTCGAGTAGTCTGTAGACGATCTCGGCGGCTTCGCCCCGAGTCGCGTCCAGCCTCGGATCCCATGCCGGCAGATTGGCTATTCCCCCCAAGAGGCCGTTGAATTCAGCCTTCTTGATGTTTTCGCCGTGGTCCGGGTCGGCATAGCTCAGAACACCCTGCCAACCGGGTTCCGGTTCAGCCAGATTGTCGCCCGCAGCCCTCACCACCATGGTGATCACCTGCTGGCGAGTGACTCTGTTCCAGAAGCGGAAGGTATTGTCCGGATAGCCTCTGATGATGCCGTTTTGCGCCGCAACGGCAACGAAGGCGTTGGGGTACAGTGGATTGTCGGGGTCTAAGGCCTGTGCGTCGTCAAAGGTACAGATGTCGTCTTCGCCGACTTCGATGAAGAGAGCGGCTACGGCCATCTTGGCAAACTGGGCCCTCCACAGTGGATTATCCGGCCTGAAGGAGCCGTCGTCATAGCCGCCCACTATCCCCAGGGTGGACAGATTGTTGATCGAGCTCTCGTAGGGGGAGTCGCCGGCGTCTGTGAAAGAGGAGGATGCGAGAGCGGGTGCAGCCAGCCCAAGAACGAGGAGGACTGCGACCAGCAGACTCAAGAGTATGTGTCTTCTCTTCAATGCTCTTCCTTTCGTTGGGTGCTATCGAACGGTGAGCCGGTTCACCAGCTTCACCCAGTTGCTGCCGTCGGTGACTTGTTCATTCTGAGGGCTCACGAAGGCCAGTCGCAGCGGCCCTTGGTCTGAGGGCAGTCCTTGCCCGTTCAGCGAATACGCGATGATGGCCCTCAGGTTCCCGCTGATGCTCGTGATGGTCTGGCCGGTCACCGGGTGGTACGTGACCACGCCGCCATGTATCTCGGCGGCGGAGAACTGTTGCTCATAGCCGTCTGAGGCTCGTACGATGACGGAGCTGCCTCCCCCCACGAGCTCCATGAGGCTTGCGATCGACACGCCTCGCCAGCTCATGGGAGCCGTGATGTTGCCCACCTGGTTCTTCCAACCTCCCCAGCCGGAAGTGGCCGTCATGGCCTGTAACTCAGCCAGGGAGAACTCCCGGGTTGCCGAAGGCCCCACGACGGTGAGCACCACGGGTCCTCCGGCGGTGGTCGTGGTGCGGCTCACCGTGGTTGTGCGGTTCCCCGTCCCCGTGGTGGCCGTCGTTCCGGATGAGCTTGAGCCGGGTGGGTGGCCGGTCGTGGACAAAGACGACGAAGACGTCGAGGAGGCCCCGGTCGGCCGGGAATCCTCATCACTCTGCGCAGCCTGATCATAGGCCGGGCGGGAAGGTGGTGACCTCGTGACATACGTCGTACCCGTACTCTGGCCCGTGGTGGGGCTGGACAGCGACGTGACCTCGAGCTCTATGGAGGTGGAACCACCACCACATCCGGCGGCGAGAAGAGCGAGAAAGCCCACGAGCCACACGAGGACCAGAACTCCTGGCGTGACACGACAGAGTCGTTGGCACATCGTAGGCTCCTCCCGGGTCGCGGTTTGTTTTCTGGGCCTCACATAGCAGCAGGGCCATTATACTGATTGTCGCCGGTATAACGGCACATTAGTGATCCCGTTGGACTTCATGCTCCGGGCAAGACTGCCACCGGGGCGCCGCTGCCCGTATGGCCGCGCGAGGCGCGCTGAGCGTCCACCCTGTAGGCGCTCGTCCGGGGTGAGGGGTTTACGCTGCTGCTTCATTGTTCTAATATGCGCGACGTTATGGTGCAAAGAGAAGCCGATCAGGCTGCCACCTATCTTCAGATCGCGGGCACGATCCGAAGCCTCATCGCCTCAGGCCATCTCCGCACGGGTGATGCACTGCCGCCGGTGCGGGTGGCCGCTGATCGTTTTGGCACCACGGCCAGTACCGTCAGCCGGGCATACGCCAAGTTGGGTGAGGAGGGTTTGGTCGTCTCTCGGCGGCGGGCGGGCACCAGAGTTGTCGCCTCTCCGAGCGCAGAGGAGCTCGGACAGGTCAGTTGGGCCCGTGTGGTCAACGAGGCCGAACGCTATCTCATCGAGGCCGTGTCCCAGGGGTTTTCGATCTCCCAGGTGAGCGCGGCCTTGTCGGTGGCGGTCTCGAGGTGGAAGGACAGTGTTGAAGTGCCACCCACGGAACCCCGCAACCGTCAGAAACGCGCGGCTGAACACAATGAGGTTCGCTTCATGGGGAGTCACGACCTCGCGGCAGAGATGCTCCTGCGACACTCGATGGAGAGTTGTGGACGAGGTCTGGCCGTGCAATTCGCGGGCAGCTTGGGCGGCCTTATCGGGCTGGCTCGGGGCGAGGCGGATATTGCCGGGGTTCATCTCTGGGACTGGGATAACGACAGCTACAACGTGTCGTTTGTCCGGCACGTGCTTCCTGGCAAGCGGGTGCTCCTCCTCAACGTTGCCGAGCGCCACCTCGGCCTCATCGTCGAGAGGGACAACCCGCTTGGTATTCAGTCTCTCGAGGATCTGGCGCACTCCGGGGTAAGGTTTGTCAATCGCCAGCATGGGTCGGGCACCAGGGTGTGGCTGGACCGCAGGTTGAGTCTCATTGGCATCGCCGAGGAAGATATCGAGGGAATCGACCGTATCGAGTCCACCCATCTCGGGGTGGCGGCCTGCGTCAAGCGGGGCCAAGCCGACGTAGGTCTTGGCATCCACGCGGCAGCGGCGGCGTACGGGTTGGAGTTCGTGTGGCTCGCCAACGAGCCGTATGAACTGGCCGTGCCGGACGATACGGCCGACGAGGTGCTCGCGGCGTTGAGGGATACCCTGGCCTCTTCGTGGTTTCGAGACGCCATCGGCGACATGAAGGGCTACGTGGGGGATTCGACCGGGCGGGAGACGTGGGTCTCATGACACTGAATCGCGGCCCGCAACAACGTGAGGGACGGGAGAACTGACATGATGAAGTACCTGAAGCGTGCGGTGCCGTGGTTCATCGTTGTACCGCTTCTCATGGTGGTCTTGGCTGCCGCCGGTTGTGGTGGTTCGGATGCGGGTGGAGCCGCGGCCACCACCGACGCCACCACTGCCACCACCGCCTCAGATCCGGGGGGTGGCCCGGCCTCGGGTGACACCGTCCTGGAAGTCCGGGGGCCCGCGGGCGAGAAGGCCTACTCGCTCGATGAGATCAAGGGCATGGCCGCCACGGAGGGGTATGGGGGCATCAAGACGTCTACCGGACGCATTACCCCGCCCATGCACATGAAAGGCGTGAGCGTCATCGATCTCTTTGCGGAGGTGGGTGGTCTACCCGAGGACATGGCGGTCAGCATCGTGGCCAAGGATGGGTACGAGATGACCCTGTCCTACGATCAGTTGAACTCGGGGGAATTCCTCACCTACGATATGGTTACCGGGGATGAGAAGCAGGTTGCCGGCCCACTCACCATGAGTCTGGCATATGAGGCCGACGGGGAACCTCTCAACCCTGAGAGCTGGGGAACTCTCCGGCTCGCCATCGTGGGTCCGGAACGCGAGCAGGTGACCGACGGGCACTGGTGGGTCAAGTGGGTCGTGAAGCTGGAGGCCAAGCCCATCGAAGAGGAGTGGAGTCTCTTGTTGGTGGGTCACCTCACGGAGGAAATCGATCGGCCCACCTTCCAGACGGGCGCGGCTCAGGGATGCCACGGAAGGGACTGGACCGATGCTGCCGGTGACATCTGGACGGGTATTCCCCTTTACCTGCTGTGCGGATGGGTGGATGACGACAACTCTCACGAGGGTCCGGCCTACAACAGGGAACTCGCCACGGCCGGCTACGAGGTGGAGATCACCGGTGAGGACGGTGCCAAGGTCACTGTCGGGAGCGACGTCATGTACTACAACAAGGACCTCATTGTCGCCTACAGGCTGAATGGTGAGGCGCTCCCCGAAGAATATCGGCCGCTCCGTCTGGTCGGTGAGGGGATAGAAGACGATCAGTCGGTGGGGCAGATACGCGAAATCAAGCTTCTGTTGCCGGACAGGTAGGCGTGGAGCCGGGGGCGGCCGTCCGCAGGCGGACGGCCGCCCCCGAATCACTCGCCGGTGGGGAGCCGACTCTGACGCACGCGAAGACCCGCATCCAGCTTGCTGCATACCTCGCGTGTGCGGTGGTGCTTCTTGCCTGCCTGGGAGCGGGTGCGGGGTGTTCGGGAGGGTCCGAGCACTCCACTGTTCGTGTTCTCTTTGCCGGCAGCCTGATAATCCCCTTCGATCAACTGGAGAGGGAGTTCGAAGCCGCGTATCCGCATATCGATGTGGATATGGAAGGGCACGGTAGCATTCAGGCCGTTCGTCTCGTGAGCGATCTGCATGAGCAGGCCGATCTGGTAGTCACCGCCGATTACTCGCTCATACCAATGTTGCTGTACGAGTCACGCGACCCTGATACGGGCCTCCCCTATGCTGATTGGTACGCCGTGTTCGCCACCAACGAGATGGTGATCGCCTACACCGAACAGAGCGCCTTCGCCGACGAGGTGGAGGAGGACAACTGGTTCGACATCATCACCCGCCCGGACGTGCGTGTGGGAAACTCGGATCCACGCTTGGACGCCAACGGATACCGGGCGCTCATGATGACGAAGCTGGCTGAAGCCTTCTATGGCGTCCCGACCCTGTTCTCGGATGTATACGGGGGCAAGTTCCGCGTTCCCTTGAGGGTCGTCGATCGAGAAGGGGTTGCGGTTGTTCGAGTGCCTGAGGTGTTGGAGACCAAGAGTGGCTCCAGTCTTGTGCTGCGCCCCTACAGTGTGCAGCTTCTACCACTGCTGGAATCGGGGAATATCGACTATGCCTTCGAGTATGCGAGTGTGGCCAAGCAGCACGGGATGCGCTATGTGGCGCTTCCTCCCGAGATCAACCTGAGCGATCCGGCTGCCGCGGCTGAGTACGCTCAGGTGATGGTCCACCTCGACTTCCAACGCTTCGCGAGCGTGACGCCGCAGTTCCTGGGTGAGCCCATACGTTACGGGGTGACCATACCCAGCAACGCTCGTGATCCTGAGGCTGCTGCCACCCTGCTGGCCTTCTTGCTCGGCCCCGAGGGGCAGCGGATCATGGCGGAGAACCACCAGCCGATGGTAGTGCCCGCCCCGGCCGATGGCCTCGAGCGGCTACCCGAGGCCGTCCGGCCGTTCTGCGTGCCCGCCGATTGACACGAGAGGCCGGGCTGATGAAGCGCGTAACCTCCTTCGGTCTCTTTGACTGGGTCTTTGGCTTCGCCGGGGTCTTTCTCCTTCTCTTCATCCTGATTCCTCTTCTCACCACCTTGTTCTCCACCACCCCGGGTGAGATCGTGGCGAGTCTGGGGGAGAAGGACGTCTTGCACTCCCTCTGGGTGACCTTCGCAGCGGCTTTCCTCGCCACAGCCATCGCCCTTGTCGTGGGCGTACCGCTGGCGTATCTGCTTGCCCGGCGTGAGTTCCCGGGCAAGAATCTCGTGCAAGGGATAATCGACCTGCCCATCATCATTCCGCATACTGCCGCGGGAGTGGCGCTGCTCATGGTGTTTGGTCGCAGAGGCCTTCTCGGCGAACCTCTGCAGTCTGCCGGGGTGTACTTCACCGAGAACATGGCCGGTATCGTGGTAGCGATGCTCTTCGTGAGCCTTCCGATCCTGGTTGACACGGCCCGGGAAGCCTTCGCCCTCGTTGACGAACGCTTGGAGAAGGTGGCGCGTACATTGGGAGCGGGCGCTTGGTCGGCCTTCCGGCGGGTCACCTTGCCTCTTGCCTTGCGGGGGATTGTGGCCGGCTCGGTGCTCATGTGGGCACGTGGCATCAGCGAGTTCGGCGCCATCGTCATCCTCGCCTACAATCCCAAGGCGATCTCGGTGTTGATCTATGAGCGCTTCGCCGGATTCGGCCTTTCCGCTGCGCTGCCCCTCACCGCGCTTCTGCTCATCGTCGCCCTCGTGATTCTCGTGGTGACGAGAACGCTGCTCCTGCCACGCAGGTCGAAGGAGAGGCGTAGGTGATCCGTCTCGAGAACGTGCTGGTGAGAGCGGGAGCCTTCTCACTTCACATCAATGAGTTGGCGCTCGACGAAGGCGAGTTTCTCGTCGTTCTGGGCCCGACCGGCTCCGGCAAGACCGTGTTGCTCGAGACCATCGCCGGCTTGCGGACACCGGTGCAGGGCCGAGTGTGGTTTGGGGAGAGAGAGGTGACAGGGGAGCTTCCCGAAGCGCGCCGGGTGGGCTTCGTCTACCAGGATTATCTACTCTTCCCGCACCTGACCGTGTACCGCAATATATCCTTCGGTCTCCGCCGTAAGGATGACCGGAAACGGGTGCGGCAACTTGCTGAGCTCCTGGGCATTGAAGGCCTGCTTCATCGTTATCCGGATGGCCTGTCCGGGGGAGAGAGGCAGCGGGTGGCCTTGGCCCGGGCTCTCGCAATCGAACCCTTGGTGATGCTGCTCGACGAACCCCTCTCAGCTCTCGATCGGGCGACCCGCGGAGAGCTTCGGGGCGAGATACTCACATTGCACCAGGAGCTCGGCACCACAGTGCTGCACGTGACCCACGACCTCGATGAGGGCATGGCCCTCGGAGATCGGCTGGCGGTGCTGGTGGATGGGGAGCTGCGGCAGGTGGGGCCGCCTACACATGTTGTTCGCCGCCCGAACGACATAGAGGTGGCAGCGCTGGTCGGCGCCACGAATATCTTGCCGGCCGAGGGGATGGTCCCGGCCGAGAGCATGGGGGCCGCGAGCCGGCAGGGAGGACCGGGGGCGGACTCGGTCGGAGGAGGGGCATCGGTCACGGCCCTTCCCCGGGTGCGTCTTGTCGGGGGGCTCGAGCTTCATGCCACCTCTTTCGCCCCGGGTTGGAACGAAGGTTCTTGCGCGGCGGTCATCCGTCCCGAGGATGTCGCGGTGGAGAGCGAGGCAGAGGGGGAAGCCGTCTCGGGAAGGTGCACGGACGGATGTGAGGGTGAAGGCTTTCGAGGTCGGATCACGGACATACGCATCCACAGTTCCCTCGCCGTGGTGGAGACGGAGGTACAGGCGTCTCTCACCCTGACCGCCCATCTGCTGCGGCCGGAGGTGGAACGGCTTGGACTGGAGCGGGGCGCCCGGGTCAGGCTGAAGGTTGCCCCGGACTGCGTCCATGTGTGCCCCCATGAGCCGGTGCGTCCGTGAGGCGCGGGCATACCGGCTGCCGCTGCTCCTCACCACGCCGTGACCTTGGCCACGGCCTATTCCTCGCCGCACACTCCGCGCTCAGACTCCGCCGCGAGCGTGAGCAGGCGATCTGCGAGCCACCGCAGTCTTTCCGGCCGCAACCGGTAGTAGATGCGGGTGCCGTCCCGACGGGTTTCTACCACGCCCGCGCGGCGGAGCACGGCCAAGTGGTGGCTCAGTGCCGGTGGAGACAGATCAAAGAGGTCTTTCATGCGGCAGACGCAGACCTCGCTCACGGCGCAGCACTCCTCGTCGGCAACACCAAATGCTCCCTTGTCTGCGAGAAGCTCCGCTATCCGGAGCCGCACAGGGTGTGAGAGGGCCTTGTGGACGGAGGCGGTGCCTGCGGCCGTCCCGGCGTCGGTGCCGTACTTCAGCCCGGAAATCTCCCCGCGGTCGCTTTGCCGGTGTCCTGTCACTTCACCTTGCTTCACGTGCCGTTCCTCTCACCACGCGTGTCCTCTCTTGTATTGAAACACACGAGGCGTATAATTCCAAGAAATTCGAATAATAGAGGCCACGCGTGCTCATCACCGAGCGATGGGGCACTGCGAGAGGGGATTCGTGATGACCGACTGGAAGAAGGAATGGAAGCCGCTCCTGTGGATCGTGCTTGCGTTTCTGGTCTTCTACTTCCTTCCGTTGGGGTGGGGCCGCTTCGACAACGCAGTGATGGAGTCGCTCGAGCTGGCCAAGTGGTATGCGCAGGAGCACGTCATCTTCTGCCTGCTCCCCGCCTTCTTCATCGCCGGGGCCATCGCTGTGTTCGTCAGCCAGGCCTCCGTCATGCGCTATCTCGGGCCGAACGCGAACAAGTTCCTGGCTTATGGGGTGGCTTCGGTTTCGGGCACGGTTCTCGCGGTGTGCTCCTGCACGGTGCTTCCTCTCTTCGCCGGCATCAAACGCATGGGGGCCGGGCTGGGTCCGGCCACAGCCTTTCTGTATTCCGGGCCCGCCATAAACGTGCTTGCCATCATCCTGACCGCCCGCATTCTGGGTCTCGACCTGGGGGTGGCCCGGGCCGCGGGTGCAATAGTGTTCAGCGTGATCATAGGCCTGCTCATGCACGTCTTCTTCAGGAGGGAGGAACGAGAGAAGGCGAAGGCCGCCCGCACGGCCATCACGCCGGACGTCTCCCGGCCTCTCTACCAGAACGCCCTCTTCTTCGCCTCGCTCATCGCCATCTTGGTGTTTGCCAATTGGGGTAGGCCGGTGGAGACCACGGGGTTCTGGTACGCGGTCTATGCCGTCAAGTGGATACTCACCGCTGTGGCGGCGCTGGGACTGGCCTTCATCCTCGTGTTCATGATTCGCATGGCCTGGTGGAAGGTGGCAGCGGTGACGGCTCCGGTGTTGGTGCTGGGGTTGGTGGTGCCCGCGTATCCACAGATTGCCTTCGCCGCCGGAGTGGTGGGGTTGGCGGTCATCACCACCACGACCAAGGGGGAAGCTTCGGACTGGTTCGACTCCTCTTGGGACTTCACCAAGCAGATTCTGCCGCTCCTTCTGTTCGGCGTTCTCGTGGCCGGCCTTCTCTTGGGACGTCCGGGCGAAGAGGGGCTCATTCCCTCGGAGTGGGTTGGGGCGGCCGTGGGCGGCAACTCGCTTCTTGCCAACCTCTTCGCTTCAGTGGCCGGGAGCTTCATGTACTTCGCCACGCTCACCGAGGTCCCGATCGTCCAAGGTCTGCTCGGGGCGGGAATGGGCAAAGGCCCGGCACTTGCGCTGCTTCTTGCCGGCCCGGCGCTCAGCCTTCCCAATATGCTGGTGATTCGTTCGGTCATGGGTACGAAGAAGACGGCGGTGTTCGTGGTGTTGGTAGTGGTGATGGCCACCGTGTCCGGCCTGGTGTTCGGTGCCGTGGTGGGGTGAGCGGGTCGGCGCTGATTCGCAAGGACTGCTGTGACAACGTGTTCTGAGGAGGTTGCTGAGATGAAGATAGAGATCTTGGGTACGGGTTGCGCCAAGTGCAACAAGCTCGAGGCACATGCCAAGGAAGCGGTGGGTGCCCTGGGGATCGACGCTCAGGTGGAGAAGGTGACCGATCTCGAGGCCATCATGTCGTATGGAGTCATGATGACGCCGGCGCTTGCCATCGACGGGGAGGTGCAGATCGCCGGCAAGGTGCCGGGTGTGGCTGAGATCACGACCATGATCGCCACTGCGGTGGATAAGGAAGCCAAGTCGGGTTGATGCCGGCGGTTCCTGGCTGCGCATGCCTCAGGTGACGTGGACGGACGTGCCACGGGATTCAAGGCACCGGGTGATCCTCTCCGGCTCACCGTCGCGGCCGCTGCGTGTATCTGGTGCCCAAAGACAAGGTGGGGCGGGTTCTCGATCGAAGGAATTCGCCCTTGGGTTACGTCTTCGGGGCTCTTCGGGGAGCGGTCATCGCACTCATCATCGGCGGGGCCGGGGCCGGTATTCCCGAGGTCAGCATGCCGGCTGGCTTGTTCAAGCCCCGTGTGGTGGGGGCGTTCGTGCCGAGCATCCTGGTGGTAGCCACCGCCGGCGGCTTTGTCTTCGCCTTCACCGCGTAGGGTGGGCACTTCATGAGTTCAAGGCAGGGGCAATGGGTAAGGAAGGAGTGGAGGTGATGAAGGGCATCGAGGTGACCGGAGACCAACCGGTGGAGTGGGAGTAAGAGAGGAAGAAGCAGGACATTCTGGGGGCATTCGAGGCGGCGTGTGGTGGTTCTTCAGGTTCGGGCTGAGGAGGAGTCGCCATAGAGGAGATTCCAGACGAATCCGAGGACAAGGAGTCTTCGCAGTAACAGACGGGATGGTGCGGTGTACGACAGAGAACACCTCTGGCTTTCGTCGAGGCCTTCCGATATAGCCCACTTCATTGAAGAAGTGGATGGGAGGGGCACCAACAACAACATGGCGCTCGCCGGCGCTCTGCTTCGGAGCGCGCTGATCGAGTGCGCCGACCGATACCCCGATCTCTATGAGGTGGGCCGCCTGTTCGCGCGTCTTCGAGAGGTCTTTGCCGACCATCTGGCAGAGGAGATACGAGGCCTTCTGAAGTTGCCGGAGCAACCTCATGTTCCCGCTGGTCTGCTTACCGTGTGGCGGTCCTTCTTGGCTGAAGAGCACGGAGAGCTCCGGCGGCTTCTCGCGTCTCTCCGCGCAACTACGTTCGACTACACGGTGGCTCCGCGGCCGACGCCGCGTTCGGACGGGTTTGCCGATCCGCACGGCGAGCAGTTGTCAGCTGGAGAAATGCCGGCTTCTGCGGGTGGTGTCGGCTCCGATTGCCGAGGTCGTCTGTTCTCGGTTCTTCGAGAGCTCGATGTGGACATTCATCGCCACATCTACATGCAGGAGCAGCGTCTGCTGCCGCTTCTCGAGCAGGAGGTAGCCGCCGCGGAGCCCGAGCGAGGGGCGGCGCAGGCCGCGTCCGGACGCAGGGGCGGTTTACGGCCGGGCCTGTCCCGGAGGTGGCGCGAGCAGTGAGACGAGGAATGTGGTATGAGCAATACAGGAGCGGTTCTCGACCACCTCGCCACCTCGTGGCTCACGCTGCCCAGGAAGAACTCCTTGACATAACCACGCCCTTGGCTGCCCATGGCCACGGGCGACACGTCCCCCCGGCACTGCGGACGTGAAAGAGGGTGATTTCGGTCGCGCCTCGTTCGGCGAGCCCGACCAGGGTGCCGAAGGCATGGTGGGTGTTGGCGGAGAAGTCGGTGGGGAAGAGTACGTGGCCGCGAAAATCGCAGCGTAGGAACTCGCACACCTCGCGGTCCCCTAGTTCCTTGAACCTGAGTCGGACCACGAGCAGCGGACGGACGGCGCTGTCGAGTATGGCCCCAGCCACACCCCCGAGTAGTATGCGTCCCGAGCCTGTCTCTCCGTGCGAGCCGACCACCACGAGGTCGGACTCCCGTTTCTCTGCCTGGCGGTTCACTTCAACGTGAGGAAGCCCCAGGGCCAACTCGGTGGTGACCGTGAAGCCCTGCTCTTGGAGCTTACGCCCCTGGGCCGCCAAGGCGGGTTTCGTGAGTTCCATGAGGCGAGTGGCCAAGGTCCCCGCATCGCGCAGGTTCAAGCAGTAGAGGAGGACAGCTTCGCGCGCGCCGAGGGCGGTGAGCCCGTCCAGCGCCTCGATGAATCTGTCGGAGGCCTCGGACAGGTCGGTGGCTACCAGAGTCTTCTCGAACATGGCGTGTCTGCCTCAGGCCGCGGTCACTCCATTGACAGGCGCGTCCTTGTCCCTGGCGGGGAACCAATGCTGCGTACGCAGGCAGATCTTGACGAGAAGCAGCATGACCGGCACTTCAATGAGTACCCCTACCACCGTCGCCAAAGCCGCACCCGACTGCAGGCCGAAGAGCATCGTGGCCGTGGCGATGGCTACCTCGAAGTGGTTGGAGGCGCCGATCATGGATACCGGGGCCGCGTCTTGGTAGCGGAATCGGAAGGCCTTGGAGAGCCCGTAGCCCAGCCAGAAGATGAGGTTGGTCTGGATGAAGAGTGGGATGGCGATCCACAGGATGGTGAGAGGGTTGGCCAGAATGACGTTGCCCTTGAAGCTGAAGAGCAGGACCAGCGTCACCAGCAGCGCGATGATCGTGATGGGGGTGAGCACGTGGAGGAACTTTTCTTGGAACCAGACCACCCCCTTGGCCTTGATTATCCACCTGCGTGTGAAGTAGCCGGCGAGAAGAGGCAGGGCGACGTAGATACCCACCGAGAGCAGAAGCGCCTGCCAGGGCACCGGAAGCGACCCCACACCCAGCAGGAAGCCACCCAGAACACCGTAGAGCACAAGCATGGTGAGGGAGTTGATGGCCACCATGACCAGCGTGAGGCCGTCGTTGCCACGGGCCAGGTATCCCCACACCAGCACCATGGCCGTACAGGGAGCGATACCCAAGAGTATGCATCCTGCCAGGTAGCTGCGCCACAGGGGCACCTCGAGCATCCTCACACCATCGTGAATGACCACCGTACCCGCGCCGTAGGTGTCGCCCACGGCCAGGTCGGTCATACCCAACGGCATCTTGACGTAGTCGACGGCGTCCGGGCCGATGAAGGTGTAGAACAGGGTTCCCAGGAAGATGGTGCAGATGCCGTACATGGTGAACGGCTTCACCGCCCAGTTGAGGAAGAGCGTCAACCCTACCGGCTTCAGGCTCTTGCCGGCCTTGATGACCTGGGCGAAGTCGATCTTGACCATGATGGGGTACATCATGGCGAACAGGCAGATGGCGATGGGAATGGAGACGACGGGAGCCTCGTTCACGAAGATGGCGGCGCCGTCGAGGGTCTTGGCGAGGCCGGGGGCCAGTCTTCCCAAGAGGATGCCGAGGCCGATGCAGAGGATGACCCAGATGGTGAGCCACTTCTCAAAGAAGCTCAGGCCCTTGCCGTTGCCCTTCGGTGCTTTGCCGCCGCCGCGGGGGCCGGGAGAAGGCTGTTCGTGTGAGCGGGAGGGGGAGGGCATGTTTTCGGCCACCGTTGCTCCTTAGTCGGGTAGGGGATTGGTGCGTGCGCCGATACGTCCGCCGCCGCCCGCCGTGCGCGTGCCGGCTGCTCTTCTCGCTGCCGCCTTGGTGGCTTTGCGCTGCGCAGGGTCGAGCTCGCTCGGGCAGACCGCACATAGGAGTCGCTCGCGGGTCGCTTTGAGCGAATCCAGGTTTGCGAGTGAGTCGCGGAAGCATTCGTGTAGGCGCCGCTCCAAGTCGCTTCGCGGCTCGACGAGCCTGTAGTGCATCCACGTGCCCTCACGACGTGCCTCAACCATGCCGGCCGCCCGAAGGACGGCGAGGTGACGGGAGATCTTCGAATCTGGTTGTTCCAGCGCTTCGGCCAGCATGCACACGCACGTCTCTCCGCGCACGGCGAGGAGCACGGCCAGAGCGAGACGAGTGGGCTCTGCCACCGCTTTCAGAAGTGCCGCCTCCTGTTTCGTGACGCGTCCCCTCTCTATCAACATATCTGCGCAGATACGCGTATTTTGAACGTGCCGCCACGCCCCGTCAAGGAGTCGTCGGGCGCGGGAGCGTCGATTCGTTCCGGCGAGGGTTACACTCATGGTGTGAAACCGGAGGACGATTGAAGCCGGAAGACGGCTCAATCGCGTTACTCCAGCGAGGTTCCGCACGTCGAGGTCGCGGAGTGTGAGGGGGGGATTCGTATGTTGGGCGCGATCGCCGGCGACGTAATCGGCTCGGTCCATGAAAGCGCCGGCACCAAGACCAAGGCTTTCCCTTTGTTCACCCCATGGTCGTGTTTCACCGACGACACGGTCCTCACCGTGGCACTGGCCCAGACTCTCCTCACCGGCGAGGATTACGGGAGGTCGATGAAGGAGTACTACCGGCGGTACCCGGGAGCGGGATATGGCGGCATGTTTCACCGGTGGGCCTCATCGGATGACGCGGCTCCCTACCAGAGCTACGGCAATGGAGCAGCCATGCGCATCAGCCCGGTAGCCTTCTGGTATGAGACCCTCGACGAGGTGCTGGATGCCGCCTGCCGGTTCACGGCCGTCACCCATTCACACCCCGAAGGTATCAAGGGCGCGCAGGCGGCGGCAACAGCTGCGTTTCTCGCCCGGCAGGGTGAATCGAAGGAGGCGATACGGGGGCAGGTGCAGCGGCGGTTCGGCTACGACTTGTCCTTCACCTGTGATGACATCAGGCCCACCTATGTCTTCGATGTGACCTGCCAGGGAACTGTACCGCAGGCCATCGTGGCGTTTCTCGACTCCACCGGCTTCGAGGATGCCATTCGCAATGCCATCTCTCTGGGCGGCGATGCCGATACCCTGGCCTGCATCTGTGGTGGTGTGGCCGAGGCCTTCTACGGCGGGGTGCCCGAAGACATCGCCGCGCAAACGCTCGGGGCGTTGGACCTGTCCCTTCTCAGCGTGGTGGAGGAGTTCTCGGCGCGGGTACATCGGAACGCGCGTAAGGCCGGTGAACTGGGGGACGGGGGGGACGGCTGAGCACAATCGGGGATTGCCTGAGTGCCGCGCGACCGCCGCCCGGAGACCCCGAGCTCCCGCAACAGCCTGCCGCCACAACGGCGGGAGAACTACTTGGTGAAGCCGTCGACCACGTAGCTTCCTCCGGCGGCGCGTGAGCGGCGAAGCTTGATGTAGCCACGCTTCTGCGCATCTTCCAAGAGGTCGCTGAAGTTGCGGTACCCGAAGCCTGATTCGTTGAACGAAGGCCGCTTGCGCTGCATGGTGTCTTTTACCATGGAGGCGAAGATGGGGTCTTTGTTCTCACGAATGAGTGCCGCGATCGACTCGAACAGGAGGTCGAAGACCTCCCGCTTCTTGGCGGGGATCTCCTCGGCCGAAGGAGAGGGGACGGTGATGGGTGCCGCCTCCAAGTCCTCGTAGAAGATGAACTCGTCGCAGTTGTTGGAAAGCAGGTCGGAGGTGGAAGCCTTCATGCCCAGGCCGATGATGTGCTTGCCGTTCTCCTTCAGCTTCGAGACGAGCGGCGAGAAGTCGGAATCTCCAGAGACCACCACGAAGGTGTCGATGTGCTCCTTGGACCATGCCAAGTCCATGGCGTCAACGGCCAAGCGGATGTCGGCCGAGTTCTTGCCCGTCATGGACCGTCGGGGTATCTCGATGAGTTCGATGGCGGCCTCGTGCATGGCCTTGGTGTACTTGTCGTAGACGGTCCAGTCGGCGTAGGCCTTCTTCACTATGATCTTGCCCTTTTCGACGAGGCGCTCGAGGATCATGCCCACATCGAAGTCTCCCTTGCGGTGCTTGAAGCCGATGGCAAGGTTCTCGAAGTCGATGAAGACGGCCAGCGTGTGCTCATTTTCGCTCATAGACCAAGGATACCGGAAATGGCGCCGCACCGTGAAAGGGCTGCCGCGCGCTGGGAGGCATCGGATGCGGTTGCACGGGGGAGTCCCTTGGATTACACTGTGCACTCATGAACGCCGGGCCTGCCACCATAGTGTCAGCCTCTCCCCAAGGGGTTGCTTTGGCCTGCCTCAGCCTGGCTCTTACCCTCCTGCTCCTGCTCCCCCGCTAGGGGGAGAGTTTCGCGAGAGCCGGCGCTTACCGGCACGTCACCGTCTACGCAATCGTCACTTGAGAGGGGAGCAGTATGCCATCGTCATCATCGGGCCGACCACCAGCCCCGGTCCAGAAGGCCGCCGGGATCACGAGCCCTGGGGAACTGTTGGTGGCGCCACCCGGAAGTGTGCGCCGCAACGAGGGAGTGCCGGTGGTCTTCTTCGATACCACTCTTCGTGATGGAGAGCAGTCCCCCGGCATCAGCCTCAACATGACCGAGAAGCTCGAGATCGCCAATCAGCTGGTGCGACTGGGAGTCGACGTCATCGAGGCCGGGTTCCCGGCTACCAGTCCGGGTGACTTCGAGGCGGTGCAGGCCATCGCCCGCGAGGTCAAGGGCGCCACCGTGTGCGGGCTGGCCCGCTGTGTGAGAAGCGACATCCTCACCTGCTGGGAGGCCATCAAAGAGGCCGATCGTCCCCGCATCCACGTGTTCGTCTCGACCTCCGACGTCCATCTAGAGCACCAAATCAAGAAGACCCGGCCCGAGGTGGTGGAGCTGGCTCGCGAGATGACTGAGTTCGCCGCGTCGCTCTGCCCCGGTGATGTGGAGTTCTCGGCCATGGATGCCACCCGGTCGGAGCCGACCTTCCTGGCAGAAGTGCTACAGACGGCCGTCGAGGCTGGGGCCACCACCATCAACGTGCCCGACACGGTCGGCTACACATTGCCCAGCGAGTACGCCGCCCTCATGGACTACCTCTACGAGCACGTCGCCGGTCTGGAGGATGTGGTCCTCTCGGTGCACTGCCACAACGATCTGGGGTTGGCGGTGGCCAATTCGCTCGCCGCGGTACAACGGGGGGCCACGCAGGTGGAGGTGGCAGTCAATGGTCTCGGTGAGCGGGCGGGCAACGCCGCCATCGAAGAGGTGGCCATGGCCCTGGTCACGCGTAAGGATATCTTGAACCGGCCCGTCAACGTGGTGACCACGGAGATCGCCCGCACCAGCCGGTTGGTGTCCAATCTCACCGGGTACGACATCCAGCCCAACAAGGCGGTGGTGGGCAAGAACGCCTTCGCGCATGAGTCCGGCATCCACCAGGACGGCGTGCTCAAGGAACGCACCACCTACGAGATCATGCACGCAAAAGACATCGGTCTGGGTGACTCGGACATCGTGCTCGGGAAGCACTCCGGCCGGCACGCACTGCGCTCCCGGCTGGCAGAGCTGGGTATCACGCTGTCCGACGAGGCGCTGGACGACGCCTTCCGGCGCTTCAAGGAGGTGGCCGACAAGAAGAAGACGGTCACCGCCCTCGACTTGGAGGCGCTCGTGAGCGAAGAGATACGAGAGCGCGAGGATCTCTTCTCTCTGGGCCACTTCTACCTCTCCGCCGGCTCGGAGATAATTCCCACGAGCCAGGTGACGGTGGAGAGGCAGGGCGAGACGATACGGGGCAAGGCCTTCTCGAGCGGCTCCATGGAGTCGATCTTCTACGCTATCGACGACGCTGTGGGCATGCAGGGACGCCTGCTCGACTACCGGGTGAGGGCCGTCACTTCGGGCAAGGATTCGCTTGCCGAAGTGCGGGTGGCCGTTGACGTGGGCGGGCACAACTATGCCGGCCAAGCAGTCTCCATCGATGTGGTGGAGGCGTCGGCCAAGGCCTACATGCGGGCGCTCAACAACGCGGTCCAAGGCAGGGAGGTCGCGTCGGCGAGGCCCGAACGGGTATTCTGAGCCCGGTGGACGACAGAGTCCCGGTGGACGACGGGCAATCAGGAGACGGGCTCCGGGGCCGGAACCCGTCGCGGCAGGCGGGAGAGGGAATGGCGAAAGCATCTGATCCCTTCGGGGCGTTCAGTGTAGAGGTGCTGGGCGGGGTCGAGGCCAAGGTGGCCAGGCTCGACGCCTTGGAGCGGGCCGGGCTCACCGAGTGCGCCCGCCTGCCCTACAGCATCCGCGTGCTTCTCGAGAACGTGCTTCGCAACGCGGGCGACGGGGTGGTCAGCGAGGATGACGTCGTGGAGGTGGCGAAGTGGAGCTCCTCGGGTGTGTTCCGGCGCGAGATCCCCTTCCGGCCCACGCGTGTGCTTCTGCAGGACTTCACCGGCGTGCCCTGTGTGGTCGATCTGGCCGCTCTGCGTTCCGCCGTGGCGCGCGAGGGGGGCGACCCCGCCCTTGTCGATCCGGCGGTGCCGGTTGACCTGGTGGTCGACCACTCGGTGCAGGTGGACTACCATGGTTCGTCCGATGCACTCGTGCGCAACATGCAGCTCGAGATCGAGCGGAACCGCGAACGGTATGAGCTTCTACGCTGGAGCCAGGATCAGTTCGAGCGGCTGACGGTGTTCCCTCCCGGCGCCGGTATCTGTCACCAGGTGAACCTGGAATTCCTGTCGTCGGTGGTCAATCTTGAGCAGCGGGGCGGTGAGTTCGTGGCCTTCCCCGGCACCGTGGTCGGCACCGACTCCCACACCACCATGATCAACGGGCTCGGAGTGCTGGGGTGGGGCGTGGGAGGCATTGAAGCGGAAGCGGTGATGCTGGGGCATCCCTACTTCATGCTGCCGCCCGCGGTGGTCGGCGTGCGGCTCACGGGGCGGCTGCGCCCCCGTGTGACGGCCACCGATCTCGTACTCACCCTCACCGAACTCCTCCGCTCGGTGGGGGTGGTGGGACGCTTTGTCGAGTATTTCGGCGAGGGGGTGGACGCACTATCGCTTCCCGACCGGGCCACCGTGGCCAACATGGCTCCCGAGTACGGGGCCACCACGGGGTTCTTCCCCGTCGACCATGCCACTCTGGAGTATCTATTGCAGACAGACCGCAGTGCACAACTCATTGCAAGAGTGGAGGGTTACAGTCGGCTACAGGGCATGTTCCGGGAGGCGGGCGCAGCCGACCCGGAGTTCTCGCAGGTGGTGGAACTCGACCTGGCCGAAGTCGAGCCGAGCCTGGCCGGTCCGCGGCGGCCTCAGGATAGGGTGCCACTCCCTCGAGTGGGCGAGAGCTTCGCAGAGAGCTTGCCCGCGCTGGCCGCTGCGGCTGGGCGCAGCGGCCAGGCCGCACGTGAGACCGAGGTGTGCCTCTCCTCGGGCAGCCTCAAGCTGTGCGACGGAACGGTGGTGATCGCCGCCATCACCAGCTGCACCAACACCTCCAACCCTGCAGCCATGATCACGGCGGCGCTGGTGGCGCGGAACGCGGTGCGCGCCGGGTTGAATGTGAAGCCTTGGGTCAAGACGAGCATCGCTCCGGGTTCGCGAGTGGTGACGGAGTATCTCCGGCAGGCGGGGCTTCTCGCTCCGCTCGAGACCCTTGGGTTCCACGTTGTGGGCTATGGTTGCTCCACCTGCATCGGCAACAGCGGCCCGCTCGACCCGGTCATGAGCGAAGCCATACAGCGCCACCAACTGGCGGTGGCCGCGGTGGTCAGCGCCAATCGCAACTTCGAAGGCCGGGTCCATCCGCTCGTGCGGGCCAACTACTTGGCCTCACCGGGGTTGGTGGTGGGCTTCGCCTTGGCCGGAACGGTCGAGACCGATCTCACTCGTGAACCTCTGGGCAGGAACGACCGGGGGGAGGATGTCTTCCTGAGAGATGTGTGGCCCGAGGATGCAGAGGTAGCCTCCCTGGTCGCCGCCTCTTCGAGTAAGGGCCTCTACGAGGGGGCCTACGCGGAGGTCCTTGAGGGCGACCCGAGTTGGGAGAGCCTGCCCGTACCCGGGGGCGCACTCTTCAACTTCGAACTCGACTCCACCTACGTGCGGGAACCGCCTTTCCTGAAGAAGGTGGCACCCACACCAGCTCCAGCCCAAGATCTGGTAGGCGCTCGTGTTCTTGCCGTCTTTGGAGACTCCATCACCACCGACCACATCTCGCCGGCGGGCTCCATTCCCGTGGACGGCCCGGCGGGCCGCTACTTGAGCGAGAGAGGGGTGGAGCCGGCCGGCTTCAATACGTTCGGCGCCCGCCGTGGTAACCACGAGGTGATGATGCGAGGCACGTTTGCGAACGTCCGCATCCGCAACCTCATGCTCGAGGGGCGCGAGGGCGGCTATACCGTGCTGTGTCCTTCTGGGCGCATTCTCCCCATCTTCGATGCCGCCATGGCCTACAGGGAGGCGGGTATGCCCCTGGTGGTCATCGCCGGCAGGGAGTACGGTACCGGTAGCTCGCGCGACTATGCGGCCAAGGGCCCGGCGCTCCTCGGCGTGCGAGCGGTGATCGCGCGGAGTTTCGAGCGTATCCACCGGAGCAACCTGGTGGGTATGGGCATTCTGCCGCTCGAGTTCGCCCCGGGCGAAGATGCAGCCACCCTGGGGCTCACCGGTGAGGAGGAGATCAGCGTGCGCGGCATCGCTCAAGGCCTCGTTCCGCACGCAGCCCTGCAGGTGGAGGCAACCGGGCCGCACGGTGTGTGCCGCTTCGAGGTGACGGCCAGGCTCGATTCGGAGGCGGAGGTGGAGTACTACCGGCACGGGGGCATCCTGCCCCGGGTGCTGAGGCAGATACTGGAGCAGATGCCCTGAGGTGCGAGCGCTCCGGCAACGGGGCCGGGGGCTCCGCTGTGCCTGCCGCGACTGGGCGGGGGCGGATCTTTCTCTTGAGCGGCTCCTCGGGGTGCGGCCGGGGGTGACCCCCCGGCCGCCCACACCACTCAGGCCCGCCTTCGGCTTCCTGGATGCGCCCTTCTCCTACTTGGAGCCGCCGAAGCTCTCCACGACGAGGCATTGCTCCGGAAGCCCGAGCGTGTCGGTGACCTTCTTCATGGCCTCGATCATGGGCGGCGGGCCGCTCACATAGTACGTCCAGGCGGTGGGATCCTCGAGTTCTGCCTTCACCACGTCGGCGGTGATGTAACCTTGGTGGCCCTCCCAGTCGGCAGGCGGATCAAAGATCACGTGCACCACCTTCAGCGAGGGCAGGGCGGTTTCGAACTCGTCGAAGTCCCCCTTGAAGGGGATGTCATCGACCGTCATGTTGCCGTAGAAGACCGTGATCGGTAGGGTTCCGCCCGTGTCGGACAGATAGCGCAGGATGCTCCTTATGGGGGTGACACCAATGCCGCCCGCCAGGAAGACGAGCCGTTTCAGATCGTCCTTCAGCGTGAAGTTGCCGTACACCCCCTGCATCTCCACTTCGTTGCCGGGCTGGAGAGCCGCCAGCGCGTTCTTGAACTCCGACCCGCTGAGGCGGGTGCTCAGCTGTAGATAGGGCTCGGTGGGAGAACTCGAGTAGGTGAAGGGTTTGCTGAGGGGGCCCTGGGCGGAGGGCACGGTGATCTTGAACCACTGGCCGGCCAGGTAGGTGAATCCTTCGGGCTTCTCAAAGCGGAAACTGGACACTGTCTCGGTCACCTGTATCCTGGTGAGAAACGTCGTGGTGAACTTCACTCGCTCCATAGAGAAAGGCTCCTTGTGTGCAGAGGTAGTAGAGGGTGCGGACCGTATGCTGGTACGTTACCGCGTGGGCCGGCCGCCAAACCTTGCCGGCCGCGTGACCAGGGCGGCGGTGGCGGCCGATGAGCGCGTGCGCCGCCTCATCCGGTGGCTCCACCGTGTCGGTGGTCCGCTGTTCCTCGTATGCGCCTCACGAGGTGGGCCGGGCGGTGGGGGCTGTGCTGCGGCCGCTCGGCGGCATGGGGTCGTTCGTGGCGGCGGGAGAGAGGATCGGGCTCAAGCCCAACCTGCTCATGGCCGTACCGCCGGAGAAGGCCATCACCACACATCCGGCCGTGGTGGAGCAGGTGGCCGTGCGCATGCGCGAGGCGGGAGCCTCTCCGGTAGTCATGGAGAGCCCCGGAGTCGCATTCGCGAACTCAGCACGCGCGCTCCGGCATGTGTATGAGCGCACCGGTATCTGGGATGTGGTGCAGCGCCTTGAGCTCGAGGTGTGCCTCAACAACGTGGGTGTCGGCACCCCCCATCCCTCCGGCAGCCTCATGAAGCGCCTCGATGTACTCACGGCGGCACTCGAGGTGGAAGGGCTCGTCTCGGTATGCAAGCTCAAGACTCACACCTTCATGACCTACACCGGAGCGGTGAAGAATCTCTTCGGCCTCATTGCGGGTATGTCCAAGGGCGGCTACCATGCCAAACTAGCCGACCCTTCCCGCTTCGCGGATATGCTACTCGACGTGGCGTCGTTCATACGGCCCCGTGTGTCGCTCATGGATGCCGTGTGTGCTCTCGAAGGCGACGGCCCCGGTACCGCCGGGCGGCCCCGGTTCGTGGGTGCCCTCCTGGCCTCGGCCGATCCGGTGGCGCTCGACGCTGTAGCCTGCCGGTTGGCGGGCATCGATGCCAAGCGGGTGCCGGTACTCGTGCAGGCCGCGAAGCGGGGTCTCCCCGGGGCAGATCCGCAGGCGGTGGAGATCGTGGGCGAAGACTTCGAGGGCCTGGACGGGGACGGCCTTGCCCTCCCTTCGCCCCGGGAGGGGGACCGTTTGGGGTTCGGCGTGTTCCGCGGGCTCTCGGGTGTGCTGCTGCCTGTGGCCCGGGGGGCCCTCAACCCCCGGCCGCGTCCACGCGAAGGCCGCTGCATTGCCTGCCGGGCCTGCGAGCGGGCCTGCCCCAAGGGGGCCATCACTGTGCGTGGCAATCTTGCGCGTGTGGACGACTCTCTGTGTATACGGTGCTTCTGCTGCCATGAACTGTGCCCTGCCGCCGCCATCGACTTGGCGTTCGTGGGAGTGGCCCGGATCGCCCGGGCTCTCCACTTGGTGTGAGGAGTCGCACATATGGGAACCAGTCCACCAAGACAGTGAACGGTGGGAAACGATGTCCGCGCCTGCCGGTGCGGCGGGGCACACACAGGTGGAGACGGGAAAGCGGTCGTGGAGGCGGCCTCGATATGGCGGGCAGGATCAAACTGGTGGCCTTCGATCTGGATGGAGTGCTCTATCGCGGCAGCCGGCCGGTGCCCGGGGCACGCGAAGCCCTCGAGTACCTTGATCGACGGGGGCTACAGGTACGTTTCGTCACCAACAACTCGACCATGCACCGGTCAGAGGTGGCTCGCAAGCTGAGTGATATGGGCCTGCCCGCCGAGACCGGTCAGGTGGTGGGTTCCGCGTGGGCCGCTGCCCGCTACGTTGCGGGCAGGCTGGCTGCCGGAGAAGCGGTGCTGTACGTGGGGGAGGAGGGCCTCGGTAGGGAGTTGCGAGAGGCGGGCCTTCCCGCGGAGCACGTGCCTGGCACCCTGGAGGAACTCCACGCCTACGAAGCGAGAACCACACCGGTTCCGGGGGCGGTGGCTGTGGGCCTTGACAGGTCGTTCACCTATTGGGGCTTGGCGGCGGCGCAGCACGCCGTGCTCTCCGGCGCTTTGTTCGTGGCCACCAATGCCGACGTGACCATCCCCACGGAACACGGTGTTCTCCCGGGTGGAGGCTCGGTGGTGGCGGCGGTGGCGGCATGCACCTCTGTCGAGCCGGTGGTGGTGGGGAAGCCGGGTCTGGCGATGGCTGAGGTCTTGGCTGAAGCATCGGGCGTACCTTCCGGGGAGACCCTGTTCGTGGGCGACAGGATCGAAACCGACATCGCGTTCGGACTGGGTGCGGGTATGGTGACGGCTCTGGTATTGACGGGGGTGGCCACAAGGGAGGATCTTGCCGCCGCCGAGGTCACACCCCACTTCGTGCTCGACGACCTGTTCGGGCTGCCGGAGAGCCTGGAGGCGGAGGACTGACTCCTCCATGAGCCGGCGCCTCCTGCGAGGCGCGTGAGGAGGGGCCAAGAGAATCGCAGAGAGGCGCGCGGGTCGAGGCGCCGGGGGGAAGCCGACGTTCCCTCCACGGGGCCGGTGCTCCTTACTTGTTCGCGCCGGGTTTTGACGATACATTAGCAATGGTGACCAGCATCAACGTCGAGAAGTGAGCTGAGGCCGGAGATACCATGCATAACGATCAGATCATCAATGCCACTCCCGACATTCTGCGGGAGATGATCAAGTCTCGCGAGCTCGTCTTCTCCGCCGAGGCGTATTTCATCGCTCTCTCCGATATGTACCGGCGGGACGAAGGCGAATCTCCTTATCGCAAGAGGGTGAAGGCCGACCTGCTGCGGGAGAAGTTCGCCGAGAGGGTGGAGTGGGCAGCCAAGAAGGCTTTTGAAGACTTCTGGCAGACGGAGTTCGGCCAGGTGCCCGAACCGCTCGAAGATGACGGGCAGCAGGCTCCGGTTGTCTCCGAGAAGGTCGCTGTGTTGGGCCGTCTCAAGTCCATCACGCGCAGTGCGGGAGGCTTCAACGTTCACGTCTCCGACGACGTGAGCGACCATGTGTTCTATGTGTCGAAGGCGAACTGCTTGGTCGACAAGCTGTTGTTCCTGCTCAACAAAGACGTGGTGGTGGAGTACGATTCTTCGGTGAACGGGCCCGATGGCCTCGTGCAGGCGTACACCATCACCCTGTTTCGGCCTCCCGGCTAGAGAGCGCCGGGGTCAGGAAGTCTCGGGGAAGACCGATGCCTTCACTTCGCAGCGTACTGAGTAACTGGCGGCAGCCCATGCCCCTCTCGCGCAAGCTTCATCTCACGGTGAGAAACACGTGGATCAAGATCCGCACGCGCAGTTCTTGTTGCGGCCATCCGGGCGAGCCGGGCTGCTGAGAGACCGGCAGCGAGCCCGGTCGGGCTCATTCGCATCCCCACTCGCACGAGCTGCAGTGATGTGCGCGGTCGGTGAGGAGGTCGGATGCGTCGGGGGGTCACACGTGAGCGCACGACAAGGTAGCGCTGTCATTTCGTGAACCCACTCCACTGGGCGGTGATAGCCCTCCTCATCGGAGCCAACGCGCTCTACGTTGCCGCTGAGTTCTCGGCGGTGAGCGTGAGGCGTACCATGGTGCGGCAGCTGGCCGGGGCCGGCAGTCCTTCTGCGGTGTGGATGCTCCCGGTGGTGCAGGACTCGCGGCTGCTCGATCGTTTCGTCGCCGGGTGCCAGATCGGCATCACCCTGTCGAGCTTGGTACTCGGAGCCTTCGGACAGGCAACTGTGGCGAGAGACCTGGCCTCGGTGCTCGCCCGCATGGGGGGTCTGGAGGATCTTGCCGCCTGGGGCGCTGCCTCGCTCATCGTGCTCATCGGACTTGTGACCCTGCAGGTCATCCTGGGCGAGTTGGTGCCCAAATCCCTTGCGCTGCAGTTTCCGGCCAAGGTGCTTCTTCTCACCGCGTGGCCCATGCGCATCTCACTCAAGCTCTACTCCTGGTTCATCGCCATCCTGAACGGCAGCGCCATCCTCGCGCTCCGGGCCGTCCGCATCAAGGAGGACCGGCCGCGTCACATCCATTCGCCCGAGGAGATCGAGCTTCTGGTCGCCGAGAGTTGCGACGGCGGCCTGCTCGAACCTGTAGAGCAGCGGCGTCTGCGCCAGGCGCTCAAGCTGGGTGGGCGCCCGGTGGAGAGCGTCATGATTCCGCGGGTCAAGGTGGAGATGCTCGACGCTGACCTTCCCTTGGAGGACATCGTGGCGGCGGTCAGCCGGAGCCCGTTCACGCGATTCCCCGTCTATCGTGACACCACCGACAACATCATCGGCATGATCCATGCTCGCGACGTGGCCGTGCTGCACATTGCGGGGCGGGCGGCCGAGGTGACGCTCGAGGAGCTCCTGCGACCCGTTCTAGCCGTGACGGAAACGGTACGTATCGACCGGCTCATCACCATGTTGCGCGAGCATCACAGCCAGATGGCCGTGGTGGTCGACGAGTTCGGGGGGTTCGCCGGCCTCGTCACCCTCGAAGATGTGCTAGGGGCGGTGTTCGGCACCCTGAACGACGAGTTCAAGTCGGGGCGTCTTTCCCCCCGTCTCCTGGACGACGGCTGGGTGCGCTTGCCCGGCGCGTTACCCTTGGACGAGGCGGCTCCCTGGGTGGGGGCGGAATGGAAGGGCAAAGCGGTCACCGTGGGGGGTTTCGTGACCGAACGGCTGGGCCACCTGCCTGCGGCAGGGGAACTCCTCGAGATCGACGGGGTCGAGGTCGAGGTGGAGAAGGTGGTGAAGCACGCGGTGAGCTCGGTGCGGGCCCGCCCGGTGGCGGTGGAGGAGGAAGAGGCATGACTGTCGTCCTTCCCCTGCTGATCATCGCCATGCTCATCCTGCTGAACGCGGTGTTCGTAGCCGCGGAGTTCGCACTGGTGGGGGTGCCTCGGGCCTCAGTCGACAGTATGGCCCGGGAGGGCCGTTGGGCCGCCCGCATCGTAAGCCGCATCCTACACAATCCGCGGCGGCAGGATCGCTACGTGGCCACTGCCCAGCTCGGTATCACGGCGGCCAGCCTGGGGCTCGGCATGTACGGGGAGCACGAACTCGCCGCACTCATCGCCTCATGGCTGGAGCCGGCCGGATTGGCAGGTTGGGTGGGCGTTCACACGCTGGCCAGCGTACTCGCCGTGCTCTTTCTCACCTACTTCCACATCGTCTTGGGCGAGATGCTCCCCAAGTCCTTGGCCCTGCTCTATCCGCAGCGGTCGGCGCTTACCATCGTTCCCCCCATGGTGATGCTCTACCGCCTGCTCTATCCTCTCGTGCTCCTCTTGAATGGAATCGGTACGGGCGTGCTCCGCCTGCTCGGAGTGAAGCGGGGTATCACCCACGATCACTTCTGCACGCCCGAAGAGCTGCAGTTCATCGTGGATGAGTCCCTCGAGAGGGGCCTTATCAGACCGGAGTCTGCCAGAGTGGTCAGGGAGCTGCTCGACTTCGGGGAGCTCACCGCAGGCGAAGGCATCGTACCCCGGGTAGAGGTGGTGGGTATCCCCGTGGACGCCTCGGCCGAGGAACTCGCGGAGATCGTACGCACCACGCCGCACACCCGCTATCCCGTCTACGAGGATAACCTCGACCACATCGTGGGCATGCTCCACGTGAAGGACATCATGCGTCTCATGCTGCGTGACCGGTCGTTCGGCCCGGCGGATCTGCGCCCCGTTCCCTTCCTGCCCGAGACGGCCAAGCTGGATACGGTGCTTGAAGCCATGGGCGAGAACCACACACAGATGGCGGTGGTGATGGACGAGTTCGGTGGCACCGCGGGCATCATCACCATCGAAGACGTGTTCCACGAGATCGTGGGCGAGATAGACGAAACGGTGCGGGAAGAGGAGTACCAGTGGAACGAGGACGGCAGTCTCGCCGTGGAGGGGGCCCTGCGTTTGGATGAACTCGGCGAGCTGCTCGGACGCGACCTCGAGCATCCCGAGGTGGATACGGTGGGTGGGTTGGTACTGGCACTTCTCGAGCGCCCGGCCGGGGTGGGGGATGCCGTGGAGTACGACGGTCTGACCTTGGAGGTGACAGAGATCGCCGAGCGGCGCATCACTCACTGCGTGGTGCACCCGGTCCCCGGGGCCGGGGAGGCCCCGGGGGAAGGCTCGGGCGAACAAGAGGGCCCTCCGGCCTAGAGCGGCGGTGAAGTACCCGCCCCCGCGGGCTGCGTGTGAGCGGCTGCCCGCGGGGCTGCTTGTGCCCAGGTGCTTGTGCAGCTCGCGCCCGGCAGCACGTGCGGACCCCCTCCCCTTCTAGGTGATCCGGGGTTGCTCCTCGAGCGCCCGCTTGACCGCCTCGCGGTAGTTCATGGGTACGAAGGGGAACAGGCGCCGGGCGGTGTGGTCGGTCACGATGACCTCGCTTCGGAGTCCCTCGATGAGGGGGTGGGCCAGGGAGGCGGGGATGGGAGTCACCAGGTCCACCCAGTAGGCGGACAGACCCGGGGTCAGCACCGGCACCGGTATCATGGCCCGGTGGAGGCCTCGTTCTTCCGCGTAGCCCATCATCATGTCCCCGTAGGTGAGAATGTCCGCTCCCCCCACCTCGAGCACCATGCCCGCCGATTCCGGCACCTCCAGAGAGTCGCACAGGTAGCGGATGACGTCGTCTTGGGCGATGGGCTGTACCCTGGTGCGCACCCACTTCGGGGTGATCATAAGTGGTATCCGGTCGGTGAGGTAACGGATCATCCTGAACGACAGGCTCCAGGCGCCGACGACGATGGCGGCGCGGAGTTCGGTGACCGGGACCCCGGTGGAGGCGAGCATCCGGCCCACCTCTTGGCGGCTGGAGAGATGCTCGGAGATGTTGGCGTCTTCGCGTCCCAGCCCGCTCAAGTAGATGATGCGGGGCACCTCCTCTTCCTTGGCCGCCAAGGCGAAGTTGAATGCGGCCGCCCGGTCGCGGGCCGCGTAGTCGGGCTCTTTCCCAAGCAGGGAATGGATGAAGTAGTAGGCGGCACGGATACCGCGCAGCGCAATGGGCAACGACTCGATGTCGAAGGCGTCGGCTTCCGCCACGTCCACCTGATCCCGCCAGGCGAAGCGCTCGAGTTTCTCGCGGCTTCGCACCGTGCAGCGGACCGGGTATCCTCGGCGGAGGAGTTCCTCTACCACGTGGCTCCCTATGTAGCCGGTGGCACCGGTCACGAGCACGGGCCGCGTATCGCCGGCGTCGGTGGGAAGCTGTTCGTGTGTCTCGCGCAGAGTGTCGCTCATCGTGTGTCCTCTCCGGCTATGGCGTGGTTTCCGGCGTGGCGCCGCGGTCGCCGGCGACGCCCGGTCCAAGGTAGGTTGACAAGGCGGCTCGAATGGGGAGCGGTTCAAACTCCGGGAATATCTCCTTGAGGGCCCTCAGGTCGCCGACGGCGCCGTGGGCCACGAAGTCGACCGCCTCGGGAGTGAGGGGACGGCCGGGCAGATACTGCATGACCGCTCCCTGAGCACGGCCCACTGCCAGTGGAATGTGGAGGATGGGATGCGAGCGGCCGCTCACGGCGAGGGCGATGCGCAAAAAGTCGTTGAGCGTGAGGATCTGGGGGCCACCCAGAGGCAGTGTCCGCTCCTTGGTCCGCTCCGGGTGGGCGGCCACCAGGGCGAGCAGGCGGCCCACATCTTCCACGAACACGGGTGACACGAGAGCCTTCCCGTCACCGAAGAAGGGCAGGAAGGGAAGGAAGCGGGTGTAGCCGAGGAGGCGGTTGAGGGAGCGGTCGCCTGGGCCGTACGTCCAGCTGGGCCGTACGATACACCAGTCGAGCCCGCTCTTCCTGCAGGCCTTCTCCGCCTGCAGTTTGGCCTGCACCCAGGGGAAATCGCTTTCGGGTTCCACCCCGGCGCCGCTCAGATAGACGAAGCGGGGTGCTCTGGGCCAGGCACCTCCGGATCCTCCGTACACGCGCTCGATTGCCCCGAGCAGATTGATGGTTCCTCCCCGGTCCACATTCATGTACGTGTATCTCCGTCTGGGGTCCTCCACCGGAGCCCCGGGGAACTGGGCCGCCTGTACCACGAGGCCGACGCCCTCCACGGCGGGGGGCAGGGAGGCGGGATCCGTGACATCGGCGGAGATGAAGGAGAGGCGTCCCTCCAAGAGAGCTTGTGCGGCTTCCGGCCACGCCGATATCAGCGTCCGGGCGCGCTCTGCGCTCCGGCCCATGGCCCGCACGGTGAATCCGCCCGCGAGCAGGTGACGGGTGATGGCTCCACCCATGAAACCGGTGGACCCGGATACCAGTGCGGTGACGCTGTCTGCTCCTCCCGCAGCGCCGGCTCTCTGTCCATCTTGGTGGGTGCCGTCCATGGAGTTCAGCTCCTTTTGCTGACGAGCCCGGCCCACAGGTCGCCCTTCTCCGCCAGGCGAGAGGGCGCGTTCAGAATGGTGAATTCTCGGGCCGTCTTCACATCTTCGAGTTCCGCGAAGGTGATGGGCATGGAGACGGAGGCGTAGGGGGTGGCCCTCACCACATACGGAGGCACGAGTGTGGCCCCGAGGGCCATGCGGAGCGTGTCCAGATAAACTCGGCCTCTGCGTTTCTCCTTGCGCAACTCGCGGGTGAGCAGAGCGGGATGGCGTGCCACCAATCGCTCGAAGAGCTCCACCAGGGAGTTGCGTACTTCGGCGTGGGTCCTAGTGCGGTCGAGGGGCAGGGCTAGGTGTAGTCCTTTCTTCCCCGAGGTCTTGAGAAGTGGATCCATCTGCAGGGTGCGGAGTTCTTCCCGTAGGATGAGGGTCGCCTCTCGGGCCTGCGCGAACATGCGTCTCTCGTTCTCAGGGGGGTCGGTGGGTGGCCGGGAGCCCCCGGAGCCGTTTCCGCTCGGTTCGTCGCCTGCGGGATCGACGTCGATGACGAGGATATCGGGGTGTTCCACGTCCTGTTGGCGGGAGAGGAAGGTGTGGAAGGTGATTGTGCCCAAGTTCACGAGATACAGCAGACCGGCTTCGTCATCGACCAGAGGGTGATGGACCGTCTTACCCGCGCGCTCGTAGGTGACTGCCACAGTACGGAGCCAGTCGGGAAAGTAGGAGGGGGCGTTCTTCTGATAGAAGCTGTCGGCGTCAACGCCTTCCGGATAGCGTTCCAGGGTAAGCGGCCGGTTCTTCAGGTGAGGGAGCAGCTGGGGGGCCACCGTGCGGTAGTAGTCGAGTACGTCACCCTTGGTGAACCCGGCGGCGGGGAAGTACACCTTGTCGAGGTGGGAGAAGTCGAGTGCCTTTTCTTCGGCCATGAGGGTTTCTCGAAGGGTCGGTGGTCAGGTGCCGTGTCCGCCGGTATGTTCGGCGTCATCCTCGAAGGCGATCTCCTCGATGGTGCGCCCGGTAGCCACGGAATCCGACTCCTCGCTGGTGACCTCGTAGCCGGGCCGGGCCTCCTCGTCCCTATGTTTCACGAGCAGCCAATTCTTCGCGCCTCGGCCCTTCATCTGAACAAGTACCCAGCTGCCCTTGAGTTTCTCCCCGTGCAACACGAACTTGAGCTCGCCCGCGGCGACTGCGGCCCCCACGGCGGGAGCCTCGCCCTCCTCGAGCTGCCGGGCGAAGTCCTTGGACCACGAGGTGTCGGGTTCCCACCAGCCCGTATCCCACAACATGACCGTTCCGGCGCCGTACTCCCCTTCCGGTATGGTGCCCTCGAAGGAGCCATACTCCAGCGGATGATCCTCGGTCATGACCGCCAAGCGCCTGTCTTTGGGGTCGAGGGAGGGTCCTTTGGGTACGGCCCAGCTCTTCAGTACTCCGTCGAGTTCCAGCCTCAGATCGTAATGGAGACTGGAGGCGGCATGCTTCTGTATGCAGAAGAGCTGCCTGCCGAGGGTATCGCCGTGCTCCTTGGCCGTGGTTGCCTTGCCGGCGGTGCCCCCGGAGGGTTCGGCTGTGCGGGTGAAGTCCCGCTTCGAGCGGTACTCGGCGAGGGGATCTGCTTCTACGGCGCTACCGTCGGTTGCGGTGTCGTCGTGGTCGGTACGCACCAGACACAATCTCCTTGGGTTGGCCCGGCAGGGACGGGCCGGCGGGGGCTGAGCCCACCGGCTCAAGCAAGTTGTGCCCCGATGGCTCCCCGGCTAATCAGCCCGTGCGTGACCTCCTGGTTCAAGGTGGGCATTGCCCGCCTTCCGAGCGGGAGGCGGGGAGCCCCGTCAACCGGGAGGTGCAGGTCACCTCGGCCAGAGCAGCCGGGAGTTCTCGCAGCTGCGTGATGACCGCATGGGCGAGGGGCGGCTCCGGGTGGTCTTCCACGGCGGCGTACCGTATGGCATACATGCCCACCGCCAGCGCTCCCGCGATGTCGGTGCCGGGGCGGTCGCCCACGTGGGCGGCACGTTGCGGTAGTGATCCGAGGGGCGCGAGGGTGCGGCGGAACATACGCGGGTCGGGCTTTGTGAAACCGGTTTCGTCGGAGAAGGTGAGGGAGACAAAGAAGTCGAGCATGCCTTCGCGGGCAAGGAACTCCCGGAGTATCCGGCCGGGTGTGAGACCGGTGTCCGACACCACGCCCAACTTGAAGTCCAACCCCGATAACAGCGCGACGATCTCACGGGCGCCCGCGGTGGGCTGGATGGGGAGATCGACGCCGGCCTCCTCAACGGCCCGGACGGTATCGGTCAGGAGTTCAGCAGCCGGCCGGACCTGGAAGAGTTCGAACACGAAGGCGGTCTGCTCGGCCGCGCCGTAGTGGATTCCTTGCTGCCACGCCTCGAGATACCGGCTGAAGCCTGCTCTGTATGCCTGCTGCACCTCGCTTTCCGACGGCTTGAGGCCTGAGTCCTCCAAAGCGCCCAGCAGCAGGGAGCAGCGGCGTGCAGAGAGCACCTCGAAGGCGGTGCCCCCGTCAGAGAAGAGGGTATTCCAGAAGTCGAAGGTGACGGTGTCTAGACTCACGAGAACGGCTGGCGCTCTGACCCGCCTGCGCCTATATGAGCGCTCCCAAGAAGGGGTTCTCGATGCGGTAGTCGACCACCATCTCGGAGTAGTCGTCGAACCAGAAGGCCTCGGGGTTGCGGCGACACACGATGAAGCGCGACTTCTCCACGGGCTGGGCCGCTCTGTGGTAGCGGAAGTAGATGTGCTCGTCATCCATGCCGATGATCTCGATCTTGCCCGTGACGTGCGACATCACGAGACGGGGACGCTTGGCCAGGCCGGAGCACCTCATCTTGGCCTTCTCGAAAGCCATGAAGGCTTCCTCGAGCGGCACCGCGAACGGCTCGTTGCCGAGGGTGGGTCGCATCTGGAACACGTAGTACGGGGCGATGCCGGCGTAGGAGAGCCTGTTCAGCAGTTCACCGAGTACGGCGGGGTCGTCGTTGATGCCCGCCAACAACGGCGTCTGGTTGCACAGAATGACCCCCGCTTTCGCCAATCGATCTGCGGCTTCGAGAGCCACGTCGGTGAGTTCGCGGGGATGGTTGAAGTGACACATCATGTAGATGCGCTTGTGGGGCAGGCTGTACTCGCCGAGCAGGCTCACGAGCTCGGGGTCATTCAGAATGCGGTAGGGGTTGAACACCGGTATCTTGCTGCCGATGCGGATGATCTGCACATGGTCCAACTTGCGCAGCTCGGAGATGATGTAGCGCAGGCGTTTGGTTGAGAGCAGGAGGGGGTCTCCGCCCGTGAGGAGGATATTGGTGAGCTGGGTGTGCTCGCGGATATACTCGAGACCCGGGGCCACGTCCCGCACGACCTCTTCGTTGTCGTTCATGAACAGGCGTTTGCGGAAGCAGAAACGGCAGAAGCCCCCGCACAGATCGTTCACGAGCAGGATGGCCGTGAACTCGTATTTGTGCTCGAGCCCCGGCACAACCGTGTAGAGGCTCTCTTCCGAGGCGTCGAGCCTGCCCCAGTCGCCCAGTTCGCGCTCGTCGGGGATGATGATCTTACGAATAGGGTCGTCGGGGTCGTTCCAGTCGATAAGACTCAGGTAGTAGGAGTTGGAACGGAAGGCGAAGCGATCGCTCACCGCTCGGAGGCGTTCGCGGTCGGCGTCGGGCAAACCGGGCACGTTCTCAAGGCGGGTGACGTATTGCACCTTGGTCAATGGAGACTCCTTCCTCCTCGCAGTCTGCTTGGCCGCTCACAAAGCGGCTTCTCGGCTTGCGGGAGCAGCCGGTGTCCGGCAACTTCCCAAGGGGCGCACGGTGTGAGTGCGATGATACGACAGCGGGCGGCCCGCCTCATGGATGACACCCGGCCCCCATACCGGGGCTTCGGCAGACAGCGACATCATGGTACCACAGATTGTCGTGCTTCCCATTGGATACCATGTAGACTTACTGAGTCGGCGGCGTAGCGGTGTCGCCGCTGCGAGGGCGAAGGCTAAACTTGCCGGGCGTTTCGGCCGAAGCTGAGAGGACAGACATGAGTACCGTGCACGTGAACAGCATGATGCTTCGTGGCCGGGATGAACGGCCTCGCCGCCGCCTTCCCGTCCTTCTCGCCGTGGTTGTGATGACCTGCCTATGTGCGTGGGCGTTGTGTGCGGCGCCGGCCTCTGCCGCCCCGCCTGACATCGGTTCGTCTCCCTACGCGCTGCAGATCGAGGTGTTCACCCAGCTCGGTATCGTAGAAGGGTTCCTCGACGGCACGTTCCGTCCTCACGAACCGGTGACCCGCCAGCAGTTCGCCAAGATGATCGTCCTGGCCATGCGCATTCCCGTCTCGGAAGAGGACGTCTGCCCCTTCGTCGATGTCCGGTCTTCAGGCCCCGACTCCCTCTTCCCCGACAACTACGTGGCCGCGGCCGCCCGTGAAGGGATCACCACGGGTACGAAGGCGGCCACATCGACCTCCGGGGCGCTCTTCGGCCCGGGCCTGCACATCTCGCTCGCCCAGATGATCACCATGGCCTCGCGGGGCGCGGGCCGTCCATTGGCCCCTCCGCCTTCCTCCTACCGTCCCACCTGGGGTGACTTCGACTCCGTGCACTGGCCGGCCGCCCGAATGGCCCAGTACCACGGTCTCCTACGCGAGTTTCCCCTCGAGAGCATGTATCCCTGGCGCAGCGCCACCCGTGCGGAGGCCGTGGCGCTTCTGTTCAATCTCATGGGGACCGATCCAGCTGCACTCAACGGGCGCTTTCTCGGCACGTCGGCCGATCTGGTCAGGTACTTCCGTACCGCAAGCAGCCGCATGAGTGTGCCCGAGAAGTTCTCCTGCTCGGTCGAGGAACTCGCCCGGCTCTATGTGGAGTACGGCCGCCGCTTCGGTATCCGCGCCGACATGGCGTGGGTGCAGATGTGCCATGAGACCGGTTTCGGCCGTTACGGGGGCGACGTACTCCCCGAGCAGAACAACTATGCCGGTATAGGGGCCACGGGCGGAGGTGTGCAGGGTAATGCATTCGCCACTCCGGAGCTCGGTGTCATCGCGCAGATCGCTCATCTGGCCTGGTACACGTATCCGGATCACGTGAGCGACCCCTACTGTGTGCGTTCATATGACCCCACTTCTCCTGGTGATCCTCGGCACTTCAACAATCACTTGGGGTGCGGGAGGCCGCATCCGGGAGGGTGTCGTATCGTACAGGATCTCACCGGCAGGTGGGCGGCGAGCACCGTGTACGGCGACAGCTTGTATAAGATGGCTCAAAAAATCACACCGACCGCCGGCTGGTAATCGCGCGCGAGACCGGCGGTCGCACAGGGCCGCGGTGGGCGGACGGGTGGCCGCGCACAAGGCGGACGGTGGTGAGGCGGGACTGCCGAGGCGCAAGAAGGGTTGTCACGCGCAGCCGCGGACGGCGGCAGGCCACAGCTGAGGCCGCTTCCCCGGTGGGAAGCGGCGGTGCCGCATTCCGCATGGCATCGCAAGGCATCGCATCGCCGGCACGATCACTCTCAACTCTCAGGCGTGTCGCGCCGATATCACACACGAGAATTGGCGAATGCCGCGTGCGAGAGGCAAGGAGGGTCTGGTGAAAGCACTGGGTGCGAAGAGGGTGTGGGTGACGGTGAGTGCTCTCGTGGTGGTCGGGCTTCTTGTGGGCCTGGCGGCGGGATGTGGATCGACGACCACCACGACCAAGGCCGCTGAGAACGAAGTTGTCGAGATAACAGAGGATCGCGACGGAAGCATCGTCCGGGTGGCTCCCGGCTACACCATCAAGCTGAAACTGGAGGGCAACGCCAGCACCGGCTTTGCGTGGGAGATCGCCGGTTACGATGACACGGTCATCAAGCTGGACACCCCCGAACCCGAGTTCAGGGCCGATTCTGACGCCGTGGGCGCGGGGGGGATGTTCACGTGGACATTCGAGGCGCGTGCCGAGGGAGGCACGGAACTGACGCTCGACTATGTGGGACCCGACAAGTCGGTGGAGAAGAGTTTCTCGGTTGAGATCATGGTGGAACCGGGCGCCTGAGCTTCAGCGGACATTACGGTGAGTGCGGGGGGCGGCGGTCTCCCCCGGAGACCGCCGCCCCCCGCACGTCCGCCGGTCGTGTGTGGGCCCGGGATCGATGTTGTACCACCACGGCGCGCCTCTCAGGCGTCGTCGAGTGCCCCGAGCTCGGCCACGGGGTGATCGTCCGCCTCGCGCAATTCTTTGAGTACCATGCCCCCGCGCCCGTCGAGTTCGGGGCTGAAGAAGCCCGTCCAGATCTCTCCTCCGAAGAGGTCGGGGCGCAGTATCAGCTTGAGGATGACCGGCTCCGAGGAGCCGATGAAGCGCAGCACGGGAACCCGCACGGCCACGGTCACGGTGTTGTCCCCATCTATGGCGAGCGGCCTCTCCGAGAGTCCCCAGTCACGAACCGGTTCGGACTCCCACGCGAACCACACGCGGTTCACCGGCTCGAACACCGAGAAACGTGCCACTACCTCGGGAAAGGTCTGCTCTTGCTGGCGGATGGATGGAACCGCAAGAAGTTCGGCCATGGTGCGTTGACTCCTCCGCGGGTGGACGGATTGCCCGCAGCATGTTTGTGTGAGCGTGTCTCTATGCCCGGAGGCGCCGTCTCCTGGTCTGTCGCTCAGGTGTGTGCTCTCAATGGGGAGAGCGAGGCAGCGGCCAAGTAGCACGGCAGGCTGTGGGGGCGCGTGGCCCGGGGAGCAGGCAGCCGTGGATGTGACCGCTCTATGCGCCGGGTGCCCGGCTGTTCCGCGCGCGTCCTTCGCGCTGTGGGCCGGGCGGGACGTGGCCGACGGGCACATAAGCGCAGCTTTGGTACGCTGCGTGCCAATCATAGCCGAGAATGCCGCAGCGTTCCAGGGCTGCACTTCACCCCTCGGTGGCCCGCCCATCGCCGGTGATGGGAATGACCGGGCCCAGGTACCGGGGGGCGGGTCGCAACACGTTGACGTCGAAGAAGGCCTTCACCCGGGCGAACCAGTCCCGTACCACAAAACGGCGCTCATCGGCGTACGGTCTGAGGTCGGCCGGTACACCCACCGCCTCCAGACCCAGGCGCCTGGCTGTGTAGACCGCGCGGGCGAGATGGAAGCGCTGGGTCACCACGAGCGCGTCCTTGACCAGGAAGACCTCTCTCGCTCTGTACATGGTGTCGTATGTGCTGAAGCCGGCGTGATCCATGAATACGTCTTCGCTGGGCATGCCCCGCGCGAGAAGGTAGTTCCTCATTGTATTGGTCTCGTCGTAGCGGTGCTGCCCGTGGTCTCCGGAAACGAGGATCTTCTGCACCTTGCCGGTGCGGTACAGTTCGAACCCGGTCTCGAGGCGGTCGACGAGCATGGGGGAGGGATTACCGTTTGGGTACACCCGTGCACCGAGCACGATGGCCACATAGGCGTGGGGAGCCTCGGGAACGCCCTCTACGCTGTGTGCGTTGCCGCCGCGTGACACCACGAGGTTGGACACGAGGAAGGCGCAGAGGGCGAGGAGGGGAAGAACGAGAAGGAGGGGTGTGAGCATGATGACCACCATGAGCGGGGCGCGGGTGCGGGGGTTGTCGAGAAGTGCTACCGCCCTCGTGTCCCTGCTCTTCTCGGTGCCGTTCTCCATGGGGGAATGGTAGCAGCCGCGGGCGAGGGGGTGGCAGGTGCGGCCGGCCGGAGCCCGCCTGTGCGTGCTCGCGGGAAAGTTGCACGAATGCCTGCGGTTCTCTAAACTATTGCGCTTACATGGCGCATGATGCTCACAGCTTCCACACCTCTCCCGCCGCCTCGCCGGAGGCGCCGAGTCCTCTTTGCCGTATCATCCCCCGCTAGGGGGAGCGAGTGGACATACAGAGCCCGGCATTCTGAAGCCTTCCGCCCTCAAGCGGCACTGCACTCATCGTCAGGCGGTACCCTGATTTCACGCGATCCGGCACACCAAGACAGTTGGGAGACGTATCCTCCATGGGTATGACCATCACCGAGAAGATCCTCGCCCGAGCGGCGGGCAGAGACCACGTCTCGCCCGGGGAGCTCATCATGGCCCGGGTCGATTTCTGCCTGGGCAACGACATCACTGCACCGGTCGCCATCGACGAGTTCGAGAAGGCCGGTTTCTGTGAGGTGTTCGATCCGGGACGCATCGGGCTCATCCCCGACCACTTCACTCCCAACAAAGACATCAAATCGGCCGAACTCGTGAAGCAGATACGTGAGTTCGTGGCCCGCCACGGCATCGAGCACTTCTACGATGTGGGCCGGGTGGGGGTGGAACACGCGCTCCTGCCGGAGATGGGGTTGGTTGGTCCCGGAGACTGCGTTATCGGCGCCGATTCGCATACCTGCACCTACGGCGCCCTGGGCGCGTTCGCCACCGGGGTGGGCTCGACCGACCTCGCGGGCGCGATGGCGACCGGCAAGGTGTGGTTCCGCGTGCCGGAGTCGGTGAGGTTCGAGTTCTCGGGTGAGTGGGATCCGTGGGTCACCGGCAAGGACGTGGTGCTCTACCTCATCGGGCGCATCGGGGTGGATGGGGCCCTCTACGAGGCCATGGAGTTCGCGGGCGAGGCGGTCGAGGCACTCTCCATGGACTCACGGTTCAGCATCTGCAATATGGCCATCGAAGCGGGGGGTAAGAGCGGCATCATTGCGCCGGACGAAGTGACCCGCGCCTACGTCGAGGGCCGCTTCCGCAGAGAGCCGGTCTACTTCTCCTCAGACCCCGATGCGGAGTACGCACGTACGTACGAGTGGCGCGCCGCCGAAGTGCCCCTCATGGTGGCCAAGCCGCATCTTCCCTCGAACACCGAAGCCGCGTCGGAGCTCGATTCGGTGCGGGTGGACCAAGTGGTCATCGGCAGCTGCACCAACGGGCGTATCGAGGATCTGCGCATGGCGGCCGAGGTGTTGCGCGGCCGCACCGTCCACAAAGATGTCCGCTGCATCGTCATCCCCGCCACCCAGGCTGTGTGGAAGCAGGCCATGGAGGAGGGCCTCTTCGAAGTCTTCGTGGCGGCCGAGGCAGTGGTGTCGGCGCCAACCTGCGGCCCCTGCCTGGGCGGCCATATGGGTATTCTCGCCGAAGGTGAGGTGGCGGTGAGCACCACCAACCGCAACTTCGTGGGGCGCATGGGCCACGCCGGCTCGCAGGTGTACCTGGCGGCGCCGTACGTGGCAGCGGCGAGTGCGGTCGCCGGCTACATCACCACGCCCGGACAGTTGGGGCTGGACAAGCCGGCCCGCGGAAGGAGGGCGGCATGAGCGCGTTTGCAGGTAGGGCCTGGACTTTCGGGCGGGATGTCGATACCGACCTCATCATCGCGGCTCGCTATCTGAACATGAAGACGGCTGAGGAGCTGGCGGCGCATCTCATGGAGGACGCCGATCCGGACTTCCCCCGCAAGGTGGCGTCGGGCGATATTCTGGTAGCTGAGGAGAACTTCGGCTGCGGCTCGAGCCGGGAGCACGCCCCCCTCGCCATCAAGGGAGCCGGCGTGCCCGTGGTGATCGCCAAGAGCTTCGCCCGCATCTTCTACCGCAACGCGTTCAATACCGGTCTACCCATCCTGGTGGCCCCCGAGGCCGTTGACGGCACGTCCGAGGGCGACCGGCTGGAGGTCGATCTGGGCACGGGGGTCATCAAGAATCTCGCCACCGGCACTGAGTTCAAGGCCGACCCACTTCCGTCGTTCATGCAGGAGCTGGTTGCGGCCGGCGGACTGCTTCCCTATCTCAAGGCAAAGGAGCAACCGGAATGCACTACCAGATAGCGGTCCTACCCGGTGACGGCACCGGCCCGGAGGTTGTAGCCGAGGGTTTGAAGGTGCTCGAGGCCGCCGCTGCGCGCGCCGGCTTCACCTATGATCTGACGCACTACGACTTCGGGGCGAAGCGCTACCTGCGTACCGGTGAGCTTCTGCCCGACGGCGCGATAGCCGAGATGAGGGCCCACGACGCCATTTTCCTGGGTGCCATCGGCCACCCTGACGTAGCTCCCGGCATATTGGAGCAGGGCATCCTGCTCAAAGCCCGTTTCGAACTCGACCTCTACATCAACCTGCGACCGGTCAAGTTGCTCCCCGGGGTGTGGACACCCATCCAGGACAAGGGCCCGGCCGACATCGATTTCGTGGTGGTGAGGGAGAACACAGAGGGCCTGTACGCCTCGACGGGTGGATTCCTGAAGAAGGACACCCCCGATGAGATCGCGGTTCAGGAGAGCATCAACACCCGCAAGGGGGTGGAGAGATGCGTGCGCTACGCATACGAGTACGCCGCCCGCGCCGACCGCCGCGGTGAACTGACCCTCTGCGGCAAGACCAACGTGCTCACCTACGCCTGGGATCTCTGGTGGCGGGTCTTCAACGAGCTGGGCGAAGCTGATTACCCGAACATCAAACGGGACTACGCGCACGTGGATGCCATCGGCATGTGGTTCCTCAAGAACCCCGAGTGGTTCGACGTCATCGTCACCGACAATATGTTCGGTGACATCATCACCGACCTCGCTGCCATGATCCAGGGCGGCCTCGGCGTGGCCGCGGGCGGCAATCTGCGGCCGGGTGAGGTGGGCATGTTCGAACCCATGGGCGGCTCCGCGCCCAAGTACGAGGGGCAGAACGTCATCAATCCGCTGGCCGCCATCGCCGCCGCCGGCATGATGCTTGACTTCCTGGGGCAGCCCGAGGCGGCCGGCTGGGTGGAACAGGGCATGGTCCATGCCATAAGCAAGATGGAGTCGCTCGCCGCCGGGGGGATGGGCATGGGTACGAGCGACGTGGGTGACTTGGTGGCCGGCTTCGTGGCCGACGGCGCAGAAGGGTAAGGAGGGGCGGCATGGAGATCCTCGTCAACGGTACCTATTGCGGCAAAGAGCAGGCCGGCATCAGCGTGTTCGACCACGGCCTTCTTTACGGTGACGGCGTCTTCGAGGGCATCCGGGTCTACAACAGGCGTGTGTTCGAACTCGAGGCCCACATCGGACGCCTCTATCGTTCGGCCCGTACCATCGCCCTCGAGATACCCCTCACCCCTGACGAGATGACCCGCGCGGTGGTGGAGACGGTGCGCCGAAACGAACTCACCGATGGCTACGTGCGCCTGGTGGTGACCCGCGGGCAGGGCGATCTGGGCCTGAATCCGGTCAAGTGCCCACAGGCGAGCTACTTCATCATCGCCTCCACCATCCAGCTCTACCCCGAAGAAGCCTACGAGAACGGCCTCAAGGTCACCACCTGCTCCACCAGGCGAAACTCGCACCAGACCATCAACGGCAACGTGAAGAGCCTGAACTACCTCAACAACATCATGGGGGCGCTTGAGCTTCGCTCCACCGGTGCTGATGAGGGTCTCATGCTCACGCTGGACGGCTACGTGTGCGAGTGTACTGCCGACAACTTCTTCATGGTGAACAAAGGACGCCTGTGCACCCCCCACCCCTCGACGGGTGCGCTGCGGGGCGTCACCAGGGCGGTGGCCATGCGCATCGCAGCCGAGGAGATAGGCCTCGAAGTTGAAGAAGGCCTCTACACTCTGCACGATGTCTACAACTCCGAGGAGTGCTTCCTCACCGGTACCGGTGCTGAGTGCGCCCCCATCGTGGAGATAGACGCCCGTCCCATAGGCGACGGCAGGCCAGGCCCCGTCACCTGGGATATCATCCGGCGTTTCCGTGCCTACACGCAGACGCCCGAATCCGGAACCCCCGTATACGACGAGTAGCGAGCAGCAGGCAAGAACAGCCGGGCAAGACCCGCCCGCCCGACAACACGGAGCCAGCCTATGAGCGTGCACCGAGACATCATCATCTACGACACCACCCTCCGCGACGGGATGCAGCGGGAAGGCCTCTCCGTCTCCGTGGACGAGAAGATCCGCATTGCGGTCAGGCTCGCCGAGCTCGGTGTACATATCATCGAGGGCGGTTTTCCCGGCTCCAATCCCAAGGACGAGGAGTTCTTCCGGCGCATGGAGCAGCAGCTCGGGCAGCTGGGTGAGGCCAAGATGGCCGCCTTCGGCATGACCCGCGCCAAGGGCGTGAACGCCGCCGACGACGTGGTGCTCCGTATCCTCGCCGAGTGCTTCGCCCCCATAGCCACCATCGTGGGCAAGACCTGGGATCTCCACGTGAAGAAGGTACTCAGGGTCGACCGGGCGGAGAACCTGCGCATGATAGCTGAATCGGTCGCCTTCCTGCGCGAGCAGGGTAAGACGGTCATCTACGACGCGGAGCACTTCTTCGACGGGTTCGCCGCCGATGACCAGTACGCGCTCGAGTGCGTGCGCACTGCGGCCGAGGCGGGAGCCGACACCGTCGTTCTGTGTGATACCAATGGTTCCATTCTCCCCGTGGACCTGGGACGGGTGGTGGACCAAGTGTGCGAACACCTGAGTCTCTTAGGGCACACCTGCCGGGTGGGGGTGCACGGGCACAACGACACCGGCTGTGCTGTGGCCAACACGCTCATCGCCGTGCAGAAGGGTGCCCGGCATGTGCAGGGCACGATCAACGGCTACGGTGAGCGCTGCGGCAATGCCGACCTCTGCGCCATCGTGCCGGCGCTCAAGCTCAAGATGGGTTACGACTGTATCTCCGACGACAGCCTCCAGCGTCTCACCGACACCAGCCGCTTCGTGGCCGAACTCTGCACCATCGCCCCCGACCCGCACCAGCCCTACGTGGGCCGCAACGCCTTTGCCCACAAGGGCGGCCTCCACGTGGCCGCCGTACAGGAGGACCGCAGCACCTTCGAGCATATCCGTCCGGAACTGGTGGGCAACACGCCGCACATCTTGGTGTCGGAGCTCGCCGGCAAGGGCACCATCCGCCAACGCGCACGGGAACTCGGCTTCACCCTGGACGATGAACGCCGGCTCGAGGACCGCATCCTCCGCCGGGTCAAGAAGATGGAACATCAGGGCTACCACTATGAAGCCGCCGACGCCTCGTTCGAACTCCTGATGCGGGCGGAACTCGGCATCCCCACGGAGTTCTTCAAGCTGGAGAGCTTCCGCATCATCGTGGAGAAGCGGGAGAACGGCGCCGTCATGACCGAGGCCACCATCAAGCTGCACATCAACGGCGACCGCATCATCCAGACCGCCGAGGGCAACGGTCCGGTGAACGCCCTCGACCGGGCCGTACGTCTGGCCATCGAGCGCAAGTTCCCGGGGTTGAAGAACATTCACCTGGTCAACTATTCGGTGCGTATCCTCGACGAGTTCCGCGGCACCGGAGCGGTCACCCGGGTGTTGCTCGACTCCTCCGACGGGCGCGAATCCTGGGGTAGTGTGGGTGTGTCTGACAACGTGGTTGAGGCTTCCTGGCAGGCGCTCATCGACTCCATCAACTATGGTCTACTGCACGCTGGTGAGCGCGTGGTGATGGAGGGCGCCGGCGAGGAGGCCGGCGAGCGGGAAGCAGGACCGGAGCCGAGGTAAGGAGCAGCGCAGTGGGGTCTCTCGAGGCGTTCACACCCGGGCGCATCGGCGGCCTCGTGCTGCGCAACCGTATCATCAGAGCCGGGTGCTTCGAGGGCATGTGTCCCGGAGGAGCCTGCACGGAGGCGCTTATCGCTCACCACGTAGACGTGGCCCGGGGGAGGGCCATGCGGCGGGCCGTCCGTATTCCTGTGGTGCTCGTGGGGGGAGTCTGTTCTCCGCGCGGGCTGCAGCGGGCGAGCGAAGAAGGGTTCGAGTTCGTGCAGATGGGCCGCGTACTCATCCACGATCCGGCTGTCGTCTGCAGGTGGAGGCGGGCGATCCGGGGGCATCGACGTGTGATCACTGTAACCGGTGCGTCACTGAGACCGACAAGGGCGGGGTGAACTGTGTGTGCGCCACCCGGGGGCCTCTGCCTCTGGCCCTGCAGGCGGGCCGCCGTGCCGCCGGTCCGGAGTATCGCGTTCCCGCGTTTCCCTGAGCGCGGCCCTGGCCGCAGGTGTCAGCGGTTCAGGCGGCGGAGCGCCTCGCTCAGGAGTCCCACCACGCGCTGCCCCTGAGCGACGGTGTGGTACTCGGGCCCGGTGCGGGGCCCGACGGCGATCACCATGAGGGAACGTTCCGAGTCGAGTGTGTGCAATGCGGTCATGGCGCTGTGGTCTTCGAACATGTCGAAGCTGCCTCCGCGGTAGAAGCGGCGGCCCAGGGCGCGCACGACGTATGAGTCGGTGGCCGTCCTCAGGATGAAGCGGGAGAAGCCGAAACGCTTCTGCGCTTCGAGCCCGGTGATGAGCCCGTCAAAACTCCACCAGGTGTCGGGATCCGAGAATCGTTCGGGATTGACCTCCACCCAGTCGATCCGGTCGGAGGGCTCGAGGCCCAGGGAGGCATACCAGCCCAGAGCCTGATCGTTCCCCACGAACGCCTCGGAGCCAAAGTACGTCTGCCCTCGGTCTCCCACCAGATTGATGGCCTCGCGCAACAGCAGGCGCCCCACTCCCAGCTTCTGGAAGGAGGGGGTGACGTAGATGTGGTTCAAGAACAGGAGCGTCGGGTGGCGGTGGAACTGAGCCCAAGCCGCCACTTCTCCATCGATGGTGGCTACCGCGGTGACGGCCGTCGTGCCCAGGTGCTGGCTTGCGACCATGCCCTGCAGATAGCCGACGATGCCCTCCTGGCCGTAAATGGTGTAGGGCAGCAGATCGGGGGGAAAACCGGCGCGGAAAATGCGCACGATGGCGGGAGCATCCTCAGGATGGGCGAGGCGCACCTCGGCCAGGGCTGTGGGGGAGTGCTTGACGGACCCGGTGTTCTCGTTCACGCTGTTCTCAGTCCTTGTCGGAGTTGCGGAGACGGAGGGGGGAAGACTCAGGCTGATGAGTGTATCGTGATTGCAGGTGCCCCAGGTTTTCCCATTTCGAACTCCAGGGTAACCTGTGGCCGAGGGTAGGCCAAGAATGAGCCGGAACTGCGTAGGAAAGGAAGGGTCATGAAACCATCCGCAAGACCCTCTCGCCCATACTTTGCCTCCGGACCGTGCAGCAAGCGGCCGGGGTGGGAAGTCGCGGCGCTCAGCGGGGCATTCGTGGGAAGGTCTCATCGCTCAAAGGGGGGGCGCGCTCGGCTGCGTGAGGTCATCGATCGCACCAGGACACTTCTCAAGGTTCCCGAAGGGTATCTTATCGGCATCGTTCCCGCCTCCGACACCGGGGCGTTCGAGATGGCCATGTGGTCGCTCTTGGGCGCCCGTGGTGTCGACGTCTTTGCCTGGGAGAGCTTCGGCAAGGGGTGGGCCACCGACATCACCAAGCAACTGAAGCTGCCCGACGTGCGGGTGTTCGAGGCCGAGTACGGGGCTATTCCCGACTTGGCTCAGGCGGACTTCTCCCGCGATGTGGTCTTCGCTTGGAACGGCACCACCTCGGGAGTGTGCGTGCCGGGTCATGAGTGGATACCCGCAGCCGGTGAGGGCCCGGCCGACCGCGGCCTGGTATTCGCTGACGCCACCTCGGCCGTGTTCGCCATGGACGTACCTCTGGAGAAGCTCGACATCATCACCTACTCCTGGCAGAAGGTGCTCGGAGGTGAGGCCGCGCACGGCATGTTGATTCTCAGCCCGCGGGCGGTCGAGCGGCTCGAGAGCTATTCGCCCCCCTGGCCCCTGCCCAAGGTCTTCCGCATGACGAAGGGCGGCAAGCTTATCGACGGCATCTTCGTGGGCGACACCATCAACACTCCCTCCATGCTGTGTGTGGAGGATGCCTTGGACGGTCTGCGCTGGGCCGAAGAGATCGGTGGGCTCGCCGCGCTCAAGGAGAGAAGCCGCGGCAATCTGGAAGCGGTGGAGACGTGGGTCGCGGCCACAGACTGGGTTGATTTCCTGGCCGAATCGGCGGAGACACGCTCATGTACCTCTATATGCCTGAAGATCGTCGATCCGTGGTTCACGGGCCTGGCGCCCGACGAGCAGGGGAAGGTGGCGAAGAAGATCGTGGCTGTGCTGGACGAGGAGGGCGTCGCCTACGACATCGGGCCCTACCGTGATGCCCCTCCCGGGTTGCGGTTGTGGGGTGGAGCCACGGTGGAGCGGGCCGACCTCGAAGCCCTGTTCCCCTGGCTCGACTGGGCCTGGGCCGAGGTCAAGGGCGCCGGATAACGCCCGCGCGGTCACGTAGGTCGCCGACAGCCGACTCGCCTGCCTGCCCCTCCCGCCGGGTGAGGTTCACCCCGGTCGTGCGATGGGGCGGGCAGGCGGCTTCAGTGACGCGAGTGAGGTGAGAGGTATGGATGGCCCACGCGTGGTGGGTCCCGGCATATGTGCGCCGGGGCAGGGGGAGGATCAGCATGTGCGGGTGGGAGCCGCCCGCCTCGAGGCCGAAATCCTCGATATCGTGACCCGGCTGGGCCTCGAGCCACATCCCGAGGGCGGATTCCTGCGAGAGACCTTCCGCTCGGCGGAGGGAGTGGAGACGTCGAGGGGGTGGCGTTCTCTTCAGACCGTGGCGCTCTACCTCATGGTCTCTTACGAGCCCAGCCGCCTGCACCGGGTGCACTCACGCGAACACTGGTTCCATGTGGCCGGAGCGCCGGTCGAGCACTTCACCGTGCATCTCCGGGGGAGTGTGGACCGGGTGGTGATCGGCGCGGGTGGGCAGGTGACGCCCGCATACGCCGAAGCACCGCCACTCTGTTTCCAAGCCGCCCGGGTGCTCCCCCCGGGGCGGTGGTCGCTCATCGCCTGCGTGGTGTCGCCCGGGTTCGAATATGCAGATTTCGAGCTCGCCTCGAAGGAGTACGTGGCCCGGTTGCGGGCCAGCGCCGAGGGGCTTCCGGCCGGTCTGCTGGAGCTCATGCCGCAATGTGAGCGCTCGCCGGTGAGGTAGCGGGGATGTTCGCCTGCAGCGGATGAAGGACGCCCACAGGCGACAAAGTGGTTGAGCCCCACCTCCGCTTTGGGTAGAATCGAGTCGTGGCGCCGGCGCGTGAGGGCCGGTGGCCTGAATCTCATCTCATCGTCTGTGGGGGGCTGCCATGTATTCCATTGTGGGTTGGACGGCGGGCCCCGCCCCGGCCTGAAAGACTGGTTCGAGAAGCGTATGAGTTCATCGGGTTTCTGTCATCTTCATGTCCACTCCGACTATTCGGCTCTCGACGGCGCCTGCAAGGTGAGAGATCTGGCGCGGGAGGCCGCAGCTCAGGGCATGCCGGCGGTGGCGCTCACCGACCACGGCGTGCTCTCCGGCGCCCTGCAGTTCTATCAAGAAGCCAAGGACGCCGGCGTCAAGCCGGTGTTGGGGCTGGAGGCCTATGTGGTCGAGGACCGCCTGCGGAAAGACGCTCAGAAGGAGGAGCGTTGGCATCTCACCCTGCTGGCCGAGAACGAACAGGGTTACCGCAACCTACTGAAGATCGGCAGCAGGTCGTTCCTCGAAGGCTACTACTTCAAGCCCCGGGCGGATTACGCGGTGCTTCAAGAGCACGCCGCCGGGCTCATCTGTCTCTCGGGGTGCCCCACGGGGCGCCTGTCCCGGGCACTCGAATACCAGGCCCGGGACGATGCACTGCGTGAGGTGCAGAGGCTGGTCGGCATCTTCGGTGAGGGCAACGTGTACCTGGAGATGCAGCAGACGGGCATCGAGGAGCTCGCCCACGTGAGCCCCGCCCTGGCCGAACTCTCCCGCGACGTGGGCATTCCCCTCGTCGCCACCAACGACGTGCACTACATGAGCCGCGGGCATGCTCCGGCGCACGACGCCCTTCTCTGTGTGCAGACCGGCTCCCGGCTGAACGATGACAAGCGCCTGCGCTTCTCCTCGGAGGAGTTCTTCTTCAAGAGTGAAGAGGAGATGAGAGAGGCGTTTCGCGATTATCCCGAGGCCGTCACGAATACCGTGAAGGTGGCCGAGCGGTGCAACGTGGAGATGGAGTTCGGCCGCCTGCTCCTCCCGCACTACGACTGCCCCTCCGGTGAGGACGAGGCCGTCTATCTGCGCCGGCTCTGTGAAGAGGGTCTTGGGCGCCGCTTCGGAGCCTCTCCGCCGCCTGCGGTCCGGGAACGGCTCGACATGGAGCTCGCCGTCATCGACAAGATGGGCTTCCCGCCCTACTTTCTCATCGTGTGGGACTTCGTGGCCCACGCCAAGCGGGAGGGCATTCCCGTGGGCCCGGGCCGGGGCTCAGCCGCCGGGTCGCTGGTGTCGTATCTGCTGGGCATCACCGATCTCGACCCGCTGCAGTACGACCTGCTGTTCGAGCGCTTCCTCAACCCCGACCGCATCAGCATGCCCGACATCGACATCGACTTCTCGGTGGAAGGCAGGGAGCGGGTCATCGACTACGTGGCGGCCAAGTATGGACGCGACCGGGTGGCGCAGATCGCCACCTTCGGCACCATCAAGGCCCGCCAGGCCATTCGCGATGCCGCCCGGGTGATGGACGTCCCCTACGCCGCGGCCGACCGCATCGCCAAGCTGGTGCCCGAAGGTCCCAAGGTCACCCTCGAGGACTGCATGGAGGAGCGGCAGCCCCTACGTGTGGAGTACGAGGCAGACGAAACCGTGCGCGGGGTGATCGATACCGCACGTTCACTGGAGGGACTCATCCGTCAGGATTCCATCCATGCGGCCGGTGTGGTCATCGCCGACCAGTCGCTCACCGAGTATCTCCCGTTGCAGCAGAAGGGTGACGCCGAGGTGGTCACGCAGTTCACCATGAACGACGTGGAGAAGCTGGGGCTGCTCAAGATGGATTTCCTGGGGCTGCGGAATCTCGACGTCATGGCCGGGGCCGAACGCATCATCCGTGAATCGAGTAACCCGGATTTCTCCTTGGAGGCGGTCACGCTCGACGACGAGAAGACCTACCAGATGCTTTCCCGGGGCGATTCTCAAGGGGTGTTCCAGTTCGAGTCGTCAGGCATGCAGGACGCCTTGCGCGAGGTGGGCCCCACGCAGTTCGACGACCTCATCGCGCTGGTGGCGCTGTATCGTCCCGGTCCCATGGAGTACATCCCTGTGTATGCGCGCAACAAGCGCAACCCAGAGCTCATCACCTACATCGACACGCGGCTGCAGCCGGTGCTGGAGCCCACCTACGGGGTGGCCATCTACCAGGAACAGCTGATGGAGATCTCGAAGCGCATCGGCGGCTTCTCGCCCAGCGAGGCCGACGACCTGCGCAAGGGCATCGGCAAGAAGAACCGGGCCATTCTCGACCGGCTCGAACCCAAGTTCCGTGAGAGAGCCCGTGAGGGTGGGGCCTCGGCCCAGGTGGCCGATCACCTCTGGTCGCTCATGGAGAAGGCGGGCGACTACTCCTTCAACAAGTCGCATGCCGCCTGCTACGCGCTCATCGCCTACCGCACTGCCTACCTCAAGGCCAACTATCCGGTGGAGTACATGGCCGCGCTCATCTCGAGCGTGATGAACACCAAGGACAAGGTGCCCTTCTACGTGCAGGTCGCCGACGACATGGGCATCGACGTACTGCCGCCCGACGCCAACGAGTCGGTGCTGGATTTCCGGGTGGTGGAGGGTCGCATCCGCTTCGGTATGAATGCGGTCAAGAATGTGGGTGAGAACGCCATCCGCAACATCCTCGCCGTGCGGGAGGCGACCGGTTCCTTCACCGACATCTACGACTTCTGTCGGCGGGTGGATCTCTCTCTTGTCAACAAACGGGCCATTGAGGGTCTCATCAAGGCGGGTGCCTTCGACTCGACAGGCGCTTCCCGCAAGGGCATGCTCCAGGTCTTGGCGAAGGCGATGTCGGTGGGGCAGAAGAGCCAGGCCGACGCCGCTCTGGGCCAGGGTTCCATCTTCGATCTTCTGGAGGCGCCCACGGCACATCCGGCCTCCGATCCCCCGCCTTCGCCGGGGGGGCAGGCGGGGGCAGGAGAAGCGGCGGTTGCGGCGAAGGCTTTCCCAGCCAACGGAATGGGCAACGGGGGCAACGGGTCGAACGGAGGGGCGGCCGACATACCGGCCGAAGACTTCTCACGTGAGGAGCTCTTGGCGCTCGAGAAGGAGACCTTGGGCTTGTTCCTCTCCGCCCACCCCTTGCGGGATATGCGGGCGCAGGTGAGGGCGGAGTCCGAGCACCTGATTGCTGAGCTGCCCACACTTGCCGATGGGGCCTTCACGACGGTGGTGGGCATGGTGAGCACGGTGAAGCGTATCACCACCAAGAAGTCGGGAGAGGCCATGGCTTTCGTGACGCTGGAGGGCATTGAGGGAGCCGTGGAGATGGTGTGTTTTCCCTCCTTCTATCAGGAGAACCGCGAGTTGATCGTCGAAGACAGGGTGATAAAGGTGAAGGGAAGGATCGACCACAAAGACGAAGCCGACACGAAACTGATACCTCTCACGGTGGAGCCGTTCGTCGCCAAGACCGGCAATGAGCCCGTACTCATCAGGCTCGATGGAGAGGCGTGTTCGGCGGAGGTGCTCGACGACCTGAAGACCATCATCTGTCAGTTCCCCGGGTCTTGTCCGGTGGAGCTCGACGTGCGCACCCGCTCCGACTGCGTGAGGGTCCGTTTTGGCGACGGCTTCCGGGTCGACCCTCAGACGAGCTTCTTTGCCGAGATCAGAGTGCTCCTGGGCGAATCCTGCGTGGCCTGAGAGGGCGGTTTCCTCCCGCTCGTGCCGTCATGGTTCCCCACGGCGACCTCTCGGTGGCCGGAGGCCCCGGCTTGGTAAGATGAACGGCGGCACGACCTGTTCAGGCGAGCTGCCGGTGGCCCTGGACGGCCGCCGCTTCGGCGCACTGGGAGGAGCCTGTTGTGCCGGCAGCAAATTGCAGACGCCCCGGAGGCCGCCATGATCATTCGCCCCCTTTCCCTCACCTCTCTCACGGCGGAGGTTGCCCGCCTTCGCCCTCCCGAGGCCGACAACCGGGAGCTGGTGGAGTCCGTGTCCGCCATACTGACGGCCGTCCGTGCGCGTGGCGACGAAGCCCTTGTGGACTACACAAGGAGCTTCGACTGGCCGGAGGCCGAGTCGGGTCGGCTACGTGTGCCGGCAGAGGAGCTGGAGGAGGCCTTCGCCGGTCTCGACCCGGAACTCAAGGAGGCGCTGGAGCTCTCCCGGAGGAACAGCGAGTTCTTTCACCGCCACGAGGTGCGGGCCGACTGGCAAGCCACAGGTGGGCAGGGGCAGAGGCTGGGGGTTCGCTATCTTCCCGTGCGCCGGGCCGGGCTGTACGTGCCCGGAGGTCTGGGCTCCTATGCCTCCTCGGTCGTGATGAACGTGGTTCCGGCGCAGGTCGCGGGAGTCAAGCAGCTCGCCATTTGCACCCCTCCCGGCCGCGACGGCCGGGTGAACCCGTCAGTGTTGGCGGCGGCACGGCTGCTTGGCGTCACAGAAGTGTACCGGGTGGGCGGCGCGCAGGCGATCGGCGCGTTGGCCTATGGCACTTCCTCCATCCCCCGAGTCGATGTGATCTCGGGGCCGGGCAACGCCTACGTGAACGAGGCAAAACGCCAGGTATTCGGCCTGGTGGGCATCGACAGCTTGGCCGGCCCGAGCGAAGTGCTGGTGGTGGCCGACGAGACCGCCGATCCCGTCTGGGTGGCGGCCGACCTGTTGGCGCAGGAGGAGCACGGAAGCGGAGCGCAGTCGGTGCTTCTCGCTCCCACGCGCGCCGCCTGTGAGGCGGTCGCGGCGGCACTCGTGCGCCTGTCTCCGGGCCGCGCCTCGGGCGAGGAGACGTCCAACCTCTTCGCCTTCTATCCGGAAGGGAAGGCCGGAGAGGCGGCCGCTGCGACCTCCGGACCAAGGGTCGCCGGTCCGGCCGATGACACCACTGCCGCTTCTCGGGGCTCCGGCCCGGCCTTCCTCTCCCTTGCCACCGCTCTTGTCAACGAATACGCGCCCGAACACCTCGAGGTGCATGTGAGCGACGCGCGCGCCTTCCTGCCCCGGGTGGAGGCCTCGGGCGCCATCTTCCTGGGTGCCCACACCCCCACGACGTTCGGGGACTATGTGGCCGGCTCCAACCATGTGCTCCCCACGGGAGGTTCGTCGCGGTTCGCCTCCGCTCTCTCCGTCGACACGTTCATGAAGAAGCTGTCGGTGATCGAGTTGGGGCCGGAGACGGCGGCCGAGTTGGCTCCGCCGCTGGCCGCCATTGCCGATGCGGAGGGCTTTTCCTACCACCGGCTCTCTGCGCTCCTACGTGCCGGAAGAGAGGGTGGGGAAGAAACCGGGGCCGGGCCGGCGTAGCCTGGTGGCTGCTCGGCGAAGCCTCCTTCAGGCTTCAGCGGCGGGCGCGAGAGAGGAGAGCGGCTGCTTCCGTATCGAGATACCACACCAGGTCACCGGCGGCCGGCTTCACGAGCTGAGCCGGCAGGCGCTGAGGATCCTCCGGGCCCTCGATGACCTCTTTGAGGATGTGAGTTCTCGCCGGGCCGGAGGCGACGAACACCACTACGCGGGCGCTGTTGAGGAAGGGGGCGGTGAGAGTCACGTGCCGGCTTCCGGCTATGCTCACGGCTCTGGCGCTCCCCGGTGTCCCCGCATCCTCTTCCGTCAGCACGGCTTCCTCTGTCTCCGCGTCCGCAGCCCTCGACACGGTAACCTCCATCGCCGTCCGGTGTTGTTGCCGGAGGGCCGGGGAATAGGGGAAGAGCGACGCGGTGCTGCCGTCCGTCTCCACACCGAGTACCACCAGATCGGGGCCGATGCCGTCTTCCGGGAAGGCCGCGTGCAGTAGCCGGTCATAGCGGGCGGCGGCGTCTCCCAGAGACACCGCCGCCCGCATTGAGTGTACGTGGCCGGGGGGGAGGGGCACAGCATCGAGGAAGGCCTCGCGCAGGGCGTCTTCATGGCCGCGTGCCTCCTCGGCCTCCTCCCACCGTTCCTCCACGAAGAAGATGTGCATGCCCTGCCAGGGCAACTCCTCCTTGAAGGGTGGTTCAGCGAGCAGCCGGTACGCGGAGAGAGGGGCGTGTGCCCCGGAGAGGGCCAGAGTGAACCTCCTCCTTGCTGCGACGGCCCTTCGGGCCTGAGCCGTGATGAGATCGGCCAGTCCAAAGGCAAGCCTGTCAGTGTCGCCGAAGACGTGGACCTTGCCGCGGGCTGTGTCGAACTCGATGCTCATGAAGCCTGCCCTGTGCACAAGACTGCCGGTGCCCTCCCACCCCGACTACCTGTCAAACCTGATCGCCGATGAGCCTCGCTTCCCCTTGAACCCCGATGGTCAGGAGGAGTTGCTCTGCGTGTCGATGGTCCGGGCGAAATCGGCCAGGCGGGCCGAGTAGCCCCACTCGTTGTCGTACCAGACCAAGAGCTTCAACAGGTCGTCGCGGACGCGCATGGTGCTCGTGGCGTCCACGATGCCGGAGTGGGGATCGCTCACGATGTCGCGCGACACCAGCTGTTCGTCGCTCACGGCCATGATGTGCCGCAGGCGGTCGCCGGCGGCCGCGGTGCGCAAGACGTCGTTCACCTGCTCCGCTGTGGCCGGCTGCAGCAGTTTGACGGTGATGTCCGTGATGGAGCCCGCGGGTACCGGCACCCGCATGGCCAGCCCGTCCACCCGGCCGGCCAGTTCGGGGATGACCAGCCCCACTGCCTTTGCCGCCCCCGTCGTGGTGGGAATGATGGACAGGTTCGCTGCCCGCGACCGGCGGCGTTTACGGGAGGGTAAGTCCACCAGTGATTGACTCGAGGTGTAGGCGTGGACGGTGGTGAAGGCTACATATTCCACGCCGAACGCTCGGTGGAGCACCTTGAGGGGCGGCGCGGCACAGTTGGTGGTACAGGAAGCCATGGAGACCACGTGGTGGGTGGCGGAGTCGTACGTGTCTTCGTTCACCCCCAATACGAAGGTGCCGTCGACGTCGTCTGAAGGCGCGGATATCACCACCTTCTTGGCGCCGGCCTCGAGGTGGCCCGCCGCCGTGTCGCGCCCCCGGAACGCTCCCGTGCACTCGAGCACGATGTCCGCTCCCACCTTCTCCCAGGGGATGTCCGCCGGCTCACTCTCGGCGAAGAAGGGGATGCGCCCGTCGTCCACGGAGATGGAAGACCCGTCGCTCTCCACCGTCTTGGCGTAGCGTCCGTAGACGGAGTCGTATTTCAGAAGGTAGGCGAGGTCCGCCGGGTCGGCCAGATCGTTGATGCCCACCACCGAGAACCCGCCGTCTTCCAGCATGTGCTTGAGGACGCAGCGGCCGATGCGGCCGAAGCCGTTGATGCCCACGTTCACTGTGCTCATGTCACCTCACTCCTCGTTGTGTGCACAGTCCCGTTCTCTGTCTCTTATCCCCATACTTCCCTTTGGCAAACCTAAGGAGCCGGCAGGCGAACGGAGGCAGGAACCCACCAGGCCAAGGGAAGAAGGCAGTCGGTGGGCCAAGGAAGGCAGGAGCCCGTGAGCGAGAGGGGGACGCCGGAGGAGAGGTGAAGGCAGGACGCGTACTCTTGCCGTGTTACGGTTACAAGACACGTAGAAGCGGAAGAGGCACCGAGGCCAAGCGCCTGGGAGGGGGCACACGTGGCACAGAACGGCAACCCAGAGAAGGACGACGCCAAGGATGCCGGTGGCATGACCAGTGGTGAAGAGCGGTGGCACGCACTCGAAGCCGAGGACGTGCTTGAGCGGGTGGGCGCCGATGCGGAGGAGGGCCTCAGCGAGAGCGAGGCGGAGGACCGTCTCGACGAGTTCGGCCCCAACGTTCTCGCAGAGCGTGATGCGGTCAGTGCCCTGCAACTGGCCCTCTCGCAATTCAATCAGCCGCTCGTCTACATCCTTCTCGCGGCCGTGCTCGTGACCGGACTGCTACGCGACTGGGTCGACATGGGTGTCATCCTGGGCGTGGTGGTCATCAACGCGGTGGTGGGTTTCATCCAGGAGTCCAAGGCCCTCCATGCCATGAGGGCTCTCGCTCGCTCCATGGAGGCGGAGGCGGTGGTCTTGCGTGATGGTGAACGGCACAAGATGCCGGCCTCCCTGCTCGTTCCGGGCGACATCGCGTTCTTGGAGCCGGGTACCAAGGTGCCGGCCGATCTCAGGTTGCTTCGGGTACGTGATCTCAAGGCTGACGAGTCCGCGCTCACCGGAGAGTCGGTGGCCGTCGAGAAGTCGTCTGATGCTCTGGAGGGTGACGCGGCCTTGGGTGATCGCTTCAATATGGCCTTCGCGAGCACGCTGGTGACCTTCGGCACGGGCAGGGGTGTGGTGGTCGAAACCGGCGACCGGACCCAGGTGGGGCGCATCTCCGAGTTGGCCCACACTGCCGAGGATATTGCCACCCCTCTCACCCGGCGCATCAATCGCTTCAGCCGTCTGCTTCTGGTGGCCATACTTGCCCTCGCCGCGCTCTCGTTCGGCATCGGTTTCCTCCACGGGCAGGGATGGCGTGAGATCTTCGACGGAGCCATCGCCCTGGCGGTGGCCGCCATTCCGGAGGGGCTCCCCGCGGTGGTCACCATCATGCTCGCCATCGGGGTGTCCCGCATGGCCGAGCGTAACACGGTCATTCGCAAGCTGCCCGCGGTTGAGACCTTGGGCTCCACCACCGTCATCTGCTCCGACAAGACGGGCACGCTCACGGAGAACGAGATGACCGTTGCCCGGGTGTGGGCGGGGGGGCGCGACTTTGAGGTGACCGGGGCAGGCTATGACCCCGACGGCGAGATAGAGGTCGATGAGGGCGAAGACCCCGACGCTCTTACGGCGGTCCTCCGTGCCGGCCTGCTCTGCAACGACACTTCCCTGGTGGAGGACGAGGGGCGGTGGGGCATAGAAGGTGATCCCACTGAGGGGGCGCTGCTGGTGTCGGCCCGCAAGCACGGGCTCGACGGCAAGGAGGAGAACTCCCGCCACCCGCGGGTGGATGAGATCCCCTTCGCCTCCGAGCACAAGTTCATGGCCACACTCCACTCCCGGGAGGGCGAAGCACCCGTGGTGTTCCTCAAAGGGGCGGTGGAGGCGGTGCTCGAGCGGTGTGGGAGTGTGCTGTTCGGGAATGGGGAGGAAGGGTCGCTCGACGAGGACGAGGTCAAAGACAAGGTTCAAGAGATGGCCGGAGACGGTCTGAGGGTACTGGCCTTCGCTCTCAAGCAACTCTCCGAAGGAGCGGAAGATCTCAAAGACGATGACGTGAAGGACGGCATGGTCTTCCTGGGTCTTCAGGGGATGATGGATCCTCCCCGCCCCGAGGCGATCGAGGCGGTGGCCGCCTGCCATGAAGCCGGCATAAAGGTCAAGATGATCACAGGTGACCACATAGGTACCGCCCGGGCCATCGCGGCCCAGCTCGGTCTCCATCGTTCCGTGGCCTATCGCGAAGACGGCAACGGCGAAGAGCCGTCGGCCGCGGGCGATCACGACGACGCTCCCTCGGCCGTGTCCGGCCGGGAACTTGCCGGTCTCGAAGGAGAGGAACTCGCCGACACCGCCGAGAGAACCCAGGTGTTCGCTCGAGTCAGCCCGGAGCAGAAGCTCCGGCTGGTGGAGGCCCTGCAGGGGCGGGGGGAGGTCGTGGCCATGACGGGCGACGGGGTGAATGATGCTCCGGCACTTCGCCAGGCCAATATCGGCATAGCCATGGGGATCACCGGCACCGATGCGGCGAAGGAGGCCGGTGACATGGTACTCACCGACGACAACTTCGCCTCCATCGAGGCGGCGGTGGAAGAGGGTCGGAGCGTCTGGGACAACCTGCTCAAGTTCATGACCTGGACGCTACCCACCAATGTGGGTGAGGGTCTGGTGCTCCTGATCGCGATCGCGCTCGGGGCCACCTTGCCCATCCTTCCCGTGCAGATCCTGTGGATCAACATGACCACCGCCGTACTCCTGGGGATGGTGCTGGCGTTCGAGCCCAAGGAGCAGGGCATCATGACCCGCCCACCCCGGGATCCCGACACGCCGATATTCGGGGGGGCGCTGGTGGGCAGGATGCTCATGGTGGGGCTCATCCTGTGCGCGGGTGCCTTTGGACTCTTCACGAAGTCGTTGGGCGACGGGCTCTCTGAGGCCGAGGCCCGCACCGTGGCCGTGAACGTCTTCGCCATCGTGGAGATGTTCTATCTCTTCAACTGCCGGTCACTCGTCTATCCGGTATGGAAGATCGGTCTCTTCACCAATCGCTGGGCTCTGGGGGGAGCCGCCGTCATCGTAGTGCTGCAGCTCCTTTTCACCTATCTGCCGGTGATGAACACGCTCTTTGGGAGCGCGCCGCTCCGGCTCGAGAGCTGGCTCTGGGTGATCGGCCTGGCTGCCGCGGCCTTTGTGATAGTGGAGATAGAGAAGGGAGTGCGCAGGAGGCTTGGGGCGTCGGCGCGGGTGAGGTGATAGACGCAGGGGGCGTCTCTCGGCGGTGGAGGGCGCGGCCGGCTCGGCCCGGCCGCGCCCACGAATTCCGGCTCCGACCTCGGGGGGCACGGCTTTCCGGCGCGGCCGGCTGTGGTATTCTGCCTCGGAGCGTTCGTCTGAGGGTGGCCGGCGGGAGGGGCCCGCGGCGGCGCCCCCGGATCTCCTAGGGCGTACGGCCTGACACCCCTAGCTGGAGGAGTCGAGTGCGCATGTCGCCACATCATGCGGCGGAAGAGGCCCGTGAGGCCGTTGTAGAGCGAAAGACCGGTGAGACCGACATCTACCTGCGCCTGCGCGTCGATGGCACGGGCGACAGCGTCGTCGACACCGGCATAGGCTTCTTCGACCACATGCTCACGCTGTTCGCCCGCCACGGCTTCTTCGACCTGGAGGTCAGAGCCAGCGGCGACCTGCACACCGGCGGGCATCACACGGTGGAGGATATCGGCATCGCCTTGGGCGCGGCGTTGGACCAGGCCCTTGGCGACAAGAGCGGTATCACACGCTACGGGTTCGCGCAGCTTCCCATGGACGAGGCGCTTGTGGCCGTCACACTCGACCTGTCGGGCCGCCCGTTTCTCGGCTACGAGGGCAAGGTGGCCTGTGCCACCATCGGAGGGTTCGATACGGGTCTCCTTCCCGAATTCCTGCAGGCGGTGGCCAACAACGCGCGACTCACCATGCACGTGGCCGTCATCGCAGGCACCAACGCGCACCACATGATCGAGGCCGTGTTCAAGGCCTTCGCCCGTGCGCTCGATCAGGCCACGCGAAGCGATGCCCGGGTGTCGGGGGTGCCCTCCACCAAAGGGGTCTTGTAGACTCCTGCCCGCCGTGCCCTCCCACCGTGCCCACCCCTGAGGTCCCTGACGTGCTCTACATCGTTGATTATGGATCAGGCAATCTGCGTTCCGTGCAGAAGGCGTTCGAGTACGTGGAAGCACGGGCCGAGATAGGATCGGATCCGGAAGAGGTGAGGGCAGCCGCCGGTGTGGTGCTCCCTGGCGTGGGCGCGTTCGGGCCGGCGATGGCGGCGCTCCGCTCCCGCGGCCTGGCCGAGGCTCTTTGCGACCGCGTGGCCGCCGGGGTACCCTTCCTTGGGGTGTGCCTGGGGCTGCAACTCCTCTTCGAGGCGAGCGAGGAGAGTCCGGGAGTGGCGGGCTTGGGGCTCGTGCCCGGTGAGGTGCGAAAGCTGCCGGCCGGCCCCAAGGTGCCCCACATGGGCTGGAATCAGATCGAGATCTGCAAGGAATCCTCCCTTCTGGCAGGTATCCCCGACGGGGCCGCGTTCTACTTCGTCCACAGCTATGTGGTGCTTCCCCGTAGCCCGGCCGATGTGCTTACGTTCACAGAGTACGGCAAGGGCTTCGTGTCCGGTGTGGAGCGGGACAACGTGGCGGCGTTCCAGTTCCATCCCGAGAAGTCCAGCCATCTGGGTGTGGAGATCTATCGCAACTTCGCGCGAAAGGTGAAGCAACAGTGAGACTGTTTCCGGCTATCGATATTCAACAGGGCCGCTGCGTGCGCCTTCGTCGTGGCGATTTCGCCGATGAGACTGTGTTCGGCGATGATCCGGTGGAGATGGCCCGGGAGTGGGAGCGGCAGGGGGCCCGCTTCCTGCACGTGGTCGACCTCGACGGCGCCCGGGAGGGCGCACCCCGCAACTTCGAAGTGGTGGCGCGCCTCGCCGAGGCCGTGAGCATACCGGTCGAACTCGGTGGCGGCATCCGTTCCAACGCCGACCTCATGATGGTGGCTGAGAGCCGGGTGGCCCGCGTGGTCATCGGTACGAGCGCCATCCTCGATGAGTCCCTGGTCCTGTCGGGCGTCGTTGCCTTGGGCCCCCGGTTGGTCGTGGCGGTGGATGCCGAACAGGGCTTCGTGAGTACACACGGATGGCAGAAGCGCAGCAAGACCCCAGCCATTAGGCTTGTCCGCCATCTGGAGGAGCTGGGCATCCGTGAGGTCATCTACACCGATATCTCCCGGGACGGCATGATGAGCGGCATGAACATAGAGAGCACGGAGGAGCTGGCCCGGGCTGCCGGAGTGGAGATCATCGCCTCGGGTGGGGTTACCACGCTCGAGGACCTCAAGGCGGTCAAGAAACTCGAACCGCTGGGCGTGACGGGTGTGATCGTGGGGCGGGCGCTCTACGAGAAGCGCTTCACTCTGCAGGAGGCCCTCGACGTGCTGGGTGTGTAGCCTTGTTGCTGAAGCGCATCATCCCCTGCCTCGATGTGGACAAGGGGCGAGTGGTCAAGGGAGTGAACTTCGTCGATATCCGCGACGCGGGCGACCCGGTCGAACTCGCCTCGTTCTACGACCGGGAAGGTGCCGATGAGCTCGTATTCCTCGATATCACCGCCTCTCACGAGAAGCGTGACACCATCGTGGAGTTGGCCCGCCGTTGCGCGGAAGAGCTGTTCATTCCCTTCACCATCGGGGGCGGCATCCGCAGCGAGGACGACGTGAGGGCCCTCTTGAACGCCGGTGCCGACAAGGTAAGCCTGAACTCCGCCGCCATCCGCGACCCCAGTCTCGTGAATACCTGTGCCCGCCGCTTCGGTAATCAGTGTATCGTCGTGGCCATCGATGCCAAGCTCGTGGGGGGTGACCCGCCCGCTTGGGACGTCTACCTGGACGGGGGCAGGGTGTCCACGGGGCTCCCGGCGGTCGCCTGGGCGCGTGAGGTCACGGCTCGGGGGGCGGGGGAGATACTCCTCACTTCCATGGACCGTGACGGCACCAAAGACGGCTATGATGTGGAGCTCACGCGGGCGGTGGTCGAAGCGGTGAACGTGCCGGTCATCGCCAGTGGAGGCGCCGGTACGCTCGATCATCTGGTCGAAGTGGTTCAAGGTGCCGGCGCCGACGCCGTGCTTGCCGCATCCATCTTCCACTACGGGGAGTACACCATCCGCGAGGCCAAGGAACTCATGGCCGCGAGCGGTGTTCCGGTCCGTCTATAGCGCAGGGTGGCCGTGCATCCGACGCTCGCCTGGCAGGTGTTGCTCAATCGCCTGGGTAGGCGCCGTCTTGTCATCTTTGCCGTCTTCGCCTGCGCCTACTTCCTCTCCAACTTCTTCCGCTCGGCGAACGCCGTCATAGCCAATGATCTGGCTGAGGAGTTCTCGCTGTCGGCGGCGGAACTCGGGCTCATGACCGGTCTCTTCTACGTGGTGTTCGCCGCCGTTCAGCTGCCGCTCGGAGGGGCGCTCGACCGGGTGGGCCCGCGGATGGTCACTCCCGCGCTCATGCTGCTCGCCGCTGTGGGGAGCGTGGTGTACTCGCAGGCCGGCTCGTTCGGGGAGCTGGCCCTCGGGCGTACGCTCATCGGGGCGGGGATGGGTGGGGTGCTCATGGGAGCCTACAAGGCCTTCAGCCAATGGTTCTCCGCGAGCCGCTTCTCCACGGCGGCCGGCCTCGTGGTGGGGCTCGGAGCCCTGGGGTCGCTTGCCACCGGGGCTCCGCTCGCCTGGGCGGCGCAGACGTATGGGTGGCGGGCGGTGTTCATGGGGAGCTCACTCGGGGTTCTTCTGAGTGCAGCTGCCTTGGTGCTCTTTGTACGGAACGCCCCTGCCGGGGCGCCGTGGCCGGTGGTGGGTGCACGTGAGGCTCGGCTGCGGGATGTCTTCGGCGACCGGCTGTTCTGGTACATCGCACCGCTGAATCTGGCGGTGGTGGGCACACTCCTCTCTTCCCAGGGTCTCTGGGCCGGCCCCTACCTCATGGACGCGTTGGGTCTCACGCGGTTGCAGGCGGGAAGTGTCATCACGGTGGCGGCGGTGGGTGGCTTCGCGGGCTACCTGCTCTCAGGTACTCTGGCCGACCGGTTCGGGCACCGCAGGGTGGTTGTGGGGGGCATCGGCTGCTTCATCGCTGCGCAGGTGGGCTTGGTGCTGGCCGCCGTGCTTCCGGCCGGAGGCGAGGGGAGCGGGGGCGTCGCCCTTCTCGGAACAGCTCACGTCTTGTACTTCGCCTTCGGTTTCGGAGGTGCGTTCAACATCATGCTCATGGCCCACGCCCGGGTGGCGTTCCCGGCGGCGGTGACCGGACGGGCGGTCACCATGGTCAACATGTTCGGCTTGGGCGGGACGGCGGTGATACAGTGGTCGCTCGGCCTCCTCATCGACTCCTTCGGAAGAGACGAGGCCGGGCGCCATGTCCCTCTCGCCTTCGGGGTGGCCTTCGGCATCACGGCCTTCTTGTGTGCCGTGGCTCTTGCCTGGTATGCAGGGATGGGGCGGGCGGGGGTTTCTGCACGGTGCGGCGGCCCGCGGCCGCCGGAAGCATGTTAGCCTGTACATGTCGCGTTCGCGGCCGGAGCCCACAAGCCGGGAACGTGCATCATAGGCACTGTGTATGGTATGGGTGACGGACAGGCACTCGGACGCTGGGGGTTGGCATGAGTGGAGTGAGGAAGGCGAAGTTCTCGGTGCTTCTTGCCGTAATGCTGCTGGTGGGCTTGGTGGTCACGGGCTGCAGCATCAGCATGGGTCTTGAGACCAAGGTCAACGCCGACGGGTCGGGCACCTTGGGGTTGCGCGTCGCCGTTGATGAGGAGATGCAGCAGTTCCTCGGTCAGCAGGGTGAAGACATTGATCTCTTCGGTGAGCTGGTGGGCGAGGCTCCTCCGGGGTGGAAGGTTGAGCAGGGCACCGACCCCGACGGGTCCAAGTTCGTGAGCATGGCAGGCACCTTCGCCAGTGTCGATGAGCTGAACAAGCTCTTGGACGAGTTCGGAGAAGCGGGCGACGGTCTCGGTATCGAGAACGTGTCGATCACCCAAGAGAAGAGTTTCTTGAAGACCACCACCTCCTACTCGGCGACCGTCGATGCCGGTGCGCTCTTCGGGGGCCTGGGTGATATGCCCGGCATGGATGACGAGATGATGTCTCCCGATATGCTGGCCGGCATCTTCCAGTTCGAGAACCGGGTCACGCTTCCAGGCACGATCAAGGCCAACAACGGTGACAGCGTGCAGGGCAACACGGTGATCTGGCGGCCGAAGACCGGGGTGGTGCAGATGACCGCCACCAGTGAGATCACCAATTGGGGCCCGCTCGTCGGCATCATCGCCGGTGCGGTGTTCCTGGTCGCCGTGGTGGTGATCGTGCTGCTCATCGTGCGAAGCAGGAAGAAGCAGGCCGCTCAGGCGCAATTCGCCGCCGCGGGGGTGCCCTACCAGGGTGGCATGGCTCCTCCGTCCGCGCCGCCCTATGCGCCTCCGGCGGGTCCCGTGCCTCCTCCGCCCGCGCCTCCCCACGTGCCTCCTACGGGTGTTGCACCGCAGGCACCACCTACGGCCCCGGTAGCACCGCCTACCCCTGAGCAGATGCCCGCCGAGGCTCCTCCGCCTCCTGCCGCGACGGTCCCTCCGGTCGCAGCGCCGGAAGCACCCCCGGCTGAAGCGCCCCCCAGTGAGGCGGCGTCTGCCGAGGAAGACGAGCCGCCGAAGGCGTAGTCATCAGCGCTCGCCCCGTGAAAGAGACCGCGCGCCCCGCCGCCGGCGGCGGGGCGCGCGGACCCGGAAGGCCGGGGCGGGTGCGGCGCCTGTGCGCCGCACCCGCCGTCCTCGCCGTTGCCCTGGTGATGTCGCTCGCGCTCGCCGGATGCCGCGTGGGGCTCGTCACCGACACCACCGTGAATCTCGACGGCTCCGGCACGATGTCGCTTCGCCTCTCGGCGGACAAGGAGATACTCGAATTTCTTGTTGCCCAAGAGGTGGAGGGGCGGTCCATCGATCTCTTTGCCGAACTGAAGGCCGTCCTACCTCCGATGTGGCCGATTGAGGAAGGTGAGGAGCCCGACGGCAGCCCCTACCTCGTACTTTCCGTTCCGTTCGTGGATGGGGGAGGGCTGGCGGCCGTCACCTCCCGCGGGGAGGACGCCCTTCTGGCCGGCTTGGGCATATCCCGCTTCGAGCTCTCGCGGGAACAGGACTTCTTCATCATTCGCACCACTTATCGGACCACGGTCGATCTTGCCGCCGCCCTGAGTACGCTTCAAGTCGACGGAGCCGAGTCATCCGGGGAGGGACTGGAGGGAGAGGAGGCGTGGGAACTCGCTGTGAGTGCGTTCTCGTATGAGAACCGGGTGAGGCTGCCGGGGTCCGTTGCTCGCCACAACGCCGATGAGGTGGTGGGCAAGACCTTGGTGTGGCGGTCGGCATCCGCTCCCGTTCTCGACATGCAGGCGGAATCTGTGGCCCTTCGCTGGGGGTCGGTGGCGTCGCTGCTCGCTGCTGTCGCGGTGGCCTTCCTGGTGATGGCGGCAGTGTTCCTCTCAATACGCCGGCGCCGGCGTGAGCGGATGAGAGAGTCGCCGCCGTGGGCCGGCTGAGGGGAGAGGATGCAACGCGGGCTCAGGGGAGTCCACCTGGTCGCCTGCGGAGGCAGGCTCAGGCCGCGATTGCTGGTAGCATGGGAGGAGTCATGGACTGCGTGCCGATAGAGCAAAGACGGCGTCGCCCCGGCCGGTGTCGCAGCTTGTGCGCCTGCCTCGCCCTCGCGCTGTGCCTGATGGCATCCGCCTCTTGTCTCCTCACTCCGACGGCCCTCGCCTCCCCGGCTCTCACCAAGGCCCGGCAGGACCTCTCTGCAGCCAAGGCTCAACTGGCCAAGATCCAGGAGGAACTCGACCGCTACTCTGCCGCCTACGACAACGCGCAAACCCGAATGGCCGAGATTGAGAACGCCCTGGCCGAGGTTGAGCGAGAGGAGCAGCGCACGCGTGCGGATATGGCGGCGATGGAAGCCCAGCTGGCGGAACGCGTCGTCAACTACTACAAGGGCAGAAACAGCGGCACCCTCACCATGCTCGAGGTGCTTCTCGAGGGGAGCGACCTCACCGCCGCGCTTGAGCGGCTCGATTTGGTGCGCAAGGTGGCCTCCGCCGACCAGGATGTCTTCACCCAGGTGGAGCGTCACTTGGAGAAGGTGGGGCGACTGGAGGCGGATCTGGTGGCCAAACAGGCGGAGCAGGAGTCGCGCTTGGCCGAGCTCAAGAGCAGCCAGGCCAATCTGGAGAACCGTTTGAAGGCCATGTCGGCCGAGTACACGCGCCTGAACAAGAAGGTGGCGGACCTGGCCGAGGCCGAGCGCAAAGCAGCGGAAGCCGCCCGTGCCCGGGCGGCGCGACAGGTGACGGGCAGCGCCGGCTCCACACAGGCGGCGAAGGGTTTCGTGTTCCCCGTGAACGGCCCCCACTCCTACACCAATACCTGGCTGGCTGCGCGCTCCGGCGGCAGGCGGCACAAGGGTACCGACATCTACGCCGCCCGGGGAACCGCTCTCGTCGCCTGTGTGTCCGGCACCATCCTCAGGGCCAGTTGGAACAGTGGTCTCGGCGGTACCTCCATCTGGATTGCGGGCAACAACGGCACTCACTACTACTACGCCCACATGGATAGCATTGCCGGCGGTATCCGCGCGGGAGTGTCGGTGAAAGCCGGCCAATATGTGGGTACCGTGGGTGATAGCGGTAACGCGCGGGGAGGCACCTGCCACCTGCACTTCGAGGTGCATCCCGGCGGCGGCGCCGCCGTGAATCCCTACTACATCTTGAAAGCTGCGCAATAGCCGCCGCCACCGGCCGGAGGTATCGTCGGCCGGGTCGTTTCTCGGTGCCCCGTGGTCTTGAAGGAGTAGTGTCGACCACCGGCCCGAGTGGAGATGACAGTGAAAGGGGAGCCATGGAGCTCAGACCTTCATCGCACGAACTGATTCGTGGCGCCCGCGCCGCCAAGCTGCGCTCGTACCGGGTGCCGCTCCTTCCGGAGTTTCACGATCACCTAGCTCGCCACGCCTCCGTGTACGAGGTGTTTGATCGAAAGAACAGTGTGGGATACACACTCATCGTCAAAGAGCAGCACGGGGACCACGCTCATGCCACGGTTCTCGAACTGTATCTCAACCCTTCCTACGAAGACCGCTACGAGGATGCCTTGGCAGTGGTGAAGGAGGTGCTCCAGCCGAACGCCTATCTCATCCGCAGCGACGAGTGCCTCATCCAGACGGCCCTCCTCTCCCGGGGCCTTCAGATGGAGATCACGTTGGCCGTACTGGTGGCGCGTGCGGTGCGCGCTCCCGGCGAGGGCAGGGGCTTGAGGCTCACCCCCCTGGATCATCCCGATCTCAAGGCGGCGTGGGACATACTGGCCCACGTACGGGGTGCCGACAACGTGCCGCCGCTCGCCGAACTCCAGCACGAGGTGGCACGTGAGCGGTGGTGGGTGGTTAGGCTGCAGGATCAGCCTGTCGGCCTCGTGAATCACGAGCGGAGCCCGGGGGGCATGTATGAGGTGATCGACGTGCTGGCGCCGTACCGAGTGGTAGAGGAGAAGCTCTGGGCGCTGCTCGAGGCGGGGAGAAGGGTGGAGAAGGAGGGGTTCGCCCCGGCAGCCGTGATCGACGTGCGCGACACCGCCAAGCTCGATCTCTTCCGCCGGGCAGACTACTTCACGGCTGCCGCCTACCTCGTCTTCTATGACCCGGTGGCGGGGCGCCCGAGTGTGGGGGCCATCTCCAGGGACGAGCTCTGGGGGCTCCTGCAGGGAGGGGAAGACCTGCATCTCATCGACGTGCTCGGTGAGCGACACTGGCGGCAGGAGCATATCCCCGGCTCTGAGTGGATCGACTTCCGCTCGCTGTCCCGTGAGGCGCGCGCCCGCTATGAGAAGGATGAGCCCATCGTCGTGTACTGCAACGATTACACCTGAGAGGCGAGTGCGATCGCGGCAGATAAGCTGCGACAGCTGGGCTTCACCAACGTACGCGACTACGCCGGGGGCATAGCCGATTGGAGAGAGGGCGGTCTTCCCTTGGACGCGGCGCCGGATGCAGCAGAAGAGGGTCAGGAACCACGAGGGGCATCGGAATGAGCTCCATTGGGCAAGGCGACCTGCGGGCGGCCCGGGCCAGGGGAAGGGGGTGAGGGCGTGGGTTTCTTGGTCGACCGTACGCAGATGGAACGGCTTCTCGTGCTCACGGGAGCCCTCGAGGCGGGTCTCATCGACGTGCTGGCTCGAGGGCAAGGCACCACCGCCGAGGTGGCGGCCGCTGGCGCGAGCGATGAGCGGGCCACTCGCATCATACTGGAGGCGTTGGCGGACATCGGCGTGGTGGAGGCGTCCGGCACGGGATCGTCCCGCGTGTTCCGTCTGACCGCCGACGGCCGCGCCCACCTGGTCGAACCGGGACCCAACTTCGAGCGCTATTCGCTGCTTCATCAGGCCCGGAAGGCACGGGGCTGGCTCGAGCTGCCCTATGTCATCGCTCACGGCCGGCCCCCCGACGATGGCAGGGAGCGCAGGCAGCCTTTCAGCTTCGGCCGGGCCATGGCGGAGAGCGACCCCCTGGCGGCCGACGAGGTGGTCGACGCCGTTCTCACGTACGCGGGTATTTCTCTCCCGGCCGGCTCCCCGGCCCCCGCTAGCGAAGCGGTCCCGGGGCGCCCGCGGGTGATCGACGTGGGCGGCGCTCTCGGCCACATGGCCCTGCGCTTCGCCTTGAGAGGCCTTGCGGCCACGCTCTTCGACCGCCCGGCCATGATCGAGGAGGCCCGGCGTGCCCGTGAGGGCTTGGCCGCCCAGATGCCCGGCGGGGTGGAGGCGGCCTCCCGTCTCGAGTATGTGGCCGGCGACTTCAACGAGGCACTGCCCGCCGGCCCCTTCGACATCGTGTATGTGGGCAATATCCTTCACATCTACGGAGCCGAACTGAACGAGGCGCTCGTCAAGCGCGCCTTCGCCACCCTCGCTTCCGCAGGGGTCATCGCCGTGCGCGACTACGTGTGGGAACATAGCCCCCGCTCGCCGCTCTTTGCCGTGAACATGCTGCAGGCGACGGAGGCGGGAGAGGTGTGGCGCGAGGCGGACTTCCGGCGCTGGCTCGAATCGGCGGGTTGTGCCGATGTGGCCGTGGTAGACCTGAAGAAGGCCCCGAATCAGCTGGTGCTGGGTCGGCGGGAGTAGGGACGCCCGAGCGCGGCTCCCAGGACGGCGGTGAGTACGATGCCGGCGAAGGGGAGAACCACGCAGAGTAGGGCCCAGAGCCCCGGTCTGCCGGGGGCGCCTACCGCCTTGGCGACCCGCAGACCGATGAGTGCAGAGAAGAACGGCACCATGATGACGGCGATGATGAAGACGGTGGTGACGCGGGAACCGGTGAGTTCGCCTCCGTCCGACGCCAGCATACCGGTCACGACGAAGGCCAAGGTCAGGCCCAGGGTGACCACAAAGGCCTCGATTGCTCCTCCACGAGACTTCGTTGTGGGCTGCGGCATGGCTCCCCCTTGCCCTCTTCGCACGAGTCTCCGGCCGGGCGGAGACTTTCCTCCATTCTAGCCTACCGGCACGGGCCGGCACAGTAGGGACAGCGCCTCACATCGAGCGGGATGAGCCCCGCACACCAGGCGCAGGGTACAAGGGGGAGGGGCGGAGGCTCCACGAGGGAGGCCGGATCGGGCGCGTCTTCGGCGGCACCCTCCTCGCCTGAGGGCGGATCATCGTCCGTTGCGGCCAGCGCGGCCGCCCGAGTACGCACCGCGGCTGCCACCAGCACGAAGAACACTCCCACGATGGGGAACAGAAAGCCCACCACACCCCACAGGAGGGGATGGGCGGGAGCTCTCGCGGCCACAGACACGTAGGCGGTGAGCAGGCCCGAAGCCAGCGGGAGGAGCAGGAAGACCAGCAGGAAGGTGCCGACCGTGAGGGCGCCGGCGGCTTCCTCACCACCCCGAGAGATGAGAACGACCATGCCGGCTACAATCACCAGGGTGATTGCGAGGAGTGAAACGAATATCCACTTGAAGGCGGCGCGCACGGCGGCTTCTTTCGATGAGACACCTTCGCGTCACGGGACGTGTGCTGCTGTTCGGAATCTTAGTACCGTACCGGTTCGTAATCCAGCGGCGGGAGACGCCGACACGGCAGCGACGCATGCAGGGGGGGTCCGCATCGGGTAGTATGGTGCCAAGGCGCTTGGTGCGCCCGGCTGTTCCTGACTGTTTCGTGGGAGTTGATGGTATATACCGCTCCATGCAGATGAGGCCAACGACTACGGGGGAGCCCATGCGCGCAAGGATCGTCATCACTTTCATAGTGCTCGTGGTGGTCATGGCCTTGGTGGCCATCGGCTGCGGGGCGTCCGATGCCACCACCACGACACCGACCGCTGCCTTCAGCGAGGGTACGGGTACCACCTTGGCCGGAGCCGAGGGTCTCGACGGCAAGGCGCTCTTCGAAGCCAACTGCGCGCGCTGCCACGGCCGTGATCTGGATGGCGGGGTGGGTCCGACACTACGCACCTATACCCCCATGGACATCGGTGGCATCGAGACGCAGACCCTGAACGGCGGCGGGCAGATGCCGCCGTTCCGAGATGTCCTCAGCGAAGCCGAGATCGCTGCAATCGCCAACTACATCGTGGGCGTGCGCGACTAGAACCGCGCACCCCTCGTGTCGTCGGTTGGTATGGGTTCTTCGCGCGCCCGCCTCTTGGCGGGCGCGGGCCATGGGGCTGCCCGGCGGGACTCGCCGCTACACGAACCACAGCGTCGGCAGCAACACGGCCACAGACAACACGAGCACACACCCGGCCGCCACGACCCAGGCGGTGCTGAGCTTCCCGGGCAGGGCCAAGGTGTTCTCGAGGGGTGCCTTCACGTCGAGCCAGTAGGCGGCCAGGAAGAAGGCCCAGAAGAAGCCGATGTAGCCGAACCAGTACTGCAAGGCCACGACGAACACCCCCTCCGCTCCCAACGGGTGCCAGACGGCGAGCAGCGTGAAGAGTACGGCGATGACCAGGTAGGGGATGAGAAGCAGCGGGAGAGCGACACGGAGGCGCTCCTTCTTGTCCGTCCCGTCAGGAGTGAAGCGCAGGGTGGACTTCGCCAGGAAGTAGAAGCCGAAGAGCGCTCCGGCTGCGCCCACCACCATGAGAGGAATGCGCACCGCCCAAGAACCACCCAGCAGGTCGAGGACCTTCCACCAATCTCCCAGCTGCTCACCTCCCTGCCGGTAGAGCAGTGGATCGACGAGCAGATAGCCGAAACCCATGAACATGGAGAAGCCGGCCAGGTACATGAGGAACAGGTGGAGCATGGGCCGCACGCCGCGTGCCTGCATCAGGACGAGGGCGGCAACGGTGCCGGCGAGTATGTTCAACAAGGCGGGGCTCGCCTCGATGATGAGAGCACCGGTGTCGTCTGGGGTGCTCGGCCACTCCCACAAGACGGCGAAGAGGTTGAAGGCCTGCCACTCGGCTCCCACGGCGAGTGCGGCCACACCGTGGCCGGCTTCGTGAAGGACTTGAGTGGCCAGTGCCCCGAGGAGAGCGGCGGCCAAAGCGTTCACGGTCAGGATGCGCCCTTCCTTGGTTCTCACGATCACACCCTCCCTCTCCGTAAGGGTACTTGCCGAAGCTTCTTCGCTTCGCGCGCATCGCTCTCGTTGAGGAGTGTGACCGTGTTCGCGAAGGAGCGCAAGCTCTTCTTCCGGCGACCTCCCTGTTCCTGGCGCGTTTCCCGGCACCGGGCTGTCTGCCCTCACCGGTTCCTTCGTCCTCGCCGGTCCGCCTCCGTGCGCCGGTTCGTCAAGCCGTGGCCGGCACAGGGAGAGGCGAGCGGGCATTCGAGTGCCGCTCTGTTCTTGGGGTTTATCTCCCGGCAAGAGCGGAATAATACGGAGTGGGCAACCACCGGCCGGTCGGGATGCGACCGGCTTCGTGTCTCTATACCACGTGGAAAGGAGCATCGCTCTCATGGCCGGCACTCTTGACAATCTCAAGGCGGCATTCGCCGGTGAATCGCAGGCCAACCGCCGCTATCTCGCCTTTGCCCAGGTGGCCGAGGAGGAAGGGCTTCCCGAAGTGGCCAAACGCTTCCGAGTGGCTGCTGCTTCAGAGACCGTTCACGCGCTCGTGCATCTGGCTGTCATGGGCGAGGTAGATACGACCGAGGCCAACCTCAAAGCGGCCATCGAGGGCGAGAGCCACGAGCACCAGACCATGTATCCTGAGTTCATCGAGCAGGCCAACGCCGAGGGGAATGCGGCGGCTGTCAACGCCTTCCATGCCGCCAACGAGGCGGAGAAGTTCCACGATGCCATGTTCTGCGAAGCGCTCAGCAACCTGGCCGACGTACCCGCCAAGCAGTACTTCGTGTGTGAAGTGTGCGGCATGACCTATGAGGGGGAAGCTCCCGGCCACTGCGTCATCTGCAATGCTCCCAAGGGCCAGATCAACGAAGTGGTCTAGTCCGGCGGGAAGGTAGAAACAGGCGAGTGAAGGAGGAATCTCCGTATGCAGCGGTTCCCGCTTGCAGAAGACATCTATTGGATAGGCGCCATCGACTGGGATATGCGCAACTTCCACGGTTTCGAGACACCGCGGGGCGCCACGTACAACTCGTACCTCATCATCGACGAGAAGACTGCCGTCATCGACACCGTGCGGGAGGGATTCGGTCCCGAGATGCTCAGACGGCTCTCCGGCTGCTGCAGTGTGGCCGAGGTCGATTACCTGGTGGTCAATCACGTGGAGATGGATCACTCGGGCTCGGTACCCTGGTTCATGGAGCAGCTCGCTCCGGTGACACTTGTCACATCCAAGCGCGGCCGCGATGCTCTCGTCGAGCACTACGGTGAGGGTGTGGTCGACGGCTGGGACATCGAAGTCGTGGGCACGGGTGGGGAGCTGGCACTCGGCCGCTACACCCTGACCTTCCTGGAAGTGCCCATGGTGCACTGGCCGGACAGCATGTTCACATATGTGAAGGAGCCCAAGGTGCTCCTCCCCAACGACGGCTTCGGCCAGCATCTGGCCAGCGCCAAGCGCTTCGCCGATGAGCTCGATATGAACGTGGTGATGGAAGAAGCGCTACGTTACTACGCCAACATCCTGATGCCGCTCGGCAATCAGATCCAGAAGACCTTGCACAAGGTGATGGAACTCGGCCTCGAGATAGACGTCATCGGTCCAAGCCACGGGGTCATCTGGCGGCGTCCGGAGGATATCGCGCGCATCATCGAGGCGTATTCGGCTTGGAGCAGCTTCCAGGCGCTGCCCAAGGTGGCGCTCATCTACGACACCATGTGGCACTCCACCGAGAAGATGACCAAGGCCATTGCCGACGGCATTGCGCAGGAAGGCCTCGACTGCCGGGTGCTTAATATAAGCGAGACCCCGCGGGCCGATCTGGCGAGTGCGGTCCAGGAGTGCGCGGCCGTGTTGATCGGCTCCTCCACCCAGCACAACCAGATGCTGGCTCCGGTGGGAGGCTTCCTCACCTATCTCAAGGGTCTCCGCCCCAAAGACCGGATCATGGGGGCGTACGGCTCCTATGGGTGGTCGGGGGGAGCGGTGAAGCAACTCGTGGCCGCCTTCGAGGAGTTGAAGCTCGAGGTGGCGGGCTCGCTCGAGGTGAAGTATGTGCCCACGGAGGAAGACCTCGCTGCCTGCGAGGAGTTGGGGCGGGAGGTGGCCCGCAAGGTGAAGGAGAAGCTGGGGGCGTAGAAACACCCGGGGGAGTGAGAGGTGGCAGCGGGGCCGCCCGCCGGTTCCCGCGGCCCCCCCGCCACCACGAGCGGGTGGCACCCGGTGGGGCGGGGGGCGGGGGCCCCCCCCCCCCCCCCCCGGGGGCGGGGGGGATAACGTGGGGATCGTCGGAGGCTGGATCATCGACTCCGG
>CAYRES010000007.1:148658-174524 GCA_964423425.1 uncultured Gaiellales bacterium | reverse complement strand
GTGCCTTGAGGACCACGTAGGTCCTCGATGCGCGAAGCAACGCTTGTGATGCGTGCGCTTCGAAACAAGGTCTCCTTCTGGAGCCGCAGGCAGCATGGGCGGCTTCCGGTCGCCTCCCCCTTCTCCCTTGGGTGTCTTCTCCTGCCTGCACACGGACACGTGTCTCTGGCAAAAGGAGGACACCATGGCACCCGCACACGACCTCATCGACTGGCTCTTTGCCCAACAGCTGCAGGTGGATGAAGAGTGGGCCGTACGAGACGAGCAAGGCTTCACCTGGTGGGCCGACCGGCAGGCCCAGCGGGTGGAGGTGAGAGAGAGTCACGAAGGCGGAGCGGATTCAGACAGCTCTCCCCACTTCCTTCTCTCCGTCCGCACTGAGTTTCTCTGTCAGCTGGAGCTGACCGACCAGGCGGCTGTCACCATCAACTCCTGTCTTCTCCCCTACGCCGCTCTGTGTGGTCCGGTCTATGACGCCGAGAAGAAGACCCTGGAGCTCTGTTCGCTGGTGCGGGTATCTGAAGAGGTGACCCCCTTCCTCAAGCGGGCGGTGAGCCTCGCCTGTCTTCTTCAGATCGAGGAGGCCCGGGTGCTGGGGCCGGGAGTGGCTCAGGTGCTTATGGCCCACCCTACGGTGAGCGGCCACCCCGAGCACGGCCTGCGCGAGGATCCCGATGCGCTCGCGCGGGGACTCCTCGACGTCCTCTCTCCCCACGCTTACCTGCCCTGCCCCATAACCGGCGAGGACTTCGAGGAGGCGGTCGAGACCTTCATGCAGGAACCCCCCGCCCTCTCTGCCACAGCAGAGGACGGCTTCAGCGTGGAGTTCCCCTTCGGCCGGGACTCCTCTTCTTTCCTTTCGGCCATCCCGAACAAGGGCCATCCCCGCTACGGCCAAGGCCTGCTGCTGCTGCAGTCCTTCGTCGCTCCCCTGATGGACGAGGCAGAGGGAGCCCGACTGGCCCTTCTCTTCAACGAGGCGGAGCTCACCTGCGCCCCCCTCGGCTACGGTCTGGGGAGCTACCACTACCTGGACGGCGTCCTTCACTTCGCAAGCTTTCTCCCCAACCTGCTCCTCTCCCCCGAGATCCTTCCCCACCTCTACTACGCCGCCGCTCACCGGGCCCGGGAGCTCTCTTGTGGACTCACCCGCTCCCACCCAGGGGAGACCTCACCTGGCCCGGCCCCAGGCTCGGGGGTTGAAGCAGGAGAGGTCGAGCGCTGCGACTGGTGTGGAGGGGCCATCTGCCCCGGGAACGCCATGATCACCGTGAACCGACACATCGAGCAGATCGATGTGGATGAGGAGCACACCGAGGGCATCGTCACCGTGATTCAGGCCGATGTGGTACTCACCTTGTGCGCGGGCTGCGGGAATGGGCTTAACACCGACGTGATTCGGGAGATGCTCATGGAGGCGGAGAGGGAGTGAGTGAAGCAAAGGCAGGTGAGCGCGGCCCGCTCCCAGGCAGGAGGTTCTGACCACTACCCTGGCCGCGTGGTTCTGGGTGGATAGGATGGAACAGCGAGGCGCCGCTACCTGAACGTGGTGGTTCTCGGTGACATCCGGTGAACAACCCGACCGCAGTATCCTGAGCCAAGTACTACGACTGCTACTCCGTACCTGTTGCGGGAATGATCGAGTCGTGGTGCAATGGAAGCGTGGTCTAACCAGTGAGCTCATACACTTGGATTGGCGAGGCCGATCATGTCCAGCTCTTTCAGGCTGTCCCCGCCGGAAGACCTTGTCGCAGCAGGTGAGAGGGCGCTTCTGGAGACCCTTGAGAGACCAGCGATCAAGGTTCTGCATCGAGAACTCCGTCTGTGCGAATCAGTAATCATCGAAGAGCTCCGCCATCCGATGAACACGAATGGTTACGGATATCCTTACGGGGAGATACCAATCGCAGAGAGCGTTCACGCGGCAATTGTCTGTCGTCGTGCTGCGATGTTTGCGCGAGCATTCAACGAGTATCTACTTAGAAATATACATCCATTCTCGGCGGTGTGGCTTATAAGACATCGCAATTCTGAAAGAACTTTGCAGAAGCTTTTTGATGTTGGACTATATCCCAACGGATATGCGCACATTGATCTGAACTTTTGTAGGGTAGCGGGGGCAAGTATGTTCGGCCTCGCATATACCGATTGGATACGATACACCTCTGTTTGGCTTCCTATACACCATGAGAATCTTCTACCCCCCGTGCGCCTTCTTCTTCATGAGATCTCTAGACACTTTATTGTTCTTGCTGGTGATATCTGTCGGTGGGCACAAAAAGTCGCCGAGGAGGGTGCGCAGCAAGAGCCGACGGCTAAATCAGCTGAACTAAGCCGAAGTGGGCATAGGCGTCTGAAGGAACTGTTCGAGCAGTGCGAAAGCGAGCAGGATGGGCTGACAGTTCCGGCCCTACTGCTTAGTGCCTTGGAGGAGATGTCAGAAGCGCGAATGGAAACCGAAAGCGGAGGCGTTCAGTCACGCCTCGGGATGGCGCGTTACTATTCGCGGCTGGCATTCTGGGAAATGCAAAGGAGCGAAGACTATGAGCGGCCCTGGGCATACACGGCCCTCTGGATACGCATGTATCTTGAGCGCATGAGTCAACCGCGCCATGCCATGCTCAGTATGCTGCAGAGGATAGAAGAGACAGACTCCACACCGATAGACACTACCCCATGAGGAGAGGCCTGTGGGCCTCCCCTAACTGCCTTTCCTGTCGATCCGACAGCAGGTGTCGCTCCAGATCGGCGCCACGCATTCAATCGTACGACACCGAACCGTGCGCCGACCTTCCTTCCGATGTCGCCAAGCGTTCGGAGGCACTCTCGCAATCGCTATAGCTCAACCTCGATCCGAGGTGGGTTGGAGGACGGATGGTGGCGGGTATCTACGCAGACGGTGAGCACCCGGAGATTGTCTGCCCGGTGATAGCCGGATGGTTGTGGGCGACTCCGCGAAGACAGGGCTGGTGGGCCGGGTGCGAAACACGGTCGGGAAGCCGGGATCTAGGCGATGTGCTCTTCTACCAAAGACCACGGCCCTCACCCGCCAAACAGCATCCCCTCCACCTTGAGCGCCGCCTCCTCCTGGATGTGGGGAAGCGAGTGGGTGTAGATGTCCATGGTGAGGGTGATGGTGCTGTGCCCCAGCATCTCTGACGCCACCTTGGGGTGAACACCGGCATCAAGGAGAAGCGTGGCTGCCGTACCCCGTAGGTCATAGAGACGCACCTCCGGCGGAAGCCCCGCTCTTTTCAGGAGACTCTTGAAGCGTTGCCGAACCAAGGAGAGGGACAGGGGTCGTCCGTCTTCGCGTGTGAAGACCCAGCCCTCATCTGTGAAGTCGGGCCCGTGCGCAAGACGGAGCTCCTTCTGGGAGGTGCGATGACTGCGAAGGGCAGAGACCACGGTGGGGAGCATGCGCACCACCCGCGAAGAGGAGTCGGTCTTGGGTTCCTGTACCCTGCCGTCGGGGCTCAAGGTACGGCGCACACAGAGGGTACCCTTGTCGAGGTCCACATCCTCCCACCGCAGTGCCCGGTACTCAGAAGGCCGTAGTCCGGCGGTGGCAGCCAACAGATAGAGGGGATAGAGCTCCTCCTCTTTGGCCACGTGAAGCAGTCGCTCAAGCTCTTGCCGGGAGAGGGGCCGGCGGCGGGGCTTCTCCTGGGCGGGTAGATCGAGATCAGAGGCTGGGTTTCGGGCAAGGAGCTGCCAGCGTACGGCCTGGGTGAGGGCGGAGTGAAGCACGGCATGTACGTAGCGTACGGTACGAGGAGAAAGCCCTTTCGTGGTGAGGTCCCGATAGAGGGTCTGCAAGAGAAAGGGGGTCAAGCGATCCAAGCGCACTGCCCCCAAGGTGGGACGAACGTATCTTGTAAGCAGCGAGCGGTAGTCAGAGAGAGTGCGCGGACGTACTCGGGGAGCAACCGACACCGCAAGCCAGCGGTCAAGATACTGCCCCAGGGTCTCGCGGCTGGGGCGAAGAGCTCTTCCTTCATCCTTTTCCCTAAGGAGCCGAGTGAGCTCCTGTTGGGCTTCTTTCTTCTTACCATGTACGGTGCGGTTCAGATAGCGACGTTTACCCGTCTCGTCCCGGCCTAGATACACCCGGATGAGGTAGCGGTCGCGTCCTCGTTCGATGAGTTGCCCCGCCATGACTGTACCCCCTGTGTTTCCCTGCGCCTACCCTCAAGTATAGCGCAGAACGGCACACAAAGGGCACATTAATATGCGCTAATAAGCTGTTTTGCAGCATGTCCTTACTTATTATCTGATAAGCAGTCAGTTATACTCTTCTCTTCGCCCCCTTCCTCACAGGCCCTCCTTGCTCCAGGCTCCACGAGCCCGTACTCCACGTCCGCTCCCTGATGCCAAAGTTGGTCGTCCTTCACATCCGTGGAGGAGTCGATGTTCTGCCGCACGACGCTCGTCGAGGCGTGCGTCTGTCCGTGCCCTCTCGTAGAATGGAGGCAGACAGACTCCGGGGGAGGAGAAGGCGCCCCCTCCAGTCCCGTCGGGTGCGTATGTCTTTGGGGGTGGACCACGTGGGAGCGATCTACTTGATCGGTGAAGACGGGGGGCTCTCAGAACTGCAAGAGAGAGCCTACGACTCCGAGTTACTGCTGCAGAGCCTCCTAGCCGACTATCCAAACCTCCTGGCCGGGGATCAGATAGACAGCGTCAGCCCGAGGCGGTGGCTTCTGGTGGCCAGGGAGATGGGGTTGCCTGGGGAAGAGACCGGGGGTGACCGCTGGTCTGTGGATCACCTCTTCCTCGACCAGGAGGCTATCCCCACCATCGTGGAGGTGAAGCGCAGCACCGACACTCGCATCCGCCGCGAGGTGGTGGGCCAGATGCTCGACTACGCCGCCAATGGCGTCGTGTACTGGCCGGTGGAGATCCTCCGAGCCCGCTTCGAAGCCACCGCGCAAGGCCGGGGTGAGGCTCCGGCGGACGTGCTCATGCGCTTCCTGGATCCCGACTCAGACCCTGAGGCCTTCTGGCAGGATGTGAAGATCAACCTGCAGGTCGGCCGGGTGCGCCTGCTCTTCGTGGCCGATGTGATCCCGCCGGAGCTACAGCGAGTGGTGGAGTTCTTGAACACGCAGATGGATCCGGCAGAAGTACTGGCCGTGGAGATCCGGCAATTCGCCGATGAGCGTCTAAGAACCCTGGTGCCCCGGGTCATGGGCCAGACCAGTGAAGGTCAGGTGCACCATGGCAGAACACGCCAGCGCCGACAGTGGGATCGCGAGTCTTTCCTGGCCGAAGTCCGCTCCAAGGAGAACGGTGAACAACTCGCGGCGCTCAGCCTCCTTCTTATGGAGTGGGCCGAGCAGCACATGGACCGCATGACCTGGGGCCGTGGCCTGAAAGATGGCAGCTTCATCCCCATCATCGATGCCCACGACACCTGGTACTCCCTCTTTGCCGTGTACACCAGCAACCGGGTCGAGTTGCAGTTTGGCTACCTGCGGGGCAAACCCAACTTCGGTGATGAGAAGCTTGTGGAGTTCCTCGACAAGCTGAACGCCATTCCCGGCATCACGCTGCCCAAGGATCGAGTCTTTCTCTTCCCCACCCTGAACCTCCTCACCCTCCAGGACGAGGCCGTCAGAGAAGCGGTCTTGGATGTCATGGAGTGGGCGGTGGCGGAGATCAGACGGGACGGCTCTGCTGATGAGGGGGCCTTGGGCCCAGCCTCTCCGAACACGGAGATCCAGTGAGCGACAGCGTGCACCCGATGGGGCTTGGAGCTCTCATGACATATCTCGCTGGCACCCGCCGCCAGGCTGCCGCACGTCTTGAGATGAAGCGGTGACAAACGTCCGTCGGGCGATTCAGGCCTACGTGGGAACGGGTGTAGGCGAGCACCACCGCTATCGTTCCTGGGAGCACTGCTACTCGTACTTTCGCCGCTCGCGGCATGGGGTCGGGACCGACCGCGACCACGCCGCTCTGCAGTTGGGCTTCTATCTGGCCAGCTGGGGCATGTACCGCGGCTCCAGCTTCCTGCTCCAGCACACCTCTACCGTGCACCGAGGGGTGATCGACGTGGTGGCTGACCCTCGTTTCGATGAGCTGTGGGAGACCGATCTGGGCGCAAGCCCCGAGGATGTACGCTTCGTGCCCCTGGTGCTCGAACTGGTTGCCGACGTCGCCCAGGCCTACGCACCCTTCGTGGGAACCTCGTCCGGTCAACCCACCGACACTCTCATCAGCAAGATCGTACTGGGCACCTTCGGCTGCCTGCCGGCGTGTGACCGCTACTTCATCGACGGCTTCAAGAGCCAGGGCTTGCCGTTTTCGGGTCTCAACGCCAAGTTCGTGGAGCGGGTGATCACGTTCTGCCAGGATCACCTCCCAGATCTGCGGGCCGAACAGGACGAGATCAGCAAGAGGAGCGGCATACGCTATCCCTTGATGAAGCTCGTGGACATGTACTTCTGGCAAATCGGCTTTGAGGCAGACAGCATACCTACACCCACTCTGCAGCCGTGACCGAGCGGAGGCAGGTCGGCTGCGCCGGGCGGTGGGAAGCCGATCAACACGAAATGGTCACGATTGTTGGCTGACACTGGTTTGTGCGAGTGAGCCAAGTCCGCCCGAGTGTGGTCACAACCCCGGTTACCGATTGCCCTGCCGAAAGCCCGGTGGCAGCTCCTCGTCCACGAGGGGGATCTCCGGCCGCTTGATGTAGCCCAGGTTGTGGATCAGGTTCTCCACGAACTCGACGGGGTTCTCCTCCATGGCTTCGTCGATCCCTGGGTCTATATGCTCCGTGAGGAAGGCGGCGGTCATCATACGGGCCAGAAGCTCCAGGTTGCCCCTTGCCTCCCGTACGGCCTGCAGGGCGGTGCGCAGGTCACCTGCCTTCTCTGCCCGCTGCAAGATGCTCAGGGTCCGGGTTTGCAGGTCCATGATCTGGCCCAACAAGGTGCCGGCCTGGGCCACCTCCTGGGCCTCCTGTGCTTTAACCAACTCCAAGGGCAGGTGCTCCTTCTTGTGCCGGTGCAGGGCCGTCGCCGACGTTCCGTAACGTTCCGCAATTTCTCGGTATGTTCCGGAACCACCCACCAGTGCGGCATCGATCTCCTCCCGCTTGGTATGACGGCATATTGAACATGGTCTCGGCATACGTCTGATCCCTTCCCGCGTCGGTCACTCCTGACCTTTGTCCGCGTAAAGCTACGCCCATCAGCCTCCACCGCACTGCCACTGCGCAGCGCTATGTCGACGGCCGGAGACTCGGCCACTAGGCTCGTCCTTCCAGGATAATGTGAGTCCAACCCTCCGGCTCGATAGGACTGGGACGGTTGGGACGGTTTGCAGGACATAGGTGATCGCCAAGGCACGAGGGGACTGTGGTCGGCTCCTCTTCGCGTAGGTTCTCATTCTCATTCCATACCGTCCCAACTGTCCCAACTGTCCCAAACGCTACTGCTCAATCTCGACGCCAATCACGGTAGTCGATACATGGAGCACCTCGCGACGCACTCCGTCGATGGTGAGCCTCACGGTGAGTCGGCCACGTGTCGAGTCCGTGGAAATAAGGGAACCCCTGTCTCTCAAGAGGCGGCGAAGCGTCGCTTGCTGCACAGCCAATGGGTGGTTCGTGTCGCGCGCCACCCCCTGGGCCACTTTGAATGCGGCATCTGAATCGAGATAAGTGTTGCCATCGTTGTCGACCCATCCAACTTGCTCACCACGTCCTAGCCAAGTTCCATCGTCTCTTCGCTCGTACCCACACGCTACCGCCACCGCGTCCTCGCTTGGTCGAACCCCGGCCATACTGGCCAGGTGTGCCCGTCCCGAGATGAGAGCGGAGCGTAGCAGTTCGAAGAAGCGATCCACCGGATCGCTGCTCCGCTGCAGAGTTTCCTGAGCGGCCCCCATCCGCATGAGCGCATCCCAGCCCTGGTTCCACAGTTCGCTTCGTTCCTGCGCCGTCAACGCCTTCACTGCCACAGCGAAATCCAGAAATCGCTCCAAGCCCAGAGCCAGGTGGCCGATAATGTCAGGAACTCGACGATGCCCTCCTTGGTGGCTGGCTTGCTCACGGTATTCGCGCAGTCTGTCTTGGGAGATGGGACCGTACTCAGGGGCAAGCCACGCCACGTATCCCCACATTGAGGCTGCCAGCAGCCCCTGAGCCGCCTCCTTCTGTAGCTCCGTCATCACCTTCCAGTCAACATCACTGGAGTCGAGCCACACGTTGGCCATACGGGCGTTGAGGCTTTGACCGCGTGCCACATCTTCGCCCGTGCTGAGGATAAGCCCCCTGGGACGCCGGGCTTGGCGGAGGGAGCCATCGGGACGAGCCCGGTGACGCCCGGACAGATTGCCCTGCCCTCGAAGCACCCGATCCATATCTTGGTGGGATCGGTCGAAACCCGATCCCCCGCCTGGAGCAAAGTCATCAATCGTCAGGATGGCATCCTTGACAAGGAAGGCCATTGACTCCAGAGCGTTGGCGGTACTCGACCAGGAGCCGGGCAGTCGACGCGAGGTCATCTGGGCTCCATAGTGCTGCTGGACGAGGGCGGCTAACTCCGATTTCCCCGAACCGGTGGGACCCACAAGTGCTATGCCGAAGTCAGCCTCTCCCAGGGGCGCTCGATAGATGCCGGCCAGCAGAGGGATGGTGATGTGGAGCGGTGCGGCGTCAATCAGCTTCAGGCTGGCACAGACTGCAGCTCGGACATCTGGACGGGGTTCCACAAGACAATAATGGGAGAGGCTACCTTCCAAGCTCACGCAGACATCCGTCGAGTTGCCCCTAGCCGAGATGGCCCCGCCAGCGTGCAGGTAGTAGTTCTCGCCGTCGATCTCGCGCCACCCGGTGTGGGTGTACACCTGGCGCCTCTTGGGAGCACCGCTCAAGAGCTGGATGGCAACCCTGGCGTGCTCTCGGAGAGTGCTTCCTGGATAGACGATCGTGTCAGCTCCCAGTTGTTCGATCGGCCAGCGCATCAACGCGAAATCGGCTGCCTTCACCTGGCACTGGCGCCTCCTGCCCCTGACAGAAACCTCGATGTCGAACTCCCGACGAATCTCTTGGCCGTCGTCGTACTCGGTCTCGGCTACGATCCGGGCGGTGAAGTTGGCGAGCAGAACAGGCACTATTCCGTTCCTGGAAGGCTTATCCCAGACGATCCCATGATCTGTTTCCCGGTAGGCGTGGGCCAACCCACATTCCACCTCTTCGTGATTGTCTTGCCGCTCTGAATCCTCGTGCGTACACCCTTCGGAGGGCTCCCAGAGCGACGCTTGCTGCACCAGCCGGTTCAGTTCATCTGCGGACCCTCCGGCGTTGAACCAGTCGGAGACGTCTTCTTTCTCGTCAAGACCAGGGAGCTCGACCCACCTCACCTGGGCAGCTACCCCATGCAGAGATTGGGCCACCTCCTCCATGTGCCGACGCCCGGGTTCGTCGTTGTCGGGGATGAGCGCCACATAGGCCCCGGCCAGCACTTGCGCATACTCGGCTCGCCACTTCCCGGCCCCATTGGGGTTGGTCGTACTCACGAACCCACGATCGACCAGGGCGTCGACGTCCTTCTCGCCTTCAACCACAAAGACCCGCTGCCCCTCTTTGACCGCCTTCACGAGCTTGGGCAGGCGGTACAGCACTCGTCTTGTGCCTTCCATCTTCCATTCCCACTCACCACCGGCCAAAGGACGGCGCATCCGGAAGTCCTTGGCGTGTAACCTAACCGCCTGGTAGAGCAGCTTCCCGCTCTCATCCTGGTAGTCGTATGTTGCAACGATATCTCCGCCATCGCGTCGCCTCTGGCCGTTAGGTGAACCAAGATCGGCCATGGTCATGCCCAGGTGGGCGACGACTTCCTCGGTTGAACACCCCGCATGGCAGTAGATCAGGATCTTTCCGTCAACCCCTTCGGACACGCTCAGAGAATTGCGGTGATCATCGTGCGCGGGACAGCGAGCACTCCAGCCTCCACCGGAGGGTTTCACACTCTGGAGGCGGCCAAGCAAGGCGTCCATGTTCGAGGGAGCCATCAGTTACCGCTCCTCCGATGCGGACCCAAGGAGCCGTGCCACCTCGGTCTTCGGGATTCGAACCGCTCGCCCGAAACGAATGGCCCTCAGCCGCCCGTCGCGCGTCATCTCGCGCACCAGGTTCTCCGATAGCCTGAAGCGGTGAGCGAACTCGGGTACTGTGAGCACATCGGGCGGCTCCTCAGAGCTCTTCATAGAACCCCCCACCTACCTCCACCTCCTCCAGGAGCTTGTCGGCCTCGCCGACCGGCCATTCGAGAGCCCGTGCCAGACGGTCAAGCTGTACTGCATAAGGCAGAAACCGGCCCGACTCTATCTGGCCTACCGGGGCCGGGTGCAACGACGCTTTCCGAGCCAGCTCGTTCTTGCTCCAACCCCTGCTCCTCCGTACAACCGAGAGCCGCTTCATCCAGGCCTCCGTTTCATCTTGGGCTTGATGACTACGAGGCTAACAGGTAACATGTCCGTGTTCAATCATTGATAACTGCGGACTTTTGCGGACACGATTGCGAGGATCGATGGATGAAAGCTTGATAGTCCCGCACCAGACTGGGTGGTGGCGCTTCTCCGACTACGTCGTCGATGGCGGCTCCTTGAAGCCCAAGCACGATGCCGTGCTTGAAGCGTTTGACCCAGGGGGGGTGGACTCGACAGCGGCCCCTTACAAGCAGATCGCAAACTTGCTGTCGAATATCCGGGTCGAGCGCGACCGAGAAACCGGCCTGCTTCAAGTGGTCGACAAGATTGAGCATCTGCTGCAGTGGTGTAGGAGATACGGCCTTCCGGGAACACTTCTGCAGAGGTGCCATGTAATCAGCCTTGCCCCCTCAGGGCTCCTCTTGCCAGCGTCAGACCCAGTCCTCGTTCTGGAGGCAAGCAGCTTTGTGAGGTCTGGGGCCCTATGGGAAGAAGTGGTGTGGCGCAGAGCGTATCGCCGCAAGGAAATCCCCGATTTCCTCAAGCGCCTAGTGGAACAGGGGCTACTTGCCTCGGCGGATTGGCAGGTGCTTGAAGACGCCCAGACAAACGCACGCCCGCTATCGGCAAAGGACTTGGTGGACAGCCAAGCTCTTGATCTCGTCCCAGACGTACCCCACCCTCGTGTGCTGATAACCGACTTCACCCCCACATTCCACACGGGCCACTCTGCTCTCACGTTACGTGAGGAGACACTCGATACGACCCTTGGCCGTTTCTTTCCGAGTATTGACCCGGGTATGCTCCAGTACTGCGGTCTCCCCGCACCTCTCTCGGGTGAGTTCTGGCGTCTTTACGCCGAGCCCCTCGATGACTTCATAGCGGCCGCGTACAGCTTCACAGAGGCTCTGAGTCAGCTCAGGCTTGTTCGAGACGAGCAATACGTGGCAGCCGATGATCGCACCAGCCAACTGAACTCACTGCTGGCTGGCGTTCAGCCCCGCCTCGGGTTCGACGGCTCACAGTATCGAGCGGAGTGGTCGTTCACGTCAATGTGGGCTTGGGCCGCCAAAGGCGCCCTTGATCAGTTAGGCGCCGGCCGACGTGTCGGCATCTGCGAAGCGTGCGAGACGCCCTTCATAACAAGTCGAGAAGAGACTCTCTACTGCTCCGACCGATGCAGACATCGAATTCAGAAGCGAGAGCAGCGCCGTAGGTCCAAGGAGAAGAACGCGCGAAACGACCCCCCAGCCACTCCGCAGAAGGAGATCAATGATGATACGTAGACGCGGCCCCAACAGCTGGCAGATTCGCATCGACCTTGGTCGCGATCCGGCTACCGGCAAGCGACTCATGGATTATCGCTCTTTCAGGGGCAACAAGCGGGAAGCTGAAGCTGAAGAAAGGCGGCTGCTCAGCCAGAGGGACAATGGCACGTACGTGTCTATCGATCGGATGACGTTCGCCGAGTTCCTAGACAGGTGGCTCATGGACGTGCAAACGCAGGTCAGACCCACCACCTACGACCGTTACCGGGACATCTGCCGCGTTCACGTATCACCTTCCCTAGGTACTGTCACCCTCGCAAAGCTCAAGCCCCTTCACTTGCAGAACCTCTATGCGGCAAAACTTGGAGATTCCGGGCGTGCAGACGGTCGAGGAAGCCTCTCCACCACCTCCGTCTTGCACATTCACCGCGTTCTTCATGAAGCGCTCAATGCTGCGGTCCGCTGGCAACTCATAGGCACCAATCCTGCGAAGGCCGCCAGACCCCCGCGTAAGCGCCAGGTCGAAATGAACGTGCTCACAGAGACCGACACCCGCAGGATGCTGGACGCAGCCTCCGACACCCCACTTTACTACCCGATCCTCATCGCAGTCACTACTGGGCTTCGGCGGGGAGAGTTGCTGGCTCTTCGCTGGAGGGACGTGGATCTCGAAGACGGGAGCCTGGCAGTGTGCCAGACTCTGCATTACAGCAAGCGGGGGCTGGAGTTCGGCGAGCCTAAGACCAAGAAGAGCAGGCGTACCGTGGTGTTGCCGTCGGTGACGGTGAAGGCACTCAGAGAGCACCGGGCTGCTCAGTCGGCGCTACGACTGCAACGGGGTAGTGAATGGACAGACCACGACCTCGTCTTCTCTACCGACGACGGCCGGCCCTGGAACCCCAGCAGCTTCAGCACCAGATTCCGCAGCTTTGCCTCAAAGGAAGAGATCGGCGTCAAGTTTCATGACCTGAGGCACACGCATGCGACCCACCTGTTCCGCGCAGGCATCCACCCCAAGATGGTCTCAGAGCGTCTCGGTCACTCTACCGTTGGGATCACGCTCGACCTCTATACGCACGTCATCGAGGGCATGGACCGCGACGCCGCCGAGCGCATAGATGAACGATTTCGGGAAGTCGGAATCGGGTGATCGAGTAGTGGAGCGGGTGGAGACCACACACTGACGGCTGAGGGTGCCAAAATGGTGCCAAACGAGCATCGTACTCCACCACCGCATCTCAACCATTGGCCATCCGACCAAGAGAAAGCCCTGCAAATCAGGTGGCGGAGCGGCGTGCGAATCGAACACACCCGGGACGGGCCTACCGCCCCACACCGGTTTTGAAGACCGGGCCGGCCACCAGACCGAATGCCGCTCCGCGTGAACCGTATCGAATCAGTCTACCCCAACGACGGCGCATAGAAGCGAGCGTGGCAGAGAAGTCCCGCAGCCCACGCCGAGTCGGCACACGTGCGAGGGCCACACTGCCCGCCCGCCCACTCGGCTCACGGACCGGGGCCAGACAGCTCACCACTCAGCCCACCGGCGAGCAGCGGGCTGCCCCAGACACCCATCCGCGCCCACCTCGAGACTGCAGCCTTCCGCCCCAGGTTGCGCCCTCTTGCCGGAGGCTGCGCCCTCCTACTGCAGGGATGTCCGCAACAGCTCCACTCTCTCGACCCACACCGTCCCCGCACCGTCAACAACCACATTGAACTGCACCGCGTCCGGGTTCTGACCTTTCTCCAACCTGAACGGCGTCTGTCTGGTCGTCCACTCGGCGTCTCCGGTCACGGTCGACTCCAAGCCCCGGCTGAAGTAGTCACCCAACTCCGCGAAGCTGCACCACATTTCAGGATAGGCCGTCCCAGACAGCCCCTCGGAGCGCAGTTCGAGTCGATAAATGAGCATGGCTTCTTCCACGTCGAGACCCTCAACGGTGAAGAGGCGAACCGTCTTCGGCCCGGTGGCCTCGATGCGCAAGGCACCGCCACCGTCGCTACCTGCGCCCGCTTCGAAGGACACGCCCTCCTGGGGTTCGACGGTCGCGAAATCCTCTCCCGAGAAGACCCGGAGCGAAGTCTCGGCGGCACCCCTTCCGCCGTCGTCAGAGCCCGAGCATCCACCCAAGAACACGGCACCGGCCAGCCCGGCAATCACCGCGAGCAGGAGCGGCCATTTCGAGGACCATTCCCCACTCCAGACCCCCCGGACCTGCTCCCGGCGCCTCCGGCAGCAGACCCCTCTACGGCCCTCTGACACGATTCCCCTCCTTCGTCCGCCTCTCCACGGCGGCTTTCCCACGCCCTCCAACGGCTTCCGTCCGGCGCCACTCCGACTGCCCCTCAGTAGTTGTAGACGACGAGGCCACCCTTCTCCACACCGCCCTCCCGGCACATGGGAAGGCACTTCCCGTGCACCAAGAAGGTGATACGTCCGCGCAGGCTGCGTTCTTCGCTCAGGAGTTCGTAGTTGCCCACACCCTTCGATACGATGAGGTCCGCTTCCTTGAGGGCATGAGCGGCTTCGCCGGACATCTTGGCCACGTCCGTGCTCGGCAATGGCTCGAGGATGCCGTTCTCCAAGACCGCGTCGGCCACCTCCCCCAAGCCAACCTCCAAGGCGTCTTCCCGCACGGCGTCATTCACCACAGGCAGAGTGCGGGTCACCACGTTGACGCGCACCGGGTAGATCGCCTTCACCGTCTCGATGGCCAACCGGTCGAAGACGATCTCGCCGCAATTGTCGGTGAGCCACACCACATTCGTCGCCCTTGCCAGCCTGCGGCGAAAGTCGTTCATGGTCCCTTCCGCGATGATCTCGCGCTCAACCTGCTCGACCATCTCCGCGGGAGGAAGGCCGTCCACCTGTAGCATCGCGTCGAGCATGTTTCCGGCGATACTGAGCTTGACTGCGTAGAGGAGAGGGTCGGAGCTGCGCGCAACGTAGGTCCTCACCTCCGGGAGAGCGGCCAACGCCACCTCGTTCTGCCGGTGGCGCTCCTCCCGCAGCGGATCGTCATCTCCATACAGTTCCGTGAGCCGCATCCACACATCGCGCACGATCTCCGGGGTGAAGCGCTCGAAGCTCGCCTCTGACACCAAGCCCGACGCCAACACCTCTCTCCGCAGGAACCGCTCTGCCTCCTCCTCGTCTCCGGCGACCTTGCGGGCGACGCTGAGGGTCATGGTGAGCAGACAGGGAATGCAGTCGGCCCGCGCCTTCATGGCTCTCCTCCCTCAGCGCGCCTGCGCCTGCGCAGGCGGCGCACATCACCCACCCGAAGGGTCATCCCCTCCGAGTCCATGTGTTCGAGCAGGGCCTGGGCGTAGCGACGCGTGGTGCCAAGAAGGTCGCGCACCTCGGCCAGGGATATCTGGCCCCTCTCCTGCATGGCATCCGCTATCGTGGCAAGTAGGGCGGCCAAGTTGCCGATGTCGTAGTAGAGGTCCTCACCTACACGCACCACCCGACCGTTTCGCTCCAGTGCTTTGAGCACGTGCACCATCGCCGCTCGGTCCACCTTCAGTGCCGCAGACAAGTCGGCGACCGTGGGTGTGTTCGCACCCGCGACGGCCATCCGCAGAAGCGCAGACTCGGCGACTCGAGCTTCCTCACCCTCGAGCACTCCGGTGGCCTCGGCCGAACGCAGCCCATGTTCGCTGCGCACCAGCTCGCCCCGGTCCACCAGCCTCTGCACCGCGGCCTCGAGGGCGGGCCACTCCCTGCCACCGGCTATGCGGCTGCGGAGTTCACCCAGAGACAGATAGGGGTCGGACGGGTCGGCAGCAGCCTTGGCCGCGCACTCCTGCCGGAGTTGTTCCTCCAACGCCTCGAGCCGCCCCCGGTGAAACAGCCGCCCCTGCTCCACCTCCACGGCGCCACCATCGGCCTCGGCCGCGAGCACGCGGCCCACCGCCCCGCGCCCCTCGTGCTTCCACAGGTACGGTGAGCGCTCCAACTCCCTCCGGTTCAGGCTGCGAGGAAATGCCTCCTCCAACAGCAGGCGGACGATCTCCTGCCCAGTACCTTTCTCGAGAACGGCCAGACGCTCGGCGAAATGTGAAGCTGTGCCGTGTTTGTGGGGAGCCGGGTCGACGGCCACCCCGCCCCCGATGGTGGTCACCGGTGTGAGCCCCCGTACGATGAAGTGGTCGCCGGGGTACATCAACACCAACTCCTCGAAACGGAGTTGGGCATAGGCGGATTCACCCGGTTCGAGCCGCTCCCGGTCGGCCAGCACCAGCTTGGCCAACACCTCCTGGGTGCCGTGGTCGACCCGCAGACGCGACACCCGCTCGAGTGGCGGTGCCTCGGAGAGCAGCGTGACACGGGCGTCGACCAGGTAGGCGGGCCTCACGTGCGGCCCTTTGACCACCCACTGCCCCCGCCGCACCTCCCGTCGTTCCAAGCCGGTCAGGTTGAGGGCCACGCGCTGGCCACCTACGGCCCGCTCCGCCGGGCGATCGTGCACCTGGATGCTGCGAATACGCACCTCTTCGTGCTCGGCCGCCGGACCAAGCGCAGGAAGGATGGACACCACCTCATCCGACGTCACCTCTCCCGCCCAGAGGGTGCCGGTGGCCACTGTGCCGATGCCGCGCAGTGTGAACACCCGATCGATCGGCATGCGTACCGCCGGGTAGATGCTGCGGGCAGAGACTCTGCCGCCGGCCGCCTCGAGCGCCGACAGCAGCCGGTCGAGCCCCGCGCCGGTGATGCCGCTCACCGGAACGATGGGGATGTCCGCGTAGCGCGTAGTCTCCAAGAACTCCCGCACGTCGGCCTCGGCGAGCTCCACCATCTCCTCGTCCACAGCGTCGATCTTGGTGAGGGCCACGACTCCCGTCTCGATACCGAGCAGTTCGATGATACGTAGGTGCTCCCGGGTCTGCGGCATGACCCCGTCGTCGGCGGCTACAGTGAGCAGAAACAGGTCGATACCCGTGGCTCCCGCCACCATGTTGCGCACGAAACGCTCGTGGCCGGGAACGTCCACCACGCTGAGCAGTCTCCCGCCGGGCAGTGCCAGTTCGGCGAAGCCGAGTTCGATGCTGATGCCCCGCTCCTTCTCCTCTTTCAGGCGATCGGTGTCGCGGCCGGTGAGCGCTTTGATGAGCGTCGTCTTGCCGTGATCGATGTGCCCGGCGGTACCCAGGGTCAACGAGGTGGGCGGCATCGCGTCCCGCTTGAGGCTACTCATGGCCGTCCTGGTTCATGGCCGCCCCGGTTCGATATCCTCCCGGCCGACCCGGCTGAGCGCCCAGGCGACGGCATCGGCTACAAGCTCGAGCTCTTCCGGCCGAAGCGCCGCCACATCCAAGTGGAGGGCGGCCTTGGACACGCGCGCGATCACCGGGAGAGGTGCCCGCCTCAACTCCGCCGCGAGCTCAGAAACCCCCGGCTGCCCCGCTTCCACGATGCGGAGCGCCACCGCGTGGGAGGGCAGCTCGAGGAGGGGCAATGCACCTCCGCCGGCCTTGGCTTCGCTCGCCTCGACTTCGAGCTCGAGGAGGCCACCGCACTTCTTCTCGATCACCGCCTTGAGGTCGCCGGCCAGGCGTTCGGTCTCCGCGGGCCCGCGACTCATGAAGCGAAGGGTGGGGATGCTCTCGAGCGCCTTCTCGGGATCACGGTAGAGCATAAGAGTGCCCTCGAGGGCGGCAAGCGTCATTTTGTCCACCCGGAAGGCCCGAGCCAGTGGGTGCGTGGCCAACTCCTGCACCCATATCCGCCCGCCCACGATGAGGCCGGCCTGCGGCCCCCCAAGCAGCTTGTCGCCGCTGAAGGTCACCAGGTCGGCTCCCGCCCGTAAGGAGTCGCTCACTGCGGGTTCATCTGCGAAGGTGGGTAGGCGCACCAGCGCACCGCTCCCCAAATCGTCGGCCACCGGGATACCTCGGGGAGCCCCCAGTGCGGCCAGCTCAGCGATACTCACCTCCTCGGTGAAGCCCACCATCTTGAAATTGGAGGTGTGGACGCGCAGGAGCAGTGCCGTCTCTTCGCTGAGCGCGCGCTCGAAGTCGGAGGACCGCGTCTTGTTGGTGGTGCCCACCTCCACAAGACGGGCTCCGCTCTGGCGCATGATATCAGGGATACGGAACGAGCCGCCTATCTCCACCAGTTGGCCGCGGGAGACGATCACTTCCCGCCCCGCCGCAAGGGCTGAGAGCATGAGCAGGGTGGCGGCGGCGTTGTTGTTGACCACCAGGGCCGCCTCCGCACCGGTGAGTTCGGCAAGCAGTCCGCTCACGTGCTCGTGTCGTGAACCACGCGTTCCGGCCTCGAGATCGTACTCCAGATTGCTGTAGTGCGACGCCACCTCAACCACCCGTTCGAGAGCGGTGGGAGCAAGAAGTGAGCGGCCCAGGTTCGTGTGGACCACCACGCCGGTGGCGTTCAAGACCCTGCCCAGACGGGGCTGATCTTGAGCCGAAAGCACCCCGGCCGCTTCAGTCAGAAGGTATGACGGTAAGACCCAGCCCTCTCTCGCCGCTGCTCCCGCATCACCTTCCATGAGGGCCCGCCGCACATCGGCCAACACCACCCTCAGCGCCTCGACCACACGGGTGCGCGAGTAACGGGAGACCAGCCGGCCGGCTTCAGCCGTACCCGCCAGCTCCTCCACGGAAGGTAGTGATCTGAGTAGTATCCTCGTGGATTCTTCCACGTCGCATCCCCTTGAACACGGCCCGAATCGCCGCGAGCCGACTGCCGGACCGGGATGACCACGCCCGCCGGATGTCCGCCCCTGTCACACCGCCCTCCCCACCCGTGAGGGCGGCCTCGTGCCTATCGTTCCCGCTCGAGGAAGAAATCAGCCATGGAGGACAACACTCCCCGGGCCCGCGACGAAGGCAGCGCGGCGAGGTGAAGGCCGGCCTCGGTGATGAGGGACCGGGCCACGGTGCGCGCGTGGTCGACCGAGCCGTAGCGATGGAGCATGGCGAGCATCTCCTCAACGTCCTCTGCGGATTTCTCGTGCCCCTTGAGAAGCAGCTCCTCCATCCGCGGGCGGTCGGTCCCCTCGGCGTGATCGAGACAATGGATGACCATGAGGGTACGCTTGCTCTCTCTGAGGTCGTTCAGGAAGTCCTTGCCCGTGACCTGCTCGTCACCGAGGATGTTGAGAAGGTCATCTTGTATTTGAAAGGCGATGGCCGAGTTCTTCCCGAATTCCTCGAGAGCCATCCTCTCCTTCTCCGGAGCACCTCCGATGAGTGCCCCGATCTTGAGTGGAGAGATGCCGGAGTAGAAGCCCGTCTTGCCCAAAGCCATCACCAGGTAGTCGTCGGGCGTGAGATCGTGCACGTCGTCGCGCACCCAGCCCACATCGAGTGCTTGGCCCTCGATGGTCTTGGCGCTCATCTCCCCTATCGCATCGAGCACGGCAATCTTGGTGGTGTCGTCGAGGCCCGTGTCGCGCACCACGATGGTACATACCAGGCCGAGGGCGAAATCACCCACGTTGATGGCGAGGGGTGCCCCGTGGATGATGTGAGCGCACTGCTGGTCGCGCCGAAGCACACTGTCGTCCATGATGTCGTCATGGATGAGGGCAGCGGCGTGAAAGAACTCGATGGCGCACCCGCTGGGCAGCGCCTTCCAGGGGTCACCGCCCACCGCCTCACAGGCCAGCATGGCCATGGCCGGACGAACCCGCTTGCCGCCTCGACCGACGAACTCGTCGAGAATGCCGTACAGATACCGATGGAGGGCGCTACCCTCGGGAGCTCCGGCCACGTACGCATGCAGCCTACGGTCGATAGCGGGAAGCACATCGGCAAGATATGCGAGAAACGCCTGCGAGGCCATGGCCGGGGGCCGAGAACTCCCTTCGCTCGGAAAACGGGCCCCTAGTCTACCATAGGCTTTTGCCGCATCCGGACCGCTATTTCCCGGCTTCCGGCAGCGGTTTCGAGGGTTCGTAGAGCGGCTCGGTTCCGGCCTCCAGCCCATCGCCCGCGGGAGCATGAACGGGTGCAGCCACGTGGCTCCGTATGACCAAGGCGACGAGCGCCCCGAGCAGCAGAACCACCACGGCGATGACCACGGTGGTCCTCATGGCCTGAACGAATTCCTGCAGCAAGAGCTCACGCCCGAACAGCTCGCGGAAGATATCGACGACCTCGGGGGGTGCCTGGGCCAGCATGTCTTCGGCCCCCGCAGGCAGTCCGCCCATACCCGCTCCCGTCTGGAGCTCGCTCATGTTGGCCACAGAATCGCCGAGCGAATCCACGATCCGCCTCTTCACCTCGTCCGGCAAGAGGGGAATGGCCGCGAGCTTCTGCTCCGCCGCCGTCTCGATGTAGGCGACGGCACGGTTCTGCAGCACCGCTCCCATGACGGCGATCCCGAGCACCGACCCCATCTGGCGCATGGTCGAGAGTATTCCCGAAGCCGCTCCAGCCTTCTCCAGGGGAGCGGACGACATGACGGCGGAGGTCATGGGGGCCATGACCAAGCCGATCCCCAAACCCGTCACCATGAAGGGAATCACGAATGACGGCCAGTACGTATCGAGCTGCATGGGTGTCCGCATGAGCAGAAACCCTCCGGCGGCGAGCAGCATACCCCCGAAAATCAGCCAGCGGCTGCCGATGCGGTCGGAGAGCCGTCCGGCGAAGGGTGCTCCGACCACCACCATGGCCGAGAGCGGCGTCATGACGAGGCCGGCCTTCACCGCACTGAAGCCCATGATGGACTGCAGGAAGAGGGGGAGGAGGAAGAAGATGCCCATCATGCCGAAGGAGAGGATGGTGCCGGTGATGTTGGCGGCCGAGAAGGTACGGGAGCGAAACAGATCGAGCTGCATGAGCGGCTCGCGCACCCGGCGCTCAACGACCATGAACAAGCCGATGCCGGCAGCCGCACCGGCGAAGAGGCCGATGATGGGCGTGGAGGTCCAGCCGAGCTTCTGCCCCTCGATGAGAGCGAAGGTGAGGCAGAAGAGGGCCACCGACAGTACGGCCACCCCCGCGTAGTCGATGTGCCGGGATGAGGAGGGGTCGGTCGACTCGGGAATAATCCTGACCCCGGCCAGGATGACCCCCACACCGATGGGCACATTGATGAGGAAGATGAAGGGCCACGACGCACCGTCGAACAGCCAACCAATCGACACACCATCGACAATCAGTCCGCCGAGCGTCGGCCCCAGTGCCGTGGCGATGCCGCTCACCGCTCCCCAGATGCCCATGGCTGTGCCCCGCTCGTGCACCGGGAACACGTAAGCGATGATGGAGAGGGTGGCGGGCATCATCATGGCTCCACCGAGACCCTGGACCGCCCGGAACCCGATGAGCCACCCCGCCGACGGGGCCACCCCACAGGCAAATGAGGCGGCGGTGAACACCGAAATGCCCACGAGGAACAAGCGGCGGCGACCATACATATCCCCCAAGCGCCCCATGGTGATGAGCGACACCGCGAACACGAGAAGATAGGAGTTCATGACCCACTCGATCTCGGAGAAGCGGGCCCCCAAATCGCCCATGATGCTCGGGATGGCGATGTTCACGATGGTGCCGTCCAGAAGCAGCATGAACAGCCCCACCGCCAGCACCGCCAACACGTACCACCGGCGGCGGCTCGAACGTATCTCTTCGATCAAAGAACCTTCCAACACCTACTCCTCTCCGCTGAACACAGACACCATTCTTCGCAGCCCCTCCACGAAGTGACACCTCGCCTCGGGCGACAGGTCGGCGAGGGCGGCCTCCACCTGAGCCCGCCGTTCCGCCATGATCCGGTCTGCGAGTGTTTGAGCCGAGGGACTGAGCCGCACGCGTACCACGCGCCTGTCGAGTTCGTCACGCTCACGGACCACGAAACCCATGCCCACCAGAGGGCTGACGAGACCGGTGGCCGAAGGAAGGGTCACACCCAAGCCCTCGGCAAGCTCCGTCATGGTGCGAGGACCGTACTCAGCCAGATGCACAAACACCTTCACCTGCGCTACCGACACGTCCTCCCGCCGGGCGCATTCGGGCGTCCGTCTGTGTACGGCATTCACCACGCCGGGAAGCAGCGCGATCACCTCACGCACTATGTCTTCCCGCTCGCGGGTGTCAATCCAGGGAGCCATCGTGAGAAACAATGTTAGTCTAACTAACTATATGCTGCAACCCCACATCATGGAGGCGCCGGCCACCGGCAAAAGACAACCGGGCGCGCGGAGTACACAAGGTGGGTGCATGGCAGCGCGGAAGAGGCCGGCATTTTCTGGGACGCGGGTTCCGCGGAACCCGCGGCAATCTCGATAGCCTTGAGCGTTCCCCCGGCTATTCCGCCGGTTGCTCCCCCGGCTGCTCGGGCAGTTGCTCGTCAATGAGGCGGAAGGCGACGAGGTCACCTTGCACGAGGATCCGCTGCCTCGCGCTGAAGAGGGGATGGCAGGCAACGAGGGAAACCTCCTCCACACCCCGTTGCGCCACCTCATGCGTGTCGCGCGGATTGACGATGACCACCCTCGTCACCTCGTATTTCGCCGCCACATAGGGCAGAAGCACATCTATCTCGTCACCCGGCTCCAATTCGTTCAAGCGGCGGAAGGGAGCTCCATAGGTGGTGCGATGGCCCGAGACCACAACATTGCCTCCGGCACCGGGGAATGGGGTCTCCGGCCAGTGGCCCGGCCCCTCGCGCAGGTCGCGGGTCTCCACCCCTTCCACCATCACCACATCGACTCCGATCGCCGGTATCACGATACGCCCGATCGGCCGGCCGGCCTCCCCCGAGTGGGCTCGGGCGAACTCGACGGCGGCAGTCAAGAAGGCAGCCTCGCGGGCCTCGCGCTCCGCCCTCTCTCGTGCCTCTCTGAGGGCCTCCTTCTCGGAGCTGACATCAACCAGTTCCTCATCGAAGTACTCGTAGACCGTGCGCTCCATGGCCGGGTGCTCCGCAGCAAGCTCCTTTGCCAGGCTCGATTGCTGGAGACCGCCGTACACCCACGTGCCGGCCGGATAGAGAAGCACTCCCACTCCACCCACAATGAGGAAGTTGGCGAGAATGCGCTTCCAGCGGCGGACGAGAAAAGTACCCAGGCCGCTCATGTGCGCCGCCCCGTCATGCGCACCACCCCATCATGTGCGCCGCCTCGCGGAGATGCCGGCTCCACCGATCCTACCCACCACCGCCTTGACCCGGCTCCAGGCACGTCCACCCGAGAGCGGCCGGGGTGCGCACAGAGGCTCGCCCCGCAGAAGGCGGGCGGGATTCTCCTCGAACAAGAGCTCCGTATCGAGCCCCGGCAGCAACCTCTCCAGCGCGGCACGACCTTGCGCCATACCCGACTCGGCCCGACGCTCGTAGTGCATGTCGCTCGCCAGAAGCCAGATGTTCCCCTCCGCCAGATGGGAAAGGAGGGTCTTCCGGGTCGCGGCACCGAAGACACCGAGCAGGGAGGGAATCGTGCCCTGAGGGACCACTCCCAGCTTGATCAGCGAAGGAAGGAGTTCCCGACGTGCCTGGACAAGAGGATTTCGCTCGGGGTGAGCCAGCAATGGAGTGAAGCCGTGGAGCCGGAGCCGGTAGAAGACATCGTCGGCAAACGCCGGCCAGCCGACGTAGGGAGCCTCCACGAGCAGAGCCTTGTACGTAGGGCCGAAAGCGAAGTTTCCCAATTCCTCCCATGGGGTGGTCTGTACAAAGGGAAAACTCAATTCGTGGCCAAGATGTAGACGCAGAGCCAACCCGGCCTCCATGCAGGCAGACTGAGCAGCCGCCAGCACGGAGGGGCCCTCCCGCAGAACTGGGGCGGTCGGGGAGTCGACATGAGGGGTGCACACCACATCGGTGACCCCTTCGTCTTCGGCCAAATGTGCCATGATTTGAGACTGGACGAGGTCGTCTGCTCCATCATCGAGCCCGGGAAGCAAGTGAGAATGGGTGTCGATCACCTCAGCCGAGTGTCCCTCGTTCGGGGTTGGTCGTATAAGCTCTATGCGGGCCGCTGCGCGGGCAGGCATCAAAATGCGCCACCTGCGGTATGTGGTTATGGTACACGGTGAAGTTCGGTACAGACTGGGAAGTGGGGTCATCCATGGATCTGTTGAGTAACACATATGTGCTCATTGCCGCTTTGGTAGTGGTGGTTGCCCTCATGGTCCTTCTGATAGTTCTCATGCGCCGAAGGCGCTCGGGTACGGAGGAGCGGGGAACAGCAGCCGTATCCGGAGGCGTCCCGGCCAAGAAGGAGCCTGAGGCCCAACCAAGCCTGTTGCAGGCCCAAGGCCAAGGCGAGGCCGCCTCTCTTCTCCAGCCGGACGCAGCCGCGCAGGTGGCCGAGGGGGGCTCGCCGGAGCACCCCTCCTCACCGATCCCCGCGCAGGTGCCCGACGAGGCAGTGCTGGTGCCAACCTCCAGACAGACGGCCACGCAGGAGGACGCGCCGACCCCCGCCGAGGAGGCCACACAGGTCCCCCTGCGAGGGGCCGCGCCGCCTCCACCTCAGTCCGCCGCCCATTCCACCGACGAGGCGGGCCAGGAGGCCCTCGCTGCCGGAGTGGCTCCGGCCCACACCCACACATTGCCCTCGGCTGAGGAAGACACGTCTTATGGATCCTGGATGGCCGCCTCAGAGCCTTCTCCGCAGACAGAGCCTTTTCCGGAGCCCACTCCCGAGGCTGCACCCGCCGCTTTCGCACCGGCCGGTCCACTGTACGACCCAGTGAGTGCCGCCGTCACCTCCCTCCTGCAGAACGAGGGTGATCTCGCCCCGGCTGAGATGCGGAGATTGGATCTCTACAAGCCCGAGCGCATCCTCCAGGTAGTGAGGGAGAGGAAGGAGCAGGCCTCAGGCCGGCAGAGAATGGCTCACCTCTCCCGGCTGGAGGCCATCGAGAAGTATGCGACCACGCTTGCTTCTGCCTCGGCGGCAACCGTAGGTGGGGCATCCCGGCCTGAGGCCGCCCCAGCTGCTCCACCGGCTGAGGAGTCTGCCCCGCCTGCTGCCACCGGCCCGGCCGTCCCCGCTGCCTCTGCCATGAACGAACGACAAGAGAGTGTCGCCGAGCCCGCCTCCTCAGATATAGGGCAGACGGAGGACACGGCCGAGACCGAGGTGCCCGCAGCCGACGCCGAGAGCGCGACTTCGGTCGTCGAGAGTGAGATGGGAGCCTCCACCCCGCCGACCTCGAATGAAGTCGATACAATGGACATGGGGCCATTCACACCCACCGGGACCACGGTAGATGCACTTCAAGTGGAACTCCAAGCCGCGGATCTCATCGAGGAGACCATCTTGGAGGAAGACCTCCAACAGGTCTACGAGTATCCGGCTCTCGATGCCTCAGAAGCGGAGCAGGTCGAGCCTGTCGCGGAGGACGTTCCGGAAGAAGCACGGGACCACGTCATTGGCGAACCCTGGTTTCAGGCACCTGCCCCACAGACAGCGCCCGAACCGCTCGTGGAGTCCGAACCGGTTGTCGAACCAGGGGCCGAGGCGCTCGCGGAGCCGGGGGCAGAGCTGCTCGCGGAGCCGGAGACCGCGGCACTCGCTGAGACCGAGACGGACACAGACATGGAGATCCCCCTCGCCGCGGAAGTCGAGGAAGAGGCCCCGGTCGAGTTGCAGGTGCCGGATGAAGCTCCTCCCCACCTGGAGGCGGAACGGGCGGAGGAAGAACCTGGTCCTGTCTCCGGAGCCGAAGAGAAGCCTGAGCCGACGCGCGATTCTCCGGCCGGCGCCGCCACGACGCCTCAGCCTGCCCCCGAGACGGCCGTCGGAGAACCCCCCGCGGTGGAGGTTCCCGAACCGCAACCACCTCTTCCTCTCAAGGCGAGCGACGTCATCGCCCTTCCCCCTCGCGAGCTCATCGAATCCCTACCCCGTCTGGACGCGACGGAACTCGAGCTCGTCTTCGCTCAAGCGGAGACGCCCGCGATCAAACGCAGCGTTATCGACGCGCTGGGTGCCTTGAACACTCCCGATTCGCTTCTCGCGCTGCAGAATTGCCTGGACGACCCCGACTCCGTTGTTCAAGCCTACGCACTCGAGATGGCCGACAAGATGCTGGGGAGCAACTCATAGGGCGCGCTTTGACCTCTCAGAGCTGCGGCGGCGGGGGGGGCCCCCCCCGGGCCCCCCCCCCCCCCCCCCCAAAACACCCCCACCGGGGGGGGCCCCCCCACCCGGCCCCCCCGAAAATTGGG
>CAYRES010000007.1:0-148648 GCA_964423425.1 uncultured Gaiellales bacterium | reverse complement strand
CATTGTTTTGGGCGTAAATTTGGGGGGGTTCAAACTATTTGGGGGGGTTTTCCCCTCTCGGGGGGGGGGGGGGGGGGCCCCCCCCCCGGGCCCCCCCCGCCGCCGCCTCACTTCTCAGCTCAGCTGCGCGGTACCAGCCTCCGGGCCTCCTCGATGATGGGTCCGGGAGCGAGTCCCTTCCTCCACGCTACCAGGGGAGCACGGCGTTCGAGGTCCAGCGGCTGCCGCCACAGCGAATCTGCCTGAGCTTCCGCGGTCAATTCTGCGGCACCTCCCCCGCTCTCCCTCACCATGAGGAGGCCGGCGACCACATCCACTGACCGTGTGGGCACGGGTATGACCAAGACGTCGGCGGCTCCCAGAGCAACGTGGCACAGCGAGAGCGCCACCGACCCGATTATCCGCACCCGCAGCTCCGTCTTCGCCGGATCGCCCCCGAAGCGGGCCAGCTCACCGAAGGAAAAACTGTGAGCAGTGGGACGACCGGCTTCGAGCAGTACCAGCTCGATGGCTCCGCCCTCCCCGAACGACTCGCACGCTCTCCCGGAGTGCACCCTGCGGGTGGAGAAGAAGCCGGCCCCCCTCACCGCCAAGTAGTGATGACCGCGGCCGAGATCTCGTACGTAGCCCACCGTCGCACTCCCCAGTGTGCCACCGTCGGCCACCGCCAAGGCGGCACAGCACGGCTCGAGACCCCGCTTCGCGTTCAGGCTTCCATCGACAGGGTCGACGATCACCCTGGTCTCCGTGGGTACAGTCGCCGGCCGGAACCCCGCCTCCTCGGTGACGAGCTGGAAGGGCTCAGGGGCCTCCCGGTCGAGAACCGAGACAACCGCACCCTCCGCGACCGCATCGATCCTCACCGTGTTGTCCCCGCCTTCGCCCCGCCCGATCACTTCTCTGCCCGCCGCCGTACCGAGGAGTCCCCTCACCCCGGCAGAGGCTTCTTCGCCCGCCCGCATGAGGCACGAAAGCCATGCCCTCTCCCTGGAGGAGCATGCGGCAGCAAGCTCATCCACTATCCGTTCGACTGCGGCGTCCTCACTCATGCAAGCGCCTCTCCAGGCAAACCGTCATCCACGTGGCTTGACGGTGTACGGAGGGGCGCCCCTCGGGCGCCCCTCCGTACGATACTCCTGCAACCGGCGACTGCTGTCGGCCGGTGGTTCAGCCAAGGATGATGATCACGAACACCATCACGAAGATGGCCACCGTCTCCACGATACCGATCACGGAGAGGTAGTTCGTGAAACCTTCGCCCGTCTCACCCAACGCATCAGCACCCGCGGCGCCGGCGAGCCCTTGCATCCAGGCGGACATGCCGATGGCCAGCCCGGCGAACACGCCGATACCAAGCAGACCCCAGGGGTTGAAGCCATCGTCGGCCTTGCCTGCCATGGTGAACATCAGAATCATGCCGTAGATGGTCTGAGACAGCGGTGCGCCAACGAAGGTGAACAGGGTGAAGGGAGCCGGGCGACCCTGTGCATACGCCTTCTTCCACACCCCCACAGCCGCCCTGCCGGCGATACTCGTACCGAGAGCAGAACCGGCCGCGCCCAACGACACCGCGGCAATCGCCCCAATCCTTCCTACTTCCTGCACTGCTTGCGGATCCATCGCCTTCCTTTCGTATCTTGCCGTTGACGCGTCGCGCTAGGACTTACGTGCGAATGGTTCGAACAAGAAACCCGACCAACTCAAGCCCTTGTGGGTAGAGAACTCGAGAGTGTTCAGACGCACACCGTGCACCAGCACTGCCAGCGCGCACAGCACCAGATTGAGAGAGTGCCCAAAGATGAGAATCACGATCGCGAACACAGCCGTGAGCACATTGCCGAAACCAATAGAAGCAGCCATGCCGTTGAAGCTCTCCATCACCGCCACGGTAGCCACACCCACCGCGAAGAGCCTGACGTAAGAGATGATATCCACGAAGAAGTTCACCAGCGTCAGCGGGAGAAGCACGTGGTTCATCATGTTCTTCTTCAGCTCAGAGCGAGGCGTCATGAACAGAATGACCAGCAGAGCACCCACTATGAGCAGGTAGATCACGAAATTGGGGAAGGAGTAACCAAGAACCACGGAGCGGGCCAGGAAATACATGGACCACACCACGCCCACCCAGCCGACCTGGGCGAGGAACTGCAGGCGCGGGAACTCGGTCAAGGCATTCCACACGTGGGCCACCGTGAGATGGATGGCGCCGATGAGGAAGCACAGCCCCATGACATTGGTAGTGCTCGACAACCACTCCACCCGAAGCGACTCCAGAAACGCGGGCAGCGGTGAGATGCCGAGCCAAGAGCCGCTGAGCACGCCAAACACGATGATGGAGATGCTCATGAGACCCAGAAGGATAATCGGGCTCTTGTTGGGGCTCTTCGACTTGATGCCCGCGAATATGGCCACGCCCAGGAAGAGCAGGCCGTAGCCGGCATCGCCGATGAGCAGACCCACGAACAGGGTGAAGAACACAAGGAACGTCCAGCTGACGTCGGTCTCCCAGTAGCTGGGCATGATCTTGAGCACGTCGAACAGGGCCTTGATGGGCCGCACTATCCTCGGGTAGCGGATGAGAGTGGGCACCGATTCACCCGCGCGGGGATTCTCCACCACGAGACCCCACCCATGTTGAGCCGCGGCGGCGCGGATTCTGTCCATTTCCTCCTCGGGGATGTAACCCTGAAGGAAGTTGACCGCTTCGCTTTGGCCCATGCCCTCGCGCACCCGGATGAACTCAGCCCGCTCCGAGAGAGCCTGCGTGCTCCGGCCGAGCTCGTCGCGCAGTGAGCCGAAACCTGCCAACCTGGCATCGATGAGAGCGAGTTGGGCCTCGTGCTCCTCGATGAGCCCCCGGGTCTCGCCCGGCGACCTTTCTGGCAGACGAACCTCTACCACAGGCGCACCCAGATCCAAATCCTCAAGAGCGAACTCTCCGGGGCCGGCCACCACGAAGTAACGATGCCGCTCGTCCTTGCCGACCTCCTTCAGTATCAGCCCTTCGGGCTGCGTGAGGTTGGCCGAGAGCTGGGTGTGGAAGAGCCTCACGGTCACGCCCTCGCCAGCCAGCTTCCGCACGACCGCTGGGTCGAAGTCTCCCAACGGCTCCACGCGTTCCAGTTCGCTGGAGAGTGCCGCCAGGGAGTCCTTCACTTCTTTGCGCCTGGCACCAAGACCCAAGACCTCGTCCATGGCCTCCTCCGGCGAAAGATCACCGGAAGGCTCGACGGCCGCAGTCTCTTCCTTCTCTGCGCCCCTGCCCTTGGCTTCCTTTGCGGCCTTCCTCTCAGCCACCACATGGTCCACAAGCTCAAGCGCCCGCTCAGCTTCAGCAAGCGCAGCCTGGGCCTTCTCCAGATCCTCACCCGCCGGCTCCGTCACGTGGGTGACGTGCACCACCCCCAAGTCGTGCAGGGATTCGAGCGTGGTCTGCTGCTCAGCGGCAAGTGCAAGGAGCGTGAGACGCTTCATCGGTACAATCATGATTCCGTCACCCCACTCTTGCCACTCACGATGGCCTGGCCTTTGCCCTTGGCAATCTTGGCCCGGGCGACCGCCGCCGTCTGGGCGTCACCGAGAGCGATGTTGATGATACGGATGTTCTCCTCGCACTCCGGGATCTTCACCTTCTCGAACAGGTTGACCCGCTGGGAGGTGATGCGAAGTTCCTCGGCCAACAGGCGCCTCTGCTCTCTGAGCACCACCTGCTCCATGCGCACGCGGATGAGACGGCGGAGCACGGAGAGAGCGTCGTCGACCCACGGCGGGGTGGCGAAGAGGTCAACCGGATTCTGCACGATGACGACATCCTGATACACGGGGACGTTCACGCCGGCGATGTTGCCGGTCTCGATGATCATCTCCTTGAGCTCCAGGTACGAGGCGAGGTCCACATCCTCGGCCAACAGCTTGATCCAGGGAGTGATCTCCGCGACAAGCGCCTGCTCTTCCGCGTCTTTCTCGCGCAGAAGAGCATCGACCGTGCGCACTTCCGTCTGCAACTGCTGCTTCTTCAACTCCAGCGTGGGCAGGAAGCGGTGAAAGCGGTCGAGGGCGTCCCGCTGAGCCTTGAGGGCGTTCTTGGTCTTCTTGACTTTGGCCATGACTGCGCCCTTAGGCCTCCACTCTGGCCCTGGGCCAGAATTTGTCGATGAGGTTGGTGGGAATACCCGTCTCGGCAGGTTCGAAGCACTCGGCCAGCGTCTCCCACCCCAGATCGAGCGCCTGCTCCAGGGGGATGTTCACGCTGAGGTCCATCATGCGTTCTTCGAACAGCGCTCCGTACTTGAGAAGCCTGTTGTCCCACGCACTCATGCGGAAACCCATGGACTGTTTCTCCAGGCTCTCCTTGTACGATGCGTACAGCTGGATCATGCTGTTCATGATGGTGCGGTGATCTTCGCGGGTGTCGGCGTTCACCTGCTGCTTGAGCCGGCTCAGAGAGCCGAAGGGCTCGATACGGGCGTTGCGCAGGTAGAACTGACCCTCGGTGATGTAGCCGGTGTTGTCGGGGATGGGGTGGGTGACGTCGTCGCCGGGCATGGTCGTCGCGGCAAGCACAGTCACGGAGCCCGCACCCTCGAAGTCGACCGCCTTCTCGTAGCGGGCGGCCAGCTGGCTGTAGAGGTCGCCGGGGTAGCCACGGTTGGAGGGGATCTGCTCCATGGTGATGGCGATCTCCTTCATGGCGTCGGCGAAGTTGGTCATGTCGGTCAGAAGCACCAGCACGCGCTGCCCCTGCAGGGCGAACTGCTCAGCCACAGCCAAACAGGTGTCGGGCACGAGCAGACATTCCACAGTGGGGTCGGCGGCCGTGTGAATGTAGAGGATGGAGCGGGAAAGTGCGCCTTCCTCCTCCAACGTATCGCGGAAGTACAAGTAGTCATCGTACTTGAGACCCATGCCACCCAAGATGATGATGTCGACTTCGGCATTGAGGGCGATGCGGGCAAGCAGCTCGTTGTAGGGCTCACCGGCCACCGAGAAGATGGGGAGCTTCTGCGACTCCACCAGGGTGTTGAAGATGTCGATCATCGGGATACCGGTACGGATCATCTTCCGCGGGATGATGCGCTTGGCCGGATTGACCGTGGGACCACCGATATCGATGGGGTTCTCCTCAAGCGCCGGCCCGTTGTCCCGCGGCTGGCCGGCACCGTCGAACACCCTTCCCATGAGGGAATCGGTGAAGGGGGTCTTCAGGCGCTGGCCGAGGAAGCGGACCTCGGCGTCGGTGGGTACGCCCCGGGTACCCTCGAAGACCTGCAGGGTCACGTGATCGCCCTCGAGGCGGATCACCTGGGCAAGAGAGCTACCGGAAGGAGAGCTCACTTCGGCCAGCTCCCGGTAGGTGACATCGTTGGCGACCACCGTGATGACGTTACCGGCAATCTGAGTAATCTCGTGGTAGACCTTACGCATGGCTCACCACCTCTGCGATCATTTCGTCGAGGCGATTCTCGAGGGCTTGGAAGTCCTCGCTGCCCATTTCGGTGCGGTTCCAGTCCCTCGTCAACTGCTGCAGGGTCTGAAAGAACCGGCGGGCCGCCGTTTTGTCTTCGAAGTTCATGGGCGTGGCCAGTACTCTCGCCATATGCCCGAACACGTGCTGCTGCCGCTCGGCTGAGCTGGCGCCGTCAATCGCATCGAAGGCGTCTTGCTGCAGGTAGACGGCGTCGATGAATTCACCCTTCAAATAGACGACGAAGTCGTCCATGGAGGTACCTTCCTCCTCCACGACCTTCATCATCTCCTGTACCTCGTGCCCCTGCCTCAGCATGCGCCTGGCCAGAGCGAGGTCGTCCTCGGGGACAATGCTTGAGTACTTGCTCCAGCTGTCGAGCGGGTCGATGGCCGGATAACGGCGGGCGTCGGAGCGGGCCCGCGAAAGCCCGTGGAAGGCACCCACCACCTTGAGGGTGGACTGGGTGACCGGCTCTTCGAAGTCGCCCCCGGCGGGACTCACGGTACCCCCGATGGTAACCGATCCGATGCTGCCGTCGTTCAGCCTCACGATACCGGCCCGCTCGTAGAAGGCGGCGATTACCGACTCGAGGTAGGCGGGGAAGGCCTCCTCGCCCGGGATCTCCTCCAGCCGGCCCGACATCTCGCGCAGAGCCTGGGCCCAGCGGGAGGTGGAGTCGGCCAACAGCAGGACGTCGAGTCCCATCTGCCGGTAGTACTCGGCCAGAGTCACTGCTGTGTACACAGAGGCTTCACGGGCGGCCACCGGCATCGAGCTGGTGTTGCAGATGATGATGGTGCGTTCCATAAGGCTCTTGCCCGTACGCGGATCGAGCAGCTCGGGGAACTCGCGCAGAGTCTCCACCACCTCGCCCGCGCGCTCGCCGCAGGCTGCGATGACCACCACGTCGGCATCGGCGTGGCGGCTGGTGAGCTGCTGTAGCACCGTCTTGCCCGCACCGAAGGGCCCGGGGATACAGTAGGTGCCGCCCTTGGCCACCGGGTAGAAGGTGTCGATGATGCGCATCTTCGTCACCAGCTGCTCGGTGGGACGCAGGCGCTCGTCGTAGCAGGTGATCGGCCTCTTGACAGGCCAGCGCTGCAGCATCGATACGCTGAATTCGCCGTTCTCATTCTCGAGCACGGCGATCTCGTCTTCGATGACATAGCTGCCGGGCGAGGCGACGCTCTTCACCTTGTACATACCCCGGAAGGAGAAGGGGACCATGACCCGATGCTCGAAGATGCCTTCAGGGACAGTGCCCAGCGCGTCACCGGCTTTCACTGTGTCACCGGGCTGCACCTTCGGTGTGAACTCCCAGACGCTGTCTCGAGGAAGCGCCGCGAGATAGATGCCCCGGGGCAGGAAGAACCCGTACTTGTCAGCGATAGCCGGCAGTGGGTTCTGAAGGCCGTCGAAGATCTGCGTGAGCAGGCCGGGGCCGAGTTCCACGGCAAGCATGTTGCCGGCGAACTCCACCTGGCCTCCCACCACAAGGCCGCTCGTGTCTTCGAACACCTGGAGGTCGGCGTAGCGGCCACGCACGCGGATGACCTCGGCGATGAGCCTGAGGTCGTCGACCACGATGAACGCCACCTCGTTCTGGCTGACGGCCAAGTCGAACTCGACCGTCACCATGTTTCCGTTGACGCCTACAATTCTTCCTCTGTTCGTGCTCATAGCTTGATTCCCGCGACGTTGGCTTCCACTATCTGCTCCACGATGGACTTGCCCTTCTCCTCAGTGAGGGATTGCCACCTCTCCACTATCAGCAGCTTCTCCGCAAACGCCATGACGGCGATGGCACCGAACGCGTCGAGTACCACCAGCTCGTCGAGAAACTGCCATCTGAACTTGTCGAGCATCAGCTCGCGCTCGAGTGGATTCGCGGCGCTCATGGCCTCAGTCGCGAGCTTTTCGGCGTAGACGCTGAAGCCTGCATAAGATTTCTGGAATGGACCCGGATCCAAAGACACACGAGACGCCCTGATGCGCGCCAGCGCACTGCGCAGCTGGGTGTCCGCCGCCACATAGAGCCTGAAGACCGGGTGTTCAACTTGATCGAGCCGCCGCGCCACGATATTGCGCACGTCGGCGAGGTCACTCTTGCTGAGCTGTGTCTCACACATGGAGACGAACTCAGTGGGGGCGAAAGGAATCTCCTGGTCGAAGGTGAGTAGCGGGAGGCTCGCAACCAGATAGTGATAGGCCACCTAGCTGCTCTCCTCCGCCTCGGCCGCCGCCTTCTTCACAATCTCGTCCAATGGAGCCTTCAACAGGGCAGACACCGAGTCGGCGATGGCCTGCTGCGTGAAGTCGTGATAGAGCTTGTCGTCCTTGAGCGAGACCTTGAAGCCACGGCGGATGGTCTTGTCGGCGTGTATGGTGATGCCCTTGCCCAGCGCCTCGCGATAGCGAGCGAGGAAGCCCTGAACGAACGTCTCTTGGTCTTCCGGGCTGAGCAGCAGATCGATGCGGGTCTCTTTGAGCCCGGACGCTCCGTACGCGCGAGCCATGTTGACGAGCATGTCGTTCATGACCTCGGGCGTGAGGGCCTCGCCGACCACCTCGCTCACACTCTCCCGGAAGATAGTCTCTACATCACGCTTGATCCCGAGGAGAAAATCTCGCGCAACCTGCTCCAGGGTTTTGGTGCTTCGTTCCGTGAATACCTGGGCGTCCTTGTCGGCCTTGGCCAGCGCCTCGGCTGCCCGCCGCTCGGCGTCGCTGATGATGGAACGAGCCCGCTCCTCGGCCTCGGCCACAATGCGCTCGGCTTGGGCTTGGGCTTGCTCGACACCATCTTTCTGAATGCGGTCAAGTAGACTCTGAAGCTCTTCCACCATAGTGATCTCTTTCTTACGCGGAATGGTCCAGAAAAGGCCGCCCGAGAAGATAGCATATCGGGCCTTCTGACGCCAGGCGATTGATGCCACGTCGGGCGGTGTAGTCGACGATCGCCCGGCTGGGACGACCAGGTTTCGACCGTTTGGGGACTGCCGTCCGGAGCACAGGCGAGATGCAGACCGGCATCCCCCCAGAGGCGGCGGGAGTGGCTGGGGAGGTGCCCCTACCCTCACACATGGGCCAGAGCCGAGCAGCGGACTGCCTTCAGGGAACAGGCGCACTCCACACGGGTCGAGTCAAGAGGCAGAAGGTCAGGCTGCGCACTGAACGACGGTCCAGAGGGCGTCGAGGTCGGCGCATATCGTGGCCCACCGGCAGACGGCGACGGTGGCACCCTCCGTTTCGGACCCTCCTCTTCGTATCGCTTTCTGACCGACAGGTTCGTGGCATCAATCATCGAGCCTTTCCGAGGCCCCCCGCACCCGCAAGCCGTCTCTCGAGTGCACGACTGGCCACCGAGAACCCGTACGTCATGACGAAGTACATGAGGGCCACCACTGCGAATATCTCGAACGCGCGAAAGGTCCTCGAGTAGATCTGATTGGCGATGTTCATCATCTCGGTGATCGCCAGCAACGAGACCAGTGAGGTGTCTTTGAGCATCGAGGCGAACGAATTGACCAGAGGCGGGGTGGCAATGCGCAAAGCCTGAGGCATGACGATCCACGTGATGGTGCCGACCCAGCCGAAGCCCAAAGAGTGCGCGGCGTCGTACTGGCCCCTGCCGATTGCCGAGAGTGCGCCCCTGACGATCTCGGACACGTACGCTCCCCCGTTCAGGCCCAGCCCCACGACGGCCGCAGTGAACGCGGGCATGACAAGCCCTAACTGGGCCAGGCCGTAGTATATGAAGAAGAGCTGCACGAGAAGGGGAGTACCGCGGAAGAGCTCCACATAGAGACCAAGCAACCTGGCGACCCAGGTGCGCCGCGACCGCAGAGTCCCCACAACGATACCGATGGTGAGCGCGCAAAGAAACGATAGCACCGTGATCTGGAGAGTCACCCCGGCAGCCCGCAACAGCTCGGGAGCCCAATCCGCGATCACGCGCCACTGAACCGTATCCATATCGATCGCCATTCACTTGCGGCCGGGGCGGCCTCCGCTCTCGCAGAAGCCACCCCGGCCGGGAAGGATCACCTGCCTAGAGAGTCACCGTCAACCACTTGGCGACCAGCTCATCGTACGTACCCTCTTGGATGACAACCGCGAGTTGTCTGTTGAACTCCTCCACCAGTGCTGTCGATCCCTTGCGAAACACCGCCACAATTTCGGCGCTTTCGAGTGGTTCACCAACTACATCAAAGCTCGGATCCACCTTGCTCTGCTCCACGGCGAACGTCTCGCCGGCAAGCACCGCATCGATGCGGCCAGCCTTGAGGTCGTTCATGGCATCTTGCGTCAGCTTGTACTTCCTGAGATCCTTGAAGCCGACCTCCGTGTTCAGTGCGTCACCGATCTGTTCGGAACCTGAGCCCAGTTGTACTCCCACCACCATGTCGGCCAAGTCGTCTTTGCCACTGATGTTCTTCGGGTTCCCCTTGGGGACGATGATGATGTCATCGAGCAAGTAGTAGACGTCAGAGAACTCCACGTTGGCTTCCGCCGCCTCCTTCTTCGACATAGCCGTGACGAGCACGTCGTAGTCACCCTTTTCGAGGCCACCCAGCAGTCCCTGCCATTCAGCCCCCTTGAAAACGGCCTTGACTCCCATCTTCTCGGCGATGACACCGGCCAAGTCCACGTCGAAGCCCTCGATCTCCTTGGTCGTCTCATTCGTCGACTCAAACGGAGCATAGAAGGGCGCGAGTCCCACGATCAGTTCTCCTCGCTCTTGCACTGTCTTGAGTGAATCGTCTGACGATCCAGTCTCGGCCTCGTTGCCGCACCCGGACAGGCCGAGGATGAGTGCAAACGCCATTGTGATGCACAAGACCAGTCCGAAAGACCGAGCATTGCGCTGCTTCATGTGACCTCCTTCACTTTGCCCAACTTGCATGTGCATCGATGTGTGTCCCACCTACTCGCAGACACCCTGGAACGGTACGTCCAAACCTTCTTCGGTCAGCATCTTCTCCAGTTCCTGCATGAAGACACCTCGGCCTTCGACTGAGATGCAGCGAGGCACCCCATCCCCCTCTGCAAGCTTGCTGATCTCGCCTCCTTCGTAGCCAACGCAGGTTCGACCCACGCCGCAACTCGGACTGCCGTCGACTCCGATGACACGCTCGATCGTGCAGCCGTCGGCCGCAAGCTCGATGAGCGTATCGAGGAGCGGACGGATGATCTCCCTGCAGTGACGACGATAGGCGGCTGTGTCGTACTGCTCGCGACTCATGCCCCAACGCGCCATGCCCAAGTGACCAGCTTCTGGGCAAGGCAGTTGCACGATGCCGACCTCAGCAGACAGAAGCGGTGCCAGAACATCGCGGCGCACAGCGCGATAGTTCGCTAGGCCGTGCACTTTGGTGTTCGCGTTCAGGTGGCAGTGAGCGACCACGACCACTCGGTGAGAGCGTGAGGGCATTCAGGAACCTCGGGTAGCAATGAACTGGGGCGTCAATATAACGAAACGTCATCAAGTTTACAACGTAAGGCTATGTATAGGCTCCCCCGTCGACGCCGAGGAACACGTACAACCGGGAATGCGCTACTGCGGCCGGAAGAACCGACCTCGGAGGAATGGCATGGCTGTGCCCCGACTCTGCGCCCATGCGTGACAGGCCAGGCGATTGATGCCACGTCTGGCGGTGTAGTCGACGATCGCCCGGCTGGGACGACCAGGTTCATGGTTGAGACAGATGAGGTCCGCCACGGCGGGAGCCGGGCAAGGATGCGGGCCGGCTGCGAATCGGTGCGGCTACAGGCGAGGCTTCAGTCCTCGCCAAACGACAGGGCTCAGAGTTCCTCTCGCAAGAGCTGTGAGGTTGCGTGGCACAAGGCGAAACAGCGCTCCGCCAGCTCTTCGCTCAACGTGCCGGTACCGCACGCCGGTGAGACGAACGACTGCGAAAGAACCGTGGCCACGGACAGGCCCGGCGCCGCGCTGAGGGCCTGAGCCCCTTCCCGCACCGCCGCCGCCACCGTCTCGGGACTGAGGTCCCACGCCCTTTCGTCGTTCGGTACCGCTCCCCAGGCGATGAGGCCGCCCTGGGCCACGAATCCGGTCAGAGCCCCGGCGTGTGCAAGGGCCGAATCGAGATGGTCGGCCGCGTCGAAACTCAACAAGTCGACAGGCAACCGCTCCACGATTCCCGCCCAGTCAGTACCCCCGCATACATGGATGCCGACCAGGCACGACAGCGCCCCCATGCACTCTGAGAGCGGCGGGTAGACCGCCTCCACCGGAAGCGACACGAAGCCCGAGCCGAGCTGGGTGAGGTAGGGCTCATCGAACACCACGACCGGCTCGGATCGGTGCCCCCAGGCACGCAAGAGGGCCTCCTGCCAGAGCGCCTTTGCCTTCACCAGTGCGGTGACCACCTCGAGCATCGTCTGGTCGTAGAGGAGCGCCTTCTTGCTCCTTGTGGTGACGGCCAGGCCGAAGCTCACGGGGCCGACCACCTGGCCCTTCACGAAAGCGGGAGCCGCTTGCGCGAGCACCTCCTCGAGCGGACCAAGCCCGGCTGCGTACTCGGGCGACACCGCGAAGCGCCCCAGGTCGCCCGACTCCAGAGCCTCGAGAAACTCCATGAGCTCCTCGGGGGGCACCTCGTCCTCCACCGAGAGCACCTCTTCCGAGGCATCGATGATACGGCCGGGCAGACCCTCGCTGAATTGCACGTACATCTGCTCGAGAAACGACCGCTGCGGCAACTGCGGCCAGGCGAGGATATCCGGGGTATACCGGAGCATGAGCTGCATAGCCGCCGTCGCGTCGGCATGCGGAACCGAGCCGACAGCCATGGCGGCGCAACGGGGCAACACCCCACCCGCGCCCGGTTTTCTGCACCCTCGTTCCAGAGACGTCATCACTCGCCCTCCGCAGCGTACGCACCGCCCCGCTTTGCCGACGGGCGCGTCAACGAAGGCACACGGTACCACGCGAGCAGGGCGCGCCACCAGCCGACCCGCCTCCGCAGCGCCCGCCGGAGGCGCGGCCGGGCCGCACCGAGGCCGGCCGCCGCCTCGGCGGCGGCCGGCGACCCGCCGAACAGCACCTCCTGCACCCTCTCCACCTCCCCGGCAAGCTCGAACCCGGCGCGGCGGTATACCTTCCCGGCAAGCTCATCGAGGGTCAGTGACTCGTCTACGGCGATTCCGAAGGCACGCACGTCCCGCTTGAGCGCGCGAATCTCTGCCAAGAGCCTCGCCACCCCTTTTCGTCGGCCCATGATGAGGATCTCCGCTCCCCGCCGCCCCCCAGGCAGAAGCAGGAGCGCAGCCACACAGGCGGCAGCCGCCCACCAACCGCCGCCGTGTGCGGACACAGGCGCGTCCCCGCCACCCGCCCCGGGCGCGAAGTCCGCCTCCTCGGGGGGCAGCCCGGCCGTGCCCGCTCCACCCCCGGTCGCGTCACGCCCGCCCCGATTCCTCTCGGCGAAGGGGTCGGTAAAGCCGGGCGTGGTGCTCGACACCCCCGGAATAGGCAACGCATTGCCGGGCGTGGGCTCGAAGGGCTGCCAGCCGAAACCGGGGAAATAAACCTCCACCCAGGAGTGTGCCTCGTTCGTGGTCACCAGATAGGTGCGATCACCAATCGCCTCGCCGGGAAGGAAGCCCACAGCCACCCGTGACGGGACACCGTTCAACCTGAGAAGAAGCACCATGCTCCCCGCGAAGTGCTGGCAGAAGCCCTTCTTGGTCTGAAGGAGGAAGCTCGCGTACGGCGAGCGCAGGATTCCACGCGGTGGGTCGAGCGCATACGCGTAGCGGGACCGCAGAAAACGCTCGATGCGCAGCGCAATCTCGTAGGGGTCATCGGCGGCGCCCACGATCTCCTCGTTGAGTTCATAGACCCCCTCGAATTCCTCGCGAAGACGAGAGGTGGCGGCGGGGGCCTCTCCAGATTGATCCGGCTCGCCCTGAAGCGCCGCCATCTCGGCTACGGTGGGCAGCGGGAGGTTGAGATACCTGCGCCCGAAGTCGTCACCGACCGGGTATCCGCGCCCAGCCCCCGCCACATCGGCCGGCCTCACCCTCGGCACGAAGCCGACCACCGAATACGAGAACCGGGGTCCCAGTGACCGCCAGGTCCGAAACGCCCCGCTGTCGGACACGGATACCTCCACCGGGAGAGGGAGGTCGAGACTCTGGGGCTGGCCGCCGGCGAACAGAAAAGAAGTGTAGAGGGCAGTGACGTCGAAGCGCTGACGCGTCCGCGTGCCCAGTGGAGCCGTCTCCGCCGGGGGGAACAGGCGCTCTTCGGTGGATTCACCCAGAGAGGTGAGAAACGCCCCCGTCGCAAGCCACGAATCGCCCGTGAACACCTCCAGCGTGTTCGCACGCCAGTAGTAGGGGAGATCGGAATCGACCGTCATGAGAGGAAAGCGATTGCCGGGATCGAGAAGGCGCGGGTAATTCTGTCGCCAGTTGAACACGAGACGCTCATTGGGCCCGGTACCCGAGCCCCAAGTGGTCCACCGAAGAGCTGCCGGCGCGGCGATGCCCGGTGCCACAAGGAGAAGTGCAGCAGCCAAGGCAACACCGGCGCCTCCCCAGCCCAAGGCGGCAGCGACCGAGCGCACCCCCCGCAACCCGGAGGGAGTCGGCCTCGTTGTGTAGAGCAACAGGGCGAAGAGGATGGCGAAGAGGATAATTCCCCAGCGGTCGGTGTGGCCGAGATCAACGGCCAATGCGCCCGCAAGCAGCACGAAGAGACCTGCACTCCCCGCGAGGGGGTGATCGAGAACCACCGCCACGTAGGCGGAGGCGGCAACGGCCAGCGCCACAAAGGTGAGGACGACGAGTTCAAGGTCCGGGACTCCCTCCACGGTGAGGGGGTACACATCGTCCATGTAGGCGACAACACCGCGCCTGAGCTGTCCCAGATAGGAGCCCAAGACGGCAGTGACACCCGTGGGCTCGGCCGGCAACTGCCCGCTCAGGCGGAACACGGCGTAGAGGAGCAGGGGGAGGGTGCCCACGGTGAGCGAACGCAGCCTCGGCAGTATCACCCCGGGCACCATACTCAAGAAGCCGAGCGCACCTGCCACGAAGAGCGACGCGCGCAGGTCCGTCTTCACGGCTCGGTCGAGATTGAGCAGCACCACACATGCCATGGCGAAGAACACCCCCGCCCGGAAGAGGCGCGCCCAGAGAACCGTCGGCTTCGCCGCCGGTGTCGGGGCGGTGGCCTTCACGGCAGGTCTCCCGCTGCCGAGGCCAAAGAGCCGGCGGGGGAGGAGGGCATCCCGGCGACTTCGGCCCGCACACCCCGCTCCCGGCCGCTACCGGGACCGCGGCCGCCGCCACGAGGCCGCAGACCCTCGCCGAGCACCTCCTCCAGGCAGTCTCCCGCGCGCACCGTGAGCGCAGGAATCCCTGCCTGGGCCAGCCCGAGAAGGAAGCGCTTCTCTCCCACGTCGGAGGGCCGGCCCCCGAAGGAAGAGGGCGATACGTGCACGACGAGGAGCGGCACCTTCCTCCCGGCCAGCGAACCGAGCGCAAGGAGCAACCCGCGGTCGAAGGCCGAGGAGATGATCACCGCTCCGGCACTGCCGGCCGGACGGGCAAGCCCCCGGTCGAGCGATTCACCCAGGGAGCGGTCGGCATCCGACCTTGCCAGAGCGAGAAGCTCGAGCAGACGATGCCGCTCGCCTTCCTCCCCCTCGAACACCACTTCCTTGGGGACGGCGCCGTGAAGGAGGAGTTCCACCGGCATCCCCTGCCTGAGCAGCAGGTCCGCGATGCTGCCTGCCACCGAGACCGTGGCCTCGAAGCTGTCCGCGGGGCGAAGGCCGCTCACCGCATAGCGTGAGCCGTCGACCGCGACCACCGTGCGGGCTCTCCCCGGATCGCCCGTCTCCTTCAGCATGAGCACTCCCGTCTTGGCTGTGCTCTTCCAATCGATGCGGCTGAGCGGCTCCCCGGGCTGATGGGGCCTCACTCCACGGAACTCCGAGGCGCTCCCGGAGAGACGGCCGCGCAGACCTCCGGAAGGGTCGGCAAACCCGCCCGCCAGCGAGGTGAACACCGACAGCCGGGCGATGCGGGGGAGCACCAGGAGTGTCCGGCCCTCCCCATGAGTGGTGACCCGTCGGGCCAGGCCGAGGAGGTCGGAGACCACCAGTTCGGGTGCGGCCAAGTCGTAGCTACCTCGCCGGAGCGGCGCAGAATGGCGCTCAAGCGCCTTTCTGCGCCGCGGCCACATCGTCCCCAGGCTCCACTCCACTGCCTCTCCGCAGGCCTCGGTCAGATCAACGCGGAGGGTCACATCGGGCGCACACCACAGGGAGTAGTTCGCCACCTCGGCCGTCATGAGGGCGTTGTCGCCGGCAGAAGGTTGCTCCGGCTCGAAGCGCACACTCACGCGGAGTGAGTGAGCCGACGCAGCCACCACCGCCACCGAGAGGCCCACCATGAAGACCACCGCGAACGAGGCGAAGTAGAGCTCCCAGGTACCAATGAGCCGCCCGGCTGCGTACAGCACCGCTGCGGTCACGAGAAGGGCCTTGCCTCGCCGGCTGGGCACTGTTCCCCCTTCGTGTCGCCTTCTAGCCGGAGGGCGCGGGCACGGTGTGAAGCAGGGCTTCGACCACCGTCTCGGCGCTCCTGCTGTGCATGCGCGCCTCCGGCGAGAGGATGAGCCTATGGGCGAGCACGCGCACCGCCCTGTCTTTCACGTCTTGAGGAACCACATAGGTACGCCCCCGGATGAGAGCGCTCACCTTGGCTGCGCGCAAGAGGGAAAGGCCTGCGCGCGGGCTCGCCCCCAGGTAGATGTCGCCGTCCTCCCGCGTGGCCTGCAGTATGTCGACGATGTACCTTCTCACGGCTTCCGAGACACTCACCCGTCGGACCCACCTCGCCGTCTCCAGCACCTCCTCCCGACTCATCACCGGGACGAGTCCGGCCAGAGCCTCCTCTCCACTCTCCTCGAGCAACAGCCGCGCCTCCTCACCCGCGTCCGGGTAGCCCAGCGACACCCGCATCATGAACCTGTCCAACTGCGCTTCGGGCAGTGAGTAGGTGCCCTCGTATTCGATTGGGTTCTGAGTGGCTATCACCATGAAAGGAGTCGGAACCGCGTAGGTGACGTTGTCGATGGTGGCCTGGCGTTCCTGCATGCACTCGAGCAGGCTGGACTGCGTCTTGGGCGAAGCCCTGTTGATCTCGTCGGCCAACACTATGTTGGCGAAGATGGGGCCCTGCCGGAACTCGAACTCCCCGCTCTTCTGGTTGAAGATGTTGACCCCGGTCACATCGCTCGGGAGAAGATCGGGGGTGAACTGGATACGCGAGAAGGCACAATCCACACACTGCGCCAAAGCCTTGGCAAGAAGAGTCTTGCCCACTCCGGGGAAGTCCTCGACGAGCACGTGACCCTGGCCGAAGAGCGCCACCACGCAGTCCCGCAAAGTCGCGGCCTTGCCAAGGAGCACGATCCCCACCGCCTCCACCAGCCGCTCCGCGAACTCCTGCGCCTTCCCAGCTTCGTGGCCTCCCAGAGCCACCGGCGCCTCCTCGATGAGCTCCTGTTCGATGCCCGGTTCGCTCACGTGCCGCCGCCCCCTTCACCCCCGGCCTCGGACCCGACGGCCCTCCGCACGTCTTCGAGGAATCCCTCCGCCGGCCTGTACACGGTACCATCACGCCACAGGTCTCCGGTCTGCTCGTCCATCACAAAGGTAATAGTACGCCTGTCGTGAAGGACGAAGGTGAGGCTTGCATCGGCCGAACCCCCCTCCACACCGGGAAGCTCCACTGCGCAAGCCACTTCTTCGGCCAACCGGGGAAAGAGAGGATGTCCGGAGGCCACCAGGTAACTACGCACACCCTCACCCTCGATGAGGGTCACACTCAGAAACTTGGCCTCCCTCACCGCCTCCATATCGGCCTCCACGGCTTCGGGGAATTCGTACGGATCCACGGACGACGAGGTGGACCCTGCGATGAGTCCGTCTCCGGCCTCCGGAAGAAACTGGGCGCGAAGCAGGAAGGCCAGAGCCACCACCAGCACCCCGGCACCCACGATCACTCCTACCGCGAGCCACGAGCGTCTCGACACGGCACCTCCTTGCACAACGGCCGGCTCCCACGGGGAGCGCCTTGAAGTTTGGCCGGTCCCGGAATAGACTTCCTTCTTCAAAGGCTATGACGGGAACGAGTAGGCCTTCCTCATCCGAGCGAGCGAGCCGGCGACGGTGTGAGTCCGGCCGGAACGGTGGGCCGAAGATCCTCCCCGAGCCGCCAGCCGAAAGGCCGTGGCATCCCGGCACACAGAGCCGGGGGCATGTTCCCTCAAGGGACAGCTTACTTCATCGCCGCGCGGCCGAGTAGACCTGGCCGGGTCCTTCCCGTGACAGGAGGGGGGCGTGAACGAAGCGCCCGCAGAGTGGGTCGCCTTCCGGGCGGTCAAGTAGGGTGGTACCGCGGGACTGCATCCCGTCCCTACAGAAGTCAGTGCAGCTTTGACGCACCAGTGCAGCTCTGACGCGCACGGTAGTGGAGCGCAAGACCGCAAGGAGGAATGCACCACATGTCTGAGACCACACCGGGTGCCGGTGGCCACTCGCCCGACGCCCGTCCCGCTTCGCCCCAAGGCTTCTACCGCCCTGTCGACACCTACCAGAGCTTCCCCGCTCTGGAGCAGTCGGTACTCGAGTGGTGGAAGCAGAATCGTATCTTCGAGAAGAGCATCGAGCTCCGCGAAGGCTGTCCCGAGTGGGTCTTCTACGAAGGCCCCCCCACCGCCAACGGTCGGCCGGGGGCCCACCACGTGCTCGCCCGTATCTTCAAGGACGTGTATCCGCGCTTCCGCACCATGAGGGGCAACTTCGTCGCCCGCAAGGCCGGCTGGGACTGCCACGGGCTGCCGGTCGAGCTCGAGATCGAGAAGCGGCTGGGTTTCAACCGCAAGGAAGAGATCGAGGCCTACGGCATCGCCAGGTTTAATGAGCTCTGCAAGAAGTCGGTCACCGAGTACGTCGACGACTGGAAGCGAATGACCGAGCGCATCGCCTTCTGGATCGACCTCGACGAGGCGTACTGGACCATGACCGACGACTACATCGAGTCGGTATGGTGGATACTCGCCGAGTTTCACAAGCAGGGGCTCCTCTACCAAGACTACAAAGTGGTGCCGTACTGCCCGCGTTGCGGCACCGCCCTCTCGTCGCATGAGTTGGCGGAGGGGTATGAACTGGTCACCGACCCCTCGGTGTTCGTGCGCTTCCCCCTGCTCGGTGACGGCGACACCGGGCCGGCCGGTGAGGACCCGGGTGACACCAGCCTGCTGGTGTGGACCACCACACCTTGGACCCTCATCTCCAACGTAGCCGCGGCAGTGGGCGAGCACATAACCTACGCCAAGGTGCATCACGAGGGCGAGTACCTGATTCTCGCCCACGACCTCGTGTATCCGGTGCTCGGCCCCGACGCCCAGGTGGTCGACACCTTTCCCGGCTCCGAACTTGCCGGCAGGCACTACAAACCTCCCTACAGCTTCGTCACCCCCGACAAGGACGCCTGGTACATCATCACCGGCGATTTCGTGAGTACGGCGGAGGGCACGGGCATCGTGCACATCGCCCCGGCCTTCGGAGCCGAAGACATGGCCATCGGCCGGGAGTTCGACCTGCCCTTGGTCATGCCCGTCGACCTGGAGTGCCGCTTCACCGGCGTCGTGACTCCCTACGCCGGTCTCTTCGTCAAGGACGCCGATGCGAAGATCATGGCCGACTTGGAGCAGGAGGGCGTCTTGTTCGCCCGCCAGCCCTACGAGCACAGTTATCCGCACTGCTGGCGTTGCCACACCCCCCTCATCTACTATGCGAAGTCCAGTTGGTACGTCCGCACCACCGAGCGCAAAGAGGCGCTACTCTCGTCCAACGAAGAGGTGAACTGGTACCCGGAGCACCTCAAGCACGGGCGCTTCGGCAACTGGCTCGAGAACAACATCGATTGGTCGCTGTCGCGGGAGCGCTACTGGGGCACGCCACTGCCGGTGTGGCGCTGCAGCCAGGGCCACGATCACGCCGTGGCTTCACGGGCTGAACTCTCGCGGCTGACCGGCCGCGATCTCTCCGGGCTCGAGCTTCACCGGCCCTATGTGGACGAGGTCACTTTCTCCTGCCCGGAGTGCGGCTCCCCCGCCGCCCGCGTGCCCGAGGTCATCGACGCGTGGTTCGACTCCGGGTCGATGCCGGTGGCGCAATGGCACTACCCCTTCGAGAATGAAGAGGTCTTCGGCAACCGCTTCCCGGCCGATTTCATCTGTGAGGCAATCGATCAGACCCGCGGGTGGTTCTACAGCCTCATTGCCGTGAGCGCCTTGCTCTTCGGCCACTCCTCCTACCGCAACGTGGTCTGCTTGGGCCACATCTTGGACGGCGAGGGCCGCAAGATGTCCAAACACGTCGGCAACGTGGTCGATCCCTGGTCGGTACTCGACGCACAGGGGGCAGACGCGCTGCGCTGGTACCTCTTCACCGTGAGCTCGCCCTGGTTCGCGCGCCGCTTCAGCCAGGAACACATCGACGATGTCATCCGCAAGTTTATCCTGACCCTATGGAACACCTACTCCTTCTACACCCTCTATGCCAACATCGACGGCTTCGACCCGCGCGCCCATGACCTCCCCGTGGGAGACAGGCCCCTGCTCGACCGCTGGATCCTCTCCGAACTCCACCTCCTCATCGGCCGGGTGACCGAAGGCCTCGAGAACTACGACGCCTTCTCCACCAGCCGCGCCATAGAGAGCTTCGTCGACGAGCTGTCCAACTGGTATGTGCGCCGCTCGAGGCGACGCTTCTGGAAGAGCGAGGAAGACAACGACAAGGTAGCGGCGTACCTCACCCTGCACGAGTGCCTCGAGACGGTGGCGGCGCTCCTGGCACCGTTCATGCCCTTCCTCTCCGAAGACATCTACCGCAACCTCGCCGCCGAGCGCTACCCCGACCGGCCCGAGTCGGTGCACCTCTCCGACTGGCCCAAAGCCGACGAGAGCATCATCGACCAGGATCTCTCCTTCCGCATGAGCGTGGCCCGGCGAGTCGTGAACATGGGCCGCGCCGCCCGCAACGCCTCACAGCTCAAGGTCCGCCAACCCCTGGCCACTGTGCTGGTGAGCGCCGATGCCCGGGAGCGAGAGGCACTCGAGAGCTTGGCAGACGTGGTGCTCGAGGAGCTCAACGCAAAGGAACTCCTCTTCGCCGACTCGGCGCTCGACCTGGTCTCCTATACCGTCAAGCCGAACTACCGCACTCTGGGCCCGAAGTTCGGCAAGTCGATGCCCCAGGTGGCGGCCGCCGTGGCCGGACTCCCAGGCGACTACGTGGCCAAGCGTATCGCGGCTGAGCTACCCGTGGCCGTCGACTTGGAAGGTCACACCCACGAACTCTTCTCCGATGACCTGGTGATCGAGACCGGGGAGAAGGAGGGCTTCACCGTCCAACAGGAAGGCGAACTCGTGGTGGGACTCTCCACCCGGCTCACACCCGAGCTCGTCGAGGAAGGGCTCGCCCGGGAACTCGTGCATCACGTGCAGAACACCCGCAAAGCAGCCGACTTCCAGATCGAGGATCGTATCGAGTTGTGGGTGGAGGGGCCCACTCAGGTCGAAGAGATGCTCCGCAGCTTCGGCGACTGGGTCAAGAGAGAGACTTTGAGCGTGCGGCTCGAGACCTCGGCTGGCACAAGCGCCGGTCCGGCCGAGGGCACATTCTCCGAGAACCTCACGGTGAACGGACTCCCGGTGAAGGTGACCATCCGCCGAGTGGAGAACTAGCCTTCATGGACCAATTTCCCGAGACTCAACCCTTCGAACAGGCCCTCACCCACGCCCGGCTCCGCCCGGACGAAGCCGTGTTGGACTTGAGCGGCAGAGCGGGCACGGTGGCCCTTCGCATCGCGCCGGAGGTGCTCTCGGTGGAGGCGGTGCAACCCCAGGAGGAACTGGCGGAAGAAGGTCGCCGCTTGGCCGCTGCGCTCGGTACGCACAACGTCTACTTCCACGCCGGCCCACTCAACAGCCTTCCCTTCGACCGGGCGCAATTCAGCCTGGCGTTGTGGCTCCTCTCACTCTCAAGCGAACCACAGCCCCTGCGCACCCTGGGAGAGATCGCCCGGGTGCTCAAGCCCGGCGGGCGTCTGGTGCTCCAGGACGTGGTCTCATTCGAGGTGCCGGCCTTGGACCTCAAGCTCGGCGAGATGGAACGATGCCGCAACCCGCGCCACCTGCTGTTCTACAACCCCCAAGAGATACAAACCCTCATCGACTTGGCGGGGCTTCACATCGAAAGCACCGGCCGGGCTTCCCTTACTCAGGATTTCGACTACTGGCTCGACCCGCTCAGCCTGAAGGCCGAGGAGGCGCTTGCCCTCAAGCAGAGCTTCTTCCTGATGAATCCGGCCGAGCAGGACCTCATCGACCTCTCGCTCACGGATAGGAAGATATCGTTCTCGCAGAGAATCCTCACCGTGACCGCCACAGCCTGAGGACTGGAGCCTCAGAGAGAGGCAGGCGGGGTTTGAGAGAAACCGGCCGTCGACCGACCACAGACGTACGGACATCTGATCGGCCGACGAGCCTCGGTGCGCTGAGCGGGCCCGGGCAAGGGTGTCACCCGGTTGGGATGGCTGCTATTCAGCCCGTCCCATCGCGTCGAGTGAGCGCTCCAAGTGCTCCCGAGCCTCTGCGGGCACCTCGCCCAAGCCCTGCTCGAGTATCGCGACTGCTTCCTGGTCACGGCGGCTCCGCCACAGCAATTCGGCCAAGTTGACGTACGGCGCCGGGAAGGCGGGGTCGATCTGCACAGCCTGCCTGTATGCTTCCTCCGCGCCCTTGAGGTCGCCGCTGTCACGGAGCACGTTGCCCAACCGATTGCGGATCAGCGCCGTGTCCTCCACCGCCAGGAGCACTTCGTACACCGCCCGCGCATCCTCGTAGTAGCCCAGGTTGTAGTAGGCAAGCGCGAGACGGCGAGAGGCGAGCGCGTCACCAGGGCTCTCCGCCGCCTGCGCTTCGAGCTCCGGCAGGAGTTCCTCCCACACCTCAGGCGAGGACGCTACGGGAGCGGGAAAAAGGAGGATGTTCAACTCCTCTTCATCCCGCCATGCCGAGTCGGCCTCCGCGATGATGGTGCCGGGCGGTTCGACCCCCGACCTCGACAGGAAGGAGCCCACGACGAGAGACAGCCCCACGGTCAGCACCAGCGCAGCCAAGAAGACGACGGCACCTCTCCCTCTCCGGCTGCGCGGCGACGTGTGCCCCGCGCCTCCGGCGGACCGTGCCCCCTCTACTCTTCTTTCTCCTTGGTCAGTGTGGCTTTGTAGCTCTCGAGACGTGTCTTGTCCTCTCCGCTCGTCGCCCCGATGCCTCGGTCGAGCACCTTGACGGCTTCGCCAACGTCTCCTTCTCCCACCCAGACGGAGGCCAAGTTGATGTAGGCGACCACCAGCGACGGTGACGCTGCGATAGCCTTCCCGTATTCCGCCTTCGCCTCAGCCGTCTTGCCCCAGTCTCTCAGGACGTTGGCATAGTTGTTGCGAGTCATGGGGTCGTCTCTGACGGCCAACATAGCCTCGTACGTGGCGGCGGCCTCCGCGAACTTCTTGGTCTGATAATACGCGATGGCAAGCTCCTGTAGGGCATCCAAGTTGTTCGGCTCAGAAGCCGTTCTGTTCTTCAGCTCGGGGATTGAAGACTCGTACTCCTCGGTGGACTTGCCGCCCACCACCGACCTCCCGCCGTTCGAGGAGCTCGAACCCGTTCCTCCCGAACCTCCGGCCGGCTTCTCCGGGGGTGAGGTGGAGGTGACCACGGTGGTGGGACGCTCCAGCCCCGTCACGACCGTGGTCGCCGACATGTCGGCCACGGTGCTCACAGTCGTCTCCCCATCAGTGGCCGCGCCGGACGCATCGACGCCTTCATCGGCACTTCCACAGCCCACGAACACCAGCGCGAGGCCCGCCAAGAGAAGCGAGCACACGACAACCGCACTTACCGGCTTCCACACCCTCTGTACCGTCTGCTTGCCCATCTCCCTGAAGACTCCTTCCGAATACCCTAGCTGTTGACGACCTTGAGCGCGGAGGGCTGTATCTCGGCCCTGACCGGCAGTCTTCCTATGATCTCGCCGTCGGCCTGCACCCAGACGACGTCATCTTCGTGCTCGGGAACCAGCTCCACCACTCTGCCGCGCAGGTAGTCCACATGGGGGTGAAAATCCTGGAGACCCAGCGGCACACCAGCCCAGAACGCCGCCACACTAGGAAAGCCCCGCCCAGCATACAGCAGGACATCGAAGAGACCGTCGCCCGGATCGGCGCGGTGTGTCACTCCGAACCGCCCCCCATAGTAGTGGCAGTTCCCGACCACACAGAAGTTCGCCACGTGCTTCTCTCCGTCGACAATCACCGTGAAATCCGGCAGCGAATGGCGTGTGTACGCCCGAAGCCCCGTCCACACAAAAGCCAACTCACTATACCGACGCTTTGCCTCGGGGCTCAGTTCCCGGATGGTCAGGGCGTCGAGCCCCACTCCCGCCATGAGAACGAAGAACCTATCCCCAACCTTTCCCAGATCGAGCGGACGCACGGCTCCATGAACCGCCACCTCCACCGCACCTTCCAGGTCGAAGGGGAGGCCCAGTTCGAGAGCGAACACATTGATGGTGCCGGCAGGGATGACCGCCATCGGCACCCCGGTCCAGGCCAAACCGTTGGCCACCTCGTTGACCGTGCCGTCACCCCCGAGTACGGCTACACGCTCCGCCTTCTCGCTGAGTGCCCGGGCGAGGCCGGCGGCTTCACCCGATCGCGTCGTCGTGACCTGCCCGACCTCACAACCTGCCCCCTCCAGAAGACGGCACACGTCTCCCACCAGCAGTCCGGCCCTGCCTCCGCCCGCCGCAGGATTGCAGACAAGGCCAATCCTCACAGCCGCTGGTACTCCAGGGCCGCCCTGAGACCTCCACCCTGTTCTCTCAGCCTGCCCACACGGTCGTAGCCTGCGGCGCGGGCGAGAGCCACTGCCTCCCGGAAACCTGCACCCACCTCCCCGGGGGCATGTGCATCGGAGCCGAAGCATATCGGCACGCGGGCGCCCCGAAGCTCCCTGAGCAGGCTGATCTCAGGGTAGATCTCCTCCACCGGCCTGCGCAAGCCGGCCGTGTTCAGTTCTACCATGAGACCGCTCCGCGCGACCGTGCCCACCAGGCGGCGGGTCATCTCGAGCACCGAGGCGGACGGGCGGTGGCCGAACTTCTTCACGAGGTCGAGATGCCCCAATATGGTGAAGAGGCCGCTCGCCGCGACTTCCTCGAGAAGCCCGAAGTACTCCCTGTACACGTCGTCGATCTGTCGCCTGTCCCACTCCTCCAGTTGATGGGGGCTGTCGAAGCCCCAGCTCTCCAGGTAGTGGACGGAGCCGATGACGTAGTCAAAGGGATATGCCTCCAACAGACTCTTGAGCTCAGAAAAGGAACCGGGCAGGAAATCAGCCTCGATGCCAAGGAGCACGTAACCGGGATGCGTGGCCTTGAGTTCCTGCACTTCCGCCACATAATCGTCGAGCTCGGAAGGGGGCATGTTCATGCCGGGATCCGGGTGGGGCAGGAGGGGCAGATGGTCAGAGATCCCGATGCCGCCCAGTCCGATGGCCCGGGCGGCGGCTACGTACTCAGCGGCACGCCCGGTGGCGTGACCGCAGCGGTAGGTGTGCGTGTGATAGTCGGCGAACAGTCCGTAGTTCATGGCTTCCTCGGGAGAGAGAGATCGTCTGTATCGAGCACGATGGTGAAGGGGCCGTCGTTCACGAGTGACACCTGCATGCAGGCACCGAACTCCCCTCCCTCACACCGCACTCCGCACGCCTCCAAAGCCTCGCGAAAACCGGCGACCAACACTCTCGCGGCCTCCGGCTCGCCTGCCGGCGTGAACGACGGCCGCCTGCCCCTGCGGCAATCCGCATAGAGGGTGAATTGGCTCACCACCAGTGCCTCACCACCCACATCGAGCAGAGACAGATTGGTCTTGCCCTCGGCGTCGGCGAAGATGCGCAGATGGGCGACTTTCTCCGCCAACGGCCCAAGAAGGGTAGCCGTGTCGTCCCTTCCGGCCCCCACGAACAACAAGAGCCCTCGGCCGATACGGCCGACGGTCGCGCCTTCTACCCGTACTTCGGCTCCAGACACCCTCTGCAGCACGACTCTCATCGCCCCTCCCCCGCGCGCCGTCCGCTCCACACACCTTCCGCTCCCTGCTCGATGAGTCGAACCCGCACAAACCGGTTGGGTGCACACTCCCCTTCGGGGAGGGCGACCTGCTGGTAGTTCCCTGTGAGCGCGAGAACCCCGCTCCCTGCCTCTTGGTCGAAGCGATGCAGGCCCAGGGCGCAGAAGACCCTTCCGGCGAGATGGTCCCGGTGGGCGGCCGATTTGGCCGCCCCCAGCGCACGAAGCCGCACGCCTCGCTCCTTGATCACGTCCGGGGCCACCTTATCCGGCATAGCCGAAGCCGCCGTGCCGGGACGATCGCTGTAGCTGAACACGTGAAGGTAGGTGAGCGGAAGATCGCGGATGAAGCCCAGAGTCCTCTCGAACTCCACGTCGGTCTCCCCGGGAAACCCCACGATGACGTCTGCCCCGATAGCGGCGTCGGGAAACGAATCATGGAGGGCGGTGATGCGGCCCCCGTACGCCCGAGAGTCGTAGAGCCGGTTCATACGCGCGAGCACTGAGTCACACCCACTCTGCAGGGGAACATGGAAATGGTCGGCGAACACATCTCCGGCCTCACGCATCACCTCGATCACTTCGTCAGTGATCTCCATGGGTTCGATGGAGCTCAGGCGCACACGGAAGGCATCCCCCACCCGTGACTCGGCCGCCAGCGCCAAGAGGAGCTGGGCAAGGCCCCCCTCTCGCGTGTCCCGGCCCCAAGCTCCGATGTGAATACCCGTGAGAACGCACTCTCGGTAGCCTTGGGCACGAAGGAGACGCACCTGCTCCACCACCATCGCGAGCGGCATGCTCCTCGAGGGCCCTCGTGCGACGGGGATGATGCAGTAGGCACAGCGATGATCGCAGCCGTTCTGCACTTTGAGGAAGGCGCGCGTGTATCCGGAGAAGTGGCTGATGAGACCTGCTGCGAACGGGGCGCCATGCCGATAGGAGCTCACGTGCACGTGTCCATCCGCCGCAGGGGCCTCCTCGGTCGCCAGACGCTCCAGATGGTCACACAGGTTCTGCTTGTCGAGGTTGCCGAGCACCACGTCGGCCTCGGGCAGCGCAGCAACAGCCTCGGGCGACACCTGCGCGAAACAACCGGTCACCACCACCCGGCACTCTGGATGCTCTCTCTTGGCCCGCCGGATCTCGTGGCGGCACTGGCGGTCGGTCTTGCCCGTCACCGTGCAGGTATTGATCACCCGAAAGGTGGCAGATACCTCCCAGGGCACCACTTCGTGGCCGCGCGCACGCGCTGCTTCCTGCATCTCCGCCGTCTCGCAGGCGTTCAGCTTGCAGCCGAGGGTGCGAAAGGCAACGGTGAACATCGGGTGGTTTTCCATCGGATGGCCCTTCGCGAAGGACAGAGGGGCGTCAACTTCAAGATGGTAGCACAGCATCCACCGGGACCGGTCCTGCTGCCAGCGTGCTCCCCCCGCAGCCGCGACGGCCCTCCCAGTCGCCGCCTGCGAGGGCTCGTGGTAGCATACCCGTGGTCTTATCGCGGCTGCGGGGGGAGCACCAGTTACCACGAAACACGTGAACGGCAACGAGATCCTCACAGTACCCACTTCCTCCGGCACTCCCCTGCCCGAGAAGGAGCCGTGGCGGCGGCGGCGTCTCGTCCCCCACTTCTTGCGCAGAGAGAAGGTAATGGGCCAAGTCGCGCGCTTCGGCATTGTCGGCGGTCTCAACACCGCCGTGGACTACGGCACCTTCAACCTCCTCGTCGGTGTGTTTGGCGTCCCCTTTCTCATTGCCAACCCCATCGCCATTGCCGCCGGTATCGTCAACAGCTTCCTCTGGAACAAGAACTGGACCTTCTCGGCCGGTCGCAGTCACAGCTGGGCCCGAGAGGCCCTCCTCTTCATCGTCGTGAGCGTCACCGGCATGTTCATCAACACGGGCGGCCTGTGGCTTCTCACCACGCTGAGCGGCAACGATGCCTTGTGGGCGGTCAACCTTCAGAAGCTCGCCGCTTCTGTCGTATCGATGACCTGGAACTTCCTCGGCTACCGTTTCTTGGTTTTCGGGCGACACTTCAAAGAGAAGAAGGTATGACGCGTGCCACCGGAGAGACCCCGTTTCGCACCTCATTGAGCAACGAGGCGGCAGCGGAGGCGGATCCTCGTCCCGCGGTCACCATTGTGGTTCCGGCTTTCAACGAAGCCGCCGCCCTACCGTCCACACTTGTCACCCTGCTCGAGGAGTTCCCCGGCTACGAGATCCTCTTGGTGAACGATGGATCACTTGATGCCACAACCACTGTGGTGGAGGCGCTCGCCGCCCGCTTCGGCCGCGAGCGCCTCGCCTACACCGAGTATCGTCCCAATCGTGGCAAGGGCTACGCGGTGCGGGTGGGTATGCTGAGTGGGCGCGGCGACATCCTCGTGTTCACCGACGCCGACCTGCCCTTCGGGGTGGACGGCGTGCGACTCATCGTCAGGCGCCTGCAAGGCGATCCTTCCCTCGACATCGCCATCGCCGCCAAGACGCGAGTCACCAGGAGTGCCACCTACAGAGCCGCCCGGGTGGCCGCCCGTGCTCTGATAGCCATGCTCACCGGTCTGCGCTACCCCGATACCCAGGCCGGACTCAAAGGCTTCAGACGCACCGCCGCCCGCGAGGTCTTCGCGCGCGCCGCCACCGACCGCTTTGCCGCGGATGTCGAGATGCTGTACCTGGCAGAGAAGCTCGGTCTCCGGGTCGCAAGCATTCCCATGGCAGTCACGAACGAATACGAGCGCCCCAGCAGCTTCAGTCTCAGGCAAGGTTTCCGCGTCCTCCGGGACGTATTCAGAATGAGATTCCGCGACTACGGCCTCAATCCAGGTATGCTTTCGCATGATGATGGACTACCGTAAGGACCATGAGGAAGAGCGCCTCGCCGAGACGACGTCAATCTCCGGAGAGAGCGCCGCAGACCGGGAAGATGCCTCCATCGCCGCGGCCAACACAGGCCTGACCGGCGACGCGACACGGCCGGCCGATCGCCCGGCGATTGAGGGGCCGGACTCCACCGGGGCCGCAGAGGGCAGCGCTCATAGCATTGCCCCGTCCGACACCGACGAGGACTGTGAGGTGCTGGCTCCATCTGTCGCAGAGGTCCGCTCCCGCCCGGAATGGGTCTCACGCACCTTCGGCTTCCTCGCAAGGCACGCCCCCACCATCATCGTCTTCTCCGTCATCTACCTCGTGCTCGTTCTCCTGTACCGGCCCTACCTCATGTTGTCTGTCACCACCACCAACGGCGGCGACATGGGCACCCACCACTACGCAGCCCAGTTCCTCATCCAAGAACTGTTGCCCAACTTCAAGATGACCGGCTGGACACCGCAGTGGTACGCGGGCATGCCCATGCTCACCTTCTACATGCCCCTGCCGTTCTTCTTTATCGCACTGCTCAACGTTCTCATCCCCTACGAGGTGGCCTTCAAGCTGGTCACTGCTCTTGGCATCTTCATGCTTCCGCTCGCCGCCTACACTTTCGGGAGACTCTTCCGGTTCCGCAAGCCCTTCCCGCTTCTTGCAGCGGCGTTCTCGGTGGCGTTCCTGCTCATGGACAGCTTCTCCATCTACGGGGCGAACATCCTGAGCACCCTGGCGGGCGAGTTCGGCTACTCCATCAGTTTCGCTATCTCCTTCATCTTCCTGGGTACGTTGCACCGCGGCATGGAGCGGAGCAGGTACGACTGGCTCTTCGCGGTGAACGGGCTCATTCTCATGGCCCTGGTGCTCACCCACATCGTCACCATCATAGCCGTGTGCATCATCGCCCCCAGCCTCCTGCTGCTGCACTGGAGACGCAAGGCCTTCTTCTACATGGCGGCGGTCTTCCTCCTCGGCTTCTGTCTCACCGCCTTCTGGGGCCTGCCCTTCATCGACAAGCTGTCGTGGACGGCCCACGTGAGCTGGATACCACTGAAGCTGTTCTCCGACCTCCTTCCCGGTGAGATCCGCCTCATAGCCGCCGTGGGCGTACTCGGCATGGCCTTCGCCGTGTCCAAACGCGACAAGCTCGTCATTCCCCTCCTTTGGACCACCGTCATCATGGTGGTCCTCTTCTACACGCTGCCCCCGGGCAGACTCTGGAACGGCAGGCTGCTGCCCTTCTTCTACTTCTCCATCCACCTCTGGGCGGCTTACGGCGCCACCTGGCTCATACGCTCGTTCGCCGTACTCATGAAAGACCTGCTCTCCATCCGTCCGGCCATCTCACGCAGAGTCTACGCTCCCGTGGTGGCGGTGGCTCTGGCCGTGACCAGCATCTTGGGAGCAGCCACCGCGGTGGGGTGGATCACGTGGAACTACTCGGGCTACGAGAGCAAGGAGACGTGGCCTGAACATCGGGCGATGATGGATTTCCTCCAGGAGCAACCTGCCGGTCGGGTCATGTGGGAACATGCGCCCAGCCTGGATAAGTTCGGAACGCCCCGCATCTTCGAGCTCATTCCCTTCTGGACGGACCAGCCCACCATGGAAGGTCTGCTCATGGAGTCGGCCTTCACAGCGCCCTATCACTTCATCAACCAGGCGGAGCTGTCCCTGCAGCCGAGCCACGCCATAGTGGGAGTGCATTATCCCCCTCGCAACACCTCGGACGGCATCACCCACCTCCAGTTCATGAACATCCCCTACATGATCTCCGTCTCCCCTGAAGTCACTCAGGATCTCATCGCCGACCCCAGAGCCGACTTCTTGACCCAGATAGACATGTGCAGCTTCTTCCGCATCGCCGGAGGAGAAGGCTACGTGAGCGTCATGCGCAATCGCCCGGTTCGCGTGCAGACCGATGACTGGCGCTCCACCATCGTGCCCTGGTACAAAGAGCTCAGCGCTCTCCCTTATCCGGTGGTCTGGGACAGGGGCGAGCCGGAGTTGCAGCAGTTCGACCTCATCGAGCCCGGCCAGGTCACCAATCCGCCCACCGTACCCATAGAAACCGACGGCATCGTGTTGAGCGAGCAGATAGAGAACGAGCGCATCACCTTCGAAACCACGGCCATCGGGGTTCCTCACTGGGTGAAGATGTCCTACTTCCCCAACTGGCACGTCAAAGGAGCCGAGGGCCCCTTCGTCGTGTCGCCTTCGTTCATGATGGTCATCCCCACCGAGAGGGTGGTCACCCTCTACTACGGGCGTACGTGGTCCAACAACGTGGGGCAGATACTGGGCGTGATAGGACTCATCGTGGTCGTGGCCACGCTGGTCATCGACTGGAGAAGGCGGCGGCGCCTCACCGAAGACGGCCCCCTGGAACTCTGACCGGCCGCAGAATCACGGGAACTGCCGGCCCGGCGTGAACTCCAGCCACACCTTGCGCGACCGAGGACCGTCGAACTCGGCCAGGTACACGCTCTGCCAGGTGCCCAGCCGTAGTCGGCCGCCCTGCACCAGGAGCGAAACCTGTGGACCCACCAGGGTCGCTTTGATGTGGGCGTCGGAGTTGCCCTCGGCATGGCGGTAGCCCCCCCGCCTCGGCACCAAGCCACCAAGTGTCTGTACGATGTCGTCCCGTACCGACGAATCCGCCCCCTCGTTGATGGTCACCCCCGCGGTGGTATGAGGCACATACACGTGCACAACCCCATCGCCTCCGAAGGCGGTCTCCGCGACCGCAGCCTCGATTTCCGCCGTGATGTCCACGAAGACCTCGCGGGTGGGAGTGGAGATATGAATCTCAACCATGGCAAGACCTCCGCGCAGAGAACGGGAAAAGCGGGAGAAATGGTGGAGGTAACGGGACTCGAACCCGTGGCCTTCGCGATGCGAACGCGACGCTCTCCCAACTGAGCTATACCCCCACGAAGGAACTGCGTGGATGCAGGAAGGCTATTTATAGCCCAAACGCAGGTCGGCTACAAGGTGGGAGCCACCCTCTCGCCGGTGGGTCGGGCGGGATAAGGGCGCGGAAGGGGAGCGTGCACGCTCCCCTTCCGCGCCCGAGTCTCCTCGACCGCGGGTACTACACGGTGCTACTTCTTGACGAAGGCCGAGAGCAGCTCGATGGGCAGAGGGAATACCACACTCGAACTCTTCTCGGCTGAGATCTCCACCAAGGTCTGCAGGTAGCGGAGCTGCAGGGCCGTGGGCGTGCGATCCAGAACCTCGGCCGCTGCGGTGACTTTCTCGGAGGCCTGGAACTCGCCCTCGGCCGCAATGACCTTGGCACGCCTTTCCCGCTCGGCCTCGGCCTGCCGGGCCATGGCCCGCTGCATGCCCTGAGGTATCTCCACGTCTTTCAGTTCGACAATGGAGACCTTGACCCCCCAAGGGTCGGTCTGCTCGTCGATGATCTCCTGCAGCCGCTGGTTGATCTTCTCCCTTTCGGTCAACAGATGGTCAAGATCGGCCTGGCCGAGCACGCTCCGGAGGGTCGTCTGCGCAATCTGCGAGGTGGCCAGCATGAAATTCTGCACCTGAACGATGGCCTTTGAGGGTTCGAGCACGCGGAAGTAGACGACCGCGTTCACCTTCACCGGGACGTTGTCCTTGGTGATCACCTCCTGAGGAGGTACATCCATGGTGATGGTGCGCAGGTCGACCCGCTGCAGCCGGTCGACGATGGGGATGATGATGATGATGCCGGGGCCTTTGACGGGGATGAGCCGTCCCAAGCGGAAGATGACGGCTCGCTGGTACTCGGGAAGCACTTTGATCGCCGCCGACAGCAGTATGATGACGAAGATGGCGATCACCGCGATTGTCACGAAGAGCTGCATGCAAACCTCCCTGGATGAGAGCCGTCTGTGTCAGGTGTCGCGCCGACTCACGTCACTCGAGGGCACTTCAGAGTCGGACTCCTTTGGTACACGGCGTACCCGCAGTGTGAGTCCATCCAAACCCACCACCTCCAGCCGTTCGCCTTCGGCAGCTTCCGCCGGCACCCTGACAGAAACAAGGTCCTCATGGTGTTCCGGCTCCTCTTGGGCAGGCTCATCAGGCTCGAGCGCGGCCCTCCAGAGCTCCCCCTGCGCCATGACGAAGCCGTAAGGTGTGAGCTGCGTGGTGGCAACCGCAGGCGAGCCGACGATGTTCTCTCTGCCGGTGGTGGGCCGCGCCCGGCGTGCGCGAACTACAGCGGTGAGCACCACCCCGAAGAAGAGGGCCGAGAACGAGGCCGTGATGACGATCACGTACCACTCGATCTGGAAGTAGGGCTGCTGAGGATCGAACAAGAGCAGTGCTCCGAACACAAGAGCCACCGTGCCGGCCAGGGTGAGTAGCCCGAAGCTTTGAATGAACAACTCGGCCACGTAGAGCCCCACAGCCAGGAGAATGAGAGCGATGCCGAGAAAGGTCACGGGCAGGACCTGTAACCCGTACAGGGCCAGCAGCAGCGAGAGCCCGCCTATGATGCCCGGCACCCCCACGCCCGGGCTCTGCACCTCGAAGATGATGCCGTACACGCCCACGAGCAAGAGGATGAATGCGATCTGAGGGTTGGCCACCACGTGAAGCAGCCCTTCCCACCAGCTCATGGGCACACGCTCCACGTGGGCTCCCGCCGTGCGGATGGTCACCTTTTTTTCCACCGTGGTGAAGCCGTCGAGCTGGTCGAGCAGGTCATCGAGGTCTTGGGCCACGAACTCGATCACGCCCTCGTCCAGTGCCTCCGTGGAGGTCAGAGAGACCGACTCCCTCACCGCGAGCTCGGCCCATTCGGCGTTGCGTCCGTTTGTGGTGGCAAGCCCGCGTATGTAGGCGGCAGCATCGTTGACGACCTTCTTCTTCATCTCCTCATCGAGCTCCCCTTCAAGAGCCACAGGCTGAGCGGAACCCAGATTCGTCTGTGGTGCCATAGCGGCCACGTCGGCCCCCATCATGATGTAGAGACCGGCCGAAGCGGCTCTAGCTCCCTGGGGGGAGACGTACACAGCCACAGGCACCCGGGAATCGATCTCAGCCTGGATGATGACCCGCATAGCGGCGTCGAGCCCCCCGGGGGTGTCCATCTCGATGACTATGAGGTCAACCCCACTGTTGTTCGCACGGGAGATGGTCTTCTTGAGATAGTCGGCGAGGGGGGGATTGATGACACCCTCTGCCTCCGCCACCCACACGAGAGGCCCCCGTTCCTCATCATTCTGGCTGAGGGCTTCTCCGGGAAGAAGCAGCCCGAGGGCGACGATCACCATGGCCAGGGCGACGAGGCCCCTGAGTGCCCGGTTGCGTGTGCAACGGCGGCTCACACGCCTACCCTCCCCTCAGGCGGCTGAAGGCCACGGGGGTGGGTGCCGCGGCCGGGCTTCTCACCCTCAGCCAAGAAGCGGTGGGCAACAGGCGGGACGGGAGCAAACCGTGAAGTTGGCAGGTCATGACGCACATGTCACCGTGCGAACTCACGCTGTGGAATCCATTCGCCGCCAAGAACTCCAGCCCCCACACATTGTGTGACGCGACTGTGTGGGCGGAACCCAAAGGCTGGGCGAAGGCGTACACCGAACACGCGTCTCTCCTGCGAAGAATGCCGAGTGCCCGGTGAAGCAGCCGGCGCACCTCGTACGCCTCCGTTCCCTCGGCGGCACGGAGGCAGTAGACAAGCACCCCGTCCTCGGGGACGACGTGGCCCCCGGGTAATGAACTCAGTCGAGCAAGAGAACCGGCCGGGGCAAACTGCAACGCCGCGAAAGTCGAGCCGGCCTCGGCCGCCACCACCCCTACGCTACCGAAGCGACGGGACACCCTCTGCAACCACTCCTCGCGCGACCCACAACCCAGTCCCGGTCTGTGGGAGGACTGCCACCACACACAACTGTCGCAAGGCTCTGGAAGGAGGCCCTGGGTGCTCGGGACTATCTCGATGAAGGACGTCATGCCGGGGCGGAGGGCGGATCGACCCCGTCCACGTAGAGGTTCACCTTGGCGAATCTCACCCCGAGCAGGGGCTCCACCCGCCTCGACATCACTTCGTGAATATCCTTGGCCAGTTCAGGGATAACCGTGCCCCAGGCCACACACGCATGCACATCGACCTCCAGGCGGAAGAGATCGTCTCCACGCACCACCACCCCCGATCCGGGCAGCTCGGACCTGCTCCTGCCCGACAGCACCTGCCACGAGGTTCCGTGCAGCTTGGTGATCCCCCTCACACTCCCGACCGCATCCGCCACGTACACAGCCACGACATCGGGGGACACCGTTGCCGTCAGCGCCGGCTCGCCCACGCACTCGTCCGCCGACCCCATAAGCTGATCGCCTGTTGGATTGTTCGCTGGCATATCCGGCCTCCTCTACACCACAGTACCCCTTGTAAGTGTATACAAGTCCACGCGCGGTCGCGTGAAGAGTCGGAAGGGAAGGAAGCTCGTGCCTATGCCCCGTGATATCGCCACGATCCCCCTGCCCACACGGTGCGTACCCTCCACGTAGGGGAGGGCCTCTCTGTGCAACGCCACCAATCCGCGAGGGCTGGGCAGCCGCATCTGCCCACCGTGAGTGTGGCCGGAGAAGGCCAAAGAGAAGTGCCCGGCCAGCTCGTCCTCGGGAAGGGGCGGACGGTGGGTGAGAAGGATTGAGTAGGAACCAGGCTCCCTCGCCTGCCTCGCGAGAGCCTGCGTGAGGGGAAAACCCCGGGTGATGTAGTCGGCTCCCCACACCTTGAGTACACCTCCGTGGTGGCCCTCGCCTCCGGGCAAATGCACATCGAGGCGGGAATCCTTGAGAAGCTTGACTCCTGCACCGGTCCACTCCTGGGCACAAGCCCGATGCACGAAGGGGTTCTTGCTGAGACCGTACTCGTGGTTGCCGGGGACGGCCACGATGCCGTGGGTGGCGTGCAACCCGGCCAGAAGCTCTACGCATGAATCGTGGCCCCGGGCTCCACCCAGGATATCCCCGGTGAGCACCACCAGGTCAATCTTCTGTTCCCGCGCCCAACGCACGGTCTTCCGCAGAGCGCGGAGATTGAAGCCCACCTGGCCTGCGTGGACATCCGATATGTGTAGGATGGAGAAGCCCTCGAGCCACGGTGGCAGATCAGGAAGAGCGAGGGCACTCCGCCGGTACACGAGCCACTGGGACTCGTAGAGCATGTAGGCGGCGGCCGCCCCGGCCGCCGCCCCCGCAGCCCAAGCCACCCGCACTGCTTTTGCGCCACGCTCGTTCACACCTTTTGAAAGCATACCACCAGGCAATATACTGACTACCGCTAATCCAAGCCGTCTCGACCCGCCCGGAAGGAGCACCCCATGGCAGGTGCACCCGATGAAGCCGCCGCTCCGTTCCCAACCGATGAGAAGACATACACCCTGCGCGACGGTGTCGCTCGAGTGCTCTCGGCTGCCTTCCAGCCCACGCTGACCTCCACCTATCTGCTCCTCGGGGTGAGCTTCCTCGCTGCCCCCTCGCCGGTCTCAGCTCTCGCCTGGTTCCTCATACTCGCCCTGATCGCCAGCGGCCTCCCCTATGCCTACCTGTTGATCCAGGTGGCCAGAGGAAGGCTCTCCGATATTCAGGTTGCCATACGTGAGCAACGCCTATGGCCGCTTGTGGTGGGTCTCCTTTGCACGTCCGTCGCCTTCACCGTCGCCCTGCTCGCAGGGGCACCCACCAAGCTCGCCGTCACCATCTTGGTGGGCCTGGTGTGCGGAGTAATCCTCACCGTTGTGACGCTGTGGTGGAAGATCAGTCTCCACTCGGCCACGTTGGCGGGCGCGACCGTCGTCTTGCTGTGGGTATGGAGCGCGTGGGGATGGGTCGGGCTACCCCTCACCTTCGCCGTCGGTTGGTCGCGCGTTGTTCTGCGACGCCACACCCCGGCCCAAGTCGTGGGGGGGGCGGCGGTGGCAGCCGTCGTGTCCCCCTTGGTGATAGTTGTGGCCCGTTTGGTGGAGCACTGACGAGCGCACACCGCAGGCAGAGAACCCCGCTGCCAAGAAGAAACATCCCCTACCCGCCGAGCAGCCTCTTCGCCTTGAGGCCCAGCCCCAACCGTTCCTTGTCTTCAGACTTGAACACGTTCAGGCCTGTAAGTTCGGCCACCTTGTTCAGGCGATAGCGAACAGTGTGGCGATGGGCGAACAGCATCTCCGCCGTCTTCGCCAAGCTCTCGTCGTTGTTCACATACAGGCTCAGGGTGCGCACAAGCTCGGTGTTGTTGGCCCGATCATAACGTTCCAAAGGTAGGATGGTATCACCGTAGAGTGACTCAACCTCGGCTCGGTTGGACTCGTAAAGCGAGAACAGCAACTTGTACGTGCCCACGTCATCGAACTCCATCACGCTGCGCTCACCCCGGAGAACCCGTCCAATCTTCAGTGCCGTCTGTGCCTCGCCGAAGCTCCGGGCGAGGACCGAGGGTTCTGCTGCGAAACGACCGATACCAATAGACACCGAGACGCCGTCGAACTCCGCCGCCAATCCCTTCAACCGCTCTGCCACCTTCTTGGCGAGCGACGCATCAGCGGCGGCCTCCCCGCAGAGGAACACAATGATCCTGCCCGATTTCAGGCTGACCAGGGGAGTCGGCTCGATGTCCGACAGGTAGCGCGCGCACCGGCCGAAGTACCGCTCCACGATCTGCTGGTGTTCTCCCTCCTCCCTGGAGTCCCGTCCGCGCTGGCGACCCCCGCCCCCGTCGGTTGCGACCTCCGGTTGCAACAGTATCACCACCGCACCCCGGCTCAGGTCTGACCCGAGGAAGTTGGCCCGGTGAAGGAGCGATTCCTGCGACGTGAAGCGATCGCCGATCAAGTCGTCGATGAAGTCACCCTTCAACCGGACCTCTGTCTCAAAACGAACCTGGTCCTGTGCCATCTCGACGGCCGCGATGGTCGCCGCGTGTTCCAGCGCGAGCCGTTCCATGTCGTGCAGCTCCGCGCGCTCAGAGAGGGCGCACACGTAGCCCAGCGGACGCCGGCTGACGATGACGGGTACCACCTGCAGAGCCGGCAGACCGGCCAGCTGAAGCCTCACCAGCTTGGCCGACGTGCGGCTCACCCCCACGAACGCTGACCGGGCAGCCTGAGTCGACAGCACGTCCTTGATCACGACATGCTCGACGGGAAAACCCGCCGAGAGCGCCAAAGGCTCCAAACTCACGTCAAGAATGCAGACCGGCATCTCGGCCAGGGAAGAGGCCGCAACGGCAAGCTCCTGCCAGCTGCCTCCCCTGATCACCACATCGAGCAACTCCCGGTGAATCTCCAGTGATCGTTCGAGCAGCGTTGCGTGGCGATTGATGATGACCTCCATCGCCTGCTGCATGATGAGCGTCCAGCGGATCTCCTGCGGCACCTCTACGATGGGGAATCCACGCTTGTTGGCGATCTCAAGCACATCGTGCGGGAATCCGCCCACAAAGCGCTTCGGTTTCACGAACAGCGCGGCCGCACCGGCCGACATGATGCGGCGGCAGAAGTCTCGCTGGCGGTCCAAGTCATTGATGAGGGCAAACATGGTCGAGAGGACGACCTCCCCACCGGAGAGCCAATCGGCGATATCGGGGACTTCTCCGACCGTGACCGATGTGACCCTCCGCGTAAGACCGTCACCCCCGGCAAGAATGCGGGCATCCGAGAGGGACTCGAGTTCCAGTAATCTGCCAACCGTGACCGGCAACGATGGCTCCTCCCTTGTGGTTGCTTCCTCGTGGTGAACCGTCGTGATGGCAATGTCGCAGTGCGGGTGATTGATTGTACCTCCGGAACCCGCGGACGCGCATGGTTCACGCGTCACCCGTGGGCAGGGACGGGTCCCTCGCCGTGCCTGCACTCCCCCGTACGCGGGCGGATGGGATTAGGCTCATCCCGCCAGGGGAATAAGCCGCAGGGAGAGAGTACGGGAGCTTTGGGCTTCTCGTCTCACTCAGCAACGTATCCAGAAAGGAGTGCACACGTGGCACAACCACCCGTCATGCTCTATGCGCTCAGCACGTGCGGCCACTGCAAGAGCGCCAAGCAGTTCCTCGAGGACAACGGCGTCGAGTACGATTACGTCTACGTCGATCTCTTGGACAAGGACGAGCGCAACAAGGTCCTCGAGGACACCAAGGAAATCAATCCCCGCCGCGCTTTTCCTGCCATAGTCGTGGGCGAGAAGGTCATCATCGGCTTCCGGGAAGATGAACTCCGTGAGGCGCTTGCTCTATGAGCGAGGCCATCGATAGGCAGAAGGTAGAGGAGTTCCGTGAGCGGCTGCGCTCCGCGAACGAGAAGAAGGGCTACTACTTCAGTTCCGATGCCGCCAAGGTGGATGAACTCATCGAGGGGCTGCTCATCAATAGAGAGCGGTACGGGTATGGTGTCTGCCCTTGCCGACTGGCCACCGGCGAACGCGCTCTCGACAAGGACATCATCTGTCCGTGTGACTACCGGGCGCCTGACGTGGCGGAATACGGGGCCTGCTACTGCGAGCTCTACGTGTCCAAGGAGTGGCTCGACGCCACCGTGCCCCATGTGAACGTGCCCGAGCGCCGACCTCTCGACAAGGTTCCCTATTAGCTTCATAAGCTGGGCTTTCCTGGCGCACGGACCGGCCACGGCCGGACCGTGCGCCGGCCTTTCCCGGTCTTCGTACCCTCTGGTATGATTCCCGCCTCCACTCACTGAATACGGCAGGCGGCATGGATATCATCAGGTACAAGGACACTCGCGGCCTCTTCGAACAAAGACCGAGCTTCACCGACGTGGTCGTCCAGGGCATCGCTCCCGGTGGGGGCCTCTTTGTGCCCGAGACTGTACCGCCCATGGCCCTTGTCGATATCATCGGTCTGGCCGAGCTGCCCTATGCGGCGCGTTCCGCCGCCGTCCACCGCCACCTCGGTGTCGATCTCTCCGACTCTTTGCTCAGCGACCTCATGAACCAAGCGTACGCCTCCAATTTCGACCACCCCAGCATCGCTCCGGTGCGGGAGGTGGCGCCCGGCATGCACGTACTCGAGTTGTGGCACGGGCCCACCTCGGCTTTCAAAGACATGGCGCTGCAGTGCATGCCCCTCATCTTCTCCGCCGCCGTCGACGAGCGCCAACGGTCGGGCGCCTTGTTGGATGATTACCTCGTGCTTGTGGCTACTTCCGGCGATACGGGCAAGGCTGCTCTGGCCGGTTTCGCCGATCGCCGCCACACCCGCATTGCGGTGTTCTATCCGGCCGGCGGCGTGTCCGATCTGCAGAAGAAGCAGATGGTCACTCAGCGTGGTGGAAACGTAGCCGTGTTTGGAGCCCAAGGCAACTTCGACGATTGCCAGTCGGCCGTGAAAGCAGTCTTCAACGACACCCCCTACAACCAGTGGCTGCACGACGCCCACCGGCTCAAGCTCTCGTCGGCCAACTCCATCAACTGGGGCCGGCTCACACCTCAGATCGTGTACTACTTGAGCGCGTACGGTGACTTGGTCGCCGCCGGGGCGGTGCAGGCAGGCGAAGCCATCGACATATGTGTGCCCACCGGCAACTTCGGCAATATCCTGGCGGCCATGTATGCCCGCAAGCTGGGTGTCCCGGTGCAGAGGCTGCTCTGCGCCTCAAACGAGAACAACGTCCTCACCACCTTCATCGAGACCGGTGTATACGACATCTCTTGCCGCACCTTCATCACCACGCCGTCGCCCTCAATGGACATCCTCATCTCCTCCAACCTCGAACGCTGCCTCTACGAACTCTCCGGCAACGAGGCCATCATTCGCGGCTGGATGAGCGAGCTCGCGACCGGGGGCCGCTTCGAAGTCGACGCGCAAACCCATGCGGCCATGCAGGACCTGTTCGTCGGCAGCTTCGTCACCAACGACAAGAGTCTTGCCACTATCAGTCGGGTGTGGAGAGAGCACGGCTATCTTCTCGATCCACACACGTCCGTGGGGTGGGAGGTGGCCGAGCGGCTGAGAGAGACGCGTCCCGTGCTCATCGCCTCGACCGCCCACTGGGCCAAGTTCGGCACCGACGTCTATAAGGCGCTGAAAGGCCATCCCTACCGAGAACCTCTGCCCGCCGGCGCCGCCCACATGAGTGGCTTTGAGCTTCTTGATGCCGTCTGCCGGCTGGCCCCGGGGCAGTCCATACCCGGCCCTCTAGATGAGCTACGGCGGCTCGAGGAACGCTTCTCAACCGTAGTGGATGCGAGCGCCGAGGGAGTGAAGAAGGCGCTCAGGAGCTGGCTGCCGGCGTCAACCGCCGCGTAGGTCAAGGAGAGCGCAGGGCAGCCCGACAAGTCGGCCACACCCCATAAACGCCGGTGGGGGCCGGCCCGTCGGGCCGGCCCCCACCCCATTCACCTCAAAGAGACTCGAACCCCTCAGTTAGAGATGCACGACCTTGATGTCGTCGATCTCGTCGAACTTGAGGCAGCGGTCGATGGCTTCCTTGGGTACGTTGTTGTCGACGTTGAGGATGGTAATCGAGTCATGGGGCCCATCGCCGACGACCATCTTCGAGATGTTGACATTGTATTCGCCCATCACCGCACCCACCTTCCCGATCACACCGGGCACGTTACGGTGGGGCAGGTACACGAGGCGGCCTTCCGGCTGGAAGACGATATCGTATTCCCCCAGCTTGACGATGAGAGGAAGCTTGCTCTCAAGAACGGTCCCCGCCACCTCGAACTCGCCTTTGCCCTCCTCGGTCACGATCACGCGAATGAGGTCGCGGTAGTCACCGGGCACGTTCGAAATGCTCTCCTTCACCTCTATGCCGCGCTGCTTGGCGAGAAGCCCGGCGTTGACGAAGTTCACCGCCGCCTTACCCAAGCTGCCGGCCAGAATACCCTTGAGAGCCACAATCGACAGCAGCTTGGCGTCGTCCGGATCCTCGATCTCCTGCCCGGCGAACTCGATCTCCACCTTCTTCACGCTCTCACGCCGCAGCTGAGAGTACAGGGATCCCATTCGTTCCACCAAGTCGATGAAGACCTTCAGCCTGCCGTACGTCTCTTCCGACACGCTGGGGATATTCACCGCATTCTTCACGATCTCGTCACGCAGCCCAGCTATGACCTCGAGCGCGACTTCCTCCCCCACCCTGCGTGCGGCCTCGTGCGTGGATGCACCAAGATGGGGAGTACCCACCACGTTGTCAAACTCGTAGAGGGGATGGCTGTCTTGGGGCTCATTGATCCATACATCGAGGCCGAAGGAGGCGATCTTGCCCGACTCGAGACCTCGGTACATGGCGTCTTCGTTGTAGAGTCCACCGCGAGCGCAGTTGACCATGCGCACGCCGTCCTTCATCAGCCCGATTTGCTGGTCGCTGATCATATTGAATGTTTCTTCAGTCTTGGGAGTATGAATTGTGATGAAGTCTGCCTCGCCGAGCAGGTCGTCCAGAGTCTGCTTCTTCTCCACCCCCAGCAGTTCGAATCGGGAGTCCAAGATATAGGGGTCGTAGGCGATGACCTTCATCTGGAAGCCTTTTGCCCGTTGCGACACGAGACCCCCGATCCGCCCCAGACCGATGATGCCGAGAGTCTTGCCGTACAACTCACTGCCTTGGAAACGCTTGCGATCCCACTGCCCGGACTTGATGAATGAACTCGCCCAGGCGATATTCCGAGCGCTGGAAAGCAGAAGACCCATCGTGTGCTCTGCGGCCGAGACGATGTTGCTCTCGGGAGTGTTGGCGACAATCACTCCCCGCTGGGTGGCCGCATCAATGTCGACGTTGTCCAGTCCGGAGCCGGCGCGGCCTACGATCTTGAGATTGGGAGCATGGTCGAGGAGCTCCTCATCGACAACGGTCTCGCTGCGGATGACCAGCCCGTGGTAGTCAGGCATGATGTCCAGCAGCTCCTCCCTGGGGAGCTTGTACTTGACATCCACCTCACAGGCTTCCTGCAGCATACTGATAGCGTGGTCGTCGAGGAGTTCGGAGACAAGTACTCGGGCATCAATCTTTTCCATGGGATCCTCCTGTACGAGACCCGTGCAAAAAGAGACGTATAATCGCTGAGTATATTACAGGCCCCCTCACCCCGCCAGACAACAGGGCCGATTACGAGCACTTGGAATAGCCGCAGGCCCGGCACACCACACAGCCGCCCTCGTGTTCTATCGCACCCCCACAGTCGGGGCAGGCCCCCTGCGCATAGGCGATAGGCATCTCCAGCTGGTCGGGTTCGTGAGGAGGAATGGTCTCGAAACCACTCAAGTACTTGTCGGCCAACGCTTTGGCTATGGCATCGGGACAGGAAAGAATCTGATTGGGCCCCAAACCGGTGGGAACGTGGCAGCGAATGCCCTTCAGTTGCTTCACAATCTTCTCAGGCGGGGCTCCGTACCTGAAGAGGAGAGAGATGAGGCGGCCGAGGGCCTCCGTGGACGCCGACGCGCATCCTCCCGCCTTGCCCATGTTGGCGAAGACTTCCCGGGGACCCATGTCATCCTCATTGATGGTGACGTAGAGGCTCCCGCACCCGGTGATCTTCTCCCGCGTTTGTCCGGTGAGAACCCCACCCCTACTGCCCCGTGGAGGCAGCGTGGCGTTGCCACATACGGGACACACCTCGCCCGGTGTAGCCTTCTTATGACCATTGTCGCCCGGCGCAAGCGCCCGCCTGACTTCTCCGATGTTCAGGACCTGATCGCTCCGTGAGCCGTCCCTGTAGATGGTGACCCCCTTCACCCCCAATTCGTAGGCCAACAGATAGACGCCTTCCACGTCCTCCACAGTGGCGCTGTGCGGAAAGTTGACCGTCTTCGACACCGCGTTGTCGGTGTGGTCCTGAAACGCAGCCTGCATACGTATGTGCCATTCCGGAGTGACATCATGGGCGGTGACAAACACATTCTTGACGTCCTCGGGGATGTCCTCAAATTCCGCAATGGAACCCCTGGCGGCCACTCGCTTCATGAGATCCGCCGAGTAGAGGCCTCTGTCCTTCAGTACCTCCGCAAAGAAGGGATGCGCTTCGGGAAGCTCGGTGTTATCCATGACGTTGCGCACAAAGGCCAGTGCAAACAGAGGCTCGACTCCGCTCGAGCATCCGGCAAGGATGCTGATCGTTCCTGTGGGGGCAATGGTGGTAAGGGTCGCATTGCGCACTCGACGGCCTTGACTCTGCCACGCGCTCCCTTCCCAATTGGGGAACACACCACGATCTGCCGCGATCTTCTCAGAGGCTCTGACCGCTTCTTCGTGTATGAAGCCCATCACCTCACGACCGAGATCGACTGCTTGGTCGGATCCATAGGCTATGCCGAGTTGCACCAACATGTCGGCCCAGCCCATGACCCCCAGGCCTATCTTGCGGTTACCCTTGGTCATACGCTCAATTGCCTGCAGCGGATAGCGGTTCATATCAATGACATCATCAAGAAAACGCACACCGATATGAACCACTCTCTTCAGTTCCTGCCAGTCAATAACACCATCCTTTACCATAAGCCTGAGATTGACAGATCCTAGATTACAGCTCTCATAGGGCAAGAGAGGTTGCTCACCGCAATTGTGAACCACTATGCCATTTGCGACAAAACTATGAGTTATTTCCTCCATAATGTCAAAAACTGGTTCTTCTCTTTCGGGTACGATCTCCAAGACTCGAGCAGTGTATGTGCCTTTACGAGGGCCAACTGTATAGCTATCAATTGCAGACTTGAGTGCTACCCTCTTGTGCTCGGTCAGAAAGCCTATGTCACGTTGGAAGAGAAGAAGACTCCCACTGGATATATTCAACTCATGTACAGGCCGCGTCATGTACTCCTTGCGGCCACCGCGACCATCCGGCAACAAGGCTGAGCGCTTGTTTCTCTTTCTGCCGCGAAAGATGCGGCTGTAGATGCCGAAGTTCAGCAGGAGCAGCTGCACCTGTTCCAGGAGATCCGCGCTGATGGAGGTCAGCCTTACGTACCGGCCGGTCTTGGGGTTGGGACGCACCGTCCCGTCTGCAGTGAACAGGGCCTGCAGGAAGCCGCGTTGCATGTCTTCACTGCCGCACATCACGGCCTCGGGCACCGCGAGCTTCTCGACAGAAAGACCATGCTCTTCGACAATCTCCATGAGACGGGCCGACTGCACCCGGGCTTCATTCCGGTCAGGCACGTCTACGACAATGGTGGAGTAGCTGCGCGACAGGGCCGGCACTCGAACCAGACTGTCGACCGCCTCCCGGAAAAGGGGAGCAAGCCCGCGCTCCTCACCCCAGAAAGACAACACCGCCCGATCACGCTTCAGGGTGTCGTCGCCCACCAACCAACCGAGAACCCATCCCAGTTCGAGCGAACCTCTCTCGCCGAAACCCCCTCTGCGATTGAGCACGTGCACCCGGTCGCCGATGTCCAGATGCTGCACCGCCACCCAACCACGGTCGGTCATGACGCGGTGGTCCGCCGTCGCCCGCAAAGTGAAGCCCTCTCTGGTGACCACTCGATACACCATCTTCTCGCCGCTGTAGAAGACTGGTGATGCAGGCCGAGTAGGGGCATCGGAGAGGCGGCCATCGACCACTACTTCGGGAGGCTCCGGGTCGGCGAACAAATCGATGACTCTCCGCAACCCCTTGCCCGTGTACACAAGGGTATCGAGAGGCACACAGGGATTAGTGGACTCGATCTCACCCAGGGCCGGGGTGGGGTTGTCACGGTTGAGCCGGTCCATGAAGACGATACCGGGCTCGCCGTTCTTCCAGGCGAGTTTCACGATGAGGTCGAACACTTCCCTCGCGTCGTAACGGGCGACCTCCTCGCCGCCCCGTGGATTGCGCACCGCAAACTCGTCTCCACTTCGAACCGCCTCCATGAACTCTTCGGTGAGGCCCACGGAGATGTTGAAGTTGCTGAGGATGCCCTCCTCTTCCTTGGCGGTGATGAAGTCGAGGATGTCGGGATGGTCGATCCGTAAGATGCCCATGTTGGCACCCCGGCGCGTACCGCCCTGCTTGATGGTCTCGGTGGCCGTGTCAAAGACGCGCATGAACGACACCGGCCCGCTCGCAACCCCGTTGGTGGAACGCACGATGTCGTTCTTGGGGCGCAGTCTGCTGAAGCTGAAGCCGGTGCCACCCCCCGACTGGTGCACGAGCGCCGCATCCTTGATAGCGGTGAATATGGAGTCCATGCTGTCTTCTACGGGTAGCACGAAGCAGGCCGATAACTGCTGCAGTTCACGGCCGGCGTTCATGAGGGTGGGGGAGTTGGGCAGAAACTTGAGCTCCGCCATGATGGTGAAGAAGTCCTCTTCCGCTGCCTCTCGGTCGGCCTCCGTACCATAGTTGAGCTCGGCCTGAGCAATGTTGTGCGCCACCCGAGCCAGCATGTCGGCCGGTCCCTCAACAGGCTCGCCTCGATCATTCCTCTTCAGATAGCGCTTGTCGAGTACGGCTACCGCACTCGGGGAGAGTCTGCTCTCGAGAGCATCCGCATGTGAACGAGTATGCTTGATCATTGCCGTACTCCCCCTTTGGCCAATCTCTCGAGTTCAGCCTGGAACTCGGCCACACTTTCGAACTGTCTGTACACGGACGCAAAGCGCACATAGGCAACCAGGTCAATATCCCGCAGGCGTTCCATCACCATGTCGCCCAGGCGCTCGGAGGTGACCTCGAACACCCCGGCGGTCCTAAGGTCCGCCTCTATGCCCTCCACGGCAGCTTCGAGCAGGTTGAGCGGCACGTTGCGTTTGGTGCACGCCCGGAGCAACCCATTCAGCATCTTCTCGCGACGGAACTCCTCTTGACCCCCGTTGCGCTTCAGCACCAGGATGGGAATCTCCTCCACCTTCTCGTAGGTGGTGAAACGGCGGCCGCAGTCGACGCACACCCGGCGGCGGCGAATGGCCTCCTGCCCATCCGAGTCGCGCGAATCCGTCACCCTAGTCTCCATATGCCCGCAGAAAGGACATCGCATAGCATTCCTCCAGGGGCGGACGGATTCTCCCCCCGTTTTCCCCCAACAATCCACAGGTTTATCCACAACATGTAGTAGGATGTCTAAGACTAGCACCCTATATGTGGATTGGCAACCGGCAAGTCCCCTAACGACCAATGTGCGAAGCGGTACAGCAACTGCGGCCTCAAAGACGCTCCCAGCGGACGGGTTGGGCTTGAGCCCGATGCCGTTCAGACGACCGGAGACTCCTACCACGGTTCCCCGTGGACGGAACCAGCTCCCCTCAGGCTTCCCGAAGGCGCGCTGCTCCCGCCCAATATGAGCCACAGGTGCAACAAAACCCTTGACAGATGGGGGGCGGCTGCGTAAAATACCCCTAGATAAAACTCTCTGGCAACACAGAACACCACGCACGACTGGACATAGGATCGTTTCCTCCGCCCGATCCCTCCTGTGACCCGCCGCCCCGCCACCCACGGGGTGGCGGGTCTTTGCGGGCGGCAACGGGGGTGCCGCGTAAGGTCAGGGGCGACTACAGCCCATGTCGGAGTGCCTCATGTAGCTCTGAAACGCAAGGACTGCCTGCACCCTGTTCATTACCCCAAGCTTCTTGTACATGCGGTTCGTGTGCGTCTTGATCGTTTTCTCCGTGATGAACAGCTTGGCCGCAATGACTTTGTTGGGCATGCCCAATGAGATGAGCCGCAGGATCTCGAGTTCTCGCGCCGTGAGGCCCTCGAAGCGCTCGACCAGCTCGGGATCGGGAGGAATCGAGACAGGGACCGCCGGTCGCGCCTCGTCAAAACGTGAGCCAGACGGCCTGCCGAGCCCGACGTCGGTGGGGTACGTGGCCCCGTGTGCCAGCCTCGCGAAGTACCGCTGTAGCCTATCCGGCAGACGCGGCACGATCTGGCAAGAGAGGAAATCCCCGTGACCCAGCCTCTCGCACAGAGCAAGGATGGGAACTGCGACAGCCGACTCCTGCAACAGGAAGTGGACATGCCCACCCGACTCCATCAGACTCACCGCCTCGGCGAGCATCCGGTCGGACGCAGCCTCCTCGTTGTCGACGGCCTTCAGCCAGCCCAAGTAGAAGAGAGCCTGAGCCAGTGTCCCGCCCAGACCCCAGGTGCGACAGAGAGCCACTGTCTGAGCAAGAACGGCCGAGCCTTCCTCTGTCTTTCCCTGCACGGCCAGATCGGCGCCCACTCCCCACGAAGCCCTCGCCCTTTCGAACACCGCGAGCTGATGCTCGTCAATGAGAGCCAAGGCGGCTCGATGGTGTGCTTCAGCCCTCACGGGATTGCGATTCTGCCTACAGACGTCACCGAGCATCTGCTCCGCCCACACGAGAGCCTCCCTGTCGCCCATGCGGCGGGTCTCGGCACGTGCGGCATGGAGATGCTTAAGGGCCTCTCCGTATGTGCCGCGACCCTGGGCAATACCCGCCAGGGTGAGAAGAACGGGGCATTCGAGGAAGGCCCACGCTTTCGCCTTCACCAGAGCCTCGGCCGACTGCGCCCGCATCTCCGCCTCCTCATAGAGGCCGAGTGTGTAGAGAGCGGTCGCGCACACATTGAGAGCCACGGCATAGGCAGGATCGAACGTGCTCGACGCCGCATTGACACTTCGACGCGCCCATTCCGCGGACGCGCCGTAGTTGCCTCTCAGATAGAAGAGGCGCGTGCGGTAGCAGAACACCCTGGCTTCAAACGCGGGCCTCTCTGCGGCGGGCAACACGGCAAGGGCCGATTCCCACTTCTCGACCGCCTCGTCCCACCGGCATTGTCCAAGAAGCACGTTACCGGTGACACACATGATCTCCGCCTTTTCCGCGCTGCCTGAAGCCACCTTCTCCGCCCGCCCGAGAACATGCAGACTGTCATCCCACCTACCCAGCATGTAGAGGCAGAAGGCTTCACCGAGAAGAGCCTGCACGAGGCCTTCCGGCGGAGACATCCGCTGCGCCCGCCGTGCCGCGTCACGGAAGACCGTCGCCGCCTCGACGAACGAGCCCTGCCCTTGAAGTATCTTGCCCTTCACGAGAAGCAGGCTCGGGTCTCTCTGGAGCACATCATCGGGAAGACGCAGGAGCCATTCCGGCTTCGGGACGGACACCGAAGCATTGAGGAAGGAATCGGCCAACCGATGGAGGACCGCGGAAGCATCTTCTTCAGCATCTATGGAGAGGTAGAGGGACACCGCCTGTTCGAGAGCCCCGGAGTTCTCAAGGTGCCGGGCGGCACACCGTACGGCCTCTTCATAACCCCTTGGATCATCCCGGGCAAGCAACGAGCGGGTGCGTTCGCGAACGAGGGGATGCACCTGGAAGACCCGTCCTCCACTCGAGTGGACCAGGTGCCCCCTGGAGGAGAGACTCCTGAGCACACTGCGAGCTTCTTCGGCCTTCGCCAAGCCGAATACCGGTGCGTCCTCGGGAAAAGACACTCGTGCAAGAAGGCTGCATTTACCGAGAACCGCGCGGGCATGGCTCGAGAGCTCTGAGAGCACATTGGCTTCCACATAGTCCTGGAGCTCTTGGTTCCGAGCGAGTAGCCGGCCGACGCCCGCGTCGTCAGGAACAGTGCCGAAGCATCTCAACGCCGATGCGACAAGCGCAAGTGCGATGGGCCAACCCTGCGTGTGCCGCCACAGGACCCTCGCGTCTTCGGTGCGCAGCGTGACGCCGAGCGCATGACGGGCCCACGCGGCCACTTCCTTCGGAGTGAAACGGAGCCGCCGTGAAGCGATCGTGATCACTCTGCCTTGGGCTGCCTGACGTTCCAACGACACGGGCAGCTCGGCCCTGGATGACAGGCACAGGAGCCAACCCGACGGCAACCTGTCGCACAGCTTCTGCAGGCGAGCCCGCGACAGCACCCCGGACTCACCGCGCCCCACGTCTTGCAGATCGTCGAACATCAGCAAGGGCCCATCCACAAGTGGGACTTCACGCGACACTCGGCCGCCCGGCAGCAACTCGCCCCCCGAAAGCGCTCCCCCGCCGAGCGGGGGGAACGGGGAGCGTGGTGAGAGCCCCAACTCAAACGAGAGTTGGTCGCTACTCACGCCATGGGGGTCGAGGCCGGCCATTGCCCACGCCAGAGCGGATTCGGCCCACCCGGGAGACTCAGACGCACTCCCGTAGAGCGAGAAACCGGTACACGAATCGGCCAGTAGGCGGAGGAACGCCGTCTTACCATAGCCGGGACCCGCCACAAGCACGATGATACCTCCGTGAGGAAGACTCGAAGCCAGCCGCACCAGATGGGGGCGCTCTAGTAGGTGGGCGAAGCGGGGAGGGGCGGCAGGGCCATCCCCTCCCCTGATCACCTGCTCGTGCCAAGTGGATGAGTCCACGTGTTCCTCAGATGCTCCCTGTGTCTGCCATCCCGCCCTACAGGTATTCGAGCCTGCGGGCTACAATCGACACGCTACGGCGTTCCTCCCCATCCTTCTCGTAGGTATCTTGGCGAAGCGAGCCCTCCAACGCAAGACGGCGTCCTTTGCCAAGATGCTCTGCAGCCGCCTCGGCTTGGGAGTTCCACGCTTTGATCCTGAAGAAGTCCGCCTCCTCAGCATTCCGGTCAACCGCCAGAATGAAGCTGCACACCTTCGACCCGCCCGACACCTCCTTTAGTTCCACATCGGTCGCGATCCTGCCCAACATATGCACACTGTTCATGCCTTCCTCCCCATGCTCGGTTGGTGCTGCCCCCTGCTCCGGTACCGGCGCGTGCGCATCGCCGGGCCCGCAGAGAAGCATGAGCCGTAGCTTAGGGGAGGCTGCCACACGCGGAAATAGGACCTTGGTTGGAAATCGAGGCCGACCAGTGGAGTTCCCCGCGGACCCTCAACAAAACCGGTTGACTTGACGATAGATATTGCATGGACAACCGCACCGTCACACCCAGGGAGCATGCACTGACCGACATGATCCTGCTCTCCGCGCTCATAGCCGAAGCCTTTGCCGCCGATCCCCTCCTGTTGAGCTTTCCGCTTCTCCAAGTCGGCCGGCCTTCACAACCTTCGTGTGGCGATTCCCTCGCTCTGTACCGCCCCACGCACCATCGTTTCCTGTCTCGGCCCACCATCCTTCATCGCCCCTATAATGGAGGCGAAGAGCGTGTGGGCAAAGACGAGGAGGCAGACGGTGCGCATCGAGGTCAACTTCCCCGGTAACAAACGGGTGGATGCTCAAGTTGGGGGCTTCACCGTACACACCGACCAGAGCCCCCGGCAGGGCGGCGATGGCTCCGCACCTTCACCCTTCGATCTGTTCCTGGCCTCTCTGGCCACCTGCGCCGGCATATACATGTTGAGCTTCATGCAGGAGAGAGAACTGAACACCGAGGGGGCGGCCGTCGTGCTCCATGCCGAGCGCGAGGAGGGCACGCGTATGATTCGAGAGATCAAGATGGAGCTGCTTCTCCCTCCTTCGTTCCCGGAGAAGTACCGCGCCGCCGTGCTCCGGGCGGTCGATCTCTGTGCGGTGAAGAAGCACCTTGCCGAGCCCCCGGCCATACTCTTGGAGGCGACCATCCAAGCCGGGAGCGAATCGTAGAACCAAGACCGAAAGGCGCGCCGCCCATGAACGAACAACGACTCCTCCTCATCGGAGGCAACGCTGCGGCCCTCACCGCCGCCTCACAGGCCCGGCGTAGACGGAAGGACCTCCGCATCACAGTCTTCGAGCGCGGCCGGCACGTCTCCTACTCCGCTTGAGGAATCCCCTACTATGTCGACCGTGTCGTCGACACTCTGGACAGACTACTCGTCCGCTCTCCGGAACGGTTCCGAGAGAAACAGGACATCGAGGTACGCGTCCAGCACGAAGTCGTCCACATCCGGCCGGATGCGCGGACCATCGTGGTGAGAGACCTCTCCTCGGGCGAGGAGGGGGAAGAACCGTACGACCACCTGCTCGTCGCCACCGGCGCAAGAGTGGCGCCCCCCAACCTTCCCGGCATGGAGAGCGGAGGTATTCACAGTCCGTACTCGCTCGAAGCGGCCGAGGTCCTGCGCCGGGAGTTGGAGGAGCACCGCCCACGGCGGGCGGTGATAGTGGGGGGAGGCCACATCGGTCTGGAGTTCGCGGACGCACTCCGCCGTTTGGATCTCGATGTCACCCTGGTCGGACGGAGGTCAGAACCCATGCGGACACTCGACCCCGATATGGGAGCGCTGGTCGCTCGAGCGCTCGAGAAGATGGAGGTCACGCTGTTGCTCGGGGAAGCCGTCACCGGATTCGAGAGCACGGGTGGCCACGTGAGAGAGGTGGTCACCGAGCACAGGCACGTCCCCGCCGACCTCGTTGTCATGGGAGCCGGTGTGCGCCCGAACTCCGACCTGGCCCGGGAAGCAGGCCTGCCTCTCGGGGTGTTCGATGCAATCAAGGTGGACGACCACATGCGTACGCCGGTGGAGGGCATCTGGGCGGCAGGTGACTGCGCCGAGACCGTCCAGTTAGTGACGGGACGGCCGTTCTGGGTTTCGCTGGCTACCGTAGCGGGCAAACAGGGCCGCGTTGCCGGCACCAACCTCGGCGGTGGTGAGGCAACCTTCCCCGGCACACTGGGCACCGCCATCACCAAGGTGGGCCCGGTAGAGGTGGCCCGCACCGGACTTCAGGAACGAGAGATCGAGGAACTCGGCATACCCTTCGTCACGGCCAAGGCCACCTCACCCACCCGCTCCCGCTACTATCCGGGGGCGGAGCCGATGACGGTGAAGCTCTTGGCGGAGAAGGGCAGCGGGCGGCTCCTCGGAGGGCAGATTGTGGGCGGGCAGGGAGCCGGCAAGCGGATCGACATCGTGGCCACCGCGCTCCACGGGCGGATGACGGTCGATCAGGTCACCGCGCTCGACCTCGCCTACTCACCGCCCTTCTCGTCCGCGTGGGATCCAGTGGCCCTCGCAGCGAGGGAGCTCAGCGCCATCGGCTAGGATGGGGTGCGCGACCAAGTGGGCGCGACGAGGGGCGCGCGACGAGTCCTGCTCGGAATCACAGGGGCGCAGACGAGGGGAGGCCGCCTCAGCCCTCCCACGACGGCCTCAGCCCTCCCACGACGGGCGGTGGTCCGCGGTGGCCTCCAGGGACAGCTTCACCAGCGCGTCCTTGTACTTGGAGTGGCGAAGTCCTATCACCTCGATGATGGTCTGAATGTAGCCGGCCAGACCGGACGACAAACCTTCCGGAGTAGTCACCATGAAGACCTCGCCACCGCCAAGACCGGCTCCCTCCACCCCCTTCATGGCGTGAAACACCGTCTTGCTCACCACCGGATCGAGTGCCGGATCGAGCCCTTGGGACTCCAGGTAGCGCAAGAGATCCCCCTGCTCCGAGACGCGCACACGACACCCATCCGATTCGACCATCAGCCTCATGACGCCCTTGCCGGGAAAGGTGAAAGGGGTGTCCAAGGTGAAACGCGCCGGGCGGCGCAACCGCTCGGCCCACTCCGGTCCACCCGCCAGGATATCCGCACACGCAGCCGCCGGCAGTCTGTCGATGTCTTCGCCCACCATGCGGTCCTAGCCCTCAGGCTTCTCGGGCTCAGGCGCCGTGGCTCCGGGCTCGGATACGGGCGGCGCTTCCGGCGGTGCCTCGGCCGTTTGATCCTGGCCCTCCCCACCTGTCGAAGGAGCACCGGTCGGTGCGTACTGCCCCTCCGCCGCGGGCTCTCCGGCATCCTGGGGTTCGGCGGCGGTGCGGGCTTCGGCCTCGGCCTGGGCTTTGGCGGCCTCCTTCTGCGCCTTCAGCTGAATCAACTGGTCCTCCAAGGCCGTCATCTCGTCGAGGGCGGCCTGGCGGGCAGACGCATCGCTGATGCGCCCCCGTAAGGCATCGTACTCCAGGTAGCCCAGCCTCTTCGCCACTGAATCCAGCTGCCGCTCGAGCTGTAGTTCGTCCACCTTCATCCGGCCTTGGTCGACGACTTTGTCGGCTTCCTCGGCGACTCTTTTGATGCCGGCTTCAATCTTGTTCCAGATGTCCATGAAAGCCTCCCTGTGAGTCGTGGCTCCCGAGTCTCCCTATGCAGCACACGAATAACCAGACGAAAGGATACTACCCCCACGGCCCGGGAACTACGCCGTACTACCCGACCGTGGGTGGTTGGGCATCTGCTATGATGAAAGCTCATTTGCCGTACTGGCGTATCCGCGAAGCTGGCGGTACCGGCAAACAAGGGGGGTGAGGCACTCGTGCCAACCATCGTTCCGTTCCGAGCCTGGAGATACGACCTCGACAAGGGCGGCCCCCTTGAGAGGCTCATTGCTCCACCGTACGACGTCATCGGTCCCGAACTGCAGCGCGACCTCTACGAGCGCAGTCCCGTGAACATCGTACGGGTCGATCTGGGCCTCGAGTACCCGGATGACAATGCATCATCCAATCGCTACACCAGAGCCGCCGCTTCGCTCGACGAGTGGAGGCGGTCCGGCGTGCTCGTGCGCGACACGGAGCCCGGCATCACCGTAATCGAAGAGACCTTCGCCGGACCCGACGGACGCACGCGCACTCGGCGTGGTTTTCTCGCGTGCCTCAAGCTGGAGAGTTTCGACGAGGGCGGCGTCTATCCGCACGAAACCACCCTTTCGGGGCCCAAGGAGGATCGCTTCCGTCTCATGCGTGCGACCGAGATGAGCCTCAGCCCCGTGTTCATGCTCTACTCGCTTCCCGGCGACGCCGTCATGGCGGCCTGGGAACGCAACGCCGACGCGGCTCCCTTCGCCACTATCGCAAGCGAGAAAGGCGTGGTCATACGAGTGTGGCCCACTTCCCGGCCTGAAGTGCTGGGCGCCATGAACCGGGCGCTGGCCGATGTACGGCTTCTCATCGCCGACGGCCATCACCGCTACGAGACCGCTCTTCGCTATCGTGACACCGTAGGGGCCGAGAACCCCGGCTACAAGAACGGAGCATGGGAGTACGCCCTCGTCTACCTCGTGAACATGGAGGATCCAGGCCTCGCCATCTTCGGTACCCACCGGCTCGTGCGGTCGGTGCCGCTCGAGCAGATCCTGGCTCTTCCCCAATCGCTGGGCCACGCCTTCCACGTGGAGCACCTCAGCGACAACGCCGGTGACGCTCCCGCGGCCATCAGCAGCTTCCTCGACACCCACGCGGATGGTCCGACCGCTCTCGGCCTGTTTATCGCCGAGACCAGAGCGAGCTACGGTCTCGTTCTCAAAGCCGACCCGCTGTCGCTGTCGGCCGGGGAAGGCGATGCGGGCTCGAGCCCCGCCTATCGTAGGCTCGACGTGACTGTGCTGCAGAAAGGTGTACTCGAGCCGCTGCTGTCCATCACTCCCGAAGACATCACCGCAGGAACGCACGTGTCGTTCTTCAAGGAGACCGACGAGGCGTTTCGTGCCTTGGCCGCCGGCGAGTACCAAGCGGGCTTCTTCATGAACGCCACCAAGCTGAGCGAGGTCAAGGAGATCGCGCTGACCGGCGAACGCATGCCCCAGAAGTCCACCTACTTCTACCCCAAGTTGCCCACCGGCCTGGTGCTGCACGACCTGCACGGCACTCTGTAGCCAACGCGCTGCACCTCGCAGAGGAGCGGCGGGGGGGGGGGGGCCCCCCCGGGGCCCCCCCCCCCCCCCCCCGCCCCCCCCCCCCCCCCCCCCCCCCCGGGCCCCCCCCCCGCCCACCGCCCGGCAATTTTTTCCCAACCGCGGTCCACCGCGCTGTGGCGGGGGGGGGGGGGGCCCACTGCGGGGCCCCCGCCCCCGCCGCCGAGTCCACCGTCCCGCTCACCCCGGCCTTTCGCCCTACTCGGTCGGCCCCTCCTCGAACGGCGTGATACGCAACGCTCTCCCCCGATCGTCCAGCTCGAGGGCCACCCCCTCCAGCCACACCTCGTGCTCGGCCACGTCGAAGGTGACCGGCATCTGGGTGAGGAACCGCTGCAGTATCTTCTCCTTCTTGACCCCGATGACCGAATCGCGCGACCCGCACATGCCCACGTCTGTCATGTAGGCTGTGCCTCCGGGAAGAATGCCGGCGTCGCCCGTCCGCACGTGAGTGTGCGTGCCGAGAACGGCGCTGACCCGGCCGTCCAGGTAGTGCCCGAGCGCTACCTTCTCGCTCGTGGCTTCGGCGTGGAGGTCGACCACGATGTTCCGCACTCCGCAGAGCTGCTCCAACGCTTCATCGATGGCATCGAAAGGTGAGCGCGCCGGATCCAAGTAGAGAGAGCCCAAGAGATTGATGACTCCCAGCCGGCGTTCGCCGGAGTTCACCACCGTGAGCCCCCGGCCCGGACTACCCGGGTGAAGGTTGAAGGGGCGGAGCAGGCGGGGGGTCACCTCGATGTATTCGTATATCTCCTTGTACTTCCAGATGTGGTTGCCCGTGGTGATGACATCCACACCGGCACCGAGTAGGCGGTCGGCCACTTTGGGCGTGATACCCACGCCGTTGGCGGCGTTCTCTCCGTTCACGATGACGAAGTCCGCACCATAGCGTTCCTTCAACTGCGGCAGACGGGCACCCAGCATCTCCCGCGCCGGTCTACCGATCACATCGGCAAAGAACAGCACAATCAAGAGCCACACTCCCTCTCGCGCGGCCGGCGCCGCGCCCCTTGCGGCCCGATCCTTGCTACAACCCCGGTTAGTCTACCGCACCCCCGCCAAAGTGGACCGCAGCCCGCCGGCCAAGATAAGCCCGAAGTCTTATGGCCCCGATGTGGTGGACCCCTCTAGGCTCGCTCTCAACACAACCGAAGGGAGGATTCGTGAAACACCCAGACGGGGGGATACGGCACGTGAGCCGCGAAGACCGGATCGCAAGACGGCGCAGGTGCACGAGGAGGCTGGCCGCGGCCGCAGTGGTGGCTGCCGCGCTCGGAGGAGCAACAGTTCCCGGCTATCTTGCCGCGGAGCAGGCCCGAGCCGTGCAGGGGTCGGAGTCGGAGACCGGACCGGGGGCAGAGGCAACCCTGCAGGCCACACTCGACGCAGCCGACGAGCAGGCGGCCTTTTCTGCGGGCCGGGAGCTCGCGAGGCTGCCCTGGGGAGAAGGGTCGGGCAGCGTGGGCCTGCGAGAAGCACACGAAGGCTTGACCAGCGGCCCGCAGGCACTGGCAGTGGCTCTGGACGGGCGTGTGGCAGTCCTCGACACCATCAACCGGCGGGTCGTGTGCCTTTCAGCCGACGGCATTCCCGAAGCCCACTTGGCGTTGCCGCTCCAAGAGCCGCGCTTCCTGGCCGTGACGAACGACCGGCTCTACGTGCTCGACGCCGACACCGACCGCACGTTGGTGGAACTCGACTGGATGGGCAGGGTACTCGCCGAACACAGAGTGCCCGACACAGAACTGCCAATCTCCGCCATCTTCGTAGACAGCGGCACCATCCAGATCGAGACCGGCCACAACAACATGTTTGAGCTTACACCCGCTCGCAGTCCTGGCCGGGCGGCCGGGCTTCAAGAGGGCCACGCGCAGGGCCGGCCTCTGCCGGACCCCGCCCGCAACGCCAGGGGGGCTGCCGCGGGCGCTCCCGCAGCCCGCGATACGACCGGTAGTCCTCACCCTGACGGCCCCCCGGGCGTTCGAAGGGCCGCCACACATGCGAGGGCCGCGTACGGCAAGGGAGAGCGCCCTGTGGTCTCGCTCCTTCGCGACGACGGATCGGCGGCGGCCGACGTGCAAATCCAAACCCAGACGCGTATAGAGCATCTGGTTGCACTCGCCGGAGACTCGCACGGGGGCCTCATCCTCGGCTGCCGACTCCTTGAGGAGCACAACTCCAAGACGGCGGTCGGGCAGGGAGGTCGTCCTCCGGCTCTTCTGCTGATCAGATTCCAAGTCCCCGACGACTCGGAAACCGCATTCCCCGGTGCCGGATCTTCCCTGCTTGTCGCCGACCACGCTTTCGCCGACGTGGGCGAGCCCCTCGTGATCGCCCCGAGCGGGCTCATCTATCAACCGCTCGCCGGACCCGACGGCTACCGCATCATCGTGCACGACATCAATCAAGAGAGTGTGGAAACGTCGGGAGAGGAGGCGGCCCGATGAGACTGCCGCGCACATGGTCGACTCCGCTCAACATTGCCGTCATCCTGGGAGCCCTCGCTGGATGGATGGCCTTCCCCGCCACCACACCCGCCCAGGCCTCCATACCTTCCATGTCACGCCATGAGATCATCGCCCGAGCCGAGTCGGCCCTGGGCACCGCCTACACGTGGGGCGGCGAAAGCTGGGTCCCCAACTCCAACAGCGCAGGTCCGGACTGCTCGGGGTTGGTGCTGAAGAGTTGGCAGGTGCCACGCACCATGCTTTATCAGGAAGAGGACCCGGCCAACTGCACGATCAGACCCCGCTACACCACCTACGACCTCTACAACGGCCTCGGCCCCTGGTACACACTGGGTAGCCGATCCTACCTCTCTGCCGGCGATGCCCTGGTCAAGAACAACGGCACCTCCGGCCATGTGGTGCTCTATGCACAGGGGGACGGCTGGAGCTATCCCATCGTTTACGAAGCCCCCTACACCGGAGCCAGGGTGAGGCGCACCACAAAGTACCTGGGCAGCGAGTACCGTCCCATCAGACGTAGCTCCATATCCGGCTCCGATATCCTCCTCGACAACCCCACAGCGAAGACCACCGGAGGGACCGACCTGGGAGGCAACTGGACCCGCTCCGCCAGCAACGCAGGCTACTACGGTGCGAACTATCAGGTACGGGCCGCAACGACCGCGCGCAGTTACGCCCGCTGGACCCCGCGCTTGCCCTCCTCCGGCTACTACGATCTCTACCTGCGCTGGACCAGCGGCTGGAACCGAGCCACCAACGCCAAGGTGACCATCAACACGCCGAGAGGCCAGAAGGTGAAGTACGTGAACCAGCGGGAGAACGGGGGCACCTGGGTCTACATGGGCCGCTACTACCTGAACTCGGGCTACAGCACCGGCTCCGGCAGTATGTCCATACACGCCACCGGTGCCAACGGTTATGTGGTGGCCGATGCGGCCTTGTTCCAGAGAGTCTACTGAGCGACGTGGCCATAGACCCCGCCGACGGGGATCGTCGGCCGCCACGCGGCCTCGGAATGTGCGGGGCCCCGCTGAAGCGGGGCCCCGCACACACGGTCACGCATGGCCGATCATACGTGGCCGAGCTAGAAGCCCGACCAACTGAAGTTGCGATAGAAGCTCAGCGGCAAAGCACGTTCCACAGCATCTGGGCCACATCCCCGCGGGTTGCGTATTCCCACGGATCCCACTCGGGGCAGAAACCCAAGAGACCCTCCAGGAGCCCATTGTACTCCGCCACCCGCATGTTCTCCCCATGAACCGACGAGAAGTCGCCGAAGCTCCCTTCATACCACGCGGGAGGCGCAAGAAGCGTCCCCGGGCGAAGTGCCTGCGTCGCCCGCACTATCATGGTGACAACCTGGGCACGCCTGATCGCGTTCCAGGGAGAGAAGTCACCCCGGCCTGTGCCTTCAGTGATACCCGCGCCCGCGGCCGCCGCGATGTACTGGTGTGGATAGAGGTCGTGGGGATCGTCCCAGCCCAGATCGAGGAAGTCCGCCTTCATTGCCTCACTCACGCTGAGTTCGAACGCGCCCACCACCATCTTGGCGAACTGTGCGCGTAGCACCGGGTTTGTCGGCCGGAACTCGGGCCCTTCGCTGCTCTCGTATCCACAGATGATATTGGCCTGCTTCATGCCCACGACCGCAGCGTAGTAGGGATGCGAGTGCGCCAGATCAATGAACACGTCTTCGGGAGGCGGAGTGGTCGTGGTGGTGGTAGGTGTAGCCGTCGTGGTCGTGGTGGGCGTAGGCGGCCTTGTGGTGGTCGTGGTGGGTGCGGCGGTGGTCGTGGTAGTGGGTGCCGCCGTCGTGGTCGCCGTCGGAGCCGCCGTGGTCGTGGTGGGCGGCGCGTTGTACAGGGTTACCGTCACCTGCGCGTTGGCGATGTTGTTCGCGGCATCGTAGGCTCGGGCTTCAATCGTGTACTGTCCGTTTGCCGCACTCCCCGTGGACCACACAAGCTGGTAAGGGGCTGTGGTATCTGTCGCGGCAAGGACGCCGTTGATCCTTATCTCCACTCTGGTGACGCCGACATTGTCCGTTGCGGTCACATCGATGAGCACATCACCCGACACGGTGGAACCGTTGACAGGGGCAAGTAGGGAAACGGTGGGAGGCTGAGTGTCTGGGGGCGGATTGCTGCCGCCGGGATCCCAGGCCGTCGAATCCACATGGCCGCCGAAATCGGTGGTCCAGTAGTAGCCGTAGGGAGAACCGGCCACATAACGCATCGAGATGCCAACGACCTTATAGTTGGCGTTCAGCATGTTGGCATTGTGACCGGGTGAGTTCTTCCATCCCTGGAAGACCGATGCCGCCGTCGAATAGCCGGCGGCTATGTTCTCACCCTTCCAGGTGTTGAAGTTGTAGCCGGAGGCAGCCATTCGATCCCAGGGGCTTGCCCCCACCGAGAAGTAATCCGACGCCTCGGTGGTATGGCTGAAGAACTCGTATTTCCCCATGTCGAGATTGTGCTTCGTGCAGGCGTCGGAGATCATGTTGGAGAGAAGCAGTCTGTTCAGACCGTTCTGCGCCCGATAGTCGTTGATGATCTGGAGGAACTCCAACTCTTGGGCGCCATATGAATAGGCGGAGGCAGAAGAAGGAGCGACCGCTCCCAGCACAAGAAGAGCGACCAAGAACGCAGCAAGGACACCGACCAAGGCCCGGGCCACACCACGCCTCGCGCGCGACGAGACCGCGTCCGGGCGCAGGGGGTCTCGGCCTGCACGTGGTACGCAACAGCGGAGCGGTCCGGCGAGCGAAGGCATCATACACTCCTTTCCTTCGGCAGCTCGGCCGCCTGGATACCCCAGGCCCGGAGCTTTGCGCCCCCACCTCGCGATGGGTTTGCCTTTGTCGGGACAGGACGCGCACGACGCCCGTCCGCATCGTCTACAGAACTACGCTACAGCCATCTCTTCCGCTCTCCCGGGTTCGCCGCCTACGGGCGGTGTGACCCACGGGTGCTCTCACCGCACCCCATCTCCTCACTACGCCTTATCGGCATTCCCGGGCATATCCTTCACCTAACCGGGGTGGTACGTGTTGCGGCTGCAGGCAGGGCCGCAGACGCCGCGTGGGGGCAAATCGCCCGCGGGCGGATCGCCCCCACACTCACTCAAGGATCTATCGTTCTTTCAGTCGTCGGTGACGGTGAATGCGTCGCTCCCCGCCGCCGTCATCCGTCCGACCCCGTCCAAGGCGACGATCCATATCTTGTAGTCGCCGGCCACCAGCGCATCTTCTGCGCTATCGGCGGTGAGCCCCGCGTCACCGGTCCACATCGTCTGCCCATTGTCCGAGAATACCGCCACCGGAAAGTGTGCCTCGCCGCCCTCGAGCACCAGTTCCACAACCGCCGGCAGGATGAAGACCAGCTGCTGCACCACGTCGTCGGACACCGACGGCGTCCAGGTGGCGCTGAAGTCGTGGCCGTCGACACCTGCTTGGGCATCCTCGCCCGAATCATCGTCAGAGCCCACTACATTCGTGGGTGCCTCAGGGGGCGTGTTATCCACCACGAACGTTCCGCTCGCGGCGGAGGTGGGACGTCCCATGGCATCGGTGGCGGTAATGCGGATAAGGCATTGTTCCTGGTCGGCATCCCCTTCGCCACCAGGCACGTTCCATGCAAGGACACCCGTGTTCGCCATGGCGGCCGCCAGAACCACCCAGTTCTCGCCGCCATCATTCGAGAACTCCACCTTGATGGGGTTCTCCCCGAAGTAAGTGTCGGTGGCGGTCCACTCGACGCCGTATGGAGTACCACCCTTCACCCGCTCGTCTTCCGCCGGGGCAACAACCTCCACTACCGGCGCAGCGGTGTCGATCACCACCTCTTGGTGGACGAGTGCGCTCGTGTTGCCGGCTCTGTCGGTGGACTGCACCGCGAAGACGTAGTGGCCATCGGCAAGTTCGCTGCCGGTCCAGTCGGCCGCGTAACCCGGTGAGTCGTCGCTCGAGAGCAAGGTGAACATGGCGGGTGTCCAGGTGCCGGGGTTCTCGGGCAGGGAGCTGTGGGGCTCATAGTAGAAGGCAACTTCAGCCACGCCGCTCGACACACCGGCGCCCACGGCCGGTGGGTCGTCGGCATCGGCGGCACACAGTGGATGAGGATTCTCCGTGAAGTAGATGCCTCCCGGAGCACCGGGCCCAGGCTCAGGTGCCAACAGCTCGACCTGAGGCGCCTGCAGATCCACCACCACCGTCACCGGCCCGGCCGCGATGCCATTGCCCGCGACATCGAACGCCTCGGCACGGAAGAGGTACTCCCCATCCGGCAGCTCTATCAGGCCCCAGTTCGCCACGTAGGGCGAGAGGTAGTCCACCGAGATCTGCGTGTACACAGGATCCTCTCCCGGGGCAGGCGAGGGCGCATACTCGAAGCGGACGCGATCCACCCCGGACCCAGCATCGGTGGCCGTCACCGTGAAGGCGGGCTTGCGGGCCCTCACGGCGGCGTTGTCGGCGGGCTGAGTGATCGCCGCCTCCGGAGGGGTGGCGTCGTAGCGATAGGACACGGGTGTCGATGGAGACGATACGACGTCGTGCTGGTTCTTCACCCGCGCGGTGAACGAATGCATGCCCTCCGCGAGTCCTCCGACCGCCGGCACCCGAATGGAGAACTCACCCGTGGGTCCGGCAACCCCTTCAGCGATAAGCGCAGGGGCGCCGCCGAACGAATCGTAGATGGCCACGTGGCCGTTGGGGATGGTCTGGCCGGTCACGAAGGGACGAGCCTCACTGGACGGACTCCCGGGATTCGTGGAGAGCCCCGTTGGTGCCGGAGGAGGTGTAACGGGAGCCACCAACTCTTTCGCGTCGAGCGTGCGGAGCACCATGGCCACCGCCTGCGCCCGCGTGAGAGAGCCGAGAGGGGTCAGCTTGAACCCCGACCCGCGAACCACCCCGTAGTACACGAGATACGCAGTGGTCGGCCGATGCACTTCCGCTATCTGCGCCCAGTCAGTGAAGCCTGGCAAAATGTCTTGGCGGGCCTCATACCATTCTTCGATCGTCTGGTAAACCAACCCCGACACGCGATCCTTGATATGACCCCGATAAGCGATCTCCACCTCGGCAAGATAGCGGCCCATCATGGAGTTGGCCTGCTGCCTGGTGATCTGCATGCCCGGGCGGAAGGTGCCATCGGCAAAGCCTCCGACGATGTCTGCTGCGTACGCTCCCTCGACGAAGGAGTAGAAGACGTGGTTGGTGGACACATCGGAGAATGTCGGGTCGAGCGGAGTGGCAGGATCGAGACCCAGTCCGCTCACACCCATTTTGGCGAACTGCCCCCGATTCACCGCTTGGTAGGGTCTGAAGGTCCCATCAGGGTAGCCGTCGGCCACGGTGGCGGCCTGCTCCGCCGTCACTCCATAGTCGGTCACCCACTGCGCGTCGGAGATGTCGGTCCAGCGGTCCTCGGCCAGCGCGGGAGCGGCCGCAAGCAGCACAAGTGTGATAGCCGTGGCAACGATGATCCCACAACGAACGAGGCTGGTTCTCATGCGATCCCCTCCTGCGTGAACGGCTGCGTGAACGCTCCACGCTTCAGTCTTGCAGTCTAGCAGATGCAGCGAGGGGGGAGCTTCAGCTCCCTCCCTCGCTGCCGTTTCCCGAGATCACTCGCCAGATGACTGAATCACCAAACATGATCTCCGGCTTCGATTTCTCTTGCGAAGCGCAGAGCCGGAAATCTCTGTCACGCCGGGGGGTGGCAAGTGCCCCCGGGCGGAACAACCACGCATCACGGGAAAGACGACCCCAACGCAAAGGAACTCACGCGGGCGTGGGAAACACTTGGGGTTGCCCATCCCTGTGTCTGATTATTGCCGAACAGACCACAAGGTTACGCAGTTCTCGCGCTCAGTGTAAAAGAAGGAGGCCCGCCGGAGCGGGCCTCCTTCACTTCATCGAACGTCAGGACGGAGAAACGACTGGCTGCTAGACTCCGCTGTAGACGAAGGTGGTCTCGAGAGTGTTGCTCACGATCTCACCGGCATCGATGATGTCGTTGGCGTTCGCATCGAACCACGCCGTGAAGTACACGGTGACCGGGGGCATGCCCGAGAAGGTGTCATACACCCAGCCGTCGCCGTCCACAAGGTAGCCCGCAAGATCCCAGACCTCACGGAAGTTGTAACCCCCGACGGTCGCCACCGCTTGGATCTTGTAGCCGGTGGGCAGGACTGGGCCGCCGAACAGCGGGCGACCCCACTGATCGAGCGCCACGCCGCGCACGTCGACCGCCTCGCCGTAGACGGTGAGGGGATCCTGCGTCCAAGCGCCTTCTTCCACCAAGCTCTGCTCGATGACGATGGCGTCGAGTTCAGGCGTCTCCAGCGTCCACACCTTGGTGACTTCGAAGTGGTCGATGAGTGCACCGCTCGGCGAGTAGATCTTCACGTTCACGATGGTGGTGAAGTGCTCCTCGGGGCGCTGAGCGAGCTCGTCATACTCCTCGTCGAGGACCAGCACGGCCCACGCGGCGCTGAGGTCACTGAATTCGTAGTTGATGACGCCATTCTTGGTCCAGCCCCACGCCCAATTGTCGTCCAGGGCGTCGGGGGTCTGGAGGGGATGGACGCCGTCGTTCCACTCGCCCCACCAGGGGTTCTCGTTGAGGTTCTTGTTGAGGTCACCCACACCGGCGTAACCCCAGTCGCCATTCACCAACGGATTCTTCTCGTCCCAGTAGTCCCAGGCGGCAGCGGCGAAGTGCGCGTAGGGGTGATAAGTGGGGATCTGGCCCTGAGTCACAGTGCCCTGGCCCACGATCTCCCAGGTCACCTTGTAGTCCTCGAGGGCGTTGCCGTACTGGTCGAAGACCTGGACGGCGAGGCCATGGGTGTTGGGGTTACCCACGTCACCGGACGGCCAGTACGATGATTCGCCGTCACGTGTCCAGTCGCCATCCACCGGGTTCTCCCAGCGGTTGCCTTCGACCGCGGTCTCACCGTCGTAGCCGTAGACCTTGTAGCTGTCGTAGGCGTCCGGGTACCACTCCTTGAGTGCCAGGTCCCAACGCAGCTCAGCGAACTTGCTGGGCTTGGCCGCGTCGCCATCCTGCGGATTGGCGGGGTAGTCGGCCACCGCCACCACGAACTGCCAGCCCTTGTTGACGGAGTTGATGTCGACCCAGGCGTAGCCCATCTCGTCGGTTTTGGCGTCGTAGTCATACGTGGCGCCGCCGTACCAGACGGGTTCCCAGGGTTCGCCCGCACCGGTGATGGAGCCCACGTTCACGTAGAAGTTGCCCTTGGCATCCGCGCTGGCTGACAGGTTCGAGAATTCGCTATTCACGTAGCACTCGTACAGGTCGGGATGCAGACCCGGAGCCTGGGCTTCGTCGACCAAGTAGAGGCCACCCCGGTCGTGTTTCACGATGTTCGTGAAGAAGTTGACGCCCTTGCCTTCCAGGCCGCGCCACACCTCGTTGATGCCGTCACCATCACCGTCATACCAGAACTCGGCGTCTTCGAGTGTGATATCGGCGAAACGGGTGTAGAAGTTGCCTTCCTCACGGTTGCCGGGATCGCCGACGAAGAACACCTGGCCGGGATTGAGGTAACCATAGCCTTGGTCGGTGAAGTTGCCTTCCCAGTCGACGAACCAGCCCCAGGTGTCTTCCAGGTCCTCACGGTAGCCGATGAGCACCTTGTCGTCGCGCAGGCCGTTCTCGTTCACGTCGTAGATGGTGTAGACGTACTTGGCACCGGAGACGCGCACCAAGAACTCATGGCCGGTGTTGACCAGGTTCGAGGCATAGCCTTCTTCGAAGGAGACGTCATCGATGGAGTACCACTGCTTGACGACGTTCCACTCTTTCCAGGGCAGACCGGGCTTGTCCATCACCTTGCAGTGGACGATGGTCTGGCCGGGTTCGAGCGACTTCACGTAGACCTCGGCCTGGCCGTTCTCGTCGGTGACGTCGACGTCTTTGTTGTACTCACCGGGGCCCACCCAGGTGGTGCCGTCGGTCTTGAAGAAGCCCACACCCTGAATCCACCACTCGACCGTGTAGTCGGGGATGGGGTTGCCGTAGACGTCTTGCAGGGTGAGGGTGAAGACTTCCACCTCACCGGTGTTGTTCACGGCGTACGAGGGGGTGATGGGGCCTTCCTCGTCACCACCGATGACGTGGGGGATCCAGAGCTTGTACGCCCAGGCGCAGCCGGAGGGCTGATCCTGCCACTCGTAGTTGTGATCCCACCAGCCCGCGTAGTTGAAGGTGGAGTGATCGAAGAGCATGCCCGGGTAGGGGTTGCCGGCGTAGTCGGCAATCACGGAGACGTCGGTGTAGCCCGTCTCGTAGGAGAGGATGTCGATCCAGGTCATGCCGTCTTCGTCGGTGAAGGTCCAGGCGGACTGGCCGTCTGCGGCGATGCTGGCGTTCCAGCCGGCGTCGACGATGTCACCCACGGAATCGAACAACTCGTCGCCGTCGTAGATCTCCCAGTACATGGGGATACCGGCCATGGTGCGGGGAGTCCAGCCTTCGAGCATGAGGGCTGCGACCTCATCCCAGCACACGTAGTCGGTGTCGTAGTCGTAGCCTTCCACGCCGTCAAGGAAGTTGTACCAGTCAGAGACGGAGGTGGAGAGGGGACCGGGGCCGAAGACGTAGGTCTGCGCCCACCAGGTGTGCACGTCGCCGGCGTTGTTCTCGGCTTCGCGCTCACCCACGATGTAGACCTCGTCGAGGACCACCCAGTACTTGGTGGCGTAGTCAGAGACCACGACCTGGCCGGCTTCGCCCATGGCCGAGGCGTAGACACGCTGCCAGCCGGGCTCAGCCGACATGAGGTTTATGGTGATCTGGCCGTACTCGTCGGTCAGGCCGCCGCTCGGGGCGATGTTACCCACGTGCCACTGGGCGGTCAGGGTATCGATGTCCACCAAGACGTTCTCGATGGGCATACCCTCATCGTCGTTCACCTGGAAGGTGTACTGGTGAGTGATGCCGATCAGGTTCTCGGCTTCATCGGCACCCACGAGCACGATCTCGGCCGGGACCTGCGCCGGGGGCTCGGGTGGGATGATGAACCAGGAACGAATCAGCATGGCCGCACCCTGGATACGGGTGAGGTTCATCTTGGGAGCCAGGTTGCCGTAGGCGTTACCCACGGTGATACCGAAGTCGATGGCAAAGGCCATCTCCCGGCGCAGGCTCGGGCCCACCGCATCGGCGTCACCGAACTCACCCAGGAGGGCGGCGACTTCGTCGTCGGTGTAGTAGGTGGCGATGTCGTAGCCGTTCAAGGGGGCCACGTAGCGCACGATGATGGCTACGGCCTGCTCCCGGGTGATGATCTGGTTGGGGGCGAACAGGCCGCCACCCACGCCATTCACCAGACCGGCGGCGTAGGCGCCTTCAATGTACTGGTAGTAGTAGTCGGACTTGGGTACGTCGCTGAAGGTGGGAGTGTCCGGGTTCTTCAGCGGAACGTTGTAGGCCTCCACGGCCATCTTGGTGAACTGCTTGCGAGGCATATCCTGGAAGGGACGCCAGGTGCCATCGGGATAGCCCTCGGAGATCTCGCCTATCTGATCTTCGGTGATGCCGTACTTGCCCCATACGCCTGCGTTCAGATCGGACCAGGCGAGGGCCGTACCGGCAAAGGCGAGCACCATGATGAGGGCGAGAGCCGCAAGCAACGCTACTTTGAGCGTACGCTTCTGCATGTGTGTGCTCCTCTTATGCTGTTTCATACTGATGATGTTCTTGCCGTTCCTACTGCATACTGCGGGTAGTGTAGGAATCAAAGAACTGTCACCTCCTCCCCTTGTGGTCTCGGCGCTGCGCCTACCCGCGCAGAGCCGGAAATCTCTGTCACGCCGGGGGGTGGCAAGTGCCCCCAAGCGGAACATGCTAGAGAATCCTGTGTGATTGTCAAGATTGGTTGCCATAGCGAAAGTAACTTCACCCTATTGCCGACCGGCGGCATAGATGGAGCTGACATACACACCGCCTGCATCCAGGCGCACAAGCAGAATGAAGCGCTCGCCCACCTGGACGGGCTCACCTTGAGAGTCGATGCGCCGGTCGGTTATCTCAAGCAACACCCGGGCGGAGGTCTCTTGAGACGCATCCACAGACAGAATGCTATAGGAGAGAGGATTGTTCAGCGAAGCGAACATGAGCGCCAGACCCGAGCCGCCTGAGGAGGACACCACCGAGGCGGCCGCGCCCTGATCGCGGGCAATCACGGCCTCAGCCAGGAAGGAGGCAGCCGAAAAGGCCGAACTCTCCCGCTGCTCGCGCGTCAAGGCCTGCCTGGCCGTGGTGGAGGTGGGGGCTTGAGTGGAGACGGTGGTGGCAGGCTTGGTGGTGGGTACGCTCGGCACCGTACGCATGGTGGTACCCTGGCCGCCGCCACCGCTTGAGGGCGGCAGCGTGGACGAGTTTATCGGGGCATCGGGCGCAGAGGTGCCGGAGGTGGTGGTATCAGGTGTGGCGAAGTCCGGCGTCGTGGTACCGGGAGGGGGTACAGTGCTCGGGGGCCCCTCGGGCAGCGTGACGGATGCCGGCGGTCCGGTGGGGGTGGTGAGCGTGGTATCCGTGCCCGCCACCTGCTCTTCCTTGGGTGACGAGAGCCCCACCACCGCGGCCGCGAGGGCTCCGGCTACCAGCACTCCGGCCGCCGCCAGCCTCAAGCCGAAAGCAACGTGCGGAACCCGACGGCGATGGTGAAGGGGAGCCGAGGCAAGTTCCTCACGCACCCGCGCCAAGCTGCGATGCCGGGCGGCGGTGGGAACCTCGACCGCACCCAGAGCCGTGAGCTCCTCAGCCAGAGCGAGAAGCTCAGCATCGTACCCGGGACCGGGTGCCCCACCGGAGCGAGACGAAGCTTCCCCGGGATCACCTGTCGGGGTGCCCGCAGGAGCGGCTGCGCGGGTACGGCGGAGTATGTGGGGCAGGGGCATACGCATGATCATCACCTGCCTTATTGCAGAAGGGGGAGAAAGGTTACGGCCTACGGACGATGGTCTCCCAAGATGTCACGCAGGCCGGCCAGGGCACGCATCTGCAACTGCTTGACGGCACCCTCGGAGCGGTCGAGTACGGCGGCGGCCTCGGACAGGGGGAGCGACAGTACGAAACGCATCAAGAGCACCTCCCGCTGGGTGGCGGGAAGTTCGCGGAGTGCTTCGGCCAGCCTCCGGCTGCGCTCGCGCTCCTCGAGGGTGGCGTCCGGGCCGGCGGTGTCGGCCAACATCTCGGCCGCCGCCTCCAGGTCGAGTTCGGTCTTCTTGCGCGAATTGCCGCGATGGAAGTAGGCCACCTGCTTCTGTGCTATCGCGTAGAGCCAGGCCAGGAAGGGCTTCCCTGTGTGTTTGTAGCGCGGCAGCCCCTTCACCATGGCCATGAACACCGCGCTCGTGACATCCTCGGCCGCATGGGGGCAGCCGACCCGGAAGAACACGTAGCGGTACACCTGATCGTAGTGGGCGCCGTAGAGGGCCTCGACCGCCGAGTGGTCGCCGTCACGGGCGTGGCGCACCAGCTCCTCCTCCGAATAAGGGCGGCGGGAGAGGGGAGCACCATCCCCCACATCGTCCGACGTGGGGCCACCGGCCGCCCCCTTGAAAGAAGGAAGCGTGGTGGCCTTCGACGATGTGCGACGATAGCGATCCATGCCCACCCAATAATAGACGGTCCCGGGGCAGCCGCCCTCCACGCGCCCCGTTTCGGTGAAACGGACATCCCCCCGGCAGGCATCGCCCCACCCCGGCAGGTGCCGCCCGGGAAGCCGGGGGATCGGAGGTGCTGGCTACCTTATGAGGCCGAGCAGGTTGGCGGTCATCTTGGATACATGCCCCCGGGAAGCCGTATCCCAGGGCCGGAAGTACAGCCTGCCATCGAGACCTGGGGACCCATTCAGGATACCGTTGGCGTATGCCGTCATGACCTCCGTGTAGAGGGGGCTGCCGGACGTGAGGTCGGCGAACACCTCCTCTGCCCCAAGGTAGGCGGGCAGGGGAGCACCCACCGCGTCTGCCGTGCGAAGTATCATCCGCACCAACTGGATACGCGTCATCGGATCCCAAGGGCCGAAGCGCCCGTCTGTGTAACCTCCCGCGATGCCGGCCTCCGCAGCCTCCTCGATGTAATCGAAGGGGTAGGGTAGGGGCTCGCCCCCCTCGTACTGCGGGTGCACGTCGCTGAAGGTGGGCGAGTCGAGGTTCTCTATCTCCTCGGTGTGGAGGCCGGCCACTTCCATCGCCATCTTGGCGAACTGAGCCCTGAGCACCGGGTCGCCCGATTGGAAATACAGGAGTCCGGAGCCGGCGGGCACCTCCCGGCCCCCTATGGCCCCCTCGGCCACCAGCCTGTCGATGTAGGGGAAGAAGAGATGGTCGCTGTCGACGTCGAGGAACTGGACGTCGCGCGGCGGATCGGCCGCCAGGCTGTAGCGCACCCAGAAGGTATCGGGCGCCCCCTCGGCCCCCCGTGCCCACAGGGCAAGAGCATGGCGCTCGAAATCGAGTGGCGCCTCCGCCCAACCCCCGGCTGTCATCGGATTCAAGGGTACGTGTGTGACGACCACCCCACCCTCGCCGGATTCATTCCAGCTGACGAGCGCCGCCCGGAGGGGAGCGCCGTCCTCTCCGTCGATCACCACCCTGATCTCTGCCTCGGGAGGCTGGAGGTCCAACTCCACGTACGACGCGGCGAAGTTCTGAAGCCCGGCAACCGTCCCCACCCGTGGGAGAGGACCGGCCACCGGCGCCGCCTGCGCGGCGATGTTGAGCAGCGCATAGCCCCAGGGACGGAAACCGGGAAGCCTGCCGTCGAGGTAGTTCGCCACCACCCAGTCGTCGAAGATGGTGTCGAAGGTCTCGAAAGCTCCCCAGGTGCTGAGGGCGGCATTCACCCCACCTACGCCGTTCGCGGGTTCCTGCACCAAGACCGGCACAAAAGCCTGCCCCATCCTCTCCGCCAGGTAGGTGACGAAGAGATAGCTCGCCCCGTAGTCGTTCAAGTAACCTCCCGCCCACGAGGTGAGGTTCTTGTTGGGTTGCGAGGCGAAGGCGGAGAGTTCCGCCCAGGCGTAGGCACTGTAGCCGGAGACGAGCTCCGCGTGCATGGAGAGGCCCTCGTCGATCCAGCGGGCTTCCGGTGCACGCTGATGGGGTGGAGCGAGCATGAAGTCACGGTAGTAGTGGACGAGATGGGCGAACTCGTGCGCCGCCACGGAGCCGGCCACCACCGGGTCGAACCGCACCCGATCGAGATTCAGATAGATCATCTCGCGCCGGTTGGAGTCGGGCGCTCCCGTGCCTTCGGGATCGATGTCGCCCGGATAGAAGTATCCGGCCACCGACTGGTTGCCGAAGCTGTAGAGCAGGATCGTGATGCGGGGGTCGCCGTCGATGCCCGGGTCGGGCGGCCCTCCCAGGTTCGCGGTCACCGACGGGTACACGTTGGTGTCGAATTCGGAGGCGATAGCAGACGGTACCATGGAGGGGAGAGGGGTGGCCTGCGGCGTATAGACGAGGCAGTGCTCGCCGACGTGCCGGAGCACGGCCCGGACCGTGGTGTTCTGTTGAGTGTCGAAGTCGAGGATGTGGAAGTCCTCCACCTCCCCCACCTGGCGCTCGGGGACGGCCGAGGCCGTGAGATGAGCATCGTTCGAAGAATCGCTTGGAGCCTCGCTCGGGGCCTCACTCGGGGCGGCGAGAGCCGGGGCGGCAGCGAGGCCGGCGGTGCCGGCAAGACCCACGGCACCCATACCCACCGCCAGAATCAGCACCACGCAGATGGCCGGGGCGAGCAGGCGCAGATGGAGACGCGCGGCAAAGAGGCACACGGTGCTGCGTGAGGAGACCCTGCCCGACGCCGTGCAGTGTGAGCCCGCGCTGTCGAGCACCCTGCTGGAAGAAGCGAAGAATGGCATGCCGATAGCTTACCCTGCCGGCGCGCCGAAGGTAACTGCGTGGCCGAGCGCAGCCAGCAGATTGCACACCATGCGGGCGGTCTGCCCCCGGGTGGCCGGATCGTAGCCCTGCAGGCGCAGACGGCCGTCCGCCCCGGGGACGCCCGCCGTCAACCCCGCCCGGTAGGCGGTCATGACGACGCCGAAATCGGGGTGGGCGGGCCCGATATCGTAGAAGGGCGAGGGCCCCCGGCCCACAGGTAGTGGAGTACCCACCGCTTCCGCCGCCCGCACCAGCATGCGCAGAAGCTGAAGGCGGGTCACCGGCGTGTAAGGAGAGAAGCGGGGCGGCGCAGCCGACACGCCACTCACAATGCCCGCGCGCACCGCCTCCTGCACGTAGTCGAAGGGATACGTGCCCGTCTCGGGCGGGACATCGGTGAAGTCGAGGGCGGCGGGCTCGATCTCGGCCGTGTGGAGCGACAGGGCCCCCACCACCACCTTTGCCGCTTGGGCCCGGGCAAGCGGGCCGTCAGGCCGGAAGAGCGGGCTGCCGGCGGCCCCGCCGGACTCGGGCGGATACCCACTCAAGGCCCCCCTCAGCACGAGCACCCGGATATCGCGGGCAAAGAGGTGGCCGGGCGGCACGTCGGTGAACTCGGCGACCGCCCCTCCGGGACCGAGTATCGACAGCGTGCCGTCACCCTGGTTTCCGACAACGAGATGCGGGGAGATCGGCGGACCGGGCTCGCCCACAGGCGCGAATGGCAACGCCACATCCATCCACGCGAGCGGCCCGGGGCGGGACCCCACACTCACGGCGCCCACGACCTCTCTGGGCCCCGAAGCGATCTCCGCCACCCGGCCGCGCGCCTGCAACGACACGAAGAAACGCTCCCCTTCCTCGTCGAACACGGCATGACGCGGCGTACCCTCCAGCCGAAAGGAACCTCTCTCCTCCCCTCCGGCTCCAAAGACCTTCACGGCCTGCCCATTGAAATCGACCACGAAGAGAGACCCCGCCTCCGGTGCTCCACCGGCTTTGTTTCCCGGGTACACGCACACATCGAAGGCCCCGCGCCCGGCGGGCACCCGCCACATCTCGGTGAGCGTCGTGACGTCCACGCACAGCAACTCACCCCCCAGAGGACCGCCGTAGGCGACGGCGAACAGCAGGCCTCTCTCCTGATCCACGTCCATCATGTAGGGGAACCAGGCGGTGGGGAAGGAGACGACCGTGTCGAGAGTGGCGGGATCGAGGAGAATCAAGGAGTCGCGATGGTGGAGCGTCGCAGCCACGTACTCGCGGCCATTCGCGCCCCGGATCGACTGGAGGTCCCACGGGCAGGAGTCACCGCCCGTGAATCGCACGAGCGGCGGCCGTCCCAGGTCGGAGACATCGAAGCGGTATATGGAGTCGCCCCAGTAGGAGGCCACAAAGAGCCACCCGCTCTTCTCCGATAGGGCGAGCCCTGCCGGACCTCCGGGCACCTGCAGACTGCCGACGGCGAGACCGCTGTCGAGATCGACCACGACCACACGGTCGCCGGCAAAGTCGCTCACAAAGAGGCGCTCACCGGACCGCTCCCGGCTCGCGTCACGCAGCAAGAACTTGGGCTCGCCTCCCACCACGATGGCTCCCCGCTCCGACAGGGAAGCCGGTGGCGAGGCAACTGCACCAAGGGTGACCGGAGGAGAGCCAGTCGAGGGCGGTGCAGCCGTGGGTGGCGGTGTGGCGGCGTTGACCGGCGCCGCTGCGGCCCCACCTGATGGCACGAGAAGGAGGAATGCGGGTAGTACGGCAAGGAGAAGGATGACCACCCCCCACCAACGCACACACCGGACGGTGTTTCGCCCTGCGGTCATGCCTGGATTATAGCGCCGCATCCCCAGAGTGAGCCCTCGCAGGGCCGGCCGGCACCAAGCCGGGCGGCCTGGGCGGGGCAAACCGGCCGATGCGCCCCACTGCCCGCCCTACAGCCCGTCCTGCAACCCCAGAAGGCGCGAGATGATGACGGCCACGTGCATGCGCTTGGTGGGCTCGGCGGCGTTCAGCACATAGATGCCGCTGCCCACCGGGCTCTCCATGCCCTGCAGCACTCCCAGGTGACGCAGATAGGTGGCCGCGGAGGCATGGGGGCCGGCGGCCGAGACGTCGGCGAAGCCGGGTGTCTGCGGAGGCAGGGCCGCGGCCTCGTCCTCAAAGCCCATGGCCCGCACCAGCATCGTGGCCAGTTGGTCGCGCTGCACAGCGTTGTAGGGACCGAAGCTGGTCTCGGTCACCCCACGTACCAACCCCGCCTTCTTGGCGGCCGCCACCCAGTCGGATTCGTCCCCCAGCACTCCCGGCCTGGCCCAGACATCCCAGAATGGGGCGTCGGCAACGTCGAGCAGCGGGATGGGATCGTCGGGAAAGATGAGATTGTGCAGCCCTACGGCTATCTTGGCGAACTGCCAACGCGACACGCTCGCCTCGGGCCGGAACTCGCCGCTGTCGTAGCCGCCCATGAGCCCTTCGAGTGCGATCTGCTTGATCTCCTCATAGTACATGTGACCGTGGCCCACGTCGGTGAACTCCCCCGGCGGGAGATCGGGCCGGGGGTTCGTGATGCTCAGAATGAGAGTGGAGCGCATCTCGTTGTACGAGAAGGGTTTGCCCACCCCTATCATGCTGTGGGCCCGGACCACCGCTGTACCCTTGTCGCCGATGAGACGCAGGTTTGCCACGTGGCTCTCGGGATCAGCCGTGTCACGCGAAGCCACCTCCACGCGCTGCACCGCCCCCACGTCCACACGGCTGCCGTTGACGTCGGGCATCCCGTTCACCCGGCCGGAGAAGGCGCTCTGGCTGATGGTGAAGGTCCAGGGGAAACCCGGGCCGGGAGCACTCGGTGGAGCCTCGAGGCTGTAGGGGTCGAAGGTGGCGGGCAGGTAAGGATACTTCGATGTGTACCAGGCGGTGGTGTAGCCGCCGGAGTGGGCGGAGAAGAAGCTCTCGATGAGTGCGCCGTTGTGGCGGAGGACCTCTCCGGCGGTCTCTTCAGCTGCGAGCGGAACACCGGCGAAGCGTTCCTCGAAGACGTAGGGCGGGGCAGAGGCTGTGCCGCGGGTGAGGTACCCGAGATAGGCGAGGTCATAGCCGTTGTCGTGGATGAAGGTGGTACGGGAGAGCTTCTCCGCCACATAGGTGCGGGCGGCCACCGTCTGGGCCTTCACCGCCTCGAGCGCGTAACGGGCGGCGCCCGGCTGGGCCCAGTCGTACTCCACCTCGCCGATTGAGCGAAGGTACTTCTCCATCGGCACCTGGTTGTATACGTTGAGGCGGCCCGCGGTGGAAGAGGGTTCCACCCGCATGCTGCCCCAATACTCGCGCTTGGCCAGAGCCGAACCTTCGCTCGACGTGCGCAGCTGGATACCCACCCTGCCGTCCTGCGACACCGGCCGGGCTTCCACCCAGTCGAAGGGCCCCTGATGGCCGCCTCTCTCGGTGAAGACGAACACCTTCCCGTCGTTGGGCGTGGCGTTCAAGAACTCCCCGGAACCGATACGTTCCGTGGTCTCAGTGCTGCCGGCCCGCTTCACGAGCACCATATCGGTGGCAGCAGCGTGGAGATCGACCTGCGTGTAGTTCTGGGTGATGACGCTCACGCTCTTCCAGGGTTCACTCGATATCTTGACCTTGACCTCGCGATCCGGGTTCTCGAGCTGCCCCAGTACCGCACCCGGGTAGTACAGCGAGAGTATCCACTCATATGAGCGGCCGTCGCGGGCCGCCGCCCACGCGCCCCACTGGCTCATGCCCACCCCGTGGCCCCAGCCCCGCCCTTGGAACACGAAATCCCCCGAGGCACGAGCGAAGCCCGGAAAGACAAGCGCGACACAGACGACAAGCAGGGAGCACGCGACGGCAACGAGGCCATGAGAGACCAATCTCCAAGCAGCAGGGGCCCCAAAGGTGCCGTCACGAGGGGGAGACCCGCTTCCGCGGCCGCTGTGGGTGCCGACGGGGCTCATGCGATCTTTGGCCAACCGAGGTACTCGAGAATACCGTTCGCGATGCCTTCGGCGGCCGCCAACACGTACTCTGGATCACGGAGCTTCGCCTCTTCCTCCGGACTGGTGAGGAATCCCACCTCTGTCAGGGCGGCGGGCATGTTGGTCTCGTTCAGCACCACCAGCCGGTTCCAATGTGTCTTCGCTCCCCGGTCTTTCGACTGGATCGTGGCGATGAGGTTCCGCTGTATGGCTTCCGCCAACTTCCGGCCCTCCGCCGAATACTTGTCGGGAGTCCCCTGGTAGAAGGTCTCGGTGCCGCTCGTACCCGGGTAGCCCGGGTGGGCGTTGTTGTGGATGCTCACAAAGATGGTGGCCTGAGCCTGGTTGGCGAGTTGGGCCCTCTCTCTCAGGGTGGGGTACGTGTCTGAGTCGCGGGTGAGCACGGTGCGGAGACCGGCGTCGCGCAGCATCTGGTCGACGAGGAGGGTGAGAGTGAGATTGATGTCCTTCTCCTTGAGGTCTGTGACTCCGACCGCCCCACTGTCGGAGCCGCCATGACCCGCATCGAGACAGACCAAGGGCGGACCGTCGCCGGGAGGGCCGTCATTGCGTCGGAAGATGTCGACCACCAGACGATGGCCCAAGCCGTCGGAGGGTCCGATCACGCTCACCTCATAGCGGCTGAACCGTTTCAGGGTGACGGAGAGACGCACGTTCTGCGGTCGGTGGCTGAGCTGACGGGCGGCACAAGCCTGCACCTCGTCGGAACCAGCTACGGTGGCGTCCAATTGCAGGCCGGAGACGGCTGCCCTGGTCAGCTCGATGGTGAGAACACTGGATCCGGCGAGCTTCTGCAGCGACACCGTGGGTGCCGAGGAGAGGTCGAAGACCACTCGGGTCTTGTCGGGGTGATTGGAACTCGCCCGCACACCCTCCACCACGGTGAGCCGGCTGAGTTCGGCCCGGTAGGCCACCAGGGCGAACTGGGCCCGAGTGATGCCGTCGGTGGGTTTGAGCCGCCCTTGAGCGTCCCCGGCGAAGAGGCCCCGGGACACGGCGAGTGCCATGTAGGGCCGCGCCTCGGCCGACACCTGTGCGAAGTCGGGGAAACCCTTGAGGATGGCGGCCACCTGGGCGGTGGATAGTGCCCGAGCATCCTGCTCCCAACCCAAGCTCTTCGCGACAACAGCCGCCATGTGCTGGCGCTGCATGCTGTCGTAGGTGCGGAAGGTGCCATCGGCGTAGCCACCTATCCAGCCCCGGGAGGCGGCGGTCTCCACGTAGCGGCCGTACACCGCCTCGAGATCCTTGAAGGTGGAGCCAACCTTGGCCGCCGGCTGCAGGCCGTTCTGCAGCACGAGTATCTTGGCGGCCTGACCGCGGTTGAGGTTGATCTCGGGGCGGAAGGTGCCGTCCTCGTAGCCGGAGATGACCTTCGCGCTCGTGAGGTACTGAATGGCATCGCTCGCCGGGAGCTCCGATGAGACGTCCGGGAAGGCGGCGGCGGATGCAACCGGCAGGACGGCACACGCGCACGCGGCGGCCAGCACCAGGAGAAGGAAGGCGGCCCGACGGGTCCGCAGCGGGCCGCGCCTGAACACGCCCGGTACCGCCCCTGAGGTGAGAGGGCCGCGAGACTCGAGGCCCAAGTAGCACGAACCCGGCTCGGATCCGTGTCCCCGGGTGCGCCCAACCCGAGACATGACCTAGATTCCCTCCATGCCTTCGACCAAGCGCAGGCCCCGGGCGATCACCGATACCGCATGCGCTCGGTTGGCAGTCTCTTCGGGCCGGAAGCACCCGGAGGAGTCACCGCGGATGAGGCCCAGCTCGCAGGCCGAGATGATCTCTCCGGCCGCCCAGTACGCAGAGCCCACGTCACTGAAGCCGGTATCGCTGCCGGGCGGCGGAGGCGGATCCGCTCCCGCTTCTCCGCTATCGCCGTGGGGTGTGTGCACCGCCCGGTACATCATGACCGCCATCTGGGCCCGGGTGATCGGCGCGTTGGGGGCGAAACGAACTCCATCACCCGTCCCTTTGACGAGGCCGGAGGCGGCGGCCGCTTGAATTTCCGCATAGCCCCAGAACCAGGAGGGCACATCGGCAAACACTTGGGGGGCGGCCGCCGCCTCCGGCAGCTCGTGGGGCAGGAAGGCCCGCGCCAAGAAGGCGGCGAATTGGGCCCGGGTTACCTCGCCGTAGGGGCGGAAAGCCCCGTTGCCGCCGCCCTGAACCACTCCTGCACTGTACGCATACGAAAGGTCATAGTGAAACCAATCATCCACCTTCACATCACTGAACGGCGGAGCTCCCAGATCCACCTGGCCACCCGGGTCGACCGGCACGGTAGTGGTTGTCGTGCTTGTACTGAGTGGCCTGGTGGTGGTTGTCGTGCCGGGGCGTTGGGTAGTCGTCGTGGTGGCCGAGGTCGGCGGCAACGTGGGGGCCGGCCGGCCGCCGGCGTCCAGCCAGTCTGCGTACGTAGGTGCCGCCAAGAGACTCGCGTACGGGTTGATGGGGTTGGAGTAGCCTCCAAGGTGGATTTCGAAATGCAGGTGGCACGAACCACCGGCAGCATTCCCGGTGTTTCCCGCGTAGCCGATCACCTGGCCGGTGCTCACCCTCACCCCCGCCTCGATGCCGGGCGCGACTCCGTCCAGATGCGCATAGTAGTAGTCGTTTCCGTCGCCGTCGGTAAGCCAGACACTGATACCCCCCAAGCCGACATCGGTGGGGGTTGTCTTCTTGATCACGCCGTCACTCACAGCCAGCAGCGGCGTGCCTCTCGCCGCGTAGATGTCGTTGCCGGCGTGGGTCCGCCCACCACTACGCGGGGCCCCGAAGGTGTCGGTCCACGAAGGCTTGAGCTCCAGGGGGAAGATGATCGACACCACTGGGGGAGTGGTGGTCGTGGTAGTGGTGGCTCCCGAAACCGCAGGCGCGAGCAGAGCCAGGGCAAGGCACAGCAGTGACACCACGGCCACCAGGACTGTGAAGGCCCCTCGTCTGTTCCTGTATGGATTCGCCATAGGCTGAGAATGTGCGTTCCGCTGTGGCCGGACCAGAGAGCGCCGGACCACGCTCTTCATAGTTCGCCCCGCCGGCCCTCTCTCCTGCCCCGGATGATGCTCAAAACGACGTCGGCTATCTCCTCAAGCTCGCGCAACCGCGCCACCTTGGCGGCCAGAAAGTACACCAACGCTCCACCCCCCACTCCCACGGCCACGCGCACAGCCAAACCGGGGTTGCCGGGAGCTACGACTCCCGCCAAGACAGTGTCCACTCCCCAGACTACCAGGCCCATGACGCCCGAGACACCCAGGATGCCGACCCCCGACTTCAAGAGCGCCCCCAGACCCATGGGGCCTATCTTCTTCCGCAACAGTTGCATGAGCACCAGCATGTTGACCGTCATGGCGATGGTGGTGCCGAGGGCGAGGCCCCCCACTCCGATTGCCAGCATGAGTGGAATGGACACACTGATGTTCAGCACCACCGCCACCACGCTGATCTTCACCGGCGTCTGGGTGTCGTGGTACGCATAGAAGACCCGGGTGAGCGTATCCCGCCCCGCGTATGAGAACAGACCGAGGGCGTAGAAGAGGAGAGGCCAGCTCGTGACGAGCGTGTCTTTGGCGGTGAAGGCCCCGTGCTCGAAGAGAAGGCCGATGATCGAGGTACGCAGCACGATCAGGCCCACCGTCGCAGGCAGCATGATGAAGGCGATGAGCCGAAGTCCATAGTTGAGAGTCGCTTTCAGCCGCTCCGGTTGATTGGCGGCCACGTGCTCGGAGAGGAGAGGGAATATGGGCACGGTTATCCCGGCCACGAAGAGGCCCAGAGGCAGCTGAAACAGCTTCTCGGCGTAGTTGAGGGCCGACACCGAGCCTTCCGCGAGCGTGCTGGCCAGCGTCTGATCCACGAAGATGCTTATCTTGCCCACGGCCGAGCCCAGGAGGATGGGCCAGATGAGCATGCCCACTTCCCGCATGCCCGGGTTGCGGCGGTCGAGGCGGAAGGAGTAGCGCAGCCCTCGGCGTCTCAGCTGCGGCAGAAGGACGGCGAGGGCCGCCAATGCTCCCGCGGTCGTACCCACCGCGACGGAGGTGATGCCCCAACTGCGGGCGAAGAGGAGGATGAAGACCAGGGTCACGACCGCCCCGAGCGAGGTGGAGAAGGCGGGGAGGGCGAAGCTCTTCAACGAGTTCAGCACCCCGGTTGCCAAGCCGGCCAGTCCGGTGAAGATCACGCCGCCCATCAGTATGCGGAAGAGAATCACGGCTTGGTCGGCCACCGGCTGCGGGAATCCGAAGCCGAAGAGAGGGATCACCCAAGGGGCGGTGAGCACCAGAAGCGCGCTGATGAGCGCGAGCACCAAGGCGACGGCGTTGGTCATGCTCGCGGTAAGTGTCCACGCCTCCTGCTCCCGGCCCGTCACCATGCGTTGGGTGAACACCGGGATGAAGGTGGCCGTGAGCGCCCCGGCGATCGTCAACGAAAGCAGGAGCGGGATCTTGTTGGCCAGAAAGAAGGCGTCGGTGTCGCCCGCCATGCCGAAGAAGTAGGCGATGGACTGGTCGCGTACCAGCCCCACCAGCCGCCCCAGGATGGTGGCGAGCAGGATGACGAGCGCCGCCTTGCCCAGCATGGTACGGGTGGCGAGTGTCCCGGGGGGAGACGTGTCGGGCGCAGTGGCGGCGGCCGGCTCGCCACCGGGAGAAGATTCACGCCGCATGGACATCACTCCGGGGTGTTGCCGGGCGGGGAAGTGCCGGGTGCAGAAGGATCGGGGGCGGGCATTCCCCGCCCGGAGGCCGGTTCAATCTGCTGCGCGGAGGAACCTCCACCCCCCGCTTCACCTTCTCCGCACATGGCCTGCCACCCCCCGGTGAGGGCGACCTCCCGGATGCCAGCCCTCTTGCGGGCCAGTGCTGCCGCGAGCCGGGCGGTCACGCCCGCCTCGCGGCGCAGGGGGCCGGCGGTCCGCGCAAGCGCGGACCGCCGGCCCATCACGTCCCGCAGCGTCTCGCGGCAGGCCTTAACTAGGCGCTCTTCTCCTGGGCCGGTCTCCAACTCGTCCACATCCACCGTGAAGGCTCCCTGGCCGGTCTGGGAGGCGAACGATGCCACTTTGGGGTCGTACACCACCGAGACGGCCGGAGTACCCGCGGCCGCCGCCAAGATGCCGGCGTGCAGACGCATGACCACGGCGGCATCGGCCTGCCCGAGAAGCCCGGCCAGAAGCGCCGGCCGGTCGAAACCCCGTAAGCGCCAACCCCTCTCCGCCACCCGGGCATCGCGGACCAACTCGTCACACAGGGGTCCGTCCGTGCGCTCCTGAAAGGGAACGAACAGAACGAGAAGATCGCGTTCGCGAGCCACTCTCCCCACCGCAGCGACCAGGTGCTCTCGGTAGCCCCGGCGGTCGAGCCAGGGTCGGGGGCACACGGCCAGCAGCCTATAGCCTGCCGGCACTCCGTGTTCGGTGAGGAGATGCCTCGCCGCAGCAGCAGGTGCGGGATCGAGTGCGTACGCCGGATCGGGCACCACCCGCACGCGAGACATGCCCAACTCCAAGGCCAGAGCCGCCGACTCGCGATCCCTGAACGTCACCACATCGCTTATCTCCCCGGCGAACCGCACCAGATGGCGGGCACTCCGTGTGTGCAAAGGACCGAGGCCCTGCGCGTACCAGATGACAGGCACGCCCTGAGCCTTGGCCGCCAGCACCACGCTCAGGAAGTAGGGGATGGGGCGAAGCTTGCCGTCGCGCAGGAGGAAGTGCCGGCCGTAGAGTTCGAAGTCGGCCTCATGAAGGATGCTACCTCCACCGCTTATGAGCAGATCGGCCCAGCGCAGAGCACGCGTCAACTCGACGGGCTGCCGCAGACTGGTGGATATCGCCTGCACTCCGTGCCGGTCCTGAGTGTCTTCGGGGGAGAAGGAGAGGACGAGAAACTCCGCCTGCGGATCGCACGCCGCCACCTCCTGGAGAATCCCGGCCAGGATGGCCTCGTCGCCGAGGTTGCCCTCGCCGTAGTAGCCGCTGATCAGGTAGCGCACGAGCCTTCGCCTCCCGGGCCGCCGGATGTGCCCCGGGCGGTAGACGCACCCCGGGCGGTAGACGCACCCCGGGCGGCGGGATCGATCCGGGCCCTGTGCGCCGCACGTCCGGGACCGTAGTCGTCCGGTACGCCTCTCAGTACCCGTAGTGCGAACAGCGGCAGGGAGGCCTGCCGTCGCGCACGCCTGGGGTCGCTGAGAAGCCGCCACAACCACTCCACACCCAGACGACGGGTGAAGGCCGGAGCCCGCTTCACCACGCCCGCCCACACATCGAAACTCCCCCCCACACCAAGTGCCACGGCCGCACCCAGCTCGCAGCGGTGCCGGTGCAGGAACTGCTCTTGTTTGGGTGCCCCCAGGGCTGCAAGCAAGACACCTGCTCCCGAATCGTGTACCTCGCGCACCACTTCGGGCTCCTCTGCGCGGCCGAAGTAGCCGTTCCGCACACCAGCCACGAAGAGTCCGGGCAACATCGCCTGCCAGGCAAGAGCAGCCTTCTCCGCCACGCCCGGGGCCGCTCCCAGGAAGAAGACTCCGAGACCCCGGTCGGCCGCCTCCTTGAGCACGGCTTCCGCCAACTCGATGCCGGGGACCCTCACCACCCGCCGCGCACCGGCCCGGCGCGCGGCCCACACGGCGCCCACGCCGTCCGGATAGCGCAGGCCCGCCTCGATCAAAGCCTCAGCCGTGGCCGGCTCCCGCCAGCCCTTCACCACCAGTTCCGGATTGAATGACACGGCAATGGCCGTCTCCTCTGCGGGCAGGAAGCCATCGAGATACGCGGTCACCCACGCACGAGCCTCCACCATCCCCACTGGGTCGAGAGGGAAACCGAGCACCGATATCGGAGCCGAGTCACCACCCGCCGACACCACGCTCCCCGCCTCCGGCTCACCCCCGGCAGCGGGCGCGCGCCCGCCGGCAGCCGCGGCCGCCGAAGCCGATTCGTAGACGTTCACGTACCCACGGGCGGCGGCCACGTGGGAGTGATGGGCCACCACGTACTCACGGGCGGCGGCGGCAAGGCGAAGACGAAGCGCCTCATCACCGGCCAAGCGGAGCATCGCCTCCCGCAGTGCCTCCACCTCGCCCCCCGGCACCAACAGACCCGTCACGCCGTCGTCGACGATCTCGGCCAGGCCGCCCACCGCACCAGCTACCAGCGGCCTTCCTGACGCCATGGCCTCGAGCGCGGCAAGCGAGGTCGCCTCCTCCACGTTCTCGGAGTGCACGGAGGGCACCAACGCGATGTCCGCCACCCGGTAGAGCTCTTGAACGGCCGACCTGTCTTGGTTGCCAAGGAGACGAACCGTCCGCTGCAGGCCGGCACCCGCCACCACCTGCTCTATCGCCTGTCGCTCTCCACCTTCCCCCGCGTGGAGCAGGACGAAGCGGGAACGCTCTTCCGGGTCCATGGCGGCCAAGGCGAGTGCCGGATACACCACCCCGTTCTTCTTGACCAGGCGGCGGGGACAGAAGAGCACCATCTTACCGGCCGGGATATCCCACCGGCGTCGCAACTCCTCGTGCGCCGGCTCCGGAGAGAAGGCCGAGGTGTCGATGAAGTTGAACAGGGACCACGCCCGGTCGGCCTTCTCGGGCACGAGCCTGAGCACGTGATCATGCAGCCGGGAGTCGACCGTCACCACTGCATCAGCCAACCGGAGCGCCTGCATCTCGATACGGCGAAGAAAAGCCAGGCCAAGAGCCGAGGAGCGGGAGTAGCCCTCGGAGACCGACTCGTAGAGAGGGTAGCCGTGCAGCGTGAGCACGAGCGGGATGCCGTGGCGGTCGGCGGCCCCCCGGATGCCGGGCACCGAATAGACTTCCTGGGCGTTGATGACCTGGTAGGGACGCTTCTCTTTCAGTGCCCGATCGAGTTCGGCCTCGACCGCTCGGGAGAGCAGCCTGCCTCGCAATGTGGCCGCGTAGACCATGCCCCAACCGCGGCGGAGCCGGTTGAGTGCGCCCGCCGCCCACGCGACACCAACGCGGTTCACGACAGTGGGCACCTCCGTCCCCAAGTACAGCACGCAGACCTCGTGACCGGCCTCCTCGAGCCCCCGGGAGAGCATCTCCAAGTGGGTGGAGGTGCCCCCCACCTGGCCGGGGTCGCGAATGGTGGGGATGAGCACCCTCACGACAGGCACTCCCCGCTCGACTCGGCCGGACCGCCGGTGCGGCCGGTGTCGCCCGTGTCTGCGCGTCGGCCGGTCTCGGCTGTGCCGCCGCGCCCGGGGCGGCCCGTCATCGCTGGTTCGCTCGTTCCACCGCGACCTGTTGCACTGGCGGAGTTCATCCCGTGTCCCGTCTGGTACCGCTTCTCTTCGAGCATGGCTTCCACCAAATCCGATATCTCCTCCACACGCTGGTCCCAGGTGTTCTTCTCCGCGAGGGCAACCCGGCCCTGCACATGCTTGGGCGAGTCCTCCGCAAGCGCCTCGCGCACCAGCTTCGGGTACTCCGCGGGAAGGGCGGCCAGACGTATGGTGCCACGAAAGCGCTCGAGTTCGGGCAGCGCGGCGGAGACCACGGGTTTACCTCCGGCCAGGTATTCGAAGAGCTTGAGAGGGAAGATGTTCCGGGACAGCTCATTGAGCCGGTAGGGGATGAGCGCCACATCGAGGCCCTTCAGATACGCGGGAAGCTGGGCCACAGGCTTTCCTCCCACCAGGTGGATGTTGGGATATGAGCGGAGCCGGGCCTCATCCACGTCACCCGGACGAACGGGGCCCACCAAAACCACTTGGAGCGCGGGGAGGGCTTCGGCCAAAGCCACGAGGGCATCCACATCGAGCCTCTCATCGTGCACCCCGATCACACCCACGCGGGGGTGAGGGATGCGGGCCAGGTCCATCGGCACCTCGAGGCCCGGGTCGAGAGCACGGCGGAAGTGGGTCACATCGGCGGCGTTGGGTACGTGGTGGAGGCGGGAATTCAGACCCTCCCGGCTGCGCCGAAGCGCCTCCGCCGTACAGACCACCAAGTCGGCACGCGCTGTCAGTTCCGCATCATAGGCCTGGACAATCCCGGGGTTCACGAAGCCGGGAAAGGCGGAGTGCTCATCCACGCAATGGTAGATGGCGGCGACCGGACCACCCCGAGCCTCAGAACGTGACGCTCGCGGCCATAGGTGGTCGAGCAGGGCGACCGAGGTAGGAAGGTAGGTCCAGAACAGGTAGTCGCTCAGGCCCAGTCGCGCCACCGCCCAATCGACATACCGCGCCAAGAGAAACTGGTTGACCCGGTTCACCTCGCGGCGGACGTTGCCGAAGGGAAGAAGTGGGGGAGGCGTGAGCGTCCACAGGTCGGCTTCTCTCTTCGCGAGCGTCGGCACACACGCTCTCCACCGAGACCAGCGCTCCGGCACCTTGAGGGGTGCCAGCATGGTGACCGGCTCTTCCACATACAGCACGCGGTTGGCAGCCGCCAGCCGGTGCATGATCTGTTGCTTGCTCGTCCAGTGGGCGGTCCAATCCAGCGAGGAGACGCACACGATGTCATAGCCTCTCAGCACGGGCCACCGCCGCCCTGCACGCAGCTCGAGGCGGTGACGGCGAGCGCCCTTTCCGCCAGGCTGTGCCGGTAGGCCTTGAGCATTCTGCCCGCAGCCACGCCGGGCGCGAACTCCCGTCTCACCCGCTCCGCGCCGGCCACACCCATTCGCGTCCGCAGCTCCTCATCCACGAGAAGCCGCGAGACGGCCGCCGCCAATTCGTCGGCCAATTCGCCCCGGGGCCGTTCTCGGGACACCAGGTATCCGGTCTCCCCATGCGCCACCACCTCGGGAAGGCCTCCCACCGCGGTCGCCACCACCGGAAGCCCCGCCGCCATGGCCTCCAGCACGGCGATGGGGATGCCCTCCGAGTGGGAAGTGAGTAGGAACACTCCGAAGTGCTCCAACGCCGGCCGAGCCGGACGTATCTCACCGGTGAAGGCGACCGCCTCACTCACACCCCACTCCTTGGCCAGTGCCTGCAGACGCTTCTTCTCCGGACCGTCGCCTACGATGACTGCCTTCACGCCACCATCACGGGACAGCCGGTCGGCCACCCGGAGGAAGAGTTCGAGGTCCTTCACCGCCACCAGCCTCGCGACCGTCCCCACCACGCTGGAGGGATTCCGGCCTCCGGGGAAGAGGCCGCCCCGCCCCAGACGGATCATCGAACCGCCCCGGGCAAGGACCCCCGCCGGGGTGGAGGGAGAGTGGGCGCGTGGCTCGTCCAGACCGGGATGCACCACGAACGGCAGCCGGGGCGGGTAGCCGCGTTCGAGCAGACGCCGGCGGAGATCTGCGGAGACACAGGCCACGCGGTCCACCACCGGGAGGGTGAACCTGTCGAGCAGAGCATACGCCCGGGCTCTGCCCTCATCCTCGTAGTCGAGCAGGAGGTCGGAGTGGACCGTGCAGAACAAGATGTAGCTGCGGGGACGGACGGCGCTGAGGAGGCGCACGGGAAGGTTGGCCCGCATGCCGTGCGTGTGCACCACGTCGAGTGGGCGGGCGGAGAGTTCGGCCGCGAGTCGCGGCAGCACCCGTGCATCCCAGGGAAACGACATGGGAAGCACCGTCACCGGCACCCCACGAGCTTTGGCCGCCCTCACCAAGCCCCCGTTGCCCAGGCAACACACCCGGGCGTCACAGCCCCGCTCGCGGAGTGCGCTCACCAAGGGCAGGAGGTTCCCCATGGCGCCGCCCGTATCACCGCCGCTGATGACGTGTAGCACTCGCAGCGGGCGGTCCACCTCGGCCTCGAAACCGGTCATCAGCCGTTGCCCCTTCCTCTGCCTTCCCTCTTCATGCCGTTCCTTCAACGCTTGGGCTTCTTGGCCGCCGCCCGCCGCTGCTGCCGGTTACCGCGGCCCGCCGACTTCGGCACATCCTTCTTCTTCGCGGGCCTCTCCGGCCGGGGCTCACGTGCGGACTTCTCCGGACCGGGCCACAGTTCGCCCATGCCCGGGAGCCGCGCGGCCGGCGAGCGGCCGCCTCGTGCCGTCGAGGCCGCCATGCCCGCCAAGAACCAGAAGGCCTGTCCCACCACGAGAGTCTCCCACACCGACGCGGTCACGTTCGCAACCACCACCGCGACGAAGCCTCCGAACACCCCGGCGATCACGGCTCTACCCGCCGGATCACCGCCGTCGGCGTGCGCAGCCACCAGCCCCTTGCCCGCCCGCCACAGAAGCCAGAGGAAGGCACCGAGCAGAATCAGCCCCCCCTCGGCCGCCATCTGCAGGTAGAAGTTGTCCACCCACAAGCGGCTGTAGCCGAAGAGAAAGGCGCTGGTGCCTCCAAACGTGCCGAGGCCCAGACCGAACAGCGGGTGCTCGAAGGCTCGATGGAGGGCGGCCTGCCACATGAGCAGACGTCCGGCAGTGAGACTCTTGGCGATGTACGCGCCGCTGAAGCCGAAGCTGATACGAGTGAGCACCGCCTCGGGCAGTACCACGGGAGAGATGACCCCGAGGCCCACGATCCACGCCAGCAGGCGCCGGTGCGCAAGGGCAGCGAGGGCCACCGCCCCGGCCGCGAGTCCAAACCAAGCGCCCCGGCTGAAGGTGACCACAACACCCGCGACGAGCACCACGAACACGCCGCACATCAGCACCCGGGCAGCAGTACGCAGGCGCGAGAAGAGGAGGCTCGCCGAGAGAAGGGCTCCCATGCAGAGAAACGCTCCCAGACCGTTCGGATTCTCGACGATGGAGAAGGCGCGGGTGCCAATCACCGCCTGCTCCTGCGCGTCAACCCATGCCTTGGGCATGGGGGCGCCGGTCACGTACTGGTAGAGGCCGTGGAGCGCCAAGGCCACGCTTGCCACAAGAAAGACGGTGACGGCGTAACGCACCCAGCGAACATCTTTGGGCAGGAGATAGGCGGCATAGAAGAACAGCAGGGGCTCGAAGGTCACCCGCAGAGCGAACACGCCCGTCTCCAGGGCAACTCCGTTCAGTAGTACCGAGCCGCAGGCGGCCACGAACGCCACCCCCAGAGGCAGCGTGAGCGGCACAATGGTCGCTTCGAAGCGTCTGAGCACGAACCAGCCGAACCCCAGGGCCGCGAAGATCACCACGAGGAGCGCTTCATCCCAGGCTCCACCCATACCGGGGCCCAGCGCCCGGCGGGCGGCGAAGTCGAGCCAAGGAAAAGCCGCGAGCACGAGGAGGAAGGCCTCCGCTCGGTAGAAGAGCACACCAACCAGGGGAACAAGCAACCCCAAGGCGGCGACATACAGAGGTGTGTTGTCCGATGCCGCCCCGGCCAACCCTCCGGCGACGGCGGCAAGTCCCAGCATGAGGCCGGCCGGCACGCTGGTGGGCAGCCAGCTGATACGCGGACCTCGCCCAGGAGCGCGCGGACGCACCGGAGTCTTCGCGGACGCAGGACCGGTGGGCGTGGTGGGCTCGGCCTGTACCTCACGTGGCGAGGCGGGCGCGCGCCCTGCAGCAGCCGGACCATCTACGGGAGGGAGTCCGTCGAGAACCACTCCGAGGAGGCGGCCGGTCATGCCCTCGCGCCACTCACGCCCCACTCGCGGACCGGCCCTGATAGCGAGAGTGCCCGCGAGGGCGAGCGCAGCCGCTCCCAGCTGGTCGCCTGACGTGGCGGAGGTGATGATGCGGGCGAAACCGAGGCCCAAGAGAAAGGCTCCGGCCACCTGGAACCAGCTTCCCTGCGAAAGCCCGCACGACGCCGCCCCGCGACCGATTCGGCGGAAGAGACGACCGCACGCGCCCTCGCCCAGACTCCGCGTCAACACCCGATAGGGGACAGAAAGGACCTTGAGCGTGACCGAGGCCCGCTTGTCGTCAAGGGGGCGTGGACGAGCCGCCCGCAGCGAGAGGAAGGCGCTCGACGCGAACGGCGCCCTGAGCGCGCGGCCGGCTGTCGACAGCGCACGGCCGGTCAAGGACCCCTGCCACGCCCTTGCGAACGAGCCTCCGGCGGCCGCAACCACCCGGCCGGTGAACGAAGCCGACCACCCGCCCACGAGACTGCTACTCTCCCGTCGTTGAACGGGCACTCAGTACGGTGCTTCGCACCTCGAATCCGCCGCCCACCAGGGTGAGAACCTTGCCGGTGCGGAGCGGCGTTCCCCCGATACTGTAGCCGTTGCTCGACCTGACCGCCTCGCCCTCGATGGTGAGAATCACATCAAAGAAGACGCCTGAGTCGACCGTAGCCCCCTCCACCTCACCGGTGGGAGAGGCCGGCAACACCGTGGCGTCCAGGGGGACGGGGGACACCGTGCGGTCCTTCACCTTGCCCAGATAGGCACCCGTCTCCGTGTAGACATCCTCGCCCACCTCCACCGCTGCCTCGAGCTCGTCAACAGTAGCCTGCCGGACGCGCTCCACAGACACCACCAGTCGGTAGGGCTCTTCTGCCGTACCGCCACCGCTGAAGCGAGCGTACGCGAAACCGACGAGAGCCAAGATCAAGAGGAGAACCACGAGATCAACCACGTTGACCTTGCCGAAGAGGCGGCCTCGGTCGTCGAGGAAATCTGCCATGACGAAACACCCCGGGATAGTCGATGCACAGGAATGGGGAACGTGTCTCGAATTCTATCTGAAACCCCCGGAAGGACCAATCCGGCCCCGTATCCACCCCCTTGCCTTCCCCAGGGCCATACACTAGAGTCAGAAGCCGAATCTGCAGTGAGAGCCACACGCACGACAACCACCGGCCGGCCGCCGGGGGGGTATATGGCCGAAGACCCACGTCCAGCCACCGGCAGTGCATTCACCACCACTCGGCGCCGTTTTCTCGCGCTCATGGGTTTCGCCGTGGCCGGTCTCGCCGCCGGCTGTTCCCGCCGGCCCTCCTCCTCCGAGAAGGACGTCGCCGACCCGGAGGCGCTCGGTCCCGAGCCCTCCGCCTACTCGCCTCCCAGCCCCGAGACACGCCCGGAGCCCCAGCTGAAAGACCCGGAGATAGTGGAGACTGATGTGTGCGTCGTGGGCGGCGGTGCCGCCGGCATGGCCGCCGCCACCGCCGCCGCTCGGCTCGGCGCCCGCACCCTGCTCATCGAGGAGTCGTTCGTACTGGGCGGCAACGTCACCCGAGGACTCGTCAACCTGGACAAAGTGGCATGGGGCGGAGGGCTCATGGTGCGCGGCTACTTCGAGGAGCTCCTGCGCACCCTCGCCGGGCAGGGAGACGCCGTATTCCCCAGCCCCTCGACACATTGGGCGGTCCGTTACGATACCGACGCCTTGCGCCACGCAGCATTGCTCATCGCGCAGCGTGCCGGCGCCGACATACGCCTGGGCACGCGGGCGGTGTGGGCGCGACGTTCCGGGCGTCTGGTGTCTTCGCTCTATGCATGCGAGCAGGGACGTGGCCTCGTCATCCGGGCGGCGCGGTATGTGGACTGCACGGGAGACGGCAACCTGGGTTACCTGGCGGGAAACACCTACTGGTACGGCGACCGCAACCACGGCCAGGTGCAGGGCCAGACACTCATCTTCTACGCGGCTCCCGTCGACTTCGCCGCCCTGCGTTCATATGGACGCCTCGACGGCTCCATCGTGAACGAATTCCAGGTCATCGGCCTCCGGCCGTTCATGAAGAAACTGCGCAGAGACAAGCGCGTCGAGGGCACTCCCCAGTGGGGTCTGCTGGTCAACCTCCTCCCCCCGGAGGACACCGTCTCGATTTCCGCAAGCGAGGCCTACGGGGAGCACCTCGAGACCGGTTCGGCCGCCGGCATCATGGCCCTTCTCGAGAAACAGAACTACGAGATTCACGCAGGCCTGAAGAGCGACATACCCGGCTTCGCCCAGTCCCGTATCGTGCGCATGGGCGAGAGGCCGTATCTCCGCGAGGGGCGGCGCCTGGCCGGCTACCACCAGCTCACCGCCGACGAAGCCCTCTCGGGCGAGAAACCGGACGACTCCGTCGCCCGCGGCTGGTACCCGATCGACCTGCACGTGCCCTACACGGGGGAACCCTCCCATCTCGGAGAACTCGCACCGGGTGACTACTACGGCATACCCTACCGCTGTCTGGTCGCCCGCGACCTCGACAACCTCCTCATGGCGGGCCGCTGCATCTCCGTCACCCATGAGGCGCTCGGCTCCACGCGTATCTCGCCCACCTCCATGGCCCTCGGCCAGGCGGCGGGCATAGCCGCCGCCCTCTCCGCCGAGTCCGCCGCTCGGCCGGCAGACCTGCCGGCGGGCGATGTCCAGAGATACCTCACCATGCAGGGAGGCCTGTACTGATGCGCACACTGTTTGTGACGTTCGGCACCCGCCCCGAGGCCATCAAGATGGCACCGGTCGTGCTGGAGCTGGCGAAGAGAGAGAACTTCCGGGTGGTGACCTGCCTCACCGGCCAGCACCGCCAGATGCTCGACCAGGTGATAGAAGCCTTCGGCCTTCGGGCGGACCACGACCTCGACGTCATGCAACGAACCCAGTCTCTCACTCACATCACGACCGCCGTCCTCAGCGGGCTGGAACCGCTCCTGGCCGACGAGTCACCCGACCTGGTGCTCGTGCACGGTGATACCACCACCACCTTCGCAGCTTCGCTCGCCGCCTTCTACCAACAGATCCCCGTCGCGCACGTGGAGGCCGGACTGCGCACCGATACCCTCTACAACCCCTACCCCGAGGAGGCCAACCGGCGCCTCACCGACCGCCTCGCCGAAGTGTTGTTCGCTCCCACTGCAGCAGCGGAGCGGGCGCTCCTCGCTGAAGGCGCAGCGCCGGCGTCGATCCACGTGACCGGCAACACGGTGATCGACGCGCTCCTCTCCACCGCGGCCGGCGCCGCGCCGCCCTTCGAGAAGACGGTGGCCGCCGCGCTTTCGCGCGGCGGCCCCACGATCCTCGTCACCGTGCACCGCCGCGAAAGCTGGGGGGGGCCCATGCAGGCCATCGCCCGCGCCATCAAGAGCGTCTGTGCGCGGCGGCCAGACGTCGTCTTCGTGTTCCCCATCCACCTGAACCCTGTCGTGAGGGAGACCTTTCGCTCCATACTCGGGAACGAGCCGGGGGTTGTCTTCATCGATCCTCTACCCTACCGACAATTCGTCCACCTCATGAAGGCGTGTGGCCTGGTGATCACCGACTCCGGTGGCATCCAAGAGGAGGCGCCCGCCTTGGGCAAGCCCGTGCTGGTCATGCGCAACACCACGGAGCGGCCCGAAGGCATCGAAGCCGGCACCGCCCGCCTGGTGGGTACCGACACTGGGCTGATCGCCGATACCATCATGCTTCTTCTGGAGAACGAGGCTGAGTATCGCCGCATGGCGACGGCCAGCAGCCCCTACGGGGACGGGCGCGCGGCGGTACGCATCGCCGACTATCTGGAGTTCTTCTTCGGCTTTCGCGCAGGCCGGCCGGTGGCCTTCAACACGTAGGCCACGCAGGCCCTACAGGTCGACGTACTCCTCTCCTGCGCCTGCCTTCGCCTCGCAGGAGAGCAGATCGAGCACCGTGCCATCCGGCTGGACGACGCCCACGAACACCTCGGCCGTGTCCTCGTAGAGAGCGACCCGGGCCCCGGCAGGCAGCTCCACCGTCCCGCCTTCCCGGTCGACGAGGGCGCACAGGTAGGAACACTCGACCTCCCGCCGCACCTCCGCTGAGAGCAAGGGAATGGGGTCCCGCCCTTCTACCACCAGATGGGGGTGCCTGTCGCTTGTAATCTTCACTCCCCGGCCTTCCTGGCGATCAGGCCCGCCGCGGCCCCGGCGCCCACGCCGTTGTCGATGTTCACGGCCACGAGCCCGGGGGAGCAGCTCTGCAGCATCGAGTAGAGAGCTGCCGTCCCGTCACCTCCGAGCCCGTAACCCGTGGAGGTGGGCACGCCTATGACCGGCACGTCGACCAGCCCGGCGACCACCGACGGCAGAGCACCCTCCATGCCAGCTGCCACCACGAACACCGCCGCTTTCGCTTCCACCATCCGGGTCAAGGGCTCGAAGAGGCGGTGAACACCGGCCACACCCACATCATACCCGCGCAGCACCCGACATCCCATGTGTCGTGCCACCAGAGCCGCCTCCTCCGCCACCGCCACGTCAGCAGTGCCGGCCGTGAGAATACCGACTGTGCCGCACTCCGTCGGCGATTCGTACAAGGCCGGGAGGATCTCGAGTACCTCGGCTGTCTCGTCGTAGGCCACGTCCCTCACAAGCCCAGCCGCGTAGAGGTCGGCGACTCCCTCGATTGCCTCATCGGCCCGCGAGGGCTCCACCCGTGAAGCGAGCGCGGGCACGCCCTTCTCCACCATCGCACGTACTATCTCAACGAAAACGCCCGCGGGCTTGCTGGGCGCGTAGATGACTTCAGGGACACCCTTGCGGAGACCCCGGCCCGGATCGAGACGGGCGAACTCGCCCACGGCGGCCACCTGTAGAAGCGGAAGGGCAGCGAGAGCTTCTTCCACCGTCATTCCGCCCGCCGCAAGCAGCTCGAGCACACTCCGGAGTGACCCGCCGCCCGTCACTTCAGCCCTCAAGATGAGCGGAGTGCAGAATGATCTCCACGAGTTCTTCGTAGCTGATGCCCGCCACTTTCGCCTGGGCGGGAAGATCGGAGAGTTCAGTCATGCCCGGCAGCGTGTTCACCTCGATGAAATAGGGTGTGCCGTCCCTCCCCACCATGAGGTCGACCCGGGCGTAGCCCCGGCATCCCACCGCCCTGAACACGGTCTCGGACAACGCTTGGGCCTCCCGCGCAACCGCTGCGGGCAGATTGGCAGGCAGAACGAACTGGGTCATGCCTTTCGTGTACTTGGCCTCGTAATCATAGAACTCGTTCTTCGGGATGAGTTCCAACACCGGCAGGCCGGTCACCACCCCGCCGTTCTCGATGAGACTCACCGTGATCTCCTTGCCGTCGACGAAACGCTCTACGAACACATTGCCGTAGCGCTGCCGGGCCTCCGTGACGGCGGACGAAAGCTGCGACTGCGACTTGCACTTGACCACGCCGACGCTTGAGCCTTCGTTGACCGGCTTAAGGATGGCGGGCAGGCCCAGACGCTCGACGCACAACGTGGTCAACTCTTCCGCGTCGGTCGTGTGGTCCAACTCCACGTAGTCGGGAGTGGGCACCCCGTTCTGAGCCACGATCTTCTTGCAGGCAGTCTTGTTCATGCCGAGCGCAGAGGCGAGCACGCCGGAACCGGTGTAGGGAATGCCGAGGTACTCCAGGACTCCCTGTATGGAGCCGTCCTCTCCGTAGCGGCCGTGCAGTGCGAGAAACGCAACCTCGATACCTTCTTCCCGAAGCCGGAAGGCCACATCGCGGCCCACGTCGAGCGGCACCGCATCGTAACCCAAGGAGAGGAGCGCCTCGTGGCACTTGGCGCCGGAACGAAGCGACACCTCGCGCTCCGATGACAGCCCGCCCATGAGTACACCCACGCGTCTAGCCCTGAGATTCATGGCGGGAAATGTACCACAGCATGCCTCGAGCCCACCGCCGGCAAGAGAGAGTCGGTTGCGTATGGTGGGTAGGTTCCTGGCTTGCGCCTAGCCGGCGGCCGCCCGGGCCCGGGCGGTACCGGAGCGAGTCGGCGTGTCTACGGTCGGTTGCGAGAGGCGTGCTCCGAACGCCCTCAGATCCGCCCGTTCGAGAAGCTCGTGAGCCGTGGCCCCATCCCGAGGTGCGCAGGCATAGCCGATGAGGCAGTCGATTCTCTTGCCGTTCACCAAACGTCCATTGGCCGCACCGGCGACTTCCATAGCCACTTCCGCCAACTCGAGCGGCCTCGAGAAGGGCAACAGGAAGGCGACCGTGTCGATGCCGGTACGGAAACCCTCCGCCCTCTCACCCACCACCCGCAGAGCCCGCCTGCTCACGGCCACCAGCGACTGGTCGGCGGACTCCCGACCGTAATAGCAGGCGAGCTCGTTGAAGCGGTGAACCCTCAGCGTCACCAACCCGAAAGTGGCCTCATCGTAATCGTGGAGAGCCGTCCTGCGCGTGACGACGGAGTCGAGGAGGCCGCGGGACAGAAGACCGGTAAGGCCATCAACAGACGACTCTGATTCCCGCCGGACCTCACGCCTCACCACACTCCTCGCCCGCAAGGTCACCACACAGCCCGCCACCCAGAAAAGGACCAGGGGCACGGCAAGCCAGGTTGGGCTCCCCCACACGAAGAGCGGCACGATGATGGCGACGTCGATGCCGCACAGTAGGAACCCAAGCTGCTCATCATCGCGAAACACCGCCGTCAACCGAAGCGTCCACAACGAGTATCCGATGAGAAGGAGTGAGAAGACAGTGGCGAAGGGCCCGGGTGCGATATTGAAGGCGGTCGGCCCAAGGAGGGCGATCAAACCGAGCACCACAACACGATATTTGGCTTTCGTGTGTTCGCGCATGAGCACCCCGTGTGGCAGTCGGCACCCTTTCTCGTAATCTTTATTGCAATATACGATGAATGAAAGGGTAATGCAACAACTATTGCTGATTTGTCCATATGAAATCAGCGGCGGCCGACGAGGACGCGGGCCGGCCGCGAAACGGCTCGATGCCCCCCACGAGTGCGCCTCCCCGCGCGGACCTCAGTCGCGCAGGCCCGCCCCTATGCGAACACGCGGATGAGCGCCATGATGACGGACCCCGCGATCACCGTCACGATGAGGCTTCGGCTGAGCACGGCGACCGGAAGGGTGAGCAGGCCGGCCAGCAGCGCCTCGTTCTGCAGAGACAGCCAGAGCCGTCCTTCGGGGGCGAGAACCAGAGGCACCACAAAAGCAGATAACACCGCCACCGGGAAGTACTCCAGAAACTGGAGTACTCGGGGGTGCATCGTGACCCGCGCCAGAAACGCGAGGGGGAGGAAGCGCAGGGCGTAGGTCACCACCGCCATGCCGGCGACAGCGAGTACAAGCGGGCCGGGCCAGTCCGACACCTAACCCGCCTCCTTTGCCCGGCGAAGGGTGAACGCCAAGCCGACCGCACTGGCCAGTACGGTCGCGAGGATGACTCCGCCGCTTCCCAGGCCGAGTAGGTGGAAACAGAGAGACAGCCCCCCTGCGAGAGCGGCCACGGCCACGCTCTTCACGGTGCGCACCTGCATCGACAGAAGCCCGAGAAACATCGCCACCAAGGCGAAGTCGAGCCCCAAGCGTGTCGGGTCGCCGACCAGGCTCCCGCCCACACCTCCCACCAGCGACCCCATGACCCAGGCAATGTGGGCGGTGCCGTTGAGCCCGGCCACAAACGGGAACTGCAATACCCTGGGTCTACCGTCCGCCGCACCCGCCGCTACCACAAAGGTCTCATCGGTCAGCTCCGCAGCAACCCAGGCCAACCTGCCCCGCCGCAGCTTCGCGAGAAGCGGGGCGACGGCCGTCGAGTACAGCACGTGGCGGGAGTTGACCAGAAAGGCCAAGGCCACGAGCGACCAGGGAGCTGCACCCTGTGCGAGCACGGACACCGCCATGAGTTGGGCCGACCCGGCGAACACGATGACCGACATCAGGACGAGGACCCACACGGGAACTCCAGCGGCCCGCCCCAGTACCCCATACGCCACACCTATGGGGAAGTAGCCGAGTACGATCGGCGCCGCCGCCTTCACCCCGCCGGCGAACGTGCGCGTTTCGGGCCGCCCAGACTGTACGGTGCGCCGGCTATGCCGCATGGCGGAGCAAGCACGGCCGGGGGGAGGAGGGCGTAGCGCCCTCCTCCCCCCGGCCGTTATAAGCGACACTCGTTCTCACCACACCACTCCCACAGGAAGTGGAGGATACCGGGATCGAACCGGTGACCTCCGCCGTGCAAAGGCGGCGCTCTCCCATCTGAGCTAATCCCCCACGGGTCTTACGCGCGCCATACTCTACCGAGGTGCACGGCGAATGTGAAGCAGAAGCGGGCCGAAGGCAGGGCACGGCGAAGAAGAGGGGCAGTGGGGCTAAGTGGATTCGAACCACTGGCCTCATCCTTATCAGGGATGCGCTCTAACCTACTGAGCTATAGCCCCACGCGGCAGTGAAGTTTACCCACAATCGGCCCGATGTCAAGCCGGGCGGCTCCCCTGCACGGCGCCGGTGGAGGCCTCCCCGCAGGGTGCTCCCGCCTCGGCTCACAGCGACCACGACCGGGGATGACTCACTCACGGGACTGCGGTAAGCTGTCATTATCATGACCGACGAACCTCAAGGCTATAGTCGCATGTCCGTGTACGGGGTGAGCTTCGACGTCACCAACCGTCAGCCCATCGTTCTGCTGAAATCGGAGGAGACGAATCAGTTCCTCCCCATCTGGATAGGCCACCCCGAGGCCGCCTCCATACTCATGAAGCTCCAGAACGCCGACCTACCCCGGCCCATGACGCACGACCTCATCACCAACATCCTCGTTGACCTGTCCGCGACACTGCTGCGCGTGCTCGTGACCGAACTGCGTGACAACACTTTCTATGCCGTGCTCCAGCTCGAGACAGCCGAAAAGGTCATCGATGTCGACTCCCGCCCCTCCGACGCCATTGCGCTCGCAGTACGCACCGACGCCCCCATCTTCGCGTCAGCCGTCCTCTTGGAGAGCAGCGGAGTGGAGTTCGAACAGTCTCCGGAAGAAGCTGAGCAGGTGGTGGAGGAGTTCCGCGACTTTCTCGACCACATCAGCCCTGAAGACTTCGCGAGTTGAGGGCTGCACACCGGGGCACCACGGGTCGCACCTTCCGGCGGCGCACAACCATTTCTCGGCCCCCGAGCGTTGCCGCTCTCTTCCCCCCGTTGCCGCGGGTGGCGCCCTTCCGCTCTACTCCAGCGAGTCGAGCGCCTCGGCCTTGATGGTGTCGAGGATCGTACCGTAGATGGCTTTCAACCCCTCATCCGACAAGGGGCCCTGGTTGGAACGCGAAAGGTACGTGATGACCCAATCCTCCTGGGCGGGGTCGAAGAAGGCTATGCCTTTGCTTTCCTTGTAGGAGCGCAGCGCCCGCACGAGCTTCAGCCGCCTGTTGAGCGCTTCGAGTATCTTGAGATCGTTGTCCGATATCTGCTCCCGATACTGGCGGATGACCGGATCCGATGCCTGGTTGCTCAATGGTTTCCCTCTCTACCGCATAGAATAAGATGACTCTCCGACGCGCTACAGAGGCTACGAAAACGCCGGAGGCCCCAAGCAACAATGGTACCATCGATAGTGCCGACACAGCCGGGAAGGTGCCGGAGACGAGACCGGGGGTCGTGATGTGTGAGTCCGATGCATACCTCGTGACTGAGGCGGGTGAAGAGAAGATCATGGAGGATGTGGCCGCGCTTGCCTTTGACGGGGAGATAATCGTGCTGACCAGCCTGCTTGGAGATGAGATGCGCCTCGATGCCCGCCTCGCCGAGATCGCATTCCTCGACCACAAGATCGTACTGGAGCCGCGCACCCGCTGACGGCGGGCGGGGCGGGCAGACAAACTCCGCCCCGGGGAAACCGCGCCGTCGCTCACACGGCGGCGGCAAAGCTCCTGCAGGCGGCAACAAATCTCTTCGCCATGGAGGGGTTGGAGGCCAGGTGCATGAGCAACCTGCTGCACAGCAGGTTGGGCGATGCCGCCCCCTCGAACATCCCCTCGGCACTTCCCGGCAGGGCGATGCACAAGGGGAAGTTGCGGGTCACAGGCTCATCCATGATGTCGACGTCCGAGAGCATCCAGCCGACGAGACGGTCGCCCGCCTGGAGAAGGATCGTGTCACGCTCCGCCGCCACCTGATAGAACACTGGTTCCTCGAACAACGAGATGATCTCCGCCTCGACCGGCAGCAGGCCCGCCATCTCATGACGGCGGCCGAGCACGTCCTGAACCGCTCTCAGCAGGTAGATCATGCCGCCACCCAGAGCCAGGGTTGGCATCCCGTCCTCAATGGCACTGCGCACACTTCGCATCAGGGAGAGGTTGGCCGCGAGATCCGGCATCGCCTGAGGCCACACCTCCCCGGCCAGCACCAGCCCGGCGGTCTCCCCGGGCAGGTCGGTGTCTTCCACCAGATCGAGCCTACGCACCATCGCCCCGGCCTCACGAAGAAGATCGATGGAGTCGCGGCTCCACGGCGTGAAGCCACGGCCACCCGCCACCATGACCAAAGGCCCAGTGCTCGTATCGTCTGCCGGAACGCTCGTGGCGGTGAGAAAGCCGCGTTGGTTGGCGACCGCCTCGAGAGCATCGAGGTCGACCCGGCGCAGGACGGTCTCCAGAAGCTCATCGTCCAGCGGAAGACCCCAGGGGCCCGGTGCCGGTGCGTTCGGCTCCACTCCCTCACCCTGAAAGAGGTAGCCGAAGACGGGCACCCGGGGACGTTCCAGCGCCCGCCTCACCTTCTTCGCCTGGTGTGCATCCTCCAAGCCGCCCACCACGGCTCCCGCGAGATTCACGTAGTCGAATCCGGCAAAAGCTGCGGCGAAACCGTGCGCCAGCGCCTCCACGCTTTCTCCCCAGCCCCGGCAGTCGAGCACGAGAACGCAGGGGCAATCAAGGGCTTCGGCCACTCTGAGGGGAGTCCAGGGTCCACTGTCGCCTGTGTCAAACGGCCCCTGTGAAGCAGCCAAGAGGGACAGGTCGCCCCCGTGGGTCGAGCGGACGTACAACCCCTCAAGGATGCTCCGCTCATAGAGGCCGGGGTCCAGAAACGAAGAGCCCTCCCAACGGTCCCAGACGGCGGCCGGGCTCGGCACTCCGAGATGGTGCAGGCGCACGCGCCCACCGCGCCGAACATGTATTTCGGCAATGCATGCCGCCAGGGCGGAGGCCAGCCCCGTCCGATGTGTGGGCACGAAGAGAACGCTCGGAATCGCCAACGGCTACACTTTTCTCCCGACCGGGCCGACAACAGAGACATGAACCTATTCGCCACGAAGGCACCGACTCCTCATCACACCGTGCTACATGACCTCCTGGTGGTACGCTCCCTGCTGGGGCTCACGCTGGCGGGCTTGGGTGTCTTCGCGGTGGCGGCGGGCGGGCATGGGGCTGAGAACGCCTGGGGAGTCGCCGCCCTGGGATCGATCATCGCCCTCTCCGGACTACCCCTGGCGCTGCTTGCCCGCAGGGGACGCCTCACGACGACGGCCCGCTTGATGGTCGCCATCGATCTACCGGCTCTCCTCGCCTTCCTCTTCTTGGGCGGGGGGACCTCGAGCGCGGCGCTCCTCCTACTTCTGTGGCCGCCGGCGGCCGCCGCCCTGTTGCTCGGACCCAAGGAAGGGCTTCTCATGGCCGCCCTCGTCGCCCTCCTCCTGGGTGGCCTCCACCTGCTCGAGCAGCAGTGGCAGTATGCTCCCGATTTCCTAGTCGAGGCAGACATCTCTCTCACCTCCGGCTGGCCGCGTGTGGCCGCCGCCATGCTAATCGTCATGCTCGCCACGGTGCTCTTCATCATGCTGTCGAGCGCGGCCGTACAGGCCCGGGCGGCACAGGCCGAGAGGTTGGCGGCTGCCGAGGAGGGGCTCCGGCGGACAGAGGCGCGCGCCGCGCGCCTCACCGCTCTCGAAGAGATGAATCGGGTGATCCAGCGCATCCAAGACCTCGACTTGCTGCTGCCGCGCGCCCTTGCCCGCATGGCCTCAATCCTCGAGGCCGAGGCGGCCTTCATCGCCCTTCAAGGTGATGAAGGGGCGAGATCCCCGGCTCCGGATAGACAGGTGGTCGCCCGCTTGAACCTCGCGGAAGAGACGGCACGCGAGTTGCTCCTCGAAGCGGAGAATGCCCACCCCGATCTCCCTACCACCCCGGCGCTCGGCGAACTCCCACGCGAGATCTCCTCTCGAAACCCCTTCATCCGGGCCGGGTTCAGTGGCTACATCGTCGCACCGCTTCGCTCGGGAGACGAGTTCCTGGGCCTGGCTGTTTTGGCGGCCGGCCGGCGTTTCGACGCCTCGGATCCGTTGTTGCTCGGTGGACTGAGCGCCCAGCTGGCAATAGCCATCAAGAACGTGCGCTTCACCGAGGAGCTCCGGCGGGCGAACGAAGAACTCCTCCACCTCGACCACATGAAGAGTGACTTCCTGGCCACCATGAGCCACGAACTGCGTACGCCACTCACCTCCATCATCGGTTACTCCGACATGCTGCTGTCCGGCATGCTCGGGGCCCCCACAGAGCAGCAGGAGAACCTCCTGCGCCGCATCTTGAGCAACAGTGAGACTCTGCTCAGCCTCATCAACGACATCCTCGACTTGACGAAGATCGAAGCCGGGAAGCTGGAGCTCGCCCTCGAGCCGGTGGAGTTCCGCCACGCACTGGACCGGGCCCTGGGTCTGGTGGAGACCAGAGCCGCCGAGAGAAGAATCAAGCTGGGAACGGTGCTGCCTCCCGACCTGCCCCTGCTTCTGGCGGATCCCTCCAAGCTGGAACAGATTCTCCTCAACCTACTCACCAACAGCATCAAGTTCACAGAGGAGCTTGGCTCGGTCACCGTTGAAGCCCGACCGGCTCCCGCAGGAATGATCGAGATTCGGGTGACCGACACCGGCGTCGGCATATCCTCCGAGGACTTCGAACGTATATTCGAGCGGTTCACCCAGCTCGACAACACATCCACTCGCAACGAAGGGGGCACGGGGCTCGGACTCTCGATCACCAAGGACCTCATCGAGCTGCATGGTGGCGCCATAGCGGTGCACTCCCAGCCGGGCAAGGGCACCACCTTCACCTTCACCATCCCCCGGGCAGTGGAGCCGGCCGGACGGGCCGGCCGAGGCCGCGACAACACAAGGAGCGCCTGATGGCACGCATCGTAGTCGCCGACGACGACCCCGACATCCTCAACATCGTGTCCATGTCGCTCGAAGCCATGGGCCACACCGTCGTGCGGGCCGCCACCGGCCGGGAGGCCGTCGCGAGGACCCGGCTGGAGCAACCCGACATCGTCATCATGGACCTCATGATGCCGGAGATGGACGGCTACGAGGCCACCCGGGCGCTCAAAGCCGACACCGGCACCTCGGGCATCCCGGTGCTCGCCCTCACCGCCAAGGCGATGCGGGGGGACGAAGAGAAAGGGCGGCAGGCGGGCCTCGACGCCTACATCACCAAGCCCTTCCGGATCTCGCAGGTACTGGAGATGATCGACAGGTTCCTGCCCGCCGCCTGATCGTGCTCCGGCCGCGGTCCCGGCCGCGGGTTCCTAGCCGCGGCCTCGGATCAATATGAGCCGCAGCAGGTTCATGATGGCCATGACCGCGGCGGCCACATAGGTGAGCGCGGCGGCATTGAGCACCGCCCGGGCCCCGTCTATCTCTCCCTCGGCGAGAATGCCGTGGCCGGACAGCTGGGCGAGCGCTCTCTTCGACGCATTGAACTCCACCGGGAGTGTTACCAGCGTGAAGATGACGAAGAGGGCGAACAGCAGTATGCCGATGGCCATGAGCGTCTGGTTGCCACCCATGATGAGGCCGAGAAAGAAGAGGAAGAACCCCAGGTTCGAACCCAGGGTGGCGCTCTGCACCATGGCGCCCCTCAGCCTGAGGGCGGAATAGCCTTCCGCGTCCTGGAGGGCATGGCCGGCCTCATGGGCGGCGACACCGAGCGCCGCCAAGGAGTCGCTGGTACCCACACGCGCACTGAGCCGCAGTACCTTGGTGCGCGGATCGTAGTGGTCGGTGAGGTCGCCTTCTATCACTTCGATGCCCACATGCTTGAGGTTGGCCGAATCGAGCATGAGACGCGCACCCTCGGCTCCGGTGAGGCCACGCATGGAACGAACCTGTGAGTACTTGCGGAACGTCGTCGTAACCTTGATCTGCGCGTAGATCGTGAGAAGAAGCGCCGGAATGAGCAGCAGCAATGTCGAATCCCAGAAAAACAAGGGCATTGTGGTTTCCTCTGTGCGACACTTTGGAAGGATGTGCTTGAGAGACAGTATACATCCCGCCGAGCCACCGACGCGTGAGGTGCTCTGGCGACAAGGTCCGATCCGAACAGCGAGTCCGGAGACAGTGTTATGCCCTCACCCTCAAAGAACTTAGCCATCCTGGTCGGCGGAGGTCCGGCCCCCGGTGTGAACAGCGTGATAGGGGCGGCCTCCATCCGAGCCATCATGGATAAGGTGAATGTCATCGGAATCGAAGACGGGTTCAAGTGGATCATGCAGGGCGACGTGAGCCGCACCGTCCCGCTCACCATAGAACGGGTGAGCCGCATCCATTTCCGCGGCGGATCATACATCGGCATCAGCCGGGACAACCCCACCAAGCAGCAGGAGACTCTCAACCACACCGTCGTGTCCCTCCTCAGGCTCGACGTCGACAAACTCATCACCATCGGGGGCGACGACACCGCCTACAGCGCCATGAGATTGGAGGAGGTGGCCGCGGGCCGCATAAGAGTGGTACACGTGCCGAAGACAATCGACAACGACCTGGCTCTGCCACACGGTCAGTCGACGTTCGGCTACCAGACCGCCCGCCACCTCGGCGTGGAGCTCATCAAGAACCTCATGGTCGACGCTGCCACCACCTCGCGGTGGTACTTCGTCATCACCATGGGCAGGAAGGCCGGCCACCTCGCCCTGGGTATCGGCAAGGCCGCGGGAGCCACGCTCACCCTCGTGCCCGAGGAGTTCCGCAACCCGAAGATCTCCCTCGCCGAGGTCACCGATGTCCTCGCCGGGGCCATCATCAAACGCATGTCGCACGACCGCCCTGAGGGTGTCGCCGTCATCGCTGAAGGCATCGCTGAGCGCATGGATCCGGCCGAACTGGCCTCTCTGCAGGGATGCGAGCTCGACGAATACGGCAACATCCGTCACGCCGAAGTAAACTTCGGCACGGTCCTCAAACAACAGGTGCAGGAGCGTCTCGCCGAATTCGGCCTCAAGGTGACCATCGTGTCGAAGAACATCGGTTACGAGCTACGCTGCGCCGACCCCATACCCTTCGATCTGGAGTACACCCGCGACCTCGGCTTCTGCGCCTCGCAGCACCTGCTCGACGGCGGCAATGCGGCCATCGTGTCCTTGCAGAACGGCCGCTTCAACCCTCTGCCGTTCAGCGACATGATCGACCCCGAGACGGGCCGCATGAAGGTGCGCTTGGTCGACGCCGCTTCGGAGTCGTACTGCATCGCTCGGAACTACATGCTGCGGCTCAATCGGGCCGACTTCGACGACCCACGCCAGCTGGCCAAGTATGCCGCCATCTGCGGTATCGGCCTGGAAAGGTTCCGCGAGGAGTTCTCGTATCTCTTGGGGAACGAACCGCCGCAGATCTCCACAATGATGTGCAGTGCGAGAGACCTGGAGGAGGGAGACTAGCTCAGGACTCGTCGACCGCCTCGAGCACGTCCTCTTCACCCGCCGACCCGCGGACGATGCGGGCCATACTCGACACCCGGTCGCCTTGGCGCAGGTTCATGACTCTGACGCCCATGGTGTTGCGGCCGGTCGCCCGCACGTTCTCGATGGGAATGCGTATTACCGTGCCCTCGTGGCTGATGAGCATGATCTCGTGATTCGCGCGTACGGTGGAGACCGCCACCAAGTCGCCGCGATCCGGGGCGTCCTTGATGGTGATGACACCCAGGCCGCCCCGGTTGTGCGCCGGGTACGCCGAGACCGGGGTCCTCTTGCCGTAGCCGCCGGAGGTGACGCAGAAGAGGTCGGCGTCGTCGTGGGCGACAGCCATACCCACCACCCGATGCCCCCGGCCCAAGCGAATTCCCATTACCCCCATGGTGGCCCTGCCGGTGGCCCTTACCTGGCTCTCGGAGAACCGGACCGCCTTCCCCTCCGATGAAACCAGTATGAGATCGTCGCTACCGTCGGTGTGCTTCACCGCCACCAGTTCGTCGTCACCGTTCAGCGTGAGGGCGATGATGCCGTCAGCCTTCAGGTTGGTGTCGTAGGCCTGGAAGGCCGTCTTCTTGATGAGGCCCTTCGCGGTGGCGAAGACCAGGTACTTGGCGTCTTTGTAGTCTTTGGTGGCGATGACCGCCTTGATCTCCTCGTCCTGCGCCAGGGGGAGCAGGTTGACGATGGCCCGCCCCTTGCTCTGGCGGCTGCCCAGAGGCAGTTCGTGCACCTTGAGACGGTAGATCTTGCCCCGCGACGTCACGAAGAGCAGGTAGTGGTGGGTGGTCGTGATGAAGAGGTGCTCGATGTAGTCGCCGTCCTTCATCTCCATGCCCATCACCCCCACACCCCCGCGGTGCTGGGTGCGATAGGTAGAGACGGGGAGGCGCTTCACGTACCCCGACCTGGTGATGCAGATGACCATCTCCTCCACAGCGATCATGTCTTCCATGTCGATCTCGGCTTCCGAGGGAGCGATCTCGGTGCGGCGATCGTCACCGTACATGGTGCGGATCTCGAGCAGCTCTTCTCGGATGATGGCGAATACCTTGGACTCGTCGGCCAGCACGGCCTCCAGGTAGGCGATACGCTCCACGAGGTCGCGATGCTCCTCCTCGATCTTGTGGCGCTCCAGCGCGGTGAGATTGCGCAGGCGCAGATCGACGATGGCCTGTGACTGCTCTTCTGACAGGCCGAAGCGCTCCATGAGCCGCAGGCGGGCCGCCTGCGTGTCCTCGCTCGAGCGGATGATGCGGATGACCTCGTCGAGATTGCTGATGGCGACGAGAAGGCCTTCCAGGATGTGGGCCCGCTTCTTGGCCTTGTTGAGTTCGTAGCGGGTGCGCCTCACCACCACGTCACGCTGGTGCTCCAGGTAGTGGTGCAGAAGTTCACTCAGTGTGAGTGTGCGGGGCACGCCGTCGACGAGCGCGATGGAGATCACGCCGAAAGTCATCTGCATGGCGCTGTGCTTGAACAGCTTGTTCAGCACCACTTTGGGAATGGCCTCCCGCTTCAACTCGATCACCATCCGCATGCCCTCGCGGTCGGACTCATCGCGGAGGTCGGAGATCTCCGGAATCTTCTTCTCACGCACCAACTCAGCGATCTTCTCGATGAGGTTGGCCTTGTTCACTTGGTAGGGGAGCTCGGTGACGATGATGGCGGTCTTGCCCTGTCTGAGCGGCTCGGTGTGAGCCTTGGCCCGAACCACGATGCGGCCTCGGCCGGTCTCGTAGGCCTCCCGGATGCCGGTGGTTCCGATGATGATGCCCCCGGTGGGGAAGTCCGGACCCTTGATGTGCTGCATGAGACCGGCCGACTCGATGCCCGGATCGTCGATAAGTGCGACGGTGGCGTCGATGACCTCCCGCAGATTGTGCGGGGGAATGTTGGTCGCCATCCCCACGGCGATACCTGAGCTGCCGCTCACCAGGAGGTTGGGGAAGCGGGAGGGGAGAACCAGCGGCTCCTCCCGGCTCTCGTCGTAGTTCGGTTGCCACGTGACGGTGTCGGCGTCGATGTCACGGAGAAGCTCCATGGCGATCTTCGAAAGGCGGCACTCCGTGTAGCGCATGGCCGCCGCGGAATCGCCGTCTACCGAACCGAAGTTGCCGTGCCCGTCGACCAACGGATAGCGGATGGAGAAGTCCTGTGCCAGCCTCACCAGGGTGTCGTAGATGGCTTGGTCGCCGTGGGGGTGGAAGTTACCCATGACGTCGCCCACGATGCGGGCGCACTTGCGATAGGGGCGGTCGGGCAGCATGCCGGAGTCGTACATGCCGTAGAGAACCCGGCGGTGAACAGGCTTCAAGCCGTCACGAACGTCGGGGAGCGCCCGCCCCACGATCACGCTCATGGCATAGTCGAGATACGACGAACGCATCTCTTCGGCAATTTCTACCTGTTCGATCCTGCCCTGAAGCGTCTCGAGCATGGTCAGTCCGGACCTCCGCCCGTATGTGCGCCCCCTGAGGGGCAGCGCCTAGATGTCAAGGTTGCGCACGTACTTCGCGTTCTCTTCGATGAACTCACGCCGCGGATCCACCTTGTCGCCCATGAGCACGGTGAATATTTCGTCGGCCATGGCGGCGTCGTCCACGGTGACCTGCAGGAGCGTGCGGTGGTTGGGATTCATGGTGGTCTCCCACAGCTGCTCCGGGTTCATCTCGCCCAAGCCCTTGAAGCGCTGAATGGTGGAGCCGTTTCGCCCCACGCGGGTGATCACTTCCTCCATCTGACCTTCGGTGAAGGCGTAGTAGTCCCTTTTGCGGTGGGTGACTCGGTAAAGAGGCGGTTGCGCGATGTAGACGTAACCCGCCTCGATGAGTTCGCTCATGTTACGGAAGAGGAAGGTGAGTATGAGGGTGCGGATATGCGCACCGTCGACGTCCGCGTCGGTCATGATGATGATCTTGTGGTACCGCGCATGGGTCAAGTCGAATTCGTCACCGACTCCCGTCCCCAGGGCGGAGATGATGGCCTGCACCTCGTTATTGGAGAGAATCTTGTTGATGCGGGCCTTCTCCACGTTGATGATCTTGCCACGAAGGGGAAGGATCGCTTGGAAGCTCCGGTCACGTGCCTGCTTGGCCGAACCACCGGCCGAATCACCCTCGACCAGATACACCTCGCAGGCAGAGGGGTCGCGCAAAGAACAGTCGGCCAGCTTACCGGGGAGAGTGGTGTTCTCGAGCACGCTCTTCCGCCGGGTGATGTCGCGGGCCTTACGGGCCGCCTGGCGGGCGTGCGCCGCGGAGACGGCTTTAGTGAGGATGCGCTTGGCGTCGGCGGGGTTCTCCTCCAAGAACTCGGCCAACTTCTGGTTGACCACCGTCTCGACGAACCCCTTCATCTCGGAGTTGCCCAGCTTCGTCTTCGTCTGGCCCTCGAACTGAGGGTCGCGCAGTTTGACGCTGAGGATGGCCGCAAGCCCTTCGCGCACATCTTCGCCGGAGAGATTCTCGTCCTTCTCCTTCAGATACCCCTTGCCACGGGCGTAATCATTGAGCGTGCGCGTGATGGCCGCTCGCGCTCCGGACAGGTGAGCGCCGCCTTCATGCGTGTTGATGTTGTTGGCGAAGGAGAAGACATTGTCGTTGTAGCCGGCGTTCCACTGCATGGCCAGCTCCATCTGATAGTCATCCTGGGCGCCTGTGAAGTAGATGATGCGGTCATGGATGGGGTCTTTGGGCGCGTTTATGTGCCGAATGAAGTCGACGATGCCGCCCTCGTAACGGTAGGAGACGCGGCGAGGCCGCTCCGCTTCGACGGTGGAGGCGATGCGACGGGAGAGATCCGGACCGGGAGCCTCGGGCCGGGCTTCACCACCCTCCGGCCCCGCAGGCTGCCGCGTGGTCTCACTCTCTTCTACGGAGGGCGGCGCCTCTTGGGCATCGCGCTCGTCGGCAAGGGTGATGGCCAGACCCGAATTCAGGAACGCTACCTCGCGCAACCGCTGCGCGAGCGTGTTGAAATTGTAGTTGAGGTCGTCGAACACCTCTGGATCGGGCCGGAAGTGCGTGGTCGTACCCGTGAAGTCGTCACACACACCCAGCACTTCCAGGTCTCCGTTCGGAACCCCTCGCGTGTAGCTCTGCCGATACCGATGGCCGTCACGGCAGACCTCGACGACCAGCCACTCCGAGAGGGCGTTCACCACCGAGACCCCCACCCCGTGCAGGCCGCCAGACACCTTGTACCCGTCACCGCCGAACTTACCCCCGGCATGCAACTTGGTCATGACGATCTCGACCGCGGGCCGCCCGAACTGGGGCATCACCTTGACGGGGATGCCACGCCCGTCGTCTTCGACGCGCACGGACGAGTCGGCGCACACAGTCACGTCAATGCGGCTGCACGCGCCGACCAGAGCCTCGTCGACGGAGTTGTCGACGACTTCGTACACGAGGTGGTGCAAACCGCGGCTGCCGGTGGAACCGATGTACATGCCCGGACGCTTCCGGACGGGTTCGAGCCCTTCGAGTACCTGTATGTCAGCAGCGTCGTACGTAAAGTCAGTCACAGAAGAATAGGCTCCGTCTCAAATCGATACCACGGCCGCGCAGAACGGCGCACAGAGAAGGAAGGAACGGGTTTCCCCTGCGCAAAGCGGGTTTCCTGCCGCACAAATGATACCACACCTCGACCCGCAGCTACACGTGCTTCCGTTCGCTGCGAGCGGACGCCGTCCTTCAGTGGCGGCCAGTGTGCCACGCCATCATGCTGCACGTCACTATCCCGCGGTGGCTAGGTGTCCGGCCCCTCCCACTCGATGGGCCTCAGTGCCAACCGCACCACTTCGGGAGCCCCGGCGTGCGAAGCAAGACGGCGGCATATCTCTGACTCCCTCATGGCGAGCCTCTGTCCCCACGCCGGGGAGGCCACGGCCACCACGAGGACACCGCCGCGCACCTTGACCGGCCGGCTGTGCGCGGCGGCTTCTTCTCCCACCGCCTCCGCCCATGCGCGAAGCAACGCAGCCGCGCCCGAATCCACGCGCGGCAGTAAGGCCTCGAGCACCTCTCCCACACGCGTGAAGTCGTCGGTCACCGACGGGTCGCGGCGCGCTCCGACCCCGCCCGTGCCTGCGGGGTCGCCGAAAGACCACCTCTCTTCAGGCAGCCTGCATCGATCCCCCTCCCGGCGCCTCTCCGAGCGCCCCTCCGGCGTGCATGCTTCGACTTCCTCAGGCACCGCCGGACACCTCAATTGTGAGCACGCTGTCGTGGTGGATCTGATCGAGGCACTGCGTGTCGGTCGTGGTCAAGAACGACTGAACGCCGCCCCTCAGCATCTCACCCAGCACACGCCTGCGGTGGTCGTCGAGCTCACTCAGCACGTCGTCCAAGAGCAGTACGACAGGGAGGCCGGCTTCCGCCTCCCGCTGCTCGAGCCAGCGGACCTCGGCCAGAAGCAAGGACAGGACCACCGCCCTCTGCTCCCCCTGGGAGCCGTGTTCCCGCACGTCGAGAGCTGCGCTCACGAAACGCAGATCGTCTCGATGGGGGCCCAGGTGGGTAAAGGTGCGGCGGGCGTCGTGGGCGCGCAGGGAGGCCAGCCGTTGTCTGTACTCCTGCTCCGAGAGACCCTCGGCGTTGGTCCGGTACAGGAGCTTGACCGGACCAGATGAGGAAGGGCCGAGCTCCGACACGACTTCCGCAAAGAAGGGGGCGAAGCCGGCGAGGACAGCGACCCGTGTCTCCATTATTGAGCGGCCCTCGTCCGCGAGAACCGCCTCCCAGGGACAGTGCTCGTCGCCCAGCCTCCCTTGCCGCAGCAGGGCGTTTCTCTGTTCCAGGGCGCGCCGGTATCGATCCAGCCGCAAGCGATGCTCGGGGGATTCAACCTCAGCAAGTGCGTCGAGCAGTTCACGCCTGGGCGCCGGCCCACCCTTGACCAGCCGCAGATCATCGGGAAGGAACGCACGCACGTGCGCAGTCTCCTGCAGGCGGCGACCATCCTCCACCTGCCCGCCGTTGAAGAAGAAACGCCGTTCCCCGCCCACACCGTAGCCCGCCGCCACCCAGGTCTCCGACAAAGGCCTCCCCGATCCGCCGCCCAACCGCTCCTCCGCCGGGTATTCGCCCGCGCACACTTTCTCGGTAAGTGAGAGCCAGACGTCGATACGCATGGAACCCTCTCCCTGCCGGATCATGCCCTTCAGCGATGACGCCCTCGGAGACCTGCCCGTCATCACGAGCGCGACCGACTCGAGGATGCTCGTCTTGCCCACGCCGTTCCCTCCCACCAGCACATTGACTCCCGGGCTGAACTCTACCCCGAGGTGCCGGTGGCAGCGGACATTCGCGACCTCCACACGAGAGATGTGCGTCATCTCACACCTGCGGTGGCCGGTAGGAGCGGCAGCGCTAAGAACTGTGCAGCCGCACGAGGAGAACGTGGCCCTGGCATTCGATGCGGTCTCCGTCCGCGAGCTTCCGTCCACGCTGCAGTTCGGGACTGCCGTTGACGTCAACCAACTCTCCCAGGATGAGGGCCTTGGCCTGCCCCCCCGTGGAGGCCACGCCGGCGATCTTCAACGCTTGGCCCACCGTTGTCCCAGGGGATACCCACAGCTCTTCTGGAACCGCGCCCACCATCTACTCGCTCAGCCTGATGGGCATAATGAGATACAGGAAGTCATCGGCCTCTCCCTTTATCAGACCCGGACGGAGGGGACTGATGAGCTTGAGATAGACATCGCCCTCGCGTATGGCTGCCACACCGGCCTCCAAGAACTCGGGGTTGAACCCGATCTCCAAGTCATCCCCGTCATACTGCACAGGAAGGCTCTCCTGAGCCCGGCCCAACTCCTGGGACTGCGCTGAGACGGTGAGCGTGTGCGCGCTGAAGTGCAACCGTATAGGCGCACTCTTCTGGGCGAGAAGCCCCACCCGTTTGATGACGTCGAGAAACTCTTCTCTGTCAAGTCGGATCTCATGCTCGAACGTCTCCGGGACGAGCTGGCGGTAATTTGGGAACTGCCCATCAATGAGCCGGGACATCAACCATATCTCGCCCACTTGGAACAGGATCTGGTTCTCGGTGGGTATGACGGTGATCTCGTCGGCGCCGGTACCGGCGCCGAGCCGACTCAGTTCGACAAGAGCCCTCGCCGGGACGATGGCCTGCGTCTTCTCCTTCACGGACGACTGCGCTACCGTCTCCTTGACGCTCAAGCGATAGCTGTCGGTGGCCACCATCTTCACCGCGTTCTTGGCGACGTTGATCAACACACCCGTGAGCACAGGCCGGGTCTCGTCTCTCGATGCGGCAGGCGATACGCGATCGATCGTCTCCAAGAAGGCCTTCCTATCGACGGTGAAGCCCTCTTCGGCGGGGAAAACGGGGAGCTGTGGGAAGTCACTCGCAGGAAGCACTCTCAACACGAATTCCGACTCCCCGGCCCGCAGGTCTACCTGGTTCTCGCCCGGGCGCTGATCAATCACCACCTCTCTAGGCGCCAAGTTCTTCGCGATGTCGGCAACAATCCGTGCAGGGAGCACAAGAGACCCCGGTTCCACCACGCTACCTCGCACGGGAGTGCGTATCGAGATCTCCATGTCGGTTCCCGACAGCAGGATCCCGTCCTCCTTCGCTTCCAACAAGACCCCCGAGAGCACCTGGATGGAACTGCGGGAAGAGACCGCTCGATTGACTGCTCCAAAAGCCTCCATCAAATCGGACTTCGCGGTTGTGATCTTCATTCTTCTTTCCTCCCGGCGACTCTCAAGTGGCGGACCGAACTCTGCACAGATGAGCCCTACTACTATTGTTCTTTATCTCAATATCGTCATTGTAACGGTGTCTGTGGATGTAGTGGATAAGCTGCGTACGGGGCAGAGACCAGCGGGCTGCCCAAGGGACAGGTGTGTGGACGAAGGGTGTATGGCCGAAGTGCAACTTGTGGCTGCGGTGCCATAGGTCACGAACGAGCACGGTGTTGGCTTCTTTGTGCACAGGGGGCTGTTGAAAGCCTGAGAGACCCGAGCCTGCGGGGCGGTGGACTGGGGTGGGTTCCTCACGGCGAGCTCTTGATGCGCGCGGTGAGCTGCTGAACCAGGTTGTAGAGGTCGCGGTCTTCGCGCATGAGACGGGTGACCTTGTCCACGGCATGGAGGACGGTCGTGTGGTCGCGCCCTCCGAAGCGTTCACCGATGTGAGGAAGGCTCACGTCGGTGAGATCGCGCGCCAGATACATGGCGAGGTGACGCGCTTGGACGATGGCGCGTGAGCGCCTGTCGCCTTTCATCTCAGCGACAGATACACCGGTGGCGGAGGAGACTGTTGAGATGATGCTGTCGACGGTGATCTTGACCGCGGCCGTCTCGGGGATGTCTTTGAGAACCTCTCGGGCGAGTGCTATGTCGATAGGGCGTCCGGCGACGGCGGAGTAGGCGGCGACTCGGTTGAGACAACCCTCCAGCTCACGGATGTTGGTAAGTACGCGGGAGGCGATGTGAGTGAGCACGTCGTCGTCGCGGAGCGGAATCGAGTCGTATCTCACCTTCTTGCGCAGGATGGCGATCCGGGTCTCGAGGTCGGGTGGCTGGATGTCGGTGATGAGTCCCCACTCGAAACGCGACACGAGCCTGTCCTCAAGGGTGTGGAGGGCCTTAGGAGGTCGGTCACAGGTGATGACAATCTGCTTGCCGGCCTCGTACAGGGAATTGAAGGTGTGGAAGAACTCTTCTTGTGTCTGTTCCTTGCGCTCCAAGAACTGGATATCGTCGATGAGCAGGACGTCATTCGTGCGGTAGCGGCGCTTGAAACCCTCGATGGAGTCGTCGCGGAGAGAGTTGATGAAGTCGTTCGTGAACATCTCGATGGTGACGAATCGCACCCGGAGATGTGGCGTGTGGCGGAGCACGTAGTGGCCGACGGCTTGGAGAAGGTGAGTTTTGCCGAGGCCGACGCCTCCATAGATGAAGAGGGGGTTGTAGGCCGCGCCCGGCGTTTCGGCGGCGGCCAACGCGGCGGCGTGGGCGAAGCGGTTGGAAGGTCCGGTCACAAAGCTCTCGAACGTGTACTTCTCGTTCAGGCCGAGTGGGTGGGAGGCGCGGGGGGCGGCCCCCGGGCCGCCCCCCGCCGCGGATCTGCTCGGCGAGTGGGAGGTGGAGCCTCCCGAAGTCGGCGGAGAGGGGTCACCGGCGGATGCCGTGGTGGCCGTCGCTTCGTCTGCGGGCGGTGAAGTCGAAGACAGCGGGTTCTCGCGGTTCAGCCTCTGGGCGAGCTCGGGTGAGACCACGATGCGGCTGTGAACGGCATCGCCGAGAACCTCCGAGAGACAGTCATCGATCAAGGCGCGGAAGCGGGTGTCGATCCAATCCTTCGCGAAGTCCGAAGTTACACCTACCACGAAACGGTCCTCTGAGAACTCGAGGCCGACGGTGGGTGAGAACCAGATGCGGAACGTGCCGTCGTTCACACGTTGGGCCAGCAGCGAGAGTGCCTCCTGCCAGATGAACTCCGCATGTGTGTCGTTCATGGACTCTCCACTAGCTCGGCTGTGATGATCCCCGGTCGGCAGGGAGTGTAACCCTGGGTCGGTTCCTATAGTACCGCTTCCAGATACTGGAGCCCGTCACCCGTCACCGACCTGCGGCCATCGGAGTCGGAGGACACGAGGCCGAGACCGTCAAGATACACGAGGTCCCGGTAGGCGGTCGAGGGTGAGACGCCCATCTCCTGAGCGATGCGTGTGGGACCCACCGGGCCCAATTCCACGAGAAGAAGGACCACCTTGAGTTGCCGGTCGGTCAGCTTGGCGCGGGAGTGAGTAGCCGGAGGTGAGGGCGGGTCATCGTGGTCGTGCGGCATCCGCACTGTCACTACTGTACCGGCGCCCAGATTGTCTTCGATGTCGAGAATGCCGTGGAGATGGGCCAGCGATTCGCGGGCGATGGGGAGACCGCTGCCCACGCCCTTTATGTATCTCTTCACCTCGGGGCCGGCGGTGGTGAAGCCGGGATCGAGGGCTCGTTGCTTATCCGGGATTCCGGGGCCCCTGTCGGAGATGCGAATGGTGTTGCCGCCGTCGAGGATGGTGATGACGACGTCGGTAAAGGCCGCGTGGATGAGGTTTTCCATGAGTTCCCGCAACACTGTGTAGGGGATGCGGCTGCCCTGCTGCCGGGCGAGATCGTACGTGCGGCCGGCCAGGACATCGATCAGGTCGGGGAGCCGACTCTCGGGTATGGAGAGCGTACGGGGTGGGGTGCGGGGGTCGTCGTACACCGCGATGCGGGGGGCGGACTCATCGCCGAGGCCGGGCGTCCCATCTTCGCCGCTGTCGGCGAGGGCGGACAGTTGCGAAAGGATCTCATCGGTGAACATCCCGCGGCCCCCTCATGTGTTGCAGTCGAAGCAGCTCCGGAATCCCTCATTGAGGGGCGTGCTGAAACGGGCCCCCATTCTAGCGGCAAGGCACATCGTTTTCCACAGCGGGGCCGCACGGATGTCGATGCAAATTCCGGGTGCCGCGGCTCTGGGACAGAGGGGAGCGGTCCGCCATGAAGGACGGCTGAAGGTTTCCATGCAGGGACATCGTGTGTTTTCCACACGACATTCCACAGGTGTGGAGAACGTGAGAGGAGAGGAGGCGCAGGCGGTGGAGTTTGGGCTTCCCGTGGGGATACTGGGGAAAAGTGAGTTTCTACAGTCAAGGGCGAGTGATGAAATGAGGCTTCCGCCGGGGCGCTGAAAGGGACGGGCAGCAACCACCGGGGAGCTTCTTCTCGGACGATGGAGCCGCGCACCCGTTGTCATGGGGAGACGATTGTCGGAAATAGCGGGAATGATGAGCGTTCCCCCGAAGCGCGCGGGGTGGGTGGAGGGATGGGGGTGAAACCGAGACCGCGGCGCACGGAAGACGGGCGCCGGGCACTTCCGAGACGGGCACCGATGGCCCCGCGGCACCGGGATCCCGCGGGGTGTCCCGGCCTGCACCGGGAGGATTCGTTGCCCCGCGTGAGGCGTGGGAGTGGGGTGGGCGAGAGTATGGCGGCGGAAGGGTTATCCAGATTATCCACAGGGTGGCGGACGCTGTGGGTGTCGCCTGCCGGAGAAGGAATCGAGGGGTGAAGGGGACGCGTGGCCGGGGCCTCACGGTGGGCGGGAGTGGGTTTCGGCCGAGGCGCGTGAAGGCGTACGATTGACTGGGCCGCGGGTGGCTTGTATACTCCTGCGCCTTTGCACGCACAGATGACGCCGCGGTGCAGTAAACTTGGGTACGTGGCAGAATTGGTGCCGTGATGTGTATACGGGAGAAGGAGCTCGGCGGTCGCGGGTTCCTTATGTGACGAGGATAGGTTGACGTGAAGAGAACGTACCAGCCGAACAAGCGCAAACGGAAAAAGACCCACGGCTTCCGAGTGCGCATGAGCACTCGGGCCGGAAGGGCTGTGATCAAGCGCCGGCGCCTCAAGGGTCGGAAGCGTCTGACGGTCTGACCCGTGGTCAAGCGCCGCAGCAGGCTGACGCGGTCTCGAGACTTCGACACGGTGTATCGCCTCGGGTGCTCTGTTGCCAACAAGTACCTCGTGCTGTATTACTTTGCGCAGAGTGAACCGGGCGGCAGAGAGGACGGCGGCCGTGCCGCGAAGCGAGGTTCCCGGCCGGCCAAGGTGGCGGCTCTGTCCCGCACCGGGCTGTCCGGTGGGTCCGGCTCACGTCGTGCACCGGTGGCCGCGGGTTATCAGCGAGAGGAGCGGGTGCCTGCCCGCGTGGGAGTGTCTGTGACCAAGCGTCTTGGTGGGGCGGTTGAGAGAAACCGCTTGAAGCGCGTCCTTCGTGAAGCCTACCGGCTGGAAGAGAGCCGTGTGAAAGCCGGGTATGATGTGGTGCTTGTAGCTCGGGGAGGTCTGCCCGGCCTGGTTGAGGACCGTGGCCTTACGGGAGTGAGGGAGAAGCTGGTGGAAGTGTTGGAGAAGGCGGCCTTGCTCGAGATCAAGGAGGCCGGGGAGGGCCGCGGCTCGTGAGGCGCTCGAAAGAGATCATGAGAGAGGCTGCCGTGCTTCCTTTGCGTGCGTACCAGCTCCTCATATCACCGCTGCTGCCCACCTCCTGCAAGTACCACCCCTCCTGCTCCCAGTATGCCGTTGATGCGGTACGGCAGCACGGCCTGGCCAAAGGAACTGTGTTGGCCGGGTGGAGGCTGTTGCGCTGCAACCCCTGGAGCCATGGCGGTTTCGATCCTGTCGAGAGCCAGACCTTGTTCGCCCGGGCTCGCACTGCCCGTGCCTGTCGCAGCGATAGCCAGCGGCCCAAGGAGTTTGCGCGGCATGAGGAGTTTGGAGCAGCCTGATGCAGACGATTCTCAGCCCCCTTACCGGTGTTCTCGAGGCGGTCCTTGATTTCTGGCACGGATTGGGTTTCAGCTGGGGCTGGTCCATTGTTATGCTGACTATTATAGTCAGGATAATCCTCCTCCCCCTCACCTACAAGCAGTTCAAGAGCATGCGGGCCCTCCAGGTTCTGCAGCCGCAGATCAAAGAGATCCAGGAGAAGTACAAAGGCGACAAGCAGCTTCTCCAACAGAAGACCATGGAGTTCTACAAGGAGAACAAGGTCAGCCCGTTCTCGTCCTGTCTGCCCTTGCTTCTCCAGATGCCGGTGTTCTTCGCTCTCTTCTATATGTTGCGGGAGCAGCAGGACCAGTTCGCGGGGGCGACGTGGCTCTGGATCGGCAACATACCCGATGCCCCCAGTTGGCTCATCGGGGCCGACATCGCCAGTTTCGATTTCCTGCTTCTCATACTGTACGTCGCGAGCCAGTTCCTGAGTTCGCTCATGACATCCACCAAGGATCCAACTCAGCGCTTTCTGGTGTATGTCATGCCTATAGGCGTAGGCATCATCATGTTCATAGGGAAGTGGCCTGCCGGCCTCTTCATCTATTGGTTCACCTCGAACCTGTGGACCATTGCTCAGCAGTTCGTCATTATGAAGGTCATGCCGGCGCCGGTCCCTGCTGAGGCGTCGGCCGGTGCAAGTGGAGGCAAGAGTGGCGGAGCCAAGAAGGTACAGGCTGCCAAGGCGTCCGGGGGCAAGTCCGGAGGGGCCAAGGGCCAGGGAAGCAAGCCGAGCACTAAGTCCGGCGCCAAGAGCGGTAGCACCAAGCCCGGCGGGAGTAAACGCGGCGCCACGACAACCGCCAAGTCCAGCAGTGGTAAACCGGGAGGCCCCAAACCCAAACCCGGCGCCAAGAAGGCAGGCACCGGCAAGGGAGTTTCCGGCAAGGCAGGTTCCGGAGGCCAGTCCTCGGGAGGACAACGCAAGGCCAAGCCACGACCATCAGGAGACACTTCTTCGGGCGATGGGTCCTGAGTCGGGTAATACCGGCTCCGTGAATCGAGTTTCGCGGAAGCGAGTGGCGAGGGCTAGTGGCTCAACCGTCGAGCAGGCGGCTCAACGCGCGTTGGCGGAACTCGACATCGCTCCGGGGGAGTTGGAGGATGACGAGTACGAGGTGGAGGTGGTTGTGGCTCCGGTGGAAGGATTCCTGGGCGTGGGGGGCACCGATGCCCAGGTCGAGGTCAGGCTCCTCACGGATGACCTGCCCCCTGCCCCGGTCGAAACCTGTGGTGCCGAACTCGAAGAGGGTGAAGAGGCGGTCATCGAGCCGGAGATCACATTCGGCGAGGCGCCGGGTCCCGGCTCGGCCGGGCTCCGTGAACTTCTGAGCATGATCATGTCCAAGGTCGGTGTCACGGGAAGCATCCACATCGTCGAGAAGGCCGAGGTAGTCACCGCAGAAATCACAGGGGACGATCTGGGCATCCTCATCGGCAAGAGAGGCCAGACCATGGATGCGATCGAGTACGTGGCCAACGTCATCCTGTATCCGCACCCTGCGGCCCGGAAACGTGTCTCGGTCGATGTGCAGGGCTATAAGGAACGCAGGCAACAGGGCATAGAACGTGTGGCTCTGAAAAGGGCGGAAGAGGTCATCCGCAAGCGGAGACCGGTGCGGCTCGAACCCATGACTGCGGCCGAGCGGAAGATCGTGCACTTGGCGCTCAAGGAGTGGGCGGAGGTAGTGACCGAGAGTCAGGGGCGTGAACCTCATCGCGCGGTGGTCATTTCTCCGTCCGGCTGATTGCCAACCACCGGAGATAGACGCTGAGGCGGGTCGGCGCAAGGCCCAGACAATGCGCGCATCGCGCGATGAGGCGCCGCGCCGGCTGACTGTGCGGGTGAGCGACTATGGGTGACCGAGCACGCTGTTCGATAGCCGGCCACCGTGGCCGGGCGGCCGGGCTGCAACCGGGCGTGTGCGTATGACGGAGTCGGAACACGTGCCGTGGGTCTGCAGTGGGTGCTGCCTTGGTGGGGGCTACTTTGAGCGGAGCAGTGTGTTTTTTGGCGCGCTGGGCGGTGGAACCCGATGCGGGGCACCCTGTGCGGTGGAGCCTCCAAGAGTGAAATGACCTCCTCGCTCGACGACACCATTGTTGCCCTCTCAACCCCGCTGGGAACGGGGGCGATAGCCGTGATCAGGTTGACTGGACGGCGCGCCCTGGATATCAGCGGAGAGGTCTTTGTCCGCCAGGGGAAGGCCTTCCCTTCTCGCGAAGAGAGCCACCGCTTGATATACGGCCACATCGTCGATCCGTCGGTGGGGTCGACCCTGGATGAGGTGCTCGTGGCCGCGATGTACGCTCCCGTAAGCTACACCCGCGAAGACATGGTCGAAGTGCACTGCCACGGAGGGCAGGCGGCCGTCCGGTCGATCCTGCGGCTGTTCATTGAGCGCGGCGCGCGGCCCGCCGAGCCGGGCGAATTCACAAAGAGGGCCTTCCTCAACGGCCGCCTCGATTTGGCTCAAGCAGAGAGTGTGGCCAACGTGATCCGCGCGCGTTCCACGAGTGCCTTGCGGGCGGCCGTCCATCAGTTGAGAGGAGGACTCTCGGGGGAGGTGTCCTCGGTACGCCGGCTCCTGGTGGAGGTGCTGGCTGAAGTCGAGGCATCTGTCGACTTCGCAGATGAGGACGTTGATGACATCGATCGTGATGGGTGCGCTATGCGAGTTGGCGAGGCAGGCCGACTGCTCGAGAGCTTGCTCGACACCGCGTTCTTCGGAAGGATTCTCGACGAGGGGCTTCAGACGGCGATAGTGGGTGGCGCAAACGTGGGCAAGAGCTCACTTCTGAACTGTCTCGTCCGGAGAGAGCGGGCGATAGTCTCTGAGGTGCCGGGGACAACCCGGGACACAGTGGAGGAGTTGGTTGAGTTCGCAGGGGTCCCGGTGGTTCTGATAGACACCGCAGGGATCAGATCGAGCGACGACAAGGTGGAGCAACTCGGCGTTGCGCGTTCACGAGCAGCGCTGGAGAATGCAGATATCGTGCTCGCGGTCGTCGATCTCTCGGAATGGGGAAGCCCTGACGACGCGGCTCTGTGGACCGCCCGGGTCGAGGGTCTGGTGGGAGAGGTGGAGGCGGAGAGAATCGTGGTTGTGGGCAACAAGCTGGACATCGCCCCGGAGGATGCCCCTCACAACCTCCGGGAGCGGAGTCGGAGAGCATCGCGCGGAGGAAATGGCATCCGGCGCGTTGTGTGCGTTTCCGCCCTCACCGGCGAGGGCATCGACTCGCTGAAGGCCGCCATCGCCGATGTGATCGGGGGCGAGGGTGGGCTTGCTCCGGAGGAGCCGATGCTGAGTACGGAGCGCCAGAGGAGCCTCGTGGCGCGGTCGCACGCCGCCGCCTTGAAAGCTGCAGAGGGCCTCTCCGGAGGGCTGCCGGAGGAGCTCGTGGCTGAAGACATTCGCGAGGCGGTCCGGGCGCTCGGGGAGGTCACCGGGGAAGAGATCACGGAAGACCTGCTTGATGAGATATTCAGCCGCTTCTGCATCGGCAAGTAGATTGGGATCGAAGAAGCTGCGCTCCTGTTGGAGATGAGGGTCGCGGAGGGTGAAGGTGGGCACCCAGAAGGGTCTTGGATTGAGGAAGGATTGCGTTGTCCGCCGCGAACTCGGGGTTGGGCGATCCTGTCGGGGTTATTGGCACGCTGACTTCCGGCAGGGGCGGCGCAGTGAGAGAGCGCATTGAGAGGATAGCCTTGTGACAGCGCATCATGACGTATGGGACGCCGTAGTATGTGGGGCCGGCATGTCCGGATCCGCGTGCGGATTGGCCCTTGCCGAGAGAGGGCTGCGTGTTCTCGTGCTCTGCAGCTCGTTGGACACGGTGGGTCAGCCCGCATTCGGACCGCTCGTTGCGCTCGGAGACTCGGGCCTCGAGTCCCTCGCCGACCTACCACCCCTGCTGCGCCGGGCGGTTCTTGAGACAAGCTTCGTTTCTCCGCCGTCCTTCGAGATGCCGTTCTTGGTCATGGACAGAAGGGCCGTGTCCATCAGGTTGAAACTACTGCTGGAGGAGACCGATGGTATCGAGCTCAGGCAGGCCGTCGCCACGGGGGTGGAATGGACGGGGGGCGAAGGCGACAGCACGAGACTTGTGGTGCACACCGCCTATGGCGATCGCTTCATCACTCGTGCGAGCATACTCGCTGTGGGAATGGGGTTTGGCGGCCGGGTGGCGATTGGCTCGCAGTTGCTCGAGGGCGGGCGGCACGGAGAACTCCCGGCGGACGAACTATGGGCAAGCCTACGGGTGATGGAACTGTCGGGCTATGCTGCCGACGGTGACGCGGGCACGCATGAGTGGGTCTCCCACCGGCTGCACGTGGGTCCCTCAGTGTGGGGGCTCGGCAGGGAGGGAGTGGCCGAAGCCGCGGTGCGTGGGAGGCTGAGGGAGGCTCTTGCCGACTGCTGGGGCGTTGAACCTCGTTCTGTAGAGTGGCTGCGTCTCCTCCCCGCTCTTGACTCCGGGGATCGCAGGCATACTGTGGACAACACGTCTGCCTCCCCGACGGGGAGGTATCTGCACTCCACCTACGCCGAGTTGCAGAGCGGCGCGGCTATGAGCGCGGCCGCTATTGACTCGGCCGCCTCGGCCGGGGAGGACACCCCGTACCTCGAGGGCCCCTTCGAACAGACCTGCGAGACAGGCGTGTGGGCTGCGGTGGCCGTGCGGCCGAGTCCACTTGAGGAGACTACGAGGTGTCAGAAGGTGGAGCACCCGTCGGAGAGGGCCCGGTCCACCGCTTGGGGCTCGGCCGCCGGTCGTCCTGCACCCCGGCTCCACGATGACTCGGCTCACTACAACGCCCCCCACTACGAGGCGGTTCACCACGAAGTGCCCCACGACGGCATGGCTTGCCACGAGGAGGCTCATCCGAGAGGGTCCCGGCATGAGGCGTGCCACGATGAGGTGCCCCGGCAAGGTGCTGCGAATGGAGGAAGGTGGCCGGGCGATGTTCTGGGAAATCGCCATGCGGAGGAGTCAGGAACGGCTGCAGACCCTCCGTGCGCATGGGAGGCCATCTGCGAAGGTGGCCCCGAAGAGCGTGGCGCCGAAGAGCGATCTCTTGCGGCCGGGATTCCAGGTAAGGGCACACCCATGCTGTGCGTTCCCGATGGCTCGGCCTCCGGGGAGTGGTATCTGTCGCCGGGCAGCCGAGTGGAGAGGTTGGAGCCGTTCGGTCTGACGGTGTCAAGGCCTGCGCATTCGATTGAGGGTCTGGTGCTGAAGCCGGGGAAGGCAGGCCCCACGCCAACGGGCACCACGTCAACGAGCCCCACGCCAACAGGCACCACATCAACGGGCGCGGCACCGTCTGGCATCGCGGGTCCTTGTTCAGTGAGCGAGAGAGGAGGGGGAGGCCTGATGTGGATAGGCCTATCGTTGGACGAAGGTGGTGAGGAGAAGGACCACGAGCTCGATTCCCCTGAGGCAATCGAGGGGCTATGGGTTGTGGGCCGTGCTGCGGGGATGGCGACCTCTCTGGGAAGCTTGCGGTCCGGAGCAGGTGTCCGGTCCCCGAGAGTCAATGTAGCATTTGCCCGGAGGATCAGGTAGACAGGTTCCGTGTGGATGGGCGGCAAACCTTCGTGTGCAGTGTGTGGGCAGCCCTTCACGAGCTCGAGGCCGGGGGTCGCGCGCGGAGGGGTGCGGCGACGCGATATACTGGTCCGCTTGGCGAGAGAGTCAAGGGGCTGTCGGAGGTCAAGGGGCTCGCGAACAGTCAAAGGGTCTACGAAGAGAGCACGGGTTTGTGAAGAGGCAATGGCCTTACGGGCAGAAGTGCTTCGAAAGTTGGCTACGATACTGGTAGTGAAGGTTTCGGGCAGGCTTCGCGGGACAGGCAGAATGAAGTGTCGTGAGCAGTAGCTATGCGGTGGTCGTGGTGGGAGGAGGGCATGCGGGCTGTGAGGCTGCCCTCGCGGCCGCGCGCATGGGCATGCGCACGGCGCTCGTTACTCTCAGCATCGACAAGATTGCTCTCATGCCCTGCAATCCGGCGATTGGCGGGGTGGGAAAAGGGCAGCTCACGAGGGAGATCGATGCTCTGGGAGGAGAGCAGGGTCGCAACGCCGACCGCGCTTTCATTCAGATCAGGATGCTCAACACCTCAAAGGGGCCGGCAGTGCGGGCCCTGCGGGCGCAAGCTGACAAGCGTCTCTACGAGGATTGGATGAAGTGGATTCTGTTTCGAACGCCGCTCTTGGACGTGTTTCAGGGCGAAGTGGCTCGTGTCCTTGTTTCACGTGAAACAGTGTCGGGTGTGAAGTTGGCGGATGGCCGGGAGCTGAGAGCACCTGCTGTTGTTGTCGCCACGGGTACGTTCTTGCGAGGAGAGGTGGTAGTTGGTGACCGGACTCACCCGGCGGGAAGGGCCGGTGAGCTGCCTGCGACTGAGCTTTCTGCTGGTCTCGAGGAGATCGGCCTGTCCCTCGAGCGCTTCCAGACAGCCACACCTCCCCGTGTTGACGGCCGCACCATCGACATCAGCAAGATGTCTTGGCAGCCTGGGGACCCATCCTTGCCCGGTTTTTCCCATTGGAGCACTCCTCTGCCGAGGCGGCAGGTCCCGTGCTTCCTGACAAGAACGAGCCCTACGACGCACGCCGTCGTGGCGGAACACCTTCACCTCAGCCCCATTCGCACAGGGGCGGTTCAAGGGAAGGGACCGCGATACTGTCCTTCGATTGACAGGAAGGTGATCAATTTCCCCACAAGGGATCATCATCCGGTTTTCGTTGAGCCGGAAGGCCTCTCTACGAACGAGGTCTACCTTCAGGGTCTCACCACGAGCCTCCCTGTCTGGGTCCAGGAGAGAATTGTGCAGGCTACCCCGGGGCTTGAGCGGGCTCGCGTGGTCAGACCGGGATACGCGGTGATGTACGATTATCTACCGCCCCAGCAGCTCCTCCTCAGTCTTGAGACCAAGGCGATACACGGTCTTTTCACCGCTGGACAGATCAATGGCACCTCGGGCTATGAGGAGGCGGCTGCCCAAGGACTCATGGCGGGGATCAACGCCGCCTTGTACGTCAAGGGTGAATCACCGTTCATTCTGCGTCGCGACCAAGCCTACATCGGTGTACTGCTCGATGATCTAGTCACCAAAGGCGTCGACGAGCCGTACAGGATGTTCACTTCTCGGGCAGAGTTCCGCTTGCTCTTGCGACATGACAACGCAGACCTGCGCCTCTCCGCTCTTGGCTGCGCGCTGGGCCTGGTGTCGAAGTCCGACATGGAACAAGTCAAGCGTAAGAGGGAGCAAGTCGACCGGTACGGGGAGATGCTTGGCCGTATCGTCGTCAAGAGTAGCGAAGCGAACAGCCGCGTCCTCGAAGCTCACGGCACGTCTCCTCTCACGGAGTCACAGACGGTGATGCAGCTTCTGCGCCGCCCCCAGCTGTCTCTCGACAGCATCACCCCTCTCCTCGACGAGAGAGATCGACATATCATGGCCGAAGTATCGAAGGCGGCGGCGGAGCAACTGGAGGTCAAAGCGAGATATGACGGATACATCCAACGTCAGTTGGCCGAAGTGCGGCGGCACAGCAGCAGAGAAGCGCTGCGCATACCAGCGGATTTCGACTTCGACCTAGAGGGTATGACGTACGAGGCGCGCCAGAAGCTCAAGGGAATACGGCCGGGGACCCTGGGGCAGGCATCCCGCATCCCGGGCGTATCCCCCGCCGATGTCTCTGTGCTCATGCTTTATCTGCATCGCCGGAGGATGCAGAAAGACGGCGAACCCACGGTTTCGGCCGAGATGTCGGTGTGATGAGCGAACCGGCCGGAGTAGCGGTGCGTTGCGGATGGACTTGACCCAGACATCCACGTACAGGTCGCTCGGCTTGAATGGAGAGGAGCTCACTGCGCTACAGCGGTTCCTCGACATGTTGCTGAGTTGCCGCGTGAACGTGAGCGCGATCCGCGATCCGGTGGAGATTGAGAAGAAGCACTTCCTCGACGCGCTCTCCCTCACGAATCTACCGTTCCTGGATCGCGCACACGGCAGGTTTGTCGACGTGGGTTGCGGCAACGGCGTGCCGGGGTTGGTGCTGGCCATCGCCCGCCCGGAGCTGCGGATCACCCTACTCGAGTCAGTCAAGAAGAAGTGCGAATTCCTGCAGTCTGCTGTTGAGGCCCTGGGCCTGCGCAACGCCAGGGTCGAGCGCTTGCGGGCCGAGGACTTTGGTCGAGGTGCCGGCCGATCCGGGTTCGATGTGGCGGTGACGAGGGCCGTAGGCTCTCTTCCGGTGGTAGCTGAGCTCTCGGTTCCTCTTCTTGAGGTAGGAGGCTTCTTTGTGGCCATGAAAGCGGCAATGTCGGACCAAGAGTGGATATGCGGGGAGCGGGCTCTCGCTATACTGGGCGTGCCGCGTGTGGAGGTCGTTCAGGCAAGACCCTTTGAGGAAGCGACCGACAGGTATTTGGTGTATGGGCGGAAAACGATGGAAACTCCGGCCGCATATCCGCGTAGGGCAGGGATTCCGGCCAAGCGGCCGCTGGGAGACGGTTGAGCAATGAGCAATACGCCGTGATATTCGCAATCGCAAATCAAAAGGGAGGCGTCGGTAAGTCGACCACAGCCGTGAATCTTGCGGCGACACTGGCCCAAGCCGGGGAGCGCGTTCTGCTGATAGATGCAGATCCACAAGCGAACGCTTCAGCCGGGCTCGGCGTGAGGGTGCAGGAGAAGGAACCCACGCTCTTCCATGTGCTGCTGGGAGAGGTGGAACTGAGCGGGATCATCCGGCCGACCAAGGTCCCCAATCTCTTCTTGGCTCCTTCGGGTATCGACATGGCCGGTGTCTCGGTCCTCCTACCCAAGCTCGAGCGCAGGGAATTCCGCCTGAGGGAGGCCTTGGCCGGTCTCGACTCCGGTCCCGGGGGGTTCGGCTTCGTGTTCATCGACTGTCCCCCTTCGCTGGGGCTGCTCACGGTGAATGCCCTCGTGGCCTCCGATTCGGTGATCGTGCCGGTGCAAGCGGAGTATTATGCCCTGGAGGGATTGGCGCAGCTCCTGCAGACGGTTGAGGCTATCAGGACGAGGCTGAATGGGCGGCTTTGCATCGCCGGACTGCTTCTCACCATGGTCGACACCCGGACCAATCTTGCGCGAGAGGTTGAGGCCGAGGTGAGGCGTCACTTTCCCGAGTTGACGTTCAGGACTGTTATTCCAAGGAACATACGTCTCGCGGAGGCGCCCAGCTTTGGGGTGCCGGTGTTCATGCTTGATCCTCATTGCCCCGGTTCGGATGCGTACTTCGACTTTGCCCAGGAGGTAGTCGCCCGTGGTTAGGAAGAAGAGCGGTTTGGGACGAGGCCTCGCGGAGCTTCTGGGCGATAAGCCCCTTGACGAGAATTCTCAGGCTCAGGGTATCGACGAGTACCAGACCGGCAGCCCCGCTCCAGGCCTCCGCGGTGTCGCTGGGGAGGAACGCGAGCAGCGGGACGCTGGGGCCGGCACGAAGTCTGCGACGACAGCAGTTGTTGATATTTCGTGCGCACGAATAGCGCCCAACCCACGGCAGCCTCGCAGGTCTCTGGACCGTGACACTCTCGAGGAGCTCGCCAAGTCCATCGAAAGTGTGGGGATAGTGCAGCCGGTTATCGTCCGCCGGCAGGGCGAGGGCTACGAGTTGATTGCGGGAGAGAGGCGGTGGCGCGCGGCGCAGTTGGCCGGTTTCACGGTTGTGCCCGCGATAGTCCGGGGGGCCAGCGACACGGAGAGCCTGGAACTGGCCCTGGTTGAGAATCTCGTCAGGCAGCAATTGAATCCCATTGATGAGGCCTGTGCGCTGCAAATACTGCTCGATGACCTGGGGGTGACCCAAGAGAGATTGGCCGCGCAGGTTGGCAAGAGCCGGCCGGCTCTTGCCAACAAGCTCCGACTCTTGGAGCTTCCTGCGGAGATTCAACAGATGCTGGCGGAAGGCGACCTGGCCGAAGGACACGGGCGGGCGCTTCTTGGGCTTGGGTCGCGGGGGCTGCAGCTCAAGCTGGCTCGCAAGGCCGCCCGGGAAGGGCTGTCGGTGCGAAAGGTCGAGGCTGAGGTTCGTCGTCTGAACGACAGGGCAGACGACGAGCGAAAGGCCGGTGCACCATCGCTTAAGCCTGTCATCACGAGGTCCTTGGCCGCGAGGGCGGAAGCGGTCTTTCGCGGAACATTTCACACGGATGCAAGAGTATCGGCTTCGGCATCTGGGATCCGTGTGGAGCTCAAGTTCAAGGACGTGACCGAACTGGAATCGGTCATCAATCGTTTGAGTGAGTGATGGGGTGGCCTGGGAAGGATGAGGGGGATATTCCCAGAGTCGTTCCCTTGAATCGACGGCGAGACGTGCGCGCGCTGGAGCGAGGCTTGTTGGATGTGTGGGAAGTGATGTGAGAGAGGGGCACCGCCGGTCGAGCTGTATGGGCTGTGTCTCGGGCAGCTGGGGGCGTGGGCACGCCTGTGAGCACGCCCCCGGTAGGCACGGTGTCCGGTCCGGGATACGCGTGCCGGGCGGCTTGGGTCTCCGCGGCCCAGGGCCTCACGGCCGGAGCCTCGGGGCTCCAGCGCTCGCCGACGAAGGCCACCCGATCCCGAGGACATGAGGTTCGAAGTGGAGATCAAGCTTGGTATCGAGAGGGAAGGCGACTGGTGGGCGCTCGTCGTGTCTGTGTGTCTGAGCAAGCCCGAGTCATCACTCCTGTTCCAGAATGACCCTCTCATAAGTTGGCCGACTGACGATGTGGCGTGTGATGAGCGGTGTCCTGTTGTCCGCGGCTGCATGTACTTGTCGGAAGTCGCAGGTCGCAGCGATGGTCTTCGCGTTGTCTTCACCGGCGAAGAGCCGGCCCGTCGCGCCGGCCTGATCATTGGCCACCAGTTGACCTCATGGGGCAAGGGCATTGAATCGGCCTGACCCAGGCAACGTGGGCGAACGCGAGAGAACCAAGAGTCTTGGGGCCGGCGCAGGTTCGGGGGCAGGGCCCACTCCGGAGCGGGACCGAAGGCCGGAGGTGCTGTGGCGCACACGTTCTCGGCTGGCGGCGACTGTCCGCGCGCGACGGACAAGCGCCGCACCGGGGATACCGGTGCGCTTCTCGCACGTGCTCGCGGTTGGCTGCATCACTTGGTTTCGCAGCGGATGCCGTTGCGGGTGTCCCCGGCCGGCGCGAAGAGCCACCGTACGGTGGCGGGTCTTGCCGGGGTGCGGCCTATACAGGGTCGGGCTTGTGCTTCGCGAAGATGGTGCCGTGTTCCGCGGTGGCGGCGGCACCTGTGTCGCACATGGAGCGCAAAGGCCCGCCTTCTCTCCCCACGCCCACCTACCAGGGATGTGTACCCGCAGAGCCCCGCACTCAGCCCTGAGGCTTGGAAGCGTGTCCACTGGGAGGGATGGACGAGGCCGTCCTGGGGTTGTCAAGGAGGGTTCTTTGAGAGACAGAGGTCGGTGTATGAGTGGTGTTCATATGTTTTGACTCAAAGGATGCCCAGGAGCCAAGATGGTCCGGGTGTCCTGTCGGTTGACACTCAACACTCCACCGTGCTCAGGTAGGGATGGCGATGGCCGAGGATCATATGAAAGAGGTTCTGGACTGCTATGTGAGCTCCCCTGGGGTCGTCGCGGCCATGTTGGTCTCTGACCAGGGGCTTCTCATTGCACACACGGGCACCGCGGGCGCTGGGCCGACCGGGGTCGCACCCGAGTCCTTGGCCGCGCTGGTCGTCGACACGATTGTGGCCGCCATGGACTTCGGCCGGAGTGCAAAGCTTGGAGGACTATCGACGCTTCTTCTCGACTACGAAGGGATGGCCCTCATGGTGGCGCCGGTCGAGAAGGATGTCCTGCTGGTACTGCTGGCAGAGCCGGGATCGCTCTCCGTTGGCTGTTCCTCAGGCAACCGGCCGGCGAGGACTTCGCCGCTCACATAGTCCAACAGGCCTACAACGTCGACCACACCGGCGTTCGTGTCGTCCGATGGAAGCGGTGCCCAGACCTCCCAGACGAATCTGCCGGTGTGGGGCACCGTGAGAACATGACCGTCTCTGGAGGTGTAGCTATAGGGCTGCGGTTCGGGGAAGAAGAGCAACTCGACTTTCGTAGGTCTGATGCCGTGGGGTTCGAACAGGGCTTTGGCCGCAGCAAGGGCCTCGCCGGAAGCATTGAGCTTCGCTGCCGGACTGACGGTCGCTGCGGCGATGACGAAGCGGTAGGAGCGAAGCGGGCTCGTGAGGTACTGGCCCTGCTGGGTGGGTGACGTGAATCGCTCAGCGATAGGCATGGGCAGGTAGAGGACAAGGGCGAGGGCCAATGCCAGAGCGATCCATAGCCAGCGACGTTTCATTGATCCACCCATCGATTCGATAGCCGATAGCGGGGGCGCGCAGCGCGGGTGGCGCAGCAGGCGATCCTTGCACCAACCCTCCCTGCAGGTGCTTCACGTACTCTTCGGAGGCTACTCGCTTTCATTTCGTACCGGCGACGGAGGTTTCCTCTTACCCGGTCTTGCTGTTGCCAGCTGTCCGCAGGCGGCTCTTATGACAAGCCCGCGGCTCCTTCTCACCACACAAGCGACATTTCGACGTTCGAGGTAGCGCCTGAATTGCAGGGCCCTCTCAATGGATTCCGCCTGAATCGAATTGTCATCCCGCACATCCATGTTACCCCGGTTACGGCCTCCGGTCTCCTTCCTTCTGCGTCCTCTATGGCTCTTGGAACGGCTACGTGAGCGGGGCGAGATCGTATCGGTAGGGTTCCATGGAATGAGATTGACAACGCTCATGCGACGGGCCAGTAGTCGAGCCAGTGCGTCTGCGTCCGATTCGGAGTCATTCACATCAGGGAGAATCAAGTACTCGACAAGAAGCTTTCTGTGCGTGATGCGAAAATGGTCGTCGGTTGCACGCATGACCTCGTCGAGCGGTACTCTGCGGTTGAACGGTATGAGCTTCGACCTGAGTTCGTCGGTTGCAGCGTGGAGGGACAGTGCCAGGTTGACCTGGGGTTCCTCGCGGGCGAGTCGACGAATGCCCTCAGGCACTCCGACAGTGGACACAGCGATACTGCGCTGTCTGAGGTCGAAGGCGTGGGGGCTCTTGAGGACGAACAGGGCAGCGAGAGTCGCGTCGATGTTCAGGAGTGGCTCGCCCATGCCCATGAAGACGACGTGAGAGATGCGCCTGCGGGCACGGGAAGCTCGTGGGTTGCGCGCGGCCCCCTGAGATTTGAGGGCACTCAGGTCGGCACCTGTCTCGCCCGCGCCCCTCGCACCGGCTGCGAGAGCAGTGGCCGGGTGGCTATGGGCCGTGATCTCACCGGCCGTGATCTCACCGGCTGTCGGACCACCGGGCGCGAACCCACCGGCTTCGGGCTCATCTTCTCCCTGCTCACGCCTCCCGGCCTCGGGGGCGTCATTCTCTCCGGCTCCAAGCCGGCCGGGCTCGAGCCTCCACCTGGGTGACATCGTGCGCACGGAACTGCTCTCCGGATCGTTCGGAGAGAAGTGCGCTTGCTCAGCGGCTATGAGCGCATCGGCAATGCGTACTTGGTCGACGACCTCCGCTGCTGTGAGGTTGCGGGTGAACCCCATGGCGCCGGTGGCGCAGAAGACGCAGCGGAGTGGGCACCCAACCTGTGTGGAGACACATACCGATATTCGCTCGGGGGAGCGCATGACCACAGTCTCGATTCTTGCACCGTCACGCGATTCCAGCAGAAGCTTCGTAGTTCCTTCATCGTCGTCCTCGCGACGTTTCACGTGAAACATCGTCGAACCCAGCACATCGAGTTGTGTGCGTAGGTCTGTGGGCAGCGAAGAAGCTTCCGAGAACGGGGCCGCAGGATCATGGAACAGGTGGGAAAGCACCTGGGTGTGCCGGAAACGCGGGCAGTTGAGCTCCTTGAGCTTGAAAGCTATGTCGGGACGATACGTCTCGAGCGTGATCTGCTGTGGTGTCGTGGGGCGCGAGTCCATCAGGAAGTGGTCTCCGGCTTGGTTGCTGAGGCCGGTCCGGCGGTTGGGTGTTCTCCGCCCGCGCTGTTCCCGAGCCTCTCTTCACCGCCGCTCGATGCTGGGCGGTCCTCCCGCGAATCTTGAAGGTCGGATCCCCCCGCCTCCCCGTAGCCACCGGAGTAGCCTGCCGAGAAACCGGAGCGATCTGCCGCCGACCCGGGCGTGCGTAGTGAAGCAGTCTTCACATCCTGCCTGACGGCAACATATCTGAGTTTGGTGAGGAGCGTGTCCTCAATGATGTTCCTCCACGAGTAGTTACGGGCTGTGGTCATGGCCTCGTGCCGCATATGATCGCGGACACGCGGATGCTCACGGAGGTACTGCAGGGCAATGCTTATCTCATGAGGATCTTCCGAGTCCAAGACCACCGCATTGAGGTAGGGGATCGCATAATCCTCGCCGGTCGAGCCCACGAAAGCGATGCCCCCCGAAGCCATGACCTCGAGTCCAACCAGTCCGAAAGGCTCATGGCCTGAGTTGGCGAGGACGGCGTCGGAAGCGGCGTAGAAGACCGAGATGAGGTCATCGCTTAGGAAGGTGAGGACGTTGTAGATGTCGGCGGGAGGAAGCTTTGCGAACGTGGCGATAGCCTCGTTCGTATCGCGGGGCGGACGTACATCCACTACTCGTAGTCCGCGAGCATGTGCATTGTGCATCACTTCAAGCGCATGTGGCTCGATGCCGCCCCGTATGACCATGGATACATCCGCGCCGTTCGCCCGCTCTTCCGCGAGCGCATCGACGGCCATGTTCCAGCGCTTGTCCGGACTCCACCGTCCTATCTTGAAGAGGAGCTCGTCTGAACCTATTGCCTGGCGGAGGGCGCGAACCCGTGAAGGTGAGACCTTTTTGATGCGGTCCGATGGTATCCCATTGGGAATGACCAGTGGGTTGACTCCCCGGGACCACATCACGTGTTTCATGTAGCGGGACACAGTCGTTATCTGGCCGCAGAAGTTCAGTCTGCCCCAGTCCACCTGGTCGAATCCGATGGTGTTGTTCGCGTTCCATAGGATCACGGTTGAGTCCCGCAGGCCGGCAGCCCACAGCTGATCCGACAGCGAGCAGACGGAAGCGGCAGTGTGCCACTCTTCGGCAAGCACGGCTGTCAATCGACCAGAACGGGCGGCGGGCGCGACAAGGTCGTTGACAACGAACGGAGGCAGGCTGGCGTTCCAGTCGGCCATCTTCGGCCCCTCGCCTTCGTAGACGCCCTGGGGAAAACGGGCCGACAGCCACTGAGACCAACGGTGGATCGTCAGATTCGGATGGGGGCTCTCAACCGGTGGGAGCTTGGGATCACCGATGAATACGTGGTGGGTGTGAAACCCAAGGCGGGCCAGTTCGAGCCCCAGCTCTCTCATTCTGACACCGAGACCACCGGCGTTGGAATACTGGTCGGGGCCTTCGAAGGAAAGGAGAATGAACTGAATCGTGTCAGGCGTGAGTTGCGGCAACTTGGTCATGCTGTTGCTCCATTTCGCAGTGTGGTGACCCGTCATTCCTTGGACCGAGAAGAGGCTAGGGCGCAGTAGAAGGGACGCTGCCTACGAGATTACCTCAAGCGGCCGGGCCCAAACGGCGATACGTCGGGGTAGACGGAGCGCCCGTGGCACCCAGTTCAGGGCGCGGTGACACCGCGCCACCTAGTTGGCCGGCGTCTTCAGGGCCCGTTGTCCCGGCGGGCCCCCGCCGTAGAGACCGGCGGCTACTCACGTGGGAGCGCCCGGTCGAGAAGGCTCATCATCTGCTGGGCGTTCCTCGGAGCGTAGTCGGCGTAGCAGTTGTTGAACAGCACGTAGGTCTCCCCCGCTCTTCGGGAGATGCTGAGTAGCGGCTCTCTCCATTCGGCCAACTCTTGGGGTTCGTAAAGGTACTTGAACCGCTGAGCCGCAGAACCGGTTCGTGAATGCCACGTAGTTGCGTTTCTCCCGTGGAACCGGACGTATGCGAGGGGAGAAGTGGTCACGGCCAAGGGAGGAAGCACGCTTGAGTCCTGTATTCGGGGCGTGTCCACGCATACGTACGTTGCCCCCAGGTTCCTCAGGAGGTCGAAGGTGCGATCGGCCTCCGATGGTTCCACCCACGAGACATGGCGGAACTCTACCGCGATCGGATCGGGATGCAGGCGTTCGGCAGCCTCGACGATGTATGATCGAGCTGCGTCCGAGGCTCTGAAGTAGGGAGGGAACTGCAAGAGGGTGAGCCCGAGCTTTCCCGCAGAGCGTAGTGGTTCCAGCGCTGCCGAGAACCACTCGAACACGCTGGCGCGGAGCGCGGGAGCAGGTTTGGCTATTCTTCCATGTTTGTCGACTTCGTAGTCGTGTGACTCTCGTAGGCCGGGGGGGAGTTGCTCGGGCTTCACGCCGTGCCTTGTCATCATTCCGAAGGCTTTCACATGGAACATGAACTCGGGGGGAGTGCGCTCGGCCCACAGCTCGACGGTTCTTGCGTGGGGTAGGGCATAGAATGTGGAGTCGATCTCCACCGTGTCGAAGTGGGCAGCGTAGTACCGCAGACGGCTCTCAGCGGTGCGGATGTCCTTCGGATACCAGGCCGCGACCATCGTCGTGTCGGTCCATGAGCAGGTGCCGACCCTGATCGCCATCCGTCGCTCGCTGGTGGTTCTGCTCTCCATGGCTGCTCGCATCCGTTTCGGGGCGGAATCACCTGCTGGCGCGTGGCAGGCCGTGGGTGCCGCCGAGGCTTACCCGCTCACCTCGTGTACCGGTCACGCGGGTATGCGCGGACCTGGCACATGCGTCTTCCTAGTATACTTTTTTGGGTTGACGGATGAGGTACGGTCGGGGAATGCGGGGCGCGCAGCGTGCGCGGCCGCAGCGGAACTGTTCCCCGCAGAGGCTGCCGTGTTCCCTCATGAGAGGATAGGTGAGTTCTGATGGCCGATCGCCCCACTATCATGGTGACCAGATTGCTGCCCCCACCCGGTCCGGAGCTCATGGAGCAGTACTTCGAGGTCCGGGGAAACCGCGAGGATCGGTGCATGACCCGGGAGGAGATGCTGGCAGAGGTGGCTGGTGTCGATGCCCTCCTCACTCTTCTCACCGACCGTGTCGACGTAGACGTGCTGGAGGCGGCAGGTCCGTCGCTCAGGGTGGTATCGAATTGTGCCGTGGGCTTCGACAACATCGATGTGGAGGAGGCCACCCGCCGCAACATTCTGGTCGCGACCACCCCCGGAGTGCTCACAGATGCCACTGCGGAACTCACGTGGGCGCTCATACTATCGGCTTGCCGCCGGGTTGTTGAAGGAGACGTCATGGTGAGGTCGGGCGAGTTCGTCGGTTGGACCCCAACCCTCCTCTTGGGCATGGAGCTCAAGGGCAGGGTGCTGGGCGTGGTGGGCATGGGGCGGATAGGTAGGGCGGTTGCGGAGCGGGCGGAGGCTTTTGGTATGACCGTGTTGTACACGAGGCGGTCCGGTCCCCTCCCCCCGGACTCCATCCCCCGGGGTGCCGAGTGGCAACACACTGATTCACTCCGCTGGCTTCTCGCCACGGCCGACGTTGTATCCATTCACTTACCTCTTTCGGAAACCACTCATCATCTACTGGGTCGCCGGGAGTTGGGACTCATGAAGAAGGGCTCGGTTCTTATCAATACTTCTCGCGGCGCGGTGATTGACGAGCGAGCGCTGGTCGATGCCCTCCGTGAAGGTCCGCTTCGTGCCGCGGGTCTCGACGTGTACGAGCAGGAGCCTCGTGTGGCGGCCGGGCTTGTCGAGGCGAAGAACGTCGTTCTGTTGCCCCATGTAGGCAGCGCAACCAATGAGACTCGAGGGCGGATGGCTAAGATGGCGGTCATGAACGCACGTGCCGCCGTCTGTGGGGAGTCTGTGCCGCACGCGGTCAATGCTGATAAGATTCGCTGACATGAGCGTCCCAAGACGTACCATTACTGCGAGGCCCGCATGTGCGCACCGTCCCTTGGGGCGGTGTTTTGGTCAGCACCCCTGTACCCCGCCGGAGCGTCGGGGCTTGGCCTCCCTCGTGAGGAGGCTTTGCGGAGCACCTTTCATACTTCCGGTGGTGGTGGTTCTGCTCGCGTTGGGGTTCACGGGGTGCTCCTCAGACGACGCGAACGACTCCGCGCAATCAACGTTGACCACAGGAGGCGGAGGCCGGGCCACCGAGGTCGTGGTCGAGATCGGGGAGGCGGTGGAGTTGGGAGATGTGACAATACACGTCACTGCTCTCTACCAGACCCTCGTTCCCCTCCTGCCCAGCTTCCCGATATCCGCTGGCCCGCGGTCGGGTGTTGTTGAAGGCCAAGTCTTCTGCCAGGCCCTCGTGCGGGTGGACAATCGAGGGTCGGAGGCGGTGAGAGTCGACCCCATGGACTTCACTCTCATCGCGGGCTCAGCAGGGCACTCGATCGATCCCAGTCGCTCCGGCCCCGTAGCGAGGAGTCTGCTGCCTGGCGCCTCTCTTGACTTTGTACTCACCTTTCGCGGACCCGAGACCGACGAACTGGAACTGCGGTACTCACCGAAGTGGTTCAATGGCACCGTGGTCTTCCGGGGCATCTTGAGCCCGGCTGGAGTCGTGGGTTCAAGCTGATCCGCCGGCAACCCGAGCGCCGAGCCGACCACACTGCTCTCGCCGTGACGCCGAGTCCGCCGCAGTGTCAGCACTCGGGGTTTGCGGGCAGGGTGAGTGTGAGGGAAGCCCGGGCCTCTCGGTCCGTAGACAGCGTGATACCACCGCCCAGATCCTGCGCCAGCCGGCGCGCAGCTTCCATGGCGGATGAGTCGAGCCCGGCGCGGTGCAGGCGGTCGGAGTAGGCTAAGACGGCCTGCACCGCGCCTTCCTCGGCTACCGTCTCGACGTGCAGGAACGGTGCTTCAGTTGTGGTGTCGGGACCGCCTTCCTGCAGGTGGACATCATCCGCAGGCCCGTCCTCGTCCGTGGTTGCGAGGGCTGTCTGTTCTGCTGAGAGGACGAGCAGAAGGAGGAGAAGAAGCAGCTCTTCATAGGAGGCCCGGACGCCGGGAACGTCATCCGCTGTGGCCGTGGAGAGCGTCATCCCTCGGGCTCTCATCTCGTACCCCCGCGCGTCCAGCACGTTCGCCAAGGCGTCGTTCATGTTGCACGGCTGCGGCGGGCCGGACTCGCGGGCGAACACGCGCAGATTGCGCACCACGGTGATGGCCCGCTCGGTCTCTCGCGCGATGATGCGCAGGTCTTCAGCCGTTTGGCTGTCGGAAGCGTCTTGGGCAAGGATGTCGGAGAGCCCCTGTACGGCGGTGAGGGGGTTGTTGATCTCGTGGCACACACCGGCGATGAGCTGCCTCAGAGCAGCCAGGTTTGCGGCTGCACGCCGCAGCCGATCGATACTCTGGTCGTCCGGGTTCACGTGAGTCCACCTCTCATCATCTTGAATCGTACACCGTCGCCAAAGGGTGCCCAAACCCCCCGTTCGGTTGCCACTCACGCAGGGGGAAGATAGCCGATGGGGAGCCCGGTCGCCTCCCTGACCATCTCCATGGTGTGGTGGGCCAGGGCGCGGGCCTTCCGGCCGCTCTCCACGAGCACATCTTCCACGTAGTCAAGGTCGCGCTCGAGCTCACGGCGGCGTTCGCGATAGGGCGCGAACGTGACTTCGAGCAACTCAAAGAGCCTTCGCTTGATCTGCCCGTAACCCATGCCACCCTTCTTGTACCGTTCTTCCCACTCCTTCGCCTCGTCGGGCGCCACCAACTTGAGGAGGAGATACGGGGTGGAAGCGCTCGGGTCTTTCGGCTCTTCGACTGGAGTCGAGTCGGTTACGATTGCCATCACCTTCTTCTTGAGGGACGTTCCCTCCTCGAAGATGCCGATCTCGTTGCCGTAGCTCTTGGACATCTTCCGCCCGTCCACGCCGGGTACGACGGCGGTCTCTTCAATGATGTAGGCGTCAGGTACCACGAGTATCTCGCCGAACTCGTTGTTGAACTTGGTTGCTATGTCGCGTGTGATCTCTATGTGCTGCTTCTGGTCTTGGCCCACAGGGACCCAATTGGACAGGTAGATCAGAATGTCTGCTGCCTGGAGCACCGGATAGGCGAAGAGCCCATGGTTGGGTGAGAGGCCCTGGGACACCTTGTCCTTGTAGCTGTGCGCCCGCTCCAGGAGCCCCATTGGTGTCACACACGAGAGTATCCACGCGAGTTCCGTCACTTCGGGCACATCCTGTTGGCGGAAGAGGAGGGTGCGGGCCGGGTCCAAGCCGAGCGTGAGGAAGTCGAGGGCCACGTCAAGGGTGAGCGCCCGCATCTCGCCCGGTTCGTGCAGTGTGGTGAGCGCATGATAGGAGGCAATGAAATACATGGTCTCATGCTCTTCTTGCAGGGCGATCTGATGGCGCATTGCGCCGAAGTAGTTGCCGATGTGAAGCCGGCCCGACGGCTGGATTCCCGATAGAACGCGCATTCTCATCCCCAAGGAGTTGACGTTACCCCCACAGTAGGGGCCGTCCGGCTCGTGGCCGGAACCGCCCCGTCCGGGTGCCGGCTGCATACATTGTTGCCGCTCGCGGCCTCACAGGCCATGATCCGCAAGTCTATACACTGCGGGGGCGGTCTTCCAGAGCCGGTTTCGTGGGAGTGAGATAAGCTTGACCGTGAGTATTCGCTTGAGTCCCGGGAGAGGAGGCCTGTCGTGGAGGAGCGCCGTCGGACGCCGGTCCGGAGCGTGTCGGTGGAGCGGGTCCGGGAGGCGGTGCGGGTACTTCTCGCCGAGGCGTGCAGTCAGTTGCCTGCCGAGGTCGTCAGATTCCTCGAGGCGGCGAGGTTCAACGAGCGGTCTGAGGTCGGGAGGCGCGTTCTCGAGCAACTACTCGAGAACGCGCGACTCTCTGCAGAAACCCGGATTCCTCTGTGCCAGGACACCGGGCTCGCCGTGGTCATGTTGGAGGTGGGGCAGGACGTTCACTTCACCGAAGGGGATCTCGCCACCGCCGTCGATGAAGGGGTACGGCAGGCCCGGGCCGAGAATCACCTGAGAGCCTCAGTGGTCGAGCGGCCCTCCATGGATCGTGTCAACACGTCGGACAACACTCCTGCCGTGCTCCATGTGCGCCTCGTGCCCGGGGACCGGGTGCGGGTGATCGTGTTGCCCAAGGGTGGAGGTGCCGAGAACAAGAGCGCGCTCGCGATGCTTGAGCCCTCTCAGGGCAGGGAAGGGGTTGTAGGCTTCGTCACCTCCACAGTCGAGCGGGCGGGACCTTCGGCCTGTCCCCCCCTCATCGTCGGCGTGGGTGTCGGTGGTACGTTTGAGTATGCGGCCCTCTTGGCCAAGGAAGCTTTGCTGAGACCTCTGGGGCGCAGAAGCCCGGAGGCCCATCTTGCTGACGTCGAAAGGGAGATCATGGATCGCTGCAACGCGTTGGGCATCGGGCCGATGGGATTCGGTGGGTCGACCACCGTGGCAGACGTCTTCGTGGAAGAACGGCCCGCTCACATCGCTTCTCTCCCGGTCGCAGTGAACATCCAATGCCATTCCGCCCGCTCAAGGGAGACCGTGATATGAGGCACGGACCCGACCCAGTGAGATTGCACACCCCTCTCGACGACACGTCGATAGCGGATCTACGCGCAGGCGACCCGGTCATCATCTCCGGCACGGTCTACGCGGCGAGGGACGCGGCCCACAAGCGCCTGGTCGCGCTGGTGGATGCGGGTGAGCCGCTGCCCTTCGATCTCCTCGGCGGGATCATCTACTACGTGGGCCCCACCCCGGCGCCGCCGGGACGCATCATCGGTGCGGCAGGGCCCACTACCGCCGGCCGCATGGATGTCTACACACGCCGCCTGCTCGAGTTGGGCCTCAAGGGCATGATCGGGAAGGGCCCCCGGAACACCGCGGTGCGGGCAGCCCTCGTCCGCTTTCAGGCCGTGTACTTCGCTGCGGTCGGGGGCGCGGGAGCGCTTCTCGCCCGCCACATCGTCGGCTCGAGGTTGATCGCCTACCCGGAGTTGGGTCCCGAGGCGGTGAGGGCGCTCGAGTTCCGTGACTTCCCCGCGATCGTGGCCAACGATGTGGTGGGAGGCGACGTGTTCGAGGCCGGGCGTGCGAGGTTCAAGAAGCCGGGGTGACCGCTTCGGGCAGGCCTCTCTGTGGGACTCCCGAAGATGCGGGGCCTCCGCAGCGGAACTCGGAGGCCCCGCTGAACGTGAACACTGCAGCGGCCAAGCCTGTTGGGGCGCGCAAATGCCGCCCACTGGCAGGCGAGTATACAGTTCAATATTAACCTAATCGACAATGAGTTAGTCTATGTCATATAAAGCGAGTTTGGCTTTCCACAGCGGAGAATCGTTCTTGACACGCTCTTTTTCCGATAGCTATAATGCGGTGCGCTATACACACTACAGTTTGAGGGTGCATAGCATCAGCAGTCGATCGAGGAAGTCCAGAGGGAGCGTCGGCCCAGGGCCAGGCCGCCGGTCTTCAGTTTATGGGTGACTCAAGCTCATGACCGATCCCCGGGGCGCCGGCACCGCTCATCCAATAGCCCCACGAGAGTGAGACGGCCGAAGGCCCGGCCCGACCGGTCGCTCCGACAGAGACCGCTTCGATCAGCAGGGTAGGGTAGTGGGCGCAGTCCCTGAACAGGAGAGGCTTTAACAATGCAAAGCTCTTCGAACGTGTTCAGCAACATCACCTTCCTGGCTCTGGAGCAGGCCACGGTTCTACCGTACCTGAGCTACCGGTTCGCCCAAGAAGGGGCGCGTGTCGTCCGGCTTGAGCACCCGAAGATGTGCGATCCGAATCGCATGATCGGTACTCCCTTCGCCGAGGGCGAAGACCGCATGTCCAGTTACTTCTTCGCCTTCAACGAAGGCAAAGAGGCTCTCACCATCAATCTCAAGGAACCTCGCGCCCAAGAGCTGCTCTATAAGCTCATCAAAGATCTTGATGTCACCGTCTTCGCCACCAATCAGCTTCCCAAGAATTACGATCCGCTGGGCATCAGCTACGAGAAGATCAAGGCTGTGAAACCCGACATCATCTGGGTGGGCCTCACAGGTTTCGGTCCCGATAGCAACGAGGCGGCCTACGACCCCGTGCTCCAAGCGCGTGGCGGCATCATGGATCTCACCGGCGAGGCCGGCGGTGAGCCGCAGGTGTGTGGTGTCTACCTTCCCGATATGGGCACCAGCAATCACGCCTACGGCGAGATCATGAAGGCCCTCTTCAAGCGCGCCGTCACCGGTGAAGGCAGCCGCATCGACGTGGCGATGCTTCAATCCACCGTCTCGTGGCTCCCGCAGCCGGTCACCATGTACAAGTCGTTCGACACCGAGATGCACCGTCGCGGGAATACACACGAGTTCTTCTCGCCGGTGAGCGTCTTCCCGACCGCTGACGGGTGGGCCTACATCGCCGTGGGGAACGACATCCAGTGGCAGCGTCTCATCGGTCTCGAAGGCTTCGAAAGCCTGGCGAACCCCGACTGGGAGAAGAATCGCGGCCGGGTCAAGGATATGGATGTACTCATCCAGAAGATCGCCGAGTGCACCAAGAAGTTCTCCACCGCCGATCTCATCGAACTGCTCAGCAAGAACACCATCGCAATCGCCAAGGTCGCCACGATATCCGAAGTCGTCGAAGATCCGTACATCAAGCCCCACTTGATTACCTCGACCGACCCGGTGACCGGCTTTGAGGTGACCATGGCTCCGGCTCCGGTCACCACGGAGTTCCTGAAGGAAAGCGGCATGAAGATGTCGTTCCCACCCAGGCTCGGTGAGCACAACGAGAAGATCTACGTGGAAGAAATCGGTCTTGACAAGGCCACACTCGATCAGTACGCAGCCGACGGAGTGATCTGACCGGAGAAGCATTCGACGTCCCGCAGAAGAACAACACGAGGGTGTTTGCATAGGAGGACTAGGTGGATTTCAGGCTGACCGAAGAACAGGAATTCTTCCGCAAGACTGTGGCCGACGTAGTCGATCGGTTGATCATGCCCAAAGTGGAGGAGATCGACGAGAATCCCGATGAGTTTCCCTGGGATCTCTGGAAGGAGTTCACCAGCCTGGGCTTCTTGGGCCTCCGCTATCCGGAAGACATCGGTGGCATGAACGCCGACGTCACCACCTGCATGCTCTTCTACCAAGAGCTTGCCCGGGCTTCGGCCGGTTTCTCCATGGCCGTCACCATGAACATGCTCATGGGCACGTACTTCCTCCACCGTTTCGGCTCGGAGGACATCGTCCAACGACTGATGATCCCCGCTATTCGCGGGGAGAAGATCGGCGTGATCTGCTTCACCGAGGACGCCTCCGGCTCCGATGTGGCCGCCACCCGTACCCGCGCCACCAAGGTGGATGACGGATGGGTCATCAACGGCAGCAAGACCTGGATCACCAACGGTCCCATCTGCGATTTCTGCACGGTGATCTGTCAGACCGACCCCGAAAAGGGCGTGAAGGGGCTTGACTTCTTCTTGGTCGAGAAGGGCATGGAGGGCTTCTCAACAGGGCAGCTGCTGCACAAGATGGGGGCCCAGGGCCCCATCACCGGGGAGCTCATCTTCGACAACGTTCATGTCCCCGAAGATCACTTCCTCGGTGACGAGGTGGGTAGAGGCGCTCTGCATCTTACCGACATCCTCAATGAGGTTCGGACGATGACGGCTGCACAGGCGTGCGGCATCGCCACCACGGCAATCAAGGACGGCCTCGAGTACGCCCGGGCGCGCAAGGCTTTCGGCCACGCCATCGGTGACTATCAGCTCATCCGGGAGAAGTTCGCCCGCATGGCCGCCGAGCTCGAAGCATCCAAACTCATGGTGTACCGCACCGCCTGGATGATCGAGCAGGAGAAGGCCGGTCTCGGTCCGAACCCCCGCGAGGAAGCGTTCACCACCAAGTACTTCGCCACGGAGATGTGCATGACGGTGGTCGATGAAGTCATGCGGATTTACGGCGGCAATGCCTTTGCCCGTGAGTACGGTCCCCAGCGCTATTTCCGTGATGCCCGCTTCTTGCTCTATGGAGGAGGCACGCACGAGATCATCAAGGACTTCATTGGTGGCCAGATGGTCAAGGGCAGGTGGTTCCCCCGAGTGGAGACCGCGTAGCCGAGTTCTGCAGGTGTGGGCGCGTCCATGGGGCGCGGCCCACTGGAAGACGAAGCCGGGGCCTGTCTTCGGCCGGGCCCCGGCACACACGGGAGGTAGGTCTTGAAGGTCGCAGTGCTCGCAAAAGAGGTACCGGACCTCGAGGCGGCCGTGAAGGTGGTGGATGGAGGCGGGGCGCTCGACATTGAGAAGCGCCGCGTTCTCAACTTCTTTGACGAGATCGCCGTCGAAGCCGCTCTCAAGTTGAAAGAAGGCAACGATGCGGAAGTGTACGCCGTATCCGCAGGGGCCGGATGGGGTATCGAGGCCCTGCGGCGTGCACTTGCGATGGGTGTTCCCACCGCATACCTTATCGATGACCCGGCCCTGGAGAACTCCGACTCCCTCACGGTGGCCCGTGCACTTGCGGCCTTCGTGGGTGAGGAAGGTTTCGATCTGATCATCGGCGGCCGGCAGGCGACCGATGATGAAGCCGGACTGGTCGGTCCCATGGTGGCGCAAGTACTCGACATTCCCTATGTCGTGGGTGTCGTCAGCCTTGAAGCCGAGGAGGGAGCTGTCGTCGTGGCTCGGGAGACCGAGGCGGGCCGCGAGACACTTCGCGTACCTCTTCCCGCGCTGGTGACGGCGGAGAAGGGCTTGGTCGAACCCCGTATGCCCGCAGTGACGGGCGTGATGAAGGCCATGAAGGCGCAGATCGATCGCAAGACCCTCGCCGATCTAGGCGTGGAGGCCGACGAGGCTCTCCCGGTCTCCGGCTACAGCCCGCCGCCCAAGCGAGGCGGAGTGAAGATGATCAGCGGGGAGCCGGTGGAACAGGCCAAAGAACTCGTGCGCCTTCTCAAGGAAGAGGCGAAGGCCCTGTAGGCCGGGCTCGGCAAACCGGAGACTTCAAGAGAGGAAGCAATGTCTATCTGGGTACTGTGTGAAGGGGCGGGCGACCACTACCGGTCGTCAACCTATGAACTGCTTTCCGAAGCCCGGAAGCTTGCCGGGTCCGATACCACCGCACTGGTGGTGGGTGACGATGCGGCCTTCAAGGACAAGCTGGCCGGGTTGGCGGGCAAGGTTGTGGTCCTCGCGGGTGACAACCTCTCCCCTTACTCAGCCGAATCCTGGATTGGAGCCATCGCGCCCGTTCTCGAGGAAGAGACGCCCGCGTTGGTACTGTGCGGAGAAGGGCAGAGGACTCGGGATATCCTGCCTGCGCTGGCGGCGAGGCTCGACGTGGCGGCCATCACCAACGCGATAGGCTTGCGCCAGGAGGGTGACGCCTTCATCGTTCATCGGCCGGTGCAGGGAGGCAAGGCATACGCCGACTACTCCGTGAGTGGCAGTTGCCTGGTCGCATTCAGACCCAACAGTTTCCTTCCGGATGCGCCTGCCGATCTCGCCACCACCGAGGAAGAGAGAGCGGTGTCGGCTCCGGCTTCACGGGTGGAACTGGTCGATAGCGTGGTCGAAGAGGGTAAGCGGGTCGACATCACCGAGGCCCAAGTGGTCGCATGTGGCGGGCGTGGCATGAAGAACGCGGAGAATCTGAAGCTTCTCGATGAGCTGGGCACCATGCTGGGTGGTACGTACGGGGTCACCCGCGCCATCGTGGATGCCGGCTGGGAAGGCGCCGACCACTCCATCCAAGTGGGCAAGTCGGGCAAGACCATCTCGCCGGCGCTGTACTTCGGGTGCGGCATCTCGGGGATTATCCACCACACCATGGGTATGGATACGTCCAAGGTCATCGTGGCCGTGAACACCGACCCGGAGGCTCCAATCTTCGAGTACGCTGACTACGGTATCGTGGGAGACGCACTCCAGGTTCTCCCCGCCATCATTGAAGAGATCAAGCAGCTCAAAGCGAGCGCGTAAGGAGAGACGCCTTGCCCGCGTTGGGCGGCACATGTATTGAGCCAGGGAGAGAATAAGGTGAGCAAAGACAGGATCAAGGTAGTCGTGGCCAAGCCCGGTCTCGACGGCCACGACCGGGGCGCCAAGGTGGTGGCCATCGCCCTCAAAGAGGCCGGCATGGAGGTTATCTACACCGGGCTTCACCAGTCGGTGGATGCCATCGTGAAGGCCGCCATTCAAGAGGATGCCGATGTGCTGGGCCTCTCGGTGATGACCGGTGGCCATCTGCACATCGCCGAAGAAGTGATGGACATGCTGAAAGAAGAGGGAGCGACCGACATCCTGGTGGCCATGGGCGGCGTGATTCCCTCCCGTGACGTCCCCAAGCTCCGCGAGATCGGAGTGCGGGGTGTGTTCCCGGGGGGCACCCCCATTGACGAGGCCGTGGCCTGGATGCAGGCCAACGTCAACTAGGAGATGAGTCATGCCTGACGTCGCACGATACGTAACAGACGAGAAGGGCCGGGTCACCAATGTGATCTACCCCTCCGGCATCGAGATCAAAGAGTGCTACGGTCCCGAGGATCTCGAGGCCATCGGTTTCGACTACGAGAAGGATCTGGGCCGCCCCGGCGCCTTCCCCTTCACCCGCAACAACTTCGCCGGCGGCTACCGCTCCCGGGAGTGGACCACCCGCCAGTACGCCGGTTTCGGCACCCCCAAGGAGACCAACGAGCGCTGGCTCATGCTGCTGTCGGCCGGGCAGACGGGCTTGAACGTGGCCTTTGATCTTCCCACTCAGATGGGGCTCGACTCCGACGACCCTCGGGCCGCGGGCGAGGTGGGCCGGGTGGGCATGGCCATCGACTCCCTTCGTGACTTCGAGATCGCCTTCAACGGCATCGACATGCACAAGGTGGGCACCGGCTTGACCATCAACGCCGTGGCCTCCATCATGATGGCCATGTACGAGGCCGTGGCGGAGAAGTACGGCTTCGACACCTCCAAGATCTCCTGCACCCCCCAGAACGACATCATCAAAGAGGTGCTCGGCCGAGGTGCCTGGCTCTACGATTTGGACGCGGCGGTGAAGCTCATCGGCGATACCATCGAGTACGCCGTGACTGCTCAGCCGCGTACCTATCCCACCAGCGTCTGCGGCTATCACATTCGGGAATCCGGCGCCACGCCTGCCCAGGAGATGGCCTACGCCTTCCTCATCGCCAACTCGTACATCGATGAGGTGGCCAAGCGCGGCTACGATCCCAATCTGTTCGCCGGCCGCATCAGCTACAACCTGAACATCTACGGCAATCTGTGGGAACAGGTGGCCAAGTTCCGGGCCGGGCGCAAGGTGTGGGCCACCAACCTGCGCGAGAAGTACGGCATCGAGAAGGACAAAGACCTCATGCTGAAGGGCTTGTTCGCGGGTGGTGGCTCGGGACTCATGAAGGCCGAGCCCGAGAACAACATCATGCGCGGCGCCTTCTACGGCTTGGCCGCGGCGCTGTCCGGCGCCCAGTCCACGGCGCTCTGCTCCTTCGACGAGGCCTACAGCATTCCCACCCCCCGCTCGGCGCTCCTGTCGCTGCGCACGCTGCAGATCATCATGGAGGAAGTTGGCCTGCGCGACACCGTCGATCCCCTCGCCGGCTCCTACTTCATCGAGACCATCACCAAGCAGATGGAAGAGAAGATCTGGGCGGAGATGGCCGAGATCGAAGACCGCGGCGGCATGGTGGAGAGCGTGAAAGACGGCTACGTCGGCCGCAAGTTGGCCCGCCAAGCCTTTGAGTGGGAGATGGGCATCGAGCGCGGCGAACTCATCAAGGTGGGCGTGAACAAGTACGTCACCGCTCAAGAAGAAGACGTGGAGCTGCACGAGTACAACGAGGAGTGGCAGACCTCCCAGATTGCCAACCTGAAAGAGGTGCGGCGCGAGCGGGACGACAAGCTGGTGGCCGAGAAACTGAAAGCACTCGAAGGGGCAGCCACGGAGGGCAAGAACGTCATGCCCTACCTCAAGGAGTGCTGCTTGGCCTACTGCACCGTCGGCGAGATGTCCGACGTGTTCTTGGATGTGTTCGGTCCCTACCAGGAACCGAATGTGATCTAGTGAGTGACTTCCGGCCCCCGTCCGGTCGGCCGACCGGACGGGGGCCGTGGAGCGCGCGTATTACTCCCCAAAAAGCGGAGCGAGCACATGGCGTATAAGATCGGTATCGACGTGGGCGGCACCTTCACCGACTTCCTGCTTTCGGAAGCCGATGGTGCCTCCTACATCTACAAGACCCTCTCCACCCCGAAGGATCCGTCCATCGCCACCATTCGCGGGATCACCGAGATGGCCGAAGACAGGGGGATGAGCGCCGAGGACTTCCTCGAACAAGTGGAAGTGATCGTCCACGGCACCACGGTGACCACCAACGCGACCCTCACCTACCGGGGGGCCAAGACCGGGCTTCTCACCACCCAAGGGGTTCGAGATGCCCTGGAGATGCGGCGCGGCATTCGCGAAGAGCAGTACAACAACAAGTATGAGAACGCCCGCCCCGTGGTCGAGCGCTATCTTCGCCGTCCGGTGACCGAGCGACTCGACTACGCCGGCAACGTGCTGTGGCCGCTCGACGAAGAGCAGCTTCGCCAAGAAATCGAGTTCCTGAAGAGCGAGGACTGCAACGCCGTCGCCATCTGCTTCATGAACTCCTTCGCCAATCCGGACCATGAGAAGCGCGCGGCCGAGATCGTGCAGGAGATGATGCCTGAGGCGTTCCTGTCCATCTCCTCGGAGATCCTGCCCGCCATCCGCTTCTACGACCGGGTTTCGACCACGGCCTTGAACGCCTACATCGGTCCGGTTCTCGAGCTGTACCTGGGTCCCAAGCTGGGTCTCTTGAACAAGCTGGGCAAGCTGAACTACGAGGGCATTCTCCTCATCATGGCCTCCAACGGCGGAGTCATCTCCCCCGAGGTGGCCATGCACATACCCGGCCTCACCCTGCTCTCCGGTCCCGCCGGGGGCCCGGTGGCCGGCCTCGCCTACTCCGAGGGCCAAGGCTTCCCCGACTGCATCACCTGCGACATGGGCGGTACCTCCTTCGACGTGGCCCTCATCAAGGACCGCAAGCCCTTGACCACCACCGAAGGGGAGATCAACCGCCTGCGCATCAGCTGGCCCATGCTCGACGTGGTCACCATTGGTGCGGGTGGCGGCTCCATCGGCTGGGTGGATGAAGTGGGTCTCCTGCGCATGGGCCCGCAAAGCGCAGGTGCCGATCCTGGTCCGGCCTGCTACGACTTGGGCGGAGAAGAACCGACCTGCTCCGACGCCGACCTGGTGCTGGGCTACCTCGATCCCGACTTCTTCGCCGGCGGGCGCATGCCCTTGAAGGTGGACAAGGCCAAGAAGGCCATCGAGGAGAAGGTCGGCAAGAAGCTGGGCCTCTCGCTGGAGGAAGCGGCTGCCGGCATGTATGAGGTCATCAACGTGGGTATGGCCGCCGCGGTGCGCGAGATCGCCGTGAAGGCCGGTTATGACCCCCGCGACTTCCCGCTGGTCACCGCCGGAGGCGCCGGTCCCAATCACGCCTGCCAGATCGCCCTGGCCCTGAACATCCCCGAGATTCTGGTACCGCGCGAGAGCTCCATCTTCTGCGCTGCCGGCATGCTGCGCAGCGACCTGAAGCACGACTTCGTGCGCACCTACCCCATCACTTTGGATCGCCTGGATGTGGCTCGTTTCCAGCAGTACTTCGCCGACATGAAGGCCGAAGGCGACGGGCTGCTTGATTCGGAAGGCATTCCCAGCGAGCGCATCTCCTACGTGCTCCAGCTCGACCTGCGCTATATCCGCCAGTATCACGAGGTGACGGTCGAACTCTCCTTCGACGAGATCAATGCCGGCAACACCGATCTTGTGGCCAAGCGTTTTCACCGTGCCCACGACACCCTCTACGGGTACTCCCTGGAGGACCGCGGCACTCCGGTTGAACTCATGAACCTGCGGCTCACCGCTATCGGCGAGACCGAGAAGCCGAGCCTCGTGCCCCAGCCCTACGCCGGTGCGGATCCGTCCGCGGCCTTCAAGCGGCAGCGGTCGGTCTACATCCCGAGCGCCAAAGAGTACCAGGAGGTGCCGGTCTACGATGGCTTCGGCCTCACCTACGGCATGCAGGTGCCCGGGCCGGCCATCATCGAGCAGGTCAACACCACCACCTTCGTCACCCCTGAGTTCGACGTGGTGGTCGACAAGCTCGGTACGTACACCATTTATCTCACGGAAAACGAGGAGAAGGTCCTTGGCCGCGTACTGGCGGACCAGGCATAAGGACGCGGAGGCCGCTTGATGAAGCAATACCAAGTCAACAAAGACATCCCCATCGACCGCATCCTGGTCTCCATCATCCAGAAGCGGTTGAAGAGCATCACCGAAGAGATGAGCATCGCCATGGTGAGGACCACCCGGTCTCCCATCCTCTGCGAGGCTCGTGACTTCGTGACCGGTCTCTACGACTACAAGGGCGACATGCTGGAGCAGAAGGAGAACCTGCCCATCCTGGCCTTCTCCCTGCAGCCGGTGTGCAAGTACATCATCGACTACTACGGCGACGACATCCATGAGGGCGACGTCATCTTCCACAACGACGTCTTCTCCATGGGCAACCAGAACAACGACGTGGCCGTCTACAAGCCCATCTTCTTCGAAGGCGAGTTGGTGGCTTGGAGCGCGGTCAAGGGCCACCAGGCCGACATCGGCGGCAACGTTCAGGGTGGATACAACCCCGAAGCCACCGAAGTCTGGCAGGAGACCCTGCGCATCCCCCCGGTCAAGGTGTATGAGAAGGGCGAGTTGCGCCGAGACGTGTGGGATCTCATCTTCGCCAACATCCGCTTGGATATCGTGGCCGAAGACATGAGGGCCGAGATCGGGAGCTGCGTGGTGGGAGAGCGCGGCATCCACAAGATCCTCGAGCGCTACGGAAGGGACGTCTTCGAGTCCCACAAGGAGTTCCTCTTCGACGCCACCGAGCAGATGATGCAGAACGAGATCCGCACCTTCCCCGACGGCGTCTACGTGGGTGAGTCCTACGCCTACTACGACGGGGTCACCCCCGGTTCCAAGTACAAGATCAAGGTGACCATCACCGTGAAGGACGGCCACCTCACCTTCGACTACTCGGGCACCGACCCGCAGAGCCCGGGCTTCATGAACGGCACCTACTCGAGCTCAGCCTCCGCCGCCATCCTCACCCTCCTGCAGATGGTGAACCCCGACATCCCTCACAACGCAGGGCTGGTGCGCCCGCTTACCATCATCATCCCCGAGGGCACGGTGCTGAACGCCGCCTACCCGGCCGCCACCACCTACGGCAACCACCTCTGCCCCAACAACGCCGACGCCATCATGCGGGCCCTCTCCCCGGTGGCTCCCGAACGGGTGACGGCGGAGTGGGGTGAGTTGCTCTGTTCCCTCACCACCGGCAACGACACCCGGCCGGGCAAGGAGGAAATGCCCTTCGTCGACATCTGCTTCATGGGCTTGAAGGGCGGCTCCGGCGGCATCTACGGCTGCGACGGCTACGACCACATCGGCATGATCGACGCCTCCGGCGG
>CAYRES010000006.1:76249-188946 GCA_964423425.1 uncultured Gaiellales bacterium | reverse complement strand
GGGAACGACATATCAGGTCGTACGCGGTGCTACATATCAGGTTGTACACCGACACGCATAAGCTTCGCCCACTTTTCCACGCCCGAGGCCGGCCAGGATCTCCCCACTCTCAAGGTGCTGGGCTGGGACAACCTGGACACCGCGCTTCACCTGGATGCGGTAGCCAAAGAGATGACCGCGCACCTGGTTTGGCCGGAAGACGACTCCGATGCCGAGGCTTGGAGGGAGAGCTGGCGCCAGGCCTTCACGCTTCGTCATCGCGAAGTCATTACCACCTCCAAGGAACTCTCTATCCGACTGGCGGAGTTGGCCCGGTCGATACGTGACCGCATACGGACGGCTATCGCAATAGAGACCGAGTCTGGCCCCCTCACCACATTGATGAAGGCGTTTCGCACGGCCCTGGTACATGATCTCGATACCGATGGCTTCGCCGACATGTATGCGCAGACCATCGCCTACGGTCTGCTTTCTGCCCGCATCACCGACCCGAAGAAGCGGACCGTGGATGATTTCGCCGCTCACATGCGCACCAATCCGCTCTTGCGTGAGTTGATGGAGACGTTCTTGAAAGCCGGTGGGCGACGAGGCGCAGATGGCGATCAGGGTGTCGACTTCGACGAGCTCGGTGTCTCAGAAGTAGTGGAGTTGCTGGACGACGCCAACATGGAGGCCGTTGTTCGCGACTTTGGCGACCGCAACCCGCAGGAAGACCCCGTCATCCACTTCTACGAGCACTTCCTTGCCGCCTACGACAAGAAGCAGAAGGTGAGCCGGGGTGTGTTCTACACACCCCGGCCGGTGGTCTCCTACATCGTGCGTTCGGTGGACGAGTTGCTGCGCACCGAGTTCGGCCTTGAAGACGGCCTCGCTGACACAACTACCTGGAGCGAGATGGTCGAGCGCCACCGAGATCTTAGGATCCCCGAGGGCACCTCACCCAACCAGGCCTTCGTCCAAGTCCTTGACCCGGCCACCGGCACCGGCACCTTCCTTGTAGAGGTGATCGACCTGATTCACAAGACCATGGCCACCAAGTGGAAGGCGCAAGGTCAAGGCGGGAAGAGGGTCGAGGCACTCTGGAACGAGTATGTCCCGAAGTTCCTCCTCCCCCGCCTGCATGGCTACGAGCTGCTGATGGCGCCCTACGCCATCGCGCATCTCAAGGTTAGCCTCAAGCTCTACGAGACCGGCTACCGCTTCGAGAGCGATGAGAGAGCGCGGGTGTACTTGACGAACGCGCTGGAACCGCCAGGGGACCGGCAGCTCACACTCGATTTCTTGCCGGCGCTGGCGCACGAGGCCCAAGTAGTGAACGGGGTCAAACAACGACAGCGTTTCACCGTGACTATTGGGAATCCGCCCTACGCTGGTCACAGCCGCAACAATCAGGTTCAGTGGATCGTCAACAAAGTCTACGACTACAAGCGAGACTATGCGGACCTCCAGAAGCCCGGGCAGGCCAAGTGGTTACAGGACGACTACGTGAAGTTCCTCCGGCTCGCGGAGTGGGAGATTGCGCGCAGCACATCCGGGGTCCTCGGCTTCATCACGAACCACGCATGGCTCGACAACCCAACATTCAAGGGCATGCGCAAACACTTCTTCGACACCTTCGACTGGCGGAGGGTCCTCGATCTTCACGGCAGTGCCAACAAGAAGGAGATGGCTCCGGACGGCGGCCTGGACAAGAACGTTTTCGAGATCAAGCAAGGAGTCGCGATTTCGGTGTTGGCAAGGCGTCCGTCTCCGCTACCTGACTCGCGCTGTCGAGTTCAGCGCAGTGATCTGATGGGAACGGCCAACTTCAAGTTCCAAACGCTGCTCGCCAACACCACGAGTTCTTTGGCGTCGGAGACATTCGATGCGCTGCCTCCCGAGTACATCTTCGACCGACGCGACGAGGACCGAAAGATCGAATACGAGCGGTTTGCGTCGCTTCCATCGGTCTTTGGTGAGAGCGGAGACCCCGCGCCCGGGATGGTGACTACGCACGACGAATTCGCCATCTCGTTCACTCGCGAAGAGCAGATCGAGAAGGTCGAGGCACTGCTTGCGACCAGTACGGATGCCGAGGCCAGGAAGGTGTTCCGCCTTTGCTCACAGAGTCAGTGGGACTACGGCCAGGCCAAGAAGGAACTAAGCGACGGAAGGTGGCGGGACGAGATCATCCCCATCCTCTATCGGCCGTTTGACGTTCGTTTCACCGTCTACAACAGGCACGTTGCCGTCCATCGGAGGGAGCGAGTGTCACGGCAGATGCTGAGTCAGAAGAACATCGGCCTGGTGTCCTGCCGCCAGAGATCAGTCCAAGATGCTTGGCGCCAAGTGTTCGTGACTCGGCAGGTCATCGAAAGCACCTCGATCTCGAACAAGACTAAGGAGATCAACTATCTGTTTCCGCTCTGGCTGGAAGCTGAGGGGCTTCAGACGCGAACGCGGCCGAACCTCGTATCGACATGTGCCACAGAAATCGCAAGCGCAACGGGCCTCACATATCGTGCTACTGCCCTCGATCGAGGAAACGCCACTTGGGATGGTCGCGGAGACCTGCAATCCGACTTCGGCCCTCAGGACATGTTCGACTGGATCTACGCCCTGCTTCACTCCGAGGCGTACCGTGCTCGATACGGTGAATTCCTGAGGGGCGGTTTCGCGAGAGTCCCACTTCCTCGGTCAACCGCGCTGTTTCGGGCCTTAGCAGAACGCGGGTTCGAGCTCGTCGAGTTCCACCTGCTGGAGTCGCAAACACTCCGCGACGTCGTCGCGAAATACGTCGGCCGGAGCAACCCCGAGATCGCCCGCGTCGGTTGGTCGGAAGGCACTGTCTGGCTCGACGCCGGTAAGACCAACGCCCGCGAGGGTCACCGCGCCACCAAACCCGGAACCATCGGCTTTCGCGGTGTGCCCGAGCAAGTGTGGGACTTCCACATCGGCGGCTATCAGGTCTGCCACAAGTGGCTCAAGGATCGGAAGGGCCGCATGCTCTCAGACGAAGACATCGTCCACTACCAGAAGATCGTGGTGGCTTTGAGCGAGACCATTCGTTTGATGAAGGAGATCGACGAGGTCATCGAACGTCACGGAGGTTGGCCGGATGCCTTCCAGACCACACCAGCCGAATCCTGACCCGGGGGTGAGATGAGAGAAGCAAGTTCGAATGAATCTCCGCCTGAGGAGATGCAGATTGTCTCCACTCTCCCCCTGGATGACACTCGCGAGCTCCTCTTCTTCGCACACACCTTCCGCAAGCGCCGCCTGGGAGCGGTGCGCATCTTCGTAGACTCCCCCAAGTATGCGGGCCCCACCAAAGCGGGGGTGGACATGACCCTCGAAGAACTCACCGCGTTGAGGAAGATCCTGGCACCAGTGGCCGATGATCTGGACTCGGGAAGTCTCATACCCCCGTTGGAACTCGGCCGTGTCCCGACCGACACTCCTTCCACGGAATGGGTCGTGCAGGTGCTGGTCGATGAGAAGAAGCCGGAGCTCTTCCGTGTCGATGTACGCAAGTACGTAAACAGCGAGCGCTTCACGGGCTGGACCAAGAAGGGAATTCGGTTGGACGTAGACCTTCTCGACGATCTCGTGCCCCAGCTTGAGAAGCTGATCGAGAGCCTGGAAAACTGGAAGGCCGGCAAGACCGGCATGTTTGCCCAGCCTGAGCCCACCCAAGACACCGGGGAGAGGCAGCCCGACGACAAGCCACCTGACTTGGGTTCCGTACCAGAAGACCTCAGGGAGTTCTTCTAGAAGGGAATGGGATGACACGCGAGACCCACATCATCGACATCACCCCCGATCAAAGCCTCATGCCCAAGCTGGGGCAGAGCGGTTACTCCGTGCCTCAGGCCATCGCGGAGCTGGTGGACAACGCCATTGACGCTCGGATGGACGGCGAAGGGCTGCGCATCTCCCTGAAGATAGGCAAGAACGAGGTATCGGTGGCCGACAACGGCCAAGGCATGGACCGCGAGGAAGTGCAGGCGGCCATGGTGCTGGGTAGGTCATCGAAGAAGGATCAGCTGGGCGAATTCGGCCTGGGTCTGAAGACCTCCTGCACCAGTCTGGGCACTGCCTTCAGTGTGACCACCTCCAAAGCGGGAGTGCCCTTCGAGTATGTGATCGAGTACGACGAGAACGAGTGGGTGCAGTCAGACGACCTCTGGAAGATCAAGCTGGAGGTGGCAGCCAGAGAGGCCGAGCACCACTACACCGTCATCAAGGTCATCGGCCTGAGGCGCTACTACCCCGGGATGGCAGACAACATTACGCGCGACCTGCAGCGTCGCTTCGCGCCCTTCATCGCCAACGGTGACGTGGAGATCACAGTGAACAAGAAACCATGCCGGCCCGAGACCCACGATCTTCTAGAGGACAGCCGACAGGAGTTTGAGATCGAAGACCGGCTGGGTCACCGCGTTCGCGGATGGTACGGTCTCCTGAAACAAGGTTCCAACAAAGGCTACTACGGCTTCCACACCTATCGTCGCGGCCGCATGATCACCACCTACGACAAGATCGCCATCGGAGAACATCCCACCATCTCCCGCATAATCGGTGAGATTCACCTAGACGAGGTGCCGGTGACTCACAACAAGCGGGAATTCATCAAAACTTCGGAGGAGTACGCGGCTGCGGTTGAGACCCTCAAGGCCGAGTTCCAAGAACTCCTGCGGCGCGCCCGACAGAAGGCCTCCTCCGACATGTTGAATCGATCCGTCAAGAACGAGATGGAGCGCTGGAAGGACTCCCTGGCCCGGGCGGTGCAGGCCGGTGAGTTGAAACCCTACACCGCCCAGGTCACAACCCCCAGCGAGGCCAAGAGGGACCCGGAGGGCGAGGAGTTGCTTTTGGTGGATGTGGAGCAGCGTCAGTCCCCCGAGAGTTCTTCCGAGCCCGCAATGGATGAGGCTTCCCCGCGCGAGCGCCTACCGCGTATGACCCACAAGAAGCTGCGGCATGCAGTCAAGGTGAAGGGCAAGACGGTGGACTTCCGGCACGAATTCGCCCCCTTGGGGGCGAAGGCATCCTGGAAGAACTGGAGCTACGATGTCGCATCCGGTCTGGACGTCTACACCAACCAGGATTTCCCTGCCTACTTCGTGACCAAGGACAAGGCCTTCTATGCCGCTATCCACATCGCCGAATCGATTGCCGAGCTGTTCGTGCAGGAGGCCGGGGCCAGCGCAGAAGAGATGGATGACATCAAGCAGCTCATCCTGAGAAAGGCCGCGGCCGTGAAGGATCAGTGGATCGAGGAGGAGCCGGAGGCGGTGGGGCCTGATTGTGGGTAAAGACCACGCCCACAGCCGAATCGGTATCCTCGGCGCCCGTGGGCGTGGTCACGGAAGTTCAGGGGCTAGGTGCTAACTCGCAGCCAGCAGCTGCCTCATCGCCACTTTGGTATACAAGTTAGACCAATGGTTGCTACTCTTGCCAAGGGCATTGGGATTGCGACCTAAGTCGTTCCCTGCCTGCACTGATGTTCGCATGAGTTCTGCTCCCAGTTCGTCCCAGAGCCTAAGGACGCTGCCGAAGCCGCCTTTCCATCGAACGTTACCCGCGTCCGGGTCTTCCTCCACCATCCACCTGAACGCGGCCAACATGGGGTACAGGGCACCATTCATCAGGCGGTATTTCGACCTTTCTCCGATGAAGGGGAACTCAAAGACTCCGCGCTTTCGGTCCTCCACGAAATGCACGCTGCCAGCGCGGCCCCCATCACTGTTGTAGAGGTCCCGAGCGTGCATGCCTATAGTGTCATGAAGCTTAAGGATGTCCTTCAGTATAGGACTGAGCCTATGGTACTGGGCCGGGTTCTTCTCAAAATGGTCGAGCACCTTGGCTTTGTAGGAGTAGGCTTCGGTGGGCTGCTTCTCACCGTTATTGGGGAACTCAAATACATTGAAACAGTAGAGAAGACTAATGATGTCACGCGCATCGAATTCTCCACCCTCGTTCTCTTTCCACGCAATCTTTGACGCATAGGGCTCATCCTTGAGAATACCCTGCAACTCCTTGAACCTGCCTTTGAGATTGTCCAGGCTCATCGGCTGAACTTGGACAGAAGTATTGAGGCCCCCAGCAATCTCGGGAATCCAGTCAGGAGGAAGGTTGGTCAAGACCTCTACCTTCACATGTTGACCGTCGGGAATTTCTTCCCCCTTCTTTAGCATATCGGTTATGAGGCGATAGCTGTGTCCCCCGTCGATGATGCCCTGTCCCTCGCCAAACGTGATTTCATAAGCATCACTGGAGTCGTCAACCCGGTGAACTCTGTCCGCAACGATAGTGATGCCTTTGTGCTTGAGATGGAACGTTCCAGGCTCCCCCTCTTCGTTCAAGAGGCTTGCCCTAACATCTTGGTAAACGCGTCTATTAGTGTTCTGTGCCCGCGGGTTTGGGTCGAGAGGCATCCCCTGAGGCATGTTTGAAACCGGAACAAAAAGAATGTGACGGGTTATCCCGTGAGTCTCCCCGAATACGGGGTCTGGCACTCTACGAGTGTAGGGCGCGCGAATGGTGAATGTGCTCGCCATAGCAAGCTCCTTTCGGTTGTGGTAGTCGCACCTGCGACTCCTGATCAAATGCGCGACGCCTGCATCCGCTGACTCGCGTAACTTGAACTATATCACGTCGGACTACACCCCACGAAGTCCCCAGTCGTCCCAGGAGTCGGCGCTGACTTATCGTTCCGACCCAGCACCCCATTCCCGTGAAGCCAAGAGCGGTCACTCGGGGAACACGGGGCCGGGCAGATTGACATCGGCAAGGCCGACGACGGGTTCAATCGAACACACTGAGCACCGCCCCGAACTTCGCCGGCTCACCGAGTGGGCTACGCGTCTCCACGCCGAGGGCCTGTGTACCTTAGACACCTACCACGGCAAGACCGGCAGACTCACCCTGCTTCCCCGTCTGCTGAAAACCGGCTCTGGACTGGTCACCGTATGGAATGACGGCGGACCGTCCCTGTCGCTCTACCGGAGTGTGCTGGAGAGAACCGCTCCTCGATCGCTCAGAGAGCTTGAGGAGCTTCTCGGTGCAGAGGCCATTGGCCAAGGCAAGACTATCAGAGACACAACTGACGAGGTGCTCGATCTGCTGACCGATGCCTACCGGGAAGCAGTGCGAGGATGAGAGCCCCGCATGTGGGAGATAGGCGATGATATCGACCCTGCTTGGCCACCTGGCCCAGTTCGCCTCCTTCTCCACCCAGGGAGAGGTGCTCTGCACCCAGGGCTTGGCCTACCTGCTCCAAGACCCTCAGGCGAAACAGGACTTGGCAAGCGTCATCACCTGCTTGAGGTTTCTGCGGCACGGAGCACTCGCCCCTCAGACGAGTGCTCCGTGCGGCAGTTCACAGCCAGAGCCCATGTTCCAGTTGCTCGCATCAAGCGCGTGGCGCTTCCTACAGCATTGAATTCGGTAGCATGACCGCCAACTGCGGGAAGATCATCAAGAGGGCAATCGCCAGCACATACGCAATGAGGAAAACCATAGTGCCCCGGAATATGGTGTGAATCGGAACATCCGGAGCGAGAGCGCTGACCACGAAGACGTTCACTCCGACGGGGGGAGTAACCGCACCCATGGTAGTGATGAGTGTCAGGATAACGGTGAACCACACCGGATCGAACCCAAGAGCCAAACCCAATGGGAAGAAGATCGGTATCGTCACCACGAGAAAACCGAGCGCGTCCATGAGCGCGCCCCCAATGAGGAATATGAGCAGCACCACAACCAACACACCCAATGCGGGAATGGGGAGAGCGCTAGCCCACTCTGCGATGGTGAATGGCAAACGCGTCACCGTCAGAAATCGACCGAACAGCACGGCACCCGTGATCAGCAGGAACACCATCCCGGTCGTGCGCAAGGTTTCTCCCGCCGCCTGAATGAGTCCCTTGAGCGATAGCTTCCTTCTGGCGACTCCTATGAGCAACGCACCAAATGCACCGGCCGCTCCTGCTTCTGTCGGACTGAACCAGCCAGCGTACATTCCTCCGATCACCAACACGAACAGGACCAACACCTCAATGACCCCGAGCAGCGAGACCATCTTCTCTTTCAGAGTGGTGACCTCAGCTCGGGGTCCCAGAGCGGGGTTCCTCAGGCACAACACGAACACAGTTGCCAGAAGAAGAAGCGTCACCAGCACAGCCGGGACGATACTTGCCAAGAAGAGCCGTGTAATTGACTGCTCCGTTTGCACGGCGATAATGATCAAGACCACGCTGGGAGGAACGACAACGCCAAGTGTTCCGCCAATCGATACCACCCCGGTGCTCAGGGCTCGGTCGTAGTTGTGTCTCTTCATCTCGGGCAATGCGATCGTTCCCATTGTGGCCGTCGTGGCGGAGTTCGATCCGCAGATTGCACCGAAGCCCATTGCCGCGAGCACTGTGGTGCCGGCTAGGCCTCCAGGGAGTCGACCCACCCATTTTTGGGCCGCGTTGAAGAGCCGTTCGGTAACCCCCGAATGAAATGCAATCTGCCCCATGAGCACGAACATGGGTACAACGCTCAGACTGTACGAGGAGAACTGACTCCAGACGTTCGTTGCCAGCATGTGCAGCGAGACTGAGGCGTTGAGCATCAAGGCGTTCCCGACAACACCCGCAATGAGCATCGCGAAAGACACCGGAACCCGCAGCATCATGAGAGCGAACATGAGGACTATGCCCAAGATGGCCACCAATGTTGGGCTCATGATGCAGCCTCGCTATTTGGCAGGGCGAGCTGTGGCGTTGAGTACATTCTGTATCTCTTCACAGCTCACCTACCACGTTTCCTGAGGCTGACCAGTCACACACTCGCGCACTGACCGCGCAAAGTCAGTCACGAGAGCGACTGCCAGGCTCGCAAAGCCGACGGACACTAAGTAGACCCAAGGGTAGTAGATGACCCTCATGGTCTCCGAAAGGGATCCGCTGGCCTGAAGCGTGCCCGCATACACAAACATGCGGTAGGCAACGAAGCCGAAGAGCACGGCCGAGACCAAGTTGACGACGGCGCCGATGTAGGCGCAGGCACGATCACCGAACTTCTTCACCAGAAGGTCTATGGCCACGTGCTGTCGATACATCTGGGTGTAGGCGAGGGCGAAGGAGGCCGTAAAGGCGGCCAGCCAGCCAACGAGTTCGAACGTCCCCGGAAACGGCCTGGCGAAGAGCCGCATGAATATGTCGTACACGGTCACGGACATCATTGCAAGTAACCCAAGACCGGCGAGCGCGGCCATTCCCCTGGTCAGTAGCTTGGTGAACCTTTCAAGAGATCGCATCTGCGTGCCTTCCTTCGAGCGGGTTCGCAGAGACCTGCAGAAGGTGTGTCTTCCGTTCGTTTGTGTGCCGAGATGGGCTGGATCCCGGACGGAGAACAAACCGAATCTCCGTCCGGGACAACCGGGGTCAGATCCTCTCTAGGCCCCAACCTCCGCGATGTTCTTGTCACGCAGTTCGTACAGCTTGTCCAAGAACTCCTGAGCGGCAATCCCCGCTGCAGTGGATTGCTGGATCCATTCCTCGACCAACGGTGTGAGAGCTTCGTCCCACGCGGCCTTCTCGCCCTCAGCAAGCTCCACCACGCTCAGACCTTGCTCCTCGATCGCCCATTTCATTGCCGCGCCCACGTTCTCTTCATCGTGGTAGCGGCCGGTCCACTCGGCCATTTCGCGGCCCATCTCCTCAATGACCCTCTGAACAGGCGCGGGAAGTGCGTTGAACTTGTCGAGTCGCATCACAGCGGCGAAGGACACAACCACTGTCGGATAGTTGGTGACGTACTTGAGTTGCTCCGCAAGTTTGAAGTCCTGTAGGACCTCACGTGACACCATGGTTCCCTCTATCTGGCCCGTCTGGACAGCCTCCGGAACGTCAGTCATAGGCATGCCTACTGGAGAGGCACCAAGGGCCGCAAGCACAGGAACGCCTGTTCCCGCCGCCCTCAGCTTCATGCCGCGCAGGTCCGCTTGAGAGGTGACGGGCGTCTTGGTCTGCAGATACCCGGGCTCTCCCGTGAACACCGTTATGACTTTGAAATCCTTGTAGTCATCATCGAGGTAGCCGGCCTCAAGCAGATCCCAGAAGGTGAGACTCGCAACTGTGGAGTTCGGGAAGCCGACCGGCAGCGAGAGCCCGGATGTGATGGGGAACCGCCCAGGATCGTACGACGGGGCACCAAGGCCGATATCGGCCACTCCCTGCAACACGCCGTCCCATGTCTGAGCAGCATCAAGCAGTGTCCCTCCCGGGAATGTCTCCACGGTCACGACTCCGTTGGTGCGCTTGTTGATCTCGTCGGCCCAGTGCTGCATCTGACGGGAGGGAAACGTACTCGCCGGGGCAAAGTGTGAATACGTCAGCGTGATGGGTGCTAGACCTTCAAATTCGTCACCCGGCGCGGTTGTCTCTGTCGAGCCCGCGGTTGTTGTGGTGGCTTCGCCGGCAGTCGTGGTGGTTGCCTCCGTCCCGCCACAACCAACAAGGGCCATGACTAGAAGGCTGGCAAGAAGTACAAACAACAGCTTTGGCAATGCAGTGCGGAATGACATGGATACCCCCTATCGTGTGAACGCTGCTCACTCGCTCTGCCGAATCGAATTACGGCCGTCCCGTGACTCGTGTGGACGTTCTGTGAATTACAGCTATGTCAGTTCGCTCACACTGACCCCCTAACTCCCTCAGGCCCCCTCTCCTACTTGTCCGGAGTACCGATTCCTCCCAGAAAACTCAGGTGCGATGACTCGCCGTAGAGCCGAAGCAATTCCACAAATGCCTGGTACCGATCGCGGAACAGGGCTGCCGTATCCACGCCTGCGAAATCGTAGTAGCCGCGACCGCTTCGTGGCCCGACTTCTCCCGCGGCCATCTTGTCTTTGACCGACTGCGGCGGGTCGTACTGGGCGCCACCCAAGCGCTCATGCAAGAAAGCTCCAGCATGGGCCAAGATATCCACTCCACCTAGATCGATGAACTCAATGATGCCGAACACGCCCAACCTGAATCCGTATCCGGCCTTGATTGCAGTGTCGATGTCAGCGGGTGACGCCACCCCGTCCTCGAAGATGCGCACGGCTTCGTTCATGGCCGCTGTCTGAATGCGGGGCACGATGAAGCCAGGGCTGTCCTTGATCGCGAGAGCGGTCTTGCCGATGGACCGCAAGAACTCGACGACATAATCCACGGCAGCTGTGTCGGTCCACTCAGCTTTGGCCACCTCAACGAGCGGTATGAGAAAGGCCGGATTGAGCCAGTGGGCAGTGACGACCCTCTCGGGTCTGCTGCTCAGTTCACGGAACAGACCAAGATCAAAGCTAGAGGTTGCGGAAGCAATGATGCCGTCTGCCGGAAGATACTCATCTGCCAGACCGAAGAAAGGACGCTTAGCGTCAACCGTTTCCGGGAGGGCCTCGAACACCAAATGAGTATCCTGGAGGCACTCGGGTTCACGATGAAGGGAGACGTTGTCCAGCAGACTAGCAGGCTCGGCACCGACAAGGCCGAGGTCTCTCAACAGATCGAGATTGGCGCCAATCTCATCCTTGGCGCGGACGAGTGCGGAGTACTCCTCCTCCTTCGACCGCTTCTTCAGGTCCAAGAGGCGGATATTGTGACCCTTCTGGGCCAGCAGGATCGCGGTGGCAATACCTACGCCCATCCGGCCCGGACCCACGATACCGACGGGCGGGTTGGAGTCCGTCCGTGCGCCAGCGTTGGTGTCGGATTCAGTCGCTGCGCTCATGATCCCGGCCCCTCCTGTAGCAGCTGCTGCAGTTCGGCCGCGGTCATGTCGCCAAGACCCAGGTTGGCGAGGGTTCGGCCCTCGTGCAAATGGTCTTGGCCGGTGATCACGCCGACGAGCCTGAGAATCGAATCAGCTATGGGCGTCTCCACGCCTGCCAAGTCTCCGATGCTGGCCAACAGGGCGAGATTCTCGTGTACGTCTTCCTGGATGTAGCGATGAGAGAAGCCAAGAGACTCCCGCCATTTCTCGCTCTTCACAAGATCGGTGTGGGCGCCGCGCCCATACATCCACTCATTGTCTCGTTGCGGATCGTAGTGGTCTGCCATGGGATAGTGAGGCTCTGAGTAACCGAGGGCCTTTCGAACCGAGATGCGTTCGTCATCGTGCGCCAGGATGAGCTTCTTGACCGAGGGAGTGGTGCCTTCGTTGTGGATGTCCCAGCTTTCGAAGTGTTCAATCGGGCCGGTGTTCAGCAGCACCAGTACAGAGTGTATGATCGGCCCCACGTTCAGCAGTGCCACCGCGAGTGAGTCTTCCACCGGGTGGGCCCCTGAGAACATGGCCCGAAGACGTTCTACCGCCCACTCCGTACGCTTGGCGGGAAACACCCCAATCGGCAGATGCACGCCCCAGCCGCTGACCTGCACCTCTGCCGGCCCGATCTTGCGAGTGAGATAGGGCAGCGTTCCCGGCTCCGCGTAGGTCACATCGGCCTTGTTTCCGAGTTCCCGAACGGCAGCCGCAACCAGATAGGAACCCATAGAACCCGGGGACAGCAAAACGATTTGACCGTCACTGAGATGGGGAGCAATGCGCTGCGCGCGATCCTTCTGCGTGAAGGCTGGGTCTGTGCAGACCACAACATCCGCCCCGCCGATCACCTCGCCCACGTCTTGAGACACCAAGTCAAGCTCGGCTATGCCTGTTCGCCCGATGCCGGTCACCGTGATGGTGCCGTGGTCAAGCACGGATGGGTGACCGTCCCGTGGGTCAGGCCAGAATCGGACGCGGTGGCCCAGCAGCGTCATGTCTCCTGCCACCGTGTAGGAGCCGTTGCCTCCGCCCACAACAGCAACAGTTAGCTTCTCCACGCTGTGCTCGTTCATGTGCGCACCTCTGCCTTACGTGTGTACTTGCCCGATTGAACGCTTTGCGTCTTGCAGGTGGGAACGAACTGCCTCCTCCACGGCTTCCACATCGCCGGCCTTGAGGCACTCTACGATTTGACGGTGCCCAACCGTTGCCATCCGCGCCAGTTCGTGGTCACGAAACGTTTCCATGCGGAAAAGCACCATGTGGTGACGGAGGTTCTGACAGATCTCTAGGAGCCGGTTTGAACCGCTCGCGCCTACGAGAATCTCATGGAATTCACCGTCCAACTCAGCAATCCGACCTATTTCACCGGACGCCACGGCAGCCTCGCATGCGGCCACGTTGGCCTCAAGTCGAGCAAGTACATCTGTGTTGAGCCTGTCCAGAACCCAGCGGGCCGCAAGTACTTCATTGACGGTGCGGATCTCGCAGACCTGCTCGACCTCTTCCCACTCGATCTCCCGAACACGATAGCCCACTCTGGGAAGAGACTCGACAAGGCCCTCTCTTTCGAGTGCGTGTAGGGCTTCCCGAATTGGCGTGCGAGACACGCCGATGGCTTCTGCCAGTTCGGTCTCAACCAGGCGGGTCCCGCGGGGTAGGCTGCCATTGGCGATTTGGCTGCGCAGGTAGTCGGACACCCGTGTGCGCATAGCTGCCGGCCGTTCGAGAGCAAAACCGGCCATGGGGTCGTCTGCCGTCTGAACTGTCATGGGCGACTCCCTGAGGTCAGTGTTAGGGTACAGTATCCAGTACCCTAATTAGACCATTCTCCCCAAGCCATGTCAATCCGTGTTCGACACTCAAACTGAGAGACACCGGGCAGGTCGATCACATGTCGGGAGAGGGCGTCGGGTGTACGTCACCCCAAACGGGGCTGACTGCGGGCGGATGTCATCCTTGTATGCACCGGGAAGGCGCACGGTGATACATTGCCAAGTGCTGGGGTCAACCGGTGGGAGGAAACGCGTCGCAGGAGATCCCAGACACCCCTAGCTCACTACGAAGCTCACGAGCCCGGAGCTCGCCGCGGCAACCGTGTGGCCCAGGCGGGCCGCTGCGTGGCCAAACCATCCAGTCACCTTGTGCTGTCCAGGAGCAGACGCTACCAGTCTCTAAGTCTCGCTCCTGTGTCGAGGGGGTTTATTCCATGAAGCGCTGCAGAGGAGATCGCTCGGGTTGCCTATCGTCCGCTGGTGTAGGCAGTGTTCGATGGATCCGGCGGGTCGGCAGAATTGGCACCATTTTGGCACCCACCAGGGTGTTTCTCGGTGTTCGAGCGTGTGCCCCGGTGAGGATGGCCTCGCTGGAAACCGCTTTCTAAAGCCATCTGTGGGTCTCGGTGGTCCTCGGTGCGGGTGCCACTGGTGAACTTCAAAACCGGTGTGGGGCGGTAGGCCCGTCCCGGGTGTGTTCGATTCGCACGCCGCTCCGCCATCCCGCCGCTCGGCTTTGAGGAGGCTCCGGCTCGACTGGAGGCAGGCAATCGATGTCTACTTGAGGGACGACGCCCACCGGCACTCCGTGCCCGCGAAGGTCTTGAGTCACACCATCGGAGGGTACCTGGTGATGGTGTGACCTCGGCTCTGCCCAAGAGCCCGATCGTGGCGCTCTCAGGAAGGGTCGGCAGCCATCGCGCCGGCAAGATTCTCGCCGAGTCGCCGTGCCCGGGCCACGGCTTCGTCATCCTTCCGGATCTGGGCTCGTTTGAACGTGCTGAGTACGGTTGTCTCGCCGACTATGTCGTAGCCCAACGCCTCGAGCGGGAGCCTCATCGCCTCGAGCGCAATGCCCATGTCTTTCGGGTCCTCCTGTTCTCCGACCACTGCGATGACGGCCTTGCGTCCTTGATCGCCCAAGCGGCTCGACCATCCCCGGGGGTGTTCGTTGTCGAAGTTGTAGAAGCAGTAGAGCCGGTCGATGAAGGCTTTCATCAGCGCGGTGATGTTGTAGTTGTGAACCGGGGATACGAGCACCAAGCCTCTCGCCGAGATGATGTCGGGGTAGAGAAGCGACAGCCCGTCCAGGCGTCCGGTACAGATCTTGTCGGCCCGGCACCTTTCGCAGCCCATGCAGGTGTCGAAACTCAGATCGCGCAGACGTACCGCGTGGGCGGGTATCTCTTGGCCGGCAGCGTCCTCCAGTATGTAATCCAGGAGTATGTCGGAGTTGCCCCCACTCCGGGGGCTGCCGGCCACCCCGAGTATCTCCCTGTGGGTGTGCTCAGGGTGTAGGGCTTCCTCTTTCAGCCTGTCCAACGAGCGCAATGTGACAACCTCCGCAGTCTTGTCGTGGTGATGATATCGTGTGCCGCCGTAGTTGCAGCTCGGAGCCGCCGTGGTCGCAGTTCGGAGCCGCTTCTCACCCAGCCTACTGCCCTTGGCCCACGAGCAGCACCACAATGGCGATCGCTACGAGCATCAGGACGAGCAATCCTACGATGCCGAGCAGGAAGCCCATGGTGCTGTCGAAGAAGAACCGTTGCCGTGGAGTGGCGTTGTTCTCGCCGGGACTTCCTGTACCGCCCTTCGCATGTGGCGGGCCCACCTTCACAGTATTCACCTGCTCCTGTGCCTGCATGTGTTCCTTGCTCTGTTGTGTCTATCGGCCGCGCGCTCCGCCCTCATTCTTCCCGACGGGCTACAATCCAATCAAGAAGCCACGTTAGTGTCCAGCCGGTGCTGTATTGGGCATGTTGATGTACGGAAGGTGAAGAGCATTATGACAATGAGTGACGACAAGCAGGTACTGCAGGAACGTCACGATTCGTGCAGAGTGGAGACCTCTGATACCGCTCGATACCATCTGCAGCTGCCGGAGGTGGTGGAGACGGTCATTCACAGCTGTGAGGATTGCGTCGGCTACAGTCACGTAGACTTCGAGCCCATTCCCTCCCGCGAGGTGACCGTCAAGATTCTGTACATGCTGCGTGACCTACTCTTTCCTGGGTACTTCAGCAGGGAGAAGGTCGACCCCATTACTCTGCGGTATGCGGTCGGCCGGACCACGACTACGGTGTTCGATCTTCTGGCGGAGCAGATCGCCCTCAGCGTGCGCCACGACTGCTATCGATACGGGCGCGAGTGCTCCGATTGTGCCGCCTTCGGGCATGAAGCGGCTCTGGCGCTGCTCGAGGACATCCCTCGAATCCGTGCCCTGATGGCCACCGACGTACGGGCCACCTTCGATGGTGATCCGGCGGCCGCGAGCCCGGACGAGATCATATTCGGATATCCCGGTATCCAGGCCACCTACGTGTACCGGCTGGCTCATCGTCTGTTCGAACTCGGAGTGCCTCTGCTGCCGCGTATCATGACCGAGCACGTGCACGGTATCACCGGCATCGACATCCATCCCGGTGCGTCGATAGGAGAGGGGTTCGTCGTCGATCACGGCACGGGGGTGGTGGTTGGCGAGACGGTGAGTATCGGCAAGAACGTGCGCGTATATCAAGGTGTGACCCTGGGTGCACTCTCGCTGCCCAAGGGTTGTGGTGACCGCTTCCGTGGAGGAGTGAAGCGCCATCCCACCATCGAGGACGAGGTCATCATCTACGCGGGGGCAACCATTCTTGGCGGCGACGTGGTGATCGGGGCTCGATCGGTCATCGGCGGCAACGTGTGGATCACCGAATCGGTTCCGCCCGATACGACGGTGCTCGCAGAGCCACCCCGTCTCACCTACAAGGCAATGGCGGACCGTCCCTAGGCTGCGAGAGGACCGGCGGACGCAGGCGGCTTTGCCGGGCAAACAGGTCGAGGCAGGCGACATGGTGCCCGCGGCGGCATCACAGATCTATACCCAGTACGCGCGCGAGCTCTTGCCGGAGGGTTTCGAGTCGATAGGGCTTCTGAATGAAGCCGGCCGGCCGGTTCGCGGCGCACCTCTCCGTGACGTCCTCCCGCGCGTATCCGCTCGAGAGGATCACCGGGAGTTTGGGTTTCAGATGGCGTATCCGGGAGAGGGCGGTCAGGCCGTCCATTGTCGGCATGGTGAGATCGAGAATGACCGCGGCTATTTCGTCCGAGGCCGCTCCGATCGCTCGGAGGGCTTCCAACCCATTGGCGGCCTGTCTCACCTCGAAACCGAAGTGGCAGACCATTCGGGTGCAGAGATTGCGCACAGCCTCCTCATCATCGACCACCAGAACGGTTCCTCGAATTGCGTGGGCCCGGTCCTGTGCCTCGCTGGACTCCGTGGCTGCCGCCCTCGGCAGATATCCGGCGATGGAAGCGGCTGATTCGGGAAAGAGCACACGGATCACCGTACCTCTGGCGGGAGCACTGTCTATCATGAGGGCGCCTTCGTGCCCGCGAATGATACCGAGCACCGCCGACATCCCCAGACCCCGGCCGGTGAACTTGGTGGTGAAGAAGGGTTCGAAGATACGCTCCTCGGTGGCCTCGTCCATGCCCGAGCCGGTGTCCGATACCTCCAGCCACACGAAGCCGCCCGGGGATGGCTTCTCTTCGAGACGGCTGCGTGCCAGGTAGTCTTCATCGCAGTCCGCTCGTCCGGTCGATACACGGACAACGCCGGCCTTGGTCCCTATTGCCTCAGCCGCATTGGTGATGAGGTTCATGACCACCTGCTGGAGCTGCGAGTGATCTCCCACGATTGGGGGCACATCTGCAGGGAGGTCATCTTCGAGGGTCACGTTGCGGGGAACAGCCACCCGGAGCATGTCTGCGTTCTCGCCCACGAGTGTGCTCAGGTTGATGATGCGCTTCTCCAGTCGGGCTCTGCCCGAATAGGCGAGAATCTGTCGAGTGAGGTCTGTGGCCCCGCGTGCGGCCTGCAGGGCTTCTTCGATGGACGTGTGAGCGGGGGAAGCGGCGGAGAGTTCGGCGAGAGCCATGTCGAGGTTACCGATGACGGCCATGAGCAAGTTGTTGAAATCATGAGCCAAGCCGCCCGCGAGTACTCCCAGGCTCTCCAGCTTCTGGGTGTGCATCAGCCTGCGTTCCAGTTCGATCATTTCCCGTTCCAAGCGGAGGCGTTCGGAGATATCGGTCGCCATGCTGAGGATGGCCTCTTCACCACCCCAAGAGATTGTCCGGACTTCGACATGAAGCGGGATGGTGGAGCCGTCCTTGCGGCGATGAGTCACGTCGAAAGAAGCCTGCCCCTTTTCCCTGATCGTCTGCATCCGCTCGGGTGCCAGCGCAGCGCTCTCCTCGGTATCGAGTCGTCGTAAGCCGAGTTCCATGAACTCCTCACGGCTGTAGCCGTGCATCTCGAGAGTCTTGGTATTCGCGAACAGAAAATTGCCCTCGAAATCATGGACGGTGATAGACACCGGCGAGAGGCTCACCAGCTCGGCGAGAAGCCGGTTCTCCTCTTGCGCCTGCTGCGTCTCGGTGAGGTCTTGGTTGACCACAACGGCTCCCTGCACGGTGCCGTCCTTGCTGAGGACCGGAGCCGTGTAGTTCATGATCACCTTCCTGTACCCATCGAACGTCTCGATCTCGAGCAGCTCGTCGACTACGGTGACGCCCTCGTTCACGGTATGGGCGAGGGCCCAGTCGTCGGGCGCGATCTCTTTTCCGGAAGGCAGGCGGCGGGCCTTGAAGACGCCGTAGTCTCCCTGATCCACGAGTGGCTCCGCACCCCATATTCGGATTCCCGCCGGATTGCCGCTGAGCAATCTGCCCTTCGCGTCGGCTATCCAGAGTCCGATCGGCAGGATGTCGAACACCTGCTGGAGAAGCTGTTCACTTTCTTGAAGAGCCACTCGGGCCCGGTGTTCACTGGTCATGTCCTCGAAAGTGACGTACGCCTGGTAGGGCTTCGCTTCGCCGTCGCGGAACTGCGGTACCGCATTGATCTTGATCCAGCGGTAGTCGTTCTCCACGGGGTTGAAGATGCCCATCACTGCGTCGCGGACCGGCAGGCCCGTACGTAGGGCCACCATGGTGGGATGCTCGCTTCCCGGATACGCGGAACCGTCCTCGTGTATGGTGTTCCAGCGTGGGTCGAGGGAGGTACGGTTGGTGATGTCATCGAGGTCGAGGCCCAGTATGTGCAGGGCCGCGGCGTTGGCGGCTGTGATGGTGCCGTCTGCGAGCTGGTAGAGAACTCCTTGAGCCATCGTGTCGAAGAGCGTCCGATGGCGTTCCGCATCTCGGCGCATGGCTTCGACTTCGGCGTGGGCAGCCTCCAGCTCGGCTTCGAGTTTCTGAAGGCGCATCTCGAGGGCGGCGCCTTGGTCGGCCGGTGGCTCACTCGGGCTCGTCACAATTCCCCCTTGCTGCGCATGACCGGGGCGGCGGACGTGCCGGCTTCTTGGGGGATGCCGTCTCGTGGTTGCCGGTGCCCCCCGCCGATAGAAGGCCGCTTCGCAGGTGCACGCGAGGGCCTCCTAGAAGCATAGTATCCCCGAGTCGGCCTTTTGGAAAGCCTCGTGTCTCGTGTCTCGACTACCGTGACTCGGCCGGGGTGGCGCCTGAGGTGGCGCCTGGCGTAGCGCTTGGGCCGCGCCCGGCGTGGTGCCTTGGCTGCGGCTCTCGGCGCCGCCTACTTCTTGCGGCGCTGTGGCTTGGACTGCTGCTTCTTCTTGCCGGAGGACCTCTTGGACGGGGAGCCTCCCGACGATGTGACCGCCGTAGCAGCGGACGTCTTCTTGGCGGGATAGGCCACGGGAGGCGGAGCCGCCTTGGGGCCGCGACGCTGCAGGTAGATGAAAAGGGGCAGCAACACCACGATGGCGGCGAGGGCGATGACCTGCGCCTCCTTCAGCCCCAGCAGGATGGGGTTGTTCACCCGGAAGAAGGTGATGATGAACCGCCCCACGGAATACATCATCACGTAGAGCATGAAGGCTTGGCCGTCGACCTTCAAGTGCTTTCGGGCCCACCACACGACGCCGATCACCACGAGCAGCCAGAGCTGTTCGTAGATGGGCGCAGGGTGGGTGGGGACGCCGAGCAGGCTTTCGGGCAGCAGGGTGTTCGGATGCGTGTAGACGAGACCCCAGGGGAGTCCCGTGGGTGAGCCCCAGGTGTCGCCGTTGATGAGGTTGGCGAACTTGCCGACGAGCTGGGCGGTGGGCATGGCGAGAGCACCGCAGTCGAGGAGGCGCAAGAAGGGCAATTTACGCACGCGGCAGTAGATGAAGAGGGCCAGCGCTCCGCCGGCGACGCCCCCATAGACCGCCAGTCCGATCACCTGCAGTTGGAAGAGCCGACCGGGATTCTCCAAGTAGAAAGACAGATTGTCGACGATGTGGAAGAGGCGGGCACCGATGAGACCCCCTATGAGCATGAACACCACACCCCGCAGGACATCCACCATGTCGAAGCCCTTCAGCACGGCTTTGCGACCCCACATGGAGAAACCGGTGGCCGCAGCCAGGGCGATGAAGACTCCGTACCAGCGGACCGCGAAAGGGCCCAGCTCGAAGATGACCGGGTCGATCCCGATGGTGATGACGGCGGGGATCACTCTTTGATGCCCAGCGACAGGAGGAAGGAGACTATGCTCACGATGATGCCCCCGAAGAAGGCGCCCCAGAAGCCATCAACCACGAAGCCGACGTCGAACCAGTTGACCGCCATCCAAGAGGCGAGCCAGAGCGTGAAGGCGTTGATCACGAGAAGAAACACGCCCAAGGTGAGGAAGATGAGGCCGCAGGACAGCAGGCGCAGCAGAGGCCTCAGTATTGCGTTCACGAAACCGAGGATGAGGGCCATCACGGCGACCGCCACCCAGGCGTTCGTACCTTCGATGCGTATGCCGGGCACGATCCACACGGCTAGGATGAGGGCGGCCACGACGATGACCCAGCGTATGATCAGCCTGCCGATGCTCATGGCGATATTCTAGCAGCGCCGGCGGTAATGGCCATGTGCAGTTCCTCCGGCCGCTGGCTGCCCACCAGGATCCGCTCGCCGTTGTCCAGAACCAGTTGCACCCCTCGGTTACCGTGAGCGTTGTAGGCTCGGCCGTGCCGCGAGATGCGCAGTCCCCAGCCTCCGTAGTCTCTGAGGGGGCTGTAGGTCACGACGGCACTCGCGGCGATGCGTTCCAAGGGAATGAGCCTGCCCTTGAAAGGAGGAAACCTCACCCGCAGCGTGCCTTCCTCGACCACGACGACCAGGCGCAGGTAGTAGAAGAAGAGGGGGAGACCGATGCCGAAGAGGAAGACGAAGGCCCAGACCATGAGGTCCGGTGCGGGGTTGTTGCCGAAGGGGCGTCTGAGGATGATCTGCTGCACGAAGGCCCACCACTGGGTGCCGGCCACAATCGTCACCAGGAGCCACAGCCACCACGCAGCGGGCCGCTGTTCCTCGTAGTAGAGAGGAGGCGCGTCTTTGGCAGCAGGGGTGTCGGCGTGCATGGACCCATTGTAGGACATCGATGGGGGCGGTGCAGCCCGCATGCTGCGCGGTTGTCTTGGGTATGGATGACCGTAATCAAGGCAAACCGAGGAGGGTGGAGTATGCCTGTCAAGAAGTACGCTCCGCTGTTCGAGCCCTTCAATCTGAAGGGTCTTGAGCTTGAGAACCGAATCGTGAAGCCGGCTCAGTGGTTCATATACCCTGAATCCGATGGATCGATCGGGGACCGCATCGTGGCCTTCTATGAGAACGTGGCCAAGGGAGGAGTCGGCTTGGTCACGGTGGAGGAGAGCATCTGCGAGTACCCGTTGGGGGCGAGCAACTCACCTCACGTGAGACTGGACGACGATCGCTATATACCGGGGTTGGCACGGCTTGCGGAGGCCATCCACGAGCAGGGTAGACCGGCCGTCGTACAGATTACGCACGCCGGGCCGGCGCACAGCCCGCTGCAGCCTGAGGGTCAGCAGCCGGTGGCGCCCTCCTCCCTCGATCCTCCGGCGGAGCCGACCATGGCCGTGGCCCGGGAGCTCACGGTCGATGAGATACACGGCCTGGTCGAGAAGTTCGGGCAGGCGGCGCGCCGGGTGAAGGAGGCGGGCTTCGACGGCGTGGAGATGCACATGGCTCACTACGCCCTGGTCAACGCCTTCCTGTCAAGGATCCAGAACAAGCGTACCGACGAGTACGGCTGTGACAGCTTGGAGAACAGGGCTCGCTTCTCGGTGGAGATCCTGCGCCGCGTGCGTGAACTCTGTGGTGAGGAGTTCGTCGTCGGCGTGCGGATGAACGGCAAGGAGTGGGGGCACGAGCTCGGCACCACCAACGAGGAGGCCATCGAGTTCGCCACGATGTTCGAGGCTGCGGGGGCCGACTACCTCCAGGTGAGCGGTTACGGCTACGGAGAGCATTGGCTGTGCGCGTTCCCAGACCTGGTGCTGTATCCGGAGGTCACACCCACCACCAAGAAGCTGGCTGACCGCATCCCCGCGGGCGCGCTGATACCCGAGGCGGCCGAGATCAAGGCGGCGGTGGGAATTCCCGTCTCCGGTGTGGGCCGGCTCAGTCTGGAGAGCGCCGCCAAGGCGGTGGCTGAGGGCGAGGTCGACCTGGTGTGCTTGGGGCGCCGGCTCATGGCCGACCCGGAATTGCCCCGCAAAGCCGCCGAAGGCCGCATCGACGACATCCGTCCCTGCCTGGGCTGTAGCTACTGCCTTCACACCCTCTTCCTGAATGTTCCCGTGGAGTGCAGGGTGAACGCCTTCCTGGGCCATGAGGCCGACATGGTGGTCGAGCCGGCGGAGGTCAAGAAGCGGGTGATGGTGGTGGGCGCTGGACCCGCTGGGCTCGAGGCCGCGCGGGTGGCGGCCCTTCGCGGTCACGAGGTGACGGTGTTTGACAGAGCTCCCAGGTTGGGAGGACTTCTGAACATGGCTTCGCTCATCAAGGGCAAGGAGCCCGACGAACTCCAGCCCCTGATCGAGTACTACCAGCATCAATTCAGGGCGCTGGGAGTGAAGGTGGAGCTGGGTCATGAGATCACGGCGGAGGAGGCGAAGGAGTTCTCGCCGGATGCAGTGGTCGTGGCCACGGGTGGCCGGCCGGTGGGCCCCGCCCTCGAGGTGCTCGACAACTCCAAGGCGGTGAGCACCGAGGACCTCAAGAAGCGGGCAGGCAAGGTGGTCAGCCTGCTCGGTCCGGAGCGGGTGGCGGCGCTCACGAAGGTGTTCCTGCCCACCGGGAAGCGGGTGGTCGTGGTAGGCGGTGATCTGGCCGGACTGGAAGCGGCGGTGTTTCTCACGACGCGAGGCAAACAGGTCACCATCGTGGAGGAGGCGGAGCAGGTCGGCCGAGGCGAGCTCATCCACTGGATGGTGAGGATGATGCCCTGGCTCGAGGCGCGTGGTATCCCTGTGCACACCGGTGTGACCTACAAGGAAGTGAACCGCGACGGCTTGGTGATCGAGACTGCCGAGGGTGGGAGGAAGCTCATCGAGGCCGATACGGTCATGATGGTCACCACCTATGGGCGTGACAGTAAACTCTACGACGCACTCGAGGGAGTAGTGGCAGAGCGCTACTTGGTCGGCGATGCGAAGGGCGACGAGCCGGCGTACATAGCCGGGGCGGTCAGAGATGGGGCCGTGGTCGGCCTTACCCTGTGAAAGAGTTGACCGCACAGTGGGGTGGGTACCTTGACGCGTGCGTGCGTGTGGGCCAGACTCTTATAAGTCGGAAACCCGTGAATTGGGGGTGGTGATGTTCGGGAAGCTGCTCGTCTACGGCTTCTTCTTTGCGCTCGGTATCGTTTTCGAGCGCACAATCGGTTTCGATCGCGCCAAGGAATACTGCCGTGAGTGGTGGGGCGGCATGGGCTGCTGCAGGGGCGACGGTTCTTTGGCGCGAGTGGGCCCTCTGGAAGTGCGGGGGCGGCCCGCCGCCTGCCGGCGGCGGGCCGCCCCCCTTGACTCACGAGCACCCACCCGGGGGCAGCGTACCCGGCGGTGCCGACGGTAGAGGGCCGTACGAGGGCCGTACCGACGAGGGAGCCCATCACGCTGTGCCGCGTCTCACCCTTGACAACCTGGGTCGCTCGGTGGCCGGCCATTCGATTGTGGCAGGAGTGAATGCCGAGGTCGCCGCCGGAGAGATTCTCGCGGTGGTTGGTCCGAGTGGTTCGGGCAAGTCTTCACTGCTGCGTCTCATCAATCGCCTCGACGATCCCAGCGAAGGTACGGTGTATCTCGACGGCGTGGACTATCGCACCATTCCGGCCCACGAAGTTCGGCGCAGAGTCGGCTTGGTCATGCAGCGGCCTGTGCTTTTTCCGGGAGTGGTGCGCGACAATGTCGCCGCCGGTCCGTCGTATCGAGGGGAGGCGATGTCGACGGCCCAGGTCGAGCGGCTTCTCGCAGAGGTGGGCCTTCCCGGTCTTGCCGGCCGTGACGTCGCCACGTTGTCCGGTGGCGAGGTGCAGAGGGTTGCTCTCGCCCGCACCCTGGCGAACGAACCGGAGGTGCTTCTGCTCGATGAGCCCACCTCGGCGCTCGACGGGGCGGCGGCACGGGCCGTCGAGGCCTTGGTGGTGAAGGTGGTCTCCCTGTTCGAACCGGCCTGCGTGCTTGTGACCCACGATGCCGCACAGGCGGCTCGACTGGCCGCACGCGTAATGACACTCGAGAACGGCCGATTCCGCAGGCCGGCTTAAGGCGCGGCCGGAGGCCCGGCTCAGGGTCCAGCTCAGGGCCCGGCCTCGGGTCTCCCTAAGGCTCCCGACCCAAGGTCCGGCTGGAGGAGGATGGAGCCGCGTTTACAAGGCAGGAGGTGCAGCCATGTTGACGAGTACCATCTCTGATCCGGTGTTTCTGGGGTTGGCCCAGGCCGGCGTTGCGGTGGTGGTGGCGTTCATCGCTGTACTCGTGGCACGGCGGGCTTCTGTGTCGCTCGCCGGGCGCACTTCTGTGGCCCTGGTTCGGGGCGTGGTGCAGGTGGTGGCCGCCGGCTTCCTGCTCGTGCTCCTCTTCAAGGGTCCCTCGTGGGTCGCTGTGCCCGTGCTTCTCGTGATGGTTGTGGCGGGGGCGGCCATCGCGCGCCGGCTTGCCCGAGGTGTGCCGGGAGCGTTCTCGGTCTGTCTCGCCGCCATCTCGGCGGGTGCGATTCCCGTCATCGGGGCAATGGCCCTTGTGGGCGCCATCGACACCAGACTCACCTCCCTCATTCCGGTGGGAAGCATGATCGTGGCCAACTGCATGAACGCCGCCTCACTTTCGTCGGAGAGGCTCACGTCCGACATGAAGGCCCACGTTGAGCTCATCGAGACCGGGTTGTCGCTGGGGGCTTTGCCCGAGCAGACGGTGCGCGGGTACGTTCAAGCCGCCGTGAGGGCCTCTCTCATCCCCCACCTGAACGCCCTCACCTCCCTGGGGATCGTCTGGATACCGGGTCTCATGGCGGGCATGCTGATCGCCGGTTCCGACCCCGTCTACGCGGCGCTCTACCAGTTCACGGTCATCGCTATGATCTACGGAGCCGGATGCCTGACGGCCGTCACCGCTGCCTTCCTGGTGAGGGCGCGGGCCTTCTCCAAGAGCGGCCACCTGCTCTTCCGGGGGTAGGAGGGGCTGGAGCGTGCCACTGCCTGGGGTGATGAGTTGACCGGGGTGCGACGCTCGGCTGTGATGTGGCGCCAGACCGTGGTGCGGCGCCGGGCCGGGGTGCGACCCTGGATCGGGGCTAAGGCTGAGAGCCGGCGGCGCTGAGCACGAAGGCTCCTGTGCGCCACTCGACCACCCGTACGGTGATGCGGGTGACCGCGGTCCTGAAGCCAGCGGTCTCTTGCGCCCGGTAGCGCTCAACTTGGTCGATGGGGCACTCGTTGGCGGGGACGGGCACGTCGGAGAGCGTCGGCGGAGCGTCGAGTCGTGCGAGGGCGTCGATCTCCCCTTCGAGCCGCAGGCCGATGTCGCCTGGCACCTGGAGTAGAAGACCGTCGTCAGCCGCTGTGAGGGTCAGCATCCGGTCTGCGCCCCCCTCGCCCGTGCCCGACAGCCTTATCTCGAGCCGGGCTGAGCCCACGTCGATATCGGCGCCGTAGTCGCCGGTGGAGGCAGGCAGAGTGAGTTCGACTGCCTTTCCTCCTCCGGAGAGCACGAGGGAGGCGAGACGCGCGTCGGCCAAATCGGCGACAAGAGAACCTTGGGAGACGTTGATCTCCAAGTCGAGAGGGATCCTGTCCGAGAGGCTGATCTCCCAGTGTTCATCCGGTCCGGCGGCCGATTCCCGTGAGATCTTGCCCTCGGGTGCCTGTTCGAGAACGAGACTCTTACGCAGAGCCTGTGCTGCCCCGGAGGAGCCCCCGTCGGTGATGAGCAGGCGAGGGTCATCCCGCGATGTCAAAGAGGCGGCAAGCAGTGTGTCGCCTCCGGGCAGTACCTCGATGGTGGTGGGCGCCGATCCGAGATGCAGTTGGAGGCCGGCGAAACCGGCTTCCCCCACAGGGACACTGAACTGCCGGGTGAGTAGGCGGCCACCGGTATCGGAAAGCACACCCAGAAGGACGATCACAGCGGTGGCCGCCGCAAACACGCCGGCACCGATCAGGCGGTACATGCTCATAGTACGCAGCTTTCACCTCCATCCCGCGCCGGGTCTGTTAGCGTACCCTGCTGTGCCCACCGGGGCAAGCTGCGCGGCTGGCCTCCCCCACTCGCAGCGCCACCATGGCATCCGGCGCCACGCCTGCAGCGCCAATTGGCGCCCCGCGCCCCACCCTCAGCCATACCACAGCGTGCCACCGGCCACCTCAGATGCCGGCTGCATCATCCCTTTCGATGCCGAGGATGTACCCGCCCGCCGGGTCCTTGAACAGGGCCGACCTCACCATGCGGAGCACCACGCTGGTCTCGAGCAGGAAGTTGAACGAGGCGATATCCCGACCGTAGATATCGGCTGCGACCAACGCCAGGATGGGGGGTCGCTCGGTTCGTTCGGGTGGCTCCTGCCCGGAGAAGGACCGCCATGAGGTCCGGAACCCTTCCTCGCCACTGTGATAGAGGCCGACCACCTCCTCGATCTTCGCGTTGGCGGCCCACGCCATGTGATCGATGTAGCCTGCAAGCAACCCTCGATCGCCTTCCCGTGCGAATTCGACCACCACCACATGCGCACTTGCGTCAAGAAACAGTGCGCCCGGTGGCTCATCGGTTCCTATGTCGGGGTTGAGGGCGATGGGCAGGACCTCGTACCCCATGAAGGCTTCCGGATGCTGCCACACGAGTTCGGATACCGTGGTGGCGTAATCCTCCTCGTTCTGCAACAGCCGCTCGAGGGGAAGAAGCTCCGTGCCGTCTTGCAGTCGAAAAAGCGGCATTGCCGTCCTTTCCTCGTGTGTCCGAGTCGTACGCGGAAACGTGCGCGAAAACCGCGTTGCGCAGCCGGCGTGGTAGATTCTCCCAAGCCCCGTGCCGGTCGAGCCCATCGACGACGGCACCAGGGGCGCGATCCTGTTCACATCGGCCCGACCGGGAGCTCCGCAGATGTACACAGTACGTCCGCTAACCGAACACGACCTTGTTCAGCTTCTCCATATGATAAAGGAACTGGCCGCGTTCGAGCGGTTGGAATCCATGGTGTCGGCCAGCGAGGCCGGCCTGCGCGAGTGCCTGCTCGGTGAGGACCCGTGCGCGGAGGTGCTTGTCGCGGTCGAGGGTGAGGCGGCCTGCGGCTACGCGGTGTTCTACCCCACGATGTCGACGTTCCTCGGGAGCAGGGGTCTGTTCATCGAAGACATCTATGTGCGACCTGCGGAGAGGGGCAAGGGTGTGGGCACGATGCTCTTCGAGCGGGTGGCGGCCCTCGCCGCAGAGAGAGGCTGCGGCCGGCTGGAGTGGGCGGTGCTCGACTGGAACGAGAGGGCGCAGGCGTTCTACCGCCGACAGGGGGCCGGTGCGCTCGACGAGTGGAGCACGTTCCGCTTGGAGGGAAGCGCCCTCGCTGCCGCCGCGGAGCGCGGCCAGCGGCGACAGGCCTGAGTGGTCATCGAGGAAGGCTTGAGGATGGAGGCGGGGGTCACACCAGGGCCTCTACGATGGTCCACACGCCGAAACCCACGAAGAGCACCGCAGATATCTTCCTGAGAAGCCCCTCGGGTAGGCGGGAGCCGGCTATCATGGCTATGCCGACGGCGACGGCGTTGGCCAGCACCATTCCCAGTGTGGCCCCTGCCCACACCGCGAGATATGCATCATAGCGGGCGGCCAGCGACAGAGTGGCGAGCTGGGTCTTGTCCCCCATCTCCGCCAGCAGAAAAGCTCCCATCGCCGCCATTATCTCCACCCGGCTGCTGGGCGTGGCACACTCATCCCCGGTGGGTTGGACGTGTTCGAGGAGCGTCCAGACGCCAAAGGCGATGAAGAGACAGCCGGCCCCGATCTTGAGTGGCAGTACGGGAAGAAAAGCTCCGAGGAGCGCGCCGATGCCCACCGCTACCGCGTTCAGCACCATGATCGCCAGCGTCACCCCGATGAAGACGTTTCGTGGCCGGTAGCGGCAGGCAAGTGATAGGGTAAGCAGCTGGGTCTTGTCGGCCATCTCGGCCACGGCCACGAGGAGGAACGAGGCGAAGAGGGCGGTCATGCCGCCATGGTAACAGAACCATGACACTGGCATTCTGGATAGTCGTTTTCGTGGTAAGCATGGCCGTGCTCGTCAAGGCCGCCGACCTCTTCACCACTGCGGCGGAGCGGGTGGGCCTCCACTTCGGAATGCCGCCGTTCGTGGTCGGGGTGACCATCGTCGCTTTGGGCACCTCGCTCCCCGAATTGGTGTCGTCGGTCATCGCGGTGACTGTGGGCTCGCCCGAGATCGTATCCGGCAACGTGGTGGGTTCCAACATCGCGAACATCCTGCTCGTGCTCGGTGTGGCCGCCATCGTGGGCAGTGAACTCCGGATCACTCACGAGCTGGCCCACGTGGACATGCCTATGCTCATCGGCTCCACTCTGCTCATGGCCGTCATGGCGTGGGATGGAGTCTTCACCATGCCGGAGGGCATCCTCTGTCTGGCGGCTCTTCTCGTCTACCTGCTCTATACCCTGGCGTTCGCCCGCTCGGGGGAGGATGTAGAGATAGAGCGGGAGATGCGGGACCTGCTCGGCAAGAAGGATCGCCGGCTCAGCCCGTGGACCTGGGTCATGCTCGTGGCTTCCGCGGGAGGGCTGTACGTGGGCGCCCGCTACACGGTTGTCGGCGTGCTCCGCGTGTCGGAGATACTGAACGTGGGTGCGGAGACCGTTGCCGTGACCGCCGTCGCTCTGGGAACGTCCCTGCCCGAACTCGTGGTGAGTGTGGCTGCGGCCTCCAAGGGAAAGACCGAGATCTCGGTGGGGAACATCTTGGGGTCCAACATCTTCAATTGTCTGGCGGTCATGGGGGTGTCGGCTCTGTTCGGCCGGCTGGTGGTTCCGGACTCCATCATCAGCTTCGGACTGCCCATGATGCTGGTGGCAACGCTCCTCTACTTCTTCGTCACGCTGAGCCGCCGCATCTCGCACTGGGAGGGGTGGCTCCTGGTCATCTTCTACCTGTTCTTCGTGGGAAGGACCCTCTCCTGGCTGTGAGTGACTGGTGAGCGGCTTCGCCCTCTCTCGCCCCAGTCCCGGGCGGATGGCGACTCCAGAGAGGGCGTGCGTCGACGCCAGAGGTGACGTGCGGCGGCCGCACAGATGACGCGTTCGGACCAAACCGCCGTATCCTGCCATAATACGCAGTTGGGACTGCGGAATGTACCGGAGTGAAGATAACGGGCTTCGAGCTCGTGCAGTATCGAAGGAGGTCGCATGGAAACGGTAAGGCTTGAAGTACATCGGAGGACGGAGACGGGCAAGAGTGCCGCAAGGCGCGCCCGGGCGGCGGGTCAGATTCCCGGCGTGGTCTACGGCAAGAGCACGGAAGCGGTGCCGGTGATGGTGAGCGAGGCCGAGTTCAAGAGGATGCGCGCGGTGGGTCACACCGTGGTACTCGAACTCGATTTTGGCGACGGTGGGGCCAAGAAGACCTACGCGGTCATCAAAGACCTGCAGATGCATCCCACACGCCGGGGTGTGCGGCACATCGATCTCTACGAGATTGACTTGACCCAGGAGATCGAATCTCTGGTGCCGGTGGAGCTTGTGGGTGACGCTCCCGGTCTCGAAGACGGCGGCATCATGGAGTTCATGCATCGCGAGGTGAGGGTGAAGGCGACTGCCGACCGCATCCCTCGCTCATTCGAGATCGACGTATCCGGTCTCAATATCGGAGACAACATCAGGCTCGATGCCATCACCATTCCCGAGGGTATCGAGATACTCGACGAGCTTGAGACCGCCGTTGCCTCATTGCTTGCTCCGAGGATCGAAGAAGAGGTTGCTCCTGAGGCCGAGGAGTTTGAGGGTGAAGGCGAACCTGAACTCGTGGGTGAGGCCGACGAGGCGGGCGAGGAACCTGCTGAAGAGGCATAACCGGAGAGAACAAACCGCTTGACAAGCAGGCGGGTGCGAGTAGGATAGGCATACAGTCCCGGGAGGTTGGACGCCTCACCCGGAGGCTTATGACAGTGACGTTGTGAAGCGGAAGCCGTAGGGAGGCCGCCAAGGCAACGTCGAGTGTAAGCCTATGATGGGTGGGTTGGCGAGGCCACCCGGGGCTGTGTCATGTCTCGCATCCCTCCACCGGTCGCCCGTTCTTCCTCGCCGGTATCTCGACATTCACTCCCTGGAGGATGATGAAAGCGAGGGCGATGAGTACCATGAGCGCCCCGAGTCCGAGGCGCAGGTCGCCGGTCAATGAGGAAATGGCGCCGAAGACGAGCGGGCCGATGATGGCCGAAGCCCTCCCAGCCACGGCATAGAAGCCGAAGAACTCCCCTTGCCTGTCGCTGGGAGCGAGTAGCGACATCATGCTGCGGCTCACGCTGGCAACCGCCCCCGTGCCGATGCCGGCGAGCACTCCGATCACGAGGAACCAGGCGAAACTCCGGGCGAACAACCCAATCACAAGTACTGTCATCCAGATGCCGAGGATGATGCCCAATGCTGCCTTCGCGCCGATGAAATCGGCGAGCTTTCCCAGTCCGAACGAGCCCAGTGAGGCTGTGATCTGTGCGATGACGAACATGAGGACGATACTCTGCACCTCGAGGTTGGCCACATCTCTCGCGTAGATGGCGACGAAGACCGCCATGGTCGTGATGGCATCGGTGTAGAGCAGGAAAGCCAGAAGATAGCGGAACGTGTTTCGGTAGCGACGCATGTGCCGGAGTGTCTCCAGTTGCCGCGACAGTCCGCCAAGGACCGAGATGCGCGCGGCATCGGTGGCCGGGCCCCGGTCTTTGACGAACAGCAGGGCAGGCAAAGAGAAGAGGATGATGAAGCCTGCCACCATCAGAAAGAGCGGCTGCACTCCTTCAAGGGTGTCGCCCAGCGTGCGTGCGTAGAAGGGCCAGGCGAGGACCAGCGCAATGAGCGCCCCGAAGTAACCCAAGGCGTCGCCGTATCCCGAGACTATGCCTCGGTTGTGTGGGCCGGTCATCTCGGGGAGGAAGGCGTTGTAGAAGACTTGGCCTCCTTGGTATCCGGCCGCCGCAGCGATGAAGAACACCATGGCGAGAGGCACCATGCCCGATCCGAGCAGGGACAGTAGAGAGGTCCCCACCACCGCGAACAGTGTGAAAATGAGCAGGAGGCGGCGTTTGGCTCCCACCGCATCGGCGTAGGCGCCGAGGCCGGGAGCGAGTAGCACCACGATGGCCATGGCCAGGGAGTTGGTGAGCCCCCACAGGAAGTCGCCCTCGCGGGCTCCTCCGGCCACGACTTCCTTGAAGAAGGTGGGAAAGGCGACGGTGCTCACCAGAGCTGAGAAGGGTGTGGTGGCGAAGTCGTAGAGGGCCCAGGCGTGGAGCCGGAAGCTCTTGTACCACGTACCGCTGGCTCCTCCGCGTGGAACGTCAGTTCTCATGGGCAGGGCGTCGAGGGAGATGTGGATGGGGTGACGGCCTCCGCCGCCTCAGAGATCCTGCGGACAGGGCGAGCAGAAGCCCAGCCGCCACCAGCAGGCCGCCGAGCGCCGCCAAGCCGGGCAGGAAGGCGGGCAGGGATTCGGCGAGGAGTAGGCCTTCGGTGCCCGGGGGTGCGAGCGCACGCCCACCCAGAAGGGCGGCTGCGCTCGCCAGCAGAAGGAAGACTCCCGACAGCGTCGTCATGAGACCCAGCAGGCCCGCGGCTCTCAATCTGTCGAGCGCGCCCGCGAGAGCCAGAACGGCCAGGAGGGCACTTCCGAGAAGGGCGGCCGGCCACAGCCACGGTGTGACGGACACGAGCGTGCGGAGGTCGGGCAGTCTCCCCTGGGGGACGAGGATTACCGTGCCCCACTCATCGGCAGCGGGGAGTGCGGCCGCGAACCCAGGATCGATCGAGTGGGCCGCGTCAGTCAAGAAACCCTGCTCAGCGGAGAGGTCGACGACCACGTCGGTCGCTGCGGGGTCGAGTAACGCTTCGTAGAAGGAATGTGCCGCCTGAGACAGGAGCGTCGCTGCCTCTCCCTTCGCGATGACGGCGGCGACTCGGCGTTGGGCGAGCCCCGGATCGACCTCCCGTGCGGCGGGGATCTCGAGCCGCACGTGCGTCCAAATGGCTTCAGAGAGAACCTCCGCCGGCCTCTGCAGAGTGAACACATGCCGGGCTGCGCCGCTCAGCGCCGCCGGCTGAAGCACCAATCGATCCGCCCAGAGCGAGACGCAGGCGAGGGTGAGAAGGACGGCTGCGAGGGCCAAGAGGACCACGGAGGGGCGGTCGGTGCGAACGGAGATCTGACCGCGTCGAGTCCTGTGCTCGGTGGTGAGCGGCCTAGGCATCAGTCTCAGCAAGCGCTCTCTTGACGAACATCTTCCCTCCGGCCACCGTTCAACATGCACCATACAGCATACCGCTCCCGCACAACGATGCGTTTGAGTTGGAAGCGCGATGTGAATAAGCACACACGACGAAAGCCGGGCCGACCTGTCTTGGGGGTGGAGGCGCCGAGGTGAGGATGGCACGGCCGAACAATCGAGAGGGAGGGTTCGACGTGGTGGAAAGTGCTGTTCCTGGAATGCTGGTGCGAAGCTGGTGGTCACGTGCACTTCGTGGCCTGCTCGCGATCATCTTCGGCGTGCTGGCCTTGGCGTGGCCCGGAATCACCCTATTCGTGCTCATTGTGTTCTTCGGGGCGTTCGTGCTGGTCGATGGGCTGCTCGCCGTTGTCGCGGGCTTTGCCGAGCGCAAGACGAACAATAAGTGGTGGGTCCTGATGCTGGGAGGGATTCTCGGCGTCGCCATCGGGGTTGTCACCTTTGTGTGGCCGGGTCTCACCGCTCTTGCGCTCCTCTTCCTCATTGCGGCGTGGGCGATTGTGACGGGTATCCTCCAAGTTGTGCTGGCGATCATGGCGCGCAAGGAGATCGCGAATGCGTGGCTGCTGGTGCTCGAGGGCGTGGTTTCTGTGATCTTCGGGGTGATCGTGGCGGCACTGCCCCTGGCGGGTGCTCTTGCCATCGTGTGGCTCATCGGCATCTGGGCCATCGTGATCGGGCTCTTGTCGATAGTGTTGGCGTTCAGGCTCCGCAGCTTCTCGAAGAAGGGCCTCACTCCGGGGGTCGCAGCGGCGTAGGAGGTTTCTCTGGCAGTGGTTCCACGAGCCGCTCATCACCGGAGCGAGTGCCGGACAGAAAGAGGGGGCGGGCCACATGGTCGGCCCGCCCCTCCCTTCGTCGGTACGGCTTGGTTCTTCTCCCACCGCGGCCGCCGGTTCGCGAATGCGGCCTGAGGCTACTTCTCCGCTGCGAGCCTCGCGATGAGCTCTTCCTTCAGTTTGAACTTCTGCACCTTGCCGGTCACGGTCATGGGGTAGTCTTCGACGACGAACCAGTGCCGGGGTATCTTGTAATCGGCAATGTGGCCCTTGCAGAGAGCGCGGAACTCCGTCGCCTCGAGGGGATGGGCGCCTGACTGCAGACGCACGGCTGCGGCGAGTTCCTCTCCGTATCTGGGGTCGGGCACTCCCACCACATACGCATCGAGGATGATGTCCAGGGTGTGGAGGAAATCCTCGATCTCACGCGGGTAGATGTTCTCGCCCCCCCGGATCACGAGTTCTTTGAGCCGGCCCTCGATGCGGACGAAGCCCTCCTCGTCCATCACGCCCAGGTCTCCCGTGTGGAGCCAACCACGCCGGTCGATGGTGTCTCTGGTGGCCTCCTCGTTGTTGTCGTAGCCTGACATGACGTTGTAGCCACGCACGCAGATCTCTCCGGGCCGGCCGCGGGGGACCGACCTGCCAGTGTTGACATCGACCACCTTGAGTTCCTGGTGTTGCAGCACCCGTCCCACGGTGGTCAGTCTCTTCTCCAGGGGGTCTGACGCGCGCATGCTGTTGGTGAGGGGGGCGGCCTCGGTCTGCCCGTAGGCGATGAGGAGTTCGGGTACGTGCATGCGCTCCATGACCTCGCGCACGAGCTCCGCCGGGCAGGGAGCTCCGGCCATGATGCCGGTCCTGAGCGCCGAGAGGTCCAGGTCCGCGACCCTAGGATGGGACAACTCGGCGATGAACATGGTGGGCACGCCGTGCAGCGCGGTGCATCGTTCGGCGGCGAGAGCGGTGAGTGTCGCTTCAGGATCGAACCAGGCGGAAGGCATCACCATGCAGGCGCCGTGGCTCATGGAGAGAAGACTGCCGAGCACCATGCCGAAACAATGATAGAGGGGAACGGGCACGCACAGGCGCTCCTCCGGGCCGAAGCCCATGACGAGGCCGGTGAGGTAGCCGTTGTTGAGGATGTTGTGATGGGTGAGGGTGGCACCCTTGGGGAAGCCGGTCGTGCCCGAGGTGAATTGGATGTTGATGTCGTCATCTATGTCGAGCCCCTCAGCCACGACAGTGAGGGCATCGTCGTCCTCCTGCGCTCCAAGTTCGTACAGATGGGCGAACGGCGCTTCGCCCGTGCCGGCACGGGGGGCGGTGGAGATGAGCGCTTGGAGTGCGGGCAACGAGTCTGTGCGGCACGTGAGCAGGTCGGTCCCCTTGAGGTCCGGGGCGACCGCCAGCACCAAGTCGAGGAAGGAGACATCGCGGAAGCCGGCGCCCATCACCAGAACCTTGCTTCGCGAAGCGGTGAGGGCGTATTCGAGCTCCCGGGCCTTGTACGCGGGATTGATCGTCACAAGCAGGGCCCCGATGAGGGCGGTGGCGTACTGTGTCACCACCCACTCCGTGTTGTTGGTCGACCACACGGCCACCCGGTCTCCCTTGGTCACTCCCAGATTCACCAGGCCCTTGGCGGCTTGGCGTGCGTTCGCGACGAGTTCCGCGTACGTCATACGGACACCGCGTTCGCAGTCAATCAAGGCTTCTCTCTCTGGATAAAGAGAAGCGATCTCTTCAAGCTTCTGGCCTATGGTCTGACCGAGGAGCCGGGTGTCAGACGGGCAGTGGTCATAACTCAAACTGTTCATCATGTTCCCTTCGTATGACGGCTGCGTGCCTGGCTGCTTGCCTGTAGGTCTTCCTCCCCTGTAGTGTTTCCTTGAGTGGCCCATCTGTAACCCGGGGAGAAGGCACGTGGGCGAGACGAGACAGACGAACAGTCTATTACACCGGCAAGAAGAAGGGGATTCCTTCGGCTCGGCAGGAGAAGGGGTGGTCGAGAGACTCGTCGCTGATCTGTCGAGCCGCAGGCCCACCATCCGTATGGCCGCTCGAGACAGGCTGGTGGGGGTCGGGGATCGGGCGGTACCTGCTCTCGTCGAGCTCCTGCACTCTCCTGCCAAGCGAGTGCGCTGGGAAGCCGCGAAGGCGCTCAGTGCCATCGGGTCGTTGGAAGCTGCGCCTGCGTTGTTGGGCGCTCTCGTCGATGAATCCACCGAGGTGAGGTGGCTGGCCGGGGAAGGGCTCATAGCCGCCGGACCGGAAGTCATTCCGCTTGCGCTTCAGTTCGCGCTGAGCCGGGCGGGCTCAAAGGCGGCGCGTGGCGCCCTCGCTCGGGTCTTCCGGGCGCTCATGAAGGAGGAAGACGACCTGGGGCCGCTGCTTGATCCCGTGGTTCGGGCCCTCGACAGTCTGGAGGCTGCCGACGTGGTTCCCGGGGAGGCCTTGAAGGCTCTCGACGAGATACGTGAAAGTGGCATGATGGAGAGACTGGGACGCTCGGAAAGGGTGGAGCGGCCCGCACCGGTGTACCTGTTCGACTCCGCGGGACATTGGATTGCGTTCGGGGTCGGTGTATACGTATTCGATGTCAAGGAGCGCTGGATAGGCTGGGCTCCGTGGGACGAAGCGACCGTGGTCGATCTCGAAGGCGGCTACTTGGGTACGATAGTGAATGGAGATCGCCTCTACAAAGTGCGCGAGCACCCCGTGTTCACCTATCCAGGGTTTCCCGGCTATCCGGATTCGCCGCCTCCACTTTCCCTGCCACCGGTGCAGGACTATGACGACCGGATGCCGGACGGAACCACTGACGTTGGTCTTGCCCGAGCCTAGGAGGAGCGATGGGATGGCGACGCCGGCATACTCTGGAGCGAAGACAGCATCTCCCCCAGCCCTTGGCGGAGGTGTTCACCTTCGTGGAGGAGGCGAGAAATCTGCAGGAGATCACGCCGCCGTGGCTTGATTTCCGTGTGGTTGAGGCACCGACCTCACTCCTCGCGCAGGGCGACCGAGTGACCTATCGCCTGCGGCTGCTGGGCGTGCCCTTCAGCTGGGAGAGCGTGCTCGAGCGTTTTCGCACGGGTGTGGGCTTCGTCGATACGCAGGTTCGTGGACCCTATGCCTTGTGGACCCACACACATTTCTTCCGGGAGGTCGAGGGAGGTGTCCTCATGGAAGACCGGGTGGATTACGAGCTGCCACTATTCCCGCTCGGCGAGGTAGCGTTGCCTGCCGTGAGGCGGCAGCTCGAGAGCATCTTTGACTACCGCAAGGAGCGCATGGCAGTGCTCTTCGGAGACGGCTGAGAGCCGGTAACCGACTGCGACAAGACTTGAGCGACGCGGGTGAAAGCCCGGGAGAGCCGGATAGGCTCGAGCACCCGGGGCTACGCTGTTACGCTAGGCGCCTTGCTCCATCTCCGAGACCCTGCGGACGTACATGCGGTACGCCAGCTTGTTCACGGCCGACACGCACTGGGAGTTCTGATCGAGGATGTTCCACAGATGATTGGCCCACTTCGTGCCTTCGAAGTCGCTGAGGCGGGCCAATGCGACTACCTCGAGCACCTGCTCGCAGAGGCCGGCGGCGGTTCTTACCGTCTCGAAGCTGAGGATGGAGCCATCGGCATGCTCCTTGTACTTCTCCTGGTACGCCCACTCCTTGAGGGCCTTGACCATCTCCAAGGCTTCGTCAAAGCTCTCTATCCTCATGGCTCTCCTTTCCTCTCGGTCAGACGCACAGCCCACCGGACGGCCGGCTTTGTCGGCGTAACCTCGCTGGGAACACTAGTTTACACCGTAAGGGGAGCCGGCACGAATTCGAATCTGCACAAGGTGTCTTCCGTGCCCTCCTCCCGTTTCGCGGAGAGAGACTGCCTGCGATACTATGACGGCTCGCTCAAGAGTCCAACTCCGTCCGGCCGCCGGAGGTGACGCATGCTCAGCCTTGAACTATCCAACGATGCGGAACTCCAGCTCCTTCAGATGAGGCACGCTGAGGAGGTCTTCTCCATCATCGAGAGCAACCGCGATCATCTGCGGCCCTGGCTTCATTGGGTCGACGACGCCCGCTCCGTGGAGGATACCAAGGCGTTTGTACAGCGGTGTCTGGAGGAGTTCGCCGCCGGCACGGGCATCACGTGCAGTGTGTGGCGCTCGGGCGAGGTGGTGGGCATAGTGGGGCTCACCTCCATAGAGCTCCTCAACCGTTCCGGGGTGATCGGCTATTGGTTGGCCGAGGACCATCAGGGCAAGGGTCTTATGACGATGGCTTGTCACGCGCTCCTCGACCATGCCTTTGGCAACCTCGAACTGAACCGGGTGGAGATCCTGGTGGCCACCGACAATGTCAAGAGCCGGGCCATCCCCGAGAGGCTCGGCTTCCGGCGGGAGGGCACCCTGCGCCAAGCGGAGTGGATGAACGACAGGTACGTGGACCTCGACGTGTACGCCATGCTGCGGGAGGAGTGGCGCACGCAGGGGGAGCGCGGCGCATGAGTGCTGTACAGGCGGTCGTGTTCGACATGGACGGAGTGCTCCTCGATACCGAGGAGGTGTGGCACGAGGTGCGGCGTGATTTCGTGGACGGCTTCGGCGGCCGCTGGACGGAGAAGGATCAAGTGGCGGTGATGGGGGCCAACTCGTGGCAGTGGGCCGCCCATATCGAACGGGCCTTCTCTCCGCCTCTCGGCAGGGAAGAGATTGTGGCCGCCGTGGTTTCGATGCTCAAGGAGCGCTACAGCGAGCACGTGCCCCTCATCGAGGGAGCGGTGGAGGCGGTAGCGGCCATGGCGGAAGCGTTTCCGCTGGCGGTGGCTTCATCGTCCCCCCGGGAGGTCATAGAGCATGCGTTGGACGCGGCCGGACTCACGTCATACTTCGCCGGTTACGTGTCGTCCGACGAGGTACGCAAGGGCAAGCCCGAACCCGACGTGTACCTTCTGGCCTGCTCGTGCTTGGGGGTCCCCCCGCAGTGGGCGGCCGCGGTGGAGGATTCCTCAAACGGCATAATTGCGGCCGCCCGGGCCGGGATGAAGGTCATCGCCATACCCAATTCGGTGTTCCCTCCCACGGCGGAATCCGTGGAGAAGGCCCATGTGGTTCTGCGCTCCATCGGGGACTTACGCCCGGCGCTGGTCCGGCGCCTGGCCGGCACCTAGAAGCTGCGGAAGGAGCTGGCATGCGAAAGGAGTTCAAGGAGTTCATTCTCCGGGGCAATGTGATCGACTTGGCGGTCGGCCTGGTGATCGGGGCGGCGTTCGGCGCGATCGTCACGTCTTTGGTGCAGGACATTCTCATGCCGCCCATCGGCCTCTTGCTCGGGAATGTCGACTTCACCAATATGTACATCGTCCTGCAGACGGGCGATCCCGCCGGGCCGTACCCGTCGTTGGCCGTCGCACAGGAAGCCGGGGCGGTGACCTGGAACTACGGGGTCTTCATCATGGCGATCATCTCGTTCCTGACCATCGCGGTAGCCATCTTCTTCGTGGTGAAGACCGTCAACCGGATGCGGCGGTCGAAGGAGGAAGAACCGGAGCCCGACACGAGGGATTGTCCTTTCTGCTGCACCGCCATCCCCATACATGCCAGCCGTTGCCCGCACTGCACCTCGGAGGTGCCGGCTCAGAGTTGAAGCCGGGGCGGCCGGGCTCGGCCGCCCCTCACCGCTTCGGCGGCGGTTGGCGGCGAAGGGTGTGTCTCACTATAATCTACTTGGATCGCAAAGAGCGAAGGGGGCTTGCCTTGTCTGCCAAGCTGGTGTCCACATCTCTGTATCGTCTGCCCTGGAGTCTGGCCGATAATGCCATCACCTGGCTCGAGCCCACCACCAAGTGCAATCTGTACTGTGAGGGCTGCTACAGGGAGAACGATCCCACGGGGCACAAGCCTCTCGCCGATATCATTGCCGACCTCGAGACGGTGAAGTCGTTGCGCAAGACCGACGGTATCTCCATCGCCGGCGGCGAGCCCCTCATCTTTCCCGAGATCCTCGACCTCGTGGAGTACGTTCGCGAGCAGGGCTGGAAGCCCATCATCAACTCCAACGGCCAGGCGCTCACCCCCAAACTCGTGCGCCAACTCAAGGAGGCCGGTCTGGCAGGCTTCACCTTCCATGTCGACTCGCATCAGAGGCGCCCTGGGTGGTCGGGTAAGAGCGAGGAGGACTTGAACGAGCTGCGCCGCCGACTGGCGGAGACGGTCTTCGAGCACGGCGATGGTTCCATCGCCGTCGCCTTCAACGCCACCATCTACCGCGACACGCTCGACGACGTACCGATGCTGGTGGAGTGGGCTCATCGCCACATCAAGATCGTGAACACCATGGTGTTCATTCTCTTCCGTTCCGCCAAGGCCAAATCCACGTACGATGCGTACGTGCGGGGCAACAAGGTCGACGTGAGCGATCTCGTCTACCACCTCGAGCACCAGGAGGGCCACAAGGATATCCTCGCTCAGGAGGTGGTCGACAAGATCCGGGAGGTGTACCCGGAGTACGCGCCGTGCGCGTTCCTGAACGGCACTGAGGATGCGGCCGCTTTCAAGTGGTTGTTGGGGCTGCGTTTCAGCAACTCACGACGAAACTTCGGCTGTGCCGACCCGAAGATGATCGAGTTGGTGCAGACGGTGCACCACCAGCTCAAGGGCACCTACCTGGCCTATACGGGCCCGGGGCTCATGCGTAACGCCCTCCCGCTTCTGTCGCTGGGGGTGGTCAACAGGAGTGTGGCCAAGGCGGCCGCCACGTGGCTCTCGAGCCCGGCCGAGTGGCTGGAACCGCCCAGCCTCCAATCTCTCATGGTGATTCAGCCTTGCGACATCATGCCCGATGGCCGGCAGAGCATGTGTGACGGTTGTCCTGACATCATCCCGTACGAAGGGCGGCTCACGTGGAGCTGCCGCGTGGACGAACTCGAGAAGTATGGAGCCTTCGTAAGCTTCGGCCCCAAGGAGTAGGCCGGCAGGGAGTCCCCGGAGGAGGCCGGTAGCACCGGAGTTCAGTCTTCGCCAGGCTGCGGGCGTGTGCGGGCGTGTTTCAGGCGGGCGCGACGGCGCTTGTCGTCGAGCCTCTTGCGCCGGGCCGCTGCCGTGGGTGCCGTGGGCCTTCTGGGTGGGGTCTCCTTGAGAGCGTCGCTGAGTAGGCGGGCGAAACGTGACACTACTTCCTGCTTGTTGGCGAACTGACTTCGGTGGCGCCCGGAGGCGACGCGAATGGTACCGGCTTTGGAGATGCGGGTTCCCAGATGCTCACGTGCCCGCGCCTTCTGCTCCTCGGAAAGCGAGGCTGAACCGGCGAGATCGAACACGAGCGTGACCCGAGAGTCCGTCTTGTTCACGTGTTGCCCGCCGGGCCCGGCGCTCCGTGCGGTGGTGTACGAGACCTCGTCGGAGGCGATGGTGAGAGACTCGGTGATGGGGATGTCGGCGGCCGGCATGAGGTAAATGGTAACGCATCCGGGGGCACCGGAAGACACACCGAAGCAGCGCCTGGGCCCGGGGCCGCAACGAAGGAGCCGTCATGGATGAGAAGAGGCTGTTTCCCCACAAGCATGCACACTGTCTGCACGACGAACAGCGATTGAAGCTCTTGAGTGAGGAGACGCTCGTCTCCCTCTTGGCGCTTGAGGGCCATGAGGATGTCGCCGACTTGGGCAGCGGCACCGGCTTCTACACCAACCGGCTGGCACGACACACCACGGGCACTGTGTATGCCGTGGACGTGCAGGAGGAGATGCTCGCCCATCACCGCCGTGCCGGCCTGCCGCCCAACGTGGTACAGATCCGGGGTGACATAGACAAGTTGCCCTGCTCTCCGGGCACGCTTGACCGCGCCGTCAGCATCTCCACCTTTCACGAAGCACACGAAGCCGCGGGTCTCGCCGCTCTGGCCCGGGCGCTCCGTCCGGGTGGGCGCGTGGTGGTTGTCGACTGGAGGCGGGACACGCCGGAGCCCGAGGAGGGTCCTCCGCTCGCCATACGCTTCACTAAGGAGGAAGTTGGCGATATGCTGTCCGCACTGTTCGAGGTGCGCGAACTCAGGGATCTCTCGCCCCTTCTCTTCGCGGTCACCGCCGAACAAGGCGCTGCATCCGCAACCACCCGGTAGCCAAGGAGGGCTTTGCATGTCCAGGCGCGACTACGGTGTAACCCTCACCCGCCACATCTATGCCGATCAGAAGGGCCACCCCAAAGCCACCGGGCAGTTATCGGCCATCCTCAGTCAGATAGGTCTGGCGGCCAAGATAGTGTCACGTGAGGTCAACAAGGCCGGGCTGGCACAGGTGCTGGGCTTCACCGGGGACAAGAACATCCAGGGTGAGAAGGTACGGCGTCTGGACCGTTTCGCGCAGGACGTGTTCGTTGAGGCCTTCAGCCATCTCGACAACTTCTGCATCATGGCCTCCGAAGAGGAGGAGGAGCCCATTCCCGTACCGGCCGACTTCACCCACGGCAACTACGCCATCGCCTTCGATCCGTTGGATGGCTCCTCCAACATCGACGCCAACGTGTCGGTCGGCACCATCTTCGCCATCCATCGCAAGATCTCGAAGACCGAGTCCGGAGGGATCGAAGACCTTCTCCAGTCGGGCCGCAGCTTGGCGGCCGCCGGGTACATCGTGTACGGCTCGAGCACTGTACTTGTACTCAGCACGGGTCACGGGGTGGACGGCTTCACTCTCGACCCCTCGGTCGGCAGCTTTCTCCGCTCTCACGAGAACATCAAGATCCCACACCGAGGCAAGATCTACTCGGTGAACGAGGGCAACTACCCCTTCTGGTCGTACGGTGTCCGTGCGTACGTCGATCACTTGAAGGCGTACGACCCGGAAAAGGGCCGCCCCTATAGCTCGCGCTACATCGGCTCGATGGTGGCCGACATCCACCGGACACTGCTGTACGGCGGCATCTTCATGTATCCGGCCGACAACAAAGACCCCAAGAAACCACACGGGAAGCTCAGGCTGCTCTATGAGTGCTCGCCCATGGCGTTCCTCCTGGAACAGGCCGGAGGCGCGGCGAGCGACGGCCGGCGCCCCATCCTCGATATCCAACCCGAGGCCCTCCATCAACGGACGCCGTTCTTCGGCGGTTCCCTGGAGGATGTGCGGGAGGCGGAGCGCTTTCTGCGTCACTACGCGTCGGTGGAGCGGCCGGTTGTCGAGGGCTGAGTCGCCCGCGCCGCATCCGGCCATCGCTCACTCCATACCGAACTCCCGGCGCAGCCGGCTCACCCATTCCTCCACCCGGGAGGCGGTGAGGTCACGCTGGTTCATCTTGTCGAGCGCCAGGCCCACGAAGTGGTCGCCGTCAAGCGCGCGCGAGGCATCGAACGTGTACCCCTCGCTCGGCCAGCTTCCCACCAGGTGAGCGCCCCGCTCCTTCAGTTTGTCGTGTACCGTGCGCATACTGTCGACGAAGCTCTTGGACCACACCACCTGGTCGCCCAGTGCGAAGACGGCCGCGACCTTTCCTTCGAGGTCGGCTCGGTCGAGTTCGTGGATGAAGGTATCCCAATCGTGCTGCAGACCACCGTCCCCCCACGTAGAGGTGCCGAACACAAGCCGGCGATAGCGCTCCACGTCGGCGGCGGAGGCTCGGGCGACATCGTACAGGTCCGCAGCATCGCGCCCGAAGGCCGCCAAGATGAGCCGGGCGGCGTCGGCGGTGCCGTAGCTGGTGGAGCCGAAGAAGATGCCCACCTTCTCCCGCTCCCGCCCGGTTGCCGTGTCGCCCCCGCCACCGCCCGATCGAATAGGGCCGGGCATGTCGTCGCCGGCCTCTGTGGCGCCGGCGTCTCGTCCCGGGCGGGCCTTGCCGTGCACGAGAGGTGCATCATCCATCGGCCGGGATTGCCTCACGCACCGCGAGGGCCAGCCTGTCGGCGAGCTCCTTGGTGAGATCCTCAGTCGGACCTTCCACCATGACCCGGCACATGGACTGCGTGCCCGAGTAGCGCACCAGCACTCTCCCCTGCGAGGCGAGTTCGGCTTCGGCCGAAGTGATCGCCTCCATCACGGAAGGCAGCTGCTCCAGCGGCGGCTTGCGGGGTACATCGACGTTGACGACGGTCTGTGGGAAGCGGGACATGAGGGCCGCCTGCTCTGAGAGCGGCGTGCCTGCAGCTCGGAGCCCCGAGAGGAGTTGCAGAGCGGAGATGATGCCGTCTCCCGTGGTGTGGTGGTTCAGGAAGATGAGGTGGCCGGATTCCTCACCGCCGAGCACGGCTCCTCGCTGCAGCATGAGCTCGACGACGTAACGGTCACCCACCTGGCTGGCGTCACGGGCGATGCCGAGAGCATCGAGGGCGACTCCCAGGCCGAAGTTGCTCATCACGGTACTCACGAGCAGGTTGTTCGACAGCATGCCGCGCTTCTTGTAGTAGTCGGCGCAGATGGTCATGATCTGGTCGCCGCTCAACTCCTGGCCCTGTTCGTCGACCGCGATAAGCCGGTCGCCGTCGCCGTCGAAGGCCAGGCCGGCATCGGCACCGGTCTCGATGACCGCGGCCCGCAACCCCTCGGTGTGTTGAGAGCCGCAGTCGGCGTTGATGTTGGTGCCGTTGGGCTCGGTGTTGAGGGCGATCACCTCGGCGCCCAGTTCACGGAAGATAGTGGGTGCAACTCGGTAGGTGGCCCCGTTGGCGCAGTCGAGCACCAGCTTCATGTTCTCCAGTGAGAACTCATCAGGGAAGGTGCTCTTGCAGAACACGATGTATCTACCCATGGCGTCGTCGATGCGCGAGGCTTTGCCCACCTCTTCGGCCGTGGCCCTGATGTCGTGGATGCGCTTGGAGAGAATCAGATCCTCAATCTCCTCCTCCTCCGGGTCGGGCAGCTTGAAACCGGCCCGGGAGAAGAGCTTGATGCCGTTGTCCTGATAGGGATTGTGGGAGGCGGAGATCACGATGCCGGCGTCGGCGCGCATGCTCTTCGTGAGGAAGGCCACACCGGGGGTGGGAATCGGGCCGACGAGGAGGACGTCCACTCCCATGGAGCAGATGCCGGCTGTGAGGGCATTCTCCAGCATGTAGCCGCTCTGACGGGTGTCTTTGCCGATGAGAATCTGATGGCGCTCCCGTGGTGTTCTCTTGCACACATAGGCGGCTGCTCTACCGATCTCGAGCGCCATCTCCGCCGTCATGGGCTCGACATTGGCCACTCCCCGCACTCCATCGGTTCCGAAGAGTCTTCCCATACTTCACCTCATCCTCATACGTGTGGTGTGTCCGGCGATAAGTCCGCAGCCCATGAGACCACTGCATCGAGCCACTCGGTTCCGGCCGACCGTGCCTTCGGTGTGAGCGCAGCCACTGCTTCCACATGAGAAGAGTGGCCACCTCCACCCGCCCAAGCCGACAGGAAGCGCTCGCGGGCGGCGCCGCCCACCGTGGAGGCCGGCCCGTCTTGGAGAGCGCTCTCGATATTGTGCCATTCTTGGAAGAATCGTTCCTGCAGCTGCCTCTCCTCCGGGGGGAGCACGCCCTGTTCAGCGCCTCTCTCGATAGAGGTCGGCATCCGTGCGGCCACCGCCCCCATACGGGCGATTCGTTCTTTTCGCGCGCCCCGCAGTACCTCCAAGGCGCCTTCGAAACAGGCGTTCGTGTGGATGTCGCGATCGGCCATGAGGGGGCGCCGAACGTGATCGTACCACTGGGTGAGTGCCCACAGATTGCCGAGGTAGAGTAGGTTGTTGCGCAGAATGCGGCCGATACGGCGGTAGGCCGCAGGGTCGAAGGGCCGCCCTTCACGGCCGTCCATGCAGGCGTGTTCCTGCCGGGGCAGAGCGAGCGTCCCCTCTTCGAGCACATCGCCCCGGAAGACGGTACCGGCGGGAATCACCGTGCCGAACTCGATGACGGAGGGGCCGACCAAGCCGCCTTGCCCCCCGAGGAAGATGGGGGGGCGATTTAACATGACCCCGCGCGGCACATCACCCACAAGCGACGGTGTGGCCTTGTCTTGGTGGGGCGTGTAGTTGAAGTGAATGTAGGAGGAGCCGATCTCTGAGTGGTTCTTCCGGCTGGTGCCTCCCGCCATGAGGCAGTCACAGAAGTTGATGAGGCTGCCTGCGGTCACAAACGAGAGAAAGATGGTGTGCTTGAAGCCCACGGCGTGGGCTCCGTTGGCCTCTTCTTCGAGGAGTGTGCCGGGCCGCACGTGTGCCGCCGCGCCCATCTCTGCTCCGTCCAGGAACACGGCCCCGGAGAAGTACCCTCCCTTGAGCTTCACGTTGTGTCCCAGCTGGCAGTCTTCGACCGTGGCGGGGGCTTCCCGGCCCAGAACGCAGCCCGGGCCGATGGACGTCTTCTCGCCATGGAGGCGGCACCCGGCGTGGATGATCGCGCCGGGGGCTATTCGCGCCGGGTCAATCGACTCATCGATGTGGACGGAGCCCGGGGAATGGATACGCACTCCTCGATTCAGCAGATCAAGAACTCTTCGAGAGATCGAGTCGGTGCCCGGCATGTGCCCTCCTTGTAAGGATGCGGTGGTGTTCAGTGTCTGCGGGCCAACTCCTCGCCCAGTCTCCTCCAGCTCAAAGAGCGGTGGGAGAGCAGGGCGTCGGCGCGGAAGAAGCGGGCTGCCAAGAGTACTATGCCGTAGGCGCAGGCAGCGAGCAGGGCAACTCCGAGCAGAAGTTGCCATAACGGCACGGAGACGGCGGCCATCCTCGTGACCATCGACACCGGCGCCGTGAGTGGAAAGAGACTCAAGGCGGTTGCCAGGCCTCCTCCCGGGGAATTGATGAACACATTGATGAAGAACAAGGGAACAATCAGTGGAGCCATCACCGCGATGACGTACTGATTGGCTTCGCGGGTGCTGGGCGCGAGGACGCCGACGGCGGCATAGAGTGACGCATACGTGAAGAAGCCGAGAAGAAAGTACGCAAGGGCCCAGGCCACGAAGGCCGGAGTGAGGCCGAGGCCTGCGTCGAGGCCGAACAGCGTCTGGGCGTTTCGCAGCACCAAGAGACCGCCTCCCAGCCACACGGCCATCTGCAGCAGAGCCACCGCACAGAGGCCGGTCACCTTGCCCAGCATGAGTTCGCGTGGCTTCACCGACAGCAGGAGTACCTCGGCGGTGCGGTTCTCTTTCTCCTTGGTGACGCTCTGCAGCATGTAGCCGCTGCTCATCACCAGTACGAAGTAGAAGATGAGCATGGTCGCGTACGGGACAAAGAAGGCCAGGGGGCCTTCTGGCCGCACCTGCGCCTCGGGAGTCTGGGGCAGGCTCTTCATCCGGGCCAACGGGTCGAAGAGTAACTGTGAGGTCGTGGTGTCGCCGGTGAGCGAGTAGGAGAGGGCGTACAGCATGAGTGGGTCCACCTCACTCGAGGCGGTTGGAGGTGGCTTCCTGTCCACCCGGTGGAGGATACCGGCGGAGACGTAGTCGGCGGGGATTGAGTAGTAGGTGTCTATGTGTCCCTCCGTGAGGGCCTCGTTCGCGTCGGTGGCCGAGGGATACGACACGAGCGCACCGGCCGGCATGTCCGGGGGTAGGAGGGTGAGGAGCCCGCCTTCGTCCACATAGCCGATCGGAGTGACCGTCCCGCTTGCGCCCGGGTCTGTGAAGGGCACTTCCCCCAAGCCGTCCCCGCTGGGGGCGAAGAGCTGGCTGCCCAGGGAGAGCACAAGCACGAAGAGGGGGAACAGGAAGGTTGTGAGCCAGAAGGAACGCCGGAGCACCGTGGAGGTGATTTCGTGGCGGGCTACTATCCAGGCCTTGCGACCGGGTGGGGCGCTCTCAAGTCCGCTCATGTGCCGGCCCCTTTACCGCGGGTGGGTGAAGCTCTGAAGGCGGCGCGGAGGGTGCGCCGGTCGAGCCGTCTCCCGTAGGTCAGCATGCCCAGCCGGAATATGCGGGGAGCAAGAAGCAACGCTCCCAGGGCGGAGAAGAGCAGTAGTACGAAGGCGACCGCCACCTGCCAGAAGGGGAGGGCGGTGACACCCGCGCGGAAGGAGAGCGTGAGCAGCGAGGTGGTGGGAAACAGCGACAGCACCACCAAGACCGGACTGTCGGGGGCGGTGAACACGAGACCCAGGAAGAACAGAGGGAGAAGGAACAGGAAGTTGGTGAGACCTGAGATCTGTTGCCCTTGTCGGAAATCCGGGACGGAGGCGCCGATGGAGATGACCATGCCGGCCGCAAGCACGAAGGACGGCACGAAGAAGGTGGCGGCGAGGGCGATGAAGGAGAGGGGTAAATCGACGGAATGCAGGGGTTCGAGGAACCTTCCCCCGATGAGTAGTGCCACCACCGCGAACCCGACCCAAACGGCTATCTGGGTCAAGGCGAGGCCGATGAGCCCGAGCGCCTTACCGCCTATGAGTTGCTCGGGTGACACCGAGGTGGTGACCACCTCGACGGTCCGGTTCTCCTTCTCGTCGGTCACCGCCTGCAGCAGGTAGCCCGAAGTGCCCATGACGGCGAAGGTGAAGAAGATGCCCACGGCGATGGGTATGAACAGGCGACCGGGGTCGAGACCCCGGGAGCGTTCGCCTTCCGGGTTCGTGGCGATGACCTCGGCTGGGCCGTCGAGGAGGCGGGTGCGTGCGTTCTCCGGAAGGCCGGACACGAGTGCCTGCCGCAGCAGTGTCCTGAAGCGGCCGTCAAGGTCGGCGGAGGGTGGGCTTGACATGAAGTATGAGGTCAGGCCGCCATCCTCCAGGAACGACGGCGGCACTACGTACACTACCTCTACCCCCCCGGACTCAAGTGCAGAGAGTGCGTCTTCGAGATGGGCGAAGGCCCTCTCGCCCGTGCTCTCTCCGGCGGTAATCCCGTTCGTACCACCTGTGTCGGTGCCGAGATGATCGGCGGAGGTGTCCTCTCTTCCAGGTGCCGCGCCCGTGGGTGGTGCTTGGAGGGAAGTTGCCAGAATGCCCGCGTTGTCCACATAGCCGATGACGCCGTCGTCTCTCGGCCCGGCAAGGGAGATCAGGATGCCCACTCCCACGAGGGCGACAACGGCGAGGGGGAGAGCCAGCGTGCCCAGGAGGAAGCCTTTGCGACGGGCGAAGCGCCCGTATTCGTGACGGGCGATCGTGAGCAGCCTACGCATGCCCGCTCCGGACCCGGCCGTCACGTACCACCGAGATGAAGATGTCGTCGAGAGAGGGCTCTGCGAGTTCGAACTGCTCGATCTTGACCCCCTCCCGGAGGGCCAGAGCCAAAAGCACCTCTTGGGGGTCGGTACCCTGGCTGAGCGAGAGCCGCCAGGCGCCGTCCTCCCGCCGTGTCTCCAATACTCCGGGAAGGCTGCCCACGTCGCCTTGGGCCCGCACGGTCACAGCATTGCCGGCGAAGCTTCTCTTGATGTTGTCCACGGCCCCGTACAGAACGGTACGACCCTTGTCGATGAGGGCGATCCGGCTGCAGAGAGCCTCCACCTGATACATCTGATGGGTGGACATGATGATGGTTCGACCGGCGGCCCGCTGCTCGCCGATGATGTCTTTCACAAGCCGGGTGTTGACCGGGTCGAGCCCGGCGAAGGGTTCGTCGACCACGATGAGATCGGGCTCGTGCAGCAGGGCGGCAATGATCTGCGCTTTCTGTTGCATGCCCTTGCTGAGCGCCTCGACCTTCTTGTCGCGATGGTCGTAGAGGTCCATCCTCTTCAGCCACTCGGGCATGCGGGCGCGCGCCTCACTCTCGCTCAAGCCCTTGAGCGTAGCCAAGAAGACCAGGGTGGGCTCAAGCTTGAGGTCACGGTACAGGCCTCGCTCTTCGGGCAGGTAGCCGATGCGGTCGAGCATGGAGCGGTTAAGAGGCTGCCCGAGGATCTCGATCTCCCCGCCGTCAGGCCTGAAGATATCGAGCACCATGCGAATCGTGGTCGTCTTGCCCGCCCCGTTCGGGCCCAGCAGGCCGAATATCTCCCCTCCGTGCACCTCGAAGGAGACGTCCTCGACCGCCCTGACCTTGCCGAAGCTCTTGCTGAGATGGGATACAGCCACAGCCCGCATCGGTCACCTCGTTTCGCGGGAGTCGCGAAGACATGATATCGGGGGCAGGAGCGAAGGCCTGCCCTGCTTTCGGATCAAACCACCCTATTGTAGAGGATCGTGCTACCGGGGAAGCTGATCCCTCCCGGAGCCGCCGCCCGGAGCGGAGGAGCCGGGAGGCCCTGCGGTTTCACCGGCCTCCCGTTCCGGGCCCTCCTCGGCGGGTTGCCTGCCTTCGCGCAATTCCCGCCGCCAGGTCCGCCCCGGGCGCAGGCTGAGGAGGAAGACGAGAACCACCAACACCGCAGCGGCACCCAGGAGGTACTCCCACTGCCAGCCTTCTTCGGCCTGCTCGGGCTGAGCGGCGTTTTCAGCGAGGGCAAGGCCGGGAAAGGCCAGGAGAATCCCCAGCATCAAGGTGATGACCAGAGCGAGCATGCCAGGGCGGGTTTGGTGCACCCCTGTCCTCCTTTCCCGCCTCTTTGGACCACCGGGTATGCCGTCCCTTGGGACCCGGAGAATGCGCGGACCGTGGACTGAATCTGTGCGCCGACTACAGCTTCTATTCTTGCAGAATCGTGAGATGATGTCTGCGGAAGAGGTGAGTGCTCATGCGTTGGGGGGCGCGAGGCTATGAACTTCACAGAGACGAAGAGGGCGGTGCTGCACGCCCTGGGCATCGAGGAGGAGTGCTCGGGGGTGTACGCGGGAGAGTGGAGAGCGGCGCCGGATGGGCCGGTCATCGAGACCCGGTCTCCCATCAACGACAAGCGGCTCGCTCAGGTGCAGAGCGCTCGTTCCGAGGAGTATGAGTGGGTTCTTTCCCGATCGAGAGCCGCATTGGCCGAGTGGTCGATGCTGCCCGCCCCCGAACGTGCCGGAGCCGTCACGTGTGTCGCCAACGAGCTGGAGCGGCGCAAGCGCGAACTCGGTCTCCTCATCTCGCTTGAAACCGGCAAACCGCGGGCCGAAGGCCAGGGAGAAGTCCAGGAGATGATCGACCTGGGTAGGTATGCGGCCGGGTTGGGACGAGGGCGGCAAGGGGGGGTCTTCCCCAGCGAGAGACGTCTTCACCGCATGTTCGAGCAGTGGCAGCCCTTGGGGGCGGTGGCTGTCATCACCTCCTTCAACTTTCCCGCAGCGGTGTGGTCGTGGAACGCGTTCATCGCGGCGGTCATGGGCGATACGGTCATCTGGAAGCCGTCTTCGAGAACTCCTCTCACGGCTGTCGCGTGCATCAAGATCGTAGCGGAGGTGATGGAGTCGAGGGGACTACCCCCGGTCTTCTCGCTCCTGTGCGGGAGTGGTTCGGGCATAGGCGACCGCATGGCCAACGATCGCAGGTTGCCCCTGGTCTCGTTCACCGGTTCGGTGAGATCGGGCAGAGGTGTCGCTGCGGCCGTGGCCCGGCGCTTGGGCCGCTCCCTATTGGAGTTGGGCGGCAACAACGCCGCTGTGGTCACGGAGCGCGCCGACCTTGCGCTCGCCTTGAAGGGGGTGGCTTTCGGCGCCCTGGCGACCGCAGGGCAGCGCTGCACGTCGACCCGCCGGCTCATCGTGCAGGAAGGTATCTACCAGCGCTTCCTCGCTTCCCTCACCGATCTCTACAAGACCATCAGCATCGGCAACCCGCTCGAGGACAAGACGCTGGTGGGGCCGCTCATCGACGCGGAAGCACTCAAGGCGTATTTCGCCGGCATCCGGGAAGCCCGGAGCCAGGGGGGCAGAGTGGTGTACGGGGCCGGCAAGTTCGAGCCACCGGGCTTGGAGGAAGGATTCTATGCCGTGCCCACACTCGTGGAAGCCGAGCCCTCCATGCCCGTCGTGTCCGAGGAGACATTTGCCCCAATCCTCTACGTCATGCGCTACCAGACTCTGGATGAAGCCTGTGCCATCCACAACGCGGTTCCTCAGGGTCTCTCCTCGAGCATATTCACCACCGACCTGCGCGAGGCCGAGTACTTCCTCTCGCACAGAGGCTCCGACTGCGGGTTGGTGAACGTCAACACCAGCACGGCGGGTGCTGAGATCGGGGGCGCCTTTGGCGGCGAGAAGGACACCGGCGGAGGGAGGGAAAGCGGGTCGGATGCGTGGAGGGCGTATGCCCGCAGGCAGACCGTGACCATCAACTACGGGAACGAGATGCCCCTCGCGCAGGGCATCCGCTTCGGGGCGTAGGGTCAGGGTCTGGGGTCGGGCTGCAGGTCCGAGGCGACTGGAACGGCCGCCCGTCTGGGAATTCGAACCGAGGGCTACTCCAGTGGGCTGCGGGTGACCTGGAGGTGGACGTGGCTGCCGGAATCCCGGGTGATCTCGGCGATACGGGAACCCAGCTCACCCACCGGGGCTCGTACCTCACCCAGACAGGTTTTGCCGGCTTCAACGCGCTCGCCTATGATGACCGCCGGTTCATCGAGGAGGAGGATGCTGATGATGACATCGCTCACTCCCTGCGGCCGTATATCGATCTGCACGTCGTCGTACTTGCCGTGAAGCTTGTACTCCTTGACCGCCACCACCTCACCGGAGACGGGGCTCATGACCGGTGTGCCCTCGGGCGCGCCTATGGCGACTGCGGCTGTTTCGGCCACCACCCGCCCCTTGGTGCTGAAGACGTGATAGCGGATGGTGGAGTCGCCCGAGAAGACGCGGCTGAGGCCGCGGGCCACCGCACTCTCATTGACCCTCTCGCCGATGGGTGTGAAGGGGAACGCCCGTTCGTCGCTCAAGGGGCTGTACGCGATGATGGTGGCGGTGCCGGCCGGAACCGGTAGCACCACATTCTTGCCGTCGAGACGGCAGAAGACCGGGTGTTCGCTGCCGAGCGAGTCCACGGGGGAGGAATCACTGGGCGTGGCGGGTACCAGGAGCTCGGCGTCGGCGACTTGGGCGGTGGAGTTGTCGGCGAGCGACATGACCGTCCATGCCGTCGCCACAGTGAGGACGAGTACGATCGCCCCCAGCAGCCGCAGGCGCCGTTTTCTCACCAGCGCATCGCGGTGCCGTCGGCGGGCGTTCGCCTCGTAGCGCCGCTTCCGAAGAAGCATCTCGGTCTCAGAAGCCCTCCCTGGCATTATGTGCAGCTTACCACTGTTTCAAAGAAGGGGACAAGCAAAGCCCCGGCACGGAATCTGATTCCCGACGAGACGTATTGTCCCGGGGGCGTTTTCTCTATAATGGAGGCCGCGCGAAGGCGACATCCTGGCGGGTCGGTCGCAGCCGGCCACGTGTGAGGGGGGGGGAAGCTCTTTCTTGGAGATCAAGGTACCTCGCTGGGCCCAGGCCATTCTCATAGTCATCGGCATCGTCATCGTCTTCTACGTGGTGCGTGCCATGAGCAATGCCGTCTTCGCCTTCGTGTTGGCGATCTTCATCGTCTTGCTGCTCAATCCGCTGGTCATGCTCCTGGGCAGGCTCAAGGTCCCGCGCGGGCTTGCGGTCACACTTGTGTACCTTGTGTTCCTGGGCCTCGTGGTGGCGGTTATGGTGTTGGCGCTGCCGCCGCTCGTGAACCAGGCCAAAGGGCTCCTGGGGAGAATCCCCGAGTGGGGCCGCTCCTTCGAGCTGTGGCTCGAGGACGCCAAGGTGTGGCTGGAGGTGCGGGGTGTCAACTTGGATCTGCCCGCCCTCGTGGGCCGGCTGGACGAGTGGTTGGGGACCCGGGGCACCGATGCGCTCGGAGTGCTGTTCAGGTTTGGCACCAACGTGGTAGCGAGCCTCGTGACCGGTTTCATGATCGTCATCATCAGCTTCTACATGCTGGCCGACGGCAAGCGTCTACAGAAGGCCATGGTTCGCATCCTGCCCGGAGGGGAAGAGGTCGCCGCGAAGTACGTGGGTGGCCTCCAGCGGTCGTTCATCACCTACGTCAAGGGCCAGTCCCTCCTCGCCGTCTCGGTCGGGCTCTCGGCCGGCTTGGGGGTGTGGATACTCGGATGGGACGTCGTGGGTATCTGGCCCGAGGGCAGCCGTTGGGCGTTCCTGTTCGGGGTGTGGGCGGGGGTGACCGAGGTCATCCCCTATATCGGCCCGTGGCTCGGAGCCATTCCCCCGGTCATCGCTGCGCTGTTCCACTCACCGGAGGCGGCCATCTGGGTGGGAGTGATCTACCTGCTCGTGCAGTTGTTGGAGAGCCACATCCTCACGCCCAACATCATGGGTACCACCTTGGGAGTCCATCCTCTGGTGGTCATCTTCGCGGTGTTGGCCGGCGCGCAGATCGCGGGCATCTTCGGTATGCTGCTGGTCGCTCCCATCATCGCCATGCTCAAGCACACCCTGAACTACTACCACTTCAAGTGGTCGAGGGCACCGTGGGTGCTCGACGACGGCATGATCCTCACGGCTACCGAACAGGAGCCTGAGCCGTCCACGCCGGCCTCCACGCCGGCTTCCTCGAAGGAGGTGGAGTGAGGTCTCGCGCCGCCTCGCCCCGGGAGAACTTCCGTGTTCTTCCGCCGCCGCCCGGCATCAATTGTGGGGGGCGGGCAATGCTGTTAGAATCGCTGTGTTCCGGCCCCCGCTAGCACGTATGGAGAAATCGGAAAACATCCGCAACTTCTTCGGGGTACAACTGCGCAGGGCGCTCAGCCCGCTCACCCGGCTCCTCACTCACCTCAGAGTAGGTCCCAACTCCATCACCGTATTCGGCACGCTCCTCAACGTGGGCGCGGCGGTTCTGGTGGGTTTCGACCTGCTGGTGTGGGCGGGGGTGGTGTTCGTCGTGGGAGGGTTGTTCGACATGCTCGACGGCGCCCTCGCACGATATTCGGGCCGGGAGACCGCTTTCGGAGCCTATCTCGACTCGACTCTTGACCGCGTGTCCGAAGGAGCCATCATGGCGGCGATCGCGTATTGGTTCGCCGTCCAGGGTCGTGTGGTCGACGTGGCGCTCGTTGTTGTCGCGCTACTTGGTTCACTGCTTGTGAGTTACACTAGAGCCAGGGCCGAGGGGCTCGGCTTGGAGTGCAAGGTCGGCCTGGCGAGCCGGCCGGAGCGGGTGGTGCTGATCGCCGTAGGTCTCTTCTTCAATGTACTCTCCTACGTCGTCTACATCATGGTGGCACTCACCTTGTTCACCGTAGGGCAGAGAGTCGTACACACATACCGAGCTCTACGCGCAGAAGAGCGCGCCGGCTCTCACCACAACACAGGAGGCGATCGTTGAGCGGCAAAGTGCGGGTGGCAATCATCGGCGCGGGCAACTGTGCGTCTTCGTTCGTGCAAGGCGTGCAGTACTATCGCAAGGCCGACGTCGAGGAGTTCGTGCCCGGTCTTATGCACGTCAACCTGGGCGGCTATCACATCTCCGACATCGAGTTCACGGCTGCGTTCGATATAGACAAGACCAAGGTGGGCAAAGACCTCTCGGAGGCCCTCCACGGGGGCATGAACTGCACTCCTGTGTTCTGCGACGTGCCTCACCTCGGCGTTCCCGTCTACCGGGGTATGACCCACGACGGCTTGGGCAAGTATCTCTCGGAGGTCATCGAGAAGGCGCCCGGCCCCACCGACGACATCGTGGGCATATTGAAAGACACCAAGACAGACGTGGTGGTCAACTACCTGCCTGTGGGCAGCGAGATGGCCACCAAGTGGTACGTGGAGCAGGTGCTCGAGGCGGGTTGTGCCTTCGTCAACTGCATCCCCGTGTTCATCGCCCGCGAGGAGTACTGGCAGAGCAGGTTCATCGAACGCGGCCTTCCCGTCATCGGTGACGACATCAAGTCACAGGTGGGGGCCACCATCGTGCACCGCGTGCTCGCCCGTCTCATGCGGGAGAGGGGAGTGCGCTTGGAGCGCACCAGCCAGCTCAACGTCGGCGGCAACACCGACTTCCTCAACATGTTGGAAAGGGAGCGCTTGGAGAGCAAGAAGATCTCCAAGACCAACGCGGTGTCCTCCCAACTCGATTACGATATGGGCAGCCGCAACATACATATCGGTCCTTCCGATTACGTGGAGTGGCTCGACGACCGCAAGTGGGCGTACATCCGCTTGGAGGGGCGCACCTTCGGTGATGTACCACTCAATATCGAGCTGAAGCTCGAGGTGGTCGACTCGCCCAACTCGGCCGGCATCGTCATCGATGCGGTACGGTGTGCCAAGCTGGCTCTCGACCGTGGCATCTCGGGCGCTCTCTTCGCTCCTTCGTCATACTTCATGAAGTCTCCTCCCGAGCAGTACAGTGATGCCGAGGCGCGGCTCTTCACCGAGTCGTTCATCGCAGGCGGCGATGCCCGAGGGAGAATGCCGTGCGCCGACACCCCTGCTTCGCCGGCGGGTGGGAAGGACGAGAACGGCGGGGTAGCGGCCGAGTAGGTGAAGCACAGGCGCCGCGCGGCGCCGGCTCCCGGTGTCTCGCCGTGTGGTGCGCGGTGGGCCGGGGTCTGTGCCGCCGGTGCCGGCTGTGTGCCGACCAGTGGTCGTATGAACCACCAGAGACTTCGCATAGGGCTCGTCACCCCGTTCGCTTGGGATCAGCCGAGCGCGGTCAACCGTCATGTAGCCAGGTTGGCCCGCGAACTCATCCGGCAGGGCCACCGTCCGGTGGTGGTGGCCTCCACCGGCAGCCACACCGATCTGCGGCGCATGCGCAGCGCCTTCACCGACTCCGAGGCCGGCAGCATCCGCAGACTCCTTCACGAGTGGTACGAGGGCGACGAGCCCGACCCGTCTCTGCTTCCTCGTGGCACGGAGGGAGTACTCAGATCCTCCGACGGGGTGCCCGTGGCGATCGTGGGGCGTGCGTTCACCCTGCGCACCCAGGGCCGGGTGGTGGGGGTCGGCCTTCCGGTCGACATCACGCTGAGGCTCGAGCGCTTCCTCGACGCCGCCGGCTTCGATCTGTTGCATGTACACGAGCCGTTGGCGCCGTCCCTCAGTTTCAGTGCCGTCCGGTTGGCCCGCTGTCCCGTGGTTGCCACCTTCCACCTGACCCCTTCCGGTTCTTTCTCATACGAGGCCGGCCGCTCCTTCATTCCACGTTTCTTCGAACGCCTCGACCTCAGACTGGCCACCTCGTTCGGAGGGGCCTCTTATCTTGGCGAACTCTTGGGCGGGCATTACGAGGTGCATAGGCCTTGGCCGCTCCCACTCTCGTGGGCGCCGGAGGGCTTGTCGTTGACTGGGGAAGCGGAGGCGGCGGTTGAACCGCGTACTGCCGCTGGGCCGGCCAGGCGGCCCACTGAGGTAGGCTCGGAGCGCAACCTCCTGCTCTATGTGTTCAGGGGCGACGATCGGAAGGGGCTCAGGGCCTTCTACCGTGCACTGGCGCGGGATGGGGGCCGGGAGGAAGACGAAGGCATGGAGTGGAGTCTCCGGAGCGCGGAAGCCGCAGACCCGTCAGTCGTGGTCGCGGCCGAATTGTCGTCGCTCAGGAACTGGCGGCTCCCCGCTGTGCCCCGCGCGGTGCGCGATTCCCTCGATACGGTGCAGTACGATTCCGAGCGCGACCTCCTCCCTCTCTACGGTCGTTCGTCTTGGGTGTGCCTGCCTCTCTTGGGTGGGGAGTGGTTTCACGAGACCATTCTGGAGTGCGCCCTCCTTGGGCTTCCTTGCGTGGGTCCCGACCTTCCTCCCCTCAAGGAGTATGTCTCGCTCGGCTGGGTGCGGGCATCCGTGTTCGACACCGTGGGGGCAGAGCGTGAGGAAGCCGGTGTGGCGTCGGGTCTCCCCGAGGGCCTGCGTGTGCTCCCTCGCGGGTCGGCGCCGCCTCATCCATCCTGTGCGGCTGAAGCGGCGGCAGCCACTGAGCGACTCATCGAGGCGTACGTGAATGTTGCCGGCAGGGGCGGGTGGGAGCGCCCGGCCGCCGTGCATACCACGCGGCTCCCCCGCCACCGGCGCAGCCGCGTGGCGGTCGACCCTGACGGCCGTATCCTTGTCGACCTCCACGTGCATACCGAACACTCGGGCGACTGTACGAGCAGCGTGGAGGAGGTATTGGCCGCCGCCCGCCAAGTCGGGCTGGGTGGCCTTGCCATAGCCGACCACAACACCATCTCCGGAGCCGTGGAGGCCGTACGGGCGACACGGGCCGCAGGTGACGGCTTCCTCGTGGTCGTGGCCGAGGAGGTGAAGACCAAGGACGGGGAGGTCATCGGGCTCTTCCTGGAGGAGGAGATCCCACCCGGTCTCAGCTTCGAGGAGACCATCGAGCGTATCCGGGCCCAAGGGGGGCTCGTGTACGTACCCCATCCCTTCGACCGGCTGCATTTCACCCCGCCGTATGAGCTTCTCGTCCGCAACGCCGATCACATCGATGCCATCGAGATCTACAATGCCAGACTCGCACTCGAGTCGTTCAATGCGGCGGCCGAGAGGTTTGCGCACAAGTACGGCATACTCGCCGGGGCGGGCAGCGATTCACACGTGCTCGCCGGCTTGGGCACGGCCATGGTGAGGATGCGTCCCTTCTCCGGGCCGGACGAATTCCTCACGAGCCTGAGTGAAGCCGATGTGCTGTCGAGACGGAAGAGTGTGCTGTACGTTCAGTCTCTCAAACTCATCAAGAACACCCTCGATCGCATGCTGCCGCAACGGTAGGGTTCCGGAGGAATTCCGTCCCGGTCGGCCAATATACTCTTACCCGGCGATCAGTTCGCGAAAGAAGAGGCATGCATACGAGCCCGAGAAAGCAGCACGAAGAGATCACCGACGAAGCCCCGCTCAACGATGTGTATCGCAGGCTCGAAGAGCGGGCTATCTTTGAGAGCAACGACCTCAACCGGCGGGTGTCTCAGTGCAGGTTGTGCACGAGAGGGGAGTTCGCTCCCACGGTGGGGTCCGGCCATCCGTTGGCCGACATCGTCTTGGTCAAGTATCAGCCCCGTTATCTCGAAGTCAGTGAAGGGGTGTCGTTCTTCGGGCGCTCGGGCGCTGCTGTGTTGCGCAGTGTAGAGCGCCTGAGTATCGACCCGCTCATGCTCTACGGCACCAACATGGTGAAGTGCGCCAACGTGCCGCCGGAGGAGGCTGAAGAGAACTGCCCTCGCTACTTCATCGAGGAGTTACGCATCACCCAGCCCAAGATCGTGGTGGTGATGGGTGAGGCCACGCTCGATGTCTTGAACCGCCACCTGACTACGGGCATGCAGCTGCTGTCGTGGCGGCCGGGCGAGGTGCAGGAGTTCACCTCTTTCTGCCGCGCCTTGGCCGTTCCCGACGTCGACGATTCCCTTGATGACCGCGGGGCGAAGCAGTCGTTCTGGCGTGCTTTCAGGGCGCTCGGTGACTGGTTCAAAGACGAACCTCCCTACTAGCGCTGCCGGTTCGCTCAGGGCAGGCGGCCCCGCCGGGGTGCGCGGGTCTCTTCTCGTAGTCGCCTCCCTCCTTTTCTTGTGGCCCCTTGCGCTTGGAGTCGGTATGCTCCCCTCGCTCGGCAAAGAGCAGGTCGACGCAGTTGCGGGTTTCGCCCTCTGTCTTCTCCCAGCCGCGCTGCCCGTATGGCTCATCGCGACCCGGCCCTTCGGGGGAGAGGCACTTGCCTTGGGACTCGCCGTCGGTGTGCTGGTGGCCGTAGGATTCTCCCTTCCTGGTCTTCAGACTCCGGCGGCACCCTTCAAGGTGCTTGCCGGGGCCACGGCGGGCACGCTGCTCGGCCGGCAGTTCCTCTACAGACGCTGGCTGCTTGTCGGCGCTGTAGTGGCGTTGGTGGTTGATCTCTACAGCGTGTTTCGCGGACCCACCCGGCTGGTCGTCGAGCATGCGCCGAGAACGCTCGATTTCTTGTTGGTGCAGTTCCCCTCCCTCGGCTCAGACAGAGCCGGTTTCGGCCTTGGGGTGAGCGACTTCCTGTTCTTGGCATTGTTCGTGGCCGGGAGCCGGCGGTGCGGACTTCATGCCCGTGCCTCTTTGGCGGCGATGCTCGCGGGAGTGCTGGCAACGGTGGTGGCGGCTGCGATTCTTGACCGCGCCCTGCCCGCGCTTCCCTTGCTGTGCCTGGCATTCATACTGGTCAATGCTGATCGCTTCATCCGTTCCGATACCACGTGCCACGAGCGGTAGCGCGCACCCGAGCGCCGCGGGCGGTGAGTCGGGATATGGCTGCCCCAGGAGGTGGCCCAGGGAGGTGGCCCGGGGAGGTGGCCCGTTCCCTCAGGCCGGCCGCCTTTGCAGAACCGCTACGGCCTCGATGTGGGGCGTGTGGGGGAACATGTCCACTGGTGTCACGCTGACCGGGGTGTAGCTTGACTCGGCGAAGAGCGCCAGGTTGGGGGCCAGGGTGGTGGGGTTGCAGGACACGTATACCACCCGGCCCGGAGCGGCAAGGGCCGTGCGGGCGACCACCTTGTTGGCGAGACCGCCCCGCGGAGGGTCGACAACGACGACGTCGGGAGGGCCGATCTTGGCGGCCGTTCGCCCCTCCAGCAACTCTTTCAGAACCACGCGGGCGTTTCCGGTAAGGAACTCGACGTTCTCGACCCGGTTGGCGCGGGCGTTCTCGCGGGCGTCATCGACCGCTGTCTCCACCACCTCGACTCCGAGAACACGGCGGGCGGAGCCCGCCAGGTAGAGGGCGATAGAGCCGATGCCCGAGTAGAGGTCCCAGACGGTCTCAGTACCGGAGAGGGCCGCCTGGCGAAGCGCAGTGTCGTACAGGATGTGGGCCATGGTGGTATTGGTTTGGAAGAAGGCTCCCGCTGAAATCTTGAGGCGTAGGCTCCCCAGAGTCTCGTAGATGAAGTCGCGGCCCGTGAGGAGGTGGTGCTCGCCGGGAGGGGCAGCGGCGCGCTCGGCGGGAATCACCGCGAGTGCGACACCCACCAAGCCGGGAACTTCCGCACCGAGCTGCTTCACCAACTCGGCGACAGCATGAGGTTCAGGCTCCGTGAGAGCGAGGGTCACGAGCACCTCGCCCGTGTGATGCCCCGTCCGCACCATCACTTGGCGCAGAAGGCCTGAGCGGGCGCGGGCGTCCCACGCCGTGAGGGATGAATCGACGAGATGGTCGTGGACCACGGCGCGCACGGTGTTGGCGGCGGCCGCTGCGAGCAGGCAGTCGGATACAGGAAGCACCACATCCCAGCGGCCCCGGGGGTGGAAACCGACCGCCGGCATTCCGCTCTCATCGAGGCCCACGGAGAACTCGACCTTGTTGCGATAGTGGAAGAGGCGGTCGGCGGGGACGATGGGGAGGAGCGCGAAGTCTTTCAGACCGCCGAGCCGTTCCAGTGATTCCGCGACCTGCTGTTGCTTGTAGCTGAGCTGTACCCGATAGTCGAGGTTCTGCCATGCGCACCCGCCGCAGATGCCGAAGGCCGGACAGGTGGGGTCGGTACGGTCGACCGAGTTCTCGATGACCCGGACCAACGCCGCCTCGGCGTACCGCCTGCGCTTACGGGTGATGCGTGCCTCGATCCGATCTCCCGGAACAGCGCCGGGAACGAACACCACCAGGCCTCCATCCAGGCGGCCGATTCCCTGCCCGCCGAATGCGAGGTTGTCTATGTCGAGAGTGACGGTGTGGCCAGGCCGGGGCTCGGGCATGGGTGAAGTCCTTTGTCCGTGAGGGGCCGGGGCCCGGTGGGGCGGGTCTCCGTCGAGGTGCGGGCCCTACCTCGGCCCGATAGAGTATAGCTGCGGTACGGGGGCAGTTCCACGGATGGCCTTGTGCTATGCTGCGGGGCCGCCCATCCTTGTGCAGCGCACCTGACCGTCACCCACAGCGACCATGACCACACCTCCTGAAGAACCGTACGCTCTCGCCTCAGTGCCGCCTCCCGGGGAGGGTGAGGTGAAGGCGGTTGCGGCTTCGTTCGTGGGGGGTGGCCAACATGTGCCCGGCCCCGCTGGCCGGTCGCCCCGCCGCCTCCGTGCACTCGCCGAGGTGCTGCTCGTGGGCGTGGCCGCCGTGTGGGGGTGGACCTTCGTCCTGGTCAAAGATGCAGTGGCTCAGTACCCGACTCTTCCCTTCCTGGCTCTGCGCTTCGCGCTTGCGACGCTCGCGATCGTGCCCGTGGTGCTTCTTCGGCGGAAGGGCTGGGCCGGGCGATTGCCGCTCCATCTGCGCAGCGGAGCGGTCATGGGTATTTTCCTCTCTGCCGGGTACGTGTTCCAGACTGTCGGTCTGGAGCGGACGTCGGCCTCCAACGCCGGCTTCATCACCGGTCTCTTCGTGGTGTTCGTGCCCCTGCTTCAGGCTGTGGTCCTCCGCGTCCGGCCCTCGCGCTTCGCCTGGCTGGGTGTGGTTCTCGCCGCCGTGGGGCTGCTGCTTCTGTCCGGAGGTACGGCAGAGCTCAAGCTGGCCGGTGACGGCCTGGTTCTCTTGTGTGCGGCGGCCTTTGCGGCACACATCCTGGCCACCCACCGGTATGCGGGGCGCATGGATGTGGTGCTCCTGACGGCCGTCCAGCTCGGTACCGTCACGCTCATCACCGGGACCTTGTCGGTGATCTTTTCGCTCGCCGGCGTCATCCCCGCGCTCCAACTCCCCCGCTCCACCGAGGTTATCTGGGCACTCGTCATCACGGCGCTCTTGGCTTCGACCGGCGCTTTCTTCATACAGACATTCGCACAGAGACACGCCCCGCCCACCCAGACAGCGATCATTCTCACCTTCGAGCCGGTGTTCGCGGGTCTTTTCGGCTATCTGCTCGCCGGCGATCAATGGAACTTCATACGTGCCATAGGAGCCGTTCTCATCGTGACGGCCATGGCGGTTGCAGAGGTGGGCCCCCGGATGGCCCGGGCCCGTGAGCGACGGCGTTGCGCCGGGCTACCGCCCGTTGAGGCCCTCGGTGAGGCGGCCGACGTGGAGATGCGGCTGGAATAGGGTAGGGCTGGGGCTGCGGGGAGCAGCAGCTCCCCGCAGCCCCAGCCCTCCGGATCACTCCCTCTCGACCCGGGTGAACACCAGCTCCAGGTTCTGCTCCTCGACGAGGATGGTGTCCCCGTCCTTGAACTCTCCCTTGAGGAGGGCCAGCGCGATCCGGTCCTGGATCTCACGCTGTATGAGACGCTTGAGGGGCCGCGCTCCGTAGGCGGGGTCATAGCCCTGTTGAGAGAGGTAGGTCTTCGCCGAATCGGCGATGGTGAGGGTGATGCCTCGAGCCGCCAACCGCTCCCGCAGTTGAATCAGCTGTATCTCAACTATCTGTTTGATGTCGTCGAGGGTGAGGCGGTGGAAGATCACGATGTCGTCGACGCGGTTCAGAAACTCGGGTTTGAAGGCCACGCGCATGGCGTCCATGACCCGTGCCTCGATCTGGGCCTCGCCGAGCTCGAGGTCGAGGATCCACTGGCTGCCGATGTTCGAGGTCATGATCACCACGGTGTTGGTGAATCCTACCGTACGTCCGTGGCCGTCCGTCAGCCGGCCCTCGTCCAGTATCTGGAGCAGGACATTGAACACCTCAGGGTGGGCCTTCTCGATCTCATCGAGGAGCACCACGCTGTAGGGGCGCCGCCGGACCGCTTCGGTGAGATAGCCGCCCTCTTCATAGCCCACGTAGCCGGGAGGGGCACCGATGAGACGGGCTACCGAATGCTTCTCCATGAACTCGCTCATGTCGACGCGCACGATGGCCTTCTCGTCATCGAACATGAACTCCGCGAGCGCCCGCGCGAGCTCGGTCTTACCCACTCCGGTGGGTCCCAAGAAGATGAAGCTTCCGATGGGCCGGTTGGGGTCCTGCAGTCCGCTGCGCGCACGGCGCAAGGCGTTTGACACCGCTTCGAGGGCTTCGTCTTGGCCGACCACCCGCCGGTGCAGCCTCTCCTCCATGTGGATGAGTTTCTCCACCTCACCCTCCATGAGACGGCTGACCGGGATGCCGGTCCAGTTGCCCACCACTTCGGCGATGTCTTCGTCCTCCACTTCTTCCTTCAGCATCTTCTGAGTGTTCTGGAGCTGCACCAAGCGCTCGTTCTCGGTGGAAAGCTGGCGTTCCAGTTCGGGAATGAGCCCGTAGCGGAGTTCCGCCGCTTTCTGCAGGTTGGTCTCTCGCTCGGCCCGCTCGGCTTGGGCCTTGGCCTCTTCGGCCTGTTCCTTCAGGGAGCGAATCCGTCCGATGGCTTCCTTCTCCGACTCCCAATGGGCCTTCATGCCGGCCGATTGCTCTCTCAGCTCGGCGAGTTCCGTCTCCAGTGCTTCCCGGCGCTCCACCGAGGCCGGATCGGTCTCTTTGGAGAGGGCGTGACGCTCGATTTCCAGCTGTTGCATGCGCCGGTCCACCACATCGATCTCTGTGGGCATGGAGTCGATCTCGATGCGGAGCCGGCTCGCCGCCTCGTCAACCAGGTCGATAGCCTTGTCGGGGAGGAAGCGGTCGGCGATATAGCGGTCGGAGAGAACGGCGGCGGCCACCAAGGCCGAGTCCTGGATGCGCACGCCGTGGTGTACCTCGTAACGCTCTTTGAGCCCTCGCAGGATGGCGATGGTGTCTTCCACTGAAGGTTCGCCCACCAGTACGGGCTGGAAGCGCCGTTCGAGTGCGGCGTCCTTCTCCACGTACTTCCGGTACTCATCGAGGGTGGTGGCCCCGACCACGCGCAGCTCACCGCGGGCCAGCATAGGCTTCAACATGTTGGAGGCGTCAACCGCACCTTCGGCGGCACCTGCACCCACAAGAGTGTGCATCTCGTCGATGAAGGTGATGATCTGGCCCTCGGAACCCGCAATCTCTTGCAGTACGGCCTTCAGGCGCTCCTCGAATTCGCCCCGGTACTTGGCTCCGGCCACCAAGGCGCCGATGTCAAGCCCGATGACCCGCTTGTTCTTGAGGCCTTCGGGCACGTCCCCGGAGACGACGCGTTGGGCAAGGCCTTCCACGATGGCGGTCTTGCCCACGCCGGGCTCCCCGATGAGAACCGGGTTGTTCTTCGTTCGGCGGGAGAGAACCTGGATGACCCGCCTGATCTCCTCGTCCCGGCCGATGACAGGGTCGAGCTTGCCCCGGGCGGCAAGGTCGGTGAGGTCGCGGCCGAAGCGCTTCAGGGCTTCATACTTCTCTTCGGCATTCGGGTCCTCCGCTCGCTGCGATCCGCGCAGATCCTTGAGGACGGCGAGCACGGCCGCCCGGTCTACCCCGTGGTTCTGAAGGAGCTCGGCAGCGAAGCCCCCCTTCTCAGTGAGGGCCATGAGCACATGTTCCGAGGACACGTACGTGTCACCCATACCCTCCGCCTCGGTCTCTGCCGTCTCGAGAACATCGCGGAGCTGGGGGCTGAGTGAGAGCTGTGACGAACCCGACACCTGGCTGAAACGTTGCAGGCGGGCCTCCAGTTCGCCGCGTATTATGCGCACGTCCACGCCGATACGTTCGAGAACCGAAGGGGTGAGGCCGCCCTCTTGATCGAGCATGCCCGCGAGCAGATGTTCGGGCTCGATTTGGGGATGACTGCGTGAGGCGGCCTCTTGTTGGGCTGCCGCCAAGGCTTCTTGGGCCTTCACTGTGAACTTGTCGAATTGCATGATGCGAGCGTCTCCTCTACGCTGGCCGGGCCCTATCCGCGAAAGGCTACACGTGGTCGGCGATCATGGGTCCATATATTGGTACTCATAAAATCTTATAGCAAGAGACTCATATCTGTCAACCAAGTGTCATCGGGCCACGTCGGCACGCCACTCGTGCTCGTAAGCGATGGCCGGCGGGGAGAGAAGCCTGAACAGTGTGTGCCCCCGTCGTACCCAGGGTGTGGCGGGGGCGTGCGGCTCAGGCGGTGGGTGGCACCGGAGCCGTATAGGTCGTAGTCGGAGGCGCCGTGGTCGTGGTTGTAGGGGGAGCGATGGTTGTTGTCGTGGTGGGAGGCCGCGTGGTGGTCGTGGCGGGCCCCGTGGTTCTCGTGGTGGTGGGGCCTGGAGGTGAGGTCGACGTGGTTGTCGGGCCGGGGAGCGTGGTCGAGGGATCGAGAGTCGTGGTGGTGCTTTCGGTGCTCTCCGTCGTGGTCGTGGGCTCCACGGCGTACTTGCTCTTCCAGGTGTAGTCCCAGGTGGCCGGCACGGCCGGCTTGGGGAAGGCTTCCGCCGGGTAGTCGGCGATCACCCGGCTCATGAACTTCTGCCATATGATGGCGGGGAAGCTCCCGCCGGTGACCCGCATGCCGTGGACGTTGGTCATGGCGATTTGGGCCTCGGGATGGCCCACCCACACCGCCGTCGACAGTTGGGGGATGTATCCGCAGTACCAGGCGTCATGGTAGTCTTGGGCGGTGCCCGTCTTGCCCGCCGAGGGGCGGTCGGAGAGCCGGGCCCTCCAGCCCGTGCCGGACTCCACGTTGCGGGCCAGCAGGTCGTTGACCACGTAGGCTACGCCTTCGGAGATGGACTGCACTTCTTTGGGCCGGGCCTCGTAGAGGACCTCACCCTTGGAGTTCTTCACCCTCAGGATCGCGGTGGGATTTACATGCCGGCCCATATTGCCGAGGGTGCTGTACGCCGAGGCCATCTCCAGTGGGGACACCCCGTAGCTCAGACCACCCAGCGCAATGGCCGGATTGGCGTTGAGGGTACTCGTGATGCCCATGCGGCGGGCGACGTCGATGATGCGTTCCGGGGTCACGTCGAGAGCGAGCTGGGCATAGACGGTGTTGTCGCTTCGGAGCGTGGCCTGTGCCAGTGTCGAGATGCCGTACCCTCCGCCGCTGAAGGTGTTGACTCTCCAGGGCTCCAGGCTTCCGGGAATATCGAGGGAGAGCGGTTGCGAGGGGTAGGTGGTCGTGTACGGGTTGATGCCCATCTCCGTCGCTGCCGTGAGCACGAACGTCTTGAAGGCGGATCCCGGTTGGCGCCTCCCCTGCACGGCCAGATTGAACTTGGAGCTGTCGTAGTCGGAGCCTCCGACCATGGCACGGATGTAGCCGGTGCGGGACTCGATGGCAACGAGAGCGGCGGAGGGATCGTTCTCGCGGTTGAGCGTGGAGGCGATGGCCTCTTGGGCCACCTGTTGGTATTCGGGGATGATGGTCGTCTCAACGGCCAACCCTCCCTTGAACACCGTGTCTTCACCGAACATGTCGATGAGCTGCTTGCGCACGTAGGCGACCACGTACGGCTCCTGCATCTTCTGATACGGCGAGGCGGGGGCCAGGTCGAGGCCGGTCTTCAGCGCTTCCTCATGTTCTCGCGGCGTGATGAACTCACAGGACAACATGTCGGCCAGTACGGTGTTGCGGCGATTCAGTGCCCGCACCGGATTGGTGCGCGGAGAGTAGGCTGAAGGCGCCTGTACGAGGCCGGCAAGCAGCGCCGCCTCGGCGATGGTGAGCTGCTCCGGGTCTTTGTCGAAGTACGTACGGGCTGCCGCCTGGACGCCGTAGGCGTTGGAGCCGAAATATACGGTGTTGAGGTACTGATCGAGAATCTCATCCTTCGACATGCGCTCCTCGATCTGCCAGGCGAGGCCGGCTTCGTTTATTTTGCGGGTGAACGAGATGTCGCGGCGGTCGAGGTAGAGATTGCCCACCAACTGCATGGTGATCGTGGAGAAGCCTTCGACAACGCGCCCCGATTCAATGTTCATGACCAAGGCGCGCATGAACGCCTCGAAGTCGACGCCACTGTGCTCGTAGAAGCGGCGGTCCTCGACGGCGACGATGGCGTGCTTCATGATCTGCGGGATACGCTCACCGCCGATGATGGTGCGGTTCTCCACACCATGCAGATATGCGAGCAGTGTGCCATCGGCGGCGTAGATGCGGGAGGTCTCGGCAAGCGCTACCGTGCCCTGGTCATCGAGCCGGGGGATGTCGTCACCGAACGCGCCGGCGACGTAGAGACCTGCCGGTATCGCTGCAAGCAGCAGCACGAGGAACAGGAAGGGCGTGAGGGCAAGTGTGATGAGAAGCGCACGCTCCGGACCCTTGCGCCTTCCCTTGGCACGCCGTCTCGACATGCCAGAGCTGATCCTGTCTCTCCCCTGTCTTCGCATAGTAAAGAGAATTCTACCGAATACTCGGCCTTCTCACGTTCCGACCACGGCCGCGAACCGGAGTTGCCCGAAGCGGGGTCGCGCCACGGCCGCTGATTTCCGGGCGACGTGCATGCTTTCCTGTCGTCCCCCGGCATCCTTCGGTGAACACATTCGCTTTCGTTGGACCGAATTGACTTGTGGCCGCGTTCCCGGGCGCCCACGTTCCCACGAGATCGAGGCTGATGAGAGCGCGAGGACAGGAGGCCGCATGAGGCTGTGTGAGGCAGGGTACATTGACTTGACAATATATGGCTCAGATTTTATAATGCTTATCGGCACAATAGAGTGAGCCGGAGGGCACTATGGGAAAAATCATCGGTATTGACTTGGGCACCACCAATTCCGCCATGGCGGTACTCGAAGGTGGCGAGCCCACTATCATCCCCAGTTCCGAGGGGGGGCGTACAACGCCCTCTGTCGTCGCATTCACCAAAGGCGGAGAGCAGCTGGTGGGCACCGTCGCCAAGCGGCAGGCTGTCACCAATCCCGAGAACACGGTCTTCTCAATCAAGCGCTTCATGGGCCGGAAATACAGGGACGTCTCCGAAGAGATGAAGATCGTCCCTTACAAGGTAGTCGAAGGTCCGAACAGCGATTGCCGTGTAGAGGTGAAGGGCGACCAGTTCAGTCCTCCCGAAATCTCCGCCCGCATTCTTCAGAAGCTCAAGCGCGACGCCGAAGCCTACCTCGGCACCGAAGTCACCGATGCGGTCATCACTGTACCCGCGTACTTCGACGACGCCCAGCGCCAAGCCACGAAGGATGCCGGCGTTATCGCTGGTCTCAATGTGCGGCGCATCATCAACGAACCCACGGCTGCTTCATTGGCGTATGGGCTCGACAAGGAGATCGGCGACCAGACCCTCACCGTCTTGGTGTTCGACTTGGGTGGCGGTACGTTCGACGTCTCCATCCTGGAGATAGGCGAGGGGGTCTTCGAGGTCAAAGCCACCAACGGTGACACGCACCTGGGCGGCGACAACTTCGACAAGGCCATCGTCGACTGGATAGTGACAGAGTTCAAGCGTGACAAGGGTGTCGATCTCTCCAAGGATCGTTCCGCCCTCCAGCGCTTGTACGAAGCGGCCGAGAAGGCCAAGGTCGAGTTGTCTTCGATGATGGAGACCACCATCAACCAGCCCTTCATCACCATGGACGAGAGCGGTCCGCTGCACTTGGAACTGACGCTGTCGCGGGCCAAAATGGAGGAACTCACGCACGACCTGCTCGAGCGAGTGGTGGCACCGACGAAGCAGGCCATGTCCGACGCGGGCCTGTCGATGGGTGACATCAGCGAGGTCATTCTGGTCGGCGGTATGACGAGAATGCCCGCCGTGCAGGGGAGGGTGCGTTCTCTCACGGGCAAGGAACCGCATAAGGGCATCAATCCCGACGAAGTGGTGGCGATGGGCGCCGCCATTCAGGGTGGAGTACTTGCGGGAGAAGTGAAGGACGTGCTGCTTCTGGACGTGACTCCGCTGTCTCTGGGCATTGAGACGAAAGGCAATGTATTCACGCGTCTCATCGAGCGCAACACCACCATCCCCACCAAGAAGAGCGAAATCTTCTCTACCGCTGAGGATGGTCAGACGAGCGTGGAGATCCACGTACTGCAGGGCGAGCGCGAGATGGCCGCGTACAACAAGACGCTTGGCAAGTTCCAGCTTACGGGCATCCCCCCGGCTCCCCGGGGCATTCCGCAGATCGAGGTGACCTTCGACATCGATGCCAACGGCATTGTGCATGTGTCGGCGAAAGACCTCGCTACAGGCAACGAGCAGGCTATCGTCATCAAGAGCTCCAGCGGTCTGAATGACGACGAGATCAAGAAGATGGTACGTGACGCCGAGGCCCACGCGGATGAAGACAAGCGCAAGCGTGAGGTGGTGGAGGTGAAGAACCAGGCCGAACAGCTGGTCTACTCCACCCGCAAGTCGCTCAAGGAGTTCGGCGACAAGGTCGATGGAGCCACCCGCTCCAGCATCGAGTCGGCGGCGGACGATCTCGAGGAGGCCATCAAGACCAGCGACGACGTGAGCGGCATACGGGCCAAGAGCGAGGCATTACAGGAGGCCGCGTACAAGCTCTCTGAGGCTGCGTATCAGGCCGCTCAGCAGCAGCAGGCTGGTGGCGGTGGAGCCGGTGCCGGGGCAGGTGGTCCGGGCGGCGGAGCCGAATCGGCTGAGGATGAAGTCGTGCAGGAAGCCGATTACGAAGTGATCGATGAGGACAAGTAGAGTGACGAGCCGGCTCAAGTAGCCGGAAGGCGGGCGGGCGCCCGCGGGGTGCCCAAGGCCCAGACACACGAACCTGAAGGGAGGTATCTGTCATGGCGGTTATCAGATGGGATCCTTTTCGCGACCTGACGTCGCTCCAGTCCGAAGTCAACCGGCTGTTCAGTCGGGCGGGCGCCGGAGAGCCGGGCGAGCGCCAGTCTTGGATGCCGTCCTTGGACGTCATAGAGACCAAAGATGCCATCAAGCTCAAGGTCGAAGTGGCGGGGATGGACCCCGACGACATCAGCCTGGAAGTTGAGGACAACGTGCTCACCATAAGCGGCGAGCGCCGCTTCGAGGAGCAGGTGGAAGAGGACAAGTACTATCGCATTGAGCGTCGCTACGGTTCCTTCACCCGTTCCGTGGCGTTGCCCCAGAATGTGAACTCCGAAGCCATCGAGGCCGGGTATGAGAACGGTGTGCTTGAGGTGACGGTGCCGAAGGCTGAGGAGGCCAGGGCCAAGAGGATCGAGGTGAGCGTCCGTGGCTCGCAGAAGGCGATAGAAGGCACCTCTGAAGAGAAGGGTGCCGGCTGATCACGTACCCCCCCGAGTCGGGCTGGAAGCGGGGGGCGGCGGCTCGAGCCGCCGCCCCCCGCGCAGGAAGAAGGCCGTCCGTGGCAAGAAGGCAGAGTTCATGACAGAGAAGAAGCGCATACCGGTGTCACACATGAAGGGCGAGAAGCAGAAGACCACTGACAAAAAGAGCAGCACGGCGCACGAGGGCCCGCGTGGCAGTTCCTCCGATTCCCGGCTTGGTGCCGCGGAGGGGGAGAATGCTCTGCACACGGGCGGACGACCCAGGGAGGCGGACGGAAGCGACCTGTCCGCGGGGAAGGACGCCGGCGGTTCCTCCCGATTCCGGGATGCGGCAGAGCCTGCGGCCCGAGCCGATTCGGCCGATGCTGAGGCGAGTCTCCGCGAGTTCGCTGAGAAGACTGCCGAGCTTCAGGCGGAGGCCGACTCCCGATTGGACGCCTTGCAGAGGCTCCAAGCGGAGTTCGACAACTACCGGAAGCGGTCCAGGCGGGAGATCGCCGAAGCCTCGGAAGCGGCCAAGGGCGCCCTGGTGGCGGAGTTCTTGCCGGTGCTTGACAATCTGGGGCGCGCGCTCGATGCCGCCGAGCAACACGAAGAGGGTAAGGTGCTGAGCGGCGTGAGGATGACCCACAACATCTTCCTCGACTTGTTGAACCGGCACGGAGTGAACGTTATCGACCCTTTGGGGCAAGAGTTCAATCCCGAACTGCACGAGGCGATGGCCTATCAGGCCTCTGCTGAAGCCGAGGGAGTGGTGATCGCCGTTGTCGAGAAAGGGTATACACTGAACGAGCGGGTCCTTCGGCCGGCGAGGGTCGCAGTGTCCGCCGGGCCGAGCGAGTCTGAATAGCAGACATGGCGACTACCACGAGAGACTACTACGAAGTCCTTGGCGTGGCGAAGACGGCCACCCAGGAGGAGATAAAGAAGGCCTACCGGAAGCTGGCGCGCACGTACCATCCTGACGCCAACCCGGACGACCCCAAGGCGGAGGAGCGCTTCAAGGAGGTATCCACTGCGTACGAGGTGCTCTCTGACGCCGAGAAGCGCAAGAGGTACGATGCCGGGGGCTACGCGTTCGGCGGCCAAGGGGCGGAGGGTTACGATTTCCGTGGCTATCGGCCCGGAGGGCAGCCTTTCACGGGTGATTTCTCCGACTTGTTCGGGAACCTGTTCGGTGGCCGCTTCGGGGCCGGGCAGCAGAGGCGGGCGGCGGCGGAGCGAGGTTCGGATCTCAGCGCAGCGGTGAACCTCTCGTTCGAGGATTCCCTGAAGGGTGTTACGACCAAGATCAGTGTCCCCAAGCGGGTACAGTGTTCTTCGTGCGCGGGTACCGGCGCCGCTGCGGGTACAACGCCGGTCACCTGCCCCGAGTGTCAGGGTCGGGGGGTGACCACACAGAACCAGGGCTTCTTTGCTCTGTCACAGCCCTGCTCCTTCTGCGGCGGAAACGGTGCTGTTGTTCAGAACCCGTGCGCTTCGTGCACGGGCACGGGTACGGTTCAGGCGCTCAAGAAGTACACTGTTCCCATTCCCGCCGGAGTCAAAGACGGCACCAAGATTCGCCTGAAGGGCAAGGGTGAACCGGGCGTGCGCGGAGGGCCGCCGGGCGACCTCTTCGTCGTGGTGAATGTGGATGCAAGTGACCTGTACGAGCGCCGCGGAAACGACCTCGTCATCAATGTGCCGGTGAGCATCACCGAAGCAACCTTGGGCGCCACCATCAATGTACCGACTCCCGAGGGCCGCGTGGCTCTCAAGGTTCCGGAAGGGGTGAAGGAGGGCACGCTCCTTCGCATCAAGGGTAAGGGCGCCCCGGTGGTATCCGGCAAGGGGCGCGGAGATCTCTTGGCTCGTATCCGTCTGGTGACACCACGTGGTCTCACCAAAGAACAGAAGGAGCTTCTGCGGAAGTTCGCGGAATTGGAGCACACCGACCCGCGCGAGGGCCTCCCGGGCTTCACGCAGTAGGATTCTGATAGGGTAAGCGTCATGGATATGCAAGATCCCACCAGGCCGCTCTTCATGATCTCGGTAGCCTCTGAGCTGGCCGACATGCATCCGCAGACCTTGCGCATGTACGAGCGCCGTGGTCTCATCAGGCCCAAGAGATCGTCGAAACGCACGCGCCTCTACTCGATGGAGGATGTCGAGAGGCTGCGCTACATTCAGCAGTTGACGAGTGAGTACGGCCTCAACCTGGCCGGTGTGGAGAAGGTGCTCGAGCTGGAAGTCGCGGTCGGCCGCCTCGAAGCGGAAGTCGAGCGGCTGCGTGAGAGGCTGGAGGAGGCGGCGGCTAAGGCACGTAAGGAACTAGAAGAGGTCCACCGCTCCTATCGCAAGGAGATCGTCCGTTACTCTGAGGCCGGTACGCTGATCACCTTTCGCCGGTCATCCACCAGGTAGAGGAGGGTCTCGCGGTGAGCGACGACGCCGTGGGAGCTGTCGGCACTGAGGGCGAGGGGCCCTGGCCCTGCTACCGACACCCGAAACGAGAGACCATGGTGCGCTGCAGCGTCTGTGACCGCCCCATCTGCTCAGACTGCATGGTGCACTCCCCAGTCGGCGTGAAGTGCCCCGAGGATGCCCGGCTCCCCAAGTCGGCTCGGGTGTCGCTCAAGACCGGCCGCGCGCTCAAGGCGGTGGCGGCCTCTTTGGGGTCAGGTACTGCGGTCGGGTTCGGTTATTACTTCTTGCTGCGAGGGGTGGGTTTCTTCTTCCTCGCCTTCTTCTTGGCCGCCGGCATCGGCTATGTGGTGGGGGAAGCCACTTTTCGGGCCGGGGGATCTTATCGTGGCCGGCCTACGGCCATGATCGCGGTGGCGGGGACCGTGTGGGCTTTTCTCTTTCCCCTGCTCGTACTCTCCTTCACAGCCATGGGTGTGAGCCTGCAGGGCGTGGTCTTCGCTCTCAGCGGGCAGAGCGTGATCAATTGGCTCATGATGATCGTGGCGGGTTTCTTCGCCTGGCGGCGCAATCGCTAGAGGGTGGGGTTCTCCTGTGGATTGGGCTCGACTACGGAGCTTTGTCTGGGGCAGTCTTGTCGGCGTGGCGAGTGCCGCGGGGGTATTGTTGGTGCGTGCCCGCCGCGGCCGCTCGGTGCCCATCGACGTCGCGCCCTTCGGGAGGATCCACCGGGCTTTTCGAGGGGCTCCATGTTACGAGAGTCAGGAGAATCCTTCCGCGGGCTCCGAGTGAGTGAGTCGCGCGCACTGCAGTGGAGCACAGGCAGGAAGACGAGAGGGACCGCTGTTCTGGCACTCCAGGGGATTGAGTGCCAATTCGGCATGTCTTCCTCTCGATAATCGGCGCCACTTACGCTATACTGCTCATGGTCTCTCGGAAGAGGAGGTAGAGCGAGTGCCCACATACGCATACAAGTGCTGCGACTGCAGCCATGAGTTTGAGCGCTTCCAGAAGATGTCCGATGACCCGATCGCCGAGTGTGAGTCTTGCGGCGGTTTGGTCAAGAGAGTGCTGTTTCCTGTTGCCGTACACTTCAAGGGCAGCGGTTTCTATACAACCGACTACGCGCGCAAGAGCACGCTCACGGCCGGCAACGGTAACGGCGACAACGGCTCGAGTAGCTGCGAGAAGGCTGCTGAGTGCGCCTCCAAGGCAGAGGCGAAGCCCGGTTGTGAGTGCGCCGCAGGCGCCTGCGCATAGGTTAGAGGCCTGGGCTCCGGGGAATACTGCTTCCACGGTATGCCTGAGCCGTCTGACACATCCGAGTTCGCACCCGCGGTGGGGGTGACGGGGCACAACCTTCGTCCCTCGCCCCACCATCTCCAGAGCGACCTGTCGCGGCGTCTGCGCGGTCTTGTCCATGACGCCTCCTGCGCTCTCCCCCCTCTCTCCTACATCACAGGCACCATCGCGTCGGAGCTCGAGAAGACGCCTGCGCTCGGCATTCTTCTGCTCCGCATCGACATGCTGGGAAACGCTGCCCAACTCTTCACCTGGTCCGAGACGGCCAAGGTGTACGATGCGCTCGCCCGGCTGGTGGGCTCGCTCATCGGCACGGGCCTCAGAAGGGTGGATGTACCCGCGGATCTGGGTGTGGCGGGAGAGTCCGTCATCATCGTGCTCTCCGCCCCCCGGGAGGGTTCCGACCTCACCCAGTCCGACGTCGAGCTGGTTGCGGAGCGGCTGCGCCACGCCGTGAACGCTGGTTTCGGTGACGATCTGGCTCCGGGCATACGCGAACGCCTTGTGGTCGAGACGGGCTATGCATTGCTGTCCCGTCCGGCGGGAGGGAGCACCCTCGAGGAGGAGCTGCTGCGGGCGCTCTCTTCGGCCGATGCGGTGGCGACGGCCGCACAGGAGCATGTGGTCGAGGAGATGGGTGAGGAGTTGAGCGCCTTTCTCGAGAGCGATGCCTTGGAGGTGGAGTTTCAGCCCATCATCGAGCTACCTCGCTACTCGCTGGCCGGGTTCGAAGCGTACGTGCGCGGACCGGAAGGCAGCCACCTCGAGAGGGGCGATGTGTTGCTCGACATTGCCTTGCGGGTGGGCCTGAGTGGGCGGGCATACGACGTCTTCCACCAGAAGGCCCTCGAACGGACCGACAGTCTGATAGCTCCCGACGAGTTGCTCATGTTGCCGGTGACGGCCGAGGATCTGCTGGCCGCGGCGGTGAGGGCCGTCTCGCGTCTGTATCTCCTGCCCGGAGCGCGTCTCACCCCGGCCAACATCATGTTCGTTGTCGATTCGCCCTCCGTCTTCCGCAGGTTCGCCTCCAGCATGGCCGCCTTCGAATCGGTGTCGGACATGGGTTTTCGTCTGGGTATTGAAGCCTCACTGGATGATCCCTTCCCTCTCGACTATGTTCGCGCACTCCGGCCGCATCTGCTCCGCCTTCGGGGCCGGAGCGTCATCGGCCTGCGCGACCATTCCGATGAGTTCGAGCTCGTCTTCACCCTCACGCGTTTCGCCGCCCGCCACGACATGAAGGTACAGGTCGTGGGCTGCGGCGACACACGTGAGCTGGAGGCGTTACGGCGCGCCGAGGTGGATCTCGTTCAGGGAGACTTGTTCGGTGACTACTCACCGGTACCCAACCGGTGCGTGAATCCTGCCCCGTGAGGTTCAGCTTCCCCGTGAAGGTGTGACACACATGCATCTTGTACGTCCAGCGAGCGCCTCGCCCCTCATTCTGGCCACGAACGACGACGGAGTCGCATCGGCCGGGCTCTTGGCGCTCAAGCGGGCGCTCTCGCTGGTGGGTGAAGTGGTGGTGATCGCCCCCGATCGCGATCGCACCGGGGCGGCGCGCAGCATCACCATGAGCTCGCCCCTATGGGTGGAGGAAGTGGCTCTCGCCGACGGCAGTCGGGCGTTTGCCACCGACGGCACTCCGGTTGACTGTGTGCGCATGGGAGCGCTGGGATTGCTCGATCGGCCCCCCGATCTCATCGTGTCGGGCGTCAACACCGGGGCCAACCTGGGGGACGACATCACCTACTCGGGCACGGTAGCTGCGGCCTTCGAAGGCATAATGCTCGACATCCCGGCCGTGTCGGTCTCGGCGGAGGGCTTCTGTGACACCTATGATCTCGAGGTGGCCGCAGCGGTGGCCACCCGGGTGGCCGGTGTCTTCCTCGAGGCCGGGTTTCCTGCACGCACGCTGCTGAACGTGAATGTCCCCCATCGTTCGTGGGAGGAACTCGGCGGTATCCGCATCACCACGCTGGGTAAGCGCATCTACGGAGACCAGGTCAAGCTCCAGAGCAGGGCAGGGCGGCGGTCCTTCTATCTCATCTATGGCGACGATCTGAGCTACCATGACGAACCAGACACCGATTTCGCGGCGGTTGCCGAGGGCTTCGTGTCGGTCACACCCATTCACTTCGATCTCACCTCCCGTGATGCCGTCGGTCTCCTGTCCGGAACTCCGTTCGAGCTGGGAGCCAAGCCCCGTCTGCCGGCTGTGGCTCCTCTCACGCCTCTCCCCGAGGCGGTGATCTTCGACTTGGACGGCACGGTGGTCGATTCTGTCGAACTCATCGTGGAGTCCTTTCGCCACGCCACCGTTGAGGTCCTCGGTGTGGAACTCGAACGCGAGCAGATGATCGCCAATGTCGGCAAGCCGCTGGTTGAGCAGATGGAGGTACTGAGCCCCGATCACGCCGATCAACTCGTCCGTGTGTACCGCGAGTTCAATCACCGGGAACACGATCGTATGCTGCGCATGTACGAGGGCATGCTGGCGGTTCTGGAAGGCCTTCAGGCCCGGGGGGCGCGCATGGGCCTCGTTACCTCGAAGTCGAGGCCTACCACGGAAATGGCGTTTCGAGTCACCGGCATCCGCCCGCTGTTGGACGTGGTGGTGTGCGCGGAGGATACAGAGCGGAACAAGCCCTACCCCGACCCGATCGAGTTCTGCCTCCAGCGCATGGGTGCTGCTCCCGACCAAGGTGTGTACGTGGGCGACAGCCCCTATGACCTCCAGGCGGCGAAGGCGGCGGGTGTGCGTTCCATAGGGGTGACGTGGGGCGTCTTCGGCCGGGATTCCTTGGAAGCAGAGTCGCCCGACCTGGTGGTGGATTCGGTCGAAGACCTCGCGATGGCTCTCGGCGTCCGGGGTCTGGGCAGTGTATGAAGGGGCGCGTGCGCGCTATGGGGGACGACGAGAAGAAGGTGTCTGAGCGGGATGGTCCGGTAGCTGCGGATGTGGCGGCGCAGCTCGAGGAGCTGCGCCGCCACATCCGTCACCACGAGTATCGCTACTATGTACTCGACAGTCCCGAGATCTCCGATGCCGAGTACGATGATCTCTATCGGCGCCTGCTGGACCTCGAGGCGGAACATCCTGAGCTTGTCACCCCGGAATCACCCACCCAGCGCGTAGGCGGAGAGCCCCTCCCCGGCTTTGGCCAGGTGCGACACCGCGAACCAATGCTGTCGCTCTCCAATGCGAGGAACACCGAGGAACTCAGGGCTTGGCACCTGCGGCTGAAGCGCTTCCTGGAACAGCAGGGCCACCCGGCCGAGGATATGACCTTCGTCTGTGAGCCCAAGATCGACGGTCTTGCCGTCTCGCTCACCTACGAGGAGGGCAGCTTCCGCGTGGGCGCCACCCGGGGTAACGGTCTCGTGGGCGAGGATGTCACGGCGAACCTGCGCACCGTGGGCGCGATACCGCTCCGCTTCGAGGCACTGTCGGGGGCGAATCCTCTTGCGCTCGAGGTCCGTGGCGAGGTGTATCTACCACTCGGGGCATTCGCGGCGCTGAACGAGAGCCGCATCGCTGCGGGTGAGCCGACCTTTGCCAATCCACGCAACGCGGCGGCGGGGTCGCTGCGCCAGCTCGACCCTCGCATCACCGCATCCCGCCCTCTCTCGATGTGGTGTTACGGGGTGGGGTACTGTGAGGGCCTGAGCTTCGCTTCCCAATGGGATGTTCTGTGTTATCTGCGGGAATGTGGATTCAGGGTCAACCCCGCGGTGCGGCGGGCGGCCGACCTCGAAGAAGTGATCGCCGTGTGTCGGCAGTGGGAGCAGGAGAGGGCAGAACTCGACTACGACATCGACGGAGTGGTGGTGAAGGTCGACGACCGGGCTACGCAGACCTTGCTCGGTAACGTGGGCCGCGATCCACGGTGGGCCATCGCGTACAAGTTCGCACCGAGCACGGCTCAGACGGTTCTACGTGACATCGGCATCAATGTCGGCCGCACGGGTACGCTCAACCCCTTCGCCATCCTCGATCCGGTGGAGGTGGGCGGTGTGACGGTCGGAATGGCCACGCTCCACAACGAAGAGGACATCCACCGGAAGGATCTACGTATCGGGGACACGGTGGTGGTGCAGCGGGCGGGCGATGTCATTCCCCAGGTGGTGGCGCCCCTCACAGATCTGCGGAGCGGCGCTGAACGTCCGTTCCGCATGCCCGAGGCGTGTCCGGTGTGTCACACCCCAGTGGTCCGAGCGGAGGGTGAAGTGGCCGTCCGGTGCCCTAATCGTGAGTGTCCGGCCCGATTGGTGGAAGCGCTCAGACACTTCGTGGGGCGGCCGGCGATGGACATCGAGGGGGTGGGCGAGAAGCTTGTCCAGAAGCTCTTTGAGCGTGGACTGGTGAGGGAGCCGGCCGACCTCTACACGCTCGAGCCGTCCGACCTCCAGGCCCTGCCGGGCTTCAAGGAGAGATCTGCACACAACGTGATGACGGCCATCGAGGCCTCGAAGTCGAGGCCGTTCGCCCGCGTGCTGTTTGCTTTGGGTATCCCGCACGTGGGTGCTCAGACGGCGGAACTCCTGGTGCGAAGGTTCCCGTCCATGGAGTCTCTCCAGGAGGCCTCGCAGGGCGAACTGGCCTCGGTGGAAGGTGTTGGGCCCATCATTGCCGAGAGCGTCGCCGTCTACCTGCGGGATGAGGCCAATCGCCGGCACATCGACCGCCTGGCGCAGGCCGGGGTAGCCACCAGAGAGCGGCCGGTCAAGACTGGTCAGAACAAGGCCGGTCCTCTGGCTGGGCGGACCTTTGTGATCACGGGTACCCTCCCGGTGTTCAGCCGTGTGGAGGCGTCGCGGCTTATCGAGGAGGCCGGGGGGAGGGTGACCGGCTCGGTGAGCTCGAAGAGCGATTACGTGGTGGCCGGCCATGACCCGGGTTCCAAGCTCGAGAAGGCGGAGAAGCTGGGCGTGCCGGTCATCGATGAGCAAGAACTGCGGCGGATGCTCCGGCAGCGCACGTGACCTCCGGCTCTGCCTCTGCTCCTCTCGCGGACACACGCTTCACTCAGCATGTACTCCCGATCTGTGACGCCTCGGAGTGACGGGCGCGGAGTGTGTGTCAGGAAGGCTTCTGCTCGAGGAAGGTGAGTTCGTCGCCCAAGCGGCGGAGTTCGAGCAGCTTGGCCAGCTTCGGTCTTCCCACGGGATCGATCTGCATGAAGGTAATGAGCGGCTTCACCTCGCTCAGCAATTGTGGCGCGTCTTTGGCCAGTGTCAGCCACTCGGCAAGCAGCAGTTGGGGATCGGGTGTCTCGAGCGTACCGAGGCAGCAGGCGCCGGTGAGGGCGGTGCGCAGGAAGCTCAGGCAGTCCTGCGGATGGCTCATCTCGCCGGCCAGTATGAAGGCGGGCTTCATGTCACGCGCTTTGTCGAGGGCTCCGGCAAAGGCAGGTGTGCCCGACGGCGCCTGCAGGGTGACCGTGAAGGAACGGTTGCGTAGGGCGGGCAGTCGCTGCGTGTCTTCGATGGAGGCCACCTGCGCGTCGAGGGGGATGAGCAGCACGAGGGCGTTCAACAGCGTGGACTTGCCCGTGTCGGCCGGGCCGGCCACTATCACCGAATGGCGCAGACGAAGGCTGCCGTTGAGGAACCGCGCCTGCCAAGGGCTCAGCGTGTTCGAGTCGACGAGGCTGCGGAGAGGCACGTTGAGTACCTGGGAGGCGTTCTTGTCCGCCGCCGCATACATGACGGATGTGCTTACGTCGAGTGAGGAACTCGAATCGACCCGGGAGGCCCCATAGGCGTCGAGGACGGCCTGGAAGAGGCGGTCCAACAAGACGACGTGATCGCGTTCGGCGGCGCGCAGATCGAACTCAGCGATGATTTCCTGCGCGAGGTCGCTCAAGCCCTGCTCGTATGAGGCTCGAATGCGGTTGAAGTCCGCCATGTGGTTCTCTCCAGGGCCGGAGAACGACCCGCTCGCTGATTGTCTGCTCGGCATTCAATTCTATTACTTCGCTCGGTGGGTGTCACTTGGGTTCTGCTACAATCAGCCGCATGGACAGTACACAGATTGAGCAAGAAGTGAGGCAGGCGGCCGCAGACGGCCGCATCTCGTGCCACGATGCCCGGGCTCTCGCCGAGAAACTGGGTGTTGCCTACGACGAGGTCGGCAAGGCCTGCGACAAGCTCGGCATCAAGTTGCACTCCTGCGAATTGGGCTGCTTCTAGCCGCCGGCTCTCCGTCGACCGGCGGTTTTGGAGTCTGCGATGTATCCGGCAGCGAAGACCACGTCCGTGACGGCGCTGGGCGATGATCGGGCGCGGTGAGGTGTCGCTTGCCCTATTGGCCGGGGGTAACTCCGCTCGCATGGGCGCCGACAAAACCTCGGTGAGCTTTGGTGATGGCACACTGCTCGAATGGATGGTCGCTCGTTTCTCCCCTCTCTTCCCCCACTCCTTCGTCGTATGCCGGGAGCCCGCCCGCTATCGAACGCTCGCAACAGCAGTGGTGCGGGATGCCCTCGACGCTCAGGGGGCTCTCGTGGGCGTGTATACCGCGCTCTTGGCCTCACCAACGGAGAGAGTGCTCTGTCTGGCCTGCGATATGCCTTTCGTGACAGGAGCCGTCCTGGCCAGGCTTACCCGCGAAAGTGAGGGTCACACGGCGTGCGTACCCCGGCACGGCGGCCTGCACGAACCGTTGTGTGCGGTGTACTCGAAGGCCCTCGTGGTGAGTGCAGCTGAGTGCCTGGCAGCGGGCGAAAGGAGAATGGTCCCCCTCTACGCGTCGGGACGCACGCGTTTTGTCGATATGGAGCACGCGAACCTGGGTGACCCCAGTGTGCTGTTCTCCAATCTGAATAACTCGGACGACCTGGCTTGGGCCCGGGCAAAGCTCGGAGAGGGTCGGCTGCCTCCGAGAGTGCGTGCCTTCATGCAGAGGGTCCCCGTTCCGGTGGTCGCGTTCGTGGGCAGAAAGAAGTCCGGCAAGACCAGCCTCTTGGAGGTCGTCATCGGGGAGCTCAAGTCCCGGGGGCTCAAGGTGGCCGCGGTCAAACACGATTATCACGGCTTCGAGGCCGATACACCCGGTACGGATTCCTATCGCCTGCGGTTTGCCGGAGCCGTGGTGTCGGTGGTCTCCTCCGCCGACAAGTATGCGCTTGTTGCTCTCACCGAAGAGGAACGGTCTTTGGAGGAGCTTGTGAGCGGCTTGCCGGAGGACGTCGATGTGGTGTTGGCCGAAGGCTTCAAGAAGCAGGCCGCCCCCAAGATAGAGGTGACGCGGGCGGAAGACGCGGCAGGCCTTGTCGCGGCGGCGGAGGAACTCATGGCTGTGGTGGCGGAGTCACCTGTCTCCGGGGTGGATGTACCCTGGTATGCTCCGAGTGACGCGCGGGGTGTGGCGGATCTGGTGGAGCGATGGGTTCGAGAAGGGGCGCCTGAATGGTGAGGCAGCGGATCGCACAGGGTGAACCGGAAGCCGTGACGGCGAAACACGAGGTCGACTACCTGCGTCTCGCCATCACCGACCGCTGCAATCTGCGCTGTGTGTACTGCATGCCCGAGGAGGGAGTGCCGTTCAAAGCCCACGAGGACATCCTCACCTACGAGGACATGGTGTTCTTCGTGACCGTCGCTGTGGGGACCGGTATCTCCAAAGTCCGCCTCACCGGGGGTGAACCCCTCGTGCGCAAGGGGTTCACCGGCCTGGTCGCTCAGCTGGCGGCCGTCTCCGGTGTGCGGGACATCGCACTCACCACCAACGGCATCCTGCTCCCGCGCTACGCCTCCTCTCTGAGGGAAGCCGGTCTCAGCCGGGTCAACGTGAGCCTCGATACTCTCCGGGCCGACAGGTTCGAAGCACTCACTCGGGGTGGGTCACTCGCGGCAGCCCTCGAGGGAATCGAGTCAGCTCTGGCCGCCGGACTGAGCCCCGTGAAAGTCAACGCCGTCCTTCTCCCCGAGACCCTGGAGGAGCTCGAAGCATTCGTTGCTCTCACCCGCACGCGGCCACTGCACGTGCGTTTCATCGAACTCATGCCTATCGGGGGCTGCGGGCCCAGAAAGGAAGCCGGCAGCGTCACCAGGTCGCACGTGGTGGCGTTGCTGGAAGAGCGGTACGAACTGGAGCCCGCTGAGTCTCCGGGAGGTTCCGGCCCGGCCCGTTACGTGCGCATCGCCGGCCACGCAGGGACTCTCGGTTTCATCAGCTCCCTCTCGGAGCACTTCTGTGAGAGCTGCAACCGCATTCGCCTCACTGCGGACGGCAGGCTGCGCAGCTGTCTCTTCTCCGACGAGGAAGTGGATGCCTGGCAGGTTATCAAGGCGCGCGACCGGTCGGGCGTGCTTCGGGTCATCGAGGAGTCGCTCGCGAGAAAGACCTTCGACCGGAGGGTCTTTGCCAACCCGACCGGCCGTACCATGTCACAGATAGGGGGTTGACCCATGCCTGAGGGCGGTCGCAGGGAGGTGGGACTCAGCCACATCGACGATCAGGGCCGGGCGAAGATGGTCGACGTGGGGGGCAAAGAGGTGACGAAACGGGTCGCCCGGGCGGGTGCACGGGTTCGCGTGAGCCCTCGAACCATGAGCCTGCTGATGGAGCGGGCCATGCCCAAGGGTGATGTACTGGCCACGGCTCGGGTAGCCGGCATCGTGGGTGCCAAGCGTACCTCGGAACTCGTACCGCTATGCCACCCGTTGCCGCTCGACCAGGTGGAGATCGAATTCGGTGTCGACCCGGGGGCGGGTGTCATCGAGGTGGAGTGTACGGCGCGGACGCAGGCGCGTACGGGGGTGGAAATGGAAGCCATCACCGGGGCGGCGGTGGCGGCCATCACCATCTACGATATGTGCAAGGCGGTCGACAAGGGCATCGTGATCGATGCAGTCAGACTCTTGGAGAAGACCGGAGGCAAAGAACCCTACCGGAGGGAGGAGGGTCGTTGACCGCGCACGGGAATCTCGTTCCGCCCCTGCGGGCCGCAGTCGTCACCATGAGTGACAAGGGCAGCGCGGGGCTCCGTGAAGACGCCTCGGGGCCCGTCCTCCGCCGTCTACTCGAGCAAGAGGGCCACGAGGTGGTGTCGACCCACGTGCTGCCCGACGAGCAGGCGGAGATCGAGGGTCTTCTCCGTTGGCTTGCCGACGGGGGCACGGTGGACCTCATCTTGACCACCGGCGGGACCGGCCTCGCTCCACGCGATCGAACGCCGGAAGCGACCTTGGCTGTGATCGAACGGGCTGCACCCGGTTTCTGTGAAGCCATGCGGGCCGCTTCTCTCGCCATCACTCCTCACGCCATGCTGAGTCGAGCGGTTGCGGGCGTGCGGGGGAAGACCCTCATCATCAACATGCCCGGCAGTCCCAAGGCCTGCCGGGAGCACTACGCTGTGATAGCCCCTGCGCTCAGCCATGCTACAGACACACTTCGTGGCGGTGCCTTCGAGTGCGCGCAGCCGGAAACCCGGAACTGACTGGAAGACACGTCCGAGTGGGTGTGCCGGGCGGGAAGAGGGCCGGGTGTCTTTGCTTCCCCGGTTCGGCCATCCGGCCTTGTCTCAGCGGTTCCCGCTCTCGCTCTCTTGCTCGGTCTTGCGCTGCTTGTGCCGGTAGAGGCTGGCGTCCGCTTCCTTGATGAGTTCCTCCGTGTCGGTACCGTCGACCGGGCAGGAGGCGGACCCCGTGCCTACATCCAGAGCGACGAGGGAGTGGGCGACCTTGAGCTTGGTTTTCCGCAGAGAATCGGCGATGCGGCGGCCGACTATCTCCACGACGTCCTTCTCTGTGTCGGGCATGAGGATGATGAATTCGTCGCCTCCATAACGGCAGGGTATGTCGACGTCACGGATGTTGACCCGCATGAGTGTGGCCACGTGCCGCAGGGCGGCGTCGCCGGCGGCGTGCCCATGGGTGTCGTTCAACCACTTCAGATTGTCGAGATCGAGCATGAGGATGGAGAAAGGGTGGCGGTAACGCTTATACATCTCCACGTGCCGGTCGAGCTCCCGGAGTAGATAGCGGCGGTTGAAGAGCTCGGTGAGTGCGTCGGTGTGAGCAATGCGGTCCAGCTCGGTGTTGGCCTGCCTGTAGCAGGCTTCGGTCGAAGCGAGTGCGATACCGGCGAGACCGGCCCGCAGGCGCACGACGAGGCGCAGCAACTCGCGGTCGTCCCGTCTCAACTCGTTGGTGAGGTTCTCCCAGATGGAGTTCTCGAGAGCCTGCATGCTCTGCGACACCGATTGGATGTCGGTCGCACCCCCGCCGCCCGCCATGCCCAGAAGTGAGGCGCGCTCGTAGTACTTGCCTCCGGGCTGGAACTCTCTCATGATCCGCTCATCCTCGAGTAGCCTGGCCAGCCCCTCGAGCAGGTACAGGGAAGCGCGGATGCTCTCCTGGGTCGGGTAGTGTTCGAGCACGGAGAGCTCTTGGATGTCGGCAATGACGCGGCTCAGCCAGTTCTTCGCAATCTCGAGCTTGTGTTCTTCGAGGAGCCGGATGACTTTCCCGAAGAGCGCGCTCTCGCTCACCTGCGCCGGCATTTCCGGTGACTCGTTATCGCTGGACACGCTCGCTCTCGCTTGTTCAGGGTGGCGATCCAAGGTCTTCCCCTCAAGTATCGGTCGATATCGAGTTGAGCATTAGCCCATCGGGCGATTACACTACGTACATACCCTGTACACAAGGACGGTGGCGCGTGCACGTAGGCTTCGATGCGAGGTTCATACACCTGAGTGGTGTGGGAACGTACTCGCGCAATATCCTGGAGCAACACGCCAAGAAGGGCTTGGAACTCACGGTGTTCTGCAACGACCGCTTCAAGGACCTCGTGCCCTCGAGCCCCTCCTTCAACTTGGTGAGCGCGAATCTCAATCCGGCGTCATCCAAGGAGAATCGCGCCTTCGGCGATCTCGTGGACGGTTCGGGCGCCGATCTGCTCCACGTGCCGAGCCATCTGGCTCCCACCGGCTTGAAGACTCCCCTGATTGTCACCATACACGATGTCATTCCCCTCATCTACCCCCACAGTCTGCGAGGGCCTCTTGAGCGGGCCAGGTACCGAAGGCAGCTCTCGGCAGTGCTCGAAAGGGCCGAGAAGATTATCACCGTGTCGCAGATATCCCTTTCCACTTTGAGCGTCTATGCGGGTGTCGATCTGGCCAAGGTGCATGTCATCCACAACGGCGTGTCCGAGCAGTTTCGTCCTGTGGAGGACAGGGAAGCTCAGAGCGCCGCCAGGCGCACCTACGATCTGCCGGACGAGTATGCCTTCTGGGTAGGTGACTTTCGGCCCAACAAGAACCTCGAATTTGCCGTCGAGGCCTGGTCACGGGTGGTCGAGAAACTGGGCCGGCCTCTGGCCCTCGTGCTGGCGGGCACCCAGGAGGGACACTTCGCCCGCGTACGCCGGATGGTGAAGAAGCGCGGTTTGGACGGAACCGTGCGCTTCCCCGGCTTCATACGCTCCCAAGACCTCCCCACGGTGTACTCGGCGGCACTCATGTTCGTTTTTCCCTCGTTGTACGAGGGCTTCGGTCTTCCTCCGCTTGAGGCGATGGCCTGCGGAACACCGTGCGTGGTGAGCAACTCCTCCGCGCTACCGGAAGTGACGGGCCGGGCGGCCCTCATGTTCAATCCTATGTCTTCCGACCAGTTTGTGGAATGCGTGACCCGGGTTGCGACCGACGTCGAGCTCAGAGAGAAACTGACGGAAGAGGGCGCACGGCAGTCGGGCCAGTTCCGTTGGCAGAAGTCGGCCGAAGAGACCGCCGAGGTGTATTCTCAGGCGATATCCGCTTTCTAGTCACCTTGGGCGGCTCACCCCCGGTCGGTACCGGGCTCCGTCTCTTTCCCGCTCCGCCTACTCGACGTTGAGCGAGAGGATCAGCAGTTGGTCGTGGGTACGTGCTCTGCGGACGGTCTGGGGAGTGACAAGCTCTCCCTCGTCGGCGATCAGCTCGCCCTCCGGTGTCTCGATGCGTCTCATCACCCTCCGGCCGACCAGGAAGTGCGTGGCCTCCCGCGTGTCGGCCTCATCGGGAGGGGCCGCCTCATCGGGAGGTGCTGCAGCAACGGGAGGGGCCGCCTCATCGGGAGGAGCCGCAGCAACGGGAGGCAGCCCGGGAGGAGAGCTGGCTTGGCCGTGCCCCTCAGGTGAGGTGTCGGAGGGCTCGCCGGCCGAGGGCTCGCCGGCGCCAGCCTCGCCATGGGCCACTTCGCTGGTGGAGGGCTCTCCACCGCCCGCTTCGCCGGCGGAAGGCTTCGGGCCCGGGGTCTTCTGGGCGGAGGGCTCGTCGGCGGCGGCTTCGTCCTCGCCCGCCTTGCCGAGGGTCGTAGTGCAGGGTTCGGGGTAATGGTCGGAAGCGGGTGGGCTCCCCGGCTCCGGCCGCAAGGATTCCCCACCTTCGGTAGCTGCCTCGTCCGGTACATCCGCATGCCCGGTGGGTATCGGTCGGCCGAAAGCATCCGGCCGACCGGCTACCTCGGTCGCACCGCCCATCACGGGTTCACCGGTCGCCTCGGGTTCACAGGCCGTCTCAGTCGCGCCGGTTGCCCCAGGCGGGATACCCGGCAGGGTGGCCTGCTTCTCCGGCCGGGACGCCGGCGCTTCCTCCCGATTCGATGCGCGGCGTTCGAGCGCAGTCACATCCTTGGTGAGGTGGCGCTGGTAGTCATCTTCGAGGACGGCGATGCCGGGGCTCAGGCGCACCACGTGTGCGATGGGCAGTGCCGCCGGTTCACGGGGAAAGACCGACATGTCGTCGGGGGCGAACTCAACCCCCAGGATACGGCCATCACTGAGGTCGACGTAGAGGCCCTCGATGACGCCGATGCTCTTGCCGGAGATCGTGATGGCCCGGGCCCCCACCATGGCTGCCGACGTGAGCGCCATCTGTTCGAGATCGGGTACCTCGCTGAAAGGAACTATGAGCCTGTCGAGTTTAACCATCACGGCGTCGCGCCCAATGGCCCTTGCGGAGGCGAAGGGGAGAGCCTTGGCCCCATAGAGGCCTATGTCAACGATGAAACCGGCCACCCGGCTGCCTGCGTCGTCGATGATGAGGCCGTCGACGCGACCCACGATGGCGGCGGATTCAAGACTCACGATGTGGAGCCCGATGAGTTCGCTTTCGCGCTTGGTCGTCACTTCACCGCCCGCACTCTTGCCGTGTCGGTACCTACCATGTCTATCAGAGTGATTCACCGGAGCCGGCATCACGCGACTCACTGCCGGCGCGGACGATCACCAATTCCTTACCCAGGCTCACGATGTCTTTGGCTCTTACCGTGTGGCTGGGCCGGTGGGGTTCGTCAGGGCCCGGGCTGAGTTCCAAGCCGCGAATGTCACCCGTGTGGGGATCGACGAAGTAGGCGCTCACCACGCCCACCAGGTCGCCGCCGTCGGTGAGCACGAGTTCGTCGGCGAGCTGGACACCTCGGCGGGCCAGCTCCTCCACCGGGGGGCACTCAGAGATTCTCTTGACCACCCCGGCTCCACGCACGGTGACGGCATCGTCACCGATGCCCACCACGTCGGCCTGGGGAATCACTTTGGCTTCGTGAATGCCCAAGCCGACCACCAGCGCCCCGATTCTCCGCTCGGAGGCATCGACGATGAGGCCGTCGACCTTGCCGACGACGGTGGCGTCTTCGAGGCTGATGACCTCGAGACCGACGAAGTCCTTATCCTTGCGTGCCATGACAGCAGCATCTTAACAGAACGATTTCTTGCTGTGGTAAATTGCAGTAAGCATGAATGATCTTCGTGATTTCATCCGCCTCCTCACCTCGGAGGGCGAGCTTGTCATAGTGGACCGTGAGGTCGATCCTGTCCTTGAGATCACGGAGATCACCGACCGTGTCTCCAAGGCCGGGGGGCCGGCGCTCCTCTTCACGCGTCCGAAGGGCAGAGACATCCCCGTGCTCATGAACCAGTTCGGTAGTGAGCGGCGCACGGCTCTCGGGCTGCGCGTGGGTTCCCTTGAGGAGTTGCGGGAGAAAGTGCGGTCGCTTGTCGCGTTCAACTTTCCCCAGGGGCTGCGCGAGAAGCTGGACGCTCTCTCCAAGCTCAAAGGTCTGGCCTCGCTCGCCCCCACGCACGTGAAGGAGGCTCCCTGCCAGGAAGTGGTGCACAAGGGCAAGAAGGTGGATCTCAGTCGTCTCCCCGTACTCACCTGCTGGCCCGGCGATGGGGGCCCCTTCATCACTTTGCCTCTGGTATTCACTCGCGACCCTGTGACCGGCCGCTCCAACACGGGCATGTACCGCATGCAGGTGTACGATCGTGAGACCACTGGTATGCACTGGCATATCCACAAAGACGCCGCCGACCACTTCCGTCGGGCCGGCTCCCGCCTGGAAGCGGCGGTCGCCATCGGGTCCGATCCGGCGGTCACCTATGCCGCCACGGCGCCGGTACCCAAGGTGCTCGACGAGATGATGCTCGCAGGTTTCTTGCGCGGGAAGGCGGTGGAGATGGCGAAGTGCCTCACCGTTGACCTGTCGGTTCCGGCCCACGCTGAGATCGTGCTCGAAGGGTACGTCGATGTGGACGAGGCAAGGGTGGAAGGCCCCTTCGGCGATCATACCGGCTTCTATTCCCCGGCCGACGGATACCCGGTGTTTCACGTGACCGCGCTCACGCACCGGCGCAACCCCATCTACGCGGCGACGGTGGTGGGCAGGCCGCCCATGGAGGACTGCTTCTTGGCCAAGGCCACTGAGCGTCTCTTCCTGCCCCTCCTGCAGATGGTGGTGCCGGAGGTGGTTGACATGGACCTCCCCATGGAGGGTGCTTTTCACAACTGCGCCCTCGTATCGATTCGCAAGACCTACCCACAGCAGGCGCGCAAGGTGATCCACGCCATCTGGGGAACGGGTCAGCTGCAGTTCACCAAGTTCGTGGTGGTGTTCGACGAGCACGTCGACGTGCACGACTACCGGGAAGCGGCTTGGTTCGCCCTCAGCAACGTGGATCCAGGCCGCGATGTCGTATTGTCCGAGGGGCCGCTCGATGTACTCGATCATGCGTCACCGCAGCCCAAGTGGGGCGGCAAGATGGGCCTGGACGCCACCCGCAAGAGGCCCGACGAGGGACACGGCCGTGAATGGCCGGAGGAGATTGTCATGTCCCCGGAGGTGAAAGCTCGAGTCGACAGCTACTGGCCCAACCTCGTAGCCCTCTGCGAAGGGCGATCGACGTCTCGGCGCAGAAAGGTGTAGCGTGATGCCGTCTGCTCCCGGGGCGGCGCGCCGCAGCGAAGCTGAGCGCCGCCCCGCTCTGTCCACCCGTCGCGGCCTTGCCGCTCGGGCCTCAGCGGCCATTACCTATCTCAAGCTCTTTGCTCGGCTCATCAAGTTCGAGCACACCATATTTGCGCTTCCCTTCGCCTACGCCGGAGCCTTCTTGGCCGAGGCCCGGATACCATCGTTTTGGACGATGTTCTGGATCACGGTGGCCATGGTGGGCGCACGCAGTCTGGCCATGGCTCTCAATCGCCTTCTCGACGCGGGTATCGACGCCCTCAATCCACGTACCAAAGACCGCGAGATCCCCTCCGGACTCCTGTCAAGGGCCGAGGTATGGGCCTTTGCCGTCCTCTCCTTGGCTGTGCTGGTGGTGGCCACCTTCCAGCTCCCGGTCATCACCCGTTACCTGTGGCCTGCGGTGGTCGCGCCCTTTGTCGTCTACCCGTTCACCAAACGCTGGACCTGGCTCTGCCATCTGTTCTTGGGCGCCACCATCGGTCTGGGGCCGGTGGGGGCATGGGTGGCGGTGACAGGCCGGGTGACGTGGGTCGCCTTCCTGCTCGGCGCCGCCGTCGCTTTCTGGATCGCGGGCTTCGACGTGATCTATGCCTGTATGGACATGGAGTTCGATCGTGAGCACGACATTCGCTCGATCCCGGCCGCCTTCGGTATCGGAGCGGCACTCTGGGCCACTCGCGCCTTCCACTTCACCTCTCTCTGCCTGCTCGTGGCGACTGGGGTGGTGTTGGCCCGGGGCGCGGTGTTCCTCGCCGGCGTCGCTGTGTGTGCCGCCCTTCTCTTCTACGAGAACTGGATTCTACGCACCAGAGACCTCACCAGGGTCGACTTTGCTTTCCAGACTATGAACAGTGTGGTGAGCGTGGTGTTCTTACTGTTCGCTACCGTGTCCGTACTTGTGGAGTAGGCGGTACGGACCGCCGGGAGGGTTTCGGAATGGCGCCCATCGACACATCCGCCGATCCTGTCAAGATCCGGAGCATGTTTGACGATATCGCCCGCTCTTACGACCGATTGAATTCACTGATGACTGCCGGCCTTCACCACCGCTGGCGTGAATTGGCCGTGCTGCTCACCAAGGTGGAGAGAGGCGGGTCGGCGCTCGATGTGTGCTGTGGCACCGGCGATCTGGCCTTCGCCCTCCGACAGGCGGTGGGCCCGCGCGGCCGGGTCGTGGGACTCGACTTCTCCCGGCCCATGCTCGAGCTCGCCAGGGAGAAGTGCGGGCGGAATCAGCTCTGGGTCGATTTCGTAGAGGGTGACGTACTCGCGCTACCCTTCTGCGACGGTGAGTTCGATGCCTGCACTGTGGGTTTCGGTCTGCGCAATGTGGCGGATGTCGCGCAGGGTATGCGGGAGATGCGGAGGGTATGCCGTTCGGGCGGAAGGGTGGTGTGCCTGGAGATCACCCGCCCCGAGATCATCGGCTTCAAGCAGTTCTACGGGCTGTGGTTCGATCACGCAGTCCCGGTCTTGGGCGGGCTCGCATCCGGTGACGGCAACGCCTACAGCTACCTGCCCGCATCGGTCCGTCGCTTCCCCGACCCGGAAGCCCTGAACACCATCATGCGCTCCGCCGGCCTCATCAATCCGAGGTACGAGATCGTTGCCGGAGGTATCATAGCGATCCACCATGCCTTCGCTTAAGGACGGGTGTATGGCGAACGATGACCACATGTTTGGAGGCCTTGCCGAGAAGGTGGAGGCAGGAGCACGCCTCACTCCGGAAGAGGGAGTGGCTCTTCTCGAGAGTGATGACCTCTTGGCCGTGGGCCTGCTTGCTGACCGAGCGCGGAAGCGGATGGTGGGCGAGGTTGCGTACTTCGTCAACAACCGGCACATCAACTACACGAACATCTGTAAGAATCGCTGTGACTTCTGCGCCTTCTCACGGGATGAGGATGAAGAGGGCGCGTATCGGTTGAGTCTCTCACAGATGCAGGCCGCCGCCATCGAGGCGGTGGCACAGGGGGCGACCGAGTTCCACATCGTGGGCGGGGAGCACCCCGGTGTGACCTACGCCGAGGTGAGGGAAATGGTCGCCGGGCTGCATGCGGTCGCTCCTGAGGTGCACCTCGTGGCCTTCACCGCTTCTGAGATCGTCCACTTCGCGGAGCAGAGCGGCCTCTCCGAAAGGGAGGTGCTTCTCGACTTGAGGTCCGCCGGTCTGGGAAGTCTTCCCGGAGGTGGAGCCGAGGTCTTCTCTCCGAGGGTGCGGCAATTGGTCTGCCCGCGCAAGATATCCGGGGAACGCTGGCTCAGCATCCATACCCTGGCCCATGAGTGCGGGCTGCCCACCAACGCGACCATGCTGTACGGGCATGTGGAGACTCCGGAGGAGCGCATCGACCATCTGATTCGTCTGCGCGAGGCTCAGGACGCGAGTGGAGGGTTCCAGGCCTTCATACCTCTGGCCTTTCACTCCGCCCATACCAAGCTTTCCCACCTCCCCGCCACCACCGGCGTCGATGACCTGAAGATGGTGGCGGTGGCGAGGCTCATGCTCGACAACTTCCGCCACATCAAGGCCTATTGGGTGATGATCGGGTTGAAGACGGCTCAACTGGCCCTGTTCTTCGGGGCAAACGACCTGGACGGTACCATCCACGAAGAGACCATCACCTTCATGGCCGGAGGGGAGAGTGGTCGAGGAGTGGCCCGGGAGGAGCTGGTCCGTCTCATCCAGACTGCAGGGCGCGTGCCGGTGGAGAGGGACAGCCTCTACAGTGAGATACGGCGTTGGTGAGCGGATTCACAGGCCACGACCCTGCGGAGAAGAGGGATGGCGCCGGCGTAAGGCGTCCCGTCCGTGTGGGTCACATCTCCTTCTTGAACTGTTACCCGCTCTACTTCGGTCTCGAGGCGCGCTCGGCACCCGTGGGCCCAGGGGGGCCGGGGCTGTCTGCGCCCGCGCTGGGTCGCGCCCCGGTGGAGTTCGAACTCGTTCCGGGTGTGCCCACCGACCTCAACCGGATGTTGGCATCGGGCACCATTGATTTCGGTCCCATCAGCTCCATCGCCTACGCGCGTTCAGCACGCCGCCTCGCCTTGTCGGGCCGCCTCTCCATCTCCTCGCGGGGTGCCGTCGACAGCATCCAGCTGGTGTCGACCACGCCCATCGAACGGGTCGAGCGGGTAGCGCTCACCCCGAAGAGCGCCACCTCGGTGGCGATGCTCAAGTCGCTGCTCAGGCTTCGCTATGGGCTCGATGTCTTCTACAGCGAGCTACTCACCTCGCCGCGCGAGGCGCTCACCACTCACGACGCCGTGCTCCTCATCGGCGACGAGGGGCTTGAGGCCATGCACTTCCCTTGGTGGCGGGGCGCCTCATACCACCGCTACGATCTGGGGCGGTTGTGGCTCGAGTGGACGGGTCTTCCCATGGTGTATGCAGTGTGGGCCACTCGCGCCGAGTTCTTCGAGAGCCGGGCCGGCGACATCCGGGCGGTCGAGGAAGAACTCGTGCGATCGGTGCAGCACAGTCGAGTGCGCGCAGGTGAGGTCGTCGAGTCGGCTTTGGGGCACTATCGGTTCGGCCGCGACTGCATGACGCGGTACTTCGAGATCCTGCACTACGGGTTCGGCGAAGAGTACCGGAGTGGGCTGCGGCGGTTCTTTGAAGTCGCATACGAGGCGGGTGAACTCGAGGAGGTGCCTGCTCTCCGCTTCTTTGACGAGACGGAGAAGGGGGGAACGGACGGCCCATGAGTTCGCTCCTTGCTCGACTGCGCGACCGCCTGGGGCAAGGTCTTCCGTGGAGGCGGATAGAGCCCGAGGAGGCCTTGGCCCTTCTCTCCGAGCCCGACCTTCTGGAGCTCGGACGGCTGGCTGCCGTGCGCCGCCGCCAGATGGTGCCGGGACGGTTCGTGACCTTTGTGGTCGACCGGAACATCAACTTCACCAATATCTGCACGAGCGGTTGTGCGTTCTGCGCCTTCTACCGACCCCCCGGCCATCCCGAAGGCTACGTACTCTCCACAGAGGAGGTGCTGCGCAAGGGCCGGGAGACGCTTGAGATCGGCGGTACCGGGCTCATGCTCCAGGGCGGACTGCATCCCGAGCTCGATCTCTCCTTCTACGAACACCTCTTCAGCACGCTGAAGAGCGCTCTTCCCCTCGATCTCCATTCCCTCTCTCCCCCCGAGATCGCCTACCTTGCCGGCCTTTCCGGGCTGTCGACAAAGGAGGTGCTCCGTAGGCTGCAGGCCGCTGGGCTCGATTCCCTGCCGGGTGGGGGTGCCGAGATACTCGTTGATACGGTGAGGCAGGCCATCGCACCCCGCAAGGTGGGGGTCAAGGGGTGGCTCGAGGTCATGCGCGAAGCCCACGAACTCGGCATGGGCACCACGGCGACCATGATGTTCGGGAGCATCGAGTCGCTGGAGAACCGGGTGGAGCACATGCTGCGTCTGCGCACGCTGCAGGACGAAACCCACGGTTTCAGGGCCTTCATCCCCTGGAGCTTCCAGCCCACGCACACGGCGCTGGAGATGCGGGTGCAGCCCACGACCGTTGTCGAGTACCTGCGTACGCTCGCTGTGGCCCGGTTGTTCTTCGACAACATAGCGAACATCCAAGCCTCGTGGGTCACCCAGGGCCTGAAGATCGGCCAAGTGTCCCTCTATTTCGGCGCCAACGATCTGGGGTCCACTATGATTGAAGAGAATGTGGTGGCGGCCGCCGGTGTGTACGCACGCACGAACGCGGGGGAATTGGCCCGGGTCATACGGGCCGCGGGGTTCATGCCGGTTCAGCGGCGCAACGATTATGCTATCGTGCGCATATTCAGTGATGTGATCAGCCGGGCGCAGGCGGCTGGAGCCACCGGTTGATCCCGTCTATTCGTGGTATGCTGGTTACTGGTTGGTCAGTCAGTCAGTAAGCGGGGACGGCCGGTGTGCGAAGGGCTCCTTCTTCGCTGCCGGCCACGAATGGTAAAACCCAACTCGGCACGTGGGAGGCTCACGTGATTCGGTACGATGCAGAGGCGGCGGCGCAACTGCGGGACAGCATCCTGCAGAGGGTGAAGACCGACGTCACCGCCTGCTATCAATGCGGTAATTGCACCGCGAGTTGTCCGGCCGTGTTCACGTTCGACCTCACCCCCAATCAGGTCATGCGTATGCTTCAGGTGGGCCTTGTCGACGAGGTGCTGCGTTCCAAGAGCGTTCAGCTATGCGTACAGTGCATGACCTGTACCGCCCGGTGCCCACGGGAGATCGATGTTGCGGGGGTGTTTGAAGATCTGAAGACCGTGGCCTTCGCCCGGCGGCTCGATGTTCCGGAGGACGCCCGGGTGTTCAACAAGGCATTTCTGGACAATGTGGCCCGCTTCGGGCGGCTGTCGGAGGCCTTCTTCCTGCTGCGCTACAACCTTGCCTCGCGGCACCTGCTGAACGATGTGGAACTCGGTCTGCCCATGGTAGGGAAGGGCAAGGTACAGGTCATTCCAAAGAAGGCCGCGGGTACGGGCGAAGTGGCACGCATCTATCGCAAGGCTCTTGACAAGGCCCGCGCCAGGGAGAGGGTCTCATGAGTACGCTCGCCTACTATCCGGGGTGTTCGCTCCGTCACTCCGCGGCCGAGTTCGATGTATCGACCAGATTGGTGCTGGAGGCGCTCTCGGTGGAGTATGCCGAGGTCCCTGACTGGACGTGTTGCGGGTCCTCGCCGGCCCATATGACCGACCATCTGCTTGCCCAAGCTTTGGCGGCACGTAATCTGCGCCAGGCGGCTTTGGTGAGCGACCGTCTCTTTGCCCCATGTCCCTCCTGTCATCAGCGGGAGAAGAACGCCGCTCTCGAGGTGCGGGACGATCCTGCGTTCCGCGCCGAGGTCAACGAGCTCCTCGACACCCCGTACGATTCCGACGTATCCGTGCTCACGCTTCCTGAGGTGCTCCTGCAGGACTCCGGTCCGGAAAAGATCAGGGAACGTGTGCAGGCCGACCTCTGCCAGCTGCGAGTGGTTCCCTATTACGGCTGCCTCCTGGGTAGGCCGAAGGTGTTCTCCGGCGAAGCGAACGACGAACAACCGGTGATCATGGACATCCTGCTCGAAGCGGCGGGAGCTGATGTGCGGCCCTGGAACTACAAGACGGAGTGCTGCGGGGCGAGTATCGGAATCCCCAAGGCGGACATTCAGCGGCGCCTGAGCCGCAAGATCCTCAAGCAGGCGCTTGAGGCGGGAGCGGAGGCGGTGGTGGTCTGCTGCCCGCTCTGCCATCAGAATCTCGACATGCGGCAGCGGCAGGTCAATGCCGCTTTCGGCACGGAGTATGCCGTACCCGTCTTCTATCTGACGCAGGTTATCGGCCTGGCGATGGGGTTCACTCCGCAACAGATGATGCTGCACAAGCACTTCGTCGACCCGCAGCCCTTGCTGGCCCGGGCGCTCGAGGATGCGGTGGTGTTCCGGGCCGAGGAGGCCCGTATTGCCGCCGAGAAGGAGGCGCGGCGCAAGGTGGTTGAGGCAGCGCGGGCCGAGAAGGCTGCGCGCCGCGCCGCGAAGAAGGGCGGTTCGGCCAAGGGGCAGGTACAGCCCCAGGATGAGCCGGGGCCGGACGAGCAGGAAGACTCGGAGGCCGGAGAATGAGGATCGGGGTATTCATCTGTCACTGCGGCACGAATATCGCTGGCACCGTCGACAGCCGGGCGGTCGCGGAACGGGCGGCTGAACTCAAGGATGTCGTCCACAGCGAAGACCTTATCTACACCTGCGCGGAGCCGGGCCAGGCCGCCATCCAGAGGGCCATCAAGGAACTCGGACTCACACGGGTGGTGGTCGCGGCCTGCTCGCCGCATATGCACGAGGTGACCTTCCGGCGCTGCGTGGAAGACGCGGGGCTCAACCCCTGGCTCTTCGAGATGGCCAACATTCGCGAGCATTGTTCGTGGATTCACGCCGACGACATGCAGAAGGCCACCGACAAGGCGTACGAGATCGTCAAGATGGCTGTGGCCAAGGTGCGCATGGCCGAGCCGCTGTTCTCGGAAGAGGTCGACGTCAACAAGGATGTGTTGGTGATCGGCGGAGGGGTGGCGGGCATCCAGACGGCTCTCGACCTGGCCGACGCCGGTCTTCGAGTGACTATAGTCGAACGCCAGTCGACTATCGGTGGCATCATGGCGCAGCTCGACAAGACCTTTCCTACCATCGACTGCTCGGCCTGCATCCTCACGCCTCGTATGGTGGACGCCGCCCATCACGAGAACATCACCATCATGGCCTACTCCGAGATCGACCGGGTGGCCGGCTACGTGGGCAACTTCAAGGTCGACATCCGACGCAAGGCGGCGATGGTCGATTGGACGAAGTGCATCGGTTGCGAGCTCTGCATGCAGAGGTGCCCGTCACGGGCGCCCGATGTCTTCAACTCCGGGTTGGCCGAGACCAAGGCCATCTACATACCCTTCCCGCAGGCGGTGCCCAAGCGGGCGGTGATTCAAACCGACTACTGCCGCTGGTTCCAGCAGGGAAAATGCCGAGTGTGTGAGCGCGTGTGTCCGGCCGGAGCCATCGACTACGAGCAGAAAGACGAGATCGTGCAGCGTGACTTCGGCGCCGTTGTGGTGGCGACCGGTCTGGACGTGTTTCCCTGGGAAGACCACTACCCTCAGTATGGAGGCGGGGAGATTCCGGATGTCATCTCCGGCCTGCAGTACGAGCGCATGCTCAATGCCTCGGGACCGACCGGGGGCCACGTGCACCGTTTGTCGAATCATGAGGAACCCAAGACGGTCGTGTTCATCCAGTGTGTCGGCTCACGCGATGAATCGGTCGGACGTCCGTATTGTTCCTCGGTGTGTTGTATGTACACGGCCAAGCAGGCCATCCTCACCAAGAGCCACTGCGGCATGGATACCGAGGTGTACGTCTTCTATATCGATATCCGGGCCACCGGCAAGGGCTACGAGGAGTTCGTGAAGCGCGCCCAGACGGAGTTCGGGGTCAAGTACGTGCGCGGTCGTGTGTCCAAGCTGTACGAGGAAGAGGGGAAGGTCATCGTGCGGGGTGTGGATACCCTGCTCGGCAACCAAGTCGAGGTACCGGCCGATCTGGTGGTCATGGCTTCCGGTATCGTCTGTGCGGAGGGGGCTCCTTCGCTGGCCCAGTCTCTCAACATCTCCTACGACGAGTTCGGCTTCTTCAAGGAATCGCATCCGAAGCTCCGGCCCGTCGAGACCAATACCGCCGGAGTCTTCTTGGCGGGAGCCTGCCAATCGCCCAAGGACATCCCCACCTCGGTGGCGCAGGCCTCAGGCACGGCGGCCAAGGTCTTGGTGCTTCTTGCCAAGGACAAGCTGAAGACCAGTCCGCAGATCGCGACGGTGGATCAGAGCCGGTGCGTGTCTTGCTGGAAGTGCATCGATGTATGCCCCTTCAGCGCACCGGAGAAGCAGGAGCTGCGCGACGGGAGTGTGAAGAGTCACGTCATCGAGACGGTCTGCCAAGGTTGTGGCATCTGTGTTGCCACCTGCCCTGTCAACTGCATCTCACTCAAGGGCTTCACCACCGATTCGCTCATCGATCAAATCGAAGAAGCACTTCTCACCTAGAAAGGCGGTGACCATGGTTGCGTCTGCACAGAACAAGGAAGCCGGGTCCGCCGCTGTGTCCGAGGGCGTGGTGCAAGGCCGGCCCATCAAGGTGGTGGCCATCCTCTGCAACTGGTGTAGTTACGCCGGCGCAGACGGTGCCGGAACGGCGCGACTCTCTCAGCCGCACGACTTCCGTATCGTGAGGGTGCCCTGCACGGGCAGAGTCGATCCGCTGCTGGTGTTCAAGGCCTTCGAGAAGGGTGCGGACGGCGTCCTCATCAGCGGTTGTCATCCGGGTGACTGCCACTACTCCGAAGGCAACTACTACGCCCGGCGCAAGTTCGAGCTTCTGCGGCGGATGGTGCCGCACCTGGGCATCGAGCCGGAGCGCTTCCACTACACGTGGGTGTCGGCCTCGGAGGCGGCACGCTGGCAGGAGGTCGTGACCACCTTCGTGACGGGTGTTGCCGAACTGGGCCCCCGGGAAGGGAGGGCACTGTGAGCGATCGCCAAGCTATCATCCGCGAATTGGCGCGCGAGGCCCTGGCTGAGGGGCGTATCGATTGCTTCGTGGGCTGGGGGCCGGGATACGATGGCTCCCAGGTGATCCCCGTGTTCGCGAAGGACGCCGCCGAGGTGGAGGAGCTCCAGTGGAATCCGCTCTGCCATCACAACCTGACGATGTTCTTGAAGCGAAAGATGGCTGAACCGGCCGATGCGCGCATCGGGGTGTGTGTGAAGGGTTGCGACAGCCGCACACTGGTTGCGCTGCTGCAGGAGGGCCTGGTTGATCGTGAACGCCTCTACATCGTGGGTGTGCCCTGTGACGGAGTCATCGATCGCCGCAAGATCGACCGGGAGTTCGCGGCAGAGGTGGTGGAAGTGGGGGTCAACGGCGATACTGTGGTCGCTCGAACCGCCGCCGGTGCGGAGAAGCATTTCGATCGTCCGGCTCTGCTGCTCGACCAGTGCGCCGCCTGCCGGTTCCCCAACCCGCGAGTGGCCGACGACATAGCCGGCGACACCGTCCCCGAGCCGGAGGGGGAACCAGTGTGGCCGGCGCTCGAGGAGTTCGAATCGCTGAGCCCGGCAGAGAAGGACGGCCTGCTGGCCGCTGTGTTTTCCAGCTGCATTCGCTGTTTCGCCTGTATCCACGCGTGTCCGGTGTGCTACTGCTGGGACCAGTGCGTGAATCGTTCGCGTACGCCGGCGTTGGTTGGCCAACGGGTGGAGACTCCCGAGAACCTCATGTTCCAGCTCGTGCACATCTTCCACGTGGCCGGCCGCTGTCCGTCGTGTGGTGCCTGTGACCGCGCGTGTCCGGTGGAGATTCCGCTCTACCTCCTTCACCAGAAGATGAACAAGGAGCTCTATGACATGCTCGGGTTCGAGGCGGGCGTGAACGTGGATGATCGTCCGGCGCTGCAGGCGTTCAATCTCGACGACCCCTTCGGGCAAGGCTAGAGAGGAGCGAGCATGAAGTTCTTGAAAGAGAGCGACCTCCCGGCCTTCCTGGAGCATCTATCGGGGGAAGCAGCCGTGGTGGCGCCTGCGAAGGTGGATGGGATGGTCCGTTTCCTGCCCTGGTCGCCCGGCACGGAGGTCGAACTCGAGGCGCTGCTGGCTCGACAATCGGCCAAGGAATTCATCTTTCCGCAGTGGGAGACATTCCTGAAGTTCCGCTATCTCATGGTGTGCGATGCCAAGAGGCCGGGCACTACAGAGGATGCCAAGATGGAGTTGCGTCTCTCCGAGGAGGGCGAAGGAGGCGGTGAAGTGGTGGCCGTGCCGGCCCCGGCGGCGCATGAGCTCCTCATGGTGGGGGCGGAGCAGCAGGCAGTATCCCAGGTCATATTCGGTCTGCGTCCCTGCGATGCACGCGGCTTCGTGCAGATGGATAGGGTGTTTGGCGGCTACGGTGGCTTCTATTTCGATCCCTACTACCACGCGAGACGCTCAGTGGCCACTTTGCTGGTGGTGAGTTGCCATGAACCACGTTCCACCTGCTTCTGCCGGGGAGTGGGCGGGGGTCCGGCCGATGCTGAGGGGGCTGATGTTCTCTTCACCCGGGTTCCCGAAGGCTTCGTGGCTCAGGCGTTTTCCGACAAGGGTGCAGCCGTGCTTCAGTATCCGGGCTTCGAGGAAGTCTCCGAGCCCCAGGTAGCCGCTGCGGAGCAGTCCAAGGCCCGGGCGGAGGAGATGGTGTCGGTGCCGTTCGAGCTCGAGAGTCTGCGGGAAGGTCTCCGCGCCAACTTCGAGAGCGCCGACTGGCAGGAACTCAGCAGGCGCTGCATCTCATGCGGAACGTGCACCTACGTGTGCCCCAACTGCTATTGCTTCAATGTTACGGATGAGGTTGTGGAGACGCAGGGCGAGAGGTTGAGGTCATGGGACAATTGCTTCAACCCGAGCTACACGCTCGAGGCCTCCGGCCACAATCCGCGCGACGCGAAGCCCAGTCGTTTTCGTAACCGCTTCAATCACAAGTTTTGGTATTACCCGGAGAAGTACGACAGCCTGCTGTGTTCCGGGTGCGGGCGTTGCATCACCTACTGTCCCACCCGCATCGATATCCGCGAAGTGCTTTCGGTCATGGGTGGGAACGAAACACGGGCCGCCGGCCAGGCGGCTGGTGGTGCAGGTGCCGCAGATGGGCAGGTGGCGGCCGACGCCAAGGTCGGCGGGGATGCGGCCGACGGGGAGGAGTCACAGCATGGGCGATGAGCAGAAGGCCACCCACCCCGCAGCAGCGGAAGAGAAGAGCGGTGCCTCCGGCAGGCGGACACTTACCTTTGACGACGTGGAGACCCTGGCCGCCATCGCGCGGGCGGGCCACCGGTCGGGAAACCCGTATCTGCCGGAGATGGCCTCCGTGGTGGAGGTTATCCAGGAGACGCCCAACATCAAGTCCTTCCGGGTTCGCTTCACAGACGATGAGGTCATGCAAAGTTTTGCGTTCGAGCCGGGGCAGGTGGGGCAGCTCGGCATGTATGGTGTGGGGGAGTCCACCTTCGCCATCAACTCGAGTCCCTCCAACAACGATTACCTTCAGTTCTCCGTGATGCAGGCGGGAGAAGTGACGACGGCACTGCATCAGCTCAGTATGGGTGACAAAGTGGGGGTGCGGGCTCCCATGGGACGGCCGTTCCCGGTGAGGGAGTGGAGGGACAAGAATCTCCTCTTCATCATGGGGGGCATAGGGTCGGCGGCCTTGAGGGCCACCATATTGTACTGCCTCGAGCATCGGGAGGACTACGGTGAGGTCACCATCCTGTATGGGGCCCGGACTCCGGTCGACCTGACGTTCGGCTACGATATCGAGGAGTGGCAGTCCCGTGAAGATATCTCCACGATCATCACCGTCGATGCCGAGTTTCCCGGCTGGGAGGGGCGGGTGGGTTTTGTGCCCACGGTGCTCGAGGAGCTGGCTCCGGAGCCGGACAATACTATCGCTGCGCTGTGCGGCCCCCCCATCATGATCAAGTTCTGCCTGCAGGTGCTGGAGAGGCTCCAGTTTGCCGACGAGCAGGTGTACACGACTCTCGAGAAGCGTATGAAGTGCGGCATCGGCATCTGCGGCCGTTGCAACGTGGGGCCGAAATACGTGTGTGTGGACGGCCCCGTGTTCACCATGGCCGAGCTTCGGGAGCTGCCCGACGAGCTGTAGTCGGAAGGATTACCCAGGCCGATGGCGTCGTGGTCGGGTACGTGTGAGCGTCTTCTGGCAGACCCTACCGGCCGGGAGAACCGGGTGAGGTGCGAGGGAAAAGGAGAGGGGGGGGCGCGGGGGGGGGGGGCCCGCCCGATATAATTATGGGAATAGGCGGGGGGCGCCCCCTCTATTTTTTTGTTTCCCTCGGGGGGGGGGGCGGCTGCGCGGCCGCCCTCCCCCCCCCCCGCCCGAGTGTCATCAGTAGAAATTGGCGAAGGCCGTCTTAGCCACCTCCCAGAGCCAAGAGGGCAGGATACCAATGAAGAGCACTCCGATGGCTGAGAGGGCCAACGAAGCAGCCAGGACGCCCTCGATGGGTCTGGGGGAGGCGAATTCGACCTCCGGTTCACGGAAGTACATGTAGACGACCAGCCGCAGGTAGTAGTAGGCGGAGACGGCACTGAAGAGGACTCCCACCACGGCCAACCACACGAGATCGGCCTGCACCACGGCGGAGAAGAGGTAGAACTTGCCGATGAAACCGGCGGTGCCGGGGATGCCGGTGAGGGAGAAGAGGAACAGGGTGAAGAGCGCGGCGGCCCAGGGGGAGCGGCGGCCCAGGCCGGCGAAAGCCTTGAGAGAGTAGTCGAAGCCCTGGGGTTGCTGGGTCTTGAGATAGGTGAGGATGGCAAAGGCGCCGAGATTCATGAAGGTGTAGGCGGCCAGATAGAGGAGTATGGCCGAACCGGCCGCTGCCTCTGCGCCGCGGCCGAGGGCGGCCAGCGCGGCCAGCAGATAGCCCACGTGGGCGATGGATGAGAAGGCCAACATGCGCTTCATATTCGTTTGCACGATGGCCATGGAGTTGCCCACGAACATGGTGAGAATGGCCAGCACGATGAAGATCATGCTCCAGGTGGGAGCGGAGACCGCGAACACAGTGGCGAAGATGGCCACGATGCCGGCAAAGCCTGCCGCCTTGGGACCGACGCTGAAGAAGGCAGCCACCGGGGTGGGTGCGCCTTGATAGACATCGGGGGTCCACATGTGGAAGGGGACGACAGACACCTTGAAGCCGAGCCCGGCGATGACGAGAGCAGTCGCGAAGGCAACGGCGGTGGTCGACTCGCCGGCCATGAGTGCCTGGCCGACGGCCAGATAGTTGGTCGAGCCGGAGAGGCCGTACACCAGCGAGATGCCGAAGAGGGTGAACGTGGAGGCGAAGACGCCGGTGAAGAAGTACTTGAGCGCGGCCTCATTGGAACGCAGGTTGTAGCGGAAGAAGCCGGCCAAGAGGTAGCTGCTCACGGCCATGAGCTCGAGGCCCACGTAGAAGGCGATGAAGTCGCGGGCTGCGGCCATGACATTCATGCCGATGAGCGCGAAGAGGAGGAGCGCGTAGTACTCGCCCAAGTGACGCCCGCTGGCCTCGAGGTAGCGCGGGGACATCATGATGGCCATGGCGGCTGCCAGCGCGAAGAGCACCTTGAAGAAGACCGCGTACTCGTTCAACACGATCATGCCGGCGAAGCCCACGCGATTGTCGCTGAAGAGCGCGAGGGCCACTACGCCGGAGGCGAGCAGGCCGGTGAGCGCAATGGCTATGACGGCGGTCTTGTCCCTCTTCAGGAAGGGCTCGACGAGCAGCACCAGGAGTGCCGCACCCGCAAGAATGATCTCGGGAAGAATGGGTGTGATATCAGGCCATTCCATCTAGAACCCTCCAAAGAGCGTGCTTGCCAGGTGGAACAGCGACCCACCCTGGTCTGCCATGTAGGGAGCTACCTGCGCGACGATCTTCGCCGCCGGTTCATGCAGCATGTTCAAGAACGGCGAGGGATAGAGGCCGATCCAGAGGACCATGGCAGCCAGGGGGATGAGTGTCACGAGTTCGCGGCCGTTGAGGTCTTGGAGCTTGAGCCACTTCTTGTTCTTGAGTTCCTGGAACATGGTGCGTTGGTACATCCACAGGAGGTAGGCCGCGCCCAGGATGACGCCAAGGGAAGCCAGCACCGCGAAGACGATCTGGTACTGGAAGACACCCACCAGAATGAGGAACTCGCCCACGAAGCCGTTCAAGCCGGGTAGTCCCAGGCTACCCAAGACGAACAGGCTGAAGAAGGCGGCCGCTATCGGCAGTGGCTGCGCCATGCCGCCGTAGTCCTTGATGAGACGCGTGTGGGTTCGCTCGTAGAAGAAGCCCACCATCTGGAACAGGGCGCCGGTGAGGATGCCGTGGTTCACCATCTGGATGACCGCGCCTTCTATGCCCTGAAGGTTGAAGGCGAAGAGACCGGCGGTGATGAAGCCCATGTGGCTCACCGACGAGTAGGCCACCAGCTTCTTCATATCGGGCTGGATGAGCGACATGCAGGCCCCGTAGATGATGGCGATGACCGAGAGGATCATGACCACGGGAGCGGCCTGCACGGCGATCTCCGGGAAGAACCCGATGCAGAAGCGGATCATGCCGTACACTCCCATCTTGAGCAGCACACCGGCCAGGATGACCGAACCGGCGGTGGGCGCCTCCACGTGGGCGTCGGGGAGCCAGGTGTGCACCGGGAACATGGGCACTTTGATGGCGAAGGCGATGAAGAACCCGAGGAAGGCCCACAGGGCGACGCTGGAGGGGAAACCGGCCTGGGTAAGCGCCTGAATATCGAAGGTGGTGATGCCGGCGTTCGTGCTGTACCACCACACGATGCCGATGATGGCCACCAGCATGAGCACGGAACCGGCGAAGGTGTACAGGAAGAACTTGATGGCGGCATAGATGCGCCGGGCCCCGCCCCAGATGCCGATGAGGAAGTACATGGGGATGAGCTGGACCTCCCAGAACAGGTAGAAGAGGAAGAGGTCCATGGCGGCGAAGACGCCGATCATTCCCGTCTCCAGCAGAAGGAGGCTGCAGAAGAACGCCAGCTGCCGGTCCTTCACGTACTTCCAAGAACCCAGTATGGCGATCACGGAGAGGAACGAGGTGAGGAGGATGAGCAGCATTGAGATGCCGTCCACCCCCACGTGGTAGTTGATACCCCAGCTTTCAATCCAGAGGTAGTTCTCCTGGAACTGGAAAGCTGCTGTGCCGTTGTCGAACCTGGTCCACATGAAGAGGGCCAGCCCGAGAGTGATGAGGCTGAACACGAGGGCGGTGGCTTTGTAAGCGCTCTCCCGCTTCCTCATGAACAGCAGCATGACGAGGGCCCCGACCGACGGCAGGAAAGTGAGCACGGTTAGTGCCCTGAAGCCTATCTGCTCAGCGAAACCGTAGTCCACGTAACACTCCTCCGTAGTCCGAGCCCTACAGGACTATGACCGTTATCAGGATGAACAGGCCGATGAACATGACCAACGCGTAGTTCTGCACGCGGCCGGTCTGGAAGGGGCGAATCATCTTGCCGAAGAACACCCATAGCTTGCCGACAAAGTTGACCAGACCGTCGATGATTGCACTGTCGAAGTAGCGGTAGACGGCCTGGGAGCCCCGGATGAGGGGATTGATGATGGCCATGTTGTAGAACTCGTCGACATACCACTTGTTCAAGACAGCCCGGTAGAGCCAACCCGCTTTGGCGCCTGCCAGCGCGGGGAGCACTTCCGGCTTCTTGACATAGAAGAGGTAGGCCAGCCCGATGCCACTGAGTGCCACGAGCACCGAGACGATCATGAGCACCAGATCAAGTGCTCCGAAGGCCCCGTGGTGCGCACCCAGGATGTGGTCGGCCGCGCCGAACACCGGCTCGAGGTACCTGTGGATGAAGCCTTCTTCCGGCGGGAAGCCGATGACGATACCGGCAGCCACGGACAGGACGGCAAGAACGCTGAGAGGGATGACCATCGACTTGGGGCTCTCGTGCACGTGCTTCTCCACCTCGGGGTCCATCTTGGACTTGCCGAAGAAAGTCATGAACACGAGACGGAAGGTGTAGAAGGCCGTGATGAAGGCGGTGATGAGGCCGATCGCCCAGATCACGTAGCCGCCACCCTTCCAGTTCATGCCCAGGATCTCGTCCTTCGACCAGAAGCCGGCAAAGGGGAAGATGCCCGAAAGGGCGAGAGCACCCATGAGGAAGGTCCAGTAGGTGACCGGTATCTTCTTCCTGAGTGCACCCATCTTGCGCATGTCCTGCTCACCGGAGAGGGCATGGATCACCGAGCCGGAGCCGAGGAAGAGAAGGGCCTTGAAGAAGGCGTGCGTGACCAGATGGAAGATTGCGGCGACCCAGGCGCCCACACCCAGGGCCATGAACATGAACCCCAGCTGGGAGACGGTGGAGTAGGCCAGCACGCGTTTGATGTCGTTCTGGGCGATGCCTATGGTCGCGGCGAAGATGGCCGTGAAGGTACCGATGATGCCCACCACCATGAGTGCCTCAGGCACGCTGGCGAAGATGACGGCGCTGCGGGCGACCATGTACACACCGGCGGTGACCATGGTGGCGGCGTGGATGAGGGCCGACACCGGAGTGGGGCCTTCCATGGCGTCGGGCAGCCACACGTGGAGCGGGAACTGTGCCGACTTGCCCATGGCCCCGGTGAAGAGGAGCAGCGAGATGGCCAGGAGCGCCGTCTTGCCGGCCTCGCCGGCCTCGACAGCATGGAACACGCCGGTGTAGCTCAGCGTGCCGATGGTCACGAAGATGAGCATGATGCCCAAGCCGAAGCCGAAGTCGCCGACCCGGTTGGTGAGGAAGGCCTTCTTACCGGCCGCCGCCGCGGACGGCTTGTGGTAGTAGAAGCCGATCAGATAGTAGGAGCAGAGGCCGACCGCTTCCCAACCGAAGTAGAGAAGGAGGTAGTTGTCGGCGAGGACCAGCATGAGCATGCTGAAGGCGAAGAGGCTGAGGTAGGCGAAGAAGCGATAGTAGCCCGTATCGCCCTTCATGTAGCCCCGGGAGTAGATGAAGATCAGGGTGCCCACACCGGTGACCACACAGCACATGACGGCCGAGAGCTGATCGAAATAGAGAGAGATGGGTACTTGGAAGGAGCCCACGTCGAACCAAGGCCACAGCTTGACGATCACCGCCTCTTCGTGCCCGGCGATCTGAATGAGACCGATGACCGAGAGCACAAAGGAAGCGCCGAAGGCGAAGATGGGGATCCAGTGGGCTTCGTCCTTGATGAACCATTTGCCCAAGAACAGCGTGATGAGGAACGCTGCAAAGGGAAGGGTGGGAATGAGCCAGATGTAGTTTTCCATGCGGCGCCCCCTAGCCCTTCATGCGGTTGAACAGGTCAACCATGAGAGTTTGCCTGTTGCGGTACAGTGCGGTGACGATGGCCAAACCGACTGCTGCTTCTGCAGCGGCCACCGCCATGGTGAACAGCACGAAGCCCTGGCCGGTGAAGTTCTCGTGAAGGCGGCTGAAGCCGACCAAGTTCACGTTCACCGCATTCATCATGAGTTCGATGGAGAAGAACATGATGAAGAGATTCCTGCGGGTAAGCATTCCCACCGCCCCAATGATGAAGAGCAGAGCGGAGAGGATGAGATACCACTCGATAGGTATTGGCATCGCTAGACCTCCTGCTCCATGACGTCGGGGGCGGGCATCTCGTCGGGACCCCACTCGCGTTGAGCGATGGAGGCGGCCTTTTCCTTCTGCGCCAGGATAACCGCGCCTACCATGCCCACCAGGAGCACCAGAGCAGCCAGCTCGAAGGGTAGGAGCATGTCGTTGAAGATCACCTGGCCGAGCACTTTGACATTACCGCCCGCGGCCGCAACCGCCTCGGGGGTGAATTCGCCGCCGGAGGCCGCCCAGGTTGCGGTCACAGCCACGGCGATGAACTGGGCCACGGCGAGGGGTGCCAGGATGAAGACCACCCACTTCTGAATGGGGTGGGTCTGCTCGACCTCATGGTATTCCTTGAGGTTCAGGAACATCACCACGAAGGTGAAGAGGATCAGGATGGCACCGGCATACACGAGGATCTGCGCGACGGCCAGGAAGTATGCCTGGCTCAGCAGATAGATGGCCGCGACATTGACGAATGTGAAGATGAGCAGGATGAGCGCATGAACGATGTTCTTGCGCGTCACCACGCCCAGAGCGCCGAGGACGGCCAGCCCGGCGAAAACGATAAAGAAGATCCTTTCAGCCACGTGCCCCCCTTACCGTTTCTTGAGTTCTTTGTGGGCGTTCACCTGGTTGGCGACGAGCTTCTCCTTCGTGAGGAAGAAGTCGCTCTTGTCGAAGGTCGCCAGTTCGTATACAGGTGTGAGAACGATGGCCGCTCGGGGGCACACTTCCTCGCAGTAGCCGCAGAAGATGCAACGGGCGAGGTCGAGATCGAAGCGATCGAGCTGCTTGGTGCCGTCGGGGCCTTCCGAGCTGTCGATGGTGATGCAGCCGGAGGGGCACACCGTTTCGCAGAGGTGGCAGGCGTCGCAGTTCAGCTCGCCGGTCTCCGGGTTGGAGATCAGGGCATGCAGCCCCCGGAAGCGAGGAAAGGGCTGCCCCTTCTCCTTCGGATACTGAATGGTGACCTTCTTGGTCGCGGCGTACTTGCCCGTGACCGTCATGCCTTGAAGAATCTCGAAGAAGGTTACCTTCTTGATGGCGTCTTTGAGTCCCATGCTATATCACCACCACGAGCGCCGTGACGACCAGGTTGACGAAAGCCAAGGGCATGAGCACCTTCCAGCCGAGATCCATGAGCTGGTTGTAGCGATAGCGCGGAATCGTCCAGCGGATCCACATATAGAGGAAGATGAAGAACATGATCTTGAGGATGAGCCACACGAAGCCCGGCACGACGTTCCAGGCTTCGAAGGGTGCCTTCCAGCCTCCGAGGAAGAAGGTGGCCATGATGGCCGACATCACGATCATGTTGACGTACTCGGCGAACATGAAGATGCCCCAGCGCATGCCTGAGTACTCGGTCATGAAACCCGCCACCAACTCCTGCTCGGCCTCGGGGAGGTCGAAGGGGGTGCGGTTCAGTTCAGCAATGGAGGCGATGAAGAAGATCACGAACCCCACCAACTGAGGCAGCCAGTACCAATTCCAGAAGTTGCCGCTCTGCGTGTCGACGATCTCGACCAGGTTCATGGAGCCGGCGAGAATCATGACGCCCACGAGGGCGAAGCCCATGGGAAGCTCATACGAGATCATCTGGGCGCCGGAGCGGATGGCTCCCATGAGCGACCAGCGGCTGTTGGAGGCCCAGCCGGCGAAGACGATGCCATAGATGGCGAGGGAGCCCATGGCCAGGAACAGCACCACTCCGGCATCGAAGTTGGCAATGACCAGGTCGGTTCTCCAGGCGAAGATCTTTGCATCGAGCGGCCCGAAGGGGATGACCGACATGGAAAGGGCGGCCGGCACCCATAACAGGTACGGGGCGATCTTGTAGACGGGCTTGTCGACCCAGTCGGGGGTGAGGTCTTCTTTGCGAAGGAGTTTGGCCAAGTCGCCGAAGGTCTGTAGCACCCCGCCCGGCCCCGCGTAGGTGGGCCCGAGCCGGCTCTGCATGAAGCCGGCGAACTTGCGTTCTCCCCAGATGAGCATGGCGGCAAGGCCTACGCAGAAGAAGAAGACGATGCAGCCCTTGATTACAAGGAATATGAGTTGTGTCATCGGTCGCAGCTCCCCAGGCACACGTCGACGCTACCGAAGATCCCCACTACGTCTGCGAGCATCTCGCCCTCCCACATGGGAGTGGTGGCTTGGCAATGGAAGAAGCAGGGGGTGGCGATGTGCAGGCGCTGAGGCTTGGGGCTTCCGTCCGACACCACATGGAAGCCGAGTTCGCCGTGTGGTGTTTCGACGGAGCGATACACTTCACCGGCGGGAACCTGCGGGCCCACGAACACCTGCATGAAGTCTTGGACCATAGCCGCTGCGCTCCGCATGACGTCCTTCTTCCGCGGCATGACGTGAGCGGCATCCTTCGCGAGTATGGGTCCGTCGGGCATGTTGTCGAGGCACTGCCTGATGATCTTGATGGATTCCTGCATCTCGCGCATGCGCACGCGGTATCGGGCGTAGACGTCGGCTTCATACTCGACCGCCACCTCAAACTCGATCTCGGGGTAGGCGGCGTAGGGCTCGTTTCGGCGCAGGTCGCGCTCCACCCCGGCCGCCCGCAGCGCCGGGCCGGTGACCCGCCAGGCGGCGCAGTCCTCGGAAGTGAAGATGCCGATGTCTTTGGCCCTCTTCAGGAAGATCCGGTTCTGATCGATGAGCCGTTCGTACTCCGAGATGCGCGTGGGCAGGAAGTCCAAGGCACCTCGCATGCGCTCCGCAAACCCGTCAGGGAGGTCCTTGGCCACTCCGCCGATACGGCAGAAGGAGTGAGTGAGGCGGGCTCCGCAGAGCATCTCGAACATGTCCATCATGTACTCGCGCTCACGGAAGCAGATCTGCTGGAAGGTGATGGCCCCGAAGTCCATGATGTGAATGCCTAGCCACAGCAGATGGTTGGAGATGCGGGTCATCTCGTGAGCGATGGTGCGAATGAAGCGGGCCCTCGCCGGCACCTCCAAGCCAATGAGCTTCTCAACAGCCTCACAGAAGCCGTGGTTCTGCGCAAAGCTGGCCACGTAGTGCAGCCGGTCGGTGAGGGGGATGATCTGGTGGTAGGTGAGGCTCTCAGCGAGCTTCTCCACCCCGCGGTGCAGATTGCCGACCTCAGGCCTGACCGCGACGACCACCTCGCCGTCGAAGTCGACGACCGCTCGGAAGACGCCGTGCATGGAGGGGTGGTGCGGACCCATGCTCACGGTGAGGACCTCTCGGTCGTCGCGCACCGGCTGGCGGGTGCGGGCTTTGCGATCGCGCAGCTCCTCGAGGGTGGGGCGAAGAACGGTGAAGGCCGGAGGCGCTTGGTCTTGGCTTGGCGCACTCATCGCTAGAGCTTTCCTTTCAGATCCGTGCGGATCCGCCCACCGACGAGACCTTCCAGCGGAAAGTCCTTACGGAGGGGGAATCCCTTGAACTCGGGTATGAGCAGGAGCCGCTCCAGGTTCGGATGGCCTTCGAACACCACTCCGAACATCTCCCAGGTCTCGCGCTCATCGAAGTTGGCGGACGGCCAGATGCCTGTCGCGGTCGCAAGGCTCTGACCTTCAGCCAGCTGTGTCTTGATGCGCAGCCGGGTGGTGTTCGGGATGGAGGTGAGATTCGCCGCTACTTCGAAGGGCTGATCGGTTCTCCCCGGGTAGTGGTTGCCCAGGAGGCAGTCGAGACGATCGAAAGCGAGGCTCTCGGACTCCTTGCAGTAGGTGAGTACGCTGACCCAATCCTCAGGGGCGACGACGAAGGTGAGTTCGCCGCGGAACACGGAGGTGTCGAGGAGCTTCTTGCCGAACTTGGAAGTGAGTTCCTTCTGCACCGCCTTCAGGGCAGGCGAGAGTTCATCGAGATGTGATTGTGCCATGGCTCACTCTCCAATCGCCACGCGGGCGGGAATGGTGCGCATGCCGTCGTATGCGTGCCTGCCCTGCTTCACGCGGTCGCGGATAAGCTCGAGGCCCTGCCAGAGGGCTTCGGGGCGCGGCGGGCAACCAGGCACATAGACATCGACGGGAATGATGGCGTCGGCGCCCTGTACCACGTTGTAGGTGTTCCAGATGTTGCCGGAGGTGGCACAAGAGCCCATCACCAAGACCCACTTCGGGTCTGGAATCTGTTCGTAGAGACGGATGACGCGGGGGGCCATCTTGACCGATATCCAACCCGCGACGATCATGCCGTCGGCCTGGCGGGGGGAGGCCCGCATGGCTTCCATACCGAAGCGGGCGATGTCCCAACGGGGCCCGGCGCATGACATCATCTCGATGGCGCAGCAGGCCAGTCCGAACAGGAGAGGCCAGAACGAAAAGCTCGCACCGAAGTTGAGTAGTCTGTCGAGCTGGGCGGGAATGACTCCGGGAACGCCGCCGCCTCCTTCGAGAACGGCCTCCAGATCGGTCTCGGAGGGGTTCTTGAGTGCATCCGCCATGTCGGGTAGTGGAGGAACTTTGGGTCGCTCTATTCCCACGAAAGGACTCCCTTCTTCCACTCGTACACGAAGCCGACCAGGATGACGAAGATGAAGACCATCATGGCCGCGAATCCGGGAGCGCCGAGACTTCTGAGGGCGACAGCCCACGGATAGATGAAGGCCGCCTCGAGGTCGAACAACACGAAGAGGACTGCCACCAGGTAGTAGTGCACGTTCAGAGGAACGCGCGCATCACCCGTGGGAGGAACCCCGCACTCGTAGGGCTGGCCTTTGGCGGGGTTCTTGCTCGTGGGCATGAGTCTGTGCACTATCCAAATCATGACCACGAACAGCCCGGCCGAGAGGATGAGCATGAAGAGGAATTGGATAACGAGATCGACGGTCGGATTGATCACGGGCGCACCTCTACGCTCAGTTGAATTGGGCCGTGAAGCTCCGGCTACAGCGTTCGCCACAATAACAAATCCCCCTATCGGGCGCAACAAGGTTTGGGCGTCCGGCCAATGAATCGTTCGGCCTATAATGAGGCAGTGGAGAGCCCGGTGCCGACGGGTCCAGGGTGACCTCCGACCTCAAGGGTGCGGTGAATCCGACAAGTTGATGGCAGTCTTGCCCCACGACGATACTGAAGCGCCGTTCTTCGAACACGTGCGGGAGTTGCGAACCCGCATCGTGGTGAGTGCGGTCGCGGTCTTGGTGGCCGCCGTGGTCGCCTTCATATTCAGCCGACACATCTTCTGGGTGCTCATGCGTCCGCTGCAAGAAGTGCCTGGAGCGGCGGAGAAGCTCCTCACCTTGGGACCGGCGGAGCCGGTACTCACTATCTTGCGGGTGAGTGTGTACGCAGGAATCCTTTGTGCCTTTCCCATCGTGGCGTGGCAGTTGTGGGCCTTCGTCGCGCCCGCCCTATACGAGCGGGAAAGACGTGTGGCCGTGCCGTACGTGCTGTTTCTGTGGCTTCTCCTGTTGGGCGGGGTGGCCTTCGGGTACTTCGTGGTCCTTCCGGTCGGGCTCACGTTTCTGCTGAGTTACGGCGGCGATCTCTTCAGCCAAGAGCTGCGTGCGGCGGAGTACATCAGCTTTGTGAGCGCATCGCTCCTGGGGCTGGGTGTGGTGTTTCAGATACCCGCAGCGTTCCTCTTGCTGGCCTCCCTCCGCCTGGTGAACAGCCGGGTACTGAGGCGGGTACGGCGCTACGCGGTACTCGTGGTGGCGGTGGTGGCCATGGTGATTACACCTACTCAGGATCCGGTGACCATGCTGGTGCTCATGGCCCCGCTCCTCTTCTTGTATGAAGCCGGGATCGTGCTTGTGCGCTTGGTTGAGCGCCGGCGGAACCGCTCACGAAGCATGGAAGCGGACGGGGAGAAGGGCTCGGACGGCGGGGGCAGGGACGGCGAGGGTACGGCGCCCCAGAGGTAGGAAGGTGCGGAGGCCGGCCCCCCCGGGGGGGCCGGCCACCGCACCACTGCTAGCTCCGGGGACCGCACGAAAAACCGCCCGGGGGGCGTCAATACTAGG
>CAYRES010000006.1:4761-76239 GCA_964423425.1 uncultured Gaiellales bacterium | reverse complement strand
GTGGGGGGGGGGGCGGGGGGGGGGGGCCCGGGGGGGGCGCGCCCCCCCCGGTGGTTTGTGGGGGGGCCGGCCCCCCCCGGGGGGGGCCCGCCCCCCCCCACCTCTGCTCTCTCCGGCGACCTCACGATAAGCCGCCGGAGGAGCGTCAATACTAGAGGGCCTTCAGCTTCTCGGTGAGAACGGGGAGCACTTCGTAGAGATCGCCGACGATGCCGTAGTCGGAGGCCCCGAACATGAGGGCCTTCTCGTCCTTGTTGATGCAGGCGATGATCTTGGACGTGCCCACACCGACCGTGTGCTGAACCTGGCCGGAGATGCCCACAGAGACATAAAGGCTGGGCTTCGTCTTCGCGCCGGAGAGGCCGACGAGACGGGCTTCAGGCAGCCATTCCCAGTCGCAGAGGCTCTTGGTGCAACCGAGTTCGGCGTTGAGTGCGGCGCACAACTGATTGGCCAGCTCGATGTCTTCCTTGGTCCCGAAGCCGCGGCCGATGCAGACCAGGTTGACCGCGCCCTCGAGGTTCACCGACTCGCCCTCTTTCTCCTTCCTGCCCACCAGCTTGACCGGCGAGGGCGAGAGGGACAGCGAAGGGGTGACCACTTCACCCGCACCGGCGGAGGGTGCATCGATCTCAAAGGTCTTCGGCATGACGGCGAGGACCTTCACGGGTGTATCGATGGTCTCGCGAGCGACGGTGGCGCCGCCGAAGGAGTAGTGGGCGGCGACCAGGACGCCGTCGGCCACTTCCACGGCGTTCACGTCGGTGGCTGCACCGGCGTCCAGTTTCTGAGCCAAGCGGCCGGCGAGTTCCTTGCCGAGCCGGGTGGAGCCGAGTAGCACATAGGTGGCGTCGGCTTCCTTGGCGATCTGGGCCAGGGCGTCGGCCACCACATCGATGGCGAGTTCGGCCAGGGCCGGGTCTTCGCTCACGTAGATCTTGTCGGCGCCCACGGCGGCGAGGTCAGGAGCCTTCGCCGAGGCGTCCGGGCCGAGCACGGCAGCGGATGCGCCGAGCCCCAGGGCACCGGCGAATTCCTTGGCCTTGTAAGTGAGCTCCTTGGCTGTGCTCAGCTGTTCGCTGTATACGAGGATATCTGCCATAGCTAAGCCTCCAGGACCCCTTCTTTGATGAGGGCGTCGATGAGCTTGTCAACCTGCTCCTCGATGGTACCCTCGAACACGACGTTCTTACGTGCCTGCTCTTCGGCCAGATTCGAGATGAGCGTGTTGCGGGAAGCGACGGTGTCCGCATCGAGATCGAGATCGGCGAGCGTCCAATCGGTCTGCGGCTTCTTGCCGGCCTTCATGATGTTCATGAGGGTGCAGACACGAGGCTCGTTGATCTCACTCGTGACGGTTACGACGGCGGGAAGTGTGGTCTCCCAGGTTTCGATGAAGTCGCCCATGCCACGGTCGACCTGCACGCCGGCGCCCCCCGCAACGATCTTACGGGCGTAGCCGATCTCGGGGAGGCCGAGCTGTTCCGCCACGCGGGGGCCGACCTGGCCCGAGTACTTGTCGGTGGAGCCTTCGGCAAAGATGACGAGGTCATAGTCGCCGATCTTCTCGACGGCCTTGGCGATGATCTTCGCAATGCCTGCCTGGTCGGCGGCGAGGGCGGCCGGATCGTCGATGATGTAGGCTTCATCGGCGCCCATGGCAAGGGCTTCTTTGATGGTGTCTTTGATCTTGCGGTTGCCTTCGTTGACGGTGACGGCGATCACCTTGGAATCGCCCACCTCGGCGGCCAACTGCAGAGCCGCCTCAAGTGCGTTCTTGTCAAGATCGCCCAACTTGTACGGGACGCCCTCAAGCACCGGCTCGCGGTTCTTGATGCGGACCATCTCCGTGTCCACGTTGGTCTTGACCGGTACGATGATGTTCACGTGTCTATCACTCCTCTAGGCCGTGTGCAGAGACCGGCACCCTCAGGACGTGCGGTATTGGATCCCGAACTCGCCCCGCGGGTAGTTCCATTGGATGGCGCCGGGTTCGCAGGCGAGAAGGCAGGTACCGCACTCCAGACAACCCTCCCAGTCGACGATGACGTCGCCTTCATCGTCCAGCTTGTAGAGAAACGCCGGGCAGATGTAGAGACAGGTCTTGTCGGTGCACTTGCTGTTGCATATCTCAGTGTTGATGGTGATGTGGCGCTCTTTGTCTATCTTGAAAACGTTGTAGCCCAGTTTGGTTTCTATGTTCATGCGCGCAGCCTCCTCAGATCTTTCGTGCGCCCATGAGTTCCTTGACCGTCTTCACGTTCATGAACTCTTTCTTGACACCGCTGAAGACTTTGTCGAAAATCTTCTGTTGGGGACCCGCGCCGAGAACGAACAGGCCATCCATGATGCGGGCAATGGCGTTGGGGTAGTGGCTGAAGATGCGGTCGTTCTCGATGAAATGCGGGATGTGTTCCGCCGCCTCCAAGTCCTTGACCACCCAGCTGTCTCTCATCATCTTGTCGTACGCAGGCCCAGCGGCGTTGATGTCGCCCTGGGTCTTGGCCTCGACGACGGCCTTGGCCGCGTAGTAGCCGGAGGCGATGGCGAAGTCCATGCCCCGCACGGTGTAGAGGGAGTTCAGGGCCAGTCCGGCGGTGTCGCCGGTGAGCAGGTATCCGTCACCGTACAACGTGGGGATGCCCGCGAGGCCGGCTTCTGAGATGACGTGGGCGGAGTACTCGAGCAGTTCGCCGCCTTCGACCAGTGGTTTGATGGCCGCGTTCTCCTTGAAGTCATCGAGAAGCGTGTAGATGTCGAGCTTGCCCTTGCGTTCTCGGGCGGGCTTCATGCCGAGCACGATGCCGAGGGCGATGGAGTTCTTGTTCGTGTAGAGGAAGCCGCCCCCGAGCATGCCTTTGGTGACATCGCCCATGAAGAGCTGGGCGGCGCCTTCGCCCGGGTTGAGGTGCCAGCGGCTCTCGATGACCTCGGCCGGAAGTTCGATGACCTCTTTGAAGCCCACCGCCTGATCGATATACGTGGGCCTCTCGCAGAGGCCGGCACGCTCGGAGACGAGCTTCAGGCAGCCCTCGGCCACGATGACCATGTCCGCGCCGATCTCATCTTCTCCCGCGCGGATGCCGATGACTCTGTCTTCCTCATCCTTCAGCAGCTCGTCGACCCTCTGCTTCGTGATGACCATGCCGCCCTTCTCCATCACCTTCTCCGACAGCCACTGATCGAAGGTGGCGCGGACGAGGGTGTAGGACTGGTGTGGCTGAGCGGCTACGTTCTGGGAGGTGTATTCCAGGGTTGTGGCAGCCTCATCACCCATGATGGTGATGAACTCCCTCGTCACCGGCCGCTCGAACGGGGCCTCCTCCCACAGCTCCGGGAACATGTCGTGGAGGGGGCTCAGATAGAGGCGCCCGCCGGTGACGTTCTTGGCTCCCGAGTAGTCGCCCCGCTCGATGACGATGACTTCGAGTCCCTCGGAGGCCAGACCGTATGCCGCCGACAGACCGGCGAGACCGCCACCGACAACGATGCAATCGACCTTTTCCATAAGTCCTTTCCTTGCTGTGCCGCCGCCACCCGAAGGCAGCGGCGGCACATTACAACGCAGGGTCTGTCAGATTGCGGCGCAGGCCGTAATCCTTCTTGCTACTTGAACGAGTTGAAGGCGTCGCCCCACTCGTCGCGGGCGATGATGCCGCGCATGATGTTGAGGCCGCCCTCGGCACCAACTTCATAGGACATGACGCCGCGCAGGTTCATTTCCAGCTCGGTGTCCTTGGTGTAGCCGAAGCCGCCGTGGTAGATCATGCCGTGACGGGCGATGTCGTGGCCAAGGGTCGGAGAGAGGCACTTGCAGGTGGCGACGACCTTGTTGAGGTCCTTGCGGCTGAAGGTGCCCGGGTTGGCCTGCTCGTAGCCGTACATCCACGCGGCACGGGTCAGGTTCAACTTGAGCATATCAAGCTGCATCCAGTCGTTCGCCATCTCGAAGTTGATGCCCTGGTTCTTGGACAGCGGCTTGTCGAAGAGGATGCGCTGCTGCACGTAGTCGGCCGAAATCTCGAGGGCCCTCTCGGCGCCACCGAGGCAGGCGGCCGCGACGATGATACGGGCGGCGTTAAAGCCATCCATGTTCACGTAGAAGCCCTTGCCCTCTTCACCCAGCAGGCACCACTTCGGAATCTTGGCGTCCTTGTAGATGAAGCCGCCGGTGGAGAGACCCATCCGACCCATGTCCTCATAGACGTGGTCGCTGATGCCGTCGATGGCGCGGGGCACGTAGATGAAGCTGATGCCCTTGTAGCTGGCGGCCGGGTCGGTGTAGGCCAGGGTGCAGTGACCGGAAGGATAGCCCCACTTCGCACATTCCTTCGGGCCGGAGATGTAGGCCTTCTCGCCGTTGAAGATGTAGTTGTCGCCCTCGGGGATGGCGGTCGTCGTGATCTTGGCGAGGTCGGAGCCGCCGGCGGGCTCGGTGGTGTTGATACCGCAGAAGCACTTGCCTTCGGCGACCTTGGGCAGCACGAGCTCCTTGAGCTGCTCGGTGCCGTACTTGTTGATGATGTACGCCCAGCCGATGGTGAGGAGGGAGTACACGGGGGTGGACATGGAGAGGTCGGCGCGCGCGATCTCGTGGATCGTGATCATGGCGTAGACCATGCGCTCCTCATCGGAGATGTCCATACCGCCATACTGCTCGGGGATGGTGACGGCGAACATGCCCAGGCTGGCCATGCCGTCGGTGATATCGGTGGGAATACCGTCGTGGGCTTCATCGATGGCGCGGGCCCGGGGCGCCAGATTCTTATCCAACCACTCACGGATGGACTGGCGGTACAGGTCCTGCTCGGGGGTAAACCTAAAGTCCATTAAGCTCCTCCTAGTAAAACACGGACGTTTCCTTTTGGGCCCTCAGCCTTCTCGAAGAAGCGCGTCGCCCAAGCTAGCGTGCAATCCTATCCTTTTTCGGTTGTCTACACCACCCCCTCTTTGCGAAGTCCAGAAATCTGACCATTGGAGTAACCGAGGCCGGAGAGAATCTCCTCTGTGTGCTCCCCGAGAAGGGGAGGGTGCCTGGTGTAGCTCACCGGGGTGGTGCTCAGCTTGACGGCGCTGCCTGCGGTTCTCACTTCTCCCAGCGTTGGATGCATCAAAGCCACGAGCATGTCCCGTGCCAATACCTGGGGATCAGCAAAGACTTCGCTTATGTCCTGAACGGGATCAGAAGGAATGTCTTCCCGTCTGAAGATCTCGAGCCACTCGGCCGCCGGACGCTCCTTGAGCCGGCTGAACATGGCATCGACCAAGGCATCGCGGTTCTCGACTCGGGCGGCGTTGGAGGCGAAGCGGGGATCGGAGGCCATCTCGGGGGCGTCGAGGGCCGCGCACAGTCTCGCGAACTGGGAGTTGTTGCCCACCGCGATCATGAACCACTTGTCCTTGGCTCTCACGGCTTGGTAGGGAACGACGTTGGGATTGGTGTTGCCCCAGCGCCCGGAGGCAATACCTCCGACGAGGAAGTTGCTTCCCGGATTGACCAAGGAGGAAACCTCGGCGTCGAGGAGGGAGATGTCCAAGAACTGCCCCTCGCCACTGGTGGTGCGATGGTACAGGGCCGTGAGGATGCCCACCGTGGCATTGAGCGCAGCGAGTACGTCGATGATGGGAAGGCCGACCTTCATGGGTGGCCCCTCGCGCTCACCAGTGACGCTCATGAAGCCGCCCCGACCCTGGATGACCACATCGTAGCCGGGGCGATCGGCCTCGGGACCGGTGCGGCCGTAGCCGCTCACCGAACAGTAGATGATGCCGCGATTCACCGCGCGGATGTCCTGGTATGCGATGCCGAGGCGTTCGGTGGTGCCCGTCTTGAAGTTCTCGATGAAGACGTCGGTGCGGGCTGCCAAATCGCGCAAGATGGCGCACCCCTTCTCCGACTTGAGGTCGAGCGTAAGGGAACGCTTGTTGCGGTTCAGTCCCAGGTAGTAGGCGGACTCGGTGCCACGAAAGGGCGGACCCCACGCTCTGGAGTCGTCACCCACGCCCGGCCGCTCGATCTTGATGACATCGGCGCCTAGGTCCCCCAGCATCATTGCGCAGGTCGGTCCGGCGACGACGCGGGAGAGGTCGAGCACTGTGATTCCGTCAAGAGCTCCGGGCATGCCTTCGCTTCGCTTGAAGTCTGGGCCGATACATACGCCTGAGGGCGGGAGGCTGGAGATGGCGTGTCACATGGAGCCACGGCGCGAGACCGCCGGCAACCCTCATGCTGGGAGCCATCGACCGGGTGCAAGAAGGCAGGAAGTAGCGCCTCTTGGGGGCCGAGTGTGCAGCATCACTATCATGCCACCTCGGACCCGCGAGTACAAGACGGGGCGGGATTGGACGAATGGAGCCCGCGGGTGTGTCTAGGGTGCGGGCGGGTTCTCAGCGAGGTGGGGCCCGTCTCCGGCGTCCCCGGCCCCTTCTTCCTCACCGCATGCCGGTTCCTCCGGCATGCGCAGCGGTGATTGATCCACCATCTCGAACACCCGGCGCAGGGCGAAGATGAGGGCGCCTTGCGAGTGACCCCGGTACCGGTGCCTTACCAAGGCTTCAGTCTCCGCTCTTCCTTCGAGCACCGAACGGCCGCGGAGGAGACGGGCGAAGTAGTCGCGGGCCAAGTCTGTCATGAGTGTGGAGGAGACGGCGACAATGAGGCCCTGTTGGTCCACCTCCACCACCACGCCCACTCGGCCGCGTACCGCTTGGTGCGACACGTCCTGCGGCAGGCGCGCGTAGCCGGAGAAGAGGTAGGTCGGCGGTGGCTTCGGTTGTGCTGGGCGGGGCACACTCATGGTCGGATTGTAACACCTTGGCCGGGGCTCTCGTGTGGACAGCAGCTACAACTTGAGCGTATCATCGCCCAAACGTCTGGAGGTACTCCTCTTGTCCCTTTCCATAGGCATCGTGGGCCTTCCCAACGTGGGCAAGTCGACCCTGTTTCACGCGCTCACCCGGCAGCAGGTGGCGGCCTCCAATTACCCCTTCTGCACCATAGATCCCAACGTGGGGGTCGTGCCGGTTCCCGACAGGCGTTTGGAGAGGATCGGGGAGATCATGCGGCCTGAGCGTCTTCTGCCTGCCACGGTGGAGTTCGTCGACATCGCCGGCCTGGTGCGAGGGGCGAGCAGGGGGGAAGGTCTCGGCAACCAGTTCCTCGCGCATATCCGGGAGTGTGACGCGGTGTGTGAGGTGCTCCGGGCCTTTGTCGACCCCGATGTGGTGCACGTGGAAGGGCGGGTCGATCCGGCGGCCGATGCGGAGACAGTGTTCACTGAGCTCGTGCTGGCCGATCTGGTCACGGTCGAGAAGGCATTGCCCAAGCTCGCCAAGCAGGCGACTTCGGTGAAGGAACTCAGGCCGAAGGTCGAGGTGTTGCGCAAGACCGGGGAGGCGCTCGCAGCAGGTACGCCGGTTCGTGACGCCGGCCTCTCGGCCAACGAGGCGGCCGCCCTGCACGACCTTCGTCTGTTGACGATGAAGCCGGTGATGTACGTGTTGAACGTGGGCGAAGACGAGCTCGGAGATCCGCCGGGCCGCATGGTCGGCAAAGATCTTGTTCCCATATGCGCGCGCCTGGAGGCGGAGTTGGCCGATGTGGAGCCCGAAGAGCGGCGGGAGTTCCTGCTCGATCTGGGGCTCGAGGAATCGGGTCTCGAGCGCGTGGTGAAGACGGGATACGAGCTTCTGGGTTTGATCACCTTCTTCTCCGCCCAGCCGAACGAGTCGAGGGCATGGACCGTCCCGCGCGGATACACGGCTCCTCAGGCTGCGGGAGTCATACACAGCGACTTCGAGCGCGGGTTCATCAAGGCCGAGGTGGTGGATTTCGAGACCCTCTCGGCACTGGGAAGCCCGGCCGCGGCCAAGGCCGCCGGCCGTGTCCGTATAGAAGGCAAGGAGTACGTGGTGCAGGATGGAGACGTCATTCACTTCCGGTTCAATGTCTGAGGGGGATGCGTGAAAGCACATTCGGAGAGAGGGAGGGAGACCCGCTCCCCGGGGCGTGATTCCAAGAAGAATCCCGCCTCAGAGCATACGGAGGTGCTGGGGCAGGGCATTCACCGGGTGACGCCGGCCACGGTATCGGAACAGGTGGCCGACCAACTGCGCGATCTCATCGGTTCCGGCCGCCTCCAGCCGGGTGACAGACTGCCGTCCGAACGAGAACTTGCCGAGCGCTTCGGGGTGGGCCGGCCCGCGGTGAGGGAAGCTCTGCGTGAACTCAAGGCACAGGGACTCGTCTCTGCCGGCCGCGGTCCCAAGGGGACGGTCATCACCGAGATGCCGGGTTCCGATATCAGTGCGCCGCTTGCCGGGTTGCTCGGCAAGGGCGCGGAACGCCTGCTCGACCTGATGGAGTTGCGCATCGCCGTTGAGGTGCAGGCCGCCGGCCTGGCGGCCAGGAGGGCCACTCTCGAAGACCTTCGCCGCCTCTCCGGTATCGAGATCCGGCCGTACGACTCGGGTCTTGCCGAGAGTGACATAGCCTTCCACCGGGGCATAGCCGAGGCTTCCCACAACGGGCTTCTGCGGCAGCTCTCGCAGGACATCGTCGACCTCCTGCACGAGCACATGCCCGCGATCCTGCATGTCATCTACACACAGCCGGGTGGGGCAGGTGCGGTACAGCGTCAACACGACATGGTGTTGGGGGCCATCCGGCGGGGTGACGAGGAAGCCGCCCGCAAGGCCATGCGCGACCACCTGTCATACGTGACCCGGGGGCTCATGCAGCTTGCCGGATCCGGTCCCTCGATCAGGCTGGTGATCATGGATCTCGACGGCACACTCCTTGCGGGTCCCCGTCACATCTCCGATCACACCAAGGAGGCCATTACCCTGGTGCGGGAGGCGGGCGCGGAACTCGTGATCGCCTCCGCCCGCCCTCCGCGTTCGGTCCGCCGCTACCACGAGGAGCTCGAGCTCATCACGCCCATCATCGCCTGCAACGGGGCCCTCCTGTGGGACCTCGTGGCCAACGTGCCTTTGAGCCGCGTGCCCCTGCGGCACGAGCTGGTCGAAGAGATGGTGACCATCGGCCGTGAGCTCGGCACCATCGTCAACCTCGAGTCAGAGGACGAGTGGTTTGCCGACCGGGTCAATGACAGGATTCTGGAGAATATAGAGCGGTACGGCGTGGCGCCGCCCAAGCAGGTGGGTACCATCGACGAGGTTCTCTCTCAGGCTCGTCCGGTGGATCAGGTGTTCATGGACCTCCGCGATCTCGATCTGGAGGCCCAGGACACGGCCAGAGTCACGCTCTCGCGCATCTTCTCCGGCCACGCCAACGTGACCGAGACCGTACCCGGCCTGGTCGACTTCGTGGCGGCGGAAGCTTCCAAGGCCTCCATGGCTCAACAGCTGGCTCGTTCCATGGGCATAGCCGCCGAACAGGTGCTTGCCATCGGTGACCACGACAACGACGTGTCGCTTCTCCAGTGGGCCGGTGTGGGTGTGGCGATGGGCAACGCCACGCCCGCGGCCAAGGCTGCCGCCGACGCTGTCACCTCCTCCAATCTACGCGAGGGTGTGGCCGAGGCGCTCGACCGTTGGGTTCTCGATCAGTTGGGCGCTCCCCGCTCCAGGTAGCGACTCACCGACGCGGCTTGTCCGCAACCGGGTTCTTGATATCCTGTATCAGCACATTCCCGACGCAAGGTCCCCTTCCCATGACGAGTGAGATGAAGAGTTTCGCCGCCTACTCCGGGACCGATGACTACATCGCGTCACCGGAGCTCATGCAAACCGTGAACGTCGCCGCCACTCTGGGCAGGCCCCTTCTCATCAAGGGTGAGCCTGGAACCGGCAAGACCATGCTCGCCCACAGTGTCGCCCGGGGCTTGGGGCTCGACCTGTTGGTGTGGAACATCAAGTCCACCACCAAGGCTCAAGACGGCCTCTACGTCTACGACACGGTCCAGCGCCTCTACGACAGCCAGTTCGGCGACCACGACGTCTCCGACATCGGCCACTACATCAAGCCGGGCAAACTGGGTGAGGCCTTCACCTACCCGGGGCGGGTCATCCTCCTCATCGACGAGATCGACAAGGCCGACCTGGAATTCCCCAACGACCTCCTCTGGGAACTCGACCAGATGGAGTTCCACATCCCCGAGACGGGCGCCACCATTCGCGCCAACGAGCGGCCCATCGTGGTGATCACCTCCAACGCCGAGAAGGAGTTGCCCGACGCCTTCCTGCGCCGCTGCGTCTTCCACTACATCGACTTTCCCGATGAGGACATGATGCGGAACATCGTCCTCGTGCACCATCCCGACATGCACGAGCGCCTTCTCGACATGGCCATAGAGGCTTTCTACTGGCTGCGGGAGGTTCAGGGTCTCCAGAAGAAACCCTCCACCAGCGAGCTGATCGATTGGGTGCAGGCCTTGGCCGTGGGTGGAGTCGACCCTGCCGATATCAGCAGGCGGCTGCCCTTCCTGGGGGTACTCCTCAAGAAGGACCACGACGTGGAGGCGTGCCTGCGGGCGCTGGGCGGACGCAAGGGAGTGGCCGCCGGCCGCAGATAGCGTGTTCGCTCAGTTCTTCTATGTACTTCGGGGCTACGGTGTCCCGGTCACCCTCACCGAGTGGTTGGCGCTCATGCAGGCTCTCGCCCAAGGCCTGGCGCTGTCCAGCCTGGATCGCTTCTACCTGTTGGCGCGCTCCGTCCTGGTGAAGTCCGAGACGTACTTCGACCAGTACGATCAGGCCTTCGCGGCGGTCTTCGAGGGTATCGAGACGCTGGTGGAGATCGCCGACGAGGTGTGGGACTGGCTGGCTGATCCAACTGTGTTTCCCGGTCTCTCCGTGGAGGAGAGGGCGGCGCTCATGGAGGCGCTGGGCGACATGGATCTCGACGAGCTGAAACGCATGTTCGAGGAGCGGTTGTCGGAGCAGACCGAGGCCCACCACGGCGGCAACTACTGGGTGGGTACGGGAGGTACCTCTCCGTTCGGGCACTCCGGGTTCCATCCCGGAGGTATCCGTGTGGGTGGTGAGAGCCGCAATCGCTCGGCGGTCAAGGTTGCCGGTGAGCGGCGCTACCGCAGTTACCGCACCGACGCCATCGTGGGTGTGCGGCAGTTCGAGATGGCGCTCAGACGTCTCCGGCAGCTCTCCAGCAAGAACGACTCGCTGCCCGATGAGCTCGACCTGGAGGCCACCATCGAGTCCACGGCCGATAATGCCGGCATCCTCACCTTGGAGTACCGCCGGAGCCGCAGAAACAACGTGCGCGTGCTACTACTCATGGACGTCGGCGGCTCCATGCACCCCTACATCCGGGTCTGCAGCCAGCTCTTCAGCGCCGTGCACAAGGCCGGCCACTTCAAGGATCTGCGCTTCTACTACTTCCACAACTGCGTCTACGACCACCTCTTCCTCGACACCTATTGCGCATACGACAACTGCGTGCTCACCAGCCGGGTGCTGCACGAGCTTTCCGGTGAGTACAAACTCATCCTGGTAGGTGATGCCGCCATGGCGCCGTCGGAGCTCATGGCCCGGGACGGCATCATCTGGTGGGGACGGACGAATGCGGAGCCCGGCATCGAATGGTTGAAGAAGCTGGCCCGCCACTTCGACCACGCGGTGTGGCTGAACCCCATTCCCGAGAAAGAGTGGTCACGCATGTACGGGCAGTACACCATGGAGAAGGTGCGGGAGGTCTTCCCCATGTACGAGCTGACGGTCGACGGATTGACCGCGGCCGTCAAGAAGCTGATGGTGAAGAGGTAGGCCGCCGCGGCCGCGGCGGCTCCTTGCAGGAGCGTGGGGCGCCTCAGTCGTTGATGGTCGCCTCCTCGATCACGACGGGCTCCAGCGGCACGTCGGAGTGGGGACCGGCGGTGCCGGTGGGCACTCCGACGATGGCGTCGACCACCTCCATCCCCTCCACGACCTTCCCGAACACGGCGTAACCCCAGCCGGAGGTGGTCTTGCCCCTATGGTCGAGGAAGCCGTTGTCCGCCACGTTGATGAAGAACTGGCTGGTGGCGCTGTGCGGGTCGGAGGTGCGGGCCATGGCGACAGTGCCCCGCGTGTTGTGCAGGCCGTTGGCCGCCTCATTGCCGATGGGGGCCTTGGTGGACTTCTGTTCCATCGACGGATCGAAGCCGCCTCCCTGGATCATGAAGTCCGGTATCACCCGGTGGAAAATGGTCTGATGGTAGTGGCCTTCGCGTGCATAGGCGATGAAGTTGGCCACCGTGTCAGGCGCGTCCTCGGCGAAGAGCTCGATGGTGATATCACCCTTGGAGGTGCGAAGGGTCGCCTTGAGGTTGCCGGGTGCGGGATGTCCTGCTGTGGCTTCGGGCTTCTCTGTCATGGTGTCTCCCTTTCCGTGTGTGCTTCGTCGGTGGTGGGTAAGGCTGGGGGCGGGTCGGCGGCTGCCGCGAGGGGCAGGGCCGGCGTGGCGGGACCGGGAACGGCCGCCAACCGGGCTACTCGCAGGCCGCCCACGATGACGGTGGTTCCTCCGGCGGCCGTATACCAACTGATCGGCTCCGCGAGGAAGAGGGCGGCGAATATGACGGCGGCCAGTGGTTCGATGTAGCTGAGTACGGCTGCGTAGTCGGCGCGTATCAGGCTGAGTCCGACGGTGAACAGGAGTATGGGGAGGCCGGTGTGGACGATACCGAGCACGGCGACCGAGCCCCAACCGGCGGGCCCCACGGGGCCGGGCAAGAGGAAGACGGCGGGGAGCAGCACGACTGCGGCTGCGGTCTGTTGTACGAAAGCCGCCGCTCCCGGGGGTACCTCGACGAGCATTCGCTTGGTGGCCAGTACAAACACGGCGTAGATCACCGCCGCCAGGAGGGCGAGGAGTGCACCGAAAAGGTTGCGGGAGCCGGCTGTCTCGAGCGCCTGGGGGCCGACGATGAGGGCGGTCCCGGCCAACGCGAGCATCAGGGGGAGGATGATGCGCCTGTCGAAGGGCACCCTGGTCGCCAGAGGAGTGAACAGAGCGACGAACACCGGTCCTATGTAGTTGAGGAGGATCGCCGTTGCCACCGTCGTCCAGGCGAACGCGGTGAACAGCGCCGACCAGCCTGCGGCCAGAAGCACACCGAGAAGTGCGAGTCGGAGCAGCGTGGGGCGGCCCAGCCGGGGAACGGCGCCGAGTTGGCCACGAAAGAGGAGGTAGAGACAGAGGGCGGCAGAGGCAAAGGCGACCCGCCAGAAGACCGTGACGAAGGGCGCCGCGCCGGACCAGCGGGCGAAGAGAGCCACCGAGCCCCAAATGGTCGCCGCGCCGGCCACGCTGAGGACTCCTTCAGCGGTGCCCTGGCTACGAGGTGGGACCTGCCTCAGGCGCGTGGACACTTCGCTGCTCTCTGCGCCGGGTACTCCACCTGTTGCGCGTTTCGGTAACGAACCGGACCCTCCACGGTCTCTCCGATGCGAGCAGTGCGACTACAGCCCCGAATGCCAGTAGCAGTTTGCGGATGAGGGGCATCGGGTCCCAATGATAGTCGATTCGGGCGACGACGATGTCTCTCAAGGGGAAGCGGTCGGGGAGGGCCGCGAGCCAGCTCTCACCTTCGTTCGAGGCGAAGGACAAGGCCGGATCTTCCATGTGCGTGACGTTCTTGCCGGGATAGTCCACCCACACGTGGTTGAATGAGTAGTGGAGGGTGTAGGGCAGGCTCTTGGCCTCGAGTATGCTCGCCGTGAGTAGTGCCTCGGCTTGGCAGTCGCCTCCTCTCTTCTCCACCACCTCGGCCACCGTGGGGAAGTACCAAGGCATGTCGTAGAGTTCCCAGGCCGTCTTGTAGGGCAGATAGTCTTGGCTGAACGCCTCCACCACCGCCGCATCGTCGGGAAGCGTGCCGGCGATGCCGGCCACGGCCTGCGGATCGAGGGGTGGTTCGAACAGGCGGGAGATCGAGGAGACGAAGGGGCGGGGATCCGGGTAGAGCACCAGCCACACGAACACGAAGAAGGCGGTGAGCACGACCACACGGCGCCCGGCCGACGTGCGTCTACCACCGGCCTTTGCCGCCCCGTGTGTCCTGTTCGTGTCCGGCGCTGCCATGGTCTGCTCTCATCCCCATTCCATATTGATTGTATAAGAACATTCTACGGCACCATCACGAACTCGGCCTGAGGATCGGCGGTTTCACCTGCGATGAGTACTCTCCTGGTGCGGGTCATCGGCAGCTTTGGTGGTAGCATTGGCACTCGGATAGGCATGCGTCCATGCGGAGCGAGGAGTAGCCATGATCCTTGAAGCCGATTGGGTCGTTCCCATCTCCAGCGAGCCCATCACGGGCGGCGCGGTGTGTGTGCGTGAGGGAGAGATCATCGATGTGGGGCCGGCCAACACGGTGCGTGAGAGGTACCCGGGCGAGAAGACGCGGGTCTTCGACGAGGCCGTGCTGTTGCCGGGCTTCGTCAACGCCCACTCGCATCTGGAGCATTCTGTCTTCAGGGGCCTGCTCGACGATTATCCCTTCGGCGAATGGCTGCTCCGCTTCATCGAGGTACGGAGGCGGTTGGGAAGGGAGGAGATTTCGGCCTCGGCTCTTCTGGGGGCCATGGAGTGCGTGAGTTCCGGCATCACCACGACGGCGGATACCGGGCACACTGGTGAGGCCGCCGTCAACGCCGCCAACCTCTTCGGGTTGCGCCTCCACGCCTATCTCGAGGTCTTCGGCATGGACGACTCGCGCATCGGCGAGACCCTGCGCCACCTCGACGAGCGGCTGAACAAGTTGAGTGAGGTGGCGGGGCCGCTGGTGCAGGTGGGAGTGTCCCCGCATGCTCCCTACACCGTCTCGGGGCCGCTGTACCGGGCCCTCATGGCTTACGCGCTCGGTGCAGGAGTGGGAATGGCCACCCATCTGGCGGAGTCGGGCGCCGAGGTGCAGTACCTGCGTGACGGGTCGGGGGTCCTGGCTCACGACTTCCGTGAGTTGGTCGGCTGGGATTCCCTCACGGTCATGCCCACGGGAGCCACTCCGGTGAAGTATCTCGAGCAGTGGGGCGCGCTGAATCCAAGCCTCACCGCCGTGCACTGCGTGCAGGTGTCACCCGACGACATCGAGGTGCTCAAAGAGCACGACGTGGCCGTCGCGCATTGCTGTAAGTCGAACGCCAAGCTCGCCTGTGGCATAGCGCCCGTGGGCCACTTCCTCGAGGCCGGCCTCCGGGTGGGCCTGGGTACCGACAGCCTCGCCTCCAACAACATCCTCGATATGTTCGCCGAGATGCGAGAGGCGATTCTCATGTACCGCGCGAGCAGGTTCGAGACCGAGGGCCTCCAAGCCGGCACGGCCCTTCGCATGGCCACGTTGGGCGGGGCCGAGGTACTCGGCATCGATGATCTGGTGGGAACCCTGGAGCCGGGCAAGCGCGCGGACCTGATCGCCGTCGACATGAAGTACAGTCACTTCGCCCCCATCGACGATCCGATCTCGGCGCTGGTCTACGGGGCGAATCAGGAGGACGTATTCTTCTCGATGATCGACGGCCGGGTGGTGTACGACAACAAGGAGTTCAAGGGCGTGGACGGGGCCGAGATCACCAAGCGGGCGGCGGCGGCCCGGGTGGTCCTGAGAGGTTGAGTCTTTGCGCCGCCGGTGGCCTCGTGTATCGCTATAGTGCATAATCGAAATAGAGGTTCCCGGTCTTCACAACGAAGGCCTCAAGAGTAGGGAGAAACAGCTGGTGCTACTGCATAGGAAGCAAATCAACAAGTGGGCCAAATGGGTCGCTCTGGTGCTCGCCGTGGTGTTCGCCGTGAGTTTTGTGGCCATGGGCGTGGGTAGTGGCGGCGGGTTGAACTGGTCTAGTCTGTGGGGTGGCGGCGGTGGCGGTAGTGCCGGTGCGCAGTCGCCGGAGCAGCAGATCGAGGAGTGGGAGGCCCGGCTGGCCGAGAATCCGAAGGACACCGAGGCGCTTCTCGGCCTGGCCAATCTGTACGGGGCTCTGGGCAGGCAGGATCTGGCGGTGTCGTACCTGGAGGAGCTCGCCGTGCTCGAGCCGGGAGCGGGTGAAGTCCACATGAGGCTGGCCTCCATTTACCTGTCGCCGGAGGTGCAGAACAACCAGGCCGCGGTTCGGGTGCTGCAAGAGGCCACCGCTCTCGATCCCAACAACGCCGACGCCTTCCTGCAGTTGGGTGTCGCCGAACGTGGTGTCGGTAATATCAACGGCGCCATCCTGGCGTGGAACCGGTATCTGGAGCTCGACCCGGACGGCCAGATGGCCGAGACGGTCCGGCAGCAGATCGAGCTGATGGCACCAAAACCGGCGGACTCCACCACGACCGAATCGTCCCCTGAGGAGGCCGGCAACTGAAGGCCGGGTGAGCCACGAAAGTGCAAGTGCGCAAGGGCGGGGCGTTTCCCTCCCGGCGGTTCGGCGTGCGGCGGGCGGTGCCCCGGTGTCTCTTCTCTCCTGTCATACCGTTCGAGCGGCCTTACGTGCAAGCCGCTGCGAGTGGTGGTAAAGTCGAGTCTGTACCGCGGTAGGGGGTCATGGAAGTCGCGATAGAGAAAACCACGGCCAACGGCGTCGACATCGTCCACGTCGACGGGGAGCTCGATCTCTACACGGCTCCTCGGTTCAAAGATGCCTTGAATGAGGTCATCGCTGCTGGGCCCTCGAGCCTGGTTGTTGACCTCACCGGCGTCGGTTTTCTCGACTCCACCGCGCTCGGGGTTCTGCTTGGGAGTCTCAAGACGCTCAGGGCGCAGGGCGGCCGGGGTTCCATCAGCCTGGTGGTCGATGATCCTCACGTGTCCAAAGTGCTCCGCATCACCGGTTTCGAAGGCCTGTTCGACATCCACGAGTCCGTGGGCGAAGCCCTTGCCGTCAACGCAGCCCGCCTCTGAAGCCACCCACTTCACAGCACCCTTCTCATTGCCGATAATCACGGCACATCCATGCCGATAAGGACCATGCGCTGATGCAGCTCATCATTACAGAGAAGAACGACGTGGCGACCAAGATCGCCGACATCCTCGCGGCCGGCAAGCCGAAGGCCGAGGCCTTCCTCAAGGTGCCCTACTACTTGTTCGCGGACGTGGAAGGGCGTGACACAGCCGTGATCGGCCTGAAGGGCCACGTGCTCCAGGTGGAGTTCCCGGAGGACTACGCCGACTGGCGCAAGGTCGACCCCTCGGCCCTCATCGACGCTCCTCTCGTGAAGGGCGAGACCGCCAAGTCGGTGGTGCGGGCGGTGAAGCGGCTGGCCAAAGAGGCCGACTCGCTGATCATCGCCACCGACTACGACCGTGAAGGCGAGCTCATCGGCTTGGAGGCGCTCGAGATCGCTGCCGAGGCCAATGAGAAGCTTCTGCGTACGGTGCGGCGGGCCAAGTTCTCGTCACTGACCGCGTCTGAGGTGAAACAGGCCTTTGCCACGCTGGGTCATCTCTCCGAACCGTTGGCCAGGGCCGGCGAGGCCCGCCAGGACATCGATCTCATCTGGGGGGCGACGCTCACGCGTTTCGTGTCGCTCGCCACGCGGCGGCTGGGGAACCAGTTCTTGAGTGTGGGCCGGGTGCAGACGCCCACGCTCGCCCTCATCGTGGAACGCGAGAAAGAACGGCGCGCCTTTGTGCCGGAACCCTACTGGGTGGTCACCGTGGATCTGCAGGTGCCCGAAGCCCCGGTGTTCACGGCCGTCCATAAAGAAGAGCGGTTCTTGGACGAGGATCGTGCCCGTTCCGTGTTCGCCACACTTACCGGCCCCGCTCGCGTCACCTCTGTGAAGGCGACCAAGCGCCGGGTGGCTCGCCCCGCACCTTTCAGCACCACAACATTCATGACGGCAGCCACCTCCCTGGGTCTAAGCGCCTCTGCCGCCATGCGGGTGGCGGAAGGGCTGTACATGGGCGGCTACATCAGCTATCCACGTACCGACAACACCGTCTACCCGAGTTCCCTCGATCTGCGCGAGATACTGAGTGACCTCGCGAGGGGAGAGTTCGGTGACGATGCCCGCCGGCTTCTCGCCAAAGAGAAGCTCAGTCCCAGCCGGGGCAAGAAGAAGACGACCGATCACCCTCCCATCTATCCCACGGCCGTGCTGCCCACGGGTGTTCTCGACGATCGCTCCCACCGGGTGTACGAGTTGGTGGTGCGCCGCTTCTTCGCCACCATGGCCGACGACGCCCAATCGGAATCCACCCGGATCGACTTGGACGTGAACGACGAACCCTTCCTGCTTCGGGGTACCCGGGTGGTGGAGCCGGGCTGGATGGCCTACTACCCCTACACGCGCCAGAAGGACGCGGAAGTGCCGGGGCTCGCGGAGGGTGATACGGCGGAGCTGATCGACAAGCGTCTGGAGGCCAAGGAGACCCAGCCGCCGTCGCGCTACGGCCAAGGCACGCTCATCGAACTCATGGAGAAACACAACCTGGGCACCAAGGCCACGCGGCACAACATCATTCAGAATCTGTACGACCGGGGCTACATCGTGGGTAATCCCGTGGAGCCCACCGAGACCGGCATCAAGATGGCCGAGGCCCTCAAGGAGTATGCGGCGCGCATCGCCTCACCGGAGATGACCGCGGAGCTCGAGGGCGATATGGACGCCATAGCCGACCGCTCTCTCTCCAAGGAAGAAGTGGTGGAGATCTCCCGCCAGCTTCTGCGGGAGGCCTATGGGTCGCTGGAGGAGAACCGCGACAAGGTGGCGGGCAAGATTCTCGAAGGTATAAGTGACGACAAGGTGGTGGGTGAGTGCCCGCGCTGCACGAAAGACCTGCGCGTCATCCGCTCGAAGGCTTCGAAGAAGCGGTTTGTCGGCTGCGAAGGGTACCCGGATTGTGTGCAGACCTATCCTCTGCCACAGCGTGGAGACATCATTGCCACCGGCGAGTCCTGTCCGCAGTGTGGCACGCCGCGCATCAAGGTGCTGGGTGGCCGCAGACCGTGGACGATTTGCCTGGATCCGGATTGTCCCACCAAGGATGAATACAAGCAGCGCGCGGCCAAGCGGGCGCGGGCGGCGAGGGAGGCGGACGGCAGCCCCACGACGGACGGTACGGCTGCCGCGGACGGCGATGCGGGTGCGGGCGGCGTCGGTAAGACCAAGGCCGCCAAGCCGGCGAGGAGCACCTCCGCCAAGAAGACCTCGCCCAAGAAGGCCGCCGCAAAGAAGCCTGCCGCGCCCAAGAAAGCAGTCGCGCCCAAGAAGGCAGCCACCGCCAAGAAGACCTCGGGCAAGAAGACGGCCGCTTCGACGAAGGCGGGTGCGGGAACGTAGCTGAGGGCGGCGCGGTCCGACGTGATGTGTCGGCGGAGAGAGAAGGAGACGATCATGACCGCACATCGAATCAAGAGCCGGGACGGACGCCTGGGCCTGTGGCACGCGTTGGCCGTGGCGTGTGTGGCCGCGGTGCTGGCCTGCCTGCTCATGCCCGGCACCGTGCATGCGGCCGGTGAGCGCATCATCATCTTGGGGGCCGACCTGAGCGCAGCCCAGCGTGGCGAGATGCTGACCCTCTTCAAGGTGAAGGAGGGCGAGGTCCCCATCCTCACGGTCACGAACGCCGAGGAAAGGGAGTATCTCACCGGGGTGGTGCCTTCTGCACAGATCGGCACCCGGGCGATCTCTTCTGTATTCGTACGGGTGAAGAACGACGGCTCAGGCATCAACGTACAGACCAAGAACATCACCTACGTCACCGAACGTGCCTACGCCAATGCTCTCGTCACCGCCGGCATAAGCGGAGCCGATATCTTCGCGGCGGCGCCGTTCCCCGTGTCGGGTACCGCAGCCCTCACCGGTGTCTTCAAGGCCTTCGAGCAGGTGACCGGGGAGCCGATTCCCGAGGATGCCAAGCAGGTAGCCACCGAAGAGCTGGTGGAGACGTCCGAGATCGGGGAGCAGGTGGGTGATCCGGGCAAGGTGGCCGAGCTCGTGCGGCTGGCCAAGGAAGAGGTAGTGAGGCGCGGTCTGGACGATCCGGCCGCCATCCGGATGGTGGTGATGGAGATCTCAGTGCGGCTGGGTCTCGACCTCACCGAAGCCCAGATCGACAGACTGGTAGAGCTGCTGCGTAAGGTCGGCGGCTTGAACCTCGATATCGAGACCATCCAGAAGCAGCTGAAGGATTTCCAGGACTCCATCGGCCTGACCGACGAGCAGGCGCGGAGCATTTGGAAGGCGATAAGCGACTTCTTCGTGAGTATCTGGAGGGCCATCTTTGGGTGAGCCGGAGCAAGGAGTCCTCATCACCTTCGAGGGCATCGACGGCTGTGGTAAGTCTACTCAACTCGAACTCCTCGCGGCCGATCTCGAAAGCCTCGGGCTGGAGGTGGTGAGGACCCGGGAGCCGGGGGGCACGAGGCTTGGCGAAGCCATAAGGGAGGCACTGCTCGACGCGCGGAATGACGGCATGTCTCCGCGTGCCGAAGCGCTACTCTACGCGGCGGCGAGGGCACAGCTCGTCGAAGAGGTGATCAGGCCGGCGCTGGCCGCGGGGCGGGTGGTGCTCTCCGATCGCTACATCGACTCCTCCCTCGCCTATCAAGGGTTTGGGCGCGAACTGGGCCACGATGACGTCATCCTCTTGTCCGCCTGGGCCACCGATCACCTCTTTCCTGATCTCACGCTGCTCCTCACGGTGACGCCGGAGGTGAGGCGCACCCGGATGAAGAGAGTCTCCGACCGCCTCGAGTCGGGAGGCGAGGAATTCTTCCATAAGGTGGAGGAGGGGTACCGGCGGCTTGCACACGACCACCGCCACCGCATCCGGGTCGTGGATGCCAATGCCGGCATTGAGCAGGTGTACGAGCACGTACGTCGCGAAGTCGACGCGGCGCTCGGGTTGTTCGGCGGTTAGGGGAAGGGCGATCCATGCCGGCACCGGTGCTTGGTTCAATCGTGGGGCAGGAACTTGCGGTGGCTGTTCTCGACCACGCTCTCGCCCACGAGGCTTCCCACGCCTATCTCTTCACGGGGCCGCGGGGTACGGGCAAGAGCGACGCCGCTCTCGCCTTTGCGGCCGGATTGGTGTGTCCCTCTCGCGGGTGCGGGGAGTGTGACACCTGCGGCCGGGTTCATCGTGGCATTCACCCCGACGTGGAGGTGGTGTCTCCCGACGGGGTGAGCATCCTGGTGGGACAGGTGCGGGAGATCAATCGGGAGGTCGCTTTGCGACCCTTCGAGGCGGCCGCACGCTGCTACGTGATCCTGGAGGCGGAGACCATGAACGAGGAGGCCGCGAATGCCTTTCTCAAGACTCTCGAGGAGCCCCCCTCTCACGTGCACTTCGTTCTCGTGACGAATGCCTACGAGAAGGTGCGTCCCACCATTGCGTCGCGCTGCCAGCTAGTACATTTCACCCGCGTCCCGGCGGTTGTGCTGACGGACTACCTCGTGAGGGTTCTGGGAGTGCGTGAAGGGCAGGCGGGGGTCTTCGCGAGGGTCAGCCAGGGAAGCCTCGCGTATGCCCGGCTTCTCGCCACTTCGCCGGAAGCGCGTGTCCGGCGGGAGCGCTTTCTCGGATGGGCGCGCTCCATACCGGCCTCCAGCATGGCGGAATTGGAGCACATGCTCGACGAGATCATGGATTCTTCTGAGGAGGAGGCCGTTCGTGTGGCCACCGGCCTCGAGACCCTGCGCGAGCGTGACCTGGAATGGGCTCCCGATGCCCGAGCCCGGAGCCGGGTGCAGAAGGCCTACGATCAACGCGTGAAGCGTGAGCGCAGACGGGTGGCGGGCGACACGTTGGCGGAAGTGAGGAACGTCTTCGCCTACTGGTACCGGGACATGGCAGCCGTGGCCATGGGGGCCGACGACGCGGTGTGCAACTACGACTATCTCTTCGAGCTTCAGCGGGAGGGTACCGATTCGCAGGTACCGGCATATCTGGACGCGGTACGGGTTGCGCAGAGGGCGGACCACCTGTTCCGCTATAATGTCGATGCGCGTTGCGCACTGGAAGACATGCTTCTCTCCCTGAAGGAGGCCCTCCGCTAAGTGCCCGAAGTCGTTGGTGTTGTCTTCAAGAACGGTGGCAAGACGTACAGCTTTGAAAGCGGTTCGCTGGATCTGTCCCGTGGCGACCTTGTGGTGGTTGAAACCGTCCGCGGGGTCGAAGTGGGCGAAGTCGCCGAGCCTCCCCGTGAGATGGCCGAGGAGTCGATCACCGCTCCCCTGAAACCGGTTCTCCGCCGGGTCAACAGCCAGGACCTCGAGACCATCGCCGCCAACGAGGCCCTGCGCGAATCCGCTCTCGACACCTGTCGCCGTCTCATCGGCAAGCACGAACTCGACATGAAGCTTGTCGACGCCGAGGTGCTGTTCGGCGGGGGCAAGATCGTCTTCAGCTTCTACGCCGAGGAGCGGGTGGACTTCCGGGCCTTGGTGGTCGATCTGGCCAAGGCTCTGCGCATGCGCATCGAGCTCAGACAGATCGGTGTTCGTGACGAAGCCCGCATCTTGGGAGGCCTGGGGCCGTGCGGCCGGCACCTGTGTTGCACCCTGTTCCAAGTGGACCAAGAGCCGGTGTCGATTCGCATGGCCAAGGAACAGAATCTGCCGCTCAACCCCATGAAGATCTCCGGCCTCTGCGGCCGCCTCATGTGCTGCCTGAAGTACGAGCAGGACCACTATGTGACCTTCCGCAGAGAGGCGCCCCGGCGCGGTACGCCGGTACAGACCGAACGGGGCCGAGGAGTGGTCATCGGGTATGAAGTGCCCAAAGACTCGCTCACCATCAAGTATGAGGACGGCGGCATCTTCGACGAGCCGATCGGGCAGTGCATGCCGGTGGACAAGCTCTGCTGTGGTGGAGCAGGCGGCGCAGGCGGCCCGTGTCGCGGCGCCGAGGCGGCCTCTGCGGAGAACGGGTCTGTTGCGAAGCAGCCGGTGGCGGCACCCTCCGCCGTGAGGGGCGCCCGGGCGGGAGAGCGTCCGGCAGTCGACGGTGTGGCAGGTGGGGCTCCGAAAGACGTTGCCGCTGAGCCGCAGGTGTCCGGCGCAGGCAGAAAAATCGACGCGGATACGTCGAGCGGCCCGAGCTCAGCAGGTGGAGCCGGAGGCGCAGAGGCCGGAGGCTTGGTACGGGAAGGCGAAACGGCCGAAACCCAAGCAGCCGGTGGCGAGGGCGCCTCCTCGAGCGACAAGGCCAAGAGCAAGCGGAAGCGTGGGCGCCGCCGCTCGTCCCGGTCCGGCAAGAACAAGAGCGAAACATCGGCAGACAGCGGTTCCGGCGCGGCCGGCACGTCGGGTTCTGCCGGTGACGCAAAGCAGGGCGGCAGTCGGACGGCCAAGGGTGGAGCGGCAAAGGACGGCCGGGCCTCGGGGGAGACCGGCTCGAAAGACACCGGGCCGAGAGAGGGCTCAGGGCAAGGGAGCGGCGAAAGCGGTGGGGGTTCCGCACCCGCCAAGAAGCCGCGCCGCAGGCGCCGGCGGCCGCGCCCGCAGTCCGAGGGCGGAGGGGGAGACCCGGGTTCGAGCGGCACCGGCGGAGCCGGGGGCGACTAGGGTGTTGCAGCCGTTGGAGCAGCCGGCAGGATGTCGGCGGCCCATCTTCGGAAACGGGCAGCGCCGGTGTGCGGCCGCCTTGTCAAGCCCTACGCCAGTCACTAAACTTGGCGTTCCCGAGCCGACGTAGCTCAGCTGGCAGAGCAGCTCACTCGTAATGAGCAGGTCAGGGGTTCGATTCCCCTCGTCGGCTTTCTCTTTGCTCCTTCTCCAGAGAGCTCTCGCACACAAGTCAGCACACTACCGATGCCGACAAGGAGTGTGTGCCGGAACCCCAGGTATCGACGTGCTCCACCTTGTACCGGGTTGACTGGAGGGCACACCCGCCTATACTCCGTAAAGACGCACGAGAACAGGTGCCCGGGTGGGCGGGAGAAGGAGGCGGTTGTGTCCGTTGTCGTCGTGCAGGGTTTGCGAAAGGTCTACGGGAGCCTTGCCGCCGTGGACGGGCTCGACCTCACCATCGAGCCGCACGAGGTGGTCGCGCTTCTGGGGCCGAATGGTGCCGGCAAGACCACGACGGTGGAGATTCTCGAGGGATACAGGAAGCCCGACGCCGGAAGCGTCTCGGTGCTGGGGATGGACCCGCAGACCGGCGGTGGAGCGTTTCGCGAGCGGATCGGTATCGTGCTGCAGGAGGCCGGCTTCGAGGAGCAGTTCACGCCGCGGGAACTCATCCGGCTGCAGGCCGGCTACTATCCGCATCCGCGGGCGGTGGATGAGGTGATCGGCCTGGTGGGGCTGGAGGAGAAGGCCGACTCCAAGGTGAAGACGCTCTCCGGCGGGCAGCGTCGCCGGTTGGACCTGGCACTCGGCATCGTGGGCGATCCGGAGATGCTGTTCCTCGACGAGCCCACGACCGGCTTCGACCCCTCCGCGCGCCGAAAGGCATGGGATCTGGTCGACCGCCTACGCGACCTGGGCGCTACCATCCTGCTCACCACTCACTACTTGGACGAGGCCCAGCACCTGGCCGACCGCGTGGTGGTGATAGACAAGGGCAAGGTCATCGCGCAGGGTACCCCCGAGGAGCTGGCCGCCGCCTCGGGCGCGGCCACCGTGGTGTCATTCCGATTGCCGAAGGGCACGGAGCCGTCCGATCTGCCCGTGGTGGGGGACGATGTCCGGATCAAGGGGACGGTGGCGGAGGTGCGGACCCAGCGGGCGACTGCCGATCTGCATGTCCTCACCGACTGGGCGCTCGCTCGTGACTTCCAGCTGGAGGGCCTCACCCTGGCCCGACCCAGCCTGGAGGATGTCTACCTCGACCTGGTGGGGCCGGCGGAGGAGTCGGCTGAGCCGGCGGAAGCGGGGGAATGAGATGAGGCGTGGTGCAGGCATCCTCTTCCGCCAGGTCGGCCACGAATTACGAAGTCTCAGCCGGGAGCCGATCACCCTCGTTCTCAGCGTCGGCTTCCCCCTTCTCTTCTTCGTGATCATCGCGTCGGTGGTGGGCAATCAGATCGTCGACGCCCGCCAAGGCATCCGGCTGGCTCAGTTTCTCGCTCCCTCCTTCGCCTCCTTCGGCGTGGCGATGGCCACCTTCTCCTTTCTGGCCTACGGTTTTGCCGAAGCCCGCAGCACCGGCGTTCTCAAACGGCAGAACGGCACGCCGTTGCCGGTCTGGGCGTTGCTCGGCGGCCGCATGGGGGCGGCGCTCATCTTGGGGCTCATCGCGTCGGTGCTGGTGGTGGGGGTAGGGGTCGCGGCCTATGACGTCCAGATAATCTGGAGAACCCTCCCCGCCGTACTCGTCACGCTGGTCGTGGCTTCGCTCGCCTTCAGTGCGCTGGGGCTGGCCGTGGCTGCGTTGGCCTCGACGCCGCAGTTCACCTTGGCACTCACCGGTGGCATCGTCATCCCCCTCGGCTTCATCTCCGACATCTTCATGTTCGGTGGCAATCTCCCCGGATGGCTGTCTGTGCTGGGGTGGAGCTTCCCGTTGCGCCGTCTTGTGAATGCACTGGGGGACGCCTTCAACCCCTACCTCTCCGGCAGCGGGTTCTCCGGTCAGCACCTCGGCGTCATCGTGGCCTGGGGGGTGGTAGGGGCGGCAGCGGCGGCGTGGGCGTTGCGGAGGGAACGGGATCGTGTGCGCCTTCGCGGTAGCCACAGCCCGAAGGCCGTGACTGCGGATGCCCGCCCGCGGCACGTTTCCCGTCCCGCTCTGTTCGCTCTTCTCCGCGATCAGATGGGCCACACCTGGGCGGTGCTGTGGAGGGATGCCTCCTCCACCTTCTTCGCCGTCATCTTTCCCGTGCTGCTGGTCTTGCTCATACCCACCGTCAGCGGTGGTGGGGACATACTCATGCCGGCGGGCCAGACTCTCGGCGCCTTCTATGCTCTCACCATGGCGGTGTACGGCGCCGGCGTGACGGCCTTCGTCAACATGCCGGAGAGCGTGGCCCGGGCGCGGGACCAAGGGGTTCTCAAACGCGGACGAGGCACCCCTCTCCCTCTGGCGGCCATGCTGGGCGGACGGATGGCCGGCGCTCTCGTCGTCTCGGTTGTCACACTCGTTGTCCTCCAGGCCGTCGCCTCTCTCCTGTATGGTGCGTCGCTGCCGGCCGGCTGGGGAACCGTGCTGGTGGTCTTCCTTCTCGCCTGCGTCTGTTTCTCGGTTGTAGGCCTTGCGGTGGTATCCATCACCCGCTCCGCTCAAGCGGCCATCGGCGTGACTCTCGCGAGTCTGCTCACCTTGAGCTTCTTCTCCGACGTGTTCATAGTGGGGCTGCGGTTTCCGGACGTGTTGGAGGGGATCTCCTGGGTCTTCCCGCTCCGCCACGCCACCCGCGCCCTCACCGACGCTGCCATCCCCGGCACTGCCGCATTCTCCCTGCCCTGGGGACACATAGGGGTATTGGCCGCGTGGACCGTGGCAGGCATCGCGGTCACCGCATGGCGTTTCCGCTGGGAGCCGCCGGCCGGCGCCGGCAAGAAGGGCAAAGCCGCCAAGGGCGGGAAGGCGGGCTGACACCAGAGAGTCGCGACGGCCGGCGTGGCGGGGCGAGACGGGACTGCGGCTGGGCCGCACGCGGCCTCAGCCCGTGCGGTTACTCCTCCTGACCCACGATCTCCACGAGCTTGACCTTGCCCGTGGCGCCCTTCTTCACCTCCATCGAGCCAGCCGGCACCAACTGCAGTTCGGGATTGATGCGCAGGTTGTCCCGCATATAGGCGCGCAGGTCGGTGGAGAGCTGCGCCACCTCGTGATGCGAAAGCCCCGAGCCGTGTTCGATAGTGAGTCGGAGGGGTGGGCGCACCAGCGGGCCGGGCTTGTCGAGCAGAATCCGGAAGGTGCCGGTGGTCTTGGGCACGAAGTTGCTCACCGCCTCCTGAATGGCTGAGGGGTATACGTTCACACCCTTGACGATGAGCATGTCGTCGCCCCGGCCGACGATCTTGAAGCGAATACCGGGGAAGCCGCATTCGCAGGGAATGGTGAAGACCTGAATGATGTCGCCGAGCAGGTAGCGCAGGAACGGCCCACCCTCCCAGTCGATGAAGGTGAAGACCATCTCGCCGATGGCGCCATGCGTCATCTCCACAGGTTTCTTGGTCTCGGGGTCGACGAGCTCGAGAACGCAGTGGTCGGGTGAGGTGAAGTGCATGCCGCGGTACTCCTCGTCTCCGCAGCAGATGCCGTGGAAGGCGTGGCCGCCCCCCGTGTGGTCGAACACCCGGGCTCCGAAGCCCTCGCGCAGTCTCTTGCGTACCGATTCGATACCGCCGCCGGGCTCGGCCGCACAGAAGAACCAGCGGATGCCGAGGTCCTTGGCCTCCTTGCCGGTGAGGGAAGGGGCCTTCTCGATGAGGTACTCCCCGAAAGACGGCGTGGCGATGAGGGCATGGGGCTTGGTGAGCAACAGAAAATCGATGAGCCGTTTGGTCCCTCCATCGATGCCCACCGGGACGCAGCACAAACCCATGGCCTGCAGGCCGTCGGAGAGAGGCAGTCCGCCCGTGAACATGCTGAGCGAAAGTCCCTGAAGCACCACGTGGCCCGGCCGTAGACCGGCCCGCCAGTACTTGCGCGCGTGCATCTCGTTGACCACGTTCACGTCGTGCGCGGTGAGCGTGTAGAGAGTGGGTGTGCCGGTGGTGCCCGACGTGGAACTCAGGCGCACGATCTTGTCCAGGGGAGCACAGGTGACCGTACCGTACGGATGCCCGAACCGGTCGATTGACTCTTGCTGCGCGCGCCGGTGCTCTTCCTTCGTCATGAGCGGGATCTGCTGGAAGTCCTCGAAGCTTCGGATGTCGTCGGGAGAGATGCCCGCCTCATCGAGCTTGCGGCGGTAGTGCAGGGAGTTGTCGTAGTCGTAGCGGACCTGTTGCTGGAGCCGCCCCCACTGCAGTTCCCGCATCTCCTCGGCCGGCATCGTCTCGATCTTCTCGTTCCAGAGCCTTCGTTCCATGGATGTCCTTCCTATTCAGCGGCGTGCCGCTCGACGAAATCTCGGCTCAGCGACAGGGTTCCGGTGGTCGGATCCTCTTCCACGCGGTCGAACTCGTATGTCTCTCCCTGGATGTCGGTCGACACGTGGCGAGCGCCGTGAGTGTCCGGCCCGAGCGTGATGAGTGCTTCCGCGTGCTTCAGTGCGGCTCCTCCGGGGCCGATGACCGGGACGCCGACACGGTCCTGCAACTCGAGCTCCCGGGTGAAACCGGTGCAGCCGAGCACGATACTGTCCACACTGATCTTCCCAAGGAGAACCTCACAGGTGGCGGCGAGAGCTTCGAGCCAGGCTTGTTGCCGGTTGGCCGGCGGGGCGGGTCGGCGGTCTTGACCGGCCGGTGATGGGGGGCCGGAGTCGAGCAGCTCACTGACGGCCAGCACGTGGCGTTCGAATCTGTACAGTGAGATCAAGTGCTCGTAGACGACGCTCTGCCCCAGGTTCGGCGTGACCACGGCTGTGCGGTCGCCCAGGCACCGAGCGCACAAGAGTCCGGCAAGAAAGGCTGAGACCACGGGCACGCCGTTGTAGCAGCGCACGTCGGCGAACTGGTCGCAGGTGCAGTCTACCACCACGGCGTCGAACCCTTGCGCTGCTGCGGTCGAGAGGGCGGGCCGGAGTGTGCGTGCGGAGAGGAGACGGTCATCGAGGGTGGCAAGGGCAGGGTGCGCGCGCCGCGGTGCCACGAAGGCGAGTTCAGTACCCTCAGTGGCTACCCGCCGACGGGCGCGCATCAGCTCGAGCACCATCGCCTCGGTATCGGGCTCCGCGACCGGAACCGGCAGCACCACCTTGATCCGCCCCATCTCTACCCCTCGAGCCCGTACAGTCGCTCAGCCGCTTCCGGGGAGATGACGCCGTCCTCCACCTCTTCCCGAATCTTGCTCCGGCTGCGCAGCTTGGGATCGCCAAAACCGCCGCCGCCTCCGGCCACTTGGCGGAGCATGGCGCCTCGGGGTACTCCGCGGACCAGTTCCTTCGACTTCGGCACCTGGGTGCGTCCATCGGGGTAGGTCAGCAGCGCTCTGTTGAGGCAACCAGCCTGTCCCCCGTTCAGCCCGAAGGCCTCGGATCCCGGTTTCACGCCGTCACCAAAGGTGACCAGGGTGGTCTCCTCTCCCAAGAACTCGAGTTCCGTCTCCACCCCGAGTCCTCCCCGGCGCTCGCCCGCGCCGGCCGAATCGCAGAGGTACTCGTGCCGGTGTAGCAGGAGGGGATCCTGTATTTCGATCATCTCGCAATCCTGCCCCAGAATGCCACCCGCACAGTTGATGAGCCCGATGTGGTCATAACCGTCGGTGGCGGCGGTGGCGCCGGAGCCACCTTTGAGTGACAGGAACAGGATATCGGCCCACCGCCGATTCGTGCGCGGCTCCCACCCGGACACCGAGATGTTGAGCGCACGATTCCAGCCGGCGCTTACACGATCGGGGGCAAGTTCGTAGAAGGCTTTGAAGATGGCGTCGGAATTGGGGCCGGCCAGGGTGTTGCCGAAGGTGGTGGCGGCCGGGAACTCCGCGTTCAAGAAGCACCCCTCAGGCACGTGCACACCGATGGGGCGCAGCAGGCCGTCGTTGTGGGGCATGTCCGGGTCGACCATCATGAGGGTGCAGAGCATCACCGCCGAACGTGTCGAGGAAAGGGGAGCGTTCACGAAGCCCTCTGTTTGGGGGCCGGTGCCCTCGTAGTCGAACTCGATCTCGTCATCGCGGACGGTGAGGCGGAGCTTGATCAGAAGGCGGCGGTCATCGTCGATCGCATCTCCCCACGCATAGCTCTCCACGCTTGCGCTCCCATCGGGAATGCGGCGTATCTCCTCACGCATACGCTTCTCGGTGGCATCGAGGAGGTAGTCGACGTGAGCGTACAGCACGTCCACCCCGTACTTGGTGGCGATCTCCAGGAAGCGACGTTCCCCCACCACGCATCCGCCGATGTGGGCCCGGAGGTCCTCCTCCACGGTCTTCAGCCGGATGTTGGCGAAGATCAGATCCCAGACGTCGCGCCGGCGCTCACCCCGGTCGAACACTTTCACGGGCGGGATCCGCAGGGCCTCCTGCCACACTTCCCGGGCTTCGGGGTTGTACCCGCCCATGGCGTTGCCGCCGATATCGGCTTGGTGGCCCTTGCAGGCGGCCCAGCCGATGAGCTCCTCTTCCAGGAAGATGGGCTTGAAGATGGCGACGTCGGCGTTCTGGTTGCCTCCCGAGAACACGTCGTTGTGCATGAAGACGTCTCCAGGGTGGACGTCGTCCCCGAAGTAGTCGATGACGCTCTTCAGACTGGGCTGCAGGGCGAAGGCCAGGATGGGAATGTACTCGGTCTGTTCCAGCATGCGCCCCTGCCGGTCGTAGAGGCCGGTCACGAAGTCGCGCGCTTCGTTGAGAATGGGGGAACGCGTGGTGCGCAACAGCGTGAGTCCCATCTCCTCGGTGATCGACTTGAACCGCCTCTGCAGTATTGACACGAGCATGGGGTCGATACGTGCGTTGGACATTCCCGTGTGCCTCCGTGTGTGTTCCATCCCGGCCTCGGCAGCGATGCTCGGCTGATCGACTTACGTGCGGGTGAGCAGGAAGTTGGTGTCGCACCGTAGGGTGAAGTTCTGCGGGACGACGATGGTGGTGGTGGCGAGCTCCACCACAGCCGGCCCCTCGAGCGTGTAGCCTTCGGACAGCGCATGGCCGTCCCAGACCTCGGTGGGCTCCATTTCACCGGTGAAGGAGTTGTAGACGGGGCGCCGCTCCCGAACTGCCTCCCTCCCCCTGCAGGTCACCGAACGCACCTGCACGTGGGGCTTGCGCGTGACGCCGATACTGGTGCACCGGACGTTGATGATCTCTATCTGCGCGTCGCCGGCCAGCCAGTCGGGCTGCAGGGAGTAGCCGTAGGCTTGGTCGTGGCTGAGGCCGAAGCGTTCGGCGATGGTGTAGTGGCCTTTGCCGGCGAGCGTGTCGAGCTCCACCGGCACGCTGATTTCGTGGTACTGGCCCCGGTACCTCACGTCCAGGTTGAGCAGGTGGGTGATTCGCTCTCCCGGTATTCCTTCGCTTTCGAGTTGCGTCGCACCCGTGTCGATGAGGGCGCACGCCGCTTTGTAGGTCGGCTCGAGCGCCGAGCTGTCGTCTGCGGCGATGGAGTGATTGATGCTCTGGACGTAGTCGTGCCGGAGATCGGAGAGCAGCATGCCGGTGGCGCAGAATACCGAGGACTCGCGAGGGATGAGAATCCGGCGCATCTCCAACTCGTCGGCCAAGACGGCGGCGTGGACGGGACCGGCTCCTCCGGCCACCACGAGAACGAACTCGCGGGGATCGTAGCCCCGCTTCACCGACACCTCGCGAATGCCATCGGCCATGTGTGCGTTGACGATGCGGTAGATGCCGGCGGCGGCTTCGATGTCACTGACTCCCAGGGGTGCGGAGAGTTCCCGAGCGATGGCCGCCTGTGCCGCCTCACCCGAGAGCGTCATGGCTCCGCCCAGGAAGTAGCCGGGGTTGAGATAGCCGAGCACCACGTCTGCGTCGGTGACGGTGGGGCGGTCACCCCCCAGCGAGTAGCAGGCGGGACCCGGGTTCGCGCCTGCGCTCTCGGGCCCCACGCGCAGCAATCCCATGTCGTCCACGTAGGCGATGCTGCCCCCTCCGGCGCCGATGGTGTGGATGGCAACCATGGGCAGACCGCAGCGCAGGCGGTCGATGGTGCCCTCCGTCATCATGAGAGGCGTGGCCCCTCTTACGAGTGAGACGTCGAAGCTCGTGCCACCCATATCCACCGTGATGGTGTCGTGGGCGTCTTCCTGCTCCCCGTAGGCGATACCCGCCACCGGACCGGCGGCGGGACCGGAGAGGAGGGTGACCGCCGCGCGTTTCGAGGCGTCGCTGGGCGACGTGACGCCGCCGTTCGACTGCATGATGAGCAGAGTGCCGTGAAACGAGTGCTCGGTGAGTCTTTGCGTGAGTGCGGAGAGGTATCGGCTCAGGATGGGTCCCACGTAGGAATTGAGGACGGTGGTGCTCACGCGGTCGTAGAAGCGGACGGCCGGCAGAAGCTCGTCGGAGACGGTGACGTAGAGGTGGGGTGCCGTCTCGCGTACGTACTCGCCCACCAAGCGCTCGTTCTCGGGGTTGGCGTAGGAGTGGAGCAGGCAGACGGCAACCGCGCCGACATCCTGCTCCTGTATGGCGCGGATCACCTCCTCGAGTTCGGTCCGGTCGACGGTCTTCAGAACCTCGCCCCCGGCCGTGACCCGCTCGCTCAGACCAATCCGCAGCTTTCTTCTGACCAGCGGCGCGGGAGCGGCGAAGTTGTTGTCGAATTGCTCCTCCCTGATGCCCCTTCTCATCTCGAGGGCATCGCGGAAGCCGGCGGTGGTGAGAAGGGCGGTCTTGGCTCCGGAGCGGGTGAGCAGGGCGTTGGTGGTGACGGTGGTGCCGTGCACGATGAGGTCCACCGACTCCAGGAACTCGGCGAGCGACAAACCGGTGTCGTCGGCCATGGCCTGCAACCCCTCGAACACGCCGATGGCGGGATCGGAGGGAGTGGTGGGCTTCTTGTAGATCTCGAAGTCACCGAGTTCGTTCACGAGGAGGAAGTCGGTGAACGTGCCGCCCACGTCGATGCCGATACGATGTCTCATGCCCGTCTCTCACTCCTTCGGGTGCGCGACCACGACTTACGGGTGTGCCGGTGCGCGCCGCGTTGTGCTTCCCGATCGGGGCCGACCTCCAGCGTGCCGGTGCATGCCGATACCCGAGCGCGCCGAGCCTCACCCAGCCATCACTGCAACCATAGCGCGGTGGGTGGGAGGAAGCCAGCCAAGAGATGCGGTCAAGTGGGACAAATGCGAGGGTGATCCAACGCACGACTTGTACGGTCCATACAAGCAGAGGTCGTCGATGTGCCATGGATTGGCTGGTAGGTACAAAGCGGTTGCCAAGAGAGACTCAGGGCCCGCCCGCAAGCCGCCGGCCTGCGGCAGGTAGCGGGTGGTGCACTTCCCCAACTCGATCTCGCCTTGTCCGAGTTCGTACCCGGGCATTACGATTCTTCGTATCTCTTCATCGTTCTTTGTGGTCTGATGTCAGGCGGGCGTGGACCGTCCGGGAGCGCCCTCTTGGTCAAGGAGCCGCGGAACCCGCTCGGCCATGCGAACCAGGTCGGGCACGGTTCGGACCTGGAGCTTCTCCATGATGCTCGCCCGGTGCATCTTGACGGTTCTCATGGCAATGCCGAGGTCCGCAGAAATCTGTTTGTTCAGCCTCCCCGCAACGACATGTTTGAGTACTTGGCGCTCTCTGGGCGAAAGCGACAGCAGCTTCTGCCTTACAGAGGCCAACTCCGCCTGCTGTGACATACGCCTACGGTGCTCATCAAGTGCCTGTTCTATCGCTGCCAAGAGCGCTTCCTCAGAAAAGGGCTTGGCCAAGAAATCGATGGCGCCGCTCTTCATGGCGCGTACACTCATCGGAATGTCGCCGTGTCCAGTTATGAACACTATCGGGAACTCACTGCCCTGCTCGGCAAGTGCTTTCTGCAGGTCGAGCCCACTGAGGTCGGGTAAACGGACGTCGAGCACAAGGCAAGCAGTACCCGTTTCATGATCATCTGCCAGATAATCTTGCGCGGAGCCATAGGTACGCGTGCGATACCCGCAGGCTGTGAGCAGACGCCTCAGACTCTTTCGAACCGAGGGATCGTCGTCCACGACGAACACCGTGGGTGTGGACACGCCAGCGCGAAGATGATCTGTATCGGATTTCACGCAGTGCTCCTATCGGCCGGTAGCAACACCACGAGAGTGGTCCCATCTCCGGGGCTGGGGTCCTTCGCGTAGATGTGTCCGCCGTGCGCTTCTATCAGTGTTCGGCATATGGTGAGGCCGAGGCCGAGTCCGCCGGGCTTTGTGGTGAAGAAGGGTTCAAAGATGGATTCACGCGTGTGGGTCGGCATGCCCGGACCTGTGTCACTCACTTCTATTCGCACCATGTCTTGTTCTGCGGATGATGCCCTCACCTGCACCCGGCGTCGCTCCGGGGACGCTGTGCGGACTGCGTCCAGGGCATTCATCATGAGATTCAGAAGCACCTGCTGGATTTGGATGCGATCACCGGTCACCTGGGGCAGGTTGGGCTCACCTTCGATTTCGACGGCAATGCCGGCGAGAAGCGCGTCGGTCCGCACGAGCGTGCGAATGTCGCTGATGAGGTCGTCGATATTGAGGGGCTCCACCGACAACTGACCGCGACGTAGTGGTTCGCGGATCCGACGTATGATCTCGCCGGCGCGTTCTCCGTCCGCAGCGATGTCAGCGAGTATCTCCTCGACGTCCTCTTGGGGTGTCTGTGTGCTTCGCATGACTCGGAGAGCGGCGTGGGTATTAGTCAGGATTGCGGCGAGAGGCTGATTTAACTCATGCGCCAAGGAAGCAGCCAGTTCTCCAAGTGTGCTCACTCGTGTAACATGCGCCAACGTTTCGCGGAGTCGCTGAGTCTCATTCTCGGCGTTCTTCCGCTCGGATATATCGCGCACAATACCGAGGAGACGGTCTACGCCGCCGATCTTGGCCCTTTTCAGGCTGACTTCAACCCAGAACAGCCGCCCATTTCTGTCACGTGCAAGCCACTCGAAGAGTTGCGGTTGTTCGCGTCCCGCCTTGCGAATCCAGGCAATGGCATCTCGCTGCGAGTACGGTGGCTCATTGGCGCTGATCGCACTGATCTTCAGCTTCCTCATCTCTTCGGGCGTATAACCGTAGATCTCGAATATCTTCTGATTCGCGTCCAGCATCTCGCCTGTCTCGAGATCATGAATCAGGACCCCATCATTGGCCTTATCGAAGACCTCCCGGTAGTTCGTTTCGGATGCCCGAAGAGCTTCTTCCGCGCGCTTGCGCTCGGCGATGTCCCAAGTGAGGTCGGCGAACAGGGACAGCAGGTCGATGTCGCGATGAGTGTAGTTCCCGGGATTGCCTCTTACTACCACGAGGGCTACGATACGCTCGTTTCGAAGGATGGGAACTGCAAGCTCACTCGCATGTCTGCTGCTTCCGGTGCGCACGATTGGCCGCCGGTGCTCGATGCACTTGGTTGCAGTCTCTCCATCGAGTGGCTCGCCGACCCCGACAAATCCGACACTCGCCATCGCGTGCTCGAGGGCATTGGTGGACTGAGTCGTGACTGCGACCGTTGCCTTGTTCTCCTGCACGATGGCGTAGTAGCCCGTGGAACTTGACGTCAGGCTTTCCACCTCGTTCAGGGTGGCACGGAGAAAGTCGTCGAGAGAAAGGGAACTGGAGAGTTCAGCCAGCCGCAGGCGGGCACGGAGAATGGGTTCGTCGAGAGAATCCTCGACCAGTCTCTGCCTCAAACGCACGCGATCCTCTGTGCACACGTTTCCCCCATGGGCGAGCAATGTGAGCACGTACTACTTATCTGGTCACCCTCTTTTGAATACCGTACGGACGGGTGCACGTCAAGTCATCAAGCCCTGACAGGCGGTGCTACCGACATGCACCATGGTGCAATTGACTGCTCCCTCCGCACCCTCCACTATGAAAAGGTGAGCATTGCATAGGTGCAGCTCGCGAACGCTTCGGCGCATCCTGGGGGGATGAACTCCGATCACTTGCTGCGGAATCGCGTCCCTGCTTGTCCAACTGCGAGGTTGCGCGAGGCGCGTCGGCGGTTTCTGTGACAAGAAGGGGGATGGCACGTGAAGGTCAAGGCAGCCGTACTCAGAGAACCGCATCAGCCGTATTCGATTGAAGAACTGGAGTTGGACCCACCCCAAGAGCGGGAAGTGCTCATTAGGTACGCGTACACGGGGTACTGCCACACCGACTTGCACTTCGTTCTTGGTGAGATTCAGATCGCTCTTCCAATGGTTGCTGGACACGAATGTGCAGGCATCGTGGAGGAAGTTGGCCCGGGTGTTACAAAGGTCAAGAAGGGCGATCACGTGTGTGGTGTGTGGATGGTCCCCTGCGGAATCTGTCCCACCTGTCGCAAAGGGATGGGGAACATCTGCATGGGGAACTTCGGGCCGTTTCTTGAAGGGACAATGCTCGACGGAACCATTCGCTATCGGGACAAGGATGGCAATCCCATCCGGCACTGCAACTTCGTCTCCGGTTTCTCGGAGTACAGCGTGGTCCCTGAGGACGGAGTGATACCGATTTCGAAGGAATTCCCCCTTGATGTCGCGGCACTCATGTCGTGCTGTATCCCAACCGGATGGGGATCCGTCTACAACACCGCCAACGTGAAGCCGGGCGATTCAGTGGCGATCTGGGGTTTGGGAGGAGTCGGACTGAACATACTCCGCGCCTCTCGCATGCGACAAGCCTATCCGGTGATAGCGGTCGATATGGAGGAAAGCAAAGAAGATTTGGCGAGAGAGTTTGGTGCTACTCACTTCATCTGCAATGCCAAGGAGGATCCGGTACCGATCATCCAGCAGCTGACCGGTGGCGGCGCAGACGTTGTCTTCGAGGCCATTGGTGATCCTGGCGCAATTGCCCAGACGTGGTGGGCCCTTAAGCCGGCAGGGAAACTGGTCGTCGTTGGAGTGACGCCCCAAGACCAGACAACCAATCTGCCCTTCTTCGTACTTCCGGTGCAGCAGAGACAGATCCTCGGAAACCTCTACGGGGCGATCTCGACACACGTTGACATCCCCAAACTCGTGCAGATGGGCGAAGTAGAAGACGTCAAGTACGACAAGCTCATCAGTGGCACATTCAAGCTCGAGCAGATCAACGATGTGGCAGACGCAATGGCGAAAAGGCAGATCCGCGGACGCTGGGTCTGCGAATGGGAGTAGTTGCCAGCGCAAAGACGTTCGTCCACCGGCGGCCGCTGGGAGATACCGGCGGCCGCCTCACCCACGACATTCGCTCGCGGGCGTGGGAAAGGAGGATTCATGAATCCGGCATATGAAGGGTGCGACACCAACGAACAGAACTGCTCGGGGGAGTCCGAACAGCCGGAAATCCTTGAGGAGATCGAGATCGAGGAATTGGCGGTCGATGGCATCTGTGGCGTGTACTAGGACCGGGCCGATGTGCCGGAACCGGGCCACGCTGGCGCCCGGCCGCCTCTCGACATGAGGCTTGAGCACACTGGTTACGAGGTTACGCCTTGGGCGCGGGTGCGTCAGGAGGATTTCGGCCTGCTCTTCTACGACACCGGCAGCACCGACCTCACCTATGTGCGCTCCGGCGGGGCCCTTACGGTCTCTCGCTCCGAGGATGGGAGCACATTCCTCTTCCGAAGTCGAAGCGGTGTGTGCGGCGACAGCCTCAGCCGAGCGCTGGCCGCTCTGGTGGACAAGGGCCTCACTCAACGGTGTTCGGACGGTGAGCGGGCGACACCTACCTCCGCCGGGGAGGTGCTTGCGTCTCGGCCGGAACGAGCTCGGGGGCGGTCAACGGGTGCTTCGGGGGAGATATCTCTTCACGCCGAGCCTCTGCGTGCGCCTGTCAATGTCACGTGGGAGATCACTTCCCGCTGCAATCTCAAGTGTCGCCATTGCCTCTCGGCGGAGATTCGAAACGGCCATGGCGATGTGGACTCCCGGGAGAACGCACGCACGACTGGGTACGGCGATCTCACCTATGAGGAATGCCTGTCTTTCATCGACCAGGTGGCTGCCCTCGGAGTCTTTCAGCTCAACCTGGGGGGTGGAGAGCCCTTTCTCCGTGAGGGTCTTCTCGACATCCTTCGTTACGCACAAGGACGGGGACTGGTTACCTGCGTGAGCACGAACGGCCTTCTTCTCTCCAATGAGCTTGTGCGCGAGCTGGTCGCTATGGATCTCCTCTATCTCCAGGTGAGTCTGGACGGAGCCACGCCGGAGACCAATGACGCCATTCGTGGGCCGGGCGTTTTTGCCCGGGCCGTGCGGGGCATGGAGCTTCTCTCTCGCCAGGGCATGCGCGGCTGGAGCATTAACACGGTCGTCACCCGAACGAACCTGCCCGAGGTCTCCGAGCTCCGTGCTCTTGCCGATCGCTTGGGGGCCAAGACCCGCCTCTCCCGTTTTCGGCCGGCCGGCAACGCCAAGCAGGTGTGGGAGGAGTATCGTCTGAATCCCGAAGGGCTGGTGGCACTATCCTTCTACCTGGACGGCCACAGGGAGGTTCTCACCGGTGATTCCTTCTTCGCCCTCGCCGGCAAGGAGCGTCGACAGTTGGGCCTGAACACCTGCGGCGCGGCCCGTATGACTCTATCTGTCTCGCCCACGGGTGATGTGTACCCCTGTGCCTTTCTCTGTGAGCCGGAGTTCCTGGCCGGGAATGTCAGGCAGGCATCTCTGGTCGACATCTTTCGGTGTTCGCCGGTTCTGCGGGGCTTTCGCCGTCTCGACGTTGAAGCCTGCCAGAGCTGTGAGCGCTTCGAGCTTTGCCACGGCGGTTGCCCGGCCGTCGCCTATTTCACCGACCGATCACTTGCTCAGCCCGATCCGGAGTGTCTGGTATCAGCGATGGACGCCTGGACAGACGTGGAGGCGGGCTAAGGGGGTCCCGATGCAGTTTCCTTATCTCTTCTCTCCACTCAAGCTGGGTCGGGTGGAAGTGCCGAACCGTATCTCTTTTTCGGCTCATCTGACTGGTTTTGCCGAGCGTTCGCTTCCGACCGACCGGCACGCCCACTACCTGGCCGCTCGTGCCCGCGGCGGAACAGGCCTCATCATTACCGAGGAGCAGTCGGTCCACCCGACAGATCTGGCTTATGAGAAGCTTATCGAGGCCTTCCTACCCGAGGTTGTGCCTGCCTACAAACGCATAACCCGGGCCGTACACGAGTACGAGACAAAGATCTTTGCCCAGCTCAACCATAACGGGCAGCAGGCCTCGGGTGGATTATCCCGGCTACCCGTGTGGGCTCCCTCACCGGTGCCCGATGTGCTGTATCGAGAAGTGCCCAAGGCCATGGAAAAGGAGGATATTGAGGAGGTCGTCGAGTATTTCTGCCGCTCGGCGGAGCACGTGCAGGAAGGGGGCTTCGACGGTATCGAACTCCAGTTTGGCCATAGCTCGTTGGCCCGCCAGTTCATGTCGCCTCTCACCAACTACCGCGAGGACGAGTACGGAGGCAGCGTAGAGAACCGCCTGCGCTTCCCCTTGGAGCTGATCGGCGCGGTGCGTCGGACGGTGGGCCCAGATTTCACCCTGGGTGTGCGTCTTTGTGCGGATGAGATGATTCCCGGTGGCATTGCTCTCGAGGACGCCAAAGAGATCGCCCGGATGCTGGAGGCCACCGGTGCCCTTGATTTCATGGACCTCAGCCTCTCAACATTCTACAACCTATACCTGGTGGGGGGCACCATGCACATGCCCCTGGGTTACGCGGTGCCGCTTTCGGCTGGGATAAAGGAAGTAGTGGATTTGCCGGTCTTTGCCACCGGCCGAATCAACGACCCCGCCTTGGCCGAGCGCATTCTTGCCGCCGGTCAGGCCGACATGATCGGTATGGTCCGGGCCCAGATCTGTGATCCGGATGTGGTCCGCAAGGCACGAGAGGGACGCGTAGAGGATATCCGCTTCTGCGTGGCCGACAACCAGATGTGCTACGGACGTATCGGTCTGAACCGGACCATCGGCTGTATTCAGAATCCTGCGGTGGGCTATGAGGACAGGGAGGGTGAGCACCACCTGAAACCCACGCGGCACCCGAAGAGGGTGGCGGTGATTGGGGGTGGCCCAGCGGGCATGTGGGCTGCCAAAATCGCCACGCTGAGGGGCCATGACGTCACTCTCTACGAGAAGGAGCCGGAACTTGGAGGTCAAGTGCTCATAGCCGCCAGAGGGGCGGGCCGGGAGGAGTTCGGGGTAATCGCCCGCAACGAGCGCAACCAGCTTGCCCGTCTGGGTGTGCCGAGTGTGCTCTCGCGGGAGATGTCGGCCGAGGACGTTCTTGAGCTAGAGCCTGACGCTGTCATCTGCGCAACTGGTTCCCGACCCAAGGTCTGCCCCGTGGGAGGCTGCGAGGGCCCCGATGTCTGGAGCGTATGGCAGATACTCAGGGGTGAGGCTCGCGTGGGTGAGCGCATCCTGTTCTTGGACGCCGATGGCCATCATCAGGCTACGAGCACCGCAGAATACCTGTGTGAGCTGGGAAAAGAAGTGCACATCGTCACTCCCAGCCTCTTCGTCGGGGCAGAGCTTGGTCCCAGTCAGGATCTCTATCTGGCCCGACAGCGCCTCTTGCAGAAAGGCGCCACCTTCACGCCGGATTTCGCTGTGATGGAGGTTAAGGGGACGGAGGTGCACGGCTTCAACGTGTATTCGAATGAGTGGCACGTGTTCTCCGGCTACGACAGCATAGTGACGGCCATGGGGAACGATGCCGACGAAGCCCTCTACTTCGCCCTGAAGGGCCGGGTGCCCGAGCTCTACCGTGCGGGTGACTGCGTGGCGCCTCGCAAGGTGGACATGGCTATCTGGGAGGGCTACCAGGTTGGGAAACGGATATGACGAGCGATCCCTTCTTATCGGTCAAGCCAGGTCCTTTGGATGCCGACCGGGATGTCGTGGTCTTCTTCGAACCCCTCGGCCCCTTTGCCGAGGGAAGAAACCTGCATCTCCTCATGGAGGGTCAGCGTCTTGCCGAGAAACTCGGTGGGACCCTCTCCGTGATGGCCCTGGACGACGTCGATCTCATTCCTCTCGACGGTAGTCCCTGCCGTGTGACTACGCTCTTTCTGCTGCATCCCTCAGGCGCACCACGCGCACCCTATCCGCCCGAGATCGCCGTGAGGGCCGCTACAGCGCTGCTGGCGCAGCTCAGACCTCGGATGGTTCTCTTGGCTGACGGTGACTTCACTCGAGAGACGGCTCCAGCCTTGGCTCACCGGCTAGGTTCTGCTGCGTTACACGGGGTGCGCAGCGTCAGGGTAGAGAGTTGCCCGGAAAGCGGGAGAAGAAGTGGACCGGACCGGCCGATCGCTGCACAGGAGCGCCTCCGGGTGGTCTACGCCCAAGCCGTGTGGGGGGGGCAGTTGGATGTGGAGGTGACCTTTCCAGCCGGCACGATAGAGGTGGCCGGCCTCTCGCTGGCCCCAGTGCCGTCTCCGCTGGCGGAACATGAGGAAGGGGTGGAAGCAAACGAAGGCATCTTGCCCACGCGCTTTGACACGGTGCGAGTAGAAGTCTCGGTCGAGTCGGGTTTCTCTCCGCCGCAGCGTCTCTCTCTGACACCACCTGACTATCACGATGTAGACATATCTTACGCCGAGAGGGTATTGGCGGTAGGTGCGGGGGCCGCGACAAGAGAGCTACTGCCGCAGATAGAGAGGCTCGCCGATCTCCTTCGCGCCTCGTTGGCAACGACGCGCCCCGTGGTGGACGATGGTCTTCTCCCTAAGGAGCGCATGGTTGGTCAGACGGGACGCTCGGTCGCGCCTGACCTCTACCTTGCGTTCGGCATCTCTGGCTCTCCCCACCACGTGGCCGGCTTTCAGGAAGCAGGCACCGTGCTGACTCTCAACAGCGATGTTCGGGCCCCGATCCTACAATTCTCGGATATGAGCTACCTGGGTAGAGCCGAGGAGATCATCCCTCTCCTGGTGGCACGCCTCGAGGAATGGCGGGAAGGAGAAGGCTCGTGAGCAGAGATATGCATACGGGAGAACCTGCTGCGGGCACATTCGATGTCATTGTGGTGGGGGCAGGTCCTGCAGGTGCCAGTGCGGCTCTGCGTCTCGCGCAGAGGGAGGCACGGGTCCTTCTTCTCGAGAGGGGAGAGGTGCCGGGCGATAAGAACATGTTTGGGGGTCTGCTGCCCTACAACCCCATCTTCGAGGAGCTTGTGCCCGCCTTCTACAGCCAGGCTCCTTGGGAGCGCAACGTAGTTAGACGGGTCCTCACCGTGGTAGGGGATGGTACCAGCACCTCACTGGCATTCGAGTCGGAGAGATTTGACGATTCCCCGATTGGCGGAGTCACGCTCTACAGGCCCCACTTCGATCGGTGGTTCGCGGAACAGGCGCAGGCGGCCGGTGCGCATCTCCTAACCGGATGCCGAGTTACGGGACTCCTGCGAGAGGGGGCCGACCCGGCTGCCCCCGTGGTGGGCGTGAACCTGGGAGATGGTCGCAGCGAAGCACGTGCCCCTATCGTCATTCTCTGCGACGGTGTGCTTTCCCTCTTGGCGAGAGATGCCGGCCTCCGCCCTGAGTTTCGGGCGTCGGATATGGCTGTGGGTGTACGGGCTCTCCTTGGCCTATCCGAGCACGAGATCAATCGTCGTTTCGGGCTTGTTCGCCGGCAGGGGGCGAGCCATGAGTTCTTGGGGGTAACCGAAGGCATTCGTGGCGGCGGTTTCCTCTATACACAACAGGAGACTGTTTCCGTGGGCCTAGTGCTGCACTTGGATTCCCTTCGAGACAGGAAGGTGGCTCCCCAGGAGCTTCTCGGGCGCTTCCTTGCTTTGCCTGCGGTGGACAGACTCACTCGGGGTGGCAGGCTGCTCGAGTACTCGGCCCATCTCCTCCCTGAGGGGGGCTTCGCGATGATTCCCCGGCTCTTCGCAGACGGCGTGCTCCTAGCGGGAGATGCCGCCACTCTATGCTACACGAACGGACTGGTGCAGGAAGGCATGAATCTGGCCATCTTCTCTGGGGTGACGGCCGCCGATGCAGCTCTGGAATCATTGGCAACGGCTGACGCGAGTTCGGCGGGGCTCTCTGTCTACGAGAGACGGCTGAAAGAAAGCTTTGTGCTCTCGGACATGAAGACCTTCGCCCGCTCCACCGCGCTCATGCACAACGAGAGGCTCTTCGGCACGTACCCCCGGGTGATGGGGGCAGTTCTTGAATCACTTTACCGCTCCGACGGCAAGCCCAAGCGCAAGCTGGGCCGTTTGATCAGGGACGAGCTTGCAGGCGAGGTTCGGACCAGAGATTTCCTGCGAGACATCTATGAAATGGGAGGCGGCCTGGCATGGTGACCGATCAGATCCTCGACTTGGTGAGCTACCGGACCCACTCCCAGGCGCACATTCAGATTGTCGGCCCCGCTGCCTGCATCAGCTGTGCGCACCGGGCTTGTACCTTCGCCTGTCCCGCCGCCTGCTACGTCTGGAATGAGGCCCGCGCTCGGGTGGACTTCGCCTACGAGGCGTGCCTGGAATGTGGCACCTGCCTCGTGGTGTGCGACCGCGCTGCTCTCGACTGGAACTATCCGCCCGGTGGCTTCGGTGTACGTTTTCGCCTGACGTAGGAGGAACCGTGAAGATTCTTGTGTTCTTGCAGGAGGCTTCCGATACCCGGGTGGTCGTACCTCGGAGTGGCGCGACCGGTCGGGCGAGGGAGGAGTGGCTCGCTTTCCGTCTCCCTGAGGATGGGCGGGCGGCCCTCGCCCTGGGGCTTGAGCTACGCTGCGCAGCGCCGCCCGGTTGGCTGGTCGTTGCCGCTCTCGGGTCCAGACGGCAAGATGAGATTCTCAAGACGGCGTGCGCCTGGGGTGCCGATGAGGCCGTCCGTCTCTGGGAGCCCAGCTGGCCATCGCCGGGGGAGGCGGGGCAGGCGCTTGTTGTGGCCGCCGCTGCGCACGCACTGAGCTGCGACTTGGTTGCTTTCGGAGTCACCAATCGCCAAGGAGACCTCTCCGCTTTGCCTGGTTTGGTGGCCGAGGAGCTCTGCGTGCCTTATGTGCACGGCATCGAGCAGGCCGAAGTTGGCGACACCGGGGAACTGGTGGTTGGCCGCGTGCGGGAGGGGGGCTTTCGTGAGGAGTTGGCCCTGAGTCTTCCCGCGGTGCTTTCGGTGCGCCCCGCATTGAACGCGCGGCCCGAGTGCCCGGAGCCCCTTCTTGCCACTCGACTCGCTGCAGAAGCGACTCGTGTTCCTGTGCTCGACTTGGCCGAGCTTGGAGTTCCTGCAGGCTCACTTCGGGAGAGGGAGGCAAGACTCGCTTTCGGTCGTCTTGTCGGTGCCCGACCTGCGCTCCTTCCCAACCCGGCGCCGGATTCGTGCCTTCCAGCTTTTGATCGCATTCAGGCCTTGGTGCACGGCGTGGTCAGGTCCCGCGAGGGCAGGGTGGCGAGAGGCACGCCCGAGGGGCTGGCCGGGTTACTCTTCGCCCGGCTGAAGGAGGGGGGATGGCTGGACGCTGTGGGAGAGAGCCAGGCTTCTGGCGAAGAGACCTCACCAGTTTGACGGCGCCATTAGTGCCGGTGAATCGATGATCCCGTTTCGTTACAGACTCCGTCCCAGCGCGCATCTGCGCGATGTCGGCGAGCGAGTGCAAGTCTGGTCCGATACCCCGTTGAGCGCCCTGTGGGTCAATCGGGCTTGTGCCCGCCTCTTGAGCGAGTGTGACGGATCAGTGAGCGTCCATGAGCTTGCTCAGCGCTATTCGGTGGCCGAAGAAAGGGTGTTTGAGCTTTGTGAGCACTTCAGACGCCGTGCGATCCTTGAACTCACGCCGATCGTCTCGAACTCCCTTTTCGGGCCTCTCGTCAGTGTCATCGTGCCCGTGTACGAAAGACACGGTGACTTAGACGATTGTCTGCGTGGTCTGGACCGTCAGACGTATCCGCCTAGGTTAACCGAAGTATTGGTTGTGGATGACGGTTCGCCCGATCCGCCCGAGCATGTCTGCGCCAAGCACCGCTGCACACTCATCATGAGTTCCCCCAACCGCGGCCAGTCTTTTTGCCGCAACCTCGGGGCGAGCAGGGCGAAGGGCGACATCCTTGCGTTTGTTGACAGTGACTGCGTTCCTGAGCCCGATTGGCTGGCCGAGATTATCCCCTACTTCGAGTGGGAGAGCATAGGGGCGGCGGGCGGTTCGGTCGAGGGCTTCTACCAGGAGTCTATGCTCGATCGTTATGAGGATGTCTTCTCGTCCCTCAATCTGGGGGCCAACACGCTTATGGCTGCCGACAATGCCACCACCTTCTATGTTCCCACCTGCAACCTGCTGGTGCGTGCCGCAGTCTACGCGACCCTTGGCGGTATTCGGGAGGACCTCAGGGTTGGTGAAGACGTTGACTTCTGCTGGAGACTGCGATCAGAGGGGCATGTGCTTCTCTATGTCAACAGGGGCCAAGTGCGCCACAAGCACAGGAATGAACTCGGCCACATGCTGAGAAGAAAGGCCCAATACGGCTCTTCTGAAGCTGTGCTTCAGCGACTGCATCCCGACAAGAGAAAGACGTTCCCCAGCCCGGGGTTGTCTTGGGCCACATGGCTCCTTCTCACCGCTGGGCTTGTTGGGTCCTCCGGCCCCTTGGTCGCGGCAGCGGCTGTTCCTCTGACGTGGGACGTCATGCGCCTTCATCTGCATGCCCGCGACGCGGGGCTTCCATTGCCCCCATACAGCCTGCTGTTTTCAGTGGCTCGGACACACATGTCCGGCGGGTACATAATCGCCTCACACATGACTCGGTACTATATGCTCGGACTGTGCCTGGTCGGATTGGTCTTTCCGCGTGCTGCGTTTCTTGCCCTGTGGTGTCTGGCATGGTCTTCTCTAGTGGACTATATGGCTCGTAGGCCTCATCTGAGTTTCTTCACCTTTCTCCTTCTCTTCGCGTGTGACAATGCTGCGTATCAGCTTGGTGTCTTTGTGGGCTGTGCCCGGCAAAGGACCTTTCGCTCGTATATCCCGGTCTTCCGGAATCCAAGACCGGCCGTGGCGCAGGCTGCATCGCCTGACGGCAGAACGGGTATCTCCCAAGATTCGCGACGATGTCTGGACCGCGTACGAGCACTGCTGCAACCTCGCCGCAAAGGAGGCGGTTCTGGGCCAATGGACCCGAAGATGAGTCAAGCATGGAAGTGGGCTAGGCAATGACTCAAACAGGGAGTCGACCAAACCAAGGAGGACAACGTGGCTGACACATACAAGGCATACATCGGGGGGGAGTACGTTGATGCCACCGGGGGAGAGACCTTCCCGGTTGACAATCCCGCCACCGGTGAAGTCATCGCGCAAGTTGCCAAGTGCACGAAAGCCGATGTCGACAAGGCGGTCGAGGCGGCGCAGGCGGCCGCCATGGACTGGGCCATGACCCCCCAGAGCCAGCGAAGCAAGCTCATGCTGAAGCTCTCCCAGGTGCTTATGCAGCACCATGAGGAGCTCGCCGTTCTGGAGACCCAAGAGCACGGCTCTCCCATCCGTAAGACCATGGGCTTCGACGTGCCCCAGTGCGCCGACTTCTTCGAGTACTTCAGTGGGGTCTCCCGGGCCATGACGGGCGAGACACTCCCCGTGGGCCCCTGGTGCACCTCGCTTACGGTCCGCGAACCGGTGGGCGTGGTCGGGCTCATCACCCCTTGGAACTTCCCTGCCCTCATGGTGACCTGGAAGCTGGGGGCTGCGCTCGTTACCGGTAACACCTGCATCATCAAGCCACCCTCGGTGGCGCCGCTCACCACCCTCAAGCTGGCGGAGATCTGCACCGAGGCCGGGATTCCGGCCGGATGCGTGAACGTCATCACCGGCCCGGGCGACACGGTCGGCGAAGCCCTCGTGGCTCACCCCGGGGTGGACAGGATAGGCTTCACCGGTGATACCTCCACCGGTAAGCGCATCATGAACGTGGCCAGCGCCTCCGCCAAGCCGGTGGGTCTGGAGCTCGGCGGCAACAACGCCATGATCGTACTCCCCGACGCCGATCTGGAAGCCGCCGCCGAAGGCGCCATCTTCGCCTCCTTCTTCAACTCCGGCCAAGTGTGCGCCGCCGCCAGCAGGTTACTCGTACACGAGTCTCTCTACGATGCCTTCGTGGAGAAGTTCGTGGAGAAGGCCAAGAGCCTGCGCATCGGAGACCCCATGAATCCTGAGACGGTGATAGGCCCCGCTCCCTACGCCGCCCAGCGCGACAAGGTGCTCTACTACATCGAGAGCGCTAAGAAGCAGGGGGCCAAGCTCATGCTCGGAGGGGGCACTCCTGATGCGTCCGAGACGGCCAGCGGCTACTACGTGGAACCTACCATCTTCGCCGACGCCACCAACGACATGGAGTTCATGCAGGAGGAGATCTTCGGTCCGGTGGTGGGCGTGGCCCGCTTCAGTGATCCCATGGAAGCGGTGGCCATGGCCAACGACACTCCCTACGGCCTGTCGGCCTCCGTGTGGACCACGGACCTGCGCGCGGGCCTGGGCCTGGCTCGCTTCCTCAAAGTCGGCACCGTGTGGCTGAACGAACACCTCATGGTCTTCTGCGAGACTCCCTGGGGTGGATGCAAGCAGTCCGGCTTCGGCAAGGACCTCTCCACCATGGTGCTGGACGAGTACACGCACGTGAAACACATCTACCTGGACATGAACGAGGGGCCGGTGAAGCCCTGGTATGGGATTCTGAAGTAGGCTACTCGCTCTGGGTCAGCAGCGGGAAGGGCGGTGGCGGAGTGTCTTGCGCGCCGCCCTTCCTGCTGCAGGCAACATAGCGTCATGTGCGCATCACGCCATCTGCAAAGGCAGTCACGGCCGACTGCCAACCGAATGTCGGTGATTGGAAGCGGGGTCGAGATTGCCTGAGACCTGAAGTGCTTTCCCTCTATTCGACTGGTGAAAGATCACTTCCACCTTATACAATAGGGGCGAAGTAGCCCGGTTGCATGATTGGAGAGTACATGGACAAACAGGTCGATCACAACGCCCGGGTTACCTACCCAAGCATCAAGGGTGAGGGTCCCGGCTCAATCATCCCCCGGGACGAGTTGCTGTCGGCATTACCCGAGACGGCGAGGAATCTCCTTGAGGCAACGCGACGCTTGTTCATACAGGGCGGCTTCAGTGCCCTGAGGCTTGAGGCTATCGCAGCAGAATCAGGCGAGAACAAGGCCATGATTCGCTACTACTTCGGCGGCAAGGAAGGGCTCATCCTGGCTCTCATGGACTCCATGATCCACGACGTGTCCATCGCGCTCGCCCGTAGAGCGGAGAAGTTGCCTGTGGGCGAGGAGCGCATTCACCTGTATCTGGAGGGAGCGCGTCACATAGCCGAAGATCCAGATCAACGCCTCTCGCTCTTTGACATGCTTCCTCGGGCGGTAAGGGAAGAGAAGCACCGCGAGAGGCTTGCCGGCCTGTACGAGTGGTACCGGGAGATCAATGAGCGCTGTCTCGGCGTGGACAAAGAGGCCGACAACTATGAGTTCCTCTCGGCGCTGGCGATGTTGGTCTTGGGTGCGGTTGACGGGTTGGCGATCCAGGCGGCCATCGATCCTGAAGTCAGTATAGAATCGGCGTTCGACGTGCTTGAGTCCATTGTGACCACTGGCCTCAATCTGTACCCATAAGGTGTAGGGGCCGGGGTGTTGTGCCACCGCTCCGCTCCACGGCAGCACAACCGTCCTACGGGGCTGCAATTCATCATTAATACGCAAGTCACCACAGTCCCGGCCCTGTCGGAGCTGTGGGGGTCGGTTCCAGTGCGTAGATGCGCCTCGTGAGCGGGTTCGCTGACTGACGAGGAGATGCGGCGAACCGGCGTTTGTACGCCGAGAGTCTTGCGGGTCCTCCGACTCCGCATGCACGCGATACGATGTCCGTTGGCTGCGTGAATTCACGGGCGAGGTCGTCCTTCCGGCTGAGATTCTCCATGTCGCGCGTGTTTGCTTCGAGCGTGCGTCAGGCGAGGTCACAGCATCCCGGCCCGTCTGAACCAGCGCAGGGTATCGCACAGCGTGCCGTCGAGCGGGCGGGACGAGTAGCCGAGTTCGTCGGCGGCCTTTTCGTGGCTCATCTCGCAGTTTGAGGCGAGTACGTCGAGAGAATAGGTGGTGAAGAGAGGCCGCGTGCGGCTCAAGAAGTAGTATGCGGGGATGAGGAAACTCACCGCGCGCACGAAGCCGAAGGAGAGCCTCCATTGCGGCGCCGGTCTTCCGGTGATGCGCTCCACGCTACCCAGCAAGTCTCTCACGGTGATGTGGTGCCCGGAGAGGATGTATCCCTCGCCGCGCCTGCCCTTCTTCGCTGCAGCGATGAGACCGGCGGCCACGTCTCGGACGTCAACGAAGTCATACGCGCCATCCACGTAGGCCTTGAGACGGCCCCCGAAGCAATCTAGGAGCAGCTGGCCGGTCTCGGAGGGCCGGAAGTCGTACGGGCCCACGATGCCGGAGGGGAAGGCCATGACTACGTCGGCGCCTTCGGCCGCCGCCTGTTGTACGAGGAGGGTGGCCTCTGCCTTGCTCTTGGCATAGGTGCCCCGCACTCGGTGGGGGTCGATGGCCTCCTTCTCGGTGAGGCAGGTGCCGAAAGGGAGCTCCTCGAAGGCGTGAACCGAACTGGTGTAGACCAAGCGACCGACACCGGCTGTGCGACAGGCCCCAAGGACATTCCGAGTGCCTTCCACGTTGGTCGCTCGCAACGTGTTCAGCCCTCCTGAGGCTATCGAGACGATACCGGCCAGGTGAAACACGAGGGAGGCGCCCGCGAAGGCCGCAACGAGAGAGGAGTAGTCGCGGACGTCGGCTTCGCGGATGGCGACATCGAGACCGCTGAGAGGAGTGCGTGGCTCTCCCGGCAGAACCACGGCGTGTACCTCGCCTGGGTGGGCTGCGCACAGAGAGCGCGTGAGGACGTTGCCGAGGTGCCCCGTTGCACCCGTGATCGCAATCATGTGGCCGTCTCCTCGTTACGCCTCGTTGCCCTTGGGGCTTGCCGTCCATCTGTGTGCTGCATCTGCTCTATGCAAGAATATGTGAAGAGGGGGCGCAATGGACGGCACATCCCGGCAGCGGACGTTGAAGGTAATGCACTGGGCTCTCTGGGTTCTGCTTCTTGCCGGCCTCTGGGCGACATCGCAGTACAGTTTTCTTCTCTTCCACACCATTGCCGAGCTCTTCAGCATCGTCGTTGCCTGCACCGTCTTCGTGATTACATGGAACCTGCGCGATCTCCTCACCAACGGCTTCCTGGCCTTCATCGGCGTGGGCTATCTGTTTGTCGCCGGGATCGATTTCGTTCATACCCTCGCCTACTCTGGTATGAACATCTTCGCGGGCTTCGATGCCAACCTGCCCACGCAGCTGTGGATCGGGGCCCGCTATCTGCAGGCCTTCACTCTTCTTCTCGCCTTCTTCTTCCTGCGCCGCCGCATGCGCTTCGCTCCGGTTATCGCAGCGTATGCGATCGCGATCGCCCTCCTTCTCTTGAGTGTCTTCGCGTGAAATGTGTTTCCGGCCTCCATCGTGGCAACCATTGGGGCTGAGCTCGCCTTCACCCTCTATGTGAGCGTGTACGGCCTGTCGAACCTGGTCGGGCACACCTTCAAGATCCTCGCCTTCTACTTCTTCTACCGGGCGCTCGTGGTCTCCGGCCTTCGCCGTCCCGTGGAGACGCTCTTCCTCGACCTGAAGCAGGCGCAGATGGCGGTCACGGCGTCGTTGGATGGAACCGCGCTCATGGACCTCGACGGGAGGATCACCTTCGCCAATCCGGCGCTGGCCGCCATGTGGGGCCGCAGCCGTTCGGAAGACATGCTGGGCGTGCGGGCCGAGGAGTGCTTTGCGGATCCGGAAGTGGTTCCCGAAGCCTGGAGACTACTGTTCGCCGAGGGCAGGTGGGAGGGGGAACTCACCGCCCGGCGCCACGATGGAAGGACATTCGATATCAGGCTGGCCCTTGCCCTGGTCTACGATGAGCAAGAAGTCCCGGTGGCTGTTCTGGCTTCGGTCGCCGACATCTCGCTTCGTAAGAGACTCGAGAAGGAGAAGGAGCGCCGGAACCAATTGCAGTGGGTGGGCAGGTTGGCCGCCGGCATCGCTCACGACTTCAACAATCTGCTCACGGGAGTACTGGGCAGCCTCAGTCTGGCCAAGACGGAAGAGGAGGCGAAGGCACGGGGCACCCTGATCGAAGAGGCGGAAGAATCGTGCCGGCGGGCGGTGTCGCTCACCTCGGAGCTTCTCACCTTCTCGGATGGTGGGGCGTCGGTTCTCCGCATCATTGACGTGAACCAACTTGTGAAGCAGGCGTGTTGAACGCGGCGGTTTCGGGCTCGCCGTCTCGATCGGACTCGACTTGGGAGCAACACGCTTGGTGGAAGGCGACGAGGGACAGCTTGCGCACGTCATCCGGAACTTGGTGAAGAATAATGCAGACGCGCTGGACGGGCGGTGTCGCATCGAGGTGGCCACTGAGGACTTCGATGAACCGGGAGGACCGTTTGTACGGCTGGTCGTGCGTGACGGGGGAGGTGGAATACCGCCGGAAGTTCTCTCCGGTCTTCTTGAGAGAGGTGCCTCCGTTGAACAAGTTGGTCGGGGTTTGGGTCTGGAGATCGTCCGCTGTGCCTCGCGCACTCGTCGTAGACGACGAGCCGGTGGTGCGTGCCACCTTGGTCCGCATGCTGGAGAGGTTGGGCCACGAGGTGGAATCCTGCGCTGATGGAGCGTCGGCAGTTGGCGCCTACGCCGAGGCCAGGCGGCAGGTCAGGCCCTTTGGAGTGGTCATTACCGACCTGGTGATGCCCGGAGGCATGGGAGGGCATGAGACCGCCCGGGCCATCCTGCAGCTTGACCCTGAAGCCCGCATCATCGTGTCCAGTGGGTACTCGGCTGACACCGTGATGGCCGACCACTCAGGCTTCGGCTTTGCCGCCGCCTTGGAGAAGCCCTATACGCTCGACACCTTGGCTGCAGTGGTGGCGTCGGTTGTGGAGACGTGATTGTTTCCGGCCACCATTACGCGTAGACTTAACGCTCGGTATGGAGCAACCGACTTCGCCTCAGGAGTACACTGAGACCGTTGAGCTCTCTGACTACTTTCGGGTCCTTTGGGCGCGGAAGTGGCTGGTCGTTGCGATAGTTGCCCTCACTGTCGGGGTGGTCGCCGCCCTCACCTTCACCACTACCCCTCAGTATCGAGCGACCGCCACTCTCGTGCGGGAGAAAACAACGCTCGAGACCGCTCTCTTCGGCTCGCGACTCTTTGAGTACCGCGATATACAGCGAGAGCTGCGTACAAGCGCAGGCTTGGCAACCACCCCGGAAGTCGCGGCGCTGGTGAAGACAGAGCTCGGCTCGGAGCGTTCCGCCGAGGAGCTCTCCGGTATGGCGAACGCGACCCCCGGCAGCCAGACCGACATCATCGATATCACCGCCTCGTCAAGTGATCCCGCAGAAGCCGCTGACGTGGCGAATTCCTTCGCCCGGAACTTCATTGCCGTGCAGCAGAGGTCCGACCGCGAGGCCATCGCACTTGCGGAGCAGGTCATCCGCAGCCAGCTCAACCGCATGACCACCGCTGAGCTCACCTCCGATCGCGGCAGGCTGCTCACCGGCCGGCTGGAAGAGCTCACCATCATGGCCGAGCTTCAGACAGGAGGCTTCAAGATCACTCAGCCGGCGATGGTTCCTCGCGCTCCCTTCACTCCGCAGCCGGTGCGCAACCTGATTCTCGCGCTGGCAGTGGGGTTGGTTCTTGGGGTGGGTCTCGCCTTCTTGGTCGAGTACCTGGACCGTCGCATCAAGGACGAAACCGGTCTCGAGCGGGAGTTCGGACTTCCGGTGCTGTCCACCGTCCCCTTGGTGGGTGGGAAGTGGGACCCACGCAAGCGCGACTCCGAGACGGTGATGCGCTACATCGGCTTCAGCGACCCCCGTTCTCCTCTTCTCGAACCCTTCCGCACACTTCGCTCGAGCCTGCAGTACTTCGGGGTGGATGAACAACTTCGCGTTCTCCTTGTGACGAGTGGACTACCTCGCGAGGGTAAGAGCGTGGTCGTGGCCAATTTGGGTATAAGTCTGGCGTTGTCCGGCAGGCGGGTCATCGCGGCCGAGACCGACCTGCGCAAACCCATGCTCCACAACTACTTCGGGCTCACCAATGAGGTGGGTGTGTCGAGCGTCGTGGCGGGCACGCATTCCCTCGCGGAAGCTCTGCAGCTTGTTCCTGTTGATGACTACGCTCCACCGGCGGGGCGGCGCACGCAACCCGGAGACGACGGCCTGCTGCTCCAGAAGAACCTCTACTGTCTCACTTCCGGGCCCCTGCCTCCCAACCCGGCAGAGTTGCTCTCGTCGGGCAAGATGCTCGAACTCGTCGAGAGGATGCTCGAGGCAGCCGACTATGTCATTCTCGACACTCCACCGGTGTTGTTGGTCGCCGATGCGTTGACTCTGGCCAAGCACGTCGATGGAGTGCTCGTCTCGGCCCGAATGGGCGCCACAACCAAGGATGAAGCCCGGGAGGTCCGCTCCCTGCTGGACCGTGCCGGGGCACGACCCATCGGTATTGTGGCGCAGGGCAGCAAGAGGAGTGGGGCCTACTACCGGTACGGCTATCGGCGGTACGGCGGCGGGTACAGCGGAGCATACGAGGGTTACGGGTACGGCCCCTGAGATTGCCCTGTGGCGCCCTGTCGAGCCGGAGTTGCTGCCAAGGCGGGGTTGAGAAGCCGCTGCCGGCGCGGGACCGGCAGGCGTCCAAGTGTTCCTAAAGCGGACGGCCGCCCCTACGGGCGGCCGTCCGCTCAACTACGTTCCGTCAACTACGTGGCGCTCAATTACGGCGCCCATTGTGCGGCCATGGATGCCGCAGCTATGTGGCGGTCGTGGGCTGCTCCTGCGCAGAGTTAGTTCTCGCGGCGATGCGTGGAGCGGCGAAGCGCAACACCCACGCCCACCAGTGCAGCCCCTCCCATGCCGATGAGAAGCAGTTCGAAGCCCGTGAAGGGGAACACCGGGCGGTCGGGCTGGGCCAGGAGCTTCCTGACCAATATGTCGAGTTCTCGCAGAACAGCCTGGTCGCCGTACTGGTGGATGACGGCGTCGTCCAGATAGGTTTCGAGCTCCACTACCGTGTACGTGCCAGTAAGGGTACCGTTGGTTACGAAGTCGTCGTAGATGTCTTGCGGGGTTGCGGCTATGGCCGGACCGGCCATGAGCAGAACCAACAGCACGACCCCCAGGAGCGCTGCCAACACTCGCTTCACCATGTTCTTCAAGCCTCCAAGTGTCGCCGCGGAGCGACCGTCGTGTTCCCTCCCGTGATCACATTCCATTCTAGCACCAAATTTCTTCCTTCTCACGGGGTGGCTTTGCATCGAAGAAGGCGGTCTGTCCGGCCAAGGCGGCGGTGGTGGTCCAAAGGACGCGCACTGAATGGAAGCGGCGTGCATCGCGGAGACGAGGTGCGCGACCGCACGTGAGTGGTACGGACTGATGCCTTGTGTCAGTTACCGACGACCGCGCTGCGTGAGCCCCCTTCGGCTTGTGCTGCCGACCTGTGCCGGCGGGCAGCCCGCTCCAGATCGGCCTTCGCCTGCTGGGTGAACTCCACGAACTGAGTCATCTTCTCGTACGCTGCCCCGGCCATGAGCGCTTCGCGGGCCATCTCCACACCTTCGGTGATCGAAGCGGCCTTGTCGGCGAGGTAGATGGCGGTACCGGCGTTCAACACCACCACATCCATGCGTGCGCCCGGCTCCCCGGTGAGGATGCGGCGCGTGATCTGCGCGTTCTTCTGGGGGTCGCCACCGACGAGATCCTTGAGCGGCCAGCGGCGGAGACCGAAGTCCTCCGGCTGGATGGTGTAGGGGTCCGAACAGACCCCGTCGCGCACTTCCACCACGGTGGTGGGTGCGGATACCGAGATCTCATCGAGGCCTTCTTCTCCGTGTACGACCATCGATCTCTTCGCACCCAGCCTGCCCAACGCTTCCGCGATCACCGTGACGAAGCGCGCGTCACTCACGCCCGTGAGTTGATGTTGCACGTGTGCGGGGTTGAGGATGGGCCCCAGGAGATTGAAGATGGTGCGCATGTTGAGGCTGCGGCGGATGGGCACCAGATCGCGGATGATGCGATAGTGCAGCGGCGCGAACATGAAGCCGAACCCAACCGTCCTGATGCAGTCGGCGATGGACTCCGGTGGAAGGTCGATGCGTCCGCCCAAGGCTTGGATGAGATCAGCCGAGCCCGAGAAGGAGGTCTGCCCCCGGCTGCCGTGTTTGGCCACTATGACGCCGGCGCTCGCGGCGACAAACGCCGACGTGGTCGAGATATTGAACGTGGACAGCCTGTCACCCCCGGTACTCACGATGTCGACGAGGGGCCCATCAATGTCGACTTCCACGGGCTCGCCGAAACGGCGCATGGTGCGGGCGAACGCGGATATCTCGGCTCCCGTCTCGCCCTTGACCCTGAGCCCCATGAGGAAGGCGGCCATTTGTACGTCGCCGACTTGGCCTTCGATGATGAGTTCGAGCACTCGCGAGGCCAAATCCTCGGATAGATCTTCACCGTCGGCCAACTGGTCGAGCGCCCGGGAGACGAGCGGCACGGCGATGGCGTCGAGCGACTTGGCCCGGGTAACCAAGAGGTCATATACGAGATCGATGAGTTCGGGGTGATCGACGATGGCGCGTTCGATCTGATGGCGGCGGTACTCCTGGAAGTATTCGGGAGCCACCCCAAGAACGGCGGCCATCGCCTCAATGGCCTCCGGCTGGAGAGTGCGTTCAGCAGAGACTTGCTTCCGGAGCGTCTCGTATTCCCAGCCTTTGACCCTACGGAAGAATTCGCGCAGGTTCACTCTGCCGCCGGAATCTCCACTGTCGCGCCTGAGGAGTTCCGTCAGCGCCTCGGAGAAGGGGCGCGATGTGTACTTCCAGCGATACTGGAACGGCGTCATCTCGAAACTCTCCTACCCGTGCGAACTGCACCACTCGGAGCGGTCGGCGGTCTCGAGCGGTGTCTCACCATTCGAGCATGACATGTTACCACGCTCTTCATGTGCCCCCCTTGACGGGACGTGGGACCGTCGTCTATGGGTCTAGTCACAACCACAGTCGTAGGACGAGCTACTGGTCTGTACTACCACCTACGAACATGTTGACAGTCAGACAACATTGTACTACGGTGAACGCGAGTGTTGTAAACTGTTTTTGTACCCGCGCTGTTGGCCCGGGAAGGCGGGCTGGGGCTGACGGGGAGTCTCATAGAGCAAGGGGGTATGCCAGGGGAGAAGGTGAGACCTTCATTGTCTTCAATCAGTTGTGTGTCGTGCCGTCCAGAGCGGGCCCAGCTTGGACCCACAAGGACGCGAGTACTACAGGAGTGGCGCCTCCGCTCGACGGCGGGGGACGAGAAAGCAAGGGGGCAGTGCATTGCGTTCTGCTAAGAAGACATCAATCGGGTTCGTAGTATTGGTTGCAGTTCTCGTGATGGCCGTGCTGGCGCTTGCCGGGTGCGGTAACGGCGAAACCACGACGACTGCAGCAGGGCAGTCATTCACTTTCGCAGAGTCGAATCCGGTTGCCTCAAACCAGCATCAGATGGCTTTCGAGTATGGCAAGCGCGAGATGTGCAAGCTCTTGGGAGCTGAGTTCATCACGGCCGACGCCAACATTACGCCATCCAAGCAGGTGGCCGATATTGAGACTTTCATTCAGCAGGGTGCAGACGGCATCACCAGTTGGACCCTTGATCAGGGTGCGGCTACGGCCGTGTACAAGAAAGCCCAGGATGCAGGCATCCCGGTGGTAACGGAGAACAGCCCGGGCGATTTCGTGACGGCGACGTTCGTCCAGGAGCAGAACACCAGCAGGATGGCACAGAAGGACGCAGCTGAGTGGTTCTCATCGGTGTATCCGGGCGGCAAGATATTCATTGTCGGCGGAGAGCCCGTGCCCTACATCCTCTATGTCACAAAGAACATGGAGGAAGAGGCTGCTGCGGCCGGTCTCGAGGTCCTGGCCCGCCAAGATAACATGACTGATCAGGCCAGTGGGGCCCAGCAGATTGTGCAGGAGCTTCTCACGAAGTTCCCGGATGTTCAGGCGGTATGGTGCTTCAACGACCGTAGTGCGCTCGGAGCCTCCGCAGCATTGCGTGCGGCCGGCAAAGAGATCTACGATGCCGCCGACCCTAAGCCCGGTGCGGTGATTGTCACGGGCATGAACGGTACCCAAGAGGCAATCGAAGCTGTCCGAGCGGGGATCGTGTCTGCCACGTACAGCGGAGATTCCGAGCTCGTGGGCGCGGGCGAGATCGAGCTTCTCTATCGGATAGTTGCGGGCGAAATCGCGAAGGAAGACGTGCCTCCGACCATTGTGTGTCCGTATCACAGGATCGACAACACAATCGCCCCGACCGCTTCCTTCCCGCTGGAAACGGTCATCGAGCTGGGCATTCTCGACAGCTTCCTTGAGTACACGGCCTCAGTGGATGCCGAGAACTATCTCAACGATTTTTTCGAGTTCCTCGACAATCTGTAGTGACTGGTATACCAAGAGCAGGGGCCTGAGACCCGTATTCAGACAAGGGGGCGGCTCCGATCAGGTGGGCGATCGGAGCCGCCCCAAGGTTTCGGTACTACTCGCTGTCATGTCAATTGCAGCTGCTCGGTGCATGAACCTGTGCCCGGTCCGGCTGCCCGAGAGCTGGGAGAACTGTTGAGATGAGCGAAGTGCCGCTCATTCGCATGCGGAAGATCACAAAACGCTTTCCGGGTGTGACCGCGCTCCATGAGGTCAACGTGGAACTCTTTCCAGGAGAGATTCACGCTCTGGTGGGTGAGAATGGCTCCGGGAAATCCACACTCTGCAAGTGCCTCTATGGCTTCGTTCATCCCGATGAGGGCACGATCGAAATCGACGGTGGGCGAACGGTGATTGACTCACCCCACACCGCTCTCAGTCTGGGAATCTCGGCGATTACGCAGGAGTTGACCCTGGCCCCGACTCTGAGCGTGACTGAGAACATCCTTATGGGCCGTCTTCCTCGTGGTCGCTTCGGCATCGACTGGGCGCAGGCGCGCAGACTGGCGTTCGATGCTCTTCAAGAAGTGGGGACCGAGATTGACCCCGATGCGACTGTCGGTTCGCTCTCGGTTGAGCTCCAGCAGGAGGTCGAGATAGCTCGAGCAGTGTTCGGGCAGTCGCGGGTTCTTATACTCGATGAAGCCACCAGCTCTCTTTCCGAGACGGCAACTGAGCGCCTCATGTTGAAGCTGGAGCAACTGAGGCAGAAGGGGGTGAGTATCCTCTTCGTCTCCCATCGTCTCCGTGAGATCTTCCGGTGTGCGACCAAGGCCACCGTGCTCCGGGACGGGGAGCTTGTCGACACTCTCGCCCTGGATGGAGTGACGGAGTCACAGCTGGTCAGCAAGATGGTGGGTAGGGACATGGAGGATCTGTACGGGAAGCGCAGCATCCCGAGGGGCGAGGTGCTGCTCTCGGTACGCCGCCTATCCGCTGAGGACAAGAGTGTCCAAGACGCGAATCTCGACCTTCACGCCGGAGAGATCCTGGGCGTGGCGGGGCTGGTTGGCTCCGGCAAGATACAGTTGGGCCAGGCGATCTTTGGTGCCATACCATACACGGGTGAAGTTCTGGTGGAGGGCCGGCGCGTGAAGCCCGGTGATCCTCGCCACGGCATGGCGGCAGGTATCGGCTATGTCCCCGATGACAGGAAGAAGGAGGCTCTGCTGCTGACGAGGAGCGTGCGGGCCAATCTCTCGCTGCCCTGGTTGTCCACCGGTCACTTCACCCGCTTCGGGGTGTTGGATGTCAAGTCGGAGAAGAATCTGGCGAATGATTCAGTGAGTCGTTTCGCGGTCCGCACGCCGTCGACGGAATTCCCGATTGTCCAGTTGTCGGGCGGCAATCAGCAGAAAGTCGTACTGGCCCGTTGGTTTGCTCTGAAACCCAAGGTTGTGGTCTTGGCTGAGCCGACGCGTGGTATCGACGTAGGGGCAAAGAGCGAAGTGTACAGGTTCATGCAGGACTTGGCCGAGCAGGGAGCAGGCATCCTCATGATCTCTTCGGAAATGCCGGAGCTGTTGGGAGTTGCCGATCGTATCCTTGTCATGTATCAGGGCAGGCTTTGTGGTGAATTCGACCCGCGTGAGGTGGGTGAAGAGGAGATCGCACACGTGGCGTGCATTGGCGAATCGAAGACTGTGGGGGTGGCATAGATGGCTGTCTCTCAAGGAGGCACGACACCTGTTGCCGGCAAGCCGGAGCGCAGGGGGTTGGGAGGTCGTTTCAATATCGGCAGGGTAATGGGAGCTGTCATCGGGCTGGTGATCGTGGTGGCATTCCTGGGGATTACGGAACCGGCGTTCCTTTCCTGGGGCAACCTCATGAACATCTTCCGAGCCCAGTCCATCGCCTTCATCCTGGCGATTGGGATGACGTTCGTGATCCTCACCGGTGGCCTTGATCTCTCGGTAGCCTCGGCCACGGGGTTTGCCGGCATGGTTCTCGGTCTCTCCATCAAAGCGGGGGTTCCCACAATACCGGCCATTCTCATCACTGTGATCACGGGCGCGCTCCTCGGGTTGTTCAACGGTTTCCTCATCGGCATCGCCCGCATCTCGTTCTTCGTGGTAACCCTCGCCACGTTGTCGATCTACGCCAGCGTGATTCTCGTGGTGACGCGTGGTAGCACTATCTCGCTGTTCCAGTTCTCGACATTCGATCCCATCGCGAAGATGGCCAACGGTGACATCGGTCCCTTCCCGATCATCCTTCTGATCATAGTGGCCCTCTACGTCATCGCCTGGTTCGTATTGCACCGTACCCCGTTTGGCCGAGCGGTCTACGCCACCGGCTCAAATCCGGAGGCGGCTCGTCTTAACGGCCTCAATGTGCCTCTCATTCTCATGCTCGTGTATGGAATAGCCGGTCTCATGTGCGGGCTCGGTGCGATTCAACAGAATGGAAGGCTGACGGCGGCTGTACCGATAGTCGACCCCAATCAGATGCTGGCGGTCATTGCCGCTGTATTGATCGGGGGCATGAGTCTCAGGGGCGGAGAAGGGGGCCTATTGGGCACATTCCTCGGCTGCCTCTTCTTGGGCGTCATCCAGAACGGTTTGACCTTGAAGCAGGTTTCGGCTTTCTGGCAGGGAACCGTCACCGGTTCGATTCTTCTCATTGCGGTCGGTCTTGCGGTGCTTCGAGAGAGCGGGGCCGGAGCCAAGCTGATTCGGGCCTTACGACGAAAAGCTCCCCCCGGGCCGGCGGAGTAGGGCGGGGAAGCATCATTCTGGAGTCCGGAAAGGAGGCGACGTGGATGCGAACAGGCTGGCGGTAAGCCATATCACCACGAACAAATGGGATCTGCCCACGGCACTCGAGCGCTACAAGGCTCACGGCGTCGGTGGCTTCGGCCCTTGGCGGGACAAGCTGGAGGCCCACGGTTTTGAGGAAGGGGCCCGGCTCATCGCTGAGTCGGGGCTCGGAGTGGCCAACTACTGTGCGGCCGGGTTCTTCACCATGGGTGACGAAGCCTGCCAGGAAGCCGTCGATGGAGCGGTGCGGGTGACCCTCAAGGCCATGGACGAGCAGAAGCGTCTGGGGGCACCCTGCCTGGTGATCGTGGTGGGTCCGGTGGGCTGCTACGGAGTGGAGCCCGCCATGGACGTCATCATGGACAGCTTGAAGCAGGTGGCGCGAGGGGCGGAGGAGAAGGGGGTCGATCTGGGGCTCGAAGTCCTTCACCCCATGGATATCACCACCTGGTCGATGGTGCGGACCATCCATCAGGGGCTGGACATCATAGAAGAGATCGATTCCCCGAAGCTGGGCCTCATGCTCGATTTGTACAACACGTGGTGGGACCCGGAGATCATCTCGGGCATTCAGAGGGCCGGCGACAGAATCAAGGGTGTGCACTTCGCCGACTGGCGTAATCCCACACGTTCATTTACCGACAGAACCATCCCCGGCCGGGGAATCGCTCCTTTGGCCGAGTTGATCGAGGAGGTGGAGTCTACGGGTTGGAGCGGTTACTACGATCTGGAGATCTTCTCGGACGAACTCTGGGAATCGGACTACGACGAGTTGTTGGGTGAGACGGTCGAGTGGTTTCGCGCCCTTGAAGTGTAGGCGCGGAAGTGAGTAGGGGCCTCGTCTGTGATGCGGGGCCGGGAACCTCATGATTGGGGGAAGTATGGCGGATTACGACGCGATTATCATCGGATCGGGGCACAACGGTCTGGCAAACGCGATGATGCTGTCGCGGGCCGGCTGGAAGGTTCTCGTTGTTGAGCAGTCGGATGTGCCGGGGGGAGCCTCAAAGTCGAGGGAGTTGACCCTTCCCGGCTATGTCCATGATGTCCATGCGGCCAACATCGGCTTCTTCCTTGGCTCCGACACCTTCAATGAGTTCAAGGACGACTTCTTCGCCAACGGTTTCGGCATCTCCGCCGGAGACCAACCGTACGCGAGCGTGTTTGCCGACGGCGATGCCGTATGCGGCTACATGGACCCGCAGAAGATGGTCGATGAGTTGACGCGACAGTCACCGAACGACGCGGAAGCCTGGAAGCAACTCTTGGATGAGTTCGGCCGGTTCTCCGGTCATCTCCTGGGCATCCTGAAGATGCCCATGCCGTCGGCAGGGGTGCTGAGGCAGGCCTACAAGATCTACCGTTCTTTGGGTGGGACCGATTTCTGGGATCTGGTGCAGATTCTGCTGTCTTCCGGACGCAGCTTCGTCGATTCCCGGTTCGAATCGGAGAAGGTCAAGGCTCTCTTCACCCCTTGGGGTTTCCACCTCGACCAGGGACCGGATGTGGCCGGCGGGGCCATGTTCCCCTATCTGGAAGTCCCGCTCGACTACATGAATGGATTGGCGTTCTCCACCGGCGGCATCGGGAAGCTGATGGACGCCATGATCGCCACCATCAAGGCGAAGGGCGGCGACGTGCGCCTGGGTGCGGCGGTCACCCAGGTGAAGGTCGAGAACGGCAAGGCCGTGGGAGTCGTCTTGGCCGACGGCAGCGCCATGAGCGCCAAGAAGGCCGTGGTGGCCAGCGTCACTCCGCCGAAGCTGTTCGGTCCCCTGGTTGACGAGGGTGAGCTTCCCGGGTCCTTCATGCGCAAGGTGAAGGGATTCCGTTACGGCGCCGCCACCATGATGGTTCACCTGGCGATGGACGGCCCGGTACCGTGGGCCGCCGGTGACCATATCTCCAAGTGTTCGTACGTGCACTGCGGCTTCACCACCGATGACATCAGCCGCACCTACTACGAGTCGCTCCTCGGGTACCTTCCCACCAGCCCCATGCTGGTGGTGGGCCAGCAGAGCCGGCTCGATGACAGCCGTGCTCCGGAAGGCAAGGAGACCCTGTGGATACAGGTGCGCGCGGTTCCGTCGGTGCCGAAGGGAGACGCTGCCGGTGAACTGACGGCGACTGATTGGGAAGCGCTTCGGGAACCTTACACGGAGCGGGTCCTCAACAAGATCGAGTCGGTTGCCCCCGGCTTCAAGGAGCGGATCCTGGCGAAGTACGTCATGACTCCTCCCGATATGGAAAAGGACAACCCGAATCTGGTGGGCGGCGACTCAGTCTCAGGCAGCCACCATCTGGACCAACACTTCATGTTCAGGCCGTTCGCTGGATGGTCACGTTACCGCACGCCGGTGAAGAACCTGTACATGATCGGGCAGTCGACGTGGCCGGGTGCCGGTCTCTCGGCGGCGTCGGGTTATCTGTGCGCGAAAGATCTGCTCTAAGGAATCGTGATCGAGGGTATACCTGAGGTAGTTGTACGCCGGACAATCTTGAAATGAGAACGGAGGAATCAGATGCGAAAGAACAGACTTGTACTTCTGCTGGTGGTGGCGCTGTTGTTGGTGCCTGCGCTCCTTGCCGGGTGCGGGGAGACCGCGACGACGACGACGGCGACCACGGCCGCTCCCGCTACCGACACCACGGCCACGACCGCGGCGCCGACGGGCGAGTCGGTCACCATCAAGGTGGTCAGCTTCCTGGCCGAGACCAACACGATGAACGACGGCCTGTGGATGCTGCAGGAACTCGTCGAGGAGAAGTCGGGCGGCCGGTTGACGATCGAGTGGGGCGGCGGCCCCGAGGCTATTCCCTCCTTCCAGCTGGCCGAGGCGCTGCGCAGCGGCGTGGTGGAGATGGCTTGGACCGCACACACGTTCAACGTGGCTCAAATACCGGCGGTGGAAGGGGCTAAGCTCACCCGTCTCACCCCGTGGGAAGAACGTGAAACGGGCGTGAGCGACTTCTACAACGAGCTCTACGAAGCGAATCTGAACGCCGTATACCTGGGCAGTGGCACTCCGGGTCTCACCTACAACCTCTACACCACGGTGCCGATAGAGACGGTCGCGGACTTCCAGGGTAAGACCATGCGCGTGACCCCGGCATACAAGGCCTTCGTGGAGGCCCTCGGGGCGGCCCCGGTGACCACGGATCCGGGTGAAGTCTTCACGGCTCTCGAGAGGAATCTGGTTGTCGGTTATGGATGGCCGTCGGTGGGCATCTCCGATTTCGGCTGGAACGAAGTGACAAAATTCGTGGTGGAGCCTGCCTTCTATCAGGTGGACGTGTGCGCACTCATAAACAAGTCGGTGTGGGACAACATGCCTGAAGACCTGCAGGACATCCTGGTCGAGGCCATGCAGGAAGTCGAACGGATGGCATTCGACCACTTTGCCAACGAGATCAAGGAAGACAGAGCCGCACTTCTTGCCGGTGGCATACAGGAGGCTGCTCTGGATGGAGCCGAGGCGGAAGGGTATATCGAGCTGGCATACGAATCGGGGTGGGCTGAAGTCATCGGTAAGGCGGGCGATACGGGCACCCAGTTGCGTTCCCTCATCGACAGGTAGTCTGTGGGAGCTACCGAAATGAGCTCACGGCAAAACATCTGGTCGAAGGCGCTCGACTGGGTCGAGGACATTCTGGCCTGGATTGCCGGCATCTGCATCGTGGCGATGATGCTGGCGATCTCGTACTCAGTGATCGCGCGGTTCGTCTTCAACGCACCTCAGCCGGCGGTCATCGAGTTGAGTGGTTACCTGCTGCTCTACACAACCTTCCTCGGAGTCCCGTGGCTTCTCCGGAACGACGGCCATGTGAAGGTGGACCTCCTGATCTCGAAGCTCGGCCCCCGCGCGCGCCGGGTCTTCGACACCGTCACATCAGTCTTCGGGTTGGTGGTCGCGCTTGTTCTGCTCTGGCGAGGGGTGCTCGTGACCATCGACTTCTATGCGCGGGGCATGAAGGTGTTCAATATCCTTGCCACCCCTCAGTACATTCTTCTGGCGGTCATACCCGTCGGCTCTCTGCTGTTGGCGTTCGAATTCGGCCGCCGCATGTACCGTTTTGCCCGCGGTCGGGAGGAGAAGCCGGCGCGTCTTGCCAGGCCGGCCGCGGGCGACGGGGAAGGGAGCTGAGGCATGGACTGGTGGGTGATCCTTCTCTTGTTGATCACTGGCCTCATCGGCCTCATGCTCAGTGGTCTCCCCGTCGCCTTCTCCTTCATGCTGATCGTGATGGCCGCCATGTACTTCATGATGGGTGGAGTCAGCGGCCTCGATCAGCTCGTACTCAGCATCTTCGACTCACTGACGAAGTTCAGCATGACACCCATTCCCTTCTTCGTGTTGATGGGAGAGGTGCTCTATCAATCCGGGCTTGCTACCCGCACCCTCAACGTGGTGTCGAAGTGGATGGGTCCCATACCGGGTAGGTTGAGTGTCATCACGCTGCTTTCTGGCGGCCTTTTTGCGGCACTGAGCGGCTCCACCGTGGCCAACACCGCCATGTTCGGAGCCTTGATGGTGCCGGAGATGCAGAAGCGAGGGTACAGCGCCGAGATGACGGTCGGGCCGATCATGGCTTCGGGAGCGCTCGCCATGGTGATTCCGCCGAGCGCTCTCGCGGTCATCCTGGGCAGCCTGGCAGAGGTGTCGATCGGCGGGCTTCTCATAGCCGCCCTCATACCCGGCCTGCTGCTCCTGTTCCTGTTCCTGGCTTACACGGTCGTGAGGAGCGCTCTCAACCCCTCACTCGCACCGAGGTACGAGGTGGCATCGGTTGATGTGAAAGACAAGTGGCTTTCCCTGGTGCGCGATCTCGTGCCCATGGGCGCCATCATCTTCCTCGTGCTGGGCCTGATCTTTTTGGGAGTCGCCACGCCGACCGAGGCCGCAGCTCTTGGGGCCCTGGGTGCGTTCGTGCTGGCGGCGGCGTTCAGGTCTCTCACCCGGACGGTGGTGAAGAGGGCCATCGTGGGATCTCTGCGGGTGACGGTGATGATTCTCGCGATCATCGCCGGCTCGGGCGCCTTCAGCCAGGTACTCGCGTTCAGCGGGGCCAGCCGTCAATTGGTGCAGCTGGTCTTGAGCGCCGACATCAGTTCCATGCTCATCCTCCTGATCATGCTGGGTGTGGTGGTGATCCTGGGGTTCTTCATGGAGCAGGTGTCCATCATGATGATCACGATCCCGGTCTTCATGCCCATCGTCGCCGTGCTCGGCTTTGATCCCATCTGGTTTGCCGTGCTGGTGCTCATCTGTCTGGAGATCGGCCAACTGACTCCGCCCGTGGGTCTCGCGCTGTTCGTTATGAAGGGGGTGGCGCCACCGTCCATCTCCATGGGTCAGATCTACAAGGCGGCTCTTCCGTATGTGGCCGCCGACGTGGTCGGGGTTGCGCTGATCATCGCGTTTCCCGCCATAGCTCTGTGGCTCCCCGGTTTCATCTAGGTCCGAAAATCGAGTCCGCAGAAAGGAAGTGAAGGAATGCTAGACCTCAAGATAATCAACGGAACTGCGATCATCCCTGGGGTGGGAGCGGTGGAGACCGCCATCGGCTGCAAGGACGGCAAGATCGTGGCTCTGGCCGATGCCGATACCATGGGGGAGGCGACCCGGGTGGTCGACGCCGGCGGCAAGTACGTCATTCCAGGCGTCATTGACCCTCACTGCCACCTCGGCATCTTCACAGGTGATTTCGGCTACGAAGCCGAACACGAGACGCGCGCGGCTCTGGCCGGGGGTATCACCACGGTGGGTGTCTTCATGGGTGGGGCCGAGTCTTATCTGCCTCAGCTGCCCGGAGTCATCGAGACGGCGGAGGGCAAGATATCGACCGACCTCTTCCTCCACCTCTCCATGTTCACCCCGCAGCAACTCGACGAGATTCCCCAGTGCGTGGAGGACTTCGGAATCACCGACTACAAGTTCTACATGACCGGTGTCCGCGGTGTGTTTCCGAACGTGACCGACGCCTTCATTCTGGAAGGCCTGCGCCGCATCGGCGCCATTGACGAGCGCCTGCTCGGCTGCGTGCACGCCGAGGATCAGTCCATGGTGGATGCCGCCTGGGACAACTTGGAGTGCACCTACGGCGAGTCCGGCGGGGGCGATCTGTGCGAATGGGCAAAGATAGGTCCATACGAGGCCGAGGAACTGGCCGTGGTTCGCGCCTGCTATCTGGCCCGAGTGACGGGCACCCGCCTGTACATTGTGCACCTCTCATCCGAGCCCGGCCTGCTGGCGGCCGACGAATTCCGTCCCGAGAACCTCTACGTGGAGACGACCTCTCCCTATCTCTCCATGACGAAGGATTCCGAAGCCGGGCTCATGGCCAAGATGGTGCCGCCCATCAAGGACGAATCCGACCGCGAAGCGTTGTGGGAAGGTGTCCGCCTCGACATCATCGATACCTTCGGTACCGATAACACTCCTCTCACCAAGGAGATCAAGGGTGCCGAGAGGGGCATGATGGGTGCTCTGCCCGGCTACCCGGTGATTCAGACCCACCTGCCGGTTCTGTTGAATGAAGGTGTGAACAAGCGCGGCATACCTCTCGAGACCATCGTGGAGAAGGCCTGCGCCAATCCGGCCCGCATCTTCAACCTCTACCCGAAGAAGGGCACTATCGCTGTGGGTTCCGATGCCGACCTCGTGGTGGTTGACCTCGACAAGGAAGTGACGGTCAAAGCCGCCGATCTCTACTCCTTCGCCGACTTCTCCCTGTGGGAAGGGGAGACGTTCAAGGGCTGGCCGGTCATGACCATCAAGGGTGGTGTCGTGGCCGTGGAAGACAACGACATCAAGGTTGCGGCGGGTACCGGTCGGTATCTGCGGCGTGAGCTGTAGGACGGACTGCGGAGCCGGGCGGCGATGATGAAGGTCGTGGCCGGGGCTCGCAGGAGTTCGTGGTGCGGTGGCTGGGTCGGGCCGGAGTTGTGGTTCTGCTCAGCCATTACACCAAGCTTGTAGGAAGTGGTACAAGAGCGTTGTGCGAACAACAGGCTTGTAGTAGAATCCGTTACAACCGGCCGGAAACTCCGGCGAGGGTGTGCGTAATCGGCGCGGCGCCGGCGATGTGAACGTGGAGGTGACCGCAATTGCTTTCTATTAGAGTGCAGGGACGTGGAGGCCAAGGCGCCCAGATGGCGGGCGAAGTGTTGGCCGAAGCGTTTTTTGAGGCAGGCAAATGGGTGCAGGCGTTCTCGTCGTACGGAGGAGCGCGCCGGGGCACCCCGGTACTGACGGCTATCCGAGTCGACGACAAGCCGGTGAGGCTGCGCAGCAACATCGAGCATCCTGATGCCATCGTGTGCTTCGACCCCTCTCTCTTGGGGCCGGCCCTGCTCGAGGGGGCTCAGGCGAACACCGTGGTGTTGGTCAACTCTTCGAAGGCGCCGGAGGAGTTCTCCGAGTACGGCGACTTTCGCTGGGCCACCATCGACGGCATCAGCATCGCGGTGAAGAACGGTCTCGGGCGCATAGTCAACTCGGCGGTGCTGGGAGCATTTGCCCGGGTCATGGGCGCTCCCGAGATGGAGTCGCTCGCAAGAACCGTGGAAGAGGTGTCCCCGGTGAAGAAGCCGCAGAATGCACAGGCGGCTCGTGACGGATATGAGCAGGTGAAGACGGCTTGGGAGCAGGCGGCATGAACGGCAACAAGGAATTGGTGCCCACTCACTGGACTACCGGATGGACCACTGTGCTGGATACCGGGACGTGGCGGAGCACTCTGCCCGTACACACGTGGCGTCCGGCACCCTGCTTCGTGAACTGCCCGCTCGGCAACGACATCCCGATGTGGATCGGGCTGGCGGCCGATGAGGCGTTCCATGAGGCGTGGTTGGCGCTGGTGGACAACAATCCTCTGCCTGCGGTCATCGGTCGCGTGTGCCACCATCCCTGCCAGACCGACTGCAACCGCAAGGTGCTCGAAGGGGCCGTGGGCATCAACAGCCTCGAACAGTACCTGGGCGACATGGCTCTCGAGGAGGGTTGGTCGTTCCCGGCGGCTCCAGAGGGCAGCGGCAAGCGTGTTGCCATCGTGGGCGGCGGGCCGGCCGGTCTCTCCGCTGCCTACCAGCTGCGCCGCCGTGGTCTCGAGGTGACCATCTATGAGGCCCAGCCCGAGCTGGGCGGCGTGCTGCGCTACGGTATCCCCGAGTACCGGCTGCCGAAGGCGGTGTTGAACAAGGAGATACAGCGCATCCTTGCCCTCGGTGTGAGCGTGAAGACCTTCTCTCCGGTGGCCGACTCAGCCGCTTTGGCGGCACTGCGCGACGAGTACGAGGCGGTTTTTGTAGCCATAGGAGCGGGACGCGCCAAGATGCTCGGACACCTCGAGGAGGCGGGCGCACTCTCCGGTCACGATTTCCTACGGACGCTGGCGGTGTGCGAGACGGCTCCCGATCTGGGACAGCGGGTCGTCGTGGTCGGCGGTGGCAGCGCGGCTATGGATGTGGCGCGCTCCTCGCGCCGTCTGGGGCGTACGGTGTCGCTCGTGGTACTCGAAGAGCGCGACGCCATGCTGGCCCAAGAGGAAGAAGTGGCTGACGCGATCGAAGAGGGCGCCGCCTTGTTCAATGGTGCCATGATCGACACGGTGGAGAAGGCAGCGGATGGGCACCTCGTGCTTCGCTGTGTGCGCGTGAAGCTCGATCCGGATGCGCCTCCCGGCGAGTTTTGCCCCATTAGGCAGCAGGGAGGCGATTTCACGCTCGAGGCCGACTCCCTGGTCGTCGCCATAGGCCAGGATCCCGACTTCTCGGTGTTGGGCGATCAGGTGGAGACGGCCGGCGGGCTGGTGAAAGTGGATGGCGGCTTGGCCGCCGGACCCGACATCTATGCCGGCGGTGATGTGGCCACGATGGACCGTTACGTCTCGGTTGCGATAGGCGACGGGAAGAAGGCGGCACTGTCCATCGCCGCCGCACTCGGTGTCGGCGATGACGAAGCGCCCAAGGAGTACACGTTGGCCGAAGCGGTCACGCCGGAAGAAGTGAACACCTACTACTTCCCTGAAGTGGAGCCCACGGAACGAGATAAGTCACCGGTGGAAGAGCGTCTCTCCGACTTCCGGGAGAGCCGCCTGGGCCTCGCCTTCTCCCAAGCGGCTCAGGAAGCGGCGCGCTGCATGAGCTGCGGCACATGCATCGAGTGCGACAACTGCTTTGTGTTCTGCTCGGACATGGCGGTGGCCAAAGAGCCGGACTCCGAACTGCACTACTCGGTGCTCAAGCAGTACTGCAAGGGGTGTGGTCTCTGCGCGGTCGAGTGTCCCCGGGGCTGCATAATCATGATACAGGAGACTGAATGATGCCCACCACGACGGACGAACAGAGGATTCTTCTCAAAGGGAATCACGCCGTCTCCTACGGCGTCATGCGGGCACGCCCCCAAGTGATTCCCATCTACCCCATCACTCCCCAGACGCCCATCGTCGAGAAGATCACCGACCTGGTGCTGGACGGTTCCTTCGACACCGACATCATGACGGCGGAATCCGAACACTCGGCGATGTCCGCGGCCATCACCGCCTCACTCACCGGAGTGAGGGTGTTCACAGCCAGCGCGTCGCAGGGCGTCTTTCTCATGCACGAGATGTTCCACTACGCGTCGGGTGCGCGGGTACCCATCGTGATGGCCATCGTGAATCGCACGCTCGGCTCTCCCTGGGGGTTCTGGCCCGACCAGACCGATAGCTTGGCCCAGCGCGATACCGGCTGGATGCACATCTACACCGAGAGTGGCCAGGAGTCGCTCGACACGGTGATTCAGGCGTACAAGGTGGCGGAGCAGGTCAGCCTGCCTGCTTTCGTCTGCCATGAGGCCTTCTACGTGTCTCACGCGTTGGAACCGGTCATCGTGCCCTCGCAGGCGGCGGTGGACGAGTTCCTGCCGCCGTTCGATCCCTCGCATCGTCTCGATCCGGTACGCAAGGAGTCGTGGGGCAACGTCATCAACCAGGAGATGTTCTACAGGCACCGCAAGGACATGTCGGCGGACATGGACCGCGTGCCGGATCTCTTCACTGCCGTCGACGCCGAGTACAAAGAGAAGTTCGGCCGCGGTTACGGCATCTTGGAGCGGTATGGTGCCGATGATCCGGAGATCCTCCTCGTCGGTTTTGGTTCGATGGTGGGCACCATGCGTGAGGCGGTCGACGTGATGCTCGCCGAGGGCTTGAAGGTGGGTCTCCTCAAGGTGAGGCTCTTTCGTCCCTTCCCCATCGCCGAACTGAGAGAGGCGGTCGCGGGAGTGCCGAAGCTCGCCGTCATGGAACGCAACTACTCCCCGGGCCTCGGTGGAGTGCTGCACCAAGAACTCAAGGCGGCCCTGTACGGCATGAAGGATCAACCGCTCATGCACGGATACCTCTCTGGGGTGGGCGGCATGAACGTGTCGGTTGAGAGAATCGAGGAACTGACCCGCAAGGCCCTGGCTGAGGACCCGGTTCCCGAGTCGGTCTGGGTATGAGGTGAGCCATATGACGGTCTCAAGCAGAAAGAAGAACTACGAGATACCGGAGGAGCATGTCTTCCTCTCCGGGCACAACGCCTGCCCGGGCTGTGGGCAGGCGCTCGCCATACGCTACGTCTTGAACACCATGGGCCCGAACACCATCTCCACGGTGCCCCCCTCCTGCGCAGCCATCATCTCCGGTCCCCAACCCCTCTCGTCGATGATGCTGCCCGTCTACCAGACCACGCTTGAGTCCAGCGCCGCCTCGGCGGCCGGTATCCGCCGGGCGTTGAACCGCATGGGCAAGACCGATGTGAACGTCCTGTCCATCGCCGGTGACGGCGGCACCTACGACATCGGCTTCCAAGCGCTGTCGGGAGCTGCGGAGCGCAACGAAGACCTGGTGTACGTGTGTCTCGACAACGAGGGCTACATGAACACCGGCGCGCAGAAGAGCGGGGCGTCACCCCACCTGGTGCAAACGGCCACCACGCCGGGCGGGAAACCGACCCAGAAGAAGAACATCGCCGAAATCATGGCCGCCCACGGTATTCCCTACGTGGCCACGGCCAGCACCGGATTCCCCGACGATCTGGCCCGCAAGGTGGCCAAGGCGCGTGACATGCGCGGCACCGGCATGCGCTTCATCGTGGCCCTCACCCCCTGTCTTCCCGGTTGGGGCGTAAAGGAAGACCAGGGCATCGCGATAGCGCGGCTGGCGACGGACACCGGGCTGTGGCCGCTCTACGAAGTGGAATACGGTACGAAGTACACGATCAACCGTGGCCCCCAAGGCATTCCGGTGCGGGAATACTACAAGCTGCAGAAGCGGTACAGCCACCTCACGGAGGAGCAGGTAGAAGAGCTCCAGGCGGAGATGGAGTACAGCTGGCAGCTCCTCAAAGCCCGTTCGGAGTGCATTCCAGAAAGAGGCCTCGCAGCCGGTCCGGCCCAGTCCGGCTGATCCCCGCATCACGTAGGCCTCCCCTTCCTTGCTGGGGTGGGGGGGGGCCCCCCCCCCCGGGGGGGGGCCCCCCCCCCCCGGCCCCCCCCCCCCCCCCCCGGGGGGGCCCCCCGCCCCCCCCCCCCGGGGCCACCCAACCCGGG
>CAYRES010000006.1:0-4751 GCA_964423425.1 uncultured Gaiellales bacterium | reverse complement strand
CACCCCGCCACCCCGCGGCCCCCCCCGTCCTGGGGGGGGGGGGGCCCCCCCCCCGCCGGGGGGGCCCGCCCCACCCCCTCTACAAGGCCCCCCTCACGCGAGTGCTCGCCCCGGACCCCGCTCCCGGGCGAACACTCAAGCGCTCTTACTTTCGCACTGTAATACAGATAGGGCCGTCGCTCAAGTGCGAGATGCAGTGACCCTGGAAACATGAGAGTGAGTGCGGCGCCGGCTCAGCCCACGTCGGCCCACCGGCCTCCGAGTGCGGCGGTCATCTGCTTCGCCTCGTCACTCACCAGCCCACCGAGCTCATTCATGCGCGCCGGCACGAGGGCAGTGGCGAGCCCTATCGACCCCACCACCAGGGTGGGCCGGTCGCCCGCCTCGAAGATGGGAGAGGCCACCGCGCTGATTCCCCGATAGTACTCCTCGGCGCTCGTGGCAAAGCCGGAACGGCGTACTTCGCGGAGCACGCCGACCAGCTCGTCGATCTCCGTGATGGAGTACTCGGTGAACTGGGGCAGTCTGTGCGTGCGGGCGTAGGCGCGAACCTCTTCCTCCGGCCAATAGGCCAGGATCGCTTTGCCGGGTGCACCAGACCAGAGCGGGTGGGACTGCCCCACGGTGGTGGTGGCGCGCACGTTCTCGGAACCTTCCACCTTCTCTATCGACATCAGTTGATCTCCCACCAGGCGCCACAGCACGCAGGTGATGCCCGTGCGCTTGGCGAGTGCTAGGAGGTAGGGCCGGAGTATCTCGCTGTGGCTGGTGATATCGGCGGCTCTGGTCCCCAGTTCGAGCAGGGTCAGGCCCAGGCTGTAGCGCTTGGTGAGGTTATCGAAGGAGAGGAGGCCGAAATGGACCAAGGTACGAAGCGTGTTCTGGCACGTACTGGTGGGGATGTCTGTGGCCCGGGCAATCTCGGAGAGAGAAGCTCTCGTGTGGCCCTCGTCTTTCAGATAGTCGAGTATGCGCATGGTATTTGCGATTGCGGGAACCAGATACGGCAAGATGCCACCTCCTGTGACATGGTGCCACCCGCCTGCTCCGGGCTCCTCGGGACTCCCTGCCTACGGTGGCTGCCAATCCATCGCCCTGCTCTTTCCCATATATTGGCACAGATTACATCTGGTTGACAAGGGGCCGCCTCTCCACTAAGCTTGTGGTGGCCCGGGAATATTCGGTGTCTTATGGGGGGGTGGGGTCGCGTGGGGGTCCCTACCCCGACCTCCAGCGTGTCGTGAACCGGGTGGATGTTGTGGCCGAGCGCCGCGCGTACAGCCTGTTGCTCTTCTCGTGATGTGTACACCGACCAACCGCACGAGGCTCCCAGTGACCCAGGAGGAATATCGTGGATGTCAAGCTCAACAAACTGTATGAGATCTTTCTGCATGCCCAAGAGGTGGGCTTCGACTGCGGGGTGACCTGGTCGCTGCGCCGCTCCCCGAAGCTGGGCGAGTTTCTCGCCGACCTCGATCCGGAACTGCCCCTCGACTGGTCGGCCAAGTCCTTCTACGGGATGCCGGAGCTGCGGCAGCGGGTCATCGAGACCCAGGGCTACGACGTGGATGTGGACAACGTGCTTATCACCGCCGGCACCAACGAGGCCAACTTCCTAGTGATCACGCAGACCGTGGGCCCCGGGGACGAGGTGGTGATAGACAAGCCCGGCTGGCCGCAGGCCTGGTCGCTCTGCGAGGGCTACGGAGCCGACGTCAAGATCATCAGACGGCGGGAAGAGCTCGGGTGGAACATCGACGTGGACGAGCTCGACCGGTTGGTGACTCCTAAGACCAAGCTGATCTTTCTCAACCAGCCCAACAATCCCACCGGAGCCGTCTTCACCGAAGACGAGATGAAGCGCATCTGTGAGATCGCCGCGAAGAACGACGCCTATCTCCTGTTTGACGAGGTGTACCGGGGGCTGGAGTGGGAAGGTCCCCGCTGCCCGGCGGCGGTCAACTACTACGAGAAAGCCATCAGCGCCGCCAGTGTCTCCAAGTGCCTGGGTATGCAGGGCATACGCACGGGCTGGATGGCGTCACACGACAAGGACATCCTCTTCAAGTCACTGGTGCTTCGGGAGGACGCGAGTGAAGTGATGAACGTGCTCGGTGAGTACGTCGCCTTGGCCGCCTTCAAGCCGGGTAAGTACGAGCAACTCCTGAACGAGGCCTTGGAGGACGGCCGGCGCTGCTGGCCACTCATCGAGGAGTGGGTGAACGCTCGCGAGGATTTCGAGTGGGTCAAGCCCCAGGCCGGATACCTCTGCTTCGTCAAGTATCACCTCGACATCACCTCCGAGGACTTCTGCAGGCGCCTGCTGGCTCCGCCCTACCGCACGCTTATCCAGCCCGGTATCGCCTACGACGAGGAGCACTACATCCGACTGGGCGTCGGTGGCGGCGATGAAGCGGAGATCCGGGAGGGGTTGTCACGGATCGATCAGTTCGTGGCCGACCTCAAGGCCGGGGCATGACATCGAGCGGCCGCATATTCGTACGGGGCGGATTCTTGCAGGACGAAGCGCACGGCGCGAAAGGATGAGGTTGGAGCAATGGACTGGACCAGTGCCGCGATTTCCGAAAGAGCGATAGGCCTGCGCTCCCCCAAGTTCGGGGTCATAGCCGAAGTGAGGGGGCTTCTGCAGGGGGTGGAAGGTGTGGTCGATCTGGGCTACGGCGAGCCCAACTTCGATACGCCCGAGCACATACGGGAGGCCGCCAAGAAGGCTCTGGACGACGGCCATACGCATTACGTGCTGCCGGTGGAGGGCTTGACACCCTTGCGGGAAGCCATCGCCGAGAAGCTGGCGCGGGAGAACAACATCACGGCCGATCCCGCCACGGAGGTCCTCGTGACTGCGGGGGTGCAGGAGGCCATCAATGTGGCCCTTCTGAGCGTGGTGAATCCAGGCGACGAAGTGATCATGCCCGACCCGTACTACTACGTCGACCCTCTGGGCACAATTCTGGCCGGCGGCACACCCGTGTACACGTATCTCACCGAGGAGAACGACTTTCGCCTCGACATCGCCGATGTGGCGAGCAAGATCACTCCACGGACCAAGGCCATCATCTACATCTCTCCCAACTGCCCCACCGGCTCGGTGTTCCCGCGGGAAGATCTCGAAGCGCTGGCCCGGCTGGCGGCGGAGAAGCAGATATTCCTCATCACCGACGAGATCTACGAGAAACTGGTCTACGACGGCACCGAGCACGTGAGCATTGCCTCCCTGCCCGAAGCCCGCGACATCACCATTTCGATGTTCGGCTTCTCCAAGGCCTATGCCATGACCGGCTGGAGGATCGGCTTCCTGGCCGCTCCGCCCGAGTTGGTCCGCACCATGCTCGAGGTCCACGGGCAGTTGGTGTTGTGCACCAACTCCATCGCTCAGCGTGCCGCGGTGGCCGCGCTCACGGGTCCGCAGGACTGCATCGAAGAGATGCGTGTCGAGTACGAGGCCCGACGGAATGTCTTCGTGGAAGGCCTGAATCGCCTCGGATTCGTGTGCAAGCCCCCGCTGGGCTCCTTCTACATCTACTCCAACATCACCGGCCTGGGGCTTACGAGTTCCGAGTTGGCCAAGCACCTGGCGCAAGAGGCGAGGGTCATCTCCTACCCGGGCACCGCATTCACGAACGCGGGCGACGGGGAGAAGTACCTCAGGTTCTCCTACACGAAGGACATGAGCGAGCTGACGTCAGGGTTGGAGCGGATCGAGGCGGCGGTCGCGAAACTCTAGGGGAAGCGGGGAAGCCGCAGGAGAGGTGGAGAGACTGCAGGCCCGGTCGAGACTGGGGGAAGATCGCCGCTGCAGCGTGCGGTGTATGCTCAGGCCGGCGTGTTCCGGAAAGGAGTGCAGGAAATGGCGGCCATCGATATGAACCTGAGCGGCCGGGTGGCCGTGGTGACGGGAGGATCCCAGGGGATAGGGGCGGCGATCGCCCAGGCATTGGGCGAAGCCGGGGCTTCGGTAGTGCTCACCTACAATCGCTCGGAGGCTTCCGCTCTTCGGGTGGTGGAGCAGATAGAGGCCGCCGGTTCCCGGGCGCTCGCCCTGCCTCTCGACATGCAGAGCAAGGCCTCCATCGATGAACTCATGTCCCGCACACTGGCCGAATTCGGCCGCCTGGACATCCTCGTGAACAACGCCGCGGTCGGCTCCGCCTCGGTGGCACACTACGCGGATTCAGGGGCCCAGGATGAGGCCATGTTCCAGATCAACACCATGGGAACGCTCATGGTCACCCAGGCCGTGCTTCCGCTCATGCTGGAGCAGGACTTCGGCAAGATCGTGAACATATCCAGCGTGGGGGGTGGCATCGCCGTCTTCCCCGGTTTCACCGCCTCTGATGAGATGAGCAAGTGCGCCGTGGGGTTCTTGACCAAACAGATCGTGGCTGACCACCCCTACCGGCACATCGACGCATTTTCCGTCTGTCCGGGAGCGGTGAACACCAGGATGTTCCAGGAATCGACGCTGGACCACTTGTCTCCCGAGGAGCGCGAAGCATTCACTTCCAGGCTGCCGGGAGGCCGGCTCATCGAGCCGGAGGAGATCGCCGCTCTCGTACTCTTCCTGTGCACACCCGCTGCCCGCGTGTGCCGAGGGGCGGTGATCGATGCCTCGTTGGGCCTGGGTGTGAGGCCCGGGTTGGTGTCGGAGATGAAGAAGTAGGCGGCGGGGGGGGGGGGGCCCCCCCGCCGCCCCCCCCCCCCCCCGGGGGGGGGGGTGGGGGGGGGAGGTG
>CAYRES010000005.1:185977-199558 GCA_964423425.1 uncultured Gaiellales bacterium | reverse complement strand
GCCACAAACCCGGTGAGGGAACGGGAGTCACCTGCAGGAAGGGCAAAAACTTCCGACTAGACGGGGAAGCCCGGCGTCATTGAGGATGCGCCGGTAGTCACGGAAGAGGTTGTCACCATCAAGAGGCCCCCCCAGGCGGTTGGTGAAGACGAAACCCGAATCCACCCACTTCGTGCCTCCCCAGCGGGCCTCCTGTTTCTGCCGGAGTGGAACTCCTCTCCTGGTGCATGCCGTGGGAGGCACAACCCTGGAATCCACTCACCCACTCGCGCACGAACGCCGGCTGGCCATCGAGCTCCAGCGTCTCGAACGCCTCTGCCCAGCTGAGCACCTTCTCGGCCGTCTTGCCGACCTTGCGGTCGGCCACCAGAAACACGAACTCTGTCTCGATCCCCAGAAGCTCAGTCATGAGGTAGCGCTGAATGTCGAGCTGACCCACGTAGGTGAGCCCCAGGTTCTTGAAGATCAGCTTCTCCGCTGCCGTGGCAGGGTAGCTGCCCTCGCCTGACTCCAGCTTGGCTTCAATGCAGAGGGCGTGGTCGTGGTCTGAGTGGATCACCAGGTCGGGCTTGGCGTTGAAGGCCCACTTGAAGCGGGAGACCTTCAGTATCTCGGTCGGATCTGTGAGCGTCTTGGCGTAGGCGGGAAGTGACCAGGTACTGGGGCTCTGGATCTCTCTTCTTGAGGGTCGGGAGCCGGCGCCGAAGTGGGTGTTGAACTCAAGGACACCACAGTTCTTCAGATACTCGCTTTCCGCCGGCTGCAGGAGTTCAAGAATAACTTCCCGCTTCTTCTTGTTGGCCGCTTCCAGCTTCTGCGTGGGGGTTCCCTCTGCGGTGGAACGCCTCGGGTCGAGGGTGGCCCAGAGATCCCGCAGGAAGGCGTACTCGAAGTAGAGGGCAGACTGGGTCGGATGAAGTGGTTGGCCGTAGCCAGCCACCTTGAGGAACCTCTCCAGGTTGTCGCCCACCAAGAGCAGGTGGTAGAGGAGAGCGGCCAGATTGCGCTCTTCCCGGCAGATGGCGTGGTAGGGGCCGGGGAAACCGGTCAGGGTGCGGAGGTTGGCTGGCACAGGCTCCAGGGTGCACATTGAACTGCCACGCTCCTTTGTTGGTTGTCCCGGCTGCTTGCCCAGGATAACTCATGCTGCCGACGGCCGGCTCTTGGCGCCAATGGCAGCCGTGGCATCTACGCATGGGGCGGGTGGGGACGGGAGAGGAGAGACACTTGTTCGCGCATCATGCTCGCAGCGCGGATGGCTCATCCAGCACGTCCGATGCCACGACGGATCAATGGGCAGCAGCCCCGGCCAATGCTGAGAAGGTGTGCGCCGATCTGCTCGGTGGTGCGGCCTGGACCGCCATCCCCTACATCTTTCCGGGAGCGGCCGTGGCTGAACTCTCTTATACCCCGTTTGGCAGGAAGGAGAGCTTCCGCCTCATCTGCCGCCGGGTGCCTCCCAGCCCCGGGAGCCAGCTCGCCCTTTTCACCCCCTATGCCTACCATGCCTTCATCTCAGACCGAGAGGGCCACACTCTGGAGCTGGAAGCCGATCATCGCCGCCATGGGCGAGATCGAGAACGTCATCCGTGGTCTGAAATACGGGGTGGGCCTCAACCATCTGCCCTCAGGGAGGCGTTGAGGTTACGGCGATCACCGATGCCGGACAGATCCCCCTCGATCAAGTCAAGAACGAGATCATCTGGGCCAAGTGGATCGAGAAGAGGAAGGTCGAACTCGTGATCTACCTGGGCGGCTGAGCCCAAGGCTTGACGCTACCATGCCCTCATGGTGGTGCGGTTCACGAAGCGGGCATCCCGGAAGAACCGGGTGAGAACGTCCAAACAGCAGGGCCCAAACGGAGGACAGTCCGTCTCGGGCATCTGAGGCGCGGCACCTTCTTGCGCTTCCATGCGGTGTTCCTCATACATTCTTCATACGCGGGCGGTACGTTCATGCGGATGGGTGGCTGTTGGCATGGAGGCGGTGAACACATGAAGAGACGTACGTGGTGGTGGATCGTAGCAGCGGTGGTGGCGGCCGGAGCCGTAGCGGGTGGTGTGATTCTGCTAACCGGCGGCGACAAGGCTCAGTCAGACCCCGCATACACGGAAGTGGTGGTGGAGCGCGGCAAGGTCCGGCAGACGGTCTTTGGGTCCGGTACGGTCGCGGCTGCCAAAGAGATCGTGGTGCGCACCCAGACCCAGGGCACGGTGACGTCCATCGGCATCGCCGAGGGGGATGGCATCGACCCCGGTGCGGAGCTCTTCGCCGTTGACGGGAACGGTGCGTACGCGTTGACGGGTATCGATGTCTTCTACAGGACGCTGACGTCGAGTAGTGATTCCGGCGATGACGTGCTGGCCGTGCAGAAGACGCTCGCCGCCCTCGAGTACTACGAGGGCGACCAAGACGGCACGTACGGCTGGCGCACCCAGGATGCCGTCTACGCCTTCCTTGAAGACAGCGGCCGCACGGCCACCACGAAGGCCGGCCCGGACGCCTTCTGTGCGGTGGGCACGGACTCTCTTGTGTTGAGCGTCGAGGCGGCTGTGGGAGATGTCGTCCAGAACGGGGACACCATCCTTGTGCTCACCCCACAGGCCCCGATGGAGGCCACCATTCAGGTCAATGAACTCGACATCTCTCTCGTGTATGAGGGCCAGAAGGTGGAGTTGACGGTGGACGCTCTCGTCGATCAGGTGTTCTCCGGGACGGTGAAGAGAGTATCGGCGGGTCTCGTCTCCTCTGGAAGCGGCACATCGGGTGCCTCTTCCTCGGGCAATGCCACCAGCGGGGTTGTCACCTTTCCCGTGATCGTTGCCTTTGACGAGATCGTGCCTGGACTCAAGGCTGGCATGAGCGTGAGCGCGGACATCATCACCCACGAGGCGGAGAACGTCTTGGTGCTGCCTGTCACGGCGGTCATGGAGCGAGACGGGAGAGGCATGGTCTTGGTGGGGGAAGTTTCTCAGAACGGGGGCGAGGTTCTTCCTACCCCCCTCATCGTGGAGCTTGGGCTCTCCGACGACAGCTTGATTGAGATCCGCGACGGACTATCGGAAGGCGCCCTTGTACTCGTGCAGGCAGCGTCCGGCGTCACCGTGTCCACGGGTGGATCCGGCGCCGACATGCCGATGATCCCTGGAGCCGGCGGATTCGGCGGCGAGAGACCACAGGGTCTTCCTGCTGGCGGCCAGGGGGGTCCTGGAGGAGGAGGCCGATGACCTGCGCGTCGGTCATCGAGATGAACGGCATAACCAGGGTCTTCGGAGCGGGTGACTTCGGGGTCAGGGCCTTGGACGGAATCGATCTGCACGTCGGCAGGGGAGAGTTCCTCGCACTCATGGGACCCTCCGGCTCTGGAAAATCCACACTCATGAATATCCTCGGGTGCCTGGACCGACCCACCTCCGGCCGGTATGTATTGGGCGGCCGGGATGTCTCGGGGCTCAGCGAGGCCGAGCTTGCCCATACGCGCCGTCACTCCATCGGCTTCGTGTTCCAGACCTTCAACCTGCTTCCTCGGCTGACGGCCCTTCACAATGTTGAGCTCCCCATGATCTATGCGCGCGTGAACGGCAAAGAGCGGCGTCAAAAGGCGATCAGGCTTCTCGAGACGGTGGGGTTGGGCCACCGGCTGGAGCATAGGCCGAATATGATGTCGGGCGGTGAGCGGCAGCGGGTGGCCGTCGCCCGCAGCTTGGCCAACGATCCCGAGCTGCTCTTGGCGGATGAACCGACCGGCAACCTCGACTCCCGTTCCGGGGAGGAGATCGTCAGCCTGCTGGTGCGTCTGCACGAGGAAGGCCGCACGATTCTCCTCATCACCCACGAGAAGGAGGTCGCCGATCGGGCGGGAAGGGTGGTCTACATCCGTGACGGCCGTATCTCTGGAGAGGGGAATCAATCCCTCGCACCCGCGATGCGCGGGGAGGAGGTTGCACGATGACCCTCTTGGAATCGCTGCGCATGGCACTTGCTGCGCTCGTGGCAAACAAAGGCCGCTCAGCGCTTACGGTGCTCGGCGTGGTCATAGGCATCGCCGCCGTCATCGGACTCGTCTCTGTGGGTCAGGGAGCACAAGCCCAGGTCGAGAGTTCCGTGGCCGCCCTGGGTAGCAACCTCCTGTACGTGCGCCAGTCCCCGCGGGTGCTGGGAGCCAAGGAGCTCTCGCAGGCAGACGTGGAGGCGATGGCCGGTGTGCCGAATGTGGTAGCTGTTGCCCCGGAGGTCTCTACCAGCGCAACGGTGTCGTTCGAGGGGCAGGAGGCAACACAGAGCATCACCGGTACCACGTCGGCCTGGGTCGACGTGCGAAGCTACACGGTCGCAGAAGGCCGCTTCCTCACCGACACCGAGGTCGCGAAGGGGTCCCGGGTGGCGGTGGTGGGGGGCGAAGTGGCAGCCGATCTAGGTATGGCGGGCAGTCTCCTGGGTCAGACGATCAAGATAGATGGCCTGCCCTTCACGACGGTCGGAGTGTTGGAGAGCAAGGGGAGCGGCGGCATGACGAGCGGTGACAGCGTGGTGGTTCTCCCGGCCACCACCGTGCTTCAGCGGCTCACCGGCGGCGATGGATTCAGCGGCGTGGGCATCGAGGCCGCCGATGAGCAGTCCATGGCCCAGGTTGAGGACCAGGTGACCACTCTGCTCAGGCAACGCCATAAGATCGCGGACGGAGCCGAGGATGACTTCACCATCAACAATCAGGCAGACCTCATGGAAACCATGAGTAGTGTCACCGGTACCCTGACGGCACTGCTCGGGAGCATCGCCGGCATCAGCCTCCTGGTGGGAGGCATCGGCATCATGAACATCATGCTGGTGTCGGTGACCGAGAGGACTCGCGACATCGGTATCCGCAAGGCCATCGGTGCACGGCGCAGCGACATCATGGGACAGTTCTTGATCGAGTCCCTGGTGTTGTCGGTTTTCGGAGGGGTACTCGGGGTGGTATGCGGATACCTGCTCTCGAGAGCGGTAGGTCCCCTGCTTGGATACGCTGCCGTCGTGACCCCGGAGGCGGTTGGATTGGCCGTCGGTGTGTCGGCTGCGATCGGGGTCTTCTTCGGTGTGTATCCGGCGTGGAAGGCGAGCCGCCAAGACCCGATAGAGGCGCTTCGCTACGAGTGAGTGCAGGCAGTGCCTCCTCCCTCGTACCGAAGGTGAGGTCAAAGAGCTGCCTCTCTGCCTGCAGGCGAAACAGCAGCGAAACCACAGCTTCTCTCTCGGCGGGTTCATCTGTACGTAGAGGTGGTAGAGGAAGAGGAGTACCTCTCCCCGCTCCTAGGCCTCTTCTGCTGTGATTGCATGTCGGGCATCGGCTTTGTCTTCCCGGGCCGGCCGGCCCCTCCACCCGGCTGATCCAGGCCACGTATCGAGCATCATCAACAAGCATGACCGCGTCCATGCTCCCGACGGTTGTGTGTGTCACTTGAGGGAAGGTCGGAGAGCCTTTATGCTGAGAGGCCATGGAGGGGAATCTGCGTAATCGGGATTCATCCGGGGCGGCCTTCCTCGTATGCCGGGCCCGAGCGCTGACGGCCGTGGGTGGATTGCGGGCGGTGGTTGTGCGCGCCACATCCCTGCCGACGACCCACCGGCCCGCCACGTCCCTGCACGAAGCCCACCTACCTGTTGCCGCCTCCGCGCGCGCCGCCTGCCCCCGCGCCGTCTCCCTGCCTGCCACTCACCTCAGCGTTGCCGTGATGGAGGGCTGAGGCCGTGGAGCTGGTCCTCAAGATCGGGCTGATAGCGGTCTACCTGGCCTTCTCCGCCATCAGGATCTACTACGAGATCCGGGCCCGGCGGGCGGGGCTTCAGACCGTCATCGAGGAGAGCAGGCGCTACTCGGTTCTCTTGAGCCTCTTCATCTGCTATGAGGTGTTGACCTTCTTCCTCTACCTGCTCGCGCCGGAGCTGCTCGCGTGGGCTGCGCTGCCGTTCAGTCCCCTCCTCCGCGGGCTGGGGCTGGCTCTCGCATTGGCGGCCCTGGCTCTGTTTATCTGGGTTCACCAACATCTGGGGAGCAACTTCTCTGTGAGGCTCCGGATTGCCGACGGGCATACACTCATCGTGACCGGCCCGTACCGCTTCGTGAGGCACCCCATGTACTCGGCCTTCTTCCTTCTGCATGTGGCCGCCTTTCTCATGACGGCCAACTGGTTCATAGGGCTGACCTGGACCGCGGGGGTGGTGGTTGTGATTCTGCTGAGGATACGACGGGAAGAAGCTATGATGCTGGAAACATTCGGCGAGGAATACGGTGAGTATATGCGCCGTTCGGGATTGCTGCTCCCCGTCTTGCCTCTTCCCCCCTCGAGGTCCGCGCCCAAGGCCCGGTAGCAGCTCCTGTGCTCGGCAACGAAGGAGACCGATGAGACGTGGGCAGTCGACATTCACGCGTCTGGTGCGGGGTGGTATGAGGCGCAATCTGCTGATCCTTGGCCTCTACTGCGTATTCCTCGTCGTGATCATCATCGTGTATTCGCTGATCTTCGGCGGGCTCATGCGGACTCTGGAGGGTGAAGAGTACTCGTTTGCCACCTCCGTCTACTGGACCATCACCGCCATGACCACGCTCGGTTTCGGCGACATCACCTTCACCAGCGACGCGGGCAGGCTCTTCTCCGGCCTCGTGACGCTGTCGGGCGTCTTCTTCCTGCTCATCGTCTTTCCCTTCGGAACCATCAGCCTCTTCATGGCTCCCTGGGTGGAGCGGAGCCTGCGCTACAGGCCGCGGGTGGAAGCACCGGCTCAGCTTGCGGACCACGTGGTGCTGTGCGGGTGGGATGCCGTCACTCACGCGCTCGCGCAATTTCTGCAGGCCGGAGGTATTCCGTACGTGCTGGTTGAGCCCGGCTACGAGCAGGTGCGCAGGTTGGACGAAGAGGGCATCAAGGTCGTCTACGGCATTCCCACCGACGCGCGGGTGCTCCAGCGGGTGCGGGTGGAGTCCGCCCGTATCGTGGTGGCCAACATGGTGGACACAGACAACGCCAACTTGGTGCTCACGGTGAAGGCCTTGTGCGACACGCCGGTGGTGGCGGTGGCGACCGAGATCGAGCGGGCCGACCTGCTCAAGATCGCCGGCGGAGAACACGTGGTGCCGCTTCGGGAGATCCTGGGCGGGTATCTGGCGGTGCGGTCCACCACCTGGGGCGCCATGTCGCATGTGGTGGACTCCATGGGTTCCCTTCTGTTTGCGGAGATACCCGCGCACGGCACCCCGCTTGCCGGGCTCACCCTGGCCGAGACGGGTATCCGGGAGAAGACCGGGGTGTCGGTCATCGGCATCTGGGAGAGAGGCCGGTTCGCCCTGCCCACGCCGGACACGCGCATAGACGAGGGCACGGTCATGCTGCTCGCCGGGAGCGCCGAGCAACTGGAGCTACTGGAACGATTCGTGGGAGAGAACTCGAGTGAGGACTTGGTGCTCATCATGGGGTTCGGCACCGTGGGGAGGTCGGCGGCAGGCTTCCTGGAGCGGGAGGGAGTCCCCTACGTGGTCGTCGACAAGAATGCCGCCGTTCTCTCCGAAGACATACCGGAGATCCGGGGGGCGCGCAGAGTGGTACAGGGCGACGCCAGCCGGCGGGCGCTGCTGGAAGAGGCCGACGTGGAGCATGCCCGAGGGCTCATCATCACCACCAACGACGACGGCGCCAATGTGTTCATCACTCTTGCTTGCCGCCACCTCAATCAGCACATCCGCATCGTCGTCCGGGCCAATCGCGAGGAGAACGTGTCGGAGCTCTACGCCGCTGGAGCCGATTTTGTGGTGTCACACGCCTCGGTGGGCGCGAGCATCCTCAGTAACGTCATAGAGGGTCGAAAGACGATCTTCCTCACGGAGGGGGTCCACATCTTCCTGCGCACAGTACCTGCTCGGCTGGCCGGGGTGACCTTGGCCGCCTCCCGCCTGCGTACGTTGACGGGGGCCACGTTGATAGCCGTGCAGCGGGAAGGTGAGGAGGAGCCCGATCTCAACGTCGAGCCCGACACCGTACTCGAGCCTGGGGCCACGCTGGTCTTGGTGGGGAGCCCCGAGTCGGAGGGGTTGTTCAGCGAGCGCTTTCGTCAGACCGGGGGAGCTCCCCCCACGACCACGATGCCTAGGTAGCCGTCGACCGTCAACAAGTCTCCCGTGCGAATGACCTCGGTGGCTGCGGGAACTCCGGTCACACAGGGCAGGCCGTACTCCCGGGCGATGATCGCTCCGTGGATGAGCATTCCCCCCCGTCGCTCGACGATGGCGGAGGCGAGCGGGGCCACGAAGGTCATAGCCGGATCGAGCGCATCGCACACCAGTATCTCTCCTCGCTCGAAGGCAAAGAGGTCGTCGCCGTGAGCGATGACCCTTGCCGTGCCCACCGCGAGGCCGGGTCCGGCCGGTTGGCCCACCAGCTGCCGTGCCTTGAGGTAGGGTCCGACCGCGGCCGGGGGCACCGCGGCCTGGGGCGTGGAACTCTCTGGGGCGGCCTCGGGCGCGACGGCCTCTGCGCCGTGGGCCCCGGGTGCGGCGCCCCCCTCGGCGTCCCTTTCTCCGGCGCCCCCCTTGGCGGTCGGCGCAACCCGCGTCTCGACCTGCGTACCCTGTGCCTTCTCGGCCTGCTCGGTAGCCGCGCCGCCAATGTCGTTCGACGGTTCCTCGCCTGATGGTCGCCCGCGCCGCAGCCGCTCGACCTCCCGGGCGGCGGCGAGGTGGTTCTCCAGGCGACCGAAATACACGTTGTCGTCGTCCCGCAGACGGTAGGCGGCGCGGGCCAGATCAAGGAGTTCCTCGTGGAATGTCCGCTCAGCACCGGAGAAGCGGGCCAGGTAGGCTTGGGCCCGGTTCTCGGCAGAGGTCCGGCGAGGTGGGGCGGCCTCCCCTGTGGTCGCAGCTGCGCGCACGTCCTTTGGGCCTTCCGGCTCGCGGTCCGCTGCCGCGTTGCTCCGCGCCTCGGTGTCGCGGTACGTCTCACTCTCCCGAAGTTCGCGGAGGAGGCGTCCCAGATTCCCTCTCTCGCGGGCGCGAACCGGCTCGGGAGTGCCGGGTCCGGAGCCGTAGCGGTCCAGATAGTCGTCGAGGAGAGAGGTCATGGCGGCGGCGCCCTCCGTGTCGACGCGGGCCGCCAGCTCCGCCAGCTGCCGGTTTCGGTCCACGCTCATGAGCCTTGTACCGGCGAGGAGGTCCATGAACTCGAAGGGGTCCTTGGGGGCGACGGCGTCGTTGTATGCTTCGCCGAAGAGACGCATGCCGTGGGCGAGGGGGATGAAGTCGCGGTAGTACACGCTCTGCCAATGAGCGACCACGGCCTCGCGCCGGGCGATCTCGTCTGCGAGGGCTTCAGCGGAGAGCGATTCGAGGTCCATTCTCGCCAAGGCGGCTGCTTCCCGCTCCATGGCAGGAAGGGCTTCTTCTTCCACCCGCTGTCTGAGCACCTTCAGATTGGCGAGACTGCGGTGGAGACTGAGATACCAGGGGCGTTCGTCCTTCACGGGCTCGCCGGCAGCGTGGGCCAGAGCGATCTCGTCGGCCTCAGCGGAGGGAGAGGCACCCGCGCCGCCCTTCAGGGTGGACACCGGGCGCGATTGAAGCACGAACAGCGGTTCACCGGTTCGTGTCCACTCCATGTCTTGGGGGGAGCCGAAGAGCTCTTCCGCGCTGCGGGCAGCACTGAAGACGAGGTCGACGCCCGCCTCGTCGAGTGGCGCAGAGTCACGCTGCTCCGGCGGCAGGGGTACCACGGTGGTACCGGCACCAGCCGACGCCACCCGCGCGCTTCGTACCGGGGCATGGTGCTCGAGGAGTGCTCCCGTCCGGCGGTCGAGAATGAAGCGGTCGGGTTCGATGAGCCCGTCGACAAGTCCCTCGTTCAGGCCCCACACGGCTTCGATGACGGCCTGGGAATGATCGAGCGGGCTCTCCGAGAAGGCAACGCCGGAGACCTCCCCCGAGACCAGTTCCTGCACCACCACGGCCATGGTGCTGGAGAAGACGTCGAGCCCCAGCTCCTGCCGGTAGAGGAGCGCTCGGTCGGTCCAGAGCGAGGCCCACACGCGCTGGACGGCGGCGAGGAGCTCGGCGCTGCCCGACACGTTCACGTACGATTCGTGGAGCCCGGCGAAAGAGGTCTGAGCGGCATCCTCGCCCGGGGCGGAGGAGCGGACCACGCAGCGGGAGGAGCCGAAGCGGGCCGCGAGAGCCGTCATCAAGGCGTTGCCCAGCTCAGGGTCAGGGGTGGTGCGGGCGAACAGGTTACGGATGCGCAAGGAGGCGTCCCACAGCTCTTCGAAACGCATGTCTTCGAAGCGTTTGCGGCCCAGTTCAAGAGCGATGGCCTCGCGCAGCCCTGCGGTCTCGACGAAGTGGTCGTAGGCGGTGGTGAGCACGCACAGTCCGGGAGGCACGAGGAGACCCTCACGAAGCATTGCAGCCAAAGAGACGGCCTTGCCCCCGGCGAGCGGCTTGTCGGCTGGTTGGAGATCTTCGAGGCCGGCGACCCAGGTCTGCGCGGAGGGCAGACCGGCGGATCCCGCAGCCGCGGACTCCTGACCGGCTCCGGGCGCGGCGGAGGCTTCTGGCGCGGCGGCTCCGGGCGCGGCGGCTGCAGACGGCGACATGGGTCACCCTCCCTCGGCGTGCGGGGCGCGCATGTGTAGTTCGACCACGTTCTGAAAGCGGGTCACCACGTAATAGGTGTCGATGTCGATACCGACAAGGGCGCACCCGGGAGAGGCCACGAACGACTCCAAGTGGGGATGTTTGGCCAGGAAGTGGGTGAGGACCTCATCTCGCTCTGCAGGCGTGAACTCACGGGCGGTACCGGTGGCCGTGACGGCCATGGCCTCCCGCACGTCCACCCCACGGTTGGAGCGGTTGTCGAACAGGAGGGCCACGTGCGGGTTCTCGGCCAGGTAATTGAACTTGCGGGTGGCACGCATGGTGGCAAACACGACGTAGGCGAGGTCATCGGGAGCCCAGAAGGCGATGAGGTTGGCATAGGGGCTCATCCCGGAGGCCGTCGAGAGGACGGCGAAGCGCTGACCGGCAAGCAGGCCGGCAACCATGGCGGTGGTCTCCTGTCTTCTCGCTGCATCAGTCTCGGCCATGTGTCCTCCCACTGGGCGCTCGTTGTCGAGGGATGTCGAAGCACCACCCCAAGGAGGCTGCATCTGCCCGAGGGCTTCCCCTCCTCGGGAGTATCACCTCCTCCTTACATTACCCCAAGACGGGTCGCCTGCCTCGCCTGCCATAGAGCGAGGACGCCGGTGAGCGAGGCGAACGCGAGCGAGACGCCGAGACCGACGAGTAGCGGTTGCGCTTCCCAACCATTGTTGAGCAGGGAGCGCATGGCGTCATAGATGTAGGTGGTGGGGTTCACGGTGAGATCGGCCAGGGCAATGGATTTCTGATCCAGACGGCGGACGATGTCGGCGATGGCACTCCCCGCCGCGCCGAAGTAGCAGATGACCTCCCTGCCGGAGATCTGGCGGCGCGGCACGATGTCCGCGAGTACCTCCTCCGCTCGCGCCGCCGCCTCGGCGGAGGCGAAACCGAGGGTCACCACTTCCTTGCCCATCTCCGCCTTGAGACCGGCCGGTGTGCCCTGGGCGACGATGCGTCCGCGATTGATGATGGCCACCTCATCGGCCAGACGGTCGGCCTCCTCCAGGTACTGGGTGGTGAGGAAGATGGTCATCCCCTCGGCGCGATTGAGGCGTGCCACCTCCTCCCAGATCGAGACGCGGCTCGCCGGGTCGAGCCCGGTGGTCGGCTCGTCCAGAAAGAGGATGCTCGGGTCGTGTACCAGGGCGAGGGCGAGATCGAGCCGGCGTTTCATGCCGCCGGAATAGGCGCCGACCCTCTTCTTGGGATCGACCTCGGTCAAGCCGACTTTCTGGAGCAGACTGCGGGCGTGGCTGCGGGCTTCTTCGCCGGGGTGGCCGAACAGCCGGGCCTGCAGCGTGAGCAGTTCTGCGGCGGTCATGAGGGGGTCGAGGCCCACGTCCTGCAACGCCACCCCGATGAGTCTGCGCACGGCGGCGCTCTCGGTGGTGACGTCGTATCCGCCCACGTAGGCTCGACCTTTCGTGGGCGCAAGAATGGTGGTGAGCATCTTCACGGTCGTGCTCTTCCCGGAACCGTTCGGACCCAGAAAGCCGAACACCTGCCCCGAAGGGATGGCTAGGTTCACCTCGTCGACGGCATGGAGGTCGCCGAACCAGCGACAGAGGCCGTCGGCGTGGATGCTGCGGTCGGTGGGGTCGCGGTCGTCCATGTCGGAGCGCACAATTCCCCGACCGCTTCCAGGGCAAACACGGAAGCCCCGCATCGATACGCAGGGTGGCTGGACCGACGGCGGCGCTGCACCGCACTTGTGCCACCGGCTGTCCTGTGCGCCGCCGTTCCTCTCGCGTGCCGCCATCCCGTTCCCATGTTTTGAAAGTCTTCGAAATGGTGATAAGAAGAGTGAAAGAGTCAGAAATCAAGCATGAGAAAGGAGGCGGCCATGAAGACCCGGTTGAACAGTCAAATCACGAGAATGGCTGCGGCTGTCGTGCTGGCCGTCGTCCTGCTGGCTTTGGCCACAGTGCCGGCGGTCACACCCACATCCGCCTTCGCCGCCGATTCAGTACTCCAATGGAGCGGGCAAGGGCAGAACATCACCTGCGTGAATGGCTTCTGGCACTGGATCCTCACACCGGGTGGGAACAACACCCTGACCAGCGCCACGCTGTACGTCACATACAGTGACGGTTCGCAGACAGTTACACCGGGCAGCACGCAGGGCCAAGGCGGGCCGCTTGGAGCGATGCACTTCAACGTCACTCATTCTGCGCTCGACGGCGTCACCCCCATCACCGCGGTGAGCGCTCACGTCGAGTTCTCGTACACAGGCGGGGGTGGCAACTTCATCCTCACCATCAGCAACTCCAACTGCGTAGGCACCACGACAACTACTCAGCCCACCACGACCACCGTGTCGGCTACCACCACGGTGCCGACCACCGGGACCACGACGACTACCGCCCCGACCACCACCACGACTACCGCTCCGACCACCACCACGACTACCGCTCCGACCACCACCACGACTACCGCTCCGACCACCACCACGACCGCCCCGACCACCACGACCACCGAAGCCCCGACCACCACGACCACCGAACCGGTGACCACCACCCAGACCACGGTTGAGGGCACCACCACGGTGCCTACCGACACCACCACTACCACCGAGGCGGCCTCGACCACCACCACGACTACGGCTGAAGGCACCACCACCACCGCGACAACGGTGGGCGGCACCTCGACGACCATCCCGGTACCCACCAGGATTGATGCGGGCGGCGGCGGGGCAGTCGGTTCAGGTGGCTCCTGGGCGGACAGTATGCCCCGGCTGCTCTTCTTCCTCGGGGCGCTGATAGCCGCCGGTCTTGCTGTGTGGTTCATGCCGAAGAGGAAGGTGAACTAGCCGACTCAGAGGCAACTGCGAGCTGCGCGGAGGGGCGGGCGCGCCTTGGAGGGCCCCCCCCCCCCGTGCATGTAGCCCCAGTCGGGGCAAACCCTGAACCCGAGGGCAATTAAAA